>CAVZYS010000028.1:0-229448 GCA_963779555.1 uncultured Acidobacteriaceae bacterium
CAACCCTTCGAATAATTTCCTCCCTGACACATATCGGGTTCGACCTACCGTGCGGAGGAGCCGCCGTCACGATCAGCACCCGCTTGCCCAACCTCGCGTGGACGGGGGACAATCCCAAGCAATGCCGCATCTCCTTATCGCCGGAGGCCGAGTTGGATGAGTTTACCCGCCGCGATTTCCTGACTGGCGCCGGTGCCGTAATGGCGACGACTGGCCTATCTCCCGACCTGCTAGCGTTCTCATCGGCGAATGGGAAACCTGACACGTCGCCGTGGAAATCACCCTTCCGCGTCGCTGTGATCAGCGACGAGATTTCCCAGGACTTCGACCACGCCTGCTTCATTGCCGCGCGCGAATTTGGAATGCAATGGATCGAAGTGCGCGGCCTTTGGAACAAGAATTTGATGAACCTCACGTCCGCCGAAATCGCCGAGGCGCAACGAATCGTGACGAAGTACCAACTTCGCGTGACCGACATCGGCAGTCCGCTGTTCAAAGTGGACTGGCCAGGCGCTCCCACCTCGAAGTACAGTCCCAAGCGCGACCAGTTCAAGGCTGACTTCACCTATGAGCAACAGCCCGAGGTCGTGGAAAAATGCATTGAGGTCGCCAAGGCATTCCAAACCGATCGCGTGCGCGGCTTTGACTTCTGGCGACTCGACGACCAGGCGTCGTATCGCAAAGCCATCAACGCGAAGTTACAGGACGTTGCCGGCCAGCTTGGAAAGCATGGAATCATCTTCCTGTTGGAAAACGAAATGTCCTGTAACACCGCGACAGGTGCGGAGGCCGCGAAAACACTGGCTGCGATTTCGTCTGCAAATTTCATGTTGAATTGGGACCCCGGTAATGCCGCTGCTCGGGGCGAAGTTCCCTATCCCAGCGGCTTTGAGTTTCTGCCCAAAAAACGGATCGGACACTGCCACTGCAAAGACGTCGCTCCCAAGCCGGGAGGCGAAGGATATGAGTGGATGCCCATGGGCAAAGGCATCATCAACTGGGTGGGACAATTCCAAGCGCTCAAACAGGCTGGCTACAAGCTTGGCGTCTCGCTCGAAACCCACTGGCGCGGGGCCGGAACACCGGAAGAGTCATCGCGGCGAAGCTGGGCAGGCATGAAAGCCGACCTGCAGAAAGCCGGAGCACTGTCATGATTAAACCTCCATGTGGAGTGAACTGTCAGCCTGGCGCAATCAATCGCCGCGAGTTTGTGGGCATGGCAGCCGGAGCCTTGGCGCTTGCTGCCTTCCCGTATTCCCGCTTGCTGGGCGCGAACAATCGCATTCGCATCGGCCTGATCGGAGCTGGCGATCGCGGCCAGCAGGACTTGAAAGATGCCATCGCCCAGCCCGACGTCGAGTGTGTCGCGGTTGCCGACGTTTATTCGCTTCGCCGCGCGCAGGCAAAGGCCATCGCACCGTCTGCCGAGACCTATGACGATCCGCGCCGCCTCCTCGATCGCAAGGACATCGACGCAGTGATCATCGCGACACCGCTGCACCTGCACGCGAAGTATTTTCTGGACTCGCTGGCCGCGGGCAAAGATGTGTACTGCGAGAAGACCATGACGTGGGACATTTCGGAAGCGGTCGAATGTTTGCACGCCGCTCAGAGTTCCAAGCAAGTGGTGCAGATCGGACTGCAGCACGAAAGTTCCGGCGAATTGGCTGACGCTCGCGGCTGGTATCAGGGTGGCTTGCTGGGCAAAGTCACCATGGTCGAATCGTGGATGAGCCGCAACACTCCGCACGGTCATGGCCAGTGGTATCGCGCCATCCCTGGCGACTGCGATCCTCAGCACGTGAACTGGGACCTCTTCCTGGTCAATCGCCCCAAGACGGAGTTCGATGCCAACCAATACATGAACTGGCGGCTGTTCTGGGAGTTCTCCGGCGGCAACGTCACCGAAAACATGGTGCACCAGATTGCCTGGATCATGACCGCTATGAACCTTCCCGTGCCAGAGGCAGCCGGAATGATGGGTGGCGTCTATTCCGAAAAAGATGGCCGCCAAGTGCCCGACACCATCGCCGTTACCTTCGAATTCCCCAACGATCTCACAGTGCTGTGGCAGTCCACCTTCAGCAACAGCCGCTTCGGACTGGGCGAGCGCTTCCTCGGTTCAGACGGCACGGTCGAACACATCACCGGTGCGACCGACATGGTTACGGGCAAATACCAGGCCGGTATCAGCTACTATCCGGAGAAGACGAATCGCCCAAACGGCTCTGCTATTACCGGACAGTCGAAGGGTCAGAACCACATGGGCAACTGGATGGAGTGCATTCGTTCGCGCAATCAGAAGACCAACGCGCCGGTCGAGATCGGCTACAAATCGGCCATCGCCGCGCACATGGCGAACCTGGCGTATCGGCAGAACAAGCGAATGACGCTACAGGAGGCGATGGTGGCCAAGCCGGAGTACTGACGGCATTTCAGCTCCAGCGAAACCATTTCAACGCGATCGCGAACGAAAGCCCACCCCAGATGGCCATGATTGCCAACGGCACCCATTGCGAGCTCAACCCCGCACCCTGCAGGATGATGGCTCGCAACGAGTCGTTCAGCGCGGTCAGCGGAAGCGCCTTGATCAGCGGCTGAATGACCTGCGGGAATCGCTCGTACGAAAAGAACACGCCGGAAAAGATCCACATGGGCATCATCACCAGGTTGATCAGCCCGCTGACGCTTTCGATTTTCTGCGCACGGCTGGCGGTGAGCAGCCCGACGCCGCCAAACGACACGGCTCCCAGTGCGGCAACCAGCAGAATGGCGAGCAGCGAACCTTCGACCTTCATGTGAAACACCAGTACACCGAAGCCCAGCAGCAGCGCCACCTCGATGATCATCAGCACCAGCCTGCTGCTGCCCAGCGCCAGCAGAAAATCCGTGCGCCGCATGGGAGACGCGACAAACCGTTTCAGCAGCTTGCGCTGCCGCATGTCCACCACTGCAAATCCGATGCCCCACATGCCTGAGTTCATCAAGTTCATACCCAGCAATCCCGGAATCAGGAAGTCGATGTAGCGCGCTCCTGGCTCGCTGGTCTGCGTTGCCTCTGTCTTCAGCGGACTCGTTCTCCCCGCGGCGGTCTGCAGCGCATCGTCAACTTGGGAACGTGCCAGCACGCTCTCCGGACGCGCTGGATCGTAGCGGTAATGAACTCCGCTATCATCGTAGGTCACTACGAGTGCGTACTGACCCAGCCGGAATCGATCGAGTGCCGCGCGCTCGTCGAGAACATCGGCATGAATCGCGTTCCCCTCCGGAGAACGCTGCAACAGGTCGACCACCTGCTGCGCGTGCGAGTTGTTGACCACTGCAATTGCGGTTACGTCGGCAGGCTTGTTACGGAATGCGATCCCCAGTCCCAGCGCCAGCAGCAGCGGAAACACGAACACCCAGAAGATCACCTCGGGCTCGCGCCACAACTCCTTCATGCGCGCGCCCAGAATGGCCCAGTATCCCGCCCAGCGCCCGTTCACCACGGCTGGAGACTGTAGTTTTTCTTCTGGCGGTGTTTGAATGTCGAGGTGGGCCATCACTCCTCCCTCAGGTGGCGGCCAGTGAGTTTCACAAACACATCTTCGAGGCTGGCTTGCCGCGTAGTGAGGTGCGCCAGTTGCGCGCCCTTATGCTGCACCGCCGACAGCAGCGCGGGAATCGTGTGGTGGGGCTCGTCCACTTGCAGGCAGAAGAGTCCGTCGTCGCTGCGGACAGACTGCACCCCTGGCAAGCGTCCCCACGCATCATCACCGTCACCGTTACCGCCGTGGATCGCGAACTCCACCACGTGATGGCCGCTCAGTCCTGCAATCAATTCGGCTGGAGTGCCTTCGGCGATGATCTTTCCTTGGTCGATAATTGCCAATCGGTCGCACAATCGCTCGGCCTCATCCATGTAGTGCGTGGTCAGCAGGACAGTGCCTTGGCGCCTTTGAAACTGGCGGATGATCTCCCACAATTGCCGCCGGCTCTGCGGGTCCAGCCCGGTCGTGGGTTCGTCGAGAAACAAAATGCTTGGGTTCCCCACCAGCGCCGTCGCCACCGCCAGTCGCTGCTTCTGTCCACCCGAAAGCTTGCCTACCATGGCGTCGGCCTTCTCGTTCAGCGACAGCTCGTCGAGAATGTGCGCCACCGAACTCGGATGGTGGTAGAAACTGGCGAACAGGTGGAGGGTTTCGCGGACCGTCAGCTTTTCGGAAAGGCGCGTCTCTTGCAGAGAGATGCCCAGGCGCTCGCGCAACTCGCGCTCGTGGCCATGCCACGTCATGCCGAGGATTTCGACTTCGCCCGAGGTCGGTTCCAGCAGTCCTTCCAGTATCTCGATGGTCGTGGTCTTGCCAGCCCCGTTCGGTCCCAGCAGTCCGAAGCACTCGCCGGTCTCGATGGCAAGATCGAGCCCTCGGACTGCCTCGACCTTACCGTCGTAGGTCTTCTTCAGGCCGCGACATCGGATTGCGGATTGCATATTGAGAAATGATATCCGAGATCGCGGGCGCAGTTGTGGCGTGCGGCGTGGCGCTCTTCAGCCACGGAAAATAAATGGCGTGGTGAAAATCAGAGTCGTTCTGCGAAAACCGAGCCGCGCAGTCGGGGTCGCCAATCAGCACCGATTTAGCGCGGATTGGGGTGAAGTAACGGCGGCTGCACCCATGGTCCCGGGGGCCGAACCAAGGGGAGACCGGCAGTAACGAAAACCTCATCCAGCCGCGTGGCGGCCCTCATCTCTACAATTGCTGGGACAGGTACGCGCCCAGCCCTAGTTCTTTGATGGCGTGCAGTTGCGCTTCGAGAAAGTCCGCATGGCGCTCTTCGTCATGCAGCAGGCTCTCGAAAAGGTCCTTCGAACCAGCATCGCCCGCCTCGCGGCAGATCTTGGAGGCCTCGTTGTATTCCTGTATCGCGTTGGTCTCGTCGGTGAGGTCGATCTCCAGTTGCTGCGGCACGTTGACGCCGATCTTCGGAGTCAGAGGCACGGTGACGTTGGGCATTCCGTCGAGGAAAATCACCCGCTCGATCAGCCGCTCCGCGTGTTTCATCTCCTCGATGGCACGCCCTTTGGTTAGTGCGGACAGCCGCTGATATCCCCAACTCGCGCACATCTCCGCCTGCACCATGTACTGTACGGCCGCTGACATCTCATTGCTGAGTGCCACATTCAGTTGTTCAATGACTTTCTCGTTGCCTCGCATATCGCGCTCCTGGTGAATAGCAAGGGTCGCCAAACGCTGTCCAAAATGCAGCGAGCTACGTCACATGCATGGGTGATGTGGGTTGGGAGAAGAGCTGGGGCGGAGAGGCCCCAGCCTGCTTTACCCTTTGGGCTGCGGCACAATCCGCAGATAGGGCCGCGGCGCCTTCCAGCCATCCGGATATACCTTTTTGGCCTCTTCATCCGACACCGAACCGGATATGATCACGTCTTCGCCTTGCTTCCAGTTCACCGGCGTGGCCACTTTGTGTTTCGCTGTCAGTTGCAGCGAATCGAGCACGCGCAGAACCTCGTCGAAGTTCCGCCCAGTGGTCATGGGATAGACCAGGATCAGTTTGACCTTCTTATCGGGCCCCACGATGAAGACGTTGCGCACGGTCATATTGTCGGCGGCCGTTCGTCCCTGCGAACCGCCCGCCGTGCTGGCCGGAAGCATGTCGTAGAGCTTGGCAACATTCAGATCGGAGTCGCCGATCATGGGATAATTCGGCGCGTATCCCTGGGTCTCCTTGATGTCGTTCGCCCAGCGAGCGTGGTCGTCCACCGGATCGACGCTCAGCCCAATGATCTTCGTGTTGCGCTTGTCGAATTCCGGTTTGAGACTCGCCATGTAACCGAGTTCCGTCGTACACACCGGCGTAAAGTCCTTGGGATGCGAGAACAGGACCGCCCACGTGTCGCCGATCCACTCATGAAAGCGGATGCGGCCCTCGGTTGTGTCAGCCATGAAATCAGGTGCGACGTCACCAATCTTCAGACCCATTGTTTTGTCTCCCTTTGAGTTTGCTGCCGATCGTCAGGATTGCTTCAGATTCATCCCTACGTGCCATTTGGCGGGACGTATGAGAGTTTTCGATACGTTACTGCAAGGTGGGATTCGAGGTCAACACGACCTGAATCTCCGGAAGCCAACCACTTGAAGTGTACGCTGCCGTCGCTCCAGATCGCTCTGAACCTTGAAATTTTAACAGCAGCTCAATTTTCCAACCCAGCCTCACCAATTGTTTACCAGTTCCACCGCCGTTTGTGGCAATCTATCTCCCCGAGGTAATTGCATGGCAGAATTCACAGTCAACCCGCAGCGCTTTGATCCCTACAAGAATTTCAAATTCCGCGTGAAGTGGGACGGTAAGTACGTGGCGGGCGTCTCCAAGGTGAGCCCGCTGATTCGCCATACTGAGGTCGTCAAGCACCGCGAAGGCGGAGATCCCAGCACTTCCCGCAAGTCGCCGGGCCGCACCGAATACGAAGCCATCACGCTGGAACGCGGCGTTACCCACGACGTCGCTTTCGAACAGTGGGCCAACAAGGCCTGGAATTACGGCGCAGGCCTGGGCGCAGAGGTATCGCTGAAGGATTTTCGTAAGGACATTACGATCGAGCTCTACAACGAGGCTGGACAGAAGGTGATGGCCTACAATGTCTTCCGCTGCTGGGTCTCGGAGTATGAGGCGCTGCCGGATCTCGATGCCAACGGCGCCGCAGTGGCGATTCAGCATATCAAGCTGGAAAACGAAGGATGGGAACGGGACTTGGCGGTCGTTGAGCCAACCGAACCGTCGTTCAACAATCCTCCATCGTAGCCAGGAACATCGGAAGGCCGCGGCATGTCATCTTTTCCCGGATCTCCAAAACTCGTGAAGGCGGGGCTCGTCGTGCTCAACCCGACGAACCCAAAGCCGACTATCCTTGTCTTTCAGTACAACCCCGAGACACTGGTTCGCCGGCTGGAAGGTGTCGGTGCAACTCCGCCGCCTGCGCCTGGTGTTCCTCCCTCTCCACGCGAGCAGGTCACTTTTACGTTGGCTCTCGACGCCGCTGACAAGTTGCAGGCGGGTGATCCCCTGACCCAGCAAAGTGGACTTCTACCCGCAATCTCGGCGCTGGAACTGCTGTTTTATCCCGCAGGCAATACGCTCACGGTTTGGGTGTCGGGCAGCCGAAGGATCGTTCCGGTACGCATCACCGAAATGCAGATCGTCGAGCAGGCTTTCGATCCCGCGTTGAATCCCATCCGCGCCGAGGTTGCGGTCACACTTCTGGTTTTGAAAGACGCCGACCTTCCCAGCAACTCGCAAGGACGCGCGCTGTGGGATGCCCACTTCGCGACCCTCCAGCAGTTGGCCAAAATCGTGTACGACTCCGGTTCGCTGGCGGCGCTGGGACTGGCGGCAATCTAAGTTCTGGTCGATCGAGATCTACGTCCCTGCCACGGAATCTTCCGCGGGCCGCGAATGATCATCGGTCTGGACGTCGTTATCTTCTCCTCGTTCACTCCATGCGACAGTGTCGTCGTCTATCGTCCAGGGTCCGCGAGCTCGTGCCCCCAGGGTTCGCTGGCATGCCGCCAGCCAATCACACAGAAAAGCCAGCAGCTGGACGGGAGGTCGAAGCCACATGTGGGCCGCGGTTTCACGCCACTCAGGCCGCACCAGCACGCATAATCCGCGGTCGCGGAGCACGCGGAAGGCATCCTCGTCGGACTGGTCATCACCCAGGTAAGCGATCGGGGTGTCTATATCCATTTCCGTCAGAATGGTCTGCACCGCGTCTCCCTTATTGCGGGTGGCCACGCGCATTTCGACGCCGCCATCGAACTGCTCAATCGTCAAGCACGCGCGATCGGCTATCGGCAACCATCCCAACAAAACCTTGCCACGGACTTCTTGAGCCTCATCCTCTGCGAGGCCACGCCAATGCACAGCGATGCTTCCCGGTTTATGTTCGGCCAGGTGATTAAGTTTCAAACTGTCGATCCACTCCCCGGCTGTGGAGAGCGCATCGAGGGAGTACGGCTCGATGGGCACCAACTCGTGGAAGCCGTCCGCATGCAGCCGTTCTAATCCATGAATCCCCCATATCTCCGGATGCGGAGAGATGTCCAACAGCGGGATCAGTTCGTGCGCGCGCCGCCCGGTGATAAAAACTACCCGGGTGCGTCCCGTGGCAATGATGTCCTTCAGCAATGGGGTCACGCCCGGGTACGGAAAAGCTTCATTCCGATTCTGCCGGAAGCGGGCCAGGGTTCCGTCGTAGTCCAGCACAAGAGCGGACTGGCGGGCCCGGGCCACCTCGTGAAAGAAATCCTGCAGGTCGAGTTTAGAAACGGTATCCAGCACAACCTCCTCCTGTAATTGCATCAGAAATCCTGTCATCAACCCGCCGAAGAGCCAATCGTCAATCTTTCCGGCGGTTTGCCGGATGCGACCACCCGGACGTCGCATAACTCGCCAATCAAGTCACCGGCCCAGCGATAGATATTCTGCTCTCGAATCAGCTTTCGCATGCGCTGCATGCGTTCTTTCTTCTCCTCCGGATCCATGACCAAGGCGAAACGTATGGCGTCGGCCGTTTCGTCAATATCGTAGGGGTTCACCAGCAGCGCGTCGCGCAGTTCGCGCGCGGCGCCGGTGAAGCAACTCAGCACCAGCACTCCGTCCTCATCGTCACGGGCGGCCAGGAATTCCTTCGCGACCAGATTCATTCCATCGTGGAGTGCCGTAACCAGGCAGAGGTCGGCAGCGCGATAATACCGACCAATCTCGCGATGACTGTGCTGGTGATTGAGGAAGATAATGGGCTTCCAGTTCGCCGTCTGGAATCGCCGATTGATGCGCGCGGCTTCGGTCGAAACTTCCACCAGCAGATCATGGTAGCGTTTGATGTGGGTCCGGCTAGGCGCACCGATCTGCACGAAGACGAACTGCCTCAAGTAAGCCGGGTAGCGCTCGAAGAGGCGCTCAACCGCGAGGAACCGCTCGAGAATCCCCTTGGTGTAATCCACCCGGTCCACACCTACTCCCATGAAGATAGCCTCGACGCCCAACTCGTTCAGCAAGGCAACGCGGTCCGACTCACTATCGGCAACTTCTCCGGACGACGACTTGAACTCGTCGAAGTCCACGCTGATGGGGAAGGGCCGAACCAGGGTGACGTGTTCCTGGCGCTTAACCGTAAAGTGTTCCCAATCGACCTGCGCCTCCAGCGTGCGGTCGACCGTCTGTTGAAAATTGTTGCAGTGCGCCTGGACATGAAATCCAATCAAGTCGGCGCCCAGCAGACCGTCGAGCAGTTCGCGCTGCCAGGGACATATGCCAAACGCTTCCGCATTCGGCCACGGGATATGCCAGAAGATCGCCACTCGTGCGTCCGGACGTCTCTCCTTGATCATGCGAGGCAGGAGCGCAAAATGATAGTCCTGTACCAATACCACCGGCTGCTCAATACCGGCCATCTCCTCCACTATGGCATCTGCGAACTTGCGGTTCACGGCCTGGTATTGCTCCCAGTCGGAAGCGCGGAACAGCGGACGAGTGTGCGCGATGTGGCACAGCGGCCATAAGCCTTCATTAGCGAATCCGTAGTAATAGCCCTCTTCTTCAGCGGTGCTCAGCCAAACCCGGCGCAATGTATACCTCGGATCTTCCGGGGGCACGCGAAGCCGGTCGTTCTGGTCGACGGTTTCATGGTCGGCGTCACCGCTTCCATGGGCGATCCAGGTTCCATCGCACGCCTGCAGTACCGGATCCAGGGCGGTTACCAGTCCGCTTGCGGGAACCATTACGCCCACGTTCTTGCCTTGCCAGACGTGCAGGAAGGGCTCCCGGTTGGAGACCACAAAGAGCCTGCTCTCGCCCAGCTTGCTGCGAACATGCACAGCCAGCCGCTGGGCAGTCCAAGTGGATTCCCCTGCCTGCCGCAGGCGTGCCTCGGTCTCAGCAGCCGAGCGCGCGTAATTAAGGCTTCGGGCAATGGTGGCAACTTCGCTGGCAAGGGGTTGGAACAAGTCCAAGTCGGGTACTGCGTTGCGAGCGCCACCTTTCTGGGTGCGTAGCGTGCGCATCCATTGCGCGGCGCGCGCAATGGGGCCGGACAGACTCCAGCGCACAATCAGCAACGTGACCAATGCAATGAACACCACCTGCACCAGCACGCGCAGAAAAGTGTCGCGCCAAACCAGTCGCGATTGCTCTCCGATGAAACCGGTATCGTGAATGATTGCCAGGCCACCGATCACGCGATCTTCGTGATGCAACGGCATTACGTAAACGTGAATGGATGTAGCGGCAGAGCGGGTAAATTCAGACTTACCCCGGTTGTCGGCGATAGCCTGCGCCACAACTCCAGGAGGTGTGCTGAGGACGCTCGATAGTCCTGGAGTCTCAGCCACCAAGTTGCCGTAAACGTTGTAGACGGCTATGCCGGCAAGATGCTCGCGATTGCCAAACCGCTGCACGATGCGCTGAAGATCGCGGGGCGAACCCTTTTCCAAGCTGCGTTCCACATTGGAAGCCAGGCTTTCCCCCAGCAACTCGGCGCGCCGTTCCAAATCGTGACGCAGTTCCTGCCTCTCCATGCGCACTGAGTAATACGAGGACAGCAGCGACACCAGAGTGATTCCGACGATTAACGAGACTATGAGCCGCAAACTCAGAAGACGCACGCTATCTCCTCGCGCTGTTATCGGAATCGAGTCAGCGTATTGAAAACGCCGTCCTCAGTTCCTTCAGCGCCTGTCGGCCATCTCTTGTTAGATGTGAATGCCTCGAAGGCAGATGCACTATGATCAGGCGCGGCGAGAGACCACATGGGGGACGCCTCTCGCCACGTCCTGCAATCGTCAGGAGCCGGGCGTAATGCTGGAAATCCGAATCGTCTTGGTTTGCGCATCCAGTGCGCCAGTTACTTGGACCGCCTGGCCCTCGAACTGCTTCGCTTTGTCCTGATCGTCAAGCATGTAGGTGGCCTTGTTGGTGCTGTCTCGTAGGACGTATTTTCCGCCCGCTTTTGCGATCCTGCCGGTGAAAGTCTGTGCGTCAGACATCTGACTCATCGAAGTCTGAGGCTGTGCGGCCTGAGGTTGCTCCGCTTGGTCCGGTTGCTGAGCGGTGGGACGATCCTGCTGCGCATTCAGGCTCGGCTGAACCAAGCAGAACCCGGCTGCAAACAGCAACATCGCTAGGAGTATTGGCAACTTTGTCTTGTTCATCGTCTTGTTCATCGCTGACCTCCGAAAAGTATTCACGTACTTCCTCGGTAGTGAGAGCAAGCCTTCTGCCAAACCGCGATTCGAGCAGGTATGTGATTGATTCTTCGCGGAAAACAAAGTTTGGGCCTTTTGACGCCAGTGCAATTGTGGGATGTTTGTATCGATAATTTACCGGGTAAGAAGACCTACGGCCAATTGCCCATCTATCAAGAGCTTAGGGTGAATCCCGTAGGTAGGCGTGGTCCCCCGGCATAGCAGCGAGCCGAGTAGCAGCCGATGCCTGTTCGTAGCAGCCGATATCTCGACACAAACCAGCATTCAAACTAGTATGCAATGCTGAATCTTTCACGGGAGCAAGCTATGGCACAGGAACTGTTTGACGCCATCCGCGAAAACAATATAGACAAAGTCGCTGAGTTTGTTGCTGCCGATCCAGCACTGGCGCACACCCGCAACCAGGCTGGCGTATCCGCACTGATGCAGGCGCGCTACGAATTCAAGATGGAGATCGTGGAACTGTTGAGGCATGCGGTTGTAGAACTCGATGTCTTCGAGTCCGCGACTCTCGGAGACGCGCAGCGCCTGAACGCGCTGCTGGCGAATGACCAAGGGTTGGCGAAAGCCTTCAGCAACGACGGATTCACCGCATTGCATTTGGCGGCGTTCTTCGGTCAGCCCGCTGCCGTCGAGGTGCTTCTGCAATACGCACCCGATGTGAACGCCGTTTCGCGCAATGCGATGAAGGTAGCCGTGATCAATGCGGCAGCAGCCTCGCGTAACCTGGGAGTCGTGAAGCTCGTGCTGCAGGCGGGCGCTAATCCGGACGCCCAGCAGCAGGCCGGCTACACCGCGCTTCACGAGGCTGCAGTGAACAACAACGCTGAGCTGGCCGGTGAGTTGCTACGCGCGGGGGCAGATGCAGGCATCCGCTCCGATGCGGGGCAGACTGCGGCCGAAATGGCGCGCGAGAAAGGTCACATGGAAATTGCGGAGATGCTGGAGACCAAAGGACCGCCAGCAAGTTGAACGGGCCTGCTACTGCTGATCGACCTCTTCAGCCACAGGCGCCATCGAATGAGTGCGCAGGATGAACGTACCGACCACGACGGCGCACGACAACAGCAACACCCGAAGCACTCCGGCATGTAGCACCGGATCCCCCAGCAGGATGCGCAGAAATCCCAGCCCGGCGCTGGTGGCACAGAGCGCGAAGTAGAGCTTTTCGGTAGCGCAATCGGCGGCGCGCAACAGTACCAACAGTACCGTGGTCACGATGGTGTAAATCGACAGCAGCACGACTCCCCCAACCACTTTGTCATCGTGCAGTGAGAAAGCCGCGGCGTGTGAAAGCGCGGTCTGCAGGGCCGCAATACAGAGAAACAGGACGGTATGTACGAGAGCGATGATGGCTCGTTTGCGGTTGGTGAGGATTCCAAAACTCTTCATAACAACTCGAAATTGCAGCCGGCCGGGAGTCCGCTGACTTCTGTATTTTCCCTGCGAGACCACACCTGTAGCTGTGACGAAGGTCACAGGCACTTCGCCATTCGGGTTCAGCATGTGCCTTGATCCCACCTACTGGCCACTGACCACTAGCCACTGCAGTTGGAGGCGCGGGGCGGAATCGAACCGCCGATAGAGGTTTTGCAGACCTCGGCCTTACCACTTGGCGACCGCGCCTTATCCGGTGGGCTACATCGAAAACCCTCGCGTGGGGGCGAGGGTCAAAATCCTGGAGCGGGAGACGGGGGTCGAACCCGCGACTTCGACCTTGGCAAGGTCGCACTCTACCACTGAGTTACTCCCGCTCGGTGCTTTGATTATAGCGAACCAAGGAATGACGCCGCAAATGCGCGCGGCGTTACGTTGCACGTCGTGAGGTATTGCACGCGAATAACAAAGCCCCGTCACGGACGACAGGGCTCGCTAGATCTTTGGGCGGAGAGCGCTTACACGCTGAACGACGAACCGCAGCCGCATGTGCTCTTCACGTTCGGATTCTCGAACTTGAAGCCGGCGCCTTCCAACGTTTCGACGTAGTCAACCGTAACGCCCTTCAGATACATCAACGACGTCGCGTCAACAAAAACCTTCAGATCGTCAAAGCTGAATGTCTTGTCCATCATGCCCGCGCCGTTCTCGAACGACATCGAGTAGGAGAAACCTGAGCAACCGCCGCCGACTACGCCCACGCGCAGCCCGGCCGGTACGGGATTTTGCTGCGCCATAATTTCTTTGACCTTGGCAATTGCCGTATCCGTGAAAACTACAGGCTTGGTTTCGACGCTGGGGGTGGTGGTTGGTGTCGTGGTAGTGGTTGCCATTCCTCTTCTCCTGAAAATCCTGACGTGATTATAACAAACCGGCAGTCTGCGGGCGCGCTCCAAAATCTTCACGCTTGGGGTACCCGGAATGTGCCATGTGCCGGATTTAGATGATCGCAATTGCCCTCTGGTTGCAATCGCTTGTGCCGCCAGCGAGGAATGGCGTCTCTGAATCGGCTTTAACACTTTTATTCACCCGTAATAATTTGCATCAGTTCGTTCAAGCGTGCTTATAATGTGGACGTGAGGGCCCCATTTGGGTGGGCGATTCGCAGCAAGCCCATCGCGGCGCGGGGCCGGTTCGTCAGAACTGAGGTGGCATATGTCCCCGATTATGATGTTGGCGGTTGTTTGGGCTGTCATAACCGTGGCGCTGATCATTGTCTTGATCTATCGCAGCACACTCAGCATGCACGAAGATGATCAGCTCTTTCTGGACGACTCCACGTCCAACCTGCGCGCGGAACAAGAAGAGTTGCTCTTGAAAATGAAAAAGGTCACACCCTTGGTACGTATCTTGGGCGCTGCCTCGGGGTTACTCATCCTGGTCATCGCGGGAATGGCGCTGTGGCAGCGGATGAACACAGTCTATTAGCTAAGTCGTCGTAATCACGTCGATGGATTTCGAACGCCGGTCATGATGGCGGCGACTTAGTGTCTTACGCTCGAACGTCAGCCGCGGGAGCGCCCGTCGCTGCCCTGCCTCGCGGTTAATAATTCGTTCCCTCAGCGTGTCTGCTAAACTTTAGCCATCGATTCGCGGTCTTCGTTTAAGTGGGGAATCATTTCTGAACGGCGTTTGATGCCGCTGTTGGCAGTCGAGTTCATGGACAACGCACCGCGCTAATGCGGGAGCATTTCTGCGTGACAGGTTGCACCTGGTGGAGGGTGCGAAAAATGAAGCGATCCTGCCGCAATCGCATCAGTTTTCTATTAGAGGCATCTGTGCAAAATCGGTTCTTTAGCCGCGGTACGCAGTTCATGCTTCGCTGAATCAATATCCGGCCCGCCGAATTCTTGAGGTCACCATGGCGCTGCATAAATCATTGAACACGCTCATTGAGTTTCCAATCAAACCGGAAGCTGATTACGAGGAAGAAGTTGCCGAATGGCTTGAGGCGTTCGATCAGGTCATCGATGAGGAGGGCGCGAACAAGGGTGCTGAACTGATTGGCGCTCTCGTCCGGCACGCCCGGACATCGGGCGTCGATGTCCCCGTCCAGCTCAACACTCCTTATCTGAATACCATTCCGGCCTCGGAAGAAGTTCCTTATCCCGGTGACCGCAAGCTGGAACGCCGCATAAAGAGCCTGATCCGCTGGAATGCAATGGCCATGGTGCATCGCCAGAACAAGAAGGATCCCGGCATTGGCGGCCACATCTCGACCTATTCCTCGCTGGCCACGCTGCTTGAAGTTGGATTCAACCACTTCTTCCACGCCAGTTACGGAGACGAGCCCGGCGACCTGATTTACTTCCAGGGCCACGCCTCTCCGGGCGTGTACTCGCGCGCCTTTCTCGAAGGCCGTCTGTCCGAAGAGCAGGTGAAGAATTTTCGCCATGAATTGCGTGACACGCCGGGACTGTCGTCGTATCCGCATCCCTGGCTGATGAAAGACTTCTGGCGCTTCCCTACGGTATCGATGGGCCTCGGTCCGCTGAACGCGCTCTACCAGGCGCGCTTCATGCGCTACCTGGAACATCGCGACCTGATCAAGAAGACCCCGCGCAAGGTGTGGGCGTTCGTGGGCGACGGCGAGACGGACGAGCCCGAGACCCTGGGCTCGCTGAACCTGGGCTCGCGTGAGAAACTCGACAACCTGATTTTTGTTGTGAACTGCAACCTGCAACGCCTCGATGGTCCCGTACGCGGCAACGGAAAGATCGTGAACGAACTTGAGGCCGCCTTCCGTGGCGCACGCTGGAACGTGATCAAGGTGATGTGGGGCACGGACTGGGATGCGCTCTTTGCAGCCGACAAGTCCGGCCTCCTGCTGAAGCGCATGGAAGAGGTTGTGGACGGCGAGCTGCAGAGCTATAAGGCGAAGGGCGGGGCCTACATTCGCAAAGAATTCTTCGGGAAATATCCGGAGCTGGCTGCGCTCGTCGAGCACATGAGCGACGAGGAATTGCATCGCCTGACGCGCGGCGGCCACGATCCTCAAAAGGTCTACAACGCGTACCTGCAGGCGGTGCAGCACACGGGTTCGCCAACCGTGATCCTGGCGCAGACCGTGAAGGGCTACGGCTTGGGATCGGCAGAAGCTCGCAATGCCACCCACTCTGAGAAGAAACTCGCCGACCAGGCACTCTCGGCATTTCGTTCACGCTTCGATATTCCCATCCCGGAAGCGGCTGCCCGAGACGGGTCGCTCTACCGGCCGTCTGATGACAGCGAGGAGCTGAAGTATATGCGCGAGCGGCGCCGCCTGCTGGGCGGGTATATGCCAACGCGCGTGCCCAAGCCCATCGAGTTCACTGGGCCGCCGATGGAGGAGTTCGCCGAATCGCTGGCGGGCTCGAAGGGACGCGCGGTTTCGAGCACTATGGGATACGTCAGCATGCTGCGCCAGTTGTTGAAGGACCCCAACGTGGGCAAGTTGATCGTGCCCATCGTTCCTGATGAGGGCCGCACTTTCGGCATGGAATCGATCATCCGGCAGGTGGGCATCTACGCCAGCCAAGGCCAGCTGTACAAGCCTCACGATCAGGACATGCTGCTCTACTACCGCGAAGAAAAGGGCGGCCAGATCCTGGAAGAAGGCATCACTGAGGCCGGCTCCATGGCTTCCTTCACTGCCGCGGGAACAGCCTACTCGAACTACAACGTTGCCGCCATTCCGTTCTTCACCTACTACTCGATGTTCGGATTCCAGCGTATCGGCGACATGGTCTGGGCGTTCGCTGACGCGCGCGGCAAAGGCTTCTTGATGGGAGGCACGGCGGGCAGGACCACACTCTCCGGCGAAGGCTTGCAGCACCAGGACGGACACAGTATCGTGCTGGCCAGTACGGTCCCGACTTGTCATACCTACGATCCGGCGTACGTCTACGAGATCGCCGTCATCGTGCAGGACGGCATTCGCCGCATGTACGAAGTGGGCGAAGATCGCTTCTATTACATCACGCTGTACAACGAAGACTATCCCATGCCGGAGATGCCCAAGGGTTGCGAAGAAGGCATTCTGCGCGGCATCTACAAATATCGCGCAGCAGCCGCCGGCAAAGCGGTCGCGCAGCTGTTCGGCAGCGGTCCTATCCTAATCGAAGCGTTGCGCGCGCAGGAGATTCTTGCCGACAAGTATGGCATTGCTGCCGACGTGTGGAGCGTGACTAGTTACAACGAGCTGCGACGCGATGCTCTCACGACCGAGCGCTGGAACCGGCTCCATCCGGGAGAAGCGGAAAAGAAGCCGGACATTCTGACCGCGATCGACGGCGCAGAAGGTCCCATCATTGCTGCGACCGACTACATGAAGGTCGTCCCCGACCAGCTTTCGCCCTGGTTGCACGATCGGCTGGTCGCTCTGGGAACTGACGGCTTCGGACGCAGCGATAATCGTCAGCACTTGCGGCGGCACTTCGAAGTGAATGCCGAGTCGATCGCCACCGCTGCTTTGTCGCGCCTGGCGCGAGATGGGAAGTTCGACGCCGGCAAAGCGCAAAAGGCGTTCGAAGACCTGGGAGTCGCGACCGAAACTCTGGACCCAGCCGGGCTGTAGATCGGTCGGTGGGTCTGGCTGCTTTCTAGATTTGTCGATACCGACAACTCTTCTTGATTTGTCATTCCTCGCGACATCAGTCCGCGGGGAATCTGCTCTTGCTGGCTACTGGCTATTTTCTTGATTTGTCATCACGCGAAGCGAGCGATCTGCTCTTTCTGGCAACCGTCGGCTGGCTACTGCCCTGGTTACTTTAGTTTCTCGCTGCCCCCAAATTCTCTTGCGTCTGCCCTGCCGACCCACTACAACCTACTCTGTGAAGCTAGAGGAAGCGTGTCTTTAGCTGCCTCGCGGCCATGCCGCGAATGTAAATTTGCTCTTTGACAATTCCCAAATTGGAACGGCAATGGGCCGACCTACGCGCAGGCATCGTATCGCGGCGCCGAAAAGGAGTATGAATGAAAATTTTTGTCATACAACTAATATAAGTATGACAAAAAGGAGTATGACTTGTATTGAAAATATGACAACTTGTTTGTCATACAAGTAATATAAGTATGACAATTTTGTGCTCGAATTCGTCATTTTTGACAGCTAAGTCCTACGCGCAGAAATGGATACATATAACTGGCTATAGAATGAGCGACATGCGAATATTTTCCGCCCAAGTCGCTGATTCTAAACGATCGTGGTTTTTATTTTTAAGTGTTACCGCGAACTACGAATCGGGTAGTGGACCTCGCTTCAATGCAATCGTCAATAAGTGGCCTCTAGTCAGATCACGAGTACTGCCGCGCCGTCAATGGCATCTCGCTTGACGGCGAGCAACGCTTCGTTGGCCTCGTCGAGACGAAACGACGTCACTTTGGGACGGATCCCGATTTCGGCAGCGATCTGCAGAAAGTCGCGGGCGTCGGCGCGGGTCATGTTGGCTACACTGCGAATCTGGCGCTCGCCCCACAACAAGCTGTCGTAGTCGAACTCGGGAATACGGTCGAGGTGAATTGCGTTGATGGCCACCACGCCGCCCTTCCGCAGGCTACTGAGCGCCGCGATCACCACATTGCCGCTGGGGGCGAACGTAATCGCCCGATCCAACTTAACCGGCGGCTTGTCGGTTTCGGCGCCGACCCAGGCGGCTCCCAACGATTGAGCGAGTTGGCGATGTGACTCGCCACGTGTGGAAACGTATACTTCACATCTCCACGCGTGCAACACTTCAATCGCCAGGTGCGCCGAAGCTCCAAAGCCGAAAAGTCCCACGCGCTCTCTGCGCTGCACGTCGGCCACCCGCAAGCTGCGGAAGCCGATGATCCCCGCGCACAGCAGCGGCGCAGCCCGCAGATCGTCTAGCTCAGCGGGTAGCGGGAAGACAAAGTCCGCGCGAGCCGTCGCATACTCCGCATAACCGCCGTCCACCGTATAGCCGGTAAACGTGGGCGAGTCGCACAGGTTTTCTTTGTCGTGCTGACAAAACCAGCAGGAGCCGTCGGTGCCGCTGATCCACGAGACGCCGACGCGCGTCCCTGGCGGCAACTCGGGCGTCACGCCTGCGACGATGTCGCCCACGATCTGATGTCCGGGTATCAGTGGAACGCGCCGCTGCGGCAGTTCACCCTCGGTGATATGCAGGTCGGTCCGGCAAACCCCGCAGGCCCGGACTTTGAGCAGCACTTGCCCGTCTGAAGGTTGTGGCTGGGGGATTTCTTCGATGCGCAGTGGCCGGTCGGCAATTGCGGCGGGTTTGGCAAGGATAGCGGCCTTCATGACAACTCGTGCCCTCCGCAACGATTGTAGAAGATCTCGATTCGATGAAGCTCAAAGCATCCTTGGGAAGTTTGCGCGCTGACCGGCCTGTTTGCGTCAGCCCAACACCGGGCTAAAAGCCACGCTGCCTGGACTATCACAAGACCATGTGACTGCCATCCTTGATGCCCGCGTTTCGAGCTAGTAGTTATAGCACTAACGTGCCGAGCCGCCCGTTAGTTGCGGCTGGAGCCCGTTCAGGAGGCGCTTATGTCAACTTTCAACTCACACCGGCTCCGTTGGCTCGCCGTTTTGGCCATACTCGTCCTGATCCCGGCCACCTATCTTTTGTCGGAATCGGGAAAAGTGCAGCTCAACTCCGAAGCCCTGAAGCTCTTCTCTCCACTTCCCGCGGTCATGGTTTCGCCCGATAATCCCGTTACCGCAACCAAGGTACAGTTGGGACGCATGCTGTACTACGATCCGCGCTTGTCGGCCAACCAGAAGATTTCGTGCAATACCTGCCATCCACTCGATGCCTATGGCGCGGAGTCCACCAAGGTCTCGACCGGCTTCAAGAACCAGAAGGGAAGCCGCAATGCGCCGACCGTGTACAACGCCGCGGGACACTTTGCGCAGTTCTGGGACGGCCGCGCTCCTACGGTCGAAGAGCAGGCGAAAGGCCCGATCATGAATCCGGTCGAGATGGCTATGCCCTCCCATGCGGTTGCCGTGGACGTCCTCAAGTCCATGCCGGAGTACGTTTCCCTTTTCACGGCATCCTTCCCCAACGATAAGGAACCCGTTACCTACAACAACATGGCCCTGGCCATTGGAGCGTTCGAGCGCGGACTGGTGACTCCTTCACGTTGGGACAGCTTCCTTGCGGGAAACCAATCAGCCCTGACCGATGCCGAGAAAGCCGGCTTCAACACCTTTGCCGCTGTCGGATGCCAGTGGTGCCACAACGGCCCGTATGTTGGCGGAGCCGCATATCAGAAGCTCGGCGTCGTGAAACCATGGCCCGACCAGGCAGACGCAGGTCTCTACCAGGTGACCAAGGACGATGCCGACAAGATGGTCTTCAAGGTGCCCTCGCTGCGGAACATCGAGAAGACCGGCCCCTACTTCCACAATGGTTCGGTTGCGACGTTGGACCAGGCGATCCGCAACATGGCGGTTCACCAGCGCGGGGAGCAACTCACTGACGCGCAGGTGAAGTCGATTGAAAGCTGGATGGGCTCGCTGACCGGGCCGATACCCACGAGCTACATCAAGCCGCCGTCGCTGCCCAGGAGCACGTCGCAGACACCGCCGCCCAGCGGAGAGTAAATTCGTCTTTGCAACGCTGGAAAGCCTGAGCTGATCGCTCGGGCTTTTCCTGCCAGGATCAACTCGCCGCTATAGCCATCCCTTGGAACGCGCGATGCGCGCGGCTTCGGTGCGGTTGGCTGCACCCAGCTTGCTGATCGCTTCCGACAGGTAGTTGCGCACGGTGCCCTCCGACAGACTTAGCTCGACGGCGATGTCGGAGCTGGCCATGCCCTCTCCGGCCAGTCGCAGTACCTGTCGCTCGCGTTCGGTCAGCGGATCGGGCTCGTTGGTCCAGGCTTCGGCCGCGAGTTGCGGATCGATCACGCGCAGTCCGCTTCGAACCCGGCGTACCGCATCGGCAAGTTGTTCGGCGGGCATGTCCTTGAGCAGGTATCCCGAGGCGCCGGCTTCCAGCGCGCGGCGAAGATAGCCAGCCCGGGCGAAGGTGGTAAGAATGATTGTCCGTACCAAAACGCCCCGGCGTTTCAACTCAGCCGCGACCTCGAGGCCGGTGAGCCCGGGCATCTCGATGTCGGTCACCAGCACGTCGGGGTGTGACTGTTGCACCAAGCGCAACGCTTCATTTCCAGAGCGGGCGCGGGCGACGACCTCGATGTCGTCCTCCATTTCGAGCAAAGCAGCCAGCGCGCCGAGGACCATGGCCTGGTCTTCGGCCAGTACCACGCGAATCTTGTCACGCTTAGCGCCCGGCATGCACTCAGTTTCGCAGAGCGGAGGCGGCTGAGGCGAGCGGCAAATCGATAATCAGGCGGGTTCCGTTGGACGTGAGCAGCCGGAGCGAGCCACCGACGGCTTCCAGGCGCTCGCGCATCCCGCGTAGACCATTGCCCTCCGGCCCAGCGGCGCCGCATCCGTCGTCGGAGATTTCCAGCGTACACAGCGCCGCGTTTCGCTTCAGGCTGACGTTGCAGCGGCTGGCTTCGGCATGACGCACAACGTTGGTGACGGCTTCACGCAACGCCAGCGACAGCACCGACTCCTGCTCCGGACTGAGTGCCACCCGGTCCGTGTCGCACTCGACAGTGACGCCGGCGGTCTCGAGGGCGGCACGGGCGCGCGCCAATTCGGCGAAAATGCCTTCGGTGCGGTATCCGCGGATGGCTTCGCGCACATCGGCCAGAGCCGCGCGCGACGTGGTTTCCACATCCTGCATTTCCAGCTTGGCACGCTCGGGATCGCGGTCGACCAACTTGCGCGCCAGCTCCGACTTGAGGGTGATTAGAGACAGTGTGTGACCAAGCACGTCATGCAGGTCGCGCGCAATGCGCTCGCGTTCAGCAACCTTGGCGAGATGCTCGAGCTCCTCGTGGGCGAGGCGCATCTTCTCGTCGTGGCAATGAGCAAGCGCCCAATGGTGGTTGCCAAAACCCACCAGAATGATCAGCAGTGACATCGAAACCCACATACTGACTTCAAAGTGAAACCGCGCCACATAGAACAGCAGAATCGCGAGTTCGATCGCCAGCAGCGCAATTACCCAGCGAAGCTTGGTATTGAAGCCTCCGGCTGCGGCAGAGTAGATCAGCAACCCGATCGCCCCGCCGTTCAGTGGGATGAAGATCGCCGCCATCAGGACCATCAGGACGATGCAAATGTTTCTGATTCTGCCGAAGCGCGAGAATGCCTGCAAATAAAGAAAGATGAAAAACAGGCCCGCGGCCGTGTTCCACGCCCAGTGGAAGAAGCTGGCGTGCTTCCAGTAGGGATCGAGGAAGAACCAGATCATGAAGGGAAGCCAGATCAGCGGCATCCACTTATGCTCGTGGTCCGCGGGATAGAGCTTCCGCCAGATTGACCGAATCGTGGTCATCGTATCTCTCACCCTGACTCGCCCTGATGCACTATTGTCGTCTGGAACGGGGCTTGGGCACAATCCCGTACCACACTACTGCCGTGGTCGTCAGCGCCAGCGCCAGGTCGGTCCAACGCGCAGCCCAGGTCAGGCCACTGAACAGTACCATCAGGAGTGCCCACGTCGTCCATTGCACAGTTTTGCTGTTCATGCTCAACTCCTAGACGAAGATCTCGGCGTTCCCTGAGTTTCACGATCCGAAGCCGCGGGCTGCGGCGTGGTGGGTACCCCAACCCGGACTTCGGTTCGTGTTGTCCCAAAACCCACACCGTTGCGGATTTCGGGGACCTTTGAGTCTCGTCCGGCATCGGGGCGACAGGTGATGGCGGACGATCCTCGCCGGACCAACTTATTTTCATCCGTACGACGCTCCCTCATCGCGCCAGTAGCCATATGCCGCGAGGCCGAGGAACAACAGTGTCACTCCAATCAGCGGCTCCAGATGACCCCACGCTGGCGACGGATGCGGATTCACTCCGATGGCGTTTAATGCCAACTGGCTCATGTGATAAGGCGGCAGAACCAAGGCCACCTTCTGCAACACATGCGGCAGCATGAAAATCGGAATCCACAACCCCGAGCAGAACGACATCGGCAGGTAGACCAGGTTCACCATCGCCGGTGCTGAATTCGGCTTGGCGAAGTATCCCAGTGCCAAACCCATCGCGCTGAAGGGAATCGAACCGGCGACCAGGATGGCGATCAGCTTGGCGGCGGTGAAGAACCCTAATCGAACTCCCCCAAAGGCCTCTCCTACTGCCAGTAGCACCAGCGAGATCACGGTCGCGAACACCAGTGCGTTGGCGATCTTGGCGAGGAAATACGCCGGCAGCGGCATAGGCGAAGCTCGCTTCACCTGAAGCCAGCCTTGGCCGCGCTCCATGGCGATGCCAACGCCGAAGCTGAACATCGCCACGCCCATCACTCCATAGCACGCCATGGTAGCCAGCAAATAGGTGGCGGTCTCCGCCCGGTGAGGGCCACCGGGAGCCATCACGATGCCGAACAACACGTAAAACATGACCGGGAAAAGAATGGTCGAGAGTGCAAAGATCGGAAGCCGCGCATACTTCAGGACTTCGTACTTCGCCTCTTTGGCATACAACGCGATCAGTTGACCGATCGAGCGTTGTGGTATGGCGTAGGTTGCCGGAAATGTGGTGGTTGCCATTTCAATTGCTCCGTTTCGATTTCGACGAGTGGTTCTGGGTCAGCGCCAGGAAAGCCTCTTCCAGCCCGGCATTGGTGACTTCAAGCTCCGAGAGCCAGGAATCGCGTTGTAACAGCTCCCGCACCACCGGCTCGGCGACACTCACTTGCAGTTCGTAGGCGTTACGGTCCTCTTTCACGCTGACCACCCCGCGAATCTGCCGAATCTCATGGGCGGTCAAGCGGCTGACGCAGCGAATCTGTTTGCCAATGGCGCGCGCCTTGATCTCCGCGGGAGTCCCTTCGGCGACGATCGACCCTTGCTGTAGCACCAGGATGCGATCCGCCAAAGCGTCGGCTTCATTCAGATAATGGGTGGTAAGCAACACCGTCTTGCCACGCGAAATCAGGCTGCGGATCTGACCCCACATGAGGCGCCGGGCTTCCACATCGAGCCCTACAGTCGGCTCGTCGAGAAACAACAGGTCGGGATCGCCGCAAATGGCTATGCCGAACAATACCCGCTGTTTCTGCCCGCCTGAGAGCTCGCCGAACAGACGGTCTTTGAAGCCGTCTAGCCCGGCGATCTTGAAGGTCTCAGCCAACGGTAAAGGATTCGGGTAATACGACGAGAACAGGTCGATGTGCTCACGCACTTTCAAGGTTTCAGGCACGCGGCCAACCTGCAGCATGGCTCCGCAGCGCGCTCCCACGTGCGATTGGCGAGGATCAGCGCCGAAGACCGAAACTCGGCCTGCGTCCGCACTCGCCAGGCCGAGCAGCATGCGCACCAGCGTGGTCTTGCCCGCACCGTTGGGGCCGAGCAGCGCCAGCAACTCGCCGGCGCGCAACTCCATGCTCACGTTGTGCAGTGCGGTTACATCGCCATATTTCTTGGTGAGCCCGCGCGTGTGTGCCACGGCCCCGGGCCTGGCGTTGAGGTAAGGTGTCAGTTCAGCGATTGCGCTCGACATCGGTTACTCCTGCTCCGGTTCTTCCCGGTACAAGAGTGATGTTCC
Organism: uncultured Acidobacteriaceae bacterium; assembly: GCA_963779555.1. Lineage (GTDB taxonomy): Bacteria > Acidobacteriota > Terriglobia > Terriglobales > Acidobacteriaceae > DASRAA01. Next base: position 24,292 of record CAVZYS010000028.1, read on the forward strand.
GCCATTTCGGAGATGGCCACTAGTGCCGATTGTCAGGCAAGGCGAATGACAAATGTCATGGGGCTCGAAACCCGCTTTCTCCCCAGAAATCGTGCACAAGCCATCCCTGGCCCGGCTCTGAATTCCTCCCCACCCACGAGTGAATCATTTGTTACAGTTTTCCGAATCGTGATTCATATCACTTCTTGTGGTGACTTGAATCACGGTTTGGAAACCGGAAAAAGCTGACACTTAGGTGTAACTAACCGAGGAGTCTACCTGTGCCCTGTCCCTCCTCCTGCAGGGCATGAGTGGAGACGAGAGAGGTCAGACATGTTGCTCGCATATCGGCTGGTAAAGCTGATCGAGACGCATTCCGATGGACTGGCCCGCAGCCTGCACGATCGTTACCGCAACGACAAGAAATGCTCGGCTTATACCAACGTATCGGACACCGAGCTGACGTCGAAGGTTTATGAGGTGTATCGCCATCTGGGCGAATGGTTGCTGGGCAAAACCGAAGCCGATGTGGAACGCCGCTACCTGGAAATCGGTGCGGAGCGCGCTGCCCAGGGCGTACCGGCCAGCCAGGTCGTCTGGATGATCTGCCTGGTGCGCGAGAACCTGTGGGACTACCTGCAGAAACATGCTGAGCTGGAAAAACCGGCGGAGATCTTTGGTGAAATCGAGTTGTTGGAGATGCTCGACCAGTTCTTTAACCGTGCCATTTACTACGCTACGCTCGGGCATGAACGAGCGAAAAACGGTGACCAGATTCGTACGGAAGCCGTCAGCGTCTGATTGCGAGGCCATTTCATGTCCTGGATCGATCCTTATAGAAGCAAGTTGATGAGCCCACGCGAAGCGGTAGGCTGCGTGGAGTCGGGCATGCGGGTCTACATCCACCCTGGCTGCGCCGAGCCTGAGGCGCTGGTGGAGGCCCTGATGGAGCGTGCCCCCCACGTGAAAGGCGTGGAGATCGTTCATCTGCTCACCCTGGGGACGTCGCCCTATTGCGCTCCCGAGATGTCAGACAGCTTCCGCCATAACGCATTGTTTGTCGGCGGCAACGTTCGCCAGGCGGTCCGCGACGGCCGGGCCGACTATACACCAATCTTTTTGGCCGAGGTCGAAGCCCTGTTCGAGAGTGGCGAAATGCCGATTGACGTCGCCTTCATCCAAGTGTCACCACCTGATTCGCACGGCTACTGCAGCTTTGGCGTAGGCGTCGACACCACGCTTACCGCGGCCAAGTATGCGCATCGCGTCGTGGCGCAGGTGAACGCGCAGATGCCACGGACCTACGGCGATAGCTTCATTCACGTCAGCGAACTCGACGCCATCGTCGAAGTCTCGCGTCCCCTCTGCGAAATCAAGGAAAACACGATTACCGAGCTCTTTGGCTCGATCGGAGCGCACGTCTCGTCTTTGATTGAGGACGGTTCGGTCCTGCAGTTGGGCATCGGAGGTATCCCGGACGCTGTTCTGCCCAACCTGATGGACCGCAAGGACCTCGGCGTCCATACCGAGCTGATCTCTGACAACGCGATTCCTTTGATCGAAACAGGTGTGATCAACGGACAGCGCAAGAACTTCAAGCCGAGGAAGATCATCCTCGGGTTTTTGCTGGGAACCAAGAAGCTGTTCGACTTCGTGGATGAAAACCCGATTTTCGAGTTCCATCCGTCGGCCTATACCAACGATCCGTTCCGTATCTCTTTGAACGAGCGGATGGTGGCGATCAACTCGGCGATTGAAGTCGATCTCACCGGCCAGGTCTGCGCCGAATCGATCGGCTCATGGTTTTACAGCGGATTCGGCGGACAGCTTGATTTCATTCGCGGAGCGGCGCGTTCCAAGTGGGGCAAGCCCATCATTGCGCTTCCGTCAACGGCAAAAAACGACACTTTGTCGCGCATCGTGCCGCGCCTGGCCCATGGTGCAGGTGTGCTTACGGGACGCGCGGACGTGCACTACGTGGTCACCGAGTACGGGGTCGCGTACTTGCACGGAAGAACCATTCGCCAGCGCGCCGAAGCTCTGATCCAGATTGCTCACCCCAAGTTCCGCAAGGAGCTGGTGGACTACTGCGAGAAACAGCGCTGGTTTCAACGCAACCAATTAGAAAACGTGGAATTGCGAGGAGAACATGGCATCACAATCGCGCGGTGACATCACGATTGATGTCGACGAATGTAAAGGATGCGGGCTGTGTGTGGAGTCCTGCCCGCCCAAGTGCCTGAAACTGGCGCCCGAACTCAGCAAGTACGGCGTGCATCCGGCGATGTACACCGGAGAAGGCTGCACCGGTTGCGGTGCATGCTTCTACTGCTGCCCTGAGCCCGGGGCCCTGACCGTCTACCGGCTGGTGGTTCCACCAAAGGTTGCGGGAACCGTAGTCAGCGGAGCCAAGGAGGCGACCCATGCGGCAACTCTGTAAGGGAAATGTCGCGGTCGTCAAGGCCGCGGTACTGGCCGGGTGCCGGTCTTTTTATGGATACCCAATCACCCCGGCCAGTGAAATCGCAGAATATGCCGCCCTCCTCATTCCTGAAGTGGGCGGTACTTTTTTGCAGGCAGAAAGTGAAGTGGCGGCCATCAACATGGTGTACGGCGCCTCGTCGGCCGGCATGCGTGTCATGTCGGCGTCGTCAGGTCCAGGCCTGAGCCTGATGCAGGAAGGCATCTCCTACATTGCGGGAGCCGAGCTGCCCTGCGTGATCGTCGATGTGGTCCGCGGCGGACCTGGCCTGGGCAACATCGCTCCTGAACAGAGCGACTATTTCTGCGTCGTAAAGGGCGGTGGCCACGGCTGCTACCGCAACATCGTGTTGGCCCCGGCCTCGGTGCAGGAGATGTTCGATCTCACCGTGCTTGCCTTCGATCTCGCCGACCGCTACCGCAACCCGGTGGTCATCATGACCGACGGCTACGTGGGACAGATGCAGGAACCGCTCGAGATCAAGCTGCGCGACATCCCTCAGCCCGAAAAGGATTGGGCTGTGAAGGGCACGATCGAGACCAGGAAGAACCTTATCAGTTCGATCTTCCTCGAGCCCGATCAACTGGAAGCGCACATTCGCAAGCTGGAAGCGAAGTACACATTGGCGCAGGAACTCGAGAGCCGCAGCGAGAACTACCTAACCGAGGACGCTGACATTCTGCTGGTCGGCTTCGGCATCGTCTCGCGCGTTCTGCGTTCCACGGTCGATCAGCTACGCGCGCAGGGCGTGAAGGCCGGACTGTTCCGGCCCATCACCCTTTGGCCGTATCCGGCGCGCGAGCTACGGGAGACTGCGAAACACGTGAAGTCGGTGATGGTGGTTGAACTCAGCACCGGAATGATGGTGGAAGACGTGAAGTTGTCGTTGAACGGCAGCGTCCCGGTGGAGTTCTACGGCCGGGCTGGCGGCAACGTTCCCACACCGGAAGAAATCACTGCGGTAGTAACGACGCGGATGGCGGCCCTGGTTTAGGCGGGCGGGGAGGAATTCTGTGAACGAGTACGAAGTAATCCACGAAAAATCGCCGGCGTTTTACGACAAGTTCGAACGCAAGGCTGAATTGCAGCAGCAAACCCACTACTGCCCGGGCTGCGGGCACGGCGTCGCACACAAACTCATCGCCGAAGCCCTCACGGAGCTTGGCCTGCAGGACCGCGCCATCCTGGTCAGTCCGGTGGGTTGCTCCGTGTTCGCCTATTACTATTTCGACGTTGGCAATGTGCAGGCCGCGCATGGCCGCGCCTCGGCGGTGGCGACCGCGATGAAGCGGTCGCATCCTGAAGCCATCGTCATGTCGTATCAGGGCGATGGCGACTTGGCCGCCATCGGCACAGCGGAAATCATTCATGCCGCCAACCGTGGCGAGAATATCTGCGTGTTCTTCGTCAACAACTCGATTTACGGCATGACAGGCGGGCAGATGGCCCCCACCACCCTGATGGGCCAGGTAAGCGCGACATCCCCCTGGGGACGCCGCGCTAACAACGAGGGACTGCCGCTGCATGTCGCCGAATTGCTGGCATCGCTGGCAACTCCTACGTACATCGAGCGCGTCGCGCTGTGCGACATGAAGAACATCATGAAGGCCAAGAAGGCGATCAAGAAGGCGCTCGAAATTCAGAAGAATGGCGGCGGGTTCTCGCTGGTCGAGATTCTCTCGCCATGCCCAACCATTCTGAAGATGGATCCGCTGGTCGCGCGCAAGTGGGTCGGCGAAACCCTGATGAAGGAATTCCCACTGGGCGTCTTCCGCGATCGCAGACCGGAACTGCCCACGCCGCCGCAAGTTCCCGTCAAGACCGTGGCTCAGGCGCTCGGTGTCGAAGATGGCGAGGACGAAGCGCCGTCGCGACGCCATCACACCCGCGAAATCACCGTGAAGTTTGCCGGCTTTGGCGGACAGGGAATTCTGCTGATGGGACAACTCCTGGCCGAGATGGGATTGCGCGAGCAGATGGAAGTGAGTTGGCTCCCATCCTACGGACCGGAAATGCGTTCCGGCAGCGCGCACTGCCACGTGACTCTCTCGCATGAGCGCATCGGATCGCCGCTGATCTCGCGCCCCGATGTGCTGGTCGCCATGAACGAGTTGTCCCTGCGCAAGTTTGCGTCCGGCGTGCTCCCCGGTGGGCTGATTCTTTACAACGCCGACAAGCTGCCAGCGGACCTCAAGGTGACCAATGCACGGGCAATCTGTATTCCGGTTTCGGAGATGGCCGACCAGATCGGTACCGCCAAGGTGGCAAACGTCGTCATGCTTGGAGCTCTGCTTCAAGAGACCGGATGTCTGCCGACCGACACCGCCATCGACGTGCTCGAACACACAGTGAAAAACAAGAAGTTGCTCGAACTTGACCGTAAGGCCATTGCCGCCGGACGCGATTACGTGGACACCACCGTCGAAGTCGGTGCGGTGGCCCAGCCTGACGGCTACTCGTATTGATCCGTCTCCTCCGATAGGCCTTCCTGCTGTCGCCGTGCGAACCGGCACCGCGACAGCAGAGAGGGCCGACTTTCGAGTGCTGCTAAGATTCAAGTTGCAGCCGGAGGATCCCATGCCGTCGAAACCACGCAAACTCAAGCCGTTTAGGGCATCGACGGCGGTTAAGGCTGCCGCCCGGGAGAAAATCGGCAGCCCTCCGCCCACCCGAACCGAGCCCTCCGTGAAGAAGCGTAAGGCTGCGCCCCCCAAGCACAAGCCCACCTTGGAAAAGCTGCTGGAGGAAGACGAGTAGGACATTGTTGGTCAGACTTCACACAGATAAGGCCCGCACCTGCACACCGCCCTGCTTGAGCTGCTCATTCACCGCGCGAGCGATAGCGACGCTGCCCGGCGTGTCGGAATGAATGCAGATAGTTTTTGCCTTCACCCGCAATTCCGATCCATCGGTGGCAACGGCGATGTGCCGGGTGGCGATGTCGAGCGCCTGCCGGGCTGCTTTGGCGGGATCGTCGAGCAGTGCGCCCGGCAGTGTGCGTTTGCGAAGCATGCCATCCGGCTCGTAGGCGCGATCGGCAAAGGCCTCGGCGGCGCAGGATAGTCCCATCGACTCCCACAATGTCAGAGTCGATGAGCCGGCTTGACCGACCATAACGAGTTGCTCGTCACTTTCGAGGACGGCGCGCCCGATAGCAGCAGCGATCTCCGAACTCTTGTTGGCAGCGTGATAGAGTGCGCCATGTGGTTTGCAGTGCACCAGCCGAACGCCCAGCGGCGCGGCGACCGCGGCCAGCGCGGCGATCTGGTCGCGGACCGAGGCTTCGATTTCGGCCGGCGCCATGGGTGACTCGATACGGCCAAAGTTGGCGCGGTCGGGATAGCCGGGATGCGCGCCCACCGCGACGCTTAATTGTCTGGCGAAGCGAACCGTTTCGCGCATGGTGTTCTCGTCGCCGGCGTGCCCGCCACAGGCAACATTAGCCGACGTGATGTAGCGCATCAACTCGAAGTCGGTGTTGTTAGCCAGCGATTCCTCCGACTCTCCCAGGTCAGAATTGATGTCTATCCAAAGCTCGTTCATTTACAGTTACCTCTCCCTGCGAAGGGCATTCGCGGGCTTCATGTGGCAAATATCTCTTTCAGCCAGCGCTCCTGCGCGCGTATTGCCTCAATCGCTTCCGCGATGGAAGCCTCAGCAAAACGCAGTTGATCGCGCGGCCGGAGTTGCCCGATCCGGTGCATGTCAGCGGCGATGACGTTCGCGATTTTAGGATACCCCCCGGTGGTTTGCTGATCGACGAACAAGATGATGGGTTGCCCGTCCTGCGGCACCTGGATGGCGCCCAATGGGATTCCATCCGTCACTAACTGCGACTTCTTGCTCGGCGAAACTGGTTCTCCCTGCAGTCGCAGTCCGGCGCGGTCTGACTGCTCTCTGACCAGATAAGGCGAGGAGAGCAGCTTGGCATAAGTCTCGCCACTGAACCAATCGTGCTGCGCACCCGCGGTCACGCGCACGGGCCCTTTAGGATGCAATGCTTCTAGAACTTCATCATGAAGCCGTCGAACTTGCATATTTCTACCTTTGCGCGCCCTTAGCAGATCGCCATTCTGCAGCCTCCTTCCTTCAAGGCCTCCGAAATGTCCGCGGATATCGGTTGAGGCGCTGCCCATGACGATTGGAACGTCGAATCCGCCCTGGATCGCAAGGTAGCTGCGTGCGCCGTCTGTGGTACTCCCACACTGTAAGACAGAGCCAGCAGCGACTTCGACCGCCTGGTTTAGTGGAACCGCATTGGGCCCCACCTTGCATTCGCAGCTTGCGCCGGTAAGGGCGAGAATCGCCAGCTCGTCGAACGCAAGCGTCGCTCCCAGCAGAGTCATCTCCAGCGCCGCCGCGTTTTCGTCGTTTCCGACCAGCAGGTTCGCGATGCGCAGCGACAGGGCATCGGCAGCTCCCGCAGGTGAAATGCCGAGGTGCGCATGACCAAAGCGTCCCAGGTCCTGAACGGTGGAGAAGAAGCCTGGCTTGGCGACCCGTATCGTCATCCTCGCTCCTGCCGGAGCTGTTCGAATGCCACGTGATCAATAGCCTGGAACTTGACCCGGTCTCCCGGCACCAGACGCGCCGGCTTCTGCGCCTGCGGATCGAACATGCGCAGCGGCGTGCGTCCAACCAGCCTCCAACCACCCGGGGTTTCCGTGGGGTAGACGCCCGTCTGGCCGCCAGCAATGCCCACGCTTCCGCCCGCAACCATCCGCCTAGGCGTGGACAGCCGAGGCGTGTGCAACGCTTCGGGCAAGCCGCCAAGGTAGGCGAAACCCGCCGTGAATCCGAGGAAGCAAACGTAGTAGGTCGCCAACGAATGAAGCCTCACAACTTCAGCGACGCTGATGTGGTTGTGCTCCGCCACGTCGGCGAGGTCAGGCCCGAACTCCGCGTCGTAACAGACAGGAATCTCGACAACTTCCGAGCTGTACGTTGCTGCCGAAGACCCGTTGCTCGACAGCGACTCGACCAAAACCGCGACTTCCTCGTGCGTCATCAGCAGCGGATCGAAGTCAACCAGCAGCGACGCATAGGCCGGATGCAGGTTGCGGATGCGGGGGTCCCGCCGTGCCTGTAGCGCGTGAAACAGCGCCAGCACGCGCTGTTGCACGTCGATTGAGATTATGTCGCCGAAGACCGCCAGCAACGACGAGTCACTTGCCGGGATGAGCTTCATGCCACTTCCCCTACGCGATTCCCTCACACTCCCTCGCGTGAAGCACCATTCCGATGAATAGAGCAAGCAGACAGGAGTGTCAAACTGTAAGTTTGGCCGTGATTGAAGGGCTTGCCTTCGAGTATGATGCGCATTCAGCACGGATGGAGCCAATGCACGCCAGCCAACCCGCACCAACCGCTTCGACAGGTACTCGTCCCTGGATCTTCGAGCTGACGACCAGCGAACGCGCCACCCTGATCGCCACCTTTGGCGGCTGGGGCCTCGACGGCATGGACGTGATGATCTACAGCTTCGTGATCCCTACGCTGATCGCGGCGTGGCACATGAGCAAGGGACAGGCGGGCCTGCTGAGTACCGTGGCGTTGCTTATCTCCGCCGCGGGGGGTTGGCTGGCGGGGCTGCTCGCCGACCGCGTTGGCCGCACCCGCGTCCTGCAGATCACCATCTTGTGGTTCGCCGTGTTCACCTTCCTCAGCGGCTTCACCAATTCCTTCTGGCAACTGCTGGTCACCCGCGGGCTGCAAGGGCTCGGCTTCGGCGGGGAATGGGCGGTGGGTTCGGTGCTGATGGGCGAAGCCATTCGCGCCCGCTATCGCGGCAAGGCCGTCGGCACGGTGCAAGGCGGATGGGCCATCGGATGGGCCATCACGGCAGTTTCTTATACCGTGCTGTTCTACCTTTCTTCCGGCCAGCACCGCCTGGCGGGCCATGTTTTGGATCGGCATTCTGCCTGCGCTGCTGGTTTTCTACATTCGGCGCCACGTTCCCGAACCCGACGTGTTCCAGCGGACTCGTGCTCGCGAAGCCAGCCTCGGTAAAGGCAGCAGGTTCCTGGAGATCTTCAGTCCCGCGTTGTTGCGCATCACTTTGCTGACCGCTCTTCTATCGATCGGCGTGCAGGGAGGCTACTACGCGATTACGACGTGGCTGCCCACTTATCTGAAGACCGTTCGCGGCCTGTCGGTGTTCAACACCGGCGGCTACCTGTTTGTGGTTATCGCCGGTTCGTTCCTCGGCTACATGGTCAGCGCGTGGTTGTCAGACCGCCTCGGACGTAAGCGAACCTTGGTGCTGTTTGCCGTCTGCTCGTTTCTCACGGTCATCGCCTATACCTATCTTCCCATCGGCAATTCCGTGATGCTGGTGCTCGGATTTCCCCTGGGCTTCTTCGCATCGGGATCATTCAGTCCCATCGGTGCCTTTTTCACTGAGCTGTTTCCCAGTCGCCTGCGCGGCTCCGGACAGGGCTTCTCTTACAATGTGGGACGTGGCATCGGGGCCCTGTTTCCCACGCTGGTGGGTTACTTGAGCGCCCGCATGGGACTGGGGCATGCCATCTCCGTTTTTGCTGTCGCTGCGTACCTGACGATGATCGCCGCCGTTTTGCTTCTGCCAGAAACCCGGGGACGAGAGCTGCAGGTCTACAACTGATACATGAAATCCTGACGCGAAGTTGCTCACCTGCGAAGTCATGCATAATTATGAATGGCCCGCGAATCCGCGCCGGAAAGTCGCTCCAAACGACCGGTGCTGGAATGCGCGGTGTGGGCAATTCGGTCTCCTGCGCACTACAATGTGCAGTGGGGCGATCAGTCCCGTTTCACTCCTGAAGAATTTATGGCAACTTCCGCGAAAGCAGCACCCGCAAAGACACCCCGGACACCCCGCAAAGCGCCAACACCGGCTGTCGCCAAACGCACCGTTCATCCACGCGCTCTCGCTCTGGACGATCCCAGCCTCTTCATCAACCGCGAACTGAGCTTGCTCGACTTTCAGCGCCGCGTGCTGGAGGAAGCGCAGGACCCCACCAATCCGCCGCTCGACCGCGTCATGTTTCTTTCCTTCGTCGGCTCGAATCTCGACGAGTTCTTCATGGTGCGAGTCGCCGGCCTAAAGCGCCAGATCGAAAAGGGAGTTACCGACAGCGGTCCTGACGCCATGGGACCTGCGGAGTTACTGCGGGACATTCGGGCTTCAGTCATCCGGCTGAATCGCGCGGCCTATGAATGCTGGTTGAAGGAACTGGTTCCCGCGCTGCGCCGGGCTGGTCTGCGAATCTCCAATTTCGGAGACCTCACCGACGATCAGCGCGCGGTCGCGGATGCTTATTTTCAGGACACGATCTTTCCGACCCTGACTCCGCTGGCCTTCGATCCCGGACGCCCTTTCCCGCATATCTCGAACCTCAGCCTGAACCTGGCCGTGGTCCTGCGCGATGCCGAAGGGATCGAACACTTTGCCCGCGTCAAGATTCCTGACACGCTCCCGCAACTGGTCCCGGTGACGGTCGCCCCGAAGGCGAAGAGCCGCCCTAAGGTTCTGGTGAAGGAACAGGTGTTCGTGTGGATCGAGCAACTGGTAACGGCCAACCTGGGAGCGCTTTTCCCCGGCATGGAAATTGTCGAGGCGCATCCCTTCCACGTTACCCGCGACGCCGATTCCGCTATTCAAGACCTCGAGGCCGGCGATCTGATGGAATCCGTGGAAGAGGGGGTCTGGCAGCGGCGTTTCGCTGACGTGGTTCGCGTGGAGATCAACGAAGCCATGTCCGCTTCGGTGCTCGAGATCCTGGTCACCAATCTTGAACTCGACCGCGACGATATCTACAAGATCACCGGCCCGCTGTCGCTGGTGCGGGTACGTAACCTGGTTAAGGTCGATCGTCCCGACCTGAAATTTACGCCCTTCGTGCCGGCCCTGCCCGCAGCCTTGTTGAAGGATGAAGAGGAAGACATCTTCGCGACTATCCGGCGCGGCGACGTGTTGTTCCATCATCCGTTTGACTCGTTCCAGCCTATCGTCGGCCTGCTGCAGAAAGCCGCCAACGATCCCAACGTGCTGGCGATCAAGATCACGCTTTATCGCGTGGGACGCAACGCGCCGGTGGTTGACGCCCTGCTTGAGGCCGCGGAAAACGGCAAGCAGGTCGCGGTCCTGCTGGAACTAAAGGCCCGATTCGACGAGGAGAGCAACATCGTGTGGGCGCGCAAGCTGGAAGAATACGGCGTCCACGTGGTTTACGGACTGATGGGATTAAAGGTGCATTGCAAGGCGGCGCTCATCGTACGCAAGGAAGGCGACGTGATCCGCCGCTACGCGCACCTTTCTACCGGCAACTACAACAGCGTGACGGCACAGCTTTATACCGACATTGGCATGTTGACCTGCGATCCCGACATCGGCGCCGATTGCAGCGACCTGTTTAATTTCCTCACCGGATATTCGGCAAAATCGAAATACCGCAAACTACTGGTCGCGCCCATCTCCCTGCGCGAGCGCTTACAGGGACTCATCGAGCGCGAGATCGAGCACCAGAAGGCGGGCGGCGGCGGACACATCATCCTCAAGATGAATTCGCTGGTCGACAAGAAGATGATCGAGTTGCTCTATCAGGCGTCACGGGCTGGAGTCAAAGTCGATCTCCTCGTCCGCGGCATCTGTTGCCTGCGTCCCCACGTGCCCGGTGTCAGCGATAACATCCAGGTCACGAGTATCGTCGGACGCTTCCTCGAGCACAGCCGCATTTACTATTTCCGTAACGGTGGCGACGAAGAAATCTACCTCGGCAGTGCCGACCTGATGCCGCGCAACCTGAATCGACGTGTTGAAGTCGTGTTCCCGGTGGAGGAAAAAGGGCTGATTCGCGTGCTGAAGGAAGACATCCTCGGCACCTACATGAAGGAGCAGGCCAAAGCCCGGCACATGCAGGCCGACGGCAAGTACGTACGCGATCTCAACTTCGAAAAGAAGAACGCCCTCAATAGCCAGGAGATCTTCATCGCACGGGCCAGCAAGCGCTCCGTCAAATAAACCACGCCGGCCGGCCGAGCGTCCGGGTCGGGCCGGGGTTGTTGCGCCGGAAGTGCAACTCCATCCCATTCTTTGGTGTCTATAGTCAAGGGTGCGTAGCGTTCACACTGGACGCGCCCCTCGGGATCCTTTGATGCACATCCGCTACCTTGGTGAGATTCAGGCAGTCTCGAGCGCGTTCTGCGAAGCGAGTGGGGCCTGTGGCCGGAAGCTTCGCAGGCTGATTGGCGCATTCCTGTTCGCCATTGCCTGTTGCACCCTTGTGCTTCCTGCCCAGGTGCAGACTGGTGGCGCTATTCAGGGTTCGTCGTCCCCAACTCTGTCTTCGAACCAGGTTCGCGCCGAGAAATACTCCGTCTCCGGCACAGTGATCAACGCCGCGACCGGCGAGCCCATCCGTAAGGCGTTGGTGCAGCTCTACGGCGCGCAACAGCGCACCTCGTTTACCGATGGCGATGGCCACTTCCAATTCGAAGGGATACCTGCCGGTCAGGTTTCGTTCAACGCCCAAAAGCCAGGCTACTTCGGCGAGCAGGAGATGGGGCGGCAAGCAAAACCCCCGACCGAGGTTGGCCCCAAGACAGACTCCGTCGTGCTCAAGCTGACACCGGAGGGAGTGATCACCGGCAAGGTCACAACCGCCACCGGCATACCGCTCGAACATGTCCCACTCAGTCTGACATACCTCAATGTCAGAGATGGACGCAAGCATTGGGAGTCCAAGGGTATCTCCGTTACCACGGAAGACGGCCGCTACCGTATCGCCAACTTATTGCCGGGAACGTACTACCTCGCGGCTGGGCCCTTCACGCCGCTGGTGGAAAGCGTATTTGATCTTCCTCCAGAACCGAAGGTTGGTTACCCTGGCGTGTACTATCCGGGAGTCCCGGATTTGGCTTCCGCGTCGCCTATTTCCTTGAGCGCCGGTCAACAGGCTGAGGCCAACTTCACCCTGAATGAAGTTCCCTCGTACGACATTTCCGGGACCATCAGCGGCTACATCCCCAATCAGGGTGTCAGCCTCCAGTTATGCGATCAGTCCGGAAATCCGCTCCCCTTCTCCCTTCAGTTCAGCCCCGATAATAGCCGTTTCGACTTCCACAGGGTACCGGCCGGGGTATATGTGCTGAAGGCATTCTCGCAGGCGGCGCCGAGACAACCGATCCGCGCCACCTCCCGTTTGAATGTTGCCTCCAATATTTTCAACCTGCACCTGACGCTGACTCCTGCTATTTCGATTCCCATCTCGGTGCGCACGGAGTCGGTGGCGCAATCAGCGTCAGGCGCCATGAAGCAAGCTCCTGTGCCTTCGCAGGGGCCGCCGCTCGGGGTTCGCCTGCTTGCCAGCCAGCCCGGCGCTTCGGACGCGTACGCGAGCCTCGAAGGACCACCCGGCCGGCAGACTCTGATGCTGGGCAACGTAGAGCCTGGCAGGTATTCTGTTGAACTGATGCCGCAGGGCGGCTGGTATGTCCAGTCCGCAGAGTACGGCCAGACTAACCTGCTCACCGACGATATGACCGTGATAGCGGATGCTCCGCCCTTGGCTATTCAGGTTGCGCTGCGCAATGACACCGCCAGTCTCACCGGGACTGTGAGTCCGCGCGACGGCGTCGACCTGCCTGCGACCGTAGTGGCGATTCCCGAGCGACTGCCCAAGGCCACTCCAAAGATGGGCTATTACTATCCCCCCAAGGATAAGAGTCCCGAATCTGCGACGTTCTTTGTGATCGACTCGCTCGCGCCGGGCGACTACCTCGTCTTCGCCTTTGATCATGCCGAAAGCATTGAGTATGCCAATCCGGACGCTCTGCAAAACTATGTTTCGCAGGCTACTCATGTCACGCTAGCGCCGGGCCAGCAGGCCCATGTCACCCTTGACCTCATCCGCACCGAAGGAGCATCGGAGTGATCGCCCGACTCACCTTCGTGATGCTCATGGCAGCAGGGATGACAGCGCAGACTCCGGTCCAGCCCCGATCGCCAGGCGGCTATCAGATCGCCGGTGTCGTTGTTAGTTCCCTGACCGCACAGCCGCTTTCGGGTGTGACGGTGGCAATCACCGCAACCGACAATCGCCAATCGTCGCAAACCATGCAAACGGGCGCGGACGGACGATTCGCATTTACCGGCTTGCCGGCAGCCAAGTTTTCGCTGACCGCCAGCGCCCACGGATACCGTGCGCAGGGCTTCAATCAGCACGAAAACTTCTTCACCGGCATTGCCGTCGGCCCCGGACTCGAATCCGGCAATCTGGTATTCCGACTGGTGCCCGATGCAGCCATCGAGGGCACCGTCACCGATGATGACGGCGAACCGGTGCGGAACGCCAATGTGCAGTTGTTCCAACGCAACAACGAAACCGGCCACCAGCGCACCCAGGTGATTAACAATGCGGTCACGGACGACCGGGGCCATTATCAGTTTAGTCATCTGGCCTCGGGAACCTACTTCGTTGCTGTGTCGGCGCGGCCCTGGTACGCGAACTATTCCGCGCCGGACCAGGCTCCGCCTAATCCTGACAATGCAGCGCATGTGGCCGAGGAGAGAGCTCAACTCGATGTCGCTTACCCGATGACCTTTTATCCCGCTGCCGAAGATTCGACCAACGCCAGCCCTATCGTGCTCCACGCGGGTGAGCGCGTGACTGCCGACGTCGTGCTGCGTGCGGTCCCGGCTGTGCATCTGCGTATCAAGACCGGTGAACCTGCGGGGAGCAACTCGGGAATTGGCGCGCCGCAAGGATTTCCGCGGGTTTCGCAACGCATCTTCGAGGGGGCCTTGGCGCCGGTAATGTCGGCCCAGGGATTTGGCTACAACGCGGGAACGTACGAGTACACCGGCTTCGCCCCCGGACACTACGTGGTCGAGATGCCCGAATCCGCAGGGAAGCGGCGCGGAACCGGTTGGTACAAGGAGATCGATCTTGCGGGCACGGTCGAACTCGATCCCAGCGAGAGCCCGTCGCTGGCCTCCGTCAGTGGTGCGGTCGTGCTGGAGGGCGCAACCCGGCCAATCAGCACGATGAATGTCGTCCTCACGGATCGTACCTCGAGAGAACAGTTCTATACCAAGGTGTCGGACAAGGGGATGTTCGATTTCAAAGACGACGAAATCCGTCCCGGCACCTACGACGTGGAATTGGCGAACGCGCCCGGATTCCACGTGAAGAAACTTCTGGCCAAGGGCGCGAAGACCGCTGGACAGACCATCGAGATTGGCGGAGGTGGAAGCGTGCAACTGGTCTGCACCGCCACTCGCGCCCTGGCGCAAATCAGTGGAGTCGTGCTGCACGACGATAAGCCCTTTGCCGGAGCGATGGTGATGCTCGTCCCGCGGGACCCGGCGGCTGACTGGTTGCTCTTCCGCCGCGACCAGAGCGACAGTGATGGCACCTTTACCCTGCCTGCCGTCTTGCCCGGGTCCTACTCTGCGATCGCGATCAATAACGGCTGGGACCTCGATTGGGCAAGCCCCGCTGTGCTGCAGCCGTACCTGAAGAACGGCACACCCGTCGAAGTCACCGGCGAAGGGAAACTCAGCATCAAGGTGCAGTTGCAGTAAGGCCATCCGCTTCCCCTAGTAATCCCGCGTGGCACTGCTAAAATTAGAAATTCGCCATGGCTCCGAGCACCTCCTCTGCACCGATCGCTTCCTCTGCGCCCGCCAAAGCTGAACCTGTGCCCATGCTCGACCTCAAGCGACAGTATGCGTCGATCAAAGACGATGTCGCCGCGGCCGTCGAGCGCGTGCTGACCACGCAATACTTTATCGGCGGGCCGGAGCTGGATGCGTTCGAGCGCGAGTCGGCCGACTACCTCGGTGTACGCGCCAGCCTGGGCTGTGCTTCCGGCACAGATGCCCTGTGGCTTGCGCTCGCGGCCGCTGGAGTTCAACCCGGCGACCGAGTGATCACCGCGGCCTTCACGTTCTTTGCCTCGGCTAGTTCCATCACGCGCTGTGGTGCGGTTCCGGTATTCGCCGATGTCGATCCCGCGACCTTGAACCTCGATCCGGCCGCGGTTGAGAAGCTGCTGGCCGGTGCGCATCCCGTGCGCGCCATTATGCCGGTGCATCTCTATGGCCAGTGCGCCGACATGGATGCCTTCGCCGCACTTGCCCAGCGGCACGGTATCGCCATCATCGAAGACGCGGCGCAGGCCTTTGGCGCAAGCTGGCGCGGGAAGAAGGCCGGTTCGCTGGGACGCGCGGCCGCGTTCAGCTTCTACCCCACGAAAAACCTCAGCGCCTACGGCGATGGCGGTGCCATCTCGACGGACGACGAGGATTCGGCGGCACATGTGCGCCGGTTGCGCAACCATGGCAGCCGCCAGCGTTACTACCATGAGGAGATCGGCTGGAACAGCCGTCTCGATGCGCTGCAGGCGGCCATTCTACGCATCAAGTTGCGGCACATCGATCAGTGGAACCTGCAACGCCGTGCGATTGCTGCCAGATACGATGCGCTCTTCCGCAACTCCAGCCTGGTAAAGAGTGGCGCGCTGACGGTCGATGTCCAGGCTCCCATCGGTCTTCTACAGACGCGCCCCGAGGCCTTCCACATCTATCACCAGTACGTGGTGCGCGGGTTTCGCCGCGATGAACTCCGCGCCTTCCTCACCGCCCAAGGCATTGGCACCGAAATCTACTATCCGGTGCCGCTGCATCTGCAGCAGAGCTTTGCCTATCTGGGATACAAGGCGGGAGACTTGCCGGAATCGGAGGCCGCTGCACGAGAAGCGTTGGCGCTGCCAATCTTCCCCGAGTTGCGCGACGACGAACTGCAGCGGGTGGTGGCAGCCATCGCCGAGTTCTACAGCCGGTAGAACTTCTGCTGTTGATCTACCAAGTCCCGATGGCCGACGAATCCGGCTACACAAAATCCTAACCCGCTCTAAAGCTTGTGCTTCGCCAAAACTGTGCGCATTCGCAGAATCAATGACTTGGAGGCGGTCCTCCCGACGTTCTGTGTCGCACTGAGGAAGTTGTGGTCTGGAGGAAGAACTCGCTGATCGTCGTGACTTCGGCGACCGTCGTTCGGTGGCATCGGACCGGCTTTCGGCAGTACTGGAGCTGGATCTCGCGCGCCCAAAAGGCAGTCGGAAGGAAACCAATCAGCAGCGAAGTACGCGAGCTGATCTCTCGCATGGTCGCGGAGAACCCAACGTGGGGAGCGCCGTGCATCCACGTGGAGCTGCTAAAGCTGGGCTTCGATATCTCTGAGCCAACCGTTTCTCAATGGGTGAAACGTTCAAATCATAATCCCGATTCAGCGCTCGATCTCTCAGATCGATCAAGCTCTCCGTTTTGCATTACATGTGCAAAGTGGGATTAGACACCGCCAGCGAATGTCCTACCCTTCTTCAGAACCCTATATGGAGAACATCCCAAACGACAATCACGCCAGCGGCGAAACAAACTAGGCCAAAAAGCCTGTACTCGATAGTCCCAACTTTTTGACGCAAGAAGCAGTCCTGCCAACGATAAACCTGGGAACACACCAATCGAGATGAAAAACACATTATGCACGGACATTCTCCTGATTATCCGCCACCCCAGCACTTCGACCAAATAAGAGCGCCACTAGCTCCAGGAACACCAAATGTGTACCCACCAGTAACTCTACTGGAATTAGCGGAACCGCCTTCACCTGTTTTGGCTCAGCGTGCAATGGAGAACGCGCGTTCTCCGTTAGGCCGGAGGAAGATCGGCGGCATACCTCACGATCTCGAGTTCCTTGGGAGTGAGGTTGCCGTAGCGGCCGGAGTCAATCTGCCGCTCGCGAGCAGCGGGCGGCATCGCACGAAGAGCTCGAATTACATTCTGCACTTCTGGTCGAAGCGGTGGAAGCTGGTGCGTGGCGTTGCGTGCGACCGCATAGCTGCTCGATGTGCCGGCGCTCGCGTACGTCGTATAACGGCGAGTCGTCGACGTGTACGACGCGTTCCGAATGGTCATGGAGTTCGCGGCAGGAGTGGCCGGCGGCGCGGGAGCGCTTGATTGCTGTGCCGAATAGTCTTCGGGGACGTAGTCGGTGCTCGGGCCGGAAGAATAGGCGTAACCGTTGTCGTTTGGGCTCGCCGAAGCAACGTAGCCGGAAGGAGCAGCAGGAACATAGTAGGGATATGGATATGGATAATAGTAGGGATAGTAGGAGGGAGCCCACCCGTAGTAGCTGTTGGGATACCCAAAACCACCCCAGAACGGTCCCCAACCAAAGCTGATGCCGAATCCCCATCCATAACCGTAGCCGGGGTAGCCCCAGTTGCCGCCTCCCCATCCGCCATGGCCACCGTGCCAACCGTAATAGCCGCCGTGATAGCCACCGCCATGAAAGGCTCCGGCTCCGCCACCGTGATAGCCGCCGCCGTAAAACGCTCCGCCGCCGCCACCGCGATAACCACCGCCGTGAAACCCACCACTGCCGCTGTGAAACCCACTGCCACCGTGAAACCCGCCACCATGGCCACCACGTTGTGCAAGAACGGACTCTGGCGCCCATGCGATCATGATCACGAAAAGCGCCGCGCAAAGAACTCTCAGAACGGTGGATCGCCTCATTTGACTACTCCTCGAAGCGTGCGCGTAAGCGATGCAACGGGAACTTTCAAATCCAGTCCGGCGCATCTTGTGGCCCGAAACCGGCATTATTATACGCCGCAAGAGGACGTTTTGAATTGAGACGAAACCCCAGGAGTGTGCGACATGAAAGTGGAACGAATGGAGTTTTCTTTTTTGGTCCTTTGTAGCTGAGCGTATATAATACGCTCGGTAGGAGGTTCGCCTTCCATGCCCGATTCCCTGTTGGATTTAGAGAAGCGTCGTTCCGAGGTGCTGGCGCAAATTTCCAGGCTTGGCGATTTTCGTCCTGGTTCGATCTCGGCAACCAGCGGCCGTTGTGGCAATCCCAATTGCCACTGTCATCAGCCGCACGATCCCGGCCATGGCCCCAACCTGCGGCTCACCTACAAGCTGCAGGGCAAGACCGTTACGGAGAGCTTTCCCACCCCCGCGGCGCAGCGCAAAGCCGAGCGCGAGATCGCTGCTTTCCGGCAATTTCAGGAACTGATCCGGACTTTGATTCAGACCAATGAAGAGATCTGCCGGGTGAGGCTTGTCGAAGACACTCTGACGCCGCAGGGAAAAAAACGGCGGAAACGATCCGTCAGGAAGTCGAAGGGGAAATAAGCGCGCTACTCGGGCTCGTCTTTCAGGAGCAGTGCAAGACCGGCAGACTCGATCTGGAAGCGGTCGAGATGGCCATGCGGGTAGCGGTACATCAGGCTGGAGCGGCCGCCTTGAGCCAGTTGCTACGGTGCGATCCTCCCAGCCCGGGCGAGCGCGAGATCCCTTGTCGCTGCGGACACCAAGCCCGTTACCGCGAGATGCGTTCCCGGCACGTGCTGACCGCCGTGGGCGAGATCGAGTTCCTACGCCCCTGGTATCTGTGCCCGCAATGTCATCACGGACAGTCGCCGGCTGATGCCGCTCTGGACATTGAGAAGGCGGACCTGTCGCCCGGGGTGCGCCGCATGCTGGCGCTGGTTGGTTCGGAAGCGCCATTCCAGCATGGCCGCCAGCAGATGGAAGTCCTGGCTGGCCTAGCGGTGACGGCCAAAGCCGTGGAGCGCACGGCGGCGGCCATCGGCGGCCATATCGCACAGGGCGAGCAAGGGGAGATGCAGCGCACCCTGCAGCTGGATCTGCCGGTCGTGGTGGGCGAACCCATCCCCATTCTCTATGTGCAAATGGACGGGACGGGAGTGCCGGTGGTGAAGAAAGAGACGGCGGGCCGGCAGGGCAAGACCAACGGCCCACCCCCGGGAAGTCAAGCTCGGATGCGCCTTCACCCAGACCACGTGGGACCAAGAGGGCTATCCTATCCGCGATCCCGATTCCACCACCTACACCGGCGCCATCGTGAACGCCGAAGAGTTTGGCAAACGAATCTACCTGGAAGCCTGGAAGCGCGGCTGGAGTCGCGCGCAAAAGAAAGTCGTCCTAGGCGACGGCGCCGAATGGATCTGGAATCTTGCCGACCTGCATTTTCCCGACGCGCTTCAGATCGTCGCTCTGTATCATGCGCGCCAACACCTGTGGGAGGTCGCCCGCAAACTGCATCCCAACGACGAAGTGAACCAGAAAGTCTGGATGAAGCTCCACCAGAAGCGACTACTGGACCAGGGAAAAATCGAAAAGCTGGTTCTCTCGCTGCTCTTCATCGACTCCGCCAACCCGGAAGTCATCGAGAAGATTGGTATCGAGGCCGACTACTTTGAGAGGCATGCAGCCCGCATGCGCCCAAAGTTCCGCCGCCAGCATCTCTTTGTCGGCTCCGGCGTTATCGAAGCCGGGTGCAAAACCGTAGTCGGTACTCGCCTCAAACAGTCCGGCATGTTCTGCACCGTCCGAGGAGCTAACGCTATCATCGCCCTCCGATGTTGTCAGCTCAACCACCGCTTTGAGGACTACTGGGAGGCACGCCGCGCCGCTTGACCCCCACTTCTATGTCGCATCCCCCCCGCGCTCATCCCGCTTGCATCAGGCGCGAATGTAGGATTAAATGGCGTTCCCACGCCGCGGCGTGAGATCGGTAGCACGCGGCGACGGGATGGAGGAATGAATGCCAGTACAAGCGCCAGGAACGGTATTGGGAACGGCGGAGTTCGCTCTCGATGTTGCGGGAAAGTTTATGGGATTATTGGCCTCAGTGGAGGGCGGCACTGCGGTCGGCAACGTAGTAGAAGAGAAACCAGGCGTGGACCACGTGGTGCACAAACACATTGCCGGCGTCGACTACGACGACATCGTAGCGACATGCGGCGCCGGGATGACGAAAGAGTTCTACGACGGCATCCACGCGACACTCAGCCGCGACGCGCACGCCAGGGACGGTTCGATCCAGAGCATCGACTACGATCGCAACATTGTTTCGCAACTCGAGTTTTTCCATGCCGTACTGACCGAAGTCGGGTTTCCGGCGCTGGATGCATCTTCCAAGCAGGCTGCCAAGATGACCGTCAAGTTTTCTCCTGAGTACACGCGGCTCAAGAAGGGCAGCGGAAAACTGCAGCCCCCTCCCGGCCAGGCCGCCTCCAGCAAGAACTGGCTCACAGATAACTTTCGGCTGGCCATCTCCGGGCTGGATTGCAGCCACGTCAACAAGATCGACGCCCTCACCATCAAGCAGAACATCAACGCAAGTGCAATTGGCAAAGAGCGACTACTCGACCTGCAGAGCAGCAGTCTCGAAGTGCCCAACCTGGCGGTGACGCTGGCGGAGTCAACGGCGCAGAGTTTCTACGACTGGCATAAGGATTTCATCATTGACGGCAACAATGGGCAGAACAAAGAAAAGTCGGGCACGCTGGAATTGCTTACGCCGGACCTGAAGGAAGTGCTCTTCACGCTTACTTTCCACGGCCTGGGCATCTTCCGCCTGGCGCCGGAAAAGGTGGAGGCCGGCAACGAAAACATCCGCCGGGTCAAAGCTGAGATGTATTGCGAGACCATCGACTTCGCCTATGGCAAGGGAGCCATCTGGGGCTGAGTCGATACGTAATCGCGCCGTAGCTTTCTAGTTGCGGCGGCGTGGCTAGTGTTGGTTGCAGGAGGGCTGGGCGCGCTTCGATATGCCTTACTGTGATAACCCTCCTGTACCCTTCCAGACAGCCGATAGACATGACTTTAGTAGGAGTACTGATTTCTAGTACGCAGATTGCAGAGGCGAGTATAGCGGGTAGTAGTAGTGCATCTTGCGGATTGCAGATATCTCTATCAACCCTATTAGTTAACCAAGTCCAGCGTAGCCTGTTTCTAGAATTTTTACTACGACGTACAGAATTCTGTATTGCCGCCCGCCGCAAGCTACAAAAGCGTGTATGCACAGTTGCGCAACTCCCAGTATCCCATTGAAAACGAGGCTCCCACGAATTGGCCACGAGTTTGCACTGCAGATAATGACGGGCGTTCGCCCAACGTTTTCTCAATCAATCCTGCGTTTATGGGGAGATGAAATATGCAGCGTACAACCCTTAAATTGGTCGCCTTGCTCAGCGTACTGCTTCTAGGTTCGGTCTGGCTGTTCGGTCAGGCGGAAACAGGTGTGATCTCTGGCACGGTTACTGACTCCAGCAACGCCGTGGTGACAGGTGCGAAGGTCACTGTGGTTTCGGTGCAGACCGGCCTTACGCGTAGCACCACGACGGCGTCGGCCGGTGAATATACGATTACCAACCTAAAGCCCGATACCTACAACCTGACGATCGAGCACACTGGCTTTCAGAAGTACAGCCGCCAGGTTCAGGTCCTGATTGGATCCAAGAACGAAGTTTCGGCCCAACTGGCCATCACGGGAACCTCCACCACGGTGGAAGTGACCGCCTCCGGTGAAACCGCGACGGTCAACACCGAGAGCCAGACCTTATCAACCATTGTGACTTCGAGAGAGGTTACTGAACTTCCCACGTTGACTCGCAATCCGTACGACCTGGTTGCTACCTCAGGTAACGTAAATGCGGACAGCAACAGCAATCGCGGCGCCGGCTATGCGATCAACGGTGCGCGTTCGGCCGACACGGACATCCTGCTGGACGGCGGCGAGAACGTGAACCTGTTTGACACCACGGTGGGACAGAGCGTGCCGCTCGACACCGTGCAGGAATTCAGCGTGCTGACCTCGAACTACTCGGCAGAATACGGACGCGCCGGCGGCGGCGTGGTCAATGTGGCCACCAAGTCCGGCACCAACCAGTTCCATGGATCGCTGTACGAGTTCAACCGGGTTTCGGCGCTGGCGGCGAACACGGAGCAGAACAATGCCAACCGCTGGCAGGCCTACCAGGACGGCACCTGCGTCACCGGTCAGGCTTGCGACGTAGGCAAGTTCGGCTTTACCCGCAACCAGTTCGGATACTCGATCGGCGGACCGATCGTGAAGAACAAGCTGTTCTTCTTCAGCGGCACCGAATGGACCCGGGTGCGCAGCAACGGTGCCCAGGCGGCCGACATCATTGATCCGGCGTTTCTGGCATTGCCGCAGGTCAGCCCTCGCACCGGGGCTTTCTTCTCCCAGTTTGCCAAGTCTTTGACTCCCGGTGTGTCGACGCTCTCGTTCGTCAACTGGGGGCAGGCTACCAACGGTGTCTGCCCTCCGCCTCTGGCTTGCTCGGCGCCGTTTGGCGAGGCCATTTCCTATAACGTGCCCTCCGACTCAGGTGGCGGTGCTCCGCAGAATACTTATTCCACCGTGGACCGGGTGGACTGGAATGTCTCCGACAGGACCACCATCTATGGCCGCTATGCTCTTTATAGCGAAGACCAACTGCCGGGTTCCTGGACGAGCAGTCCGTATGCTGGCTACAACACCGGCCAGACGTTCTTCAACCAAGGCGTCAATATTAACCTTACCCACGTCTTTACCCCGTCGTTGGTGAGTTCGACCAAGTTGAACTACAACCGCCTGAATAACTTGCAGCCTCTGAGTACGAATCCCGTGGGCCCGACGCTCTACACGACCGGAACCGGCGTCCCGACCCTGCCAGGAACTTCGGGGTCCCTGATCTTCCCAGGCTACAACGCCTATACGCCGGGTAACGCAGTTCCCTTCGGCGGTCCGCAGAATCTCTATCAGATCTACGAAGACCTGTCGTGGACCAAGGGCCGGCACCAGTTCAAGTTTGGCGGCGCCTACCTGCAGACCCGCGACAACCGCGTGTTTGGCGCTTATGAGAACCCGATTGAGCCGCTCGGCACCAGCTTTGCGGGTAACTCCAGCTACAGCAACTACACCAGCGCTTTATTTAACCTGGTCAACGGGAACATCTACACTTTCCAAGGTGCGGTGTATCCGCAGGGCAAGTATCCGTGTCAGCGGACACCTGGACAGCCGGGCGATCCGGGACAGGCGGGAACTCCTGGTGTCCCCATTCCATCCCCGGATTGCACGCTGCAGCTTCCGGTAGGTCCGCCCAGCTTTGGCCGCAACAACCGTTTCAACGACGGTAATTTCTATGCCAACGATTCATGGAAGCTGACGCCGAGGTTCACCCTGAACCTGGGCATTCGCTGGGAATACTACGGCGTACAGCACGACTCCAACCCGGCCCTCGACTCGAATTTCTACCTGGGCTCGGGGCCCACGATCTTCGACCAGTTCCGCAACGGCTCGGTGCAGATCGCGAACCAGAGTCCGGTTGGCGGACTGTGGGCGCCGGATAAGAACAACTGGGCGCCCCGTGTCGGCTTCGCCTGGGACATCTTCGGCGACGGTTCGACCAGCCTTCGTGGCGGATTCGGTATGGGCTACGAGCGTGATTTCGGCAACGTGACCTTCAACGTCATTCAGAACCCGCCGAACTACGCCGTGACCTCCCTGACCAGTTCAGCAGCCGTCAGTTTCCCCATCTTTACGGATACTGCAGGGCCGCTGGCAGGAACGGGAACCAAGGTGCTTCCGGCCGTCAACCTGCGCGCTGTGAACCCCAACATCCAGACCGCCTATACCGAGTTTTGGTCTCTGGCGATCGATCGCCAGGTGATGAAGAGCTCGGTGGTGTCGGTGGAGTATGTCGGTTCCAAGGGTACTGACCTTTACAGCATTGCCGACATGAACCAGCAGGGCTTTGGTGGAATTTATACTGGTGTCGGCAACCGCCTGAACTATCAGTACAACGAAATCAACTTCCGCGGGTCCAACGCCTTCAGTAATTACAACGGCGTCAATGTGAAGTTCTCGGGCAACAATATCTTTAACTTGGGGATTATGTTGACCGCGAACTACACTTGGTCGCACTCCATTGACGACCTGTCGTCAACCTTCACCGACGGTTATGCCGCCAACTACATGCTAGGCTACACCAACGGGTTCACTCCGACACTGGACAAAGGCAATTCCGATTTCGACACTCGGCAGCGCTTCGTGCTCAGCGGGGTTTGGAACATTCCGTGGGGCGGCAAATCGAACAACGCCGTGGAACGGAATGTCCTCGGCGGCTGGCAGATTTCCACCATCTTCGTCGCCCACACCGGCAACCCATACACGGTCTTCGACTGCACGAACGCAATCTATGCCACTTGCCCGCGATACATCCCAGGGGCAGCTATGGGCGTCAGCGGCCAGCTCGGTTCTTCCGTCGGACCCAACCTGTACAACTACCTGGCATTGCCGCAGGACGCAAGCAGCGGACTGCCAGTCGGCACCGGCAACTCACTGTCCGATCCGGTTTGCACCGGATTGTACGGTGTGGGATGCTCTTTCAGTCTGTCCGGATCCGGGCCGGGTGAGCGCAATGCCTACACCTCACCGGGTTACTGGAACTTCAACTTCGTTTTTGCCAAGAACTTCAAGCTGACGGAGCGGTTCCAGATGCAGTTCCGGGGTGAGTTGTACAACGCCTTCAACCATTCCAACCTGTACGTCCAGCCCTTCAACCTCGACACGTCGGGCGGATTGCCAGCGGTTCAGGTGGACAAGGGTGGAACGAACCCTTACGGGCCCGGCACTCAGTACGACGAACGCCGCAACGTCCAGTTTGGGTTGAAGCTGACGTTCTAGCTGAATCCAAAGGTTGCAGTACTTTGGGGAGCCTTAGGGCTCCCCGATTTTTTGCTTGCCACGGCGTCATGAATCCCGCGCCGGTCCTGTGGCGTTCGCCGCTACTTTGCCGGAGTTGGCGAGGCGACGCGCTGATCGACGACCTTGAAGCCAGCGGGGACGGCAAAGATGCGCGCATCGGGGTCAGCAAGCTGAAGGTTGCTCACGGTGAAAGTCTGAGTTCCGTGCAGCGGGTCGAGCCGCTTCACTACCATGTTGATACCCAATTTTGGCGAGTACCAGAACTCCTTGGTCGAGGCGACCTCGCGATCGTTCCCGATGGCGCCGGCGCTGGTAGTTATAGTCTCGCGAGTGCCGATGGTTTCGAGCCCTTCGGTTTCGCCTTTGCCCAGGTCTTCACGGCTGAGATAGTGCTTTCCGTCCGCCATAGGCCCTACGGGAACGACTGGCTGGGTGACCGCGACGGCGTAGGTGGCGAGTTCGCAGATCTTGGTGGCGTAGTAACAGAAGTACTTGGTGTGCCGAGCGGGATCGCTAATCTCGACCCGCATCAGCACCGACAGTCCCTTCTTATCTTCATCGGGGGGCACCAGACGGCGGCGCTCCTGGTAAATGCGGCCCTGACTATCACGAATCACCAAGCGGTGGTTGGCGAGCGTAATGGTGGTTCCGTCGGGAAGTTGGCGTGTCCAGGAGGCGCTGACGGTTGCGGTAAAAGGAGAGCCGGTGAGCGGCGAGATGAAGATGTTGACAATCTGATCGTAGGAATTGGCATCAGGCGCGTGCAGGGCGTCGTCGGGACTTTGCGCCATCAAGTGCAAAGGAAGAAAGACGACAACCGCAGCCAGACAAAGAGGAAGGAGTGTCCACTTCATCGAATACCTCCGTGGCGGCGACAATATTCTGGCACAGAAACGGAGGCGAAAATGTTAAGTTGCGGAACTGTGGCAAGTAAGGACAATCAAAGCGGATGCGATAAGCAGTGTAGAACTATGCTGGAGTGTCGCCGATCGATCGCCTGTTCGATCGGCCTACAGATCGACAAACCTTCGCCCTGGGTCGCGATTTGCGGCTATTGAGAACGACAGGGACTTCCAGCGCCCGTAAGACAGCCTCGACTCTTTCGTGCAACTCATCCGTGTACCATGCCGGCGCATAGAGCTCAAGAAGTTGGTGGAGCTCGCTAACCATGCTTCCCAACCGTTCGTTCAACTCGATTTGAGAGCTGCCGCCCTCGACCGGTTGGCGACCCGAATTGTCCCCATCAGAGCCGTTAAAAGCCACTTCGCCCCCCTGCATTGTGAACAAGACGACTCCCCATATTGCACTTGCTCGAAAGGTAGAAACTGTTCAATATTGCACACTTTACCGAAATAGGAAAAAGTTTTCACATTTTACGAATAATGTTGCCGATAAATGGAAACGCCGAGACTGTGGAGATTGGCGAAGCGAAGTTGAATCAATTGGGCGCGCTTTCGCCTCCGGCATCAGGCATGAGGTTCGCATGGAAGATTTATGGCCGCGGGTTAGGTCGAATCGATGGTTGGTGGAACGAAACTGGCTTCACTCGAAGACACCAGCGCTGATGTGCACACCGGCGGTTACGAAGGTACCCAAGCGGCGCGATCTGAAGGGCTTTCCTTTGATATGCGCTTGTGCTTGCGGGTGTAGACTTGGCTCGTATGGCAAAAGCTAGAAACACTGTGCCTGCGGTGCGGAATGGCGTCGCTCCAGGGGCTGGGACGCTTTACCTGGTCGGCA
The DNA here is from genome assembly GCA_963779555.1 of uncultured Acidobacteriaceae bacterium. Lineage (GTDB taxonomy): Bacteria > Acidobacteriota > Terriglobia > Terriglobales > Acidobacteriaceae > DASRAA01. Next base: position 51,070 of record CAVZYS010000028.1, read on the forward strand.
CGCCGATCGGCAACATGGAAGACATTACGCTGCGGGCGCTGCGTATTCTGAAAGAAGTTGACCTCATCGCTTGCGAGGACACGCGCCACACGGTGCAGTTGCTCGACCACTACGGCATTGAAAAGACGACCGTCAGTTATCACGAGCATAACGAATTGACACGCGCGGCCGAACTGATCGTCCACTTGGAGCAGGGCGACAACATCGCCATGGTGAGCGACGCGGGCATGCCGGGAGTGAGCGATCCGGGATACCGGCTGATCGCGCTGGCGGTGCGGCATCACATTCGCATCGTGCCTGTGCCCGGCGCATCTGCGTTTTTGTCGGCGCTGGTGGCCAGCGGGCTACCCACCGATTCGTTCCGCTTCAGCGGATTCCTTCCCGCCAAGGAAGGTGCACGCCGTACTTTGCTGGAGGCCATTCGCCAGTCGCCACGCACGCAGATTTTCTACGAAGCTCCGCACCGCATTCTCGATGCATTGAAGGATGTCGTCGAGCTGTTGGGGCCGGAGCGTCACGTTGTGGTGGCCCGCGAGGTGACCAAGCTGCACGAGGAGTTTTTGCGTGGACACGCTGAAGACGTGCTCGAGACCTTGCAGAAGCGCGGCGAGGTGAAAGGCGAGATCACATTGCTTATCGGCAAGGCCGAGGGCACGGACCATGAGCAACTCAGCCCGAAGAATGTTGGGCAGCGGGTGCAAGAGCTGATGAGTTCCGACTCGCTCGACGAGAAGGCCGCCCTGAAACAGGCGGCGAAAGAGTTTGGCGTGTCGAAGAGCGAAGCCTATCGTGAGCTGCAGAGGGTGAAGTAGAAACCCCGCCATTTCCCACCAATGCGAAACCTTTGGAGGCGTGAAAGATTACGTCGGCGTCGGCTCGTTGCGTCTCATCAGCTGAGGGCCATGCGATTCCGCGCCTGAGGTTAATGTCTGGATGACTCGGAGGCTGAAGCCGATTTCATTGGGCGATGTTCAACCCTCATCTCACTTGCCGCAATCAATCGCCTGGTGCCATCATGGCGCAACTCTCACTGGCGAAGGCGGTTTTCACAAATGATGGCGGCGGTTTCCATCACGAGCGCGGCGAAACGCGGGTTGCTGAGCGTTCTGCTTTTGTTGTCACTCAGGGGATGGCTTGCGGCACAGTGTCCAGTGAACAACCCAGACGACGATGTGCCGCCGGATTTGCCGACCGTGACCTCCTCGACGCGGCACGGTGAACCACGCTTACCAGAGTCGGGATATCTTTCCAGCACCTCGTATGCGAGCAGTTATTTCGGATTCGTGATCGACCTGCCGCTGTCGCTCGAGGGGCATCGCCTGATGATGCCACTGATGCCGCCGGGACAGCACGCACTGCTGGCCATGGGGTTCCAGCAAGGCCACCGCTCGGGCACATTGCTGATCACGGCTTCAGAGCCGAACAATCCCCTGCATGAGATGACCGACGCCGAGCGGCAGGCAGAGTTTCGAGCCTGGGCAAAAGGCGAGCCACGCCACCAGATCACGCCGCCCGATTGGCTCACCCGCACCGGGCGGTTCTATCACATCGCTCAACACAAGGGCGACGCAACGACGGTGCAGTACTGGACCTTTATTAAGAACTACCTCATTCGCATCAAGGTGGAGTCGAACGACCGCGAGTTCCTCAGCAAAACGAAGACGGCAGTGGGCAGCGTGAAATTTTTCTGTGCGCAGGAAGACGGCACCCTGATCGACGAGCAGGGCAAGATTGTTCTGACGCCGGGCGAAGGCTACCAGGGGCCAACGATCCCGACCGCGGTGGTGGACCACGCCCTCGAGGAGCAGCCTGCGCTGGAGCAGATCGAAACCGGCGAGGTCGCGGCGGGTAGGTACCAGAACGAAGAGATTGGGCTGACTTACACATATCCCACAACGTGGGAGCCGGTAAAGGGCGAGCCCGATCCGCCTGCGAAGGACGAAATCGAACAACGCACGCGCGACGTTGTGAATGCGTGCTCGCTAATGCTGTTGCGGCTTGCACCTTCGTTCGCAGAGGGAGCTAAACCCGACGCAAGGACGATCACACTGCGCGCCATCGACCAGACCTGCCTCGGGCTGCCGGCTCCGGCGTCGCCGACCGACCATCTGGGAGCGGAGGAGTTGGGTGCTTACCTGCAGATGCTGGGAGCGTTTGGCGAGTTGCGCTCGACCAACCTGGCCATGCACGCCAATCATTTGTTTGCGGAGTATAGCGGGTTGGTTGGCGAGCATCCCGACGGACAGCCGCTGGCCGAGCGGCGCAACCAGGCAGTGGCGGTGACGCGTCATCGCAAACTGCTGCTGGTGTGGTCGTGGATCGCGCCCAGCCAGGCCGAACTGGGGAGTATGCCGAAGACCAGCGTAAGTTTCGAGGACTCTCCACCCATCGAACTGGTTGCAACGGCCGTGATCGCTCCGCGCTGACGCAACCAAGTTCAACGAGAGCCCAGAACTTGCTACAGCGTATGCAGGTATGCCAGCAGGTTGGTCAATTGTTCCTGCGTAAGTTTTTGCCGGAATCCCGGCATCTTGGCCCGGCCCAGCAGAATGATGTCAGTGACCCGATCGTCATTGGCCGGGATACCGCTGCTCATGAACTGTTTCTGGAACAGCCCGTGCAAGCTGGGACCGCGGAGGTTGCGTGTGCTGTACGCGTAATGGCACTCGGCACAGCGTGCGTCATACACCCGCCGGCCCTGCACTTGCTGCGGATTCAGTCCCAACTCGGCATCGCTCTTGCGAGGCTCGGACTCGCAACCTGCCAGCGCGGTCAACGCAATTACTATGATGACCGCCAGAACGGAACGGCTCGCCTGCTTGCGAATCAACCCAATATTCCCCGTAGAATCGGCAAGATTTTTCCAGCGCGCGCCGATTTCAACACTGCCACCGGGTTAGAATACACCTCGCATGACGGTCCGGCTTAAACGCGTTTACGATCCGCCCTCGCTGCAGGATGGCACCCGCGTGCTGGTGGACCGGCTGTGGCCGCGCGGTTTGACGAAAGAATCCGCTGCACTGGATGCCTGGCTGAAAGAAGTTGCGCCTTCCAACGAACTACGCAAGTGGTTCCACGCGCATCCCGTGCAGTGGAGCAAGTTCCGCCAGAAATACCTCACCGAACTGACCACTGGCGCGGCCCACGCTGCTTTGCAGCAACTTCACGACCTCGCCCGCAAGCGGCGCGGTCTGACTCTGCTGTTCGCGTCGAAGAACGTTGAGCAGAACAACGCGTTGGTGCTCAAGCAATTGATTGACGGCGAGCGCAAGCCTCCTACCGGTACGGGTCCGGTGCGCGCCGTGGCTGCCGGACGCGCCCGCGCGGTGCGCAAACGATAGCGCCGATCAAGTTGACAAGGCTCTCCCTATCACCACCGCCGGTGACTTCCTGATCTTTTCAATTCCTCCCCTGATGCTTAAACTCATCTTCAAATGAGCGTGCCTCACCTCAGGAGCGTAAGCATGCTGCCGAACGCCTTCCTCGATAAGTCCACCAAACCGACTGCCGCGGAACTGGCTGCGGAACTCGGCGCTGCGAAATCGCTTTGGGACCAAGTGGTGGCCGACGTTGCCAGTGAAAACGGCCTGGATGTGCAGGAGTGGAAATCGACCTCGAGGAAGTATGGATGGTCGCTGCGATTGAGGCTCAAGCAGCGAACCATCGTGTATCTTTCACCGCATCATGGTTGCTTTACTGCGAGTTTCGTTCTGGGGGACAAGGCGGTGAAAGCGGCGCGCGCGGCTGGCCTTCCCGCACTCGTGATCAAGATGCTCGACGAAGCCAAACGATACGCCGAAGGAACTGGGCTACGGATCGAAGTGAAGGGCTCCAAAGACGTCGCCATTGTCGAGAAGTTGAGCGCGATCAAGCTGCAGAACTAAGCAGCCCGTTTATCGCTGACTTGCACAATCTCGCCTGCTTCGGGCCTGCTCTCCAGCCGTCCTTCCCCGCCAACCGTCCGCCGCGCACGACGCAGTGGCCTAGTTCGTTCGCGTGACGGAAAGCAATTAACCGCAAGATGCGCGTCATATTTCGCGAACTTGGGTTTACACCAGTGGTTGCAGCGACCAGTTTCTTTGGAACTGTCCGTACCCACTTCATTCCGCAGGAGAGCAATCCCATGCGTCACGGCCATTGCTTGCAGTTGGAATCGCAGGTCGCGCTCCGCCGGACGGTCATCGTTCTGGCGTTAACGGTTTCGCTTGTTCTTGTCCCTGCGCTGGTTGCGCAGGAGTCGAGTGCACCAGCCGACCAGCCGGAGCAGGATGCTACCGCAGCTTATGGCACACCTCCCGCCGAGAACCCGGCCCCGGCGCCGTATGCAACTGTGCCTCCAACCTTGACTATTCCTCCTGGTACCTTCGTCACTGTCCGCTTGATGGGCAGCCTCTCCAGTGACATCAATGAGCAGGGCGATGGCTTCAGCGCCACTCTCGAACAGCCCATTGTCGTTGATGGCTGGGTGGTCGCCCGACGCGGACAGATCGCCATAGGACGGATAGTCGAGGTACAGAAAGCCGGTCGGGTCAAGGGTGTCTCAAGTATGGGAGTGGCGCTTAGCGACCTGCCAGTGGTCGATGGCCGGCAACTGCCGGTGCAATCGCAACTGGTGCAGACCTCGGCTGGCACGTCAAAGGGACGTGATGTTGCGGGTGTGGCGGCGACGACCGGCATTGGCGCTGCTATCGGCGGTGCAGTCGATGGCGGAGCTGGCGCCGGCATTGGAGCCGCTGCCGGTGCTGCCGCCGGAATCGCAGGCGTGCTTCTGACCCCGGGCAGGCCAACCGTCCTGCCCTCGGAGACGCTACTGACTTTCCGGCTGCAGGAGCCCATCACCATCAACACGCAGCGCGGTTCGGTGGCATTCCTCCCAGTCAATCAGCAGGACTACGCCAGCGCGCCGCCGCAACTACAGCAGCGCCAGGTGGTCCCTGCCTATCCTCCTGGCCCGGCGTACCCGTACGCATATCCTTATGCGGCATGGCCGTACTGGGGAGGTTGGGGCTTTTATCCGGCCGTCTCGATTGGTTACTACGGCGGGTACGGCTGGGGACACGGTGGCTATGGTGGGTATCGCGGCGGCCACTGGCACTGAGCGCACTCGTTGAGATTCAGAGACTAAGGCAACTTCAGCCTGCAACGGTACGATCAGTTCGCCACAATCTTCTCCACGATCTGGTCGATCGTTTCGATGGCCTTCTTGTTGGAGAGATTATGGTTGTTGCACAGGATGGAGAACGCCACGCGTTCTCCCTTGGCGGTGGTGGCATAGCCCGACAGTGCATTGACGTGCCCCAGCGAGCCCGTCTTGCCATGTACGTTGCCCTTTGCGGGCGCGGTCCTGAGGCGGTCGCTCAACGAGCCGTCCATTCCTGATACCGGCAGTGTGTCTTCGTAGAGCTTGCCCCACGGTTGTTGCTGCGCATATTGCAGCAGTTCGACCACCGCCGCAGGACTCACCAGGTTCTCGCGCGAAAGGCCCGAGCCGTCGTAGAACACGAACTGATCGGGCTTGATTCCCGCCGACGTCAGAAAGCCGCGCAGCACTTCGAGCCCGCCGGTGATCGAGCCCGACGTGCCTTTCTCCTTGCCCAGCAAGCGCAACATGAGTTCGGCATGCAGGTTCTGGCTTACTTTGTTGATCACGCGCAGGTCTTCCGCCAGCGGCTGCGACTCATGGTTGGCCAACACCAGCGGCACGGGATTGGGATGCGAGCCGGTCTCACCTCCTCCACCCGACGCGATGGTAGTGACGCTGAATGTCTGCATCGAAGCCAGCTCCGTGTGCCTGGTGCGCGGGCGGCCATACACCGTCACGCCGCGCTGCTCCAGCAGTTCGCGGAAAAGCTTCGCGGTGAAATCCGCCGGGTCTTCGATCGCCAGCGACTCGCCCGCGCCGGCGTCATCCTGCGGCATGTTGCCCCACAAGGTGATCTGGCTCGATCCCGGCTCGCGGTTGATGTAGATCTTCCGCGGCCCCGTGCCTTGCGGCGTGGTCATTATCCGGTTGTCGATGTGGTAGTACTCCGGATAGGGCGTGATGTTGAGAAACGCGCGCTCGCCTGGACGGTCCGCGGGCAAGATGCTCACGAACAACACGTTGTCGTTGATGGTGAGTGCCGAGACCGGTGCGCCCCACTCCCACACCAGGTCATCCTGCGACCAACCTTCGCCATAGCGCTCAAACACGTAGTACGAGTCGTCGGCCACCACGTCGCCATCCACGTACTTCAGACCCTTCTGCACCAACTGGTCCGCCAGGTCGATCAGTACCTGGATGGGCAACGCTCTGCGCTCAGTGTGGAGGTAATACGGTAGCGTGCGCCCCGAAAGGTTGGGATCGCCGCGTCCGACGATAACCAGGTCGGAGTTCAGGCGGCCGTACTTGTCCACCGTGCCCAGGCTCTCCACCGTGGTCTTGAAGCGGTAGTCGGGGCCAATCAGCCCGAACACCGCGGCGGTGGTGAACAACTTGGTGTTTGAGGCGGGCGTGAACAGCTTGTTCTCATTCAACCCGTAGATATGCTCGCCAGTATCGAGCGAGACCACGTCGATGCCCCAGAACCCGCGCGCCACATCCGGCTCGCCGAGGATCTGTTCAATCGCTCGGCTCAGTTTCTTGTTGTCGTCGGGTTTCTTGTGCGAGGATTTGGCGCTGTCGGCGGCGAAGGCGTGCGCTAGCAGCGACAGCATCAGAACAATGTGTACGAGATTGCGGACCCGGTACATAAGACCACTACACCACACTCGAATTCTAGCACCGCTTGGCGGGCGACATTTCCGGCCAGCGCCCCGACACACCAGCACAAATTACAATCGCAGGATGCGTGCTCCCTCCCGCTGGCAGCTTCGCTCCCGCGCGCTGGACCTCGGTCTACGCACGCTCATCATGGGAGTGGTTAACGTCACGCCCGACTCCTTCTCGGATGGCGGAAAATATCTCGACCCACAGCGCGCCATCGCACGCGCACTGCAGATGCTCGACGAAGGCGCTGACCTTCTCGATATCGGAGGCGAATCCACGCGCCCTGGCACCCGCGTCTTGCCTGATGAATCAGGCCAAAAGCCCGCTGTGACAGAAGACGAGGAATTGCGGCGGGTCCTGCCTGTCATCGAAGGGTTGCTTCAGGCCCGACCTGGCGTCGTCTCCATTGATACCTACAAATCCGGCGTGGCCCGTCGCGCCATCGACGCCGGTGCGGAGATCGTCAACGACGTGAGCGCATTCCAGTGGGACAACGCGATGGCGACCATCTGTGGCGACCTGCAATGTGGAGTCGTCCTGATGCACACCCGCGGACAGCCCAACGAGTGGCGCAACCTGCCATCCGAGTCGGACATCACGTCGTTGGTAGCTGAGGATCTTGCCAGCCGCGTGCAGATCGCTCTCGCGGGTGGGGTCGCACGAGAGCGCATCGTGCTCGATCCCGGCTTCGGTTTTGGTAAGAATTTCGAAGAGAATTACCCGCTGCTGGCCCACTTCGACCGCTTACATGCACTGGGATTCCCGCTGCTCGCGGGCACCTCACGCAAGTCGTTCGTAGGCCGCACCGTGGGTAAACGACGAGGCGGGCGAGACGCCCCACCCGACGAGCGCCTCTACGGCTCGTTGGCCGCCATGGTTGTCAGCATCCTTCGCGGAGCCCACATCGTCCGCGTGCACGACGTAAAGCCTGCCGTCGAAGCCGCTGCCATCGCCGACGCAGTGCTGGCCGCAGAAACATCGTGACTCATCCTACTTCCGTTATCCTGCGTGGGGGCGCGCGGGACCGCGCGCGTGTCGGAGCAGGGGAGCCCGCGTAAGAATTACAGTAATTCGAAAAATGATCCAGATGAGAATAGAAGGCTGTTGTCAGTGCGAACTTCGGCGCTAGCCTGGGAACGACTCGACTCGGGCCCTATTTGGATTTCGCTGATTTCGCGGACTTGGCTCCTGTAGCGGGTTTAGCGGCCCCGCGAAGCTCTTTCACCTTCAGACGCCTGGCGATGCGGGCCTTGCGCAGCCGGTGCTCGCGCGACCGGTCTCCGTTGCGATACGACATGTAATACCTTTCCGGCGCTAAGAATGTCTCAGCGCGCACTCCGCCCCGCAAATCCAACACGGGCCGGACTTCAAGTACGAGGATAGCCTGTTATGCGGGAAAGAGCATCTCCCCTGCACCGAAGAGACGAGTTGCGCTGCAATCGCTACGACCATCAGACGCCATTGGCCCTCGATACCTCGGCGTATGATGGTGAATCCATCCCGCTCGTCCGAAACTCGCCAACGAGCAGGGCATCCGACATGCGCTTGGTGGTTGCCGTCGCATCCTTCATGATGATCTCCCTCACAGTCTGGGGGCAGGAATCGCACCGTCCTCATTCCACCACGCCTCCCGCCGAATCGGCGCCGACGGGCGCGGTCAATCCTGAACTTGAGACCATGACGCGGGCGGTGGCGATTCAGGCCAGGGCGGACCAGGTAGGATATTTTCGCTCTGCCATCTCAAGCACCGACACTGCGCTGCAATTGTCGCGCGAGTTGCAAACGCTCGGGCCCGCCGCGCAGAGCATTCCCACCGTGAATGCCAGGTCGCTGCAACTGCGCGACACGCTCGATGACGTGGAACATTACTACGGACGCTTCGTGGCTTCATTCTCGAAAACGCAGAGTACGGAATTGAAGCCCCTCACCAAACGGGTGCGCAAGTCTTATACTTTCGTCGCCAGGGAATCGAAAACGGTGCAGCAGCGCATGGAACCGGGCAAGGTTGTCCCTGAACGCCTGGCGAACGCCGCCGCGAACTTGGAGAAGGCGCTCTCCGACTTCCGCACCGACCAGGTTCGGTTGGCGCGGGAAATGGGAATTCAGTCGAACTGATATCGTTTTTGAGGATGGCCCAAAGCTATGAGCCGATTCATTTGCTTCCTTTCGTTGCTCTTCGTGCTGTTCGCTGTTGAAACTGCGTGTCTTGCGCAAGCGGCGAGCGGCCCCATCGATTTCCAGCCCGGTTCCGACTTGCAAAGGAAATGTCTTTCGCCATCGCCTGCGGCGGGCGCGACGAAGCAGTCCAAACAAGCCACCATCGGACGGGGCCAGGCCATGATCGACACCGGCGATCCCAAGGATTCGTTTTGGAATGAGGTGGTGGATTTGGACGGCGCAGGCAGCGTCGTCAATACCGACATGCTATGGGACGCGTCGTCAAGAATTTTCTACGCCTTCGCCCACACCAATCTGCGCTGCGCCCATGGCAGGACGATCGAAGGAGATATCCTGATCGGCGTCTATGGAAAGAAGAACTTTCTGGGGAAGACCGCGGGATCGGGTTGGTGGGTGGTCGACCTTGCGCAGAACCAGTGCCAGGCACCTCTCCCCGGCCTGTACGGATGCAAGTTCGACGCTCAGGGTACGGCCATGGCCTGCGGTCGCGCCGAACTTGATACCCGCATCAACGACATGGCAATCGTTGAGGCTACGCGGTTCTGAGTGATTCAACAGTCGCGCCCTGTTCGCCAGAGGCGGCGATAAAGGTAGGTTGTCCGTCTGTTCCTACGCTCATGCCCATCAGGTTGACACTCTGGTTAATCCCCTTTACCCTTCGGTGTCGTCCCGGGGATAGCCTGATGAAACTCACAATCGCCTTCTTACTTCTCTGCCTGATATCGATTTCAGCCGCCTGGGCATTCGCGCAATCGACCTCCGACCGCCACCCCGATGTTGTCACCACATTCTCGCCGCTGCCTAATGGCGTCGAGGTGACCATGGGGAAGACTGTACTGCGCGTCACGGCGCTTAGTGGTGACGTAATCCGCTTTCGCTATGCGCCACAGGGCGTGTTTGGTCCGGATGAGTCGTTTGCCGTGGTGAAGGACTTGGGTCTGGTGGCGCCCGAGACCAAGGTAGCTGACAAAGGGGCCGAGATAGTCTTGCAGACGAATGAACTCAGCGTGGTGGTGCATAAATCCTCGCTGGCAGTGACGATATACGACTTGGCGGGCCGCCTCATCCTGATGGACCGGTCGGACGTGCCGTTCACGTTTACCCCTGAAGGCTTCCAGACGTGGAAGCGGATGCCCGAAGACGAACACTATTACGGACTGGGTGATAAGGCTGTGTCCGAGGATCGCCGCCAGCATGGCTTCTCAATGTGGAACACCGATGTACCCATGTGGGAAGAGTCAACCGATCCGCTTTATAAGAGCATTCCATTTTTCATGGCAGTGCGCCAAGGCAATGCCTATGGAATTTTCTTCGATAATACCTATCGAACTAACTTCCAGTTTGGCAAATTCAACGACGGTTTCTATTCTTTCGGAGCGCCGGGTGGAGAGCTGAATTATTACTTTATTAACGGTCCGCGACCTAAAAGAGTGGTAGGTACATTTGCCGCGCTAACCGGGCGCACTCCTCTGCCCCCACTATTCACATTGGGGTATCAGCAATGCCGCTGGAGCTACATGACGGAAGCGCGAGTGGTTGAAGTCACCAGCGGCTTCCGAAAACGGAATATTCCTGCCGATGTAATCTATCTTGATATCGACTACCAGGACCGCAACAGACCTTTTACTGTGAACCACCAGAGCTTTCCTACCTTCGAGCAGATGATCAAAGACTTGGGGCGGGAAGGCTGGAAGACGGTCCTGATTACCGACCTGCACATCGCAGCTGTGCCCGGATATAAACCGTTTGACGAAGGAGTGAAGGGAGGCTATTTCGTCAAGAACCCCGATGGCTCGAACTTCGTCGGGCCAGTGTGGCCGGGGCCGAGTGTGTTTCCCGATTTCACCCGCTCCGAAGTACGTGAGTGGTGGGGATCGCTCTATGCCGACTTCGTGAAGATGGGCGTTCGCGGATTCTGGAACGACATGAACGAGCCCTCGGTGTTCTTCCGGGCCGACAAGACGATGCCACTGGATGTGGTGAGTTCGGTCGAGGGGCGGAAGACTGATCAGCGCGAGATCCACAACGTGTTTGGCCTGGAGAATGTTCACGCTACCTACGAGGGCCTGCTGGCACTCGCGCCGGATGTTCGTCCGTTTGTGCTGACGCGCGCCGCATATGCGGGTGCGCAGCGTTACGCGGCGACATGGACCGGCGACAACCAGGCCACGTGGAATCACATGCGGCTATCGCTTCCGACGGTCACTGGCCTCGGCGTCTCGGGCTATCCATTTGTGGGCGTCGATGTGGGCGGATTCTCGGGATCGCCGACGCCTGAGTTGCTGACGCGCTGGACCGCCCTGGGAACGTTTCTCCCCATCGACCGCAACCACGCGGCCAAGGGGACGCGCGACCGTGAGCCCTGGGTCGACGGCCCGGAGCACGAGGCAATCCGCAAGAAATTCATCGAAGAGCGCTATCGCCTGCTGCCGTACATCTACACCAGCATGGAGGAAACCACGCGCACTGGAGTTCCGCTGATGCGGCTCATGGTGCTCGACTATCCCGATGACGAGCGCATGACGACCCGTGAGGCAGAAGGACAGTACATGTTCGGCAATAGCTTGCTGGTCGCTCCCAAAATCAAGGAGTTTGTGGATGGCTACGACATGCTGGTGCCGGAAGGAACATGGTTCGATTATTGGACAGGACAGCGGGTCGTATTGAAGGACCAGGACAACAAGGAGATGAAGGGCAAGCTCCACCTTAATCCCAAGCTCGATGAGATTCCGGTGTTCGCGCGGGCAGGATCGATCATTCCGCGCCAGCCGCTAGTGCAGAACACGAGCCAGAAGCCGAATGGCCCGCTGGAGCTCCGGGTCTATCCTGGGCCTGATTGCCAGGGAAGCATCTACTCAGATGACGGAACCAGCTTCGGCTACAAGCGGGGCGAATACTATCGCGGCCAGCTTAGTTGCGAATCTTCAGGGAATTCGGTAAAGGTCACCATTTCGGGCGGAGAAGGGAAATATACTCCGTGGTGGACGTCTTACAATGTCGTAGTAATGGATGTGCTCAAGGCGCCAGCTTCGGTCACTGCTGGCGGCCAGACAGTCAGCGACTCTCACTACGATGCGAAGGGGAAGAGCGTAGCCGTTACCGTACCATTCGCGAAGGATACGGTTGAAGTTGTGATCCAGTACTGAGGTAGAGTGCCCACAAGAGATCTAACTTATCTAAGCGAACCAGAAGGCGTGGTGCAACCAGGTGTCGCTTGCCTGCGTCACCCGCTCTGCAGATTCAGCGAATTGGCGATTTACGCCAAACTAACGTAACATCCCGTCCCATGCGCAAATCAATTTTCTTTTTGTGGCTGGTCATGCTGTGGCTGATTACAAGCACTGCCGTAATCGCTCAGCAGTACGACCTCGTCATTGAGGGCGGGCGAGTCATGGATCCCGAATCAGGCCTCAATGCCGCGCGCAATGTCGGCATCAGCAATGGCAAGATTGCTCGCATCTCTGCCGAGCCGCTGGTGGGCAAGCGCGTGCTCAGCGCTAAGGGGTTCGTAGTCGCCCCCGGCTTCGTTGATCTGCACCAACACGGCCAGGACAACGACAGCGGACGCGTAAAGGCCTTCGACGGCGTAACCACCGCGCTCGAGTTGGAAATCGGTGTTCCTGACGTCGCCGCATTCCTCAAGCAGAAAGCAGGCCATTCGCTGATCAACTACGGCACCGCAGCCAGCCACGCGGCAGCGCGCGCGTTGGTCTTCGGGGCGCCACTACCGGCTGCAGCCATCAGCACCCATGCCGGGATTCCGGAAATTCTGCCGAAGAGTGGACCGGCAACCAACCAGCCGGCCACGCCGCAGCAAATCGAAGCGATACGCCAGCGTCTGCGCGCGGAGCTTGACGCAGGCGGCCTGGCAATTGGGATGGGCATCCAGTACACGCCCGGAGCGACGAGGTTGGAAGTCATTGACATGTTCCGTCTGGCCGCGGAGCGTGGTGTCCCGGTCTACACGCACGTGCGCAGTTTTGGCTCGATCGAGCCCGGCTCCGACATTGAGTCGGTCAGCGAGGTGATCGGAGCGGCTGCCATCACAGGCGCACCGCTGCATATCGTGCACATCAACAGCACCTGCCTGCGCGACTCTCAGGAGTGTCTCTCGCTGGTTGAAGGTGCGCGTGCCCGCGGGCTCGATGTCACCACGGAAGCCTATCCTTACATTGCCGGTATGACTACCATCAACTCTGCCCTGTTCAACCCGGGGTGGAGAGAGAAACTGGGCATCGACTATAGCGCGCTGCAACTTCCCGATACCGGTGAGCGCTTGACCAAGGAGCGCTTCGAGGAACTGCACAATTCCACCAAGCCGCAGGGTGTGCTGATGTTCGCCAACACGCAGGAAGTGGTCGACAAAGTGATTCCTCACCCGCTGGTAATGATCGCCAGCGATGGCGCCGAGGGGCATCCGCGCAATGCCGGTACCTACTCCCGCGTGTTGGCACAGTACGTACGCGAGAAAGGAACCCTCACATTGATGGATGCTCTCCGCAAGATGACCCTGATGCCGGCAGAGGTTCTCGAAAAGTCCACACCGGCCGCCCGTGCCAAGGGACGCCTGCAGGAAGGCGCTGACGCCGACATCGTGGTCTTCGATCCCCAGGCTATCACCGACCGCGCCACATACCAGGCGCCGATGGAAACCAGCGTAGGCATGCAATATGTAATCGTCGGCGGAACCGTGTTGATCGACCAGGGGAGACTGGTGCCTGACACGTTTCCCGGGAAAGCGCTGCTCCGGGCGGAATAAAATCCACACTATCTACAAACTCGAGCCGGGTACGGCTCGCATTGTCCGGATCGGGCGCCGTCGTTGGGCCCAGTGATTCTACGGCTGGGTGTACACCGGATTGTTGGGTGACGGTGGTTCGTAGTCCTGGCCATATTTGTTCTTGTGCTGGGTCTTAGCTGATTCGGTTTCGAGCACCCGCACTGTCCCAACGGAGCGCGCGGTTCCATTGAGATCGACCTGTCGTGATAACGCCTCGAGGGTTTCTGGCAATGAGTTCTCGCTCCACACGTGCAGCATGTAGCGCCCCGGCGGCACGTCCACGATGGAGAAGTCTCCGCTCTTGGTTACTGTCGCATAGTACGGGCTCGGCACCACTACCACGACCGCGCTCATTTCGGGATGGATGTTGCAGAAGATGTAGGACACGCCCTCGCGATCGAAGTGGACGGTGCGGGTTGTGCCCGCTTCGTACAGCCCGAGGTCGAACTTCTTGCCGTTGAAAAGCGAGAAGACATTGTGGAACCACGGATCGAGGTTGGGAAACTGCACGGTTGAGCCTTTGGTCACGACCAGCATATGAGGCTCAAAGGCCTTGTTCTTCTGGCGCAGCACTGCCTCCCCCGGCTTAAGCGGCAGCGATTCGGTGGCTGGCTGTCCGGTGGGCACCAGCCATACGACTGCCGAGACTCCGCCCGGTGGAGTCGTGCCGCCATAGTAGGTCACGCGACCGGTGACGTCGACACCCTGTGCAACCGAACGAGACCCTAGCGTTCCCAGCACGACAGCCAAAGTTAACGCGAATTTACTGTGTCGCTGCAATGCGCTCCTTAGAACAATATCCCCATGCCCAAGTTGACCTGGCCGGCGTTGGAGTTGTAGTCGTAAATTGAGAACGTCTTCAGGCGGCGATACTCCAGCGAAAACAGCAAGTCTGACCGCGGGCGGTAAATCACGTTGGCAAACATGCCCTGGTTACGGGTGAGCGTGGGATCGGCATAGCTTTGAGCGTTGGGGAAGGCACGTACATCGGAGGCGAACGGGTTGTCTTGGCCAAACGCTGCGTTGAATTCAAGGGTGGAGGTGGCGCGGTATTTCAACTGCGCCCAGCCGCCAACGGTATTGAGCGGAAGCACGCTGCTGGTCGGATCCAGGACCGGGCCGCTGTAGAGCACGCTGCGTCCGATGCCCCCGCCGAGACCGCCAATCGCCTGTCCACGGTAGAACGATCCGCTGAGCGAGAACCAGTGATTGAGTGGAAGACTCCAGTCAGCCATGGCAGCATAGCCATTCACGTCACGACCGTATCCGTAATTCTCACGGCTGTAGTAGCCGGCTGTCCCGATGGTGAACGTGTGCCCGAACAGCGGATGCGAGTAGGCGACGCGTCCGGCGTATGCGGGCTGCCGGGCGCGTTCGCCGGCCTGCGGAGTGCGATACCACGTGTAGTCCTCGTAATAAGGAGGATCGCCAGTCAAGTTATCGAGGATTCCTCCCTGCAGAGTTAAGGTGGAGTTCTCGGACAGAGTAATGCGGTGTTCGGCGCGCATCTGCGGTGTCCACGCCCACAGGTTGCCGGAGTAGGCCAGCGCTGGCACGATCAACGAGGCGAACGAAGTCGGCGAGTTGGGCGCAAAGAACAGCTGGTCCTGTCCCACCACGAAATCAGTGTTCTTCCAGTCCAAGCGCATGGTGGCGGTTCGTAGGCGCACTAGTCCTGAATTCACGCCGTTGGAAATGTTCGGAAATCCTCCGCCGACATCGAAGTTTACGTTGCCGCTGGTTCTGGCTCCCATCACCTCAGGACCGAATACCTCGAAGCCGAAGATCGACTGGCGCAGGGTACCGCCGAAAGAGCCTGACGAATCGCCGGGGCGATAGGCCAGGGTGGGGACATCGATGTTGTCAACCCTGCCTTGGTTGCTGAACAGGTTGAACAGCACCACGCCTGACAGCCGTACGCGATACTTCGACGCGCTCTCCACCTTGGTCTGGTATTGCTCATCGACTTTGCCAGAGAGCAATTGCTGGTCGTCTTCGAGGTGTCCGACGCGCACGTCGAGCTGAGTGGTAGCGCCCGCCGGTAGCGAAGCCTCGTGGTTGCCCGACGCCGCCGGCATGGCGGCGCGCTCCGCCTCCAATTCCTGCCGTAGACGCGTCATCTCGGCGCGGCTGGCCGCGGTCTCCTGTTTAAGTTGCTGCACCATGTCCTTCAGTTCGCGCACCTCGGACTGCAACTCGTTCAATGAAGCAGTCACGCTGTTGTCGTCGTGCGCTGGATTTGGCGTCTGGGCAGCCGCCGCGGCTGCCAGCCACAGCGCCAAAACGTTGACGAGCGCTATGCGCGATGCCTGGCAGAGTTTCATTTGCCACCTCTGTGCGATCAAGTTTTGGGCCTCGGTCGATAGGCTAGATTTCCATGTTGTCGTTACGCGCGCTGGCGGTGGTGAATGCCTCCATTCGCGGCAGTGTAATTCGCATCACGGTGCGTCCCGGCACCGACTCCTCGAGCTGCAACTGGCCAGAGTGGTCCTGCACAATCTTCTGCGCGATGGTCAGCCCCAGTCCCGTGCCATTTTCTTTGCCGTGACTGACGAAGGGCTGAAATACCTTATCTCGTATCGACCTGTCGAGCCCCGGACCGTCATCGACGACCCGAATATTGAGATAGCTGCCGCTGTTGTCAACCATGACCGAGACATGCCCACCTCTGGTCTGCACAGACTGGCACGAATTCAGCAACAGGTTGTAGAAGACCCGTTCCATCTTGCGGGGGTCGCACATTGCGTGATGCACACCGTTAGACTCGATTCCGAGTGTGACCTTTTGGAACTCGGGATGCGCGTGAATCAACTCGATAGCTCGGCTCACAGAATGTTCTATCACGGTTTCGGTGGGGTTCAGCGATTCCGCCGGACGGGACAACTCCAGCAGGGAATCAATGAGGTCGGTGAGGCGATGCACCGCGACGCGAATCTCCAGGTAGAGTTCCTCGCGCTGGCGGGGCTGCAGGTCGGGCTCGGCGAGAAACTCAGCATTGGCCAGCACCGCGGTCAGGGGATGCCGCAGATCGTGGGAGATAGAGCTGGCCATGGTGCCGATAGTGGCCAGCCGTTCAGAATGGAGCAGCCGCTGTTGTGCATTCTGCAAGCTCTCGCGCATGCCGGTGAAGGCCTTGGTCACCTCAGCGACCTCGCCGTCTTTTCCCGAGTCGATCGGGAACGCGTAATCGCCCTTGCCCAGCGCGCGCACCCCATCGACCAGCCGCTCCAGCGGACGCGTGAAAGTGCTGGCGATGAGATAGACCAGCAGGCTGCCAAGCACCACTGCGCCTAAACCGACCCCCAGCAGAAGTTGCCGCAGATGGCTGAGGAACTGCGCCGCCTGGTCGTAGGACTTGATGACAAACATGGTGACCGGGGGCGTACCCTCATTAAGGAACAGCGATGCCACCACGAAACTCTCGTTGCCTAGCTTCACATCGAGCGGCCACTCGGACGGATCACGCGCCGCCAGCGCTCGCTGTAACTCAGCCACGCCGGCAGTACTGATGGTGCTTACCACCTCCCGGCCGGAGCACACTACCGCAACCTGTCCCGCGGCCACACGAGCGACCTCATGGGCGACGTTTGCGTTGATCTCGTAGCCAATGGCCATCGTTCCCAGGATTGAGTTGCTGGCCTTTGGACCAAAATAGATCGGCGCCAGAAATACCTCGTAGAGATGTCCGCCGGCAAACCACCACTGTCGCGAATCGTCGTCGCCTGTCCTGCGGTTGCGCAGCTCTTGCGCTTGCTCGAGCGTGATCCCGGGCGAGCGCGTGTGAAACCCCACAATCTGGTTGGACTGGTCAACCAGCGCAAAAAGGTCGCCGCCTGAAAGACGGAACAACTCGGTCGACGCGTCCTGTATGGTGGGAGCATGGCGCGATGTCATCAGCGCCTTCAGCACTGGAAGGTCGGCCATCAACTCCGCCGAGCGGGCCAGCGAATTTTCGCGTTCTCGCTGGAAGTTGCGAAAGGTCTCCACCGAGTTGGCCAGATCGACACGCAGGTTGAGGCGTACCTGGTTCTCGACGCTGCGCTGCACAATCAACAGCGACACCGCCGTCAGCCCGGCGGAGGTCAGTAGCATCGCGATCAGGAATTTGGTTCTAAGCCGGATGGAGAACCTCCTCAACGCGTAGTGCTTTATCGCACGAATTTGTAGCCAGTGCCATGAACGGTGCGGAAATGGACGGGCTCACCGGGGTCTTTCTCCAGCTTCTGTCGCAGGCGCAGGATGTGCGTGTCCACGGTGCGTGTGGTGGGATAGCTGTTGTATCCCCACACCTCGTTTAGCAGCTCAGCGCGCGAAACCACCCGCTCTTCATTATTCAGGAAGAAGCGCAGTGTCTTGAATTCCTGCGGGGTAAGCGCAACCAGCTTTCCCGCCTTCCACAGCTCCATCCGCGAAAAATTCACTTCCACATCATCGAAGCTGAAGATGTCATTCTTGTCGGGAGTCTGGTTGAGACGGCGGATGGCGGCGCGCACCCGGGCCAGCAACTCGCGCGGGCTGAACGGCTTGGTCACATAGTCGTCGGCTCCCAACTCCAGCAGCAGGACCTTGTCGACCACGTCGCTGGCCGCGCTCAACACCAGAATCGGCACTGTGGCCGCCACCCGTTTAATCTCGCGGCAAATGTCCTGCCCCGAGCGACCAGGCAGGCGCAAGTCAAGGATCACCACGCGTGGCACGGTAGCGCGAAACACATCCATCGCGGAATTGCCGTCCTCGGCAATGGTTATGTCGAACCCTGCCGTCTCAAACGTACGGCGCAGCGCGCGCTGCACCGCCGGGTCGTCTTCGATTGCGAGTACCTTGTCCATTTTTTCCTCTACCCCACGTTGCGGTAGCTTGTGTAGTTCAACAGCTAATACCAGTTGATGATGCCAGTCAACGACGTATTCACAATTCTGTGACATCTCCCAGAAATGTTCTTGGCATGTAGACTCCCGCTTAAGTTGATATGTTTCACAGTACTTTCACGAGTTCACGTTTTGTTGACAACTCTTCTACAGGATCATGACAACGCGGCCAGCCGCCAGCAGCTACATTCACGAGGTCGAACTTCGTCGATCAATTTTGGAGGAGGTAATGCAATGAGTCTGAAGAAGTGGGCCCTACGCCTCTGCCTCATGCCGGTGGCTGTGTCCATGGTGGTCGCAACCCCGGTGTTGCTGTACGCGGCACCAGCCCCCGATAGTTTCGCCCAGCACAACCTTGTATCCGACCTGCCCGGGGTCGCCTCAGTCTTAGATCCCGACTTGGTCAACCCTTGGGGAATTTCCTTCTCGCCCACCAGTCCGTTCTGGGTCTCAGACAATGGGACTGGGCTCTCCACACTCTACATCGCTAACGGCCAGAAACAAGGTCTGATCGTGACCATCCCGCCGGCGGGAGCAGCGGCGCCCACGGGCCAGGTCTTCAATGGCACTCCCGACTTCGGTGGCTCTCATTTCATCTTCGCAACCGAAGGTGGAACGATCGCGGCGTGGTCTGGTGGAACCAGTGCCGCGCAGGTTGTCGACAACTCGGGAGCGGGATCCGTTTACAAGGGTCTGGCACTCGCTGCAGTCGGATCTGCCAACTATATCTACGCGACCGATTTTCACAACAACAAGATTGACGTGTTCGACGGCAGCTTCGCCCCACACAGCTTCGGTGCCGGCTCATTCACCGACCCGACTCTTCCCGCCGGATACGCTCCATTTAATATTGAAGCCGTTGGTGGCAGGTTGTACGTTACCTATGCTGTGCAGGACGCGGCCGGGCACGATGACGTTGCCGGCCCCGGTCACGGAATCCTCGACGTCTTTGACACCAGTGGCAACTTTGTCCAGCGCCTTGTTTCCCACGGCGCGCTTAACTCTCCCTGGGGAATGGCCGTCGCGCCCGCGGGCTTTGGACCGTTTAGCGGCGACCTGCTTGTAGGGAACTTCGGCGATGGCACCATCAACGCGTTCAATCCCACGACCGGAAGTCTTGTCGGACAACTGGACGACCCTCACGGCAATCCCCTCGTAAACCAGGGCTTGTGGGACATCACCTTCGGAAATGGGGCCCACGGCAGCAGTACGAATATTCTGTATTTCACCGCAGGCATTCCCGGTCCTGATAGCGTTGAGGACCACGGCCTGTTTGGCAGTGTTGAACCCACTCCCGAGCCCGGCACCCTCACCTTGCTCGGCAGCGGGCTTGTAAGCTTGATCGGTTACGGTTGGCGCCGAGGGAAGCGTTCAGCCTGATCGGTCCTGAACCACGAATCCTCGCGGACAAGTCAGCCAGGATTCCCGCACATTCAGCTCTCCTGAGCAACACGCCTGGAGCCGGGGCCAAAATCCCGGCTCCGTTTTTTGTCGCCGCGCCTGTGACCCGGTTGCCGGTGATAATCCCATAGCAAACGCAGGTTAGTCCCATGCAAAGATCGTTACAGTGTCGTCACGGTGACACTTTCTGGTATGCTGCGTCGATTCGACTGGAGGACTGTCCATGAAGAATAAGCCGGTAGTTGGGTTGCTCGCCGTCGGTTTGCTGACGATCCTGGCGCTCGGGGTGGTACCTGCGTTTACCGAGAGTCCACCTGCGCAAGGGGTACCGAAACAAGTGCGTGACAACTTTATCGATGTTGACCGCAAGATTCTGGACATGGCTCGCGATTGGCCGGCAGACAAGTACGACTA
Source organism: uncultured Acidobacteriaceae bacterium (assembly GCA_963779555.1). Classification (GTDB taxonomy): domain Bacteria; phylum Acidobacteriota; class Terriglobia; order Terriglobales; family Acidobacteriaceae; genus DASRAA01. The sequence continues at coordinate 71,459 of CAVZYS010000028.1, forward strand.
CAAACTGCGGAAGGAGATGCGCTCGTTTGGCGCTGTGATGGTTCACATCGCTTCCGGCAATGTGTACGCCGCCAAGGTGGGACGTGGCGAGAAAGCGAAGTGGGATGAACTTGATCCCGCAAAATACCCTGACAAGGCCTCAGTGGTAGCGCTGTTGGAGAAATCGTTCGCCGATTCCGAAGCTGTATTGAAAGGCCTGCCCGACGCGTCGTTCGCCAAGACGGTCGATCCCTGGCTGAGCGTGATGGAACATTCCGGCGAGCATTACGGCTTGCTCGTCGCCTACTATCGCGCCAATGGGATGACTCCTCCCGAGTCGAGGCCGAAGAAGTAGAACCTGTCAGCCAATGCGACAGTCTATGCGTGGGGAGTCGGGTCGCACGGACGATCGACCCTCTCCCTCTCGCAAGGCACAAAAGCAGATACCCAAGACGCACTCGGAGATACAGCCCCGCGCCTTTTGTCTCGGAGTCTTCCGGTCTACACTTCTTCCTATGCGCCCTTAGCGCGGCCACAGCCAGCCGAAGGTGCCCGCAGTCAGCAAGCCGTATATCAGTCCATCAACCACTTCCTTGATGGTGAAGCTCCACGTCTGCCCCTTCCAGATGCCATCGCTCAGGTGTCCCAGGCCGTAGGCCAGGAAGGCAGCCGTGCCGACGACTCGAAAAACGGCCAGATAGTAGGTGCCGGGCGCAACGGTGTGGGCGGTGAGATAGGCAACGAAGAAGCTCACAATCAGGCAGAAGACAAACCATTGGCCGAGGAACTTCGGCATGACAGGAAGGCCATTGTTAAACAGTGTCATCATCCCAACCGGCCCCTGATTGTATTTCTCCACCATCGCAGGCGACTTCATGTCTTTATGGGTGCCATACGGAAAAATGTAGAGACCGCGTTTCATTCCGGCACCGCGGAGCATAGCGAGTACCTTGTCCTCGTCAGGCAGCTTCTGATAGTCGCTTTGGTGGTAAGGCAGCACCATGTGCATGATGGAACTGGCGACGAAGACGATCACGGCCGACAGCACGATTGGGAGCCATAGGGCGGACAAGGGAACCATACGCAGCCTCCTTAGGGCGGAAGGGTGAACGTTGAATTTTCCCTGCGAGGCTATCCCAGAAGGGAGCTGCGGTCAACGCGGGAGGCGTGCCGACTATTGACGCCTGCGGATTACCGTGGCACCCTGCGCTTCGGCTGCGCTCTGGGCAGCCGCACAGAAAGCCCTGGGTTTCATCGTCGAATGATCTTGGAGGAACGAACATGGCTGACAGCACCTTGACAGTAGCTGTGGTAACTGCCACGGGGGTATTGGGCGCTGCTGCGCTTTCAGGTTTCGTGAGCTATCGCGTAACCAGGTGGAATATCCGGAGAGACCTCGAGGTTGAGTTGCGTCGCCAGAGGCTGGACGCATTCAAGAAGCTGTGGGCGATTTCACAACCCTTGGCCAAATATGGCAGATCCGAAGCGATAACCGTTGGCGCAATCATCCGGTTATCGCAAGAGTTGCGTAAATGGTATTTCGAGGACGGAGGGATGTTCTTAACGGATGATTCCCGGGATGCATATCTCGACTTCCAGGAGTCATTGCAGAACGTAATAAAATCTCACGGCGACAACAAAGAAACTGAACTGGACGACGAAACTTTCGAGTCCCTGAGAAGAAAAGGAAGCTCCGTGCGGACCACGCTGAGGAGCTCCTTCGGCGGATTCCCTCAGATGTAATTGCGCACCTCCCACGCTCGCGATGACAAGGCGCGATCAATCCCGTGAGCTGCGCGTGAAGCGTGGAGCAATCACGTAGTTCAGTTGCACAAGTACGATGAACCCAATGCTCCAATATGGATTGAACACGCACAGCAGCGCGCCGAGTCCGTACAGCGTTTGCGCAATCAAGATACGCCGCTTGATAGCGCTGGAAACTTGCAGTGGAATATCTTCCTTCACCAGCCCGGTGCCCAGCGCGCACGCCCAGCTCCAGTAGAGCGTCGCGCCCAACAGAAAGATGTTCAGCCAATAGACGAGCAGCGCCAGCCGGTATCGGGTGTATTCCGCCAGTAGCGCTGTCGAGAAAGGCGTGACCGTGACCACGAACAGAAACGCGAGATGGATCCACGTGAGGCTGCGGTCGGAACGCTGCAGGTGATTGAGCTGCGTCTGCTGGCCAACCCAGAAGATGCCCAGTGTCATGAAGCTCATCATGTACATCAGCAGCCGCGGCGAGAGCGCCAGCAGCGCGCGCCACAAATCGTGTTCGCTGTGGATCGCCTCCGCCGCTGGAGCGCGCAAATCGAGCGCCAGCAGCGTCATCGCCACTGCAAACACCCCGTCACTCAAGGCCGCAAGCCGCTCCACGCTATGGCCCGCGATCCGGTTGTAGGTTGTCGTCATAGAGCTTGTTTCCTGGTTCGTTCTAACTGGCGCTGCTGCTCAAGGTATCGACCGCGTGGTCCACGCCGCGAAAGATGTTCTCTTCCCCGATGGCGTTGAGCAAGGAGGCTTTCGTCAGCCGGTCGCGCACCGGATCGCGCACCCCGGCCAGCACCAGACGGATATGTTGTTTGGTCGCACTGGCGAGCATCTGCTGTAGCACGTCGATGGCCGTAACGTCGAGAACAGGAATCAGCTCGAAGCTCAGGACGAGGACTCTTGGGGAAGGGGAAGACTGGGCAATAAGGTCGCGAATGATCTGGCGAATGCCGGCGGCATTTGCAAAGAAGAGCATGCGCTCGATGCGCAAAATCAGGATTCCGGGAAACCGCTCGGCCTCGGGATGGCGCGCCACATCGACATACTCTCGCGAGCCCTGCAGACGCCCCAGCACAGCGACGTGCGACTCTGACAAGTAGCGCATCAGGGCAACGAGAGTGAGAATCACGGCCAGCAGCAAGCCGTTCAGAATTCCGAATGCGATGACCCCCACGATCGCCGCCAGGGACTCGCGAAACTCAATCCGCCGAATGCGGCGAAAGCGGCGCAGCTCCCTCAGGTCAAGCAGGTGCCAGACGGCATGCACCACGATGGCTCCGAGCACTGCCTCCGGCAGATGGTAAAACCAGCCTGTCAGAAACAGCAGCGTCACCATCACCATCAAGGAGGCAGCGATGGCGGATAACTGAGACTTTGCCCCATTGCTATCGTTAGCGGCGGTACCGGAGGTCCCTCCGCCGACAATCATGCCGTGAAAGATGGCGGCGGTCGCATTGGCCACGGCCAAGGCACGCAGCTCCTGGTTGGGATCGATGTCGTATCCGTTCTTTCCGGCGAAGGTGCGGGCAGCTCCCAGCGACTCGACGTACAACACCAGGGCGAGGCCGATGGCGGCAGGAGCGGCCTGCAGCCAGTCAGCCCAGGTGAGCACAGGGAAGTTCGGATGAGGCAGCCCGGCTGGAATGACGCCCACGATGTCGACTCCGTGAGAGTGCAGTTCGAAGACCCGGGAGACGGCGATGCCTGCGACCAACACAAGCAACGCTCCGGGAATCCTGGGTACATACCGGTCGACGAGGAAGAGCACGGCGAGCGCCACCGCGCCGGTCACCAGAGTCCAGAGGTTGCTTTGGGCGACATGCTCCAAGGTGTGCCACAACTGCATATAGGACGGGCCGGTTGCCTTCTCGATTCCGCACAACTTCGGCAACTGTTTAATAACGATGGTCAGGGCGATGCCGAAAACGAATCCCTTCAAGACCGGCTTGGAGATGAAGTCGGAAATAAAACCGACCTTCAATGTCCCGGCGAGCAGGAACAGCAAACCCACGACGAGAGACACTGCCGCAGCCAGCACAACGAATTTCCCCGCATTCTCGGCGGCCAGGGGAGCGACGGTCGCGGCCAGAATTGCGGCCGAGGCTGAAGTCGGAGACACGGCCAACTGTCGGCTGGTGCCGAAGACGGCATAGGCAAGCAGCCCGAAGGCAGTGGCGTAGAGTCCAGCCTGGGGCGGCAATCCGGCGATTCCTGCATATCCCATCGATTCGGGGATGAGCAAGCCGGCCAGCGCAATGCCGGCCACCACGTCGCCGCGCAGACTTGTGCGCGGATAGTGGGGCAACCACTCGGTGATAGGAAGTATCTTCACGCGAGTAGCCAGTATCACGCATCGAAGCGCGGTGGCAAAGCGTAATTGTTAGCTGAATGGTCAGTGTGGTTGTTTTCCTTCCCGGCGGTGATCTGAGTACAATGCTGCAGTTCTCGGTTTGCGCTGTCGGGAGACCTCATGAACACAAACGGTGGGGCGGCGGGGCGACGGCCTCGGCTGCCGTGGTATGCACTTCTTCTGGTTGGCTGCGTCTGCGCAGCCGCACAACAGCCCACTGACTTTTCCGCCACCCACAGCGGGCACAACGAATTCGTCATCAAAAATGCCACTCTGTTGACTGCGACGCATGGTCGCATCGAGCATGGCAGCGTTTACGTGAAGGACGGAAAGATCGTTTCCTTCGGCGCAAACGTTGCTGCCCCTGCGACTGCGGCCGTGATCGATGTCGAGGGCAAGTACGTAACGCCCGGCATCATCGATCCGCACTCGCACATGGCGTTGGACAACGACGTCAACGAGGCGACCAGTCCGGTGGTCCCGCAGATGATGATGAAAGACGCCTTTGACTACAACGACAAGGCGATCTACCGCGCGCTGGCGGGAGGCGTGACCTCATCGCTGCTGCTGCACGGCTCAGCCGACATGATTGGCGGACAGGCGGTAGTGATCAAGACGAAGTACGGACTCGACCGCGATCAGATGCTGTTTCCGGGAGCTCCGCAGTCGATCAAGTTCGCCAGCGGCGAGAACCCCAAGCGCGTATTCGGCGACAGGAAGCAGTTGCCATCGACCCGCATGGGCAACTTCGAGGTGATGCGCGAAGCCTTCACCCAGGCGAAGGACTATCAGCGCCAGTGGGAGGAGTACAACGAGAAGGTCAAGCGCAACGACAAGAACGCCACGATGCCGAAGAAGGACCTGAAACTGGAGGCGTTGTTGCAGGTGCTGCAGGGCAAAATGCTGGTGCAGATCCACTGCTACCGCGCTGACGAGTTTCTTACCGAGATTGCTATCGCGAACGAGTTTGGCTACAAGATTCGCGCCTTCCATCATGCGCTCGAGGCCTACAAGGTGCCCGACGTGCTGGCCCAGAACGACATCGCCATTGCAACCTTCGCCGACTGGTGGGGCTACAAGTACGAAGCCTGGGACGCGATTCCGTGGAACGCCGTCATTGCGATGCGGCATGGCGTGAGGGTCGCGATCAAGAGTGATAGCGACGACTATATGCGGCGACTGAATCAGGAAGCGGCCAAGACCATGCGCTACGGCGGAGCGACCGAGGACGAAGCCATGAAGATGCTGACGCTCAATCCGGCGTGGATCATCGGCGTGGATGACAAGACCGGATCGATCGACGTGGGCAAGGACGCGGACCTGGTGTTGTGGAGCGGCTATCCATTGTCCACTTACGGGGTTCCGGAGAAGGTATGGATCGACGGCGATGTGTACTTCGATCGCGGATTGCCGGGGCTGGGCATGCCGCAGTACCTGGAGGGACAGTGATGAAAAAGATCACGGTTCAACTCGCCCTCATCGCGTCTCTGCTCCTCACCTCCGCCGGCGCTCAGCAGAAATCCGGCGCTCCAGCCAAATTGGCATCACCCACGACCTCTCCGACGCTCGATCCGAACAAGTACATCGTCATCACTGGCGGCAAGCTGCTGACCATCACTCACGGCACCATTGAGAACGGCGAGTTGCTGATCTATAACGGCAAGATCACGGCCGTCGGTACGGCCGGAGCAGTAAAGTCGCCCGCCAATGCGCAGGTCGATCGACGCCAAGGGCATGACGGTGTATCCCGGGCTGATCGACTCGGAAACCCACCTCGGCCTGACCGAAATCCAAGCGGAAAGAATGACCAACGACCTGGTCGAGCCGAGCGACGAGATTATGCCGAATATGCACGTGGCTGACGCCTTCCACGCCGAGTCCGAGCTGATCCCGGTGGCGCGCTTCAACGGCATCACCAACGCCATCGTCGCGCCCGATAGCAAAGACACGCTGCCCGGCCAGGATTCCTTCATCCAGTTGGCAGGTGCCGACGCCGCCCAGATGTTGCTGATACGCGACATCGCCATGCCGCTGAATTTCACCGGCACGCAGCGGCGCAATGAAACCTTCGCTACAGCGCAGTATCCGCAGACGCGCATGGGCATGGCAGCCCAGATGCGGCAGGCGTTCACCGACGCCCAGACATACGCCCAGAACTGGGATGAGTACAACAAGAAGAAGGCGGCCCTGAAAGCGGGGGAGGCTCCGCCCAAGACTCCCGCGCACGATCTGAAACTGGAGGCGCTGCTTCCCTACCTCGAAGGCAAGAAGCCGGTGATCGTGAAGGCCGAGGAACCCAGCGACGTGGAGACGGCGTATGCCCTGGCACAGGAGTTCAAGCTGCGCATGATTCTCAATGGTCTCACACAGTCGCAGTCAATTTACGACAAGATCGCGCAGTGGAAACTGCCGGTGATTCTGGGATCGATCTACGACGCTCCGAAAGAATGGGCGCGCTATGACGCGGTCTACAAGATGCCCGGCGAACTGTCGAAGCGGGGCGTGAAGATTGCGTTCGCATCGTTCGATGCTCACCAGGTGCGAAACCTGCCGTACGCCGCAGGGTTCGCCGTGGCTTTCGGGCTTCCATATGACGAGGCCATGAAGGCCCTGACGCTCTATCCGGCACAGATCTGGGGCGTCGATGACCAGCTTGGATCGCTCGATGTGGGCAAGACGGCCAACATCGTAGTGGCCAATGGCGATCCGCTCGACGTGAAAACCGTGGTGACCCACGTCTTTATTCAGGGGCGCGAGATTCCGCTGGTGAATCGGCAAACTGAGCTAAGGGATCGGTATCAAGGGAAGCCATAGGATCAGAGCGAGCATAGGCTACGTCGAGTGCTTTTGGCGCCCGTCTCACTCCTAGCAGAATTACGGCTACGTGGGAGCAAGGCTGCGCTGCCTGTCCTGTGACAACTTGCGTTGACCATTGCGAAGACGAGCGTTTAGGATGAAGCGGGCATCTTATATCCCAATCCTCAGGAGGCCTGCCGTAACGAGGCGTCCTTGAGAATACTTGTCTTTCTTTACAGGGATTCCCGCGAGCAAATAGACTTAAGAGTTTGCGTTGCGCCAGGCGTGCAACAGGAGAAGGTTCAATGGCATCTGTTGAAGAACGGGTAAAGCAGATTATCGTAGAGCAATTGGGCGTGGACGAAGCGGAAGTTACGCCCAAGGCTTCGTTTGTGGACGATCTCGGCGCCGACTCGCTTGATACAGTCGAATTGGTGATGGCCTTTGAAGAGGCCTTCGACGTCGAAATTCCCGACGAGGATGCGGAGAAGATCCGTACGGTTCAGGACGCATTTTCCTATATCGAAGCGCACGCGAAGGCGAAATCGTAGCGTGTCCTACATGTGGCGGACGATGTGGCACGGCAATTCGTCAGTGGTCGCGGCGAAGCGAAAAAGGAGCTTGCAGATATCATGGCATCGGTTGATGAACGGGTAAAGCAGATCATAGTTGAACAACTCGGCGTGGACGAAGGCGAGGTCACCGCCAATGCGTCGTTCGTGGACGACCTGGGCGCCGATTCGCTGGACACGGTGGAACTGGTGATGGCTTTCGAAGAGGCTTTCGAAATCGAAATTCCCGACGAAGAAGCGGAGAAGATCCGCACCGTGAAGGATGCCGTCGACTACATCAACGCGCACTCGAAAGGAAAGTAGCTTGACTCGTCGAGTAGTCGTAACGGGAGTCGGGCTGATTTGCGCGGTCGGCAATAACACGGCGGAAGTCTGGCAGGCGCTGTTGGCCGGCAAGAGCGGTGTCGAGCTGATTACCGGGTTCGACGCTTCGCTGTTTGCCTGCCGGATCGCAGCCGAAGTCAAGAACTTCGATCCCTTGCAATTCATCGACAAGAAAGAAGCGCGCAAGATGGCGCGCTTTATTCACCTGGCGATCGCGGCGGCCGACGAAGCGCTGCAGATGTCCAACTACAAGGTCGAAACCGAAGAGCAGGCGGAGCGCACCGGCGTCGATATCGGGTCGGGAATCGGCGGGTTCGACATCATCGAGCGCGAGCACTCGAACCTGCTCAACGGCGGCCCGCGCAAGATCTCACCTTTCTTCATTCCTGCGGCCATTGTGAACCTGGCGGCTGGACAAGTCAGCATCCGTCACAATGCCAAGGGCCCGAACGAAGCCACGTGCACGGCCTGCACCACCAGCGCACATTCGATTGGTGACGCGGCCCGCATGATTAAATACGGCGATGCCGACGTGATGATTGCCGGCGGTTCAGAAGCCGCGATCACGCCAATGGGCGTGGGTGGATTTGCCGCCATGCGCGCGCTCTCGACTCGCAATGACGATCCGCATCACGCCAGCCGTCCGTGGGACAGGGACCGCGACGGATTTGTCATCGGCGAGGGCGCGGGCATCCTTATTCTGGAAGAGTTGGAGCACGCTAAGAAGCGTGGCGCCAAGATCCTTGCCGAGGTGTCGGGATACGGCATGGGTGCGGATGCCAACCACATTACGCAGCCGGCGGAAAATGGCGAAGGCGGATTCCGCGTGATGCGCAACGCCATGCGCGACGCGGCCATTTCGCCCGAGGTAGTGGGTTACGTGAATGCCCACGGGACGTCGACTCCTCTGGGCGACGAGTTGGAGGCCATGGCCATCAAACGCGCCTTCGGCGATCACGCCTACAAGATGCTGGTCAGCTCAACCAAGTCGATGACCGGACACCTGCTGGGTGGCGCAGGCGGGCTGGAAGCCGGCATCACTGTGCTGGCGCTACGCGATCAGATCGTGCCGCCAACCATGAACCTGGAGAATCCCGGCGAAGGTTGCGATCTGGACTTTGTGCCCAACACCCCGCGCAAAGTTGCAATGGACTATGCCATGTCGAATTCCTTTGGTTTCGGGGGTACCAACGGTTGTCTTGTATTTCGGCGGTGGACGGAGTAGAGTCCCTGCCAGTGTTTCTGGTGTGAAGAGGCTGTGCGCGAAGGCGCGCCGCCTCTTGTTGTTTTTGGGAACGGTTATTTCACTGGCGGCTTGAATCAAATCGGAGCCTGATCCAGAGAAACGATGAACTGGATTCCTGCTACCTGCTTGGCCTGCAAGCGCGCGTCGTTGGTGATGAACAAGTCGGTTCCGGCACCCGCCGCGCAAGCTAACTGGATGGCATCGGGCGCGCGCAACGAGCGGTCGCGACGCAACGACGCGTAGAGCTTCGCGGCTTTGACGTCAAACGGAATCAGCAATGATGTCGCTGTGAGAGCGTTCTCATATCGAGCGCAAATGCCGAACTGTCCTGCCTCCATGGGCTTTACCAGAATTTCCCCAAGAGTCAGCGTCGAAGTGAGCAACTGGTCGCCACGCGACAACATGTTGGCGCGAAGCCGTTGCACTTTGCGTGAAAACTCGCCGTAGTCCTCAAACAGGTAAATGTACAGGTTGCTGTCCCAGAAGACGCGGCTCATTCCCATCCCTCGCGAAGGCGGCGCACATAGTCGTCGGCGTGTTCGTGTGCCCAAAGGTCGCGTCCGGAGCCGACCAACTCGAGGAGAGGATCGGCCTTCGAGGCGTTACGGGCAGTGCGTTCAGACCACCGTTCGTACCAAATGATCAAATCTCGGTATCGTTCGGGCAAGTCTTCGCGAGCGGGCGTGATCTTGGCACCATCGCGGTCAGGATGGTACGGGTCGCCTTGGCGGTATAGTCGTCGTTCACCATCCGCAGTCTCAAAGAGCATGCGATAACGTCCGGGATTGGGCGGACGGTTGGCGACGCAGTGCTGGACCACGTGCACGTAGACTCCCGGCCGCAACGGCTGCACGAGACCTTCTTTCTGTGCGCGTGCGACGATCTCCTCGATGGCGAATGCGCCACGCTTCGGGTGCTCCCGATGAAGCAGTGCAGTGGAAACCCAAACCTCGTCGGCAACTTTTACTTGCACCTTGGAGAGAACTGACATATCGACCTGCGCTCTCTAAATATTATGTAATTACATCATATACCAAGTTACAATGTGACTCAAAGACATTTCTCGCTGCGCAGGCAATTGCGCTTAAGGGGCTTCAATTCATACGATTAGCGAGGGTGCCGAACAACAGACGCGAGGACCAGTAGTCAGCTGGAGAGAAAGCTACTCCGGCGTCGGCGGCTCCCAAAGCTCGATGCGGTTGCCTTCGGGATCGGTGATCCAGGCGAACTTGCCGTATTCGTGCTCCTCGACTTTCGGGTCGATCGTGACTCCTTCCTCGCGCAATGGCTTTTAGCAACTCTGCTAAGATCCTCCACGCGAAAGTTCATCATGAACGGCGCAGGACTGGGATCAAAATACTTTGTAGTCTGTGGAAAGATCGACCAGACCGTCATGCCCGTCTTCTCGGGGTCGGCGGCATCGCGCCAGTGAAACATTACACCCTGGCCAGGCTCGCCCTCGATGCCGAGATGTTTCTGGTACCACTCATACATTGCCTTTGGATCATTCGCCTTGAAGAACAGGCCGCCGAGCCCAGTCACGCGTTTCATAAAGCCTCCTCAATTGGTCTTCGGATTTTATATCCGGCGGGCACTTGCACGGCAGCGCCGAAGAAGACTAATTTGATGGCAGCAGTGGGGTAGTGCGCGATGTTCAGCCTCAGTGTCGTTCTCATCGTCGCGGGCCTGATGTTCGGCGGAGCCACCGCCCTGATCGGCTTCCTGGGCCTGCTGGGAGCGTGGTTTCACCGCTCGCTGGGCGCGCCCCTGCCCCTGCCTACTCTCAACCGCGCAGCCGACCGTCGCATTACCCTGTGGGTCGGCGTAGCCGGGTTTCTCCTCTGGGCTGTCGTTTCCCTGATTAGTCTGCGAGTCACTTGGTAGCTAAGTCCCATTTCGGGAACAAGTGGTTACTTTCGTTTTCTTGATCCCAAAATTTGAGCGACTTCCGTAAGTCGTGTCGTGTATGAATCATGCTGGCTGTTTTTGCCCCGAAGGGGCCCGGCTCTCAGCTTCGGCGGCCGGCTAAGTTCTTTGAAATCTATTAAGTACGTATAAACGCAATAAAATCCGGAAGCTGCACTTGTTTCGCAATGCAAATCGCTGATTCTAAAAGCACGTAGGGGGAGGGGGGTACGAATTCACAACTCCCTCAGCAAGCTGCCTCATTTGCTGGATGTACCGCTCCGCGTCGAATTTTTTGCGCGCGGCGTCACCGGAGATCCAGCGAATGGTGCCGAAGATGGGACGCTCGAACTTGCCACCGGTGGCCCACGCCACACCCGTTCGACAACAGCGATGACGATGCGCTGTATTTGCAAGTCAACGAATGTGTGGTTCTGGCAAAAACACTGTACCAGCAACCCAGCTTGAACCGGCCACCGGCTTTCCTAGTTGCCGCATCGAGGTTCTAGGATAAGATAACTCAAACCCGGGCTGTGACCGTGGATCCGGCGGGGTCTCATTCGATCTACGGGAGTTTCGCAGGTTAGCAACAGAGAGGGCACCGCAAGCCGGGTTGGACCCATCCCATTCTCGAGCGAGCTGAACCATGTCGAACCAGAAACATCTGTCACCGTTTTCTCGCAGGTCGTTCCTGCAATTGTCGGCAGTTGCCTCGGCGGCGCTGGCGGGCCGCATCGTGACCGAGCCCATGCTCGCCTATGCACAGTTGAAGTCGCCTCCCAAGGGCGGAGTGCGGCTCAATGCCAACGAAAACCCGCTTGGCCCGGCGGCGGTGGCGCGGCAGGCTGTGGCAAACATCACGCCTGATGGTGGACGCTACCTGTTCGACCTGACGGAAAACCTGGTCAGCAGGTTCGCCGAACAGCAGAGCCTCAAGCCGGAATACGTGGCGGCGTTTGCCGGATCGAGTCCCGCGCTGTATTACACCGTAGCCGCATTCGCGTCGCCCACGAGGAGTTATGTCGCCGCAGATCCGGGATACGAAGCCGGCAGCCGCGCCGCAGAAGTCGTGGGCGCGCGCGTGGTGAACGTTCCACTGACCAAGACATGGTCGCACGATGTGAAGGGCATGCTGGCCGCCGCTCCCGACGCCGGTATCTTCTATGTGTGTTCGCCGAACAATCCGACGGGCACGCTCACCAGTCATGCAGACATCGAATACTTGCTGGAGAACAAGCCCAAGGGTTCTGTCGTAATGGTGGACGAGGCCTACATTCACTTCTGCGACGCGCCGACGACGCTCGACCTGGTGAAGGCAGACAAAGACATCATTGTGCTGCGCACATTCTCCAAACTGTATGGGATGGCAGGACTGCGCTGCGGATTTGCCGTGGGGCGTCCTGACCTGCTGAAGAAGATCGATGCGTATGGAGGATGGAACGCGATGCCGGTGACGGCTTCCGCGGCCGCTATCGCCAGCCTGAACGACGTGACGCTGGTGCCGGAACGAAAGCGCATCAACACGGCGACACGCGAATCTACCTTCGCATGGCTTGACAGCAACGGTTATAAGTACTCGCCCTCCGTGTCGAATTGCTTCATGGTCAACGCGGGCAAGCCTGCTGGGGACGTGATCGCCGCCATGGCGCATCAGAACGTGTACATCGGACGCCCATGGCCGTCGATGCGCGATTGGGTCCGGGTTACGGTGGGCACTCCAGCGGAAATGAATCAATTCCAGACGGCCTTCCAGGCGGTCATGAAGGGCGCAATTGTGGGAAGAGTTTATGACGATCGGCTGCACCGGAACCTCGACGGCATCGTGGTTCCTGGCTAGGCAAAAACCAGCTTCGACTTTCGAGTATCTATTCCGCCCACGCAACACCAGATCGGACGGGGCACTGATGTGTGATGGTTAGCGCCCTGGCGGCAGCAGGCTACCGGTGAGGGTTCCGCCGCTAACTGGGGCGGGCTTACGCAGACTGGCTTCGCCGGACTCGGAGTGCCGCAGGTCAACCAGCAGAATCCGGCTGTCGGAATAGTATTCTTGACCCGAGGCGGTCTTAGCCTTGAACACCGGCTCCGCGCCATCAATGTATGTCTCGCGGGCAGGCACGGATGTTTCTTCCAAACTCGCTCCGATGAAATCGCGCTCCGAATCGACGTTGGGGTCGATGCGATGATTGAATAGCCTGCCCCGTTTCGCAACCTCAATCGCAACATCGTGGGTCGCGGCGCCGGCCCAGACGGAGTTGCCATCGACTTCCTGGCCGGTCTTCCAAATGCGAATGTGATGGCGGCGCGACACGATGGCGTTGGGATCGGGCAATGCGTAGGCGTAATCCTGTGAGCGCCCGAAAAGGAAGAACCTGGACATGGGCTGTCTGATGTAATGGTTCCGCTGGGTGATCACATGCCAGGCAGACTTGAACTTCCAGTGCTCCGGCTTGACCCATCCGGTGCGGTCGAAGGCGCTCTGCACTTCTTCTTTATTTCCGATGAACAGCAGGTTGACCATGTCGCCCTGTCGGCCCTCACCATTGAGGACTCGCGGTGGAAGGAACTGGGTGACCTGGTTCAGATCGGATGTGCTGGCGGTTGACACGGGGAAGTCAGCGGATGCCAGTGAGGTAGTGCCGTCGATTTGTGCGGTAATTTCGGTGCTCTTCAGGGCGGTGCAATTCTCTCCGCGAGTGAGCAGGAAGACGGGCGCGACGGGGAAGTAAAACGCGCTGGTAATGGCCACACCCGCAGCCATGCGCCAGGTGTGCGAAGTTCCCTTAACTTCTTTGCGGGCGCGCAACGCAACATGATCGCCGTTGAGCAATTCAACGGAATCGAGCTTAAGGACTAGGTTGCCACCGATGCCCAGTATGCGGCGGCCATGCACTCGAACCAGCGAGCCTGACGCGGTGCTGCCGGCGGGAATGACGGTGAAACCTTGCACAGTCACATCGCGCACCACCAGGAAACTCAGGTGGTCGCCGACGCGCGCATGGGCGGAAGATATCGTCTCATCGAGCTGCAGGGCGACGGGAGTTCCGTCAGCAAGTACCAACGGCTGTGGCGATTGGGCCAATGCCGTACATGCCGCAAGAAGGACCGCAACCCAAGCGAACGACCTAACCGTTACCATGCCGCACAGAATCATGTTGAATGTCCCGTCCTGCTGTGTTTGCGGGGCCGACGCTGTGGGAATCGGTCTCGACGGTGATACACCCATCGCTTCCATCCAGTGGTGCGAGGATGGTGCGCGCTAAGAAGCGTAAGTGGAACAGTTGAACCTGCTGGCGGGATCTCTGCTGAAATCGCTGCCACCTTCGATGGCAGACCGCCCCTTGGCCAGGTAACTCGACTCAAGACCGCCGCAACGCATGCGCGTCGAGGAGGACTTGCGTCGACCGTGTGACGGCTACACCGTCCCCACATTGATGAAGCTAATCTTTAATCTGAGGGGATGCTGTTCAAAATAGACCAGTGTGGTCTTATTTGCAATTGCACTTTTGGGTGGGGTAATTTTTCGATAGTGATTAGCGCATTCCCCGCCCTCAACCGTATCCCCTACACCGGCGACCCATTAAGGCACGCGATCATTGACATGGCGCGGAAGTAATCCTATAGTCGCTGCACTTTCCCCGATCGATATGAAACATAGATCTCGCCAGTCTGATTCGCGAGAATTCGCGGGCTGTTGGTGCACGTGATGGCAGGAAATCTTGACGTCCAGGAGACGGAAATGAGTGCCGGTGCCACTTCCATTCTCAAGAAGGCATTCGCTTTAGATCCCCACATCCTCGGTCCCAAAAGTGCAGCTTCGCTTGAGGTCGGCGGCGCAACGGCCCCGGATGTCGCGGTCGCGATCGCGGCGAACTTGCCGTTCCCGACCCGCCCCAATGGCATCATCGACATGAGTGACATCAGCCTCACAGGCACTGGCGGATTGCCAGTAGCTTTTCAAGGGGAAGGCGTCACCCTCGGCTTCAGTTTTTCGGCAGGCGTGACGGCTGGGGCGGGGATCTATGACCGGGCGCACGATGCGATTTCTGCGTTGGTGCCCGGAGGGGCTCCCGGGCTGGAGCTATCCGCGATTGACCAACCTGGCTCGCGGTTTGTGCTTTTGCAAGCAGGATATCGCGCGAGCGGCAGCGTGAAGGGATCGCACCCAATTGGCGTATTGGGTAGCTTCACGTTCGGAGCGCAGGCCGCCATGTCGGGAGTCAGCGGCGTGCTTCATCGTTTCCCGAGCAAAGCCGGAGCCGACACCGCGCTGACGGAGACTGTCCGGAGCTGGAAGCTGCCGCGTCACGTGGACTCTGCGGCGAAACTCGCTCCATCCACCTGGATTGTGACCGAAGCCAACGGCTCACTCGCCGTCAAACTTGCGGCCAGCCTGGGCTACAACTTCAATTTCGTTCGCCAGGCGAAAACGTTTGGGTTGTCAGGAGACATTGGGCTCAAGATCAACGCCGCGGCGATGGCAACGTTTGGCTTCGACGTCAGCGGCCGTTTTCTGCTGGTAGTAGGCCGTGAATCCGACGACGCCAATGACCAAAAGATCCGTCTCCGGATGTTCAAGCTATCGAGCAATGGCCTGCAGTTCGGTCTCAATCTCAACGTGAATGTTGTTGGCGTCGAAACCATCACACCGAATAAGGTGGATGACTTCGTCAAGGCTGTGTTTGGGGTCCATGGAGCGCAGGTTGTCGAGCTGCTTGGCCAGATCGAAAAATGGACCGATCGCAAACAGGATGTTGGCAAATTAGTCGCGGGTTTGACCAACGAGAAGGCACTGGAGTTGCTCAGAAGGGTGACAGGAGAGGATCCGGCGACGGCATTCGATGCAGCCCGCAACAAGCTGCTAAGCGCCATTCATCAGTATCAGAGCCTTCCGAGTACGGTATCGAGCGAACTCTTGGGGCTGATGACCGGACTCGACCCATCGTCCGCCGCCACGCTTAAGAGTTCGCTCAATCTATTGCGAAGCGATGACGCGCAGGCGCAGCAGCAGGCGTTAACGGACTTGCTCAATGCCAACGATTTCACCAGGTCGCCGGCGGGCCTGTTGCTGGTCGCGATGGCCGATCAAGGTTTGCTGCAGTTGCTCGACCGGCTTCCGGAGGTCCGAACGATTGCCGATACGGTGCTCGCGATCCTCAATGGCGGAGTGATTGCCGAACTTCAGAAGTATCTCGACGACGCGTTCGATCTGAATAAGGTTACCGACGCGGTGCAGCAGGCTGACTTCAAGAAGCTGGATTCGTTCTTAGTGGGACGCTTGTCCGTGTTTTTCGGCAAGGCGTTGGGATTTGACGATCTCAAGGAAGTCAAAAACGCGATCAACCTGGTGGTCAGCAAACGACAGGAAGTTTACGACAAGGCGCGTAAGGCCCTCAACTCGAGTTATGGATTGCAGGCCGCCGCTACCTGGAACAGCACGTCAGCCAGCACGGCGGTGATCGATGCGGTGTTTGACCTCTCCGATGCTGCGGCAGGACGGGTGTTCCAGGCGGTCATGCAAGGGAAAGGCGATGCCTTCGATGAGCTGCTGACGAAGGCGCCAAGTTCGGTCCATTTGAATTTTGCCGTTCTCTCACACGAGTTGACGCGCAAAAGCAGTCTCGAAATTTCACTGCCGGTGTTCAATTTCCAAACGCAAAGCGTCACCACGGCGCTGGCGCGCGTCAAACCAGAGGACGATAGCGGACGAGTATTGCTGTACGACGCGACCGGGACAAACACAGTCAGCGTGCGCAATAAGTTCGAAAGCGGCCTGAACGTAACCATTGCGCCTGTAGTGAAAAGTGCCGGCGCGTCGTCGTTTCCCGACCTGCGAATTCATTCCAAAGAGAGCTATGGTTGGAGCTATCGATTGCTGTACACCAAGGCAGGGATGAAGCGAGAAGAACTGGAAGCCGTCACCCGGCCCTTCATCGAGAAATACATGGCCAATCAGTTTGCGCAGGGAACGAGCCTGGATGCCTGGTACAACCTGCTGGAGGGCACGTCGGAAGGTATTTTGCACAACGGCCCCAAAGTCTATGGGGATGTGTGCGCTGCCTTCGAAGTCACTCTGCCCGGAGAAGCCCTGAACGCTTGGACACAGCGCCTGCCGGATGTCTCTGCAGCAGCGAAGCGAGTCTCGATCGCCATTCAGCATGCGCTGAAGACACATTTGCCGATCTTCTACCTGAACGACATCGGCAAACTGCGGGACTTGGAGACCAACGCGCCGTTTCTGGCGTGGGCTTCGATTCCACCGGCGACAGCGTTCGACGGCGAGACGTTCAGCGCGATTTCCGGCAAAGACGTTTACTGGGATTATATGGACGTCCGGCTGCGGAAAGCGGCGGCTAATCATCCGGAGACGATCGCCAACCTTCTTGTACGCTTGCCGGAATTGCGCCTGCGGTTGGAGGCGGCTGGAATGCATGGATTTGCCGGGTTCTATGAAGACGACCAGGCCGCCAAAATTCTGCAGTCGGTTGCTAACTCAACGAATGATTTCTTGCTCACGAAACTCCTGGAGTTCGAATCGGATGTAGTTTCCAAGGCAAATGGCGCGATCAAGGACATGCAGAAGTTTCTTGCCAGAGCCTCCGGCTCTCCCAGCAAGGCGGTGGTTCCGCTGGCTAAGTTCGCCGCAGATATTACGACCGCGTTTAATCAATTGATCGGAGAAAACACATTCGGCGATCTGGCTTCGTTCCGCGCGGTGGCGCAGGTGGTCTTCGCCGAGGCGTCACAAGCCCTCAGTCTGGGCCCGGCTATACAGCCGCGAGCCATGATCACGCTGGACATCCTGAACCCTGCACAATCGCGGAAATTCCAACTCCCCGATTTCCTGAAGGGCGAACTGCCAGCCAGTTCGGAAGTTGCAGTGGCCCAACGCCTGGTGGGCGGATGAGGCAAACACGCATGAGACTTGAAGGAACCCGTCATAGCCAAAGGCGAGCTAGGACGGGCATTCCCAACTAGTCGAAAGCAGTCGTTCCCAGGTTCAGCGCCGAAAAGTCGGGCGCGAACCCGGGGCTCCTCGCGCCGTTGTGATCGTGTAGGGAGCCTCCGAGGCCACGCCCATTGTCTCGCTACATTTTCGGCTTAAACAGCGCCAGTGCGGCTCCGGTGGGATCGATGAAGATGCTGAACCATCCGACGCCGGGAATCTCGGTGACGTCCTTCATCACGGTTGCGCCGAGCGATTTGGCTTTTGCCGTTCCAGCGTTAATGTCATCCACCATGACGTACGCCAGCCACGCTGACGGCGCCCCCGGCACTGGATGCTTCATCATTCCGCCTCCGGTGCCTTCCCCAACCTTGATCATCGTGTAGTCCATGTTCGGCACGTCTTCAAGTGTCCAGTCGAACAGCTTGCCGTAAAATTCTTTCGCCTTGCCTAAATCCGTCGTGTTTAGTTCCATATGTACAAAGGGATTTGCCATCCTGGTTCTCCTTGATTACCGTTTAGAGTGAGCGAGGGCACTGAGCGAAATCTCGCCTGCGCCGTCGTTATATCACTTGGACGTTGAAGGGGGGTGAAAATCGACGGGTGGCTGCGGAAAAATTCCGCGCCTGACGACCTTCAATCCCTTCCACCCTCCGACTGCTTCCCGGTGTAGAATAGCCAGTTTGCCGGTCATGTCCTTGCGCCATGAGTCGCTAGCAAGCGCAGGGCATCTATCCTAGTACACGAATTCCGGCACCAATCCTGACCATTCGAGAGGACGCATTTATGGCAACCCTGACTCATCCCGCGCGCGAGGCGAATCGCGCCGCTGAAAACCGCATTGCTGTCATCGCTTTTGAAACGTTTGTCAACGAGCCCATGATCGACTGGACGAATCCCGAGAACGTACGCAAGATGCGCGCTGCCATTGAGAAGGTGCGCTCCGAACTGGGCCGCGAATACGACCTGGTTATCGGTGGACGCCGCATCAAGACGGGCGACACCGCGCCCTCTATCAATCCGGCCAAGCCGTCGGAAGTCGTGGGCGTTCATCATCAGGCCGGACCGGCCGAAGTAGAGCCCGCCATGCAGGCCGCACTCAAGGCATTTGAGACCTGGAGCCGCACCACGGTGCAGGAGCGCACCACGCTGCTCTTCCGAGTAGCACAACTGTTGCGGGAACGTAAGTTCGAACTCGAAGCCTGGCTGGTGTTTGAAGTCGGTAAGAACTACGGCGAGGCCGACGCCGACATCGCCGAGTTGATCGATTTCTGCAACCTTTATGCGCTGGAAGCGCTGCGCCTCGACAAAGCCACCACGCTGGTGCAGCTGCCCGGAGAACATGACCAGTTCCGCTACATCCCACTGGGTGTGGGAGCGGTGATCTCGCCGTGGAACTTCCCGGCCGCCATCATGGGCGGCATGACGCTGGCGTCCATCGTATGCGGTAATACCGTGGTGCTGAAGCCTTCGGGCGACTCGCCCACCATTGCGGCGAAATTCTTCGAGATTCTGGAAGAAGCCGGACTGCCTGACGGCGTGGTCAACTACTGCCCGGGACACGGCAATACGTTCGGCAACGCCATCGTCGAGCATCCCAAGACGCGCTACATCGCGTTCACCGGATCGAAGGAAGTGGGGCTGCACATCAACCAGGCGGCCGCGCAACAGAAGCCCGGCCAGGTCTGGATCAAGCGCACCGTGCTGGAGATGGGCGGCAAAGACTCGATGGTCGTGGACGCGGATGGCGACATTGACGCCGCGGTCGAAGGCACGGCGCAGGCGGCGTTTGGATTCAGCGGACAGAAGTGCTCTGCCTGCTCGCGCATCATCGTAGACGAGCGCATCTACGACAAGTTCGTGCAGGCCCTCAAAGAGCGCGTGGAGAAGATCAGCGTCGGCGACCCCACGCAGAACGTCGCCATGGGCCCGGTCATCAACGAGAAGTCGATGAAGTCGATCCTCGGCTACATCGAGAAGGGGATTGCCGAGGGCGGACGTCTCATTACCGGCGGCGCGGCGGCGAAAGACGCGGGCGAAGGATACTTCGTGCGGCCCACGGTGATCGCGGATGTCGATCCCATGGGCACTATTTCGCAGCAGGAGATTTTCGGGCCGGTGCTGGCGGTGATCAAGTCACATAACTTTGAAGAGGGCATCGCCATCGCCAACAACACAGAGTTCGGACTCACGGGCGCGGCCTACACTTCGTCACCCGACAAGATCGAGTACGCCAAGCGCGAGTTCCACGTGGGCAACCTGTACATCAATCGGAAATGCACGGGCGCGATCGTGGGCGCGCATCCCTTTGGCGGTTTCAACATGTCAGGCACCGACTCCAAAGCCGGCGGTCAGGACTACCTCCTGCTGTTCACCCAGGGGAAGTCCATCGGGGAGAAGATCGCCCGGTAAATATAAGGATGAAAGTGCGCCGACTCTGTCACCCTGTCCGCCACAGCGGGCAGGGTGAAGTGTCTTGTGTAGCGCGTAACCACCGGACGGGATAGCCCGCACCGCGTGCACCACAACGATGTTCATAGCTCACAGCGCCGCCACAGGGCCGGTTGTAGAATAAGGTGCTACTCGAGAGATCCACTGAGTGGCAGGTCATAATGTACGGAGGCCGCCATGCGTAAACTCTGCACCTTTGTAATTGTGTTGGTTTTCCTCTTCTCCGCCGCAACGCTGCTGGCCCAGAACGCGACGTCTGGTTCTTGCTCCAACCCGGCCGATGTCGCCAAGATGGTCAACCCCGTAAAGCCCACGACCGAGTCGCTCGCGCAGGGCAAGAAATACTACGGCTACGATTGCGCCATGTGTCACGGGCAGACCGGAAATGGCAAGGGCGAAGTCGAAACCAGCGACAAGTTGCCTGACTTCACCAATCCTGCCAGCCTGAAGGACAAGAGCGATGGAGAACTCTTTTGCTCGCTCAAAGGCGGCAAGGGCCACATGCCATTAGAAAACGTTCGCGTGACCCCGAACGAACTGTGGAACCTGATTAACTACGTTCATTCGCTGGCCAAGTAAGAAGACTCGCGGGACGATACGCGGAATAGACGTCCCGCCAGCTTTTTATCAAGCAACTCGAGTGCGCGGCCAGTGAAGTCGCGCTGGCGGTTGAACAGCCGCAGTATCGGCGCGAACGACAATTCGTCCCTCACAGCCGCAGCTTCATCCCCGACAAGGCTGCCCATCTCCTCTATTGATGCGCCAGTCCCGCATCAAGCGCATTCCGCCCACGGACACAAAACATTTACATTCTTGCTGTTACTTCTCAAGCTGAGCAGCCATTCACATCCTCAGTATTTCGCTTCGTACTGCAATCCATTGTGCTCATCACATAACCATCCAGCGGCGAGAACTTTTCCCGTGAAACAGCGTCTATTGCAGCACCATCGTACGCACAGAGCCGCGACACAGGACAATGAGCCCGATGTTCGGGGCTGAGGATGGCAACACAAAAAGGAGAATGTCATGAAGAACACCGTTCGCAATTTCGTGGTTCTGGTTGTTTTCGCGATGGCGCTGACCGGCCTTTCCATGGCGCAGGATGACACCTATCGCGTGAACGCCAACATCCCTTTCAATTTCTATGCCGGCGAACAGCAGCTTCCAGCCGGGATGTATCAGTTCGAAGTGAACTACGGAGATCACAGCGTGACGCTGCGTAACAAGACTACGGGGCGCAGCTTTGCGTTACTGGCGCGTCCCGGTGACGGCGAGGACGCTGGCGAGGCTGTGGTGGAGTTTGATGTAGTCGGCGACACTCACATGCTGGCCGATCTCAAGACTTCCAGTGCAGGCGTCAATTTCCCCGAAGAGAAAGCTATGCTAGCGTCGGCGACGCGCAGAGGTTCCATCGCCATCGCTGCGTCGCTGCGCTAGGTGCGTAGTTGCGCAAAATTAGACGACAAAGGCCGGGTGTCCAAGCCCCGGCCTTTTCTATTGGTTCATCCAGCATGGTAAGGTGCATCCGAAGACCGCCGTAGGTCCTGCTGTGAGGCACATCCTGCCCATAGTCGCAGCACGTCTACCTGGTTGTGTTTCTTGCCGAGTTGCTGCTCATCCCAGCGTGAGTCTTTTCATGTCACAATCCGCAGCGCCCATCCCATCGGCGTCGCGAATGCGGAACTCTGGCCGCGCCGCTGAGTCTACTCAAGCAAGACCATTGCGCACAGAGCCATATGCCGGGACGGCGAGTGCGATGTCCGGGTCAAGCATGGCAGGCGCAAAGGAGGAGGATGTCATGGAAAGAACCGTTCGCAATTTCGTGATGCTGGTGGTCGTCACGCTGGCGATAACCGCGGTTTCAATGGCGCAGAGATTGACCGATCGAGTGACCGCCAACGTTCCGTTCAGTTTCTATGCCGGCGATCAGCAGCTTCCAGCCGGAGTGTACCGGTTCGCGTTTAACGAGCAAGACAACACAGTAAGGTTGACCAACACGGCGACCGGTCGCAAGGACGTGATACTGGCGCTCCCGGGTGATTCCGGGCGCTATGGCAACTTCGTTGACGAGGGCTTCCCCAGTCCCACGGTGGACTTCGATGTTATCGGTGGTAACCATGTGCTGGCTGACCTGAGGACCGATACCGCAGGAGTGAAGTTCGCGGAACAGAAGACGCAAATTGCCGCGGCCCAGCGCGGCCGGTCAGTCGCGACCGTTGCATCGCTGCGTTAGTTATGCAGTTTCGCAACGAGCAGACGACCAGGGCCGGTGTCCCCCATCCCGGCCTTTTTCCTTATCGCGGCACGGGAAATTCCGGACGTATCCGCAAGGTCAACTGCGGCGACGCAGCGCACTGGCGAAATATGGGTGCTGCACAGTAGTCTGATACAGGGACACTTCCTTTCGGCTACGAATCATTCATGCGTGTGCGTCATCTCGGTTTCACGATACTGTTTCTGCTGGTTACAGCCATCGCAGGCGGCGCTGGCGAGACTGCAAGCATTTCGACAATTTCATGGCAACCCCAGGTGCTGGTGAATGGTTCAATCTGCCTGTTCAGCGTTGCGGTGAAGGGAACGCCTCAGAAAATCACGGCGACGTGGATGGGACACGATCTGGCGTTTTCGCCCGGTTCGGGCAGCGCGTGGTATGCGCTGGCAGGTGTTGCGCTTGAAACCAAGCCCGGCAACTACGATCTCGCACTGGAAGCGGTGATGCGCGACGGCCGCGTGCTGCGCCAGGTACGGCCGGTGACGGTACGGACCGCTAAGTATAAGACGTCGCGCCTGACCGTGCCGCAGAAGTACGTCACGCCTGATCCGGAAACGCTGAAGCGAATTGAGGCCGAAAAGGAGATTAAGAACGTCGCATTCGCCCATCTCATCACGGTTCCCGAGTGGTCGGGAAATTTTGTCGCGCCGGTTGCTTCCGAAGTCTCCGAGACCTTCGGCACCAGCCGCACCTTCAACGGCAAACTCGCCAGCGTGCATCGTGGCGAGGATTTTCGCGCGCCCTCGGGAACTCCCGTGCATGCTTCAAACGCCGGCGAAGTAGTGCTGGCGCGCGAGCTTTTCTACGAAGGCAATTGCGTGGTCATCGATCACGGCCTCGGATTCATGACCATGTACATGCACCTCTCCAAGTTCGACGTGCAGGAAGGCGACAAGGTCGAGAAAGGCCAGATCATCGCCCTCAGTGGAGGCACCGGTCGCGTCACGGGCCCGCACCTGCACATGTCGGTGCGCTGGAGTGGCGAGTATCTTGACCCTGGTAAATTGATCGCGCTAAAGCTGCCCAGTCTGAAGTGACGTTGATCGATATTTCGGCCATGGCGCTATTTGCGCTTCGGCTCTACGGCCATCAGATGGAGACGGGAACACTCTTTGCGACTTCATTGCTGTAATAACGCCGCTGGAAGTAGAACGCGACGTTCACGAGGGCGATCATCACCGGCACCTCGACTAGGGGACCGATGACCGCCGCAAATGCTGCTCCCGAGTTGATGCCGAACACTGACACGGCCACTGCAATCGCCAATTCAAAGTTGTTGGAGGCAGCCGTAAACGCCAGAGTAGTGGTCTTCGAGTAGTCCGCCCCTAGCTTGCGGCCCATATAAAACGACACCAGGAACATGACCACGAAGTAGATCAACAGCGGCACCGCGATACGCAGCACGTCCAAGGGCAGCCGCACGATGTACTCGCCCTTGAGCGAGAACATCACCACGATGGTGAACAGCAGCGCGATCAGCGTGAGCGGGCTGACACGCGGTACGAAATGATGGTCGTACCAGTCGCGTCCCTTGGCGCGCACCAGCAGCGTTCGCGTCAGATATCCTGCGAGAAACGGAATACCGAGGTAGATGAAGACGCTGCGGGCAATCTCGCCGATGGAGACATGCACAACGGCGCCCGTCAGACCGAGCTTCGCCGGCAGCACGGTAATGAATACCCATGCGTACAGCGAGTAGAAGAAAACCTGGAAGAGCGAGTTGAAGGCGACCAGCCCGGCGGCGTAGTCGGTGTCGCCTTTGGCTAGCTCGTTCCACACGATGACCATCGCGATACAACGCGCCAGCCCGATCATGATGAGCCCGGCCATGTACTCGGGATAGCCGCGCAGAAATACGATGGCCAGCACAAACATCAGCACCGGCCCGACCACCCAGTTCTGCACCAGCGACAAACCGAGCACGCGCTTGTTGCGGAAGACCTCCGGCAACTCCTCGTATCGCACCTTGGTAAACGGCGGATACATCATCACGATCAACCCGATCGCGATGGGGATGGAGGTTGTGCCCACGCTGAAGTGGTTGAGGAACGGCACGACTCCGGGGACCAGCCATCCCAGCAACACCCCCAGCGCCATCGCACCGAAGATCCAAGCGGTGAGATAGCGATCCAGAAAACTGAGACGGCTGCTGGTCTTCATTTCCATTCCGTGCGGCACGTCAGGCCGCAATTATTGTTTGCCAATGCGATTGATTTCCCTCTGGATTGCAAGGCGATCGAGCGATTGCAGCGGCAGGCTGAGAAACAATCCGATGCGCCGGTCGAGCGCCACAAAGGCCTCGCGAAATGCGCGCTCGATTTCGTCCGGCGTGCCTTGGACTGCCGCAGGATCGGCGATGCCCCAGTGCGCTGTCATCGGCTGACCCGGCCAGATGGGGCAGACTTCGTTAGCGGCGTTGTCGCACACAGTGAAGACGAAGTTCATCTCCGGGGCGCCAGGCTGGGCGAATTCGTCCCAGCTCTTGCTGCGCGCGTCCGCGGTCGGCAAGTTCGCTCGCTGCAGTTCACGCAACGCCTCGGGCCGCACCGTACCAGAAGGATGGCTGCCCGCACTAAAGGCATGGAAGCGCGGCTTGCCCCGATAGTTCATGATGGCTTCGGCCATGATCGACCGCGCCGAATTTCCGGTGCACAAGAAGAGCACGTTGTAAAGGTCTTGCATGCCCCTGCCTTCGCGCTACTTTCTTCCGTGCAGCTTGATGGAAGCCACGGCCTCGGCTGCCTGCCGCACCAGCGCGTCGGGATTCTTCAGCGAGGCTACCGACACGGTCGAACCGCAGCAGGAGCTTCCCTTCGCGCTTGCAAACCCTTCGGGAGCCAGCACCTTCACCAGGTCGGGGCCATAGGCGATCTGCGGAATGCTGAGATCACGCAAACCCGCGGCCAGCGCCGTGCCCAGGTAGTCGGTCAGCAGGCTGGCGCCGGAGATGCAGCCCACGTACGCGCTGATGTCGCGCACCAGCGTTTCAGGCAGCGCCTTCAACAACACGATGTCGCTGACCGCGAAGTGTCCACCGGGCTTGAGCACGCGGGCAATCTCGCGGAAGACCGCAGGTTTGTCAGGCGACAGGTTAATCACACAGTTACTGATGACGTAGTCCACCGTGCCGCTGTCTACCGGCAGGTCTTCGATGAATCCCTTGCGGAATTCAACATTGATGGCGCTACGCTTGGCCGCGTTGTCCCGCGCGAGGTCGAGCATGTCGTCGGTCATATCGACGCCGATCACGTGCCCCGTGGAACCGACTCGGTGCCACGCGAGGAAAGCGTCGAAGCCCGCGCCTGATCCCAAATCCAGCACCGTCATGCCCGGCTTGATTTCGGTCAATGCCAGCGGATTACCGCAGCCCAGACCCAAGTTCGCGTCGCCCGCCAGCGCCAGCTCTTCGTCGCTATATCCAATGGAACGTGCTACGTCTTCGACGGGAGCGCCGCATGCCGAGGCCTCTCCGCGCGCAACGGCGGCGTAGTGTTCTTCTACTGCGGTGGTAATCACTTCGTTCTTCATTTCTCCTCCTTGATGGTGGTCAGTTTCGCGACCGGTGCGTTCAGGGCACAGCAACCGGCGCTTTCGATGGCGTTGTTTAACAGTGCGAGCGCGTTAAGAACGTCCGCCTGCTGCTGGGGCGGAATTGAATCCATGATTTGCTGGGTGCGGCTGCGCATGAGTTGATCGAGCAGCTTGCGGGTGCGGCGACCTGAGGCGGTGATGCGCACCATGGCCGCGCGTCCATCCGAGTGCGTGCCGCGTACACGTTCGACCAGGCCACGAGCTTCCAATTTCTCCAGCACGCGAGTCATCGCGCTGGGGGTGATTCCGGAGAGGGATGCCAGGTCCGTCAGGCGCGCTCCTTCCTTGGAAACCAGGACCCGCAGGATGGCCGTCTGCCGCTGACTGAGGCCGTCGCAACAAACTTCGTCAGGGCCAATCTGGCCGAGGATACGGGACATGCGCTCAATCTCGTCCCACCATTTCTGCACGCTATCGGAGTTTGCCAGGGATTTCACTGCACCATCGTATATCGATATACTTGCATTCGTCAAGCAAATAAATGCGGGTACGCGGCTCGTGGCTCAGCCGCCTGCGATTCGTTTCGCGCGCACAAATCCGCCGTACAAAACCGGTTTGACATTGACCGCTGCGTGCTGAACAATGACATGTAGCTGGCATGCATTCGCGTGCTCTTCGTTGACGAACTGCCGATAGGGTGAGAGCCAGGACCAGAAACTCGAGCGATATTTATGGCAAGAATTCTTTGCGTGGACGACGAACAGCACGCTGCCAGACTAAAGTGCATCATCCTGGAGACCGCTGGTCACCAAGCCACACCCGCGACTTCCGCCAGCGAGGCGATTGCCCTGATCGAGTCCAACCAGTATGACGTGGTGGTAACCGACTGGCGCCTCCACAACGCCAACGGCCGCGACATCGTGGTGGCCGTCCGGAAACATTCCGACACTCCGGTAGTGGTGATTTCCGGCTACGTCAACGAGGCCTTTCAGGCTCCCGATCCACTTGCCGATTACTACTTGGAGAAGCCCGTTAACCCGGAGGAGCTCATCAGCGTAATCAACGACCTGGTGAAGCCCATCCAGAGTGAGAACTAGAACGAGCCTCCTGAATTTCCATCCCTGATAAGGCGAATCTCGGGTTGCTGCGGACAAAGCCAGGGTTGCCGATCGAGACGTTGCGCTACATCTTGAGGTGGGATGGAACCGAAGACGGCAGAGAGTTTCGCAATCCGCCTCGTCTTGGCCGCGGAGGCTCAGTATCGATGCGCACCGAGGCAGTGGCATGCGCCAGCATGCGATGGTGTAGCACAAATAAGGCCAGTTCCAAGCGATCGGATACGCCGATCTTGTCGAAAACGACGCGCAGCGCGTTCTTAATGACCTGCTCGGTGGTGTAGAGCTGATCGGCGATCTCTCGATTCTTATAACCGCGCACTACAGCAGCGACGATACGAAGTTCTTTTTCCGACAACCGGTCGCGCACCCGTATGCCGACCAGGTCCTCACTGATTTCGTTGACCGCCGTGTTGGGACTGTGGACGAAAGTCTCGCCGTGTGCCAGGCGGCGAACTGCTTCCACGATGGTCGGCCCATTGACGGAACGGTACACGACCCCTTGTGCTCCCATAGCGATAAACGCAGAGGCTTCGTCGCTGCTCTCGGCCAGTACCAGGATTGCGGTGGAGTGGGGCACAGTCAGCGCCTGAATCTCGGAAAACAGCGAGACGAAACTGGTTGAAACCAGCAGGACATGAGCGCGCAGCCGTTCCAATGCATTCAGCATCTGCTCGGACGACTGGGGCTGTCCTACTATGCGAAGATCATCCTCAACTGCCAGAACCTTGGCCACGCCGGCACGAAAGATCGCCTGCTGGTCAGCAATGATAATGTTGATCATACCGACTGCTCAAAGGGAAGCATATGCAATCGGGCCCCCCGCCATTCGTGACGCAATCCAATGCGTATCACGAATGCACTCCCAATTGCTCTGACGTTCTATGTCGAGCGACTTTCTGCAAGACGTAAGTGTTACCAATAGTGTTACCAATTGCAATGCTTCGGTGTTGTTATAGCACGCGCTAACAGCTGCAACTGTGATTATCACACCTTATTGCTACTAAAGTTGCACAGCCATTAGCGCCAACATGCCAACCGTCGTGCATCCGGGACAGCTAATGGGCGCCGTCTTTCGATACGCCGCGAAGCGGGTGAGTATGGTTGCCAAGACTGCCAACGTGGTTGGAGGTATGGTGCTGGAGAATCTTGTTATCATCGTGGCTTGCAGCCAACCTTAACATCGGTGCGCGCTTCCACCCGTCCCAATTGGGCCGAGGTGTCTGTCTCGGCGCTGCGCCACAATTTTCGCACTTTGCAACGGCATGTGGGACCGACTGTCACCATCTGCGCGGTAGTGAAGTGCGATGC
The DNA here is from genome assembly GCA_963779555.1 of uncultured Acidobacteriaceae bacterium. Taxonomy (GTDB): domain Bacteria; phylum Acidobacteriota; class Terriglobia; order Terriglobales; family Acidobacteriaceae; genus DASRAA01. The sequence continues at coordinate 100,021 of CAVZYS010000028.1, forward strand.
CTATGGACACGGTTCCGAGAATTGCGCGCGGGCCCTCGAAGAGGAGGGCGCCTCCTGGTTTGGCGTCACTTCGACCGACGAGGGCGTTGCGCTGCGAGATGCTGGAATAGGCAGCCGCATCCTCATTCTGGTGGGCGCCTGGCGCGGCGAAGAGGAAGACGCGCTGCATTACGGGTTAACTCCGACCGTTTCGCGCCTCGAGGACGTTGATTCGGTTGCAATGGCAGCCACGCGCATCGGGCGCCGCGATCCGGTTCCGGTACATCTCAAACTCGACACCGGAATGGCGCGACTCGGATTATCGCTTTCCGAACTCGACAACTTTTCCGAGCGGATTAAAGCCATCCCGCAAGTCGAGCTGGAAGGCGTCTTCAGCCACCTGGCCTCCGCCGAGGTGCTGGATGCCGCCGACGCGCTGCGCCAGCAGGAGCGGTTCAAACAGGCGTTGCGCACTCTCGCGAGCCATGGTCTGCATCCGCCGATACGTCACCTCGCAAACAGTAGCGCTACCCTCGGGAGACCCGACAGCTGGTACAACTTCGTGCGCCCTGGAATGGCAATCTATGGCTACGAACTTCCGCTGGTTTACCGCGACGGCAATCCTGTCGAACAACATGAATTGCTGGGACTAAGGCCCGCCTTGTCGTGGAAGACGCGCGTGCTTTCTGTGCGCAACGTTCCCACAGGCCAGGCGCTGGGCTATAACGGCGCCTACATCACCAAGTCACCAGCGCGCGTGGCGGTGATTGCCGCGGGCTACGGCGACGGACTCTACCGCAAGCTTTCGCCCAGCGGCTACGTGCTGCTGCGCGGACAGCGTGCTCCCTTCGTGGGCCGCATATCCATGGACCTCACCATCGTCGACGTCAGCCATATCCCGGGCGTGGAAATTGGTGACGAGGTGGTGCTCATCGGGCGAAGCGGCGATGAGCGCATCACTGCCGTCGATCATGCGCGCTGGTCCGACACCATCGCCTACGAGATCCTGTGCAACCTGTCAGAGCGCGTGGTGCGGCATCACGTGGAGTAGAGCTGCCGCCACGTGCTACGACACCTTTCGGCCCAGAAAAGTTTGGGGCGGCTACGGATTTCACGGATAAGGCTAAGGCCGTTTGAACAGGTAAGCCATGGGGTTGCCCGACACATCGCGACGCCCGTGTTATTTTTGTTCCGATCCGCGCTGGTCCGCGAAGATCCGCGGCTGACTTATGCTCCGAGGAGACCGTTCGCATGAATCGCTCCGCCATCATCGGTATTTTCACTTTGCTTCTTTCTTCACCTGTCATAGCCCAGGCCCCGCAACAGGCATCCGCCCCCGGACTCACGTCACAGCATCAGCGCATGAGCTACTTTCTGGGGGATTGGACCGCGTCGGGAACCTCGAAGATCAGTCCTAACACACCGGCGGCTCCCTTCACCCTCAAGGAGCACGGCGAGTTTGTCACCGACGGCTACTTCCTCGAAACCAAGACCTCGATGAAGTCTTCGCTGGGCACGGTCAATAGTAAGCGGGTGATGGGATACAACCCGGAAGACAAGGTGTACACCTACAACGTGTACAACAGCCTCGGAGAGCACCAGGTCGCGATCGGCCATATCAACGGCAACACCTGGACCTGGCAATCGGAAGAGAAGCTGAACGGCTTGGTGATCAAGGGACGATATACCATCGTCGAGACGGGCCCGAATACTTATAGCTTCAAGTCCGAGGTTGCCGATCCCAAAGGCGGCTGGGCCACGGTGATGGAAGGCACCGCCACGCGAGTGAATGCAGCGGCGAATTAACTAAGTAGCAATCGTTCGCGAAACATTCTCACATCGAACTATCTCGCTGCTGACAAAGGAACGACTTGACTGCCTCCAGCGTTGATACCCGATCGAGTTCGTGCAACTCAGGCCTCATCGCGGCGCAGCCTTCTCCAGGCAAATCGGGTGGGGAAGAAGAGGATCGCTCCCCAGAGAAGCAGGCTGGGTCCCCAGGACATGAGGAGGACGAGAAGGCTGACGATTCCATCGACCACGCTTCTATAACCTTCCACTGCGGCGTTGTGGAACTGAGTTCCAATCGAAGGGGGCATGACCTGAAGCTGTGTCTTGCGTTCTTCGGAGAGCGAGACGCTCAAGGTCCCGAAGTCTACCCGCCGGCTCAAGTTCTTTCGCTCAGCCTCCATGCGCTCGATCTGTTCGCGGACGTCGCTGATTTTTTCTTCCACGGTCACAACTTCGTCGAGCTTGCCAGTCTGGCGCCGCAGAAGTTCGGTCAGCCGCTGCTCGGTATTGCGGGCGTTGGTGAGGCGCGCTTGCAGATCGATGTACTGGGCAGTGACTTCCTCACCGCTCTGTGATTCCGACTCGACGCGACCGAGTTCTTTTACCTCTGAGATAGTGGCATCGAGCTGGCTGGCGGGAACGCGCAGAGTCGCCGAGAGCTTGCGATCCGCGCCTTCGGGAGCGCTGGTCGTCATCTCGCCGACGTAGCCACCATGGCGTCGCAGTATTTCTTCCAGCCGTTTCTGAGAAGTGTCGAAATCCTTAACAATGATCGTAAGCTGCGCGGCCCGGGCAATCATGGGACTATTGGCAGCCGACGATGGCGGCGTGACGGCCGCGCCCTTGGCAGCACCCCCTCCGGCAGCGCGCGGCGCGTCCACAGCCGAATTTGAGCTGAGCTCCACGTTGGAGGCCGCTTGAACTCGCAGTTCGCGCAACCGGTCACGATCGCCGCTGTCCGCACCATTGACGTTACTTTGTCGCGGAGCCGAAAGCATAGCCGCAGGTTCGTTGAGCGGTCGCTCTGCGGTGGTCGTTGCTTGACGCATCATCATCTGTTCGGCGGGGGTCGCCTGATATCGTGACGTCGTCAGGGTTCCCACAATCACAAGCACCAGTGCAGCAGCCGAAGCCGCCCATACCCAGCCAGGAATCCGGGAACCGGCGAAAACTTTGCGCCAAAAAGAATTACCGCGGCCAGAGCCGTGCCCGAATTTAGTTTCGCGCTGTTGCAGAGCGGTGACGAGTGCCGGGGTCTTCTGCGGTCCAGGGTCGGTGAGTTGCCACGAAGCCATCTGGCGCGAAACGCTTTGCAGGTCCGCCGCCAGGTCCTGGCACTCACGGCAGTCCCGCAGATGCTCTTCGGCCTTGGCCGCGGCTTCGCTCGCTAGCTCACCGTCGAGGTAAGCCATCACTTCTTCTTGTTCCAGCGGATGTGTGTTCTCTCGCATATCAGGCCTCGCCCTCTGCCGGGTTAGCCACCCGCGGAGCAGGCGCAACGTCGCTTGCCGCCGATGATTGCTGTGTCGCATCTGAGACCAAGTGATGTTTCAGAGCGATGCGCGCCCGGAACAGCCGCGATCGCACCGTGTTCAACGGCAAGTGCAATAGTCCGGCAATCTCGCTGTAGCTCAACTGCTCGTACTCACGCAGCATCAGGATTTCCCGCTCTGTCTGGTCGAGTTTTTGCAGACCCTCACGCAGCCACAGCTCGCGTTCAGTGGACCCATAGTTAGCTGGCCCGGCAATCGACTCCACATCTGGCCCGTCGTGGACGCGCTTGCGCCGCTCCGACATGAGAAGCTTCAGTGCAATGGCATACAGATAAGTTCGAACCAGCGCGCGGGGCTGGTAACGATCGGCGCCGCGGATCACCACCAGGAATGTCTCTTGCGCCAGGTCTTCGGCGCGCAATTCGCTGTTGAGTCGCCGGCGGAAGAATTCGTGGAGCGGCCCCCTGTACCTGGCGTACAGTTCATCGAAAGCCTCGCCCGAACCTTGCTGGAACGCGAGCATCAAGACTTCATCGCTGATCATGGTTGCCGGTGCATCTCCTTCGGCCGCCCCTCGTACAACTCGCATTGTTCACACCTGTAATGCCGCCAGCACGCGAAAAGTTCCGGGGGAAGGAAAATAACCTGGGTCGGAGGACTAGGGTGGGGGACGATAGCGCCAACCGCACAAGGCGCTTCTGACTCGGCTGGTGCAGGCCGCCAATACCCAGGTGTATGAGACGGGCGGATCCACCGGTACTCGCTCGGCAATGGCCACGACGCTGGTCGCCTGTGCGCTACGCTTCGATCGTGCCGTGGTTGCGCATGTCGGAGACTCGCGATGCTATCTGGTTCGTTCCGGCCAGCCCAAACAAATCACAAACGATCATACCGTTGTCAACGAACAAGCGCGTCTGGGAATACTCTCCGCGCAGGAGGCTGCCGAGTCGACCAACAAGCACTTGCTGACCCGCTCAGTTGGCAATGACCTGTTCGTGGCGGTAGAGATCAACGATGTCCAGGTGCAGAAGGGAGACGTACTGGTGCTCTGCTCGGATGGACTCCACGGGCCTGTGCCTGAGGCAGACATTGCGACCATAGTGACGCAAAACCAAAATCTGTTCACGGCGGCCGAGAGACTCATCGCTCTCGCCAAACAGCGCGATGGCAGCGACAACATCAGCGTGCAGTTGATACGGGTTCACGACGTCGAGCGCACCGGCATGTATCGCGGCCGCCCGTACAAAATCCGGTAAGGTTGACTGGCTTTGTACCTGCGAACTCCTTATGGAATCTTTATGCCGAATGCCCCATTTTTCTGACATGATTGTGGCACTCACGATCGGCTGGCTTTTTCGAGACGAGCTTCGCGTTTCACGGAAATACTCCAATCCGGATAGCATGACTCCAGTCCGTACTGACGAACAACTCGACCACTACCGCATTGACGAACTGATCGCACGCAGCGGGATGGCGTCGATTTACCGTGCCACCGATCTTCGCAACGACCGCCAGGTCGCCATCAAGATTCCTCACGCGGAAATGGAGAGCGATCCGCTTCTTTACGACCGTTTCCGTCGCGAGGAAGAGATCGGCAAGAACATGGACCATCTTGGCGTGATGAAGGTCTTCACCGACGATCACCGCAGCCAGGTTTACATGGTCATGGAGTGGGTGGACGGCCGGCTGTTGCGGGAAATCCTCAACCAGCAAAAGAAACTGCCGCTCGACCGCGTCATCAAGATCACGACACGGATTCTGGACGCATTGCAATACATCCACGATCGCGGCATCGTGCACCGCGACCTGAAGCCGGAAAACGTGATGGTGGATGCTGAGGACAACATCAAGCTCATCGACTTCGGCATCGCGTCCGACCTGCGCGGCCGTCGGCTGACCTTTGCTAATTTGTCGCAAACCATGGGAACGCCGGATTACATCTCGCCCGAGCAGGTCAAAGCCAAACGTGGCGATGCACGCAGTGATTTGTACGCCGTCGGAGTCATGCTCTACGAGATGGTGACCGGGAAGGTACCTTTCACTGGGAATAATTCCTTCCTGATCATGAACGACCGGCTGCTGAATAATCCGGTGCCGCCGCGCGAGCTCGATCCTACGATCTCACCGCAGTTGCAGGAAGTGATCTATCGCGCCATGGAGCACGAGTGGAAGAACCGCTACGCGCGCGCCAGCGAGTTTGCCCGGGACCTCGAGCACCTGGACCAGGTGGGTGTCGCCGAGCGCCCTGAGATGCGCAACTGGAGAACTCGTTGTCTTCACCCTGCTACTTTGGGTGGCGCGGCATAGCTGAGCCGATCGGCCCATCGGGTTCCCACTTGCCGTTGATCATTTGAGTGTGGCGGTTTAGTGGGTTTCGGCGAGACTCCGCTGCAAACCGGCTGTTGCCTCAGGTTCGCCCCGCCTCTTGCTGACCTGGGCTGATGGCCGAGGAACGAACTCCCTACCTGCCTTCCCTTATCACAGGCCTAGGTGTTCCACGTCCTTTTACCCTCGGGTTAACGTGATGCATGAAGTCGGTTGGTGAGGCGAGGGATTGGTGTCGCCTGTCGGGTCCGCACTCAGGCTGCGGACAAAATCGGATCTTTGACAAGCTTGAACCCTACAGAACTGCCCGGTCTAGCTGGGGACGGCCAAAAGGACATTCCCTTCACCCTTTTGGACTTGGGAGTATCCAGGGAGGGGAGTCATAACGAACCAACAGTGGGTTCTTCGTCGCACATCACGCTCATCCAGTTTCGCCGAATAAAATGGTATCAATCTTGGAATTAACTTCGATAACATGGCGTATTTCCACGGGAAGCTAGCGTAACTTGAAGCTTCCAATTTGCCTCAGTCGAATATGGCATCTTGATGCTAGTCCAGTTGACTTGATCAGATTCCTCGTTAAGACAGGCTCGATCAACCAGGTTCCCCTTCTGAGTTCCCAACCGTAGACGCGACGCACAATTGCTATTTCAGTATGTCCACTTTGGTGGCGACTACAGGGTCTCTGGCATTAATCTCGTAGATCGTGTTTCAAAGATCGCTTGACAGCAAGCAGCTTGTTTCCTCCAGGTTAAGGCCCAAGTTTATAAGCCTCAGAACGGCGCGGCCTGAGGCGTGTACCCCTTCAAAGAATCACTTTTGAAACACGCTTTCTAGCGTATAAAACTGCTGCTAGGCAGCTACGTCTTCTTAGTGTAGATAGTAATACAATAAATAGAGTGTCGAGCACTCGGAGCACTGACAAGTAGTGCGGGCATTCAAGTAGCATGATAGTGGAGTGTGAAGAGCCTCCCCGTCAGTATAGTGGGCTCAATGCTGACGCATTTTGTTAGGGACTTGCTCTTCGTCAACTCGCGGTAGACACAATTCGTTTACAAACCAATCGTGGTGCCACTGCAAGCCGGGCTATAACCAGTTGTCATCGGCAACCGCAGCGCGGCGACGTTGGGCCAAGGTTCCGCCACGACCTCGGAATCCTGCAACTAGTCCGGCCCTTATCAGTCAACGAGAGTATTCTCCAGGCCTTCTGACGTGTTCGGAATGAAGGAGATGCGCCATGATTCTCGAGTTGTCAACGTCGACGTTCACCCTGGTCCACGTCGTGCTCAGCCTGGCGGGCATCGGCACTGGGTTCATCGTGATGATTGGGTTGCTGGCAGGGAAGCGGCTGGATGGCTGGACGATAATTTTCATTCTCACCACGATGGCAGCCTGCGTAACCGGGTTCCTCTTTCCGTTTGAGCGCCTTTTTCCATCCCACGTACTTGGCCTCATATCTCTATTGGTGCTGGTGATTGTGATCTGGGCACGGTACTGGTTTGAACTCGCCGGAGCCTCGCGCTGGATCTTTGTGGTGGGGGTGGCCACTACGCTTTATCTGAACGTTTTCGTGGCCATCGTACAGGCGTTTCGTAAGGTGCCTGCCCTGAACGCCATGGCTCCAACCCAGACCGAGAAGCCCTTCGTCATTGCGCAACTCGTGAATCTGGGGATCTTCATCGTCCTCGCGATCCTGGCCGCGAGAAGGTTCCGCGTGGATCAGCGGCGAACGGCCTGACCGGACCAGATCAACCCGGATATGTTTGGGTTCCTGATGCCCCAGGAACCAACCGGCAGTGTTATCGGCGGACAGCGGAATAGTTCAAACCCTGCGCACTGTGGCGAATCGTCAGGCGGTTCTGCGATCGCAAGCGCGGGCGCAATTTCCTGCCAGAAAACGCTTGCATATACCCTACCCCCGTATGCTATAAACGTCAAGGCGATGCAATCGCCATGGACCTATGAGCGAACCAGTCACGCAAGATCCTCCAAGTCGTTCGCAAGCTGCCAGCGGTTTCGGGTGGCGCCGCTTGAGTAGAGTCTGATCTCTCCCTCGCCGCCTCACGGAGCCAGAACCGTGATGTGAGCGAGAGTCGCCCTCTATCGGACACTCCTGCAGGGCATCGCAGAATCCGAAGGAGGGGAACATGTACAACATCCGCGCCTACGACGAGAATAGCCGCCCACTGCGCCTCATTTGGCAGGTTTAGGAAGGGGCTCGGCCAGAACTGCTCACCCGCTGGTCGATTCAAGGCCTGCCGGATATCGTTGATGTCCAGATCGGGCCCTCTGAGGGCCGTAACCCGCCTGTAACACAGGCATGTGAAACTGAAACGATTGCCGCCCGCCCATGACATTCGCTCGGCGGCAAGGCAATGCGGGACGAAGGGTGTGAGGCAGGGCAGTCCAATCCGGTACGATTCATGGGCGGCGGCCATTGGATGGTCGGCGCTGACCCTCTCCATCTGGGTATTGCTCTGTCTAGCCGCCCTGACCGCCACGGGATGGACGCAGGACGCTCCCGCGGAGGCCAGCACGCCGGACGCTTCCGGACCGCGCGACACTTTTTTCGAGCATTCCAGCACGGCGAAGTGGTGGGTCTCGGGACAAGCCAACTTCGTCTTCCAGGCGCATGGAGACTTCTATGCCGCGTACAGTGGCCCGAACAGCCTGCACGACACCGCCGAACAAGCTACGTCGCGCGTGCTGACGCTTTTCACCGGTTACGAATTCAGCCCGAGTTCCATTCTGTATCTCGATGTCGAAGAGGCGGGATGGGGAGGCATCAGCGGCGCCCTTGGCTTGGCGGGATTCACCAACCTCGACGTCGTTCGCAACCCTCAGGTTGGTACCGCGCCTTATATCGCGCGGCTGATGTTCCAGCAGATCATCCCATTTTCCAAAGAGAAGATCGAAATCCCGCGCGGCCCGCTCACTTTAGCCACCCAGGTTCCGATACGGCGGTTGGAAATTCGTTTTGGCAAATTCTCGATGGCCGACTTTTTCGACAACAATGTTGGCGGATCGGACAGCCATTACCAATTCCTGAACTGGACGGCCGCCAATAATGGCGCATGGGACTATGCTGCCGATACGCGTGGTTATACCGTGGGAGCGATTCTGGATTATGAAGACCGCAACTGGGGCCTGCGCTTCGCCGAAGTCTTGATGCCCAAGGTCGCCAATGGCCCTAACCTTGACGCTGACGTCGCCCGTGCTCGCGCCGAAAACATTGAGTTGGAGCTGCGCTACAAGCTGCTGAAGAACAAAGACACGACCGTTCGTTTCCTCGATTACGTCAACCACGGCAACATGGGCACCTATCGTGAGGCCATTGATCTCTACCTCGCAGACCCAACGCAGCCGCCCAACATCATCGCCACCCGCAAGCAGGGGACGATCAAGTACGGATTCGGCATCAACTTCCAGCAAGAGCTGTCGAGCGATGTGTGGGCCTTTGGGCGCTGGGGATGGGCGGACAGCAAGTACGAGTCGTTCTGCTATACCGAGGCCGAGAGCGTCCTTCAGTTGGGCGTTTACGCCAAGGGCACACGCTGGCATCGTAGCCTCGATCGCCTGGGCGCGACCTTCTTGTCGAACGGAATCGGCGCTTACCATCAGACCTACCTGGCGGATGGCGGGTTGGGATTTCTCCTGGGTGACGGCGCTTTGAACTATGGCCGCGAAACCATCGAGGAAGCTTTCTATACCGTCCACGCCTGGCGCGGACTGTACTTCGCCGTCGATTACCAGCACATCAACAACCCTGGCTATAACCGCGACCGCGGACCCGTCAGCGTGCCGGGCTTGCGACTGCATCTGGAATTCTGAGCGGACCATTGTTGACTGTTAGAATGACAAGGTGATCCTCCCGTTCGTCCGCGAAATTTTTGCGGACGTGGAAAAGTCTCCTGCGTTTCTGCGTGCCATAGCCCGGGTGAAGGGCGGCGCGGGGCGGATACGTGTCTCCGGACTGACTCCCACCGGCAAGGCCCTGTTTTATGCGCTGTTGAATCGCGCAACGTCCCACCCGCTTGTCGTTGTGGTGAGCGACAACCGTGCCGTGGACGAACTGCTACCGGTGGTCCGCTCCCTTGCGGAATTGACGGGAGCAGTCTCTTCTGATTCCATCATCGGCCTTCCGGCTTACGACGTGCTGCCTTTCGAAAGCCAATCGCCACATCCCGAGATTCAAGAAGCGCGCGCCACCGCGTTGTGGAAGATCGCGACCGGCGCAGCCAGCGTGGTGATCACGCCATTTTCGGCAGCCAGCATGCGTCTGCGTGACCCTTCGTTCTACGCAGACCTAGCGCGCATCGTTCGCCGCGGCGAGATGGCGGATCCCGAGCGCCTGGTGGAGCACCTACGTCTGGCTGGCTACAACCAGGTGGACGTAGTGGAGATGCCGGGTGAGTTTGCTCATCGTGGCGGACTGCTCGACGTCTATCCGCCGGAGTCGGAGCGTCCGGTGCGCATCGAGCTGTTCGGCGACGAGGTCGAGTCAATTCGCAAATTCGATCCCGCCACCCAGCGTTCAGCCGCGTCCACGGAAGAGGCGGTGTTGCTTCCGTTGACGGAAACGCCGGTGGACGAAGACACGCTCGCGGCGATCAACGCCCGCCTTTCAGGCCATCGTCTCGAAGGTGATGAGGATGCGATCGAGAAGGCGGTGCGCTCAACCGGGATGAGTATCTTTCCGGGTTGGGAACTCTATGCTCCCGTCGCCGGGGCCGATCGCAGTTTCTTCGATCTGTTTCCCGGAGCGACGGTTGTTCTCGACGAGCCTGACGTGTTGACCGAGGCCCAGGACAGTTGGTGGACGCGACTCACCGAGTCACATGAACGCAGCCTCATTGGCAACCTGGTGCGCCCAGAGGATTTGTATCTCAGTCCCGAACAGTGGCAGGAAGCGTTACAACAGTTGCCGACTCTTGCAATTGAGCAACTTGGAATTGAAGATTCGGGTGAAGACGAACACATCACGCTCCAGACGCAGCCAACGGCGCGCTTCCACGGATCGGTGGCGGCCATGACGGAGGAGGTTGGCAAACTGACGCGCGAGGGCAAGCGCGTGGTGTTCGCGGTCGCCAGCACCGGAGAGGTCGAGCGGCTGGCCGACGTTTTCAACGAATACAACTTGTCGTTTCGGGTCGGCAGCCGGACTCCCAAGCCCGGCCAGGAAGTCTACGTGGATGAGTCCACGTACTTCACCGACGACATGGCGGCTACCACAATCGTGAAGGCCTACGTGCCTGAGGGGGTCGTTTTCCCCGAAGCGAACCTCATTCTGTTCGGGTCGCGTGACCTGTTCGATGAGCCGGAAGTCACGCTCGGGCGTCCGCAACCTCAGAAGTCTAAGGTGTCGGCATTTCTCTCCGACTTCCGCGACCTGGCCGTGGGTGACTACGTGGTGCACGTCGAGCACGGCATCGGACAGTATCGGGGACTGAAAGAGGTTCCGCAGGAAGACGGCGGCGCCGCGGAGTTCATGGTGCTGGAGTATGCCGAAGGGGCGCGGCTGTATGTGCCGCTCACGCGTCTCGACCTGGTGCAGAAATATCGCTCGTCGGAGGGCGTGAAGCCGGTATTGAACCGGCTCGGGACGGCGCAGTGGCAGAAGACCAAGGCGCGCGTGAAAAAGGCCATGCAGGACATGGCCGAAGAGTTGCTCAAGCTCTACGCTGTGCGCAAGACCGCGCAGGGACACGCCTTCGCCGCCGACAGCGAGTGGCAGCGCGAGTTTGAAGGCGCCTTCGAGTTCAGCGAGACCGAAGACCAGATGAACGCCATCGTCGACGTGAAGCGCGACATGGAGGCGTCAACGCCAATGGACCGCCTGCTGTGCGGCGACGTCGGCTACGGCAAGACCGAAGTTGCCATGCGCGCCGCGTTCAAAGCGGTGCAAGACGGCCGCCAGGTCGCAGTGCTCGCGCCTACCACGGTGCTCGCCTTCCAGCACTACAACACCTTCCGGCAGCGCTTTGCAGCGTTCCCGCTCAAAATCGACATGCTCAGCCGCTTCCGCACTCCAAAGCAGCAGAAGGAAACGCTGGCGAAAGTCGAGTCCGGCGAGCTGGACATAGTCATCGGAACCCATCGCCTGCTATCGAAAGACGTGAGGTTTAACAATCTTGGCCTGGTCACCGTAGATGAAGAACAGCGTTTCGGCGTGCGCCACAAAGAACGGCTGAAACAGTTGCGTAAGGAAGTAGATGTGCTCACCATGTCGGCCACGCCGATCCCACGTACGCTGCATATGTCGCTGCTTGGCCTGCGCGATATGAGCGTGATCGAGACTCCACCCAAAGACCGCATGGCCATCCAGACCGTGGTGGCGGCGTGGGACGAGAAGCTGATTCGCTCGTCCATCGAAAAAGAGCTGGAGCGCAGCGGGCAGGTGTATTTCGTCCACAACCGAGTGGAGAGTATCTACGAAATCTCGGAGAAGATCCGCGAGATGGTACCCAAGGCGCGCATCCTTGTCGGGCACGGCCAGATGGGCGAGACCGAACTGGAGCGCGTGATGCTGGCTTTCATGCGGCATGAAGCCGACATCCTGGTGGCGACAACCATCATCGAGAACGGGCTCGACATTCCGCTGTGCAACACCATCATCATCAATCGCGCCGACCGTCACGGATTGTCGGAGCTGTATCAGTTACGTGGACGTGTGGGCCGTTCCGACCGCCGCGCCTACGCTTACCTGCTGATCCCGCCGGACCGTGAACTGAACGACCTGGCCCGCCGTCGACTGGCTGCGCTGAAGGAATTCAGCGACTTGGGCGCAGGCTTCAAGATTGCCGCACTCGACCTTGAACTGCGTGGCGCCGGAAACCTGCTGGGTGGCCAGCAGAGCGGACACATCGAGGCAGTGGGATTCGAGCTTTATACCAGCATGCTGGAGCGCACCGTGCGCGAGCTCAAAGGCGAGTTGGAACCGGACACGCCCGAGACCCAGCTTAACCTCGGCCTCAACATCCGCATTCCCACCGACTATATCGAGGAAGAGAACCAGCGCCTGCGCATGTATAAGCGCGTGGCCGGAGTCGAGACCGAGGCGCAGCTCAACGACGTGGCCGCTGAATTGGGCGATCGCTACGGAGCCCCGCCGCCGCCCGTACGCAACCTGCTGGAGTACGCCGAACTGAAGCTGCTGTCGCAGCGCATTGGCGTGGCGCAGATCGAGCGCCGCCGCGACGTGGTCAGCATCCGTTTCACCGAGAATGCCACGGTCGATCCCGAGCGCCTGGCACGCTTCGTCCATGGCGAACGCGGCAGCCAGTTCACTCCCGCGGGAGTCCTGAAATTCACGCTGAAAGAGAAACAGCCCGAGCCGATACTTACTCGCTTGAAGGGCTTGCTGGAACAACTGGCAGGGGAACAGCAGCCAGTGTCATACGAGAGTAAGTCCCTTTTACAATAGCTCCCATGCCAGCACCTCGCCGCAAAAAGACAAGTCAGCAGTTGAGCGACCCGCTTCCGGCTGCCCGGCAGCGCAAGGCTGTTCCGCATGAGTTTGTGCTCGACGCGCTCGTCGCGCTCTCGCCTCGCACCAACCCCATGTTCGGCTGTCTGGCTGTCTATGTGGAGGAAAAGATCGTGCTGATTCTGCGCGACAAGCCCGGCTCGTCGCCGGACAACGGAGTGTGGCTCGCGACGACTCAAGAGCACCACGAATCGCTGCGCCGCGAATTCCCGAATATGCGCTCGATCGCAGTACTCGGAAAGAAGGTCACGGGGTGGCAGGTTTTGCCCGCCGATGCGCCGGATTTCGAGGAGGCCGCGCACCATGCGTGTGAACTCGTCCTCGCCCGCGATCCGCGTATCGGCAAGGTGCCGAAGTCGCGGCGGACGGCAAAATTGCGGGCACGTTCAAGATGAAGATTCGCTCGTCCGCACGAAGCACTTAGGTGGGCGATGGTAGTCTTTACGCCGCCGGCGTGTGTTCGAAGGGCAGCTTAGTGTAGCGTGCTTTCTCAACCTCGATGATCAGCGCAACACGCCCTGCCGGGTCTCGCCAGGGAAAGTCCTTGCCCGTGTACTTACGCGAGATTTCGTCCATGACCTCGAATTTGGAATCGACGCGAAACTCGACGACGCGTCCGCGAATCTGGACTTCCTCGTAGGGATCGTGGAAATCGACCACCGAGAGCGCCAGCCTCGGATCCCGACGCAAATTGCGGACCTTGAGGCTGCCTTCTCCGCTGCCGATCAGGATGCAGTCCCCGTGCACTCCGATCCACACCGGCGTGGTGTTAGAGAGCCATCAGGCATGAGTGTGGCGACATGTGCGAAGTTGGGGCGTGACAGCAGGTCGCGGACGTTCGTATCGAGTGACATAGATCGCTCCTCGGCAAAATTGTACGCGGAAACGGGCCATGCATCGCGCGGAAGACGCGCGTGTCGCCGGCAGCGACTCAGTAGTCAGGCAGCGCGATCTTGTCCGAGAGGTCGCGTCCGAAGGTAAGGTCCGCGACCCAGGGAATCGTCAACAGCTTCATGATCTGGTTACGGACAAACAACGAAGTTTTCGATTTCGGTGCAAATGTTCCGGCGAAACGCAACGCAGCTTTTTGTTTGTTGAGAACAAACGGCGCGAAGAGTTCCTGGTATCGTGCAAACGCGCTCGCATAGTCGCCATTCGCCCGGTGAAGTTCACCGGCAAGAATGTAAGCTGCAATCATGGCCAACGCCGAGCCCTGTCCGGCGAGCAACGACACGCATGACGCCGCGTCACCGGCCAGCGTCACCCGTCCGCGTGTCCATAGTCCCTGCTGCGGATCCATGCGGACCTGGCTCACCCGATCGAAATACAAATCGTCGCTGGCATCGAGCCTTTCCAGAATCTGCGGGCACTCCCAGCCGCTGCTGCCGAAGCGCGTTCGCAACAGCGCCTTTTGCGCATGGGCGTCACCTGCCTCCGCGTCATCGCGCCGTTCGTCGGCGAAGGTGAACAGAAACAACGTGCGGTCATCCCGCAAGGTGAACCGTCCGACCTGCTGGCCAACTTCGGTGTAAAGCACATAGACCAGCTCGTCGCGCGGCCGATAGTCCTCCACCTCAAAGGCGGCGACCTTGTATCCGAGGTAGTGCTCGAACTCGTGTTGCGGGCCGAATACGAGTTTTCGGATGTTGGAATGAAGCCCGTCGGCCCCGACCACGAGATCGAAGTCGCGTTGCGCTCCGCGTTCAAATGTGACTCGAACACTTTTCTCGGTCTGCTCGATCCCGGCCACGCTGTCATCGAAAATCGTCTCGACCTGACCTTCAATTTTGTCGAAAATCGCCGCCGCGAGCGCACTGCGGGCGAGGGTGATGTAGTGGCCGCCCGTGGCTCGGGAAAATGCATCGGTTGGGAACCCTGATACCCGCTCGCCGCGTGCGTTTACGACTCTTACCTCTTGTACCTTGTATCCTTGGCGGGTTATCTCGGGAAGCAGACCCAGGCGCTCGGCGAGTTCGAAACCAGCCCCCCAGAAATCGATGACGTAGCCGCCGGTCCGCAACCGTGGTGCTTTCTCTATGAGGGTGGGCTCAAGGCCGTAGTGCGCCAGCCAGTAAGCCAGCGTCGGTCCGGCGATTCCCGCGCCCGAAATCAAGACCCGCATGACAGGAAATAGAATACGCTCGTCGCTACCCACAGGACCGGGCGCTGTTGCCAGATTCGTTTCCGACCGGGTGGCCCGGAACAACGGCCCTGCCCCACTGGCTCCAGCATTGCTTTTCTCGCGCTACAGGCCTAACATTCGCGGCGTGGAGAGTCCTCGATGACCCGCAGCGGTTCAATTCGAAAGAGTCTCCTGATACCGTGCGCAGTCGTTTTCCTCGCCATTCCTACATTTACCCAGGCTCCTGCTAAAGCGCAACCTTCCCCGAAATACGATCCCTCTACCGAAACCAAGCTCAAGGGAGTGGTGGAAGAATTGAAGCTGGTTCCACCTACCGGCGGGAAGCCCATCGCCTTCCTGGTGGTCAAGAGCGGCCAGGACAGCGTCGAGGTCTTTCTTTGCCCCAAGAGCTTTCTCGACGACATGGGAGCGAGTTTCAAGGCGGCAGAAGCGGTGGAGATCATCGGCTCCAAGGTCAAGCAGGATGGCGCGGACCTGATTCTGGCGCGCGAGGTGGTGCGAGGCGACGACACTCTGACACTGCGTTTCAAGGACGGCAAACCTGCCTGGTGAGTGAGAGAAATGGTTCAGGCCGGCGACCCTGCCGCGTATAGATTATGGTGCCGCCACTTCGCCGTCCAGGGCTTTCCTGCGCCGGGATTGGTATTCTCAGCACAGGATCGCCCGTGCGGTCCAGGGTGTGTCTCACTAACCTGTGGCAGATCAGGAAACGTTGCAATCCACAGCTGCCGCGGCTGAAGGCATCCCCTTTCACAACTGATTCTGGGATCGGTTCCAGAGATGGCGAGCGACAAGAGCTGCGTTAACTTAGTCGGTTGGCTTGAGAGAAAGGAACTCCGTTGATGACGAAGGCCGCAGTGCTGCTGCTGTCGACACTGTTGTTGCTCGCGGTGTGTTCTGGACAGAACATCCCACAGGGGAATCTCACACCCGAGCAGGTCATGGAATTCGAGTACAACGGAACGGTAGATTACTTCTTCGAAAACTACTTTCAATTCCATCCTTCGGAGGGAACGGCAGCAGGCTTTCACCAGTACGACAACCTGCTGGAGGACTTGTCGCAGCCAGGGCGCGACGCAGAGCTCTCATTTCTGCTCGAAATGAAACAGGCCGCCGGTTACCGCCACATCGAGCGCTACAGCGAAGAGCAGCGTGCCGATTGGAAGCTGTTATCGAACTTCATCAATGCGCGCATCCTCGAGCTGCAGGAAATCCGCATGTGGCAAAAGAACCCGGATATCTATTCCAGTAGTGCGACCGCCAGCATATTTGGGCTGATGAGCCGGAAATTCGCGCCGCCGGCGGACCGGCTAAAGTCGGTGATTGCCCGCGAGCAGAAGATTCCCGCCAATCTCGCGGCCGCCAAGGGAAACCTGAAGAACCCGCCGCGGGTCTATACCGAAATCGCCATCGAGCAGATGCCGGGCATCATCAGTTTCTTCCAGAAGGATGTGCCGCAGGCCTTCAAGGATGTCACCGACCTGCAACTGCTGAACGAATTCAGCTTGTCGAACGACAAGGTTATCGCCGAGTTGCAGCGCTACCAGGATTTTTTGAAGAGTGATCTACTGCCGATTTCGAAAGGCGACTTCCGCCTCGGCCGCGAGCTGTATAGCAAGAAACTCCACTACGAGGACATGGTGGACATCTCCCTCGACCGGTTGCTGCGGATTGGCTACGACGACCTGCAGAAAAACCAGGCGGAACTGAGGCGGGTGGCGGCGCAAATCGATCTCGGCAAAACTCCGGAGCAGGTATTGGCGGAACTGGAGCAGGACCACCCCAGGCCCGACCAATTGCTGCAGAACTTTCGCGACACCTTTGCCAGCCTGACCGGCTTCATCCGGCAGAAGCACATCATTACGATTCCCTCGGACATCCGGCCCATCGTCGAGGAGACGCCACCCTTTGAGCGCGCCCTGACCTTTGCCTCGATGGATACGCCCGGCCCTTACGAGACCAAGGCCACGGAGGCGTTCTTCAACGTCACGCTTCCCGATGCGTCATGGCCCGCGGAGAAGACCAAGTCGTGGATGGAAGGCTTTAACCGCGGAACCATTCTCAGCACCGCAATTCACGAAGCGTACCCGGGCCATTACGAGCAATACTTGTGGGAGGCGCAATATCCCTCCAAGGTGCGCAAGCTGACGGGCTGCGGCACCAACATCGAGGGCTGGGCGCACTACACCGAGCAGATGATGCTCGACGAAGGCTATGGCAACGGCGATCCCAAATTGCGCATTGGGCAGTTGCAGGATGCGCTGTTGCGCGACGCACGCTACATCGTCGGCATCGAGATGCACACCGGCAAGATGACGCTGCCGCAGGCGACGGATTTCTTCGTCAAGCAGGGGCACCAGACCGCGGCTGTCGCCGAGCGCGAGGCGCAACGTGGTACCTCCGATCCGACCTACCTCGTGTACACGCTGGGCAAGCTGGAAATTCTCAAGCTGCGCGCTGACTACAAGCAGAAAGTTGGCGCGAGTTTCAGTCTGCAGCAGTTTCACGACGAATTTATGAAGCAGGGTGCTCCGCCGATTCCCATGGTTCGCCGCGCCATGCTGGGGAATGACAGTCCGGCGTTGTGAGAAAGGGAAGTCCGCGACGCCTGGTTGATGCATCCTAATGGATCAGCGCCTTTCGCCGAAGGTACGAGGGTGGAGCAGTCAACGGAAAGGGACACTCATGCCGATGAAAGTTCGTAAGGCGGTTTTTCCGGCGGCGGGCCTGGGCACACGCTTCCTGCCCGCCACCAAGGCGCAACCCAAGGAAATGCTGCCGGTGGTCGACAAGCCCATCATTCAGTACGGTGTCGAAGAGGCCCTTGACTCGGGATGCGACCAGATCATCATGGTCACCAGCAGCGGCAAGAGCGCGATTGAAGACCACTTCGACATCAGCTACGAACTGGAAAAGACGCTCGAGAAACGGAACAAGAAAGAATTGCTGGCGGTCGTCCGGAAGATCGCCGGAATGGTTGACGTCGCTTACATTCGACAGAAGCAGGCCCTGGGCCTCGGCCACGCTGTGCTCATGGCCAAAGAACTGGTCGGCAACGAGCCCTTCGGGGTGATACTTCCCGACGACATCATTGACGCCGAGACACCCTGCCTCAAGCAGATGATCGAAATCTTCAACGAGACGGGATGTTCAGTACTGGCCACGCAGGTGGTCGAGGGGCCGGCGATCTCCGCTTATGGCGTGCTCGATGCGAAGCCAGTGCTCGGCAGGCACAGCGGTCGCTTATTTGAGATAAGCCACCTGGTGGAGAAGCCGAAGTTCGAAGAATCGCCATCGAAACTGGCGATCATCGGACGCTACATTCTGACGCCCGCTATTTTCGAGATGCTGGAGCACATCGAACCCGGCAGTGGCGGTGAGTTGCAACTAACCGATGGCCTGCGCCGATTGCTCGAGAAAGAAAAGATCTACGGGTTCACCTTCGAAGGCAAGCGTCACGATGCCGGTGACAAGTTAGGGTTCTTGAAGGCGACGGTTGAGTTCGCCCTAAAGCATGAAGACCTGGGGAAGGATTTTCGGGAGTATCTGAAGGGGCTGAATTTGTAGAGGCGCAGGCGTCTTTGGTGGAAGCGCCAGGCTTCAGCCTGGCGAAATCTGCGCCGTTGCAACTGGCTTTAGCCATGGTGGACCGAGGCTAAAGCCTGAGGTCCAACGCGGCCCAAGTGGCGTGGCTGAAAGCCGTGCCCTTCCACCGGGACTTTACTCCATCACATCGCTATACAGAAAATCCTTGCCCCAGTTCGTCGCGTACCCCGCCTCGCGCAACGCCGTCGCCAACTGCGCCCAGTGCCGCACACCGTGCAGCATGGCGTGCGCGAACATCTTGCGCTTACTGGCCCGCTGCATGCCTGCGGTGCGCGTGTTGAACTCCATCACCGAAGCAAGGTCTTCGTCGGTCGAGGTGGCGAAGTAGTCGCGATACATCGCACGCGCGCGCTCCCCGATCCCGAAGAGTTCGCTGACGCTTCCTGTTGGCAGAGTTTCGTAGTCCGTGATCGGCAGGCCCGCCAGGCGCTCGGCGTAGCGCAACTCGACAGCGAAGATGTGCAGCAAGAACTCGCGTACGTTCTTCGCCAGCGCGATGCTCAGCGGAACATCCAGCACTGCGGCGGTCTGTTGCTCGAACCACGTCTCGCCACTTTTGCGTCTCCGCTTGGTTCGCGCTAAGCAGGTCCTGAAAAGAAATCTGTGCCAGATTCTTCTGCATGTCGCTGACGCTCCTTTAACTTTTTCGACTTCGTTTCGACGCCCTTAGCCAGCCCCTCCTTGTGCGCCTCCAGCTTCTTCGCGACCTCATGGTCGTGCAGCCCAATCATTTGTGCGGCGAGGATTCCCGCATTCGTCGCGCCGGGTTTGCCGATGGCGACTGTTGCCACTGGAATGCCCGCCGGCATCTGCACCATGGCCAGCAACGAGTCGAGGCCGAGCAACGCAGTAGACGGAATAGGGACGGCGATGACGGGCAGGGTCGTCTCCGCCGCAATGACGCCCGCCAGGTGTGCGGCGCCGCCTGCGCCCGCAATAACGACTTGCACTCCGCGGGCCTTTAATGCGCGCGCGTATTCACCGGTGCGAATTGGGGAGCGGTGCGCAGAGGTGATGTCGATCTCGTAAGGAATACCGAACTCGGCCAGCGCCTTGGCGGCTTCGCACATGATCTCGAGGTCGGAGTCGCTGCCCATGACAATTGAGACGAGAGGTTTGTTGGCCATAAGGAATTGGTTGTCCTTTAGGAAGGTGTCGCCCCCAGGGGCCCAAGTGTCTATTGAAACACGAACCGCGGGCCGACTCCCGCAGCTAAAACCGACGTAGCTGCTGCGCGGCTCATTGGAACAATCGCTACTATTTCTCTCGCAAATGTTTAAGCCCGCGAGCCGCGATGTCTTTTCTATAATGCATGCCGTCAAAGCGAATCTTCATCACCGCGTCGTAGGCGCGCTCGACTGCTTCCGGCAGATCGCCTCCGCGGGCAGTCACTCCGAGCACGCGGCCCCCGGACGTGTAATACGCGCCATCGCGCCGATTGGTTCCGGCGTGGAACACTTTGACACCATACACGCGATCCGCATCTTCGATGCCGGTAATGAGTTTGCCCGCCTCGAACGCGGCGGGATATCCGCCCGATGACATCACCACACAGACAGCCGGATCGGGCGACCAGCGAAAATCGCCATCGCTCACGCGTCCTTCGATTGAGGCTTCGATCGCCTCTAGCAGGTCGCTCTCCATGCGCATCATGATGGGCTGCGTTTCAGGATCGCCGAAGCGGCAGTTAAACTCCAGCACCATCGGCCCGCGCGCCGTCATCATGATGCCGCAGTACAGGATGCCCTTGTACTCCGCGCCTTCTGCCTTCATGCCTGCGATCACAGGGCGCGCGATGTGGGCTACCAACCAATCGCGCATCTGCGCATCGATGATCTGGTCGGTCGAGTAGGCTCCCATGCCGCCGGTGTTCGGGCCCTGGTCATTGTCGAAGACACGCTTGTGATCCTGTGTCGCCACCAGCGGAACCAGCCGCTCACCGTCGCTCATCACCAAGAAGGACAATTCCTCACCGTCGAGAAATTCTTCCAGCACCACGCGTGACCCGGCCTCGCCCAGCATCTTGCCGCTGAGCATTTCTTCAGCAGTACGCAGCGCTTCTTCTTTCGTCTGCGCGATCACCACGCCTTTGCCCGCGGCCAGCCCATCGGCCTTGACCACGATGGGAGTGTGGAAGTGCGCCAGCGCCGGTTTCAGCTCTTCTTTCTTGGTGCAGATGGCGTAGTGCGCCGTCGGAATCCGGTGCCTTTGCATGAACTGCTTGGAGAAGCTCTTGCTCGACTCCAATTGCGCCGCCGCGCGGGTCGGTCCGAAGACCGGCCATCCACGGCGCTGAAACTCGTCTGCGACTCCCAGGGTCAGAGGAAGCTCGGGGCCGACGACGGTGACGTCGGGATTCAGCCGGCTGGCCAACTCAACCATGGAATCGAGGCTCTTCAGATCCACAGCCACACACTCGGCGTCGCCGGAAATCCCGCCGCCGCCGGGCGCGCAGTACAACTTCTTGATGCGTGGCGACTGCCGCAGCTTCCACGCGATTGCGTGCTCGCGGCCACCGCTACCGAGGACGAGTACTTTCATAGGGAGAACTTTGCCAACAACTTATCCCGCTGGTCCGGAACATCGACGCGAAAGAAAAGAGTAGGGTTGTTACACATGGCCTGTCAAACCTCTGACCGGGAGAAATAGAATACGTTAGTCATACGGGCGCCGTCGGAACATGGATCGGCGAGATACGAATGGAAGACTCAGCACCAGAGCGGATAGAAGCGGCATTGGAGAAGGCCGCGCAGCGTGCATTGGCGCAAGCCGCGGCCGCCGGGCATCCTTCGCTTGAGGGTGTGCACGGCACTGTCTCGGTGCCGCACCACCAGGCCGGGTTCTGGGAGCAGTGGCGGGCGTTCGTCGGCCCCGCCATCCTGATTAGCGTCGGCTACATGGACCCCGGCAACTGGGGCACCGATCTGCAGGCGGGCGCGCAGTTCAAGTACGGCCTGCTATTTGTCGTGGGACTGGCCAGTCTCATGGCCATCTTCATGCAGGTGATCTCCGCGCGCCTCGGCGTCGTGACCGGCAAGGACCTCGCGCAGTGTTGCCGCGACTGGTATCCCAAATGGACGCGCTGGCCCAACTGGTTGCTCAGCGAACTCGCAGTTGCCGCCTGCGACCTGGCCGAGGTGCTGGGCGGAGCAGTGGCGCTGAACCTGCTCTTCCACATCCCACTATTCTGGGCGGTTGTTATTACTGGGCTCGACGTGCTGCTGCTGCTGGCCCTGCAGCGCTTCGGGATGCGCACCATTGAAGCCGTGGTGCTGGTGTTGATTGGCACCATTGCCGTCTGCTATTTCATCGAGATCTTCGTGCTGCCGCAAACGCAGCCGAGCTTCCTGGAAATGGGACGCGCGCTGATCTCGCCGCATTTCCGCCAAGCCGGGATGTTGTACCTCGCCATCGGCATCATCGGCGCGACCGTGATGCCGCACAACTTGTACCTGCATTCGGCGCTGGTGCAGAGCCGCAAGCTGCAGAAGGACGAGCCGTCAATGCGCAGCGCGATTCGGTTCAACACCATCGACTCAGTGGTGGCACTGACCATCGCCTTCTTCGTGAACTCCGCGATCCTGGTGCTGGCGGCTATGGTGTTTTACGGGAAAGAGAGCGTCACGCTTCCGGGCGGCCAGATAGCCAGGTTCAGTCCCGACAGCGACTGGATTCGTGTCGCCTACCTTACGCTCGCGCCTTTGCTCGGGACAACCGCTGCCAGCACTCTGTTCGCCGTCGCTCTGCTGGCTAGCGGACAGAGCAGCACAATCACCGGCACGCTCGCCGGGCAGGTGGTGATGGAAGGCTTCATGCACTGGCGCATTAAGCCATGGCTGCGGCGCATGATTACCCGGACGCTGGCCATTCTGCCGGCGGTGTTCGTCATTGGCCTGCGCGGCGACAGCAGCGTGACCGACCTGCTGACGCTCAGCCAGGTGGTGCTGGCCTTGCAGCTTCCGTTCGCCATGTTTCCGTTGCTGCAGTTCACCAGTTCCCGAACGCGAATGGGCAAGTGGAAGAACGGTTGGTTTCTGCTGAGCGCGGGATGGGGCAGTGCTATCCTGATCACCGCGATGGACGTGTTCGGTCTGCCCGAATCGCTCAAAATTGCGTGGCACGTTATAACTGGCGGGTAACGCTGTAGCTTAGGAATCGAGTCAGCCATGTACCACACCATACTGGTCACGCTGGACGGAACCCCGACGGACCGGGCAATCATCGAGCACATCAAGAAGCTGGCGACGCTGGCCCACAGCCGCCTGGTGTTGCTGCACGTGGCCGATGGCTGGGCCGCGCGCACCTATGGTCCGGACGCGATAAGTCCGGAAATTGCCGAAGACCTCGCCTACCTGGAAAACGTGCGCACCGAGTTTGAGGCAGCCGGCATCCCCGCCGAGTCGGAGCTGGCGTATGGCGACTCGGCCACGGAGATCATCAAGTGGGTTCAGCAAAAGGGCTGTGACCTGGTCGCCATGAGCACCCACGGACACCGCTTCATCGCCGATCTTCTACTAGGGACGACCGCGACTCGCGTGCAACACAGCATCCGCGTGCCAGTGCTGCTGCTAAGGGCGAAGTAAGACGCTTCGCCGCGACCGTTACTTCCCGAGCATCCCCGTCTTCAGGTCCGCATTAGGCGGCTTGGGCCCGAGCCACACCGAAAAAAGCACTTGACCGAAGGCCGGACCGGGAATGGTCACTCTCGTCTGGCCGTTCATGGTGTAGGTGGTGCCGGTGCCCGGAACGAACGTGAAGACCATCTCGTCGCCCACTTTGACGGGCTCGAGAGCGGCGAGCAAGCGGTCGATGTCGGGCTTCATCGTCTTCACGGCGTCGGGCGTATTGTCGCCGAACGACTCGTTGAAGGCGTCCGTCATCTGGTTCTTGCTGGCGCCGTGCACGAAGTGCATGACGATCTGCTTGGGTGCGTCGGCCTTGATAATGGCGTTGGGGTCCGACGACTTCTGCTCCAGATAGAGCCCCGCAACATAGACCTTCACCATGTACTTAGTGCGTATTCCCAGGCCATTGAGCACCAGCTTAGTGCTCCCGACCTGTTGGGTGTCGGGAAGGGTCACCCCGGCCAGGCTGGCGGCGTGCAACGCGGACATCGATAGCAACACGAACATCACTACGGCAAGCGATAAGACAGTCTTTCGCATAAAGGCTCCTTGAGGAGAAGAGTGAAGAGTACGACCCGCGATGGTAGCACAGCCCACCTGGCAGACGAGGTGTCGGATGCTCCACTCAAGCTTCTGCGGAGAATCTGTGATATCGAGTACGGCGAAGTTACGAAGGTGGGGGACGGGCAACACCGTCCGCGAACGCGTCAGATGCCGAACCAGTGTTCCCGCAATCGGCGATTAGGTGAGCCAGCGAAGGGCTACGAAATAGCTGTGATTCAGGAGCGAGCGGGCTAGCCACCCGCTCGCCAAACTCGTAGCGGTCTACAATTTCCGCCTGTTGCAATTGCGGGGCACACCGGCTATCTGTCACTGATAGCGGGCTTTGCCGATCCATCAGCGGTTATCTGCGACGTGTTTTCGCTCTCAGAACTCCAGCCAGGCCAATCAACGCGGACCCCATCAGGATAATGCTGGCGGGTTCCGGCAAGTCGAAGAGGGTCACATTCGCAACCGCCGGAAATGGATTTCCCTGAAACGACATTGTGTACAAAGGAGGAGCTCCGGCAAGGACGGGACACGGATTTGGAAAACCACCGGGCACAAAGTAGCAACCGAACAAATCGGTCAAGGTCAAAGGATTTGGTCCCACGCCTTGCGAGCCTCCAGGACCGGCGTTGAAGACGAAGACACCGAGTCCGATCGCAGTGAACATGTTCGGTGCCGAATTTGGATCAGCCAGGCTCATCTCAACATAAAACGACACATGGTTCAGACCGTTGTCGCAACAATCGAACGGGTTTCCAGTGGGATTGACTAAGCCGTAGGTAAAGGGCAGCGTCGCTCCCGCCGGGATGACGGTGGGAAACGTGACCGCCGCAAAGTTCAGCGCGTCATCCCCCGAAGGCCCATTTATGATCGCCAGAGCGTAGTCGAGAACCACGGAGTTGATCGGGTCGGTGTTGGTCACATCGAAGCTAACGGATGTGTGGGCATTCGGTCCCTCGAGCAGGCTCTGGGACGGTGGTACGGGCGTCACGATCAAATTGGCCCAGGCCGAGCATATGGCCATGCCACAAACCAAACCGGCCAACAGCAGCGATGCTCTGATTCGACGCGAGAAAGTCATCATCGTCTCCCTTCACTGTCTCTGGCGCGAAGCATTACAGCTTGTGCGCCGGCGACGCCACCTTTTGCGACACGGGATTGATTGCCCGAGGTCGCCCCACTCCAGCGGCGCTTGAGTGAGTTAGTTTGACTAGATATCCGAATTTTCCCCTGAGAAACCTGGGTCGGCTGCCTGGGTGGTAGTGCCCAAGCACTAACCGATTCTTTGTTGTCCGTAAGGAATGGGGTTCGATGCCTATTACTACGAAGAGAGCGCCACGAAGAGTGAAGTAACGTTACCCCCAGACGTATTGCAAGTCAATGTCACTTAAGTGACTTTCTTGGTTTTTTCTCTTCAGCCAATGACGGAGCTAACCTTCAACTTAGCTGACCCAGTTCTCCGCCGAGAATGGCGAACAACTTAAAGAGATTGTGGATATCGCCGAAGACCGTTCGGTGAGGCTGCGGCAATCGCTGCCACGACCCGATCCACTCACCCCTATCCACAGCCCGTCCCGGCGTTTTAAGATAGATGGTTTCGCGTTGCGCGAACCTGCATTCAATTAATCCGCCACGAAATAGAAGGGACTCATTCATGAACAGCTTCGGCAGTCGCTCCACCCTCCGTGTTAGCTCCAAGGAATTTGAAATCTACCGTCTGAATGCCGTGGAGAAGCACGGCTGCACGATCGGGCACCTGCCGTACTCGTTGCGCATTCTGCTGGAGAACCTGCTGCGCCGGGAAGACGGAAAGTCGGTGAAGGCCGATGACGTGCGCGCGCTCACTGCATGGAACGGCAAGAGCGTGCCGTCGCAGGAGATCGCGTTCATGCCCAGCCGCGTGCTGCTGCAGGATTTCACGGGCGTGCCCGCGGTGGTCGATCTGGCGGCTATGCGCGATGCCATGAAAGCGCTGGGAGGCAACCCGGGGCTGATCAATCCGCTGCAGCCGGCGGAGCTGGTGATCGACCATTCGGTGCAGGTGGACGAGTTCGGCACGCCGCAGGCGTTTCAGCTCAACGCCGAGTTGGAGTTCACGCGCAACAAGGAGCGCTATGCGTTCCTGCGCTGGGGACAGACCGCGTTCAAGAATTTCGCCATTGTGCCGCCCGACACCGGCATCGTGCACCAGATCAACCTGGAGTACCTGGCGCGCGTGGTCTTCGTCGGCGAGAACGGTGAAACGGGTCACCCCTTGGCGTATCCCGACACGCTGGTGGGGACCGACTCGCACACCACGATGATCAACGGCGTTGGCGTGCTGGGCTGGGGCGTGGGCGGAATCGAGGCCGAGGCCGCCATGCTGGGACAGCCGGTTTCGATGCTGATCCCGCAAGTCGTCGGCGTGCGCCTGAAGAACCAGTTGCGCGAAGGCTCGACTGCCACCGACCTGGTGCTGACCGTCACCGAGATGCTGCGCAAGAAGGGTGTGGTCGGCAAGTTCGTCGAGTTCTTCGGACCGGGACTGCACGCGCTGCCACTAGCCGATCGCGCGACCATCAGCAACATGGCTCCGGAGTATGGCGCGACCTGCGGCATCTTCCCGGTGGACGACGAGACGCTGCGTTATCTGCGTCTCAGCGGCCGCACCGAGGAGCACGTCAAGATCGTCGAGGCGTACTACAAAGAGCAGGGACTGTTCCACACTGTCGATACTCCTGAAGCCGAGTACACGGACGTGCTCGATCTCGACCTCACGTCCATCGAGCCTTGCATTGCGGGGCCGAAGCGTCCGCAGGACCGGGTGCTGCTGTCGGCGTCTGCCGCTTCGTTCGAGCAGGCGTTGCCGAGCCTGTTGAAGCCAGGACAAAGCGTTCCCCCGAAGCAAGGCGCACGTTGGGAGGGCGAAGGCGGAAACCCCGCGGGTCCGGAAGCCCAGCATGAAGCAGGAGTGGTGACCGAAGTCGCGCTGGAAGAAGCCTTGGGCCACGGCAGCGTGGTCATCGCGGCCATCACCAGTTGCACGAACACGTCGAATCCGTCGGTGCTGGTGGCCGCGGGACTGCTGGCGAAGAAGGCGATCGAGAAAGGCTTGACGGTCCCCAAATGGGTGAAGACCTCGCTCGCGCCGGGATCGATGGTGGTTACGGAATACCTTACGCGCTCGGGGTTGCTGCCCTACCTGGAGAAGCTGAAGTTCCACGTGGTCGGCTACGGATGCACGACGTGTATCGGCAACTCGGGGCCGCTGCCGCTGGAAGTGTCGAGCGTCATCGCGGACAAGGACCTGGTGGTGGCGTCGGTGCTGAGCGGCAATCGCAACTTCGAGGGACGCATCAACTCCGAAGTGCGGGCGAACTATTTGATGTCGCCTCCGCTGGTAGTGGCATTTGCGCTGGCGGGACGCATCGACGTGGATGTCTATAACGAGCCGCTCGGCTATGGCAATGGCAAGCCGGTCTTCCTGAAAGACATCTGGCCGACCGCGAAGGAAGTGTCGGATGTGCTGGCCAAGTACATTACGGGCGACTTGTTCCAGACAGCGTACAAAGACGTGTTCCGCGGTGACGAGCGCTGGCAAGGACTCAAAGTGCCGGAGGGCGAGACCTTCACTTGGGACGAGAAGTCGACCTACGTGAAGAATCCGCCGTACTTCGAAAACATGCCGAAGATGCCGGCGCCGGTGGGAGATATTTCGGGCGCGCGCGTGCTGTGCTTCCTCGGCAACAGCGTGACGACGGACCACATTTCGCCGGCAGGCTCCATCAAGCCGAACAGCCCGGCGGGACAGTACCTGATCGCGCACGGCGTCACAGTGGGCGACTTCAACTCCTACGGATCACGCCGCGGCAATCACGAGGTAATGATGCGCGGAACGTTTGCCAATGTGCGTCTGCGCAACAAGCTCACGCCAGAGCGCGAAGGCGCTTACACTCGCCATCTGCCCGATGGCGAGGAGATGTTCATCTACGATGCGTCGGTGAAGTACCGCAAAGAGGGCACGGCGTTGATGGTGCTGGCGGGCAAGGAGTACGGCTCTGGTTCGTCGCGCGACTGGGCAGCGAAGGGACCGCGGCTGCTGGGTGTTCGCGTCGCGTTGGCCGAAAGCTTCGAGCGTATCCATCGCTCGAACCTGGTGGGCATGGGAATTCTGCCGCTGCAGTTCCTCGATGACGAGAACGCCGAGACCAACGAGCTGACGGGCGAAGAGGTGTACGACGTTGTGGGACTCACGGATGTGCTGCAGAATTTCGCGCCGGGCAAGACAGTGAAGGTGCGCGCCAAGAAAGCTGACGGCACGGTCAGCGAATTCGACGCGACGGTTCGCATCGATACGCCGCAGGAAGTGCTGTACTACCAGCACGGCGGGATCCTGCAGTATGTCTTGCGACAGCTTCGGCAGAACAATTAACCGCAGGAACGACAAGAAAGGGGCTGGATCACGACCATCCTTCCCCGGGCTGCAAGACCGCATGGAGCGGTAGGTCGAACTCGGCGAAGCCGGACACTATTTTCCTGAGTAGTATCCGTCCCGGGCTTGCACCGTCAGGTCGTTCTGATTGGTGGTGACAAGGATCTTATGATATCCGGAGTCGGCTTCGGCCCGGTCAGGAGTAAAGCCGAGGCTGTACTGGTTGCGTAACTCCTCACCGATGCTGGTGTAGATCTGCTCGATCGACTCCTTCTTCGAAACTTCGTAAAATCTTCCGCCGGTTTGCTGGGCCAGGCGCTCCATGACCTGCTTGCCGTCGGCGTGTCCCCCTTGCGATTTGCCGCCGCGACCGCCACTGGGAGTTCCCCCGCCACCACCGGGATAGCCTCCGCCAGGATATCCACCACCGGGGTAGCCTCCGCCAGGATAGCCTCCGCCACTCCGGCCACCGCCGGGGTACCCGCCGCCAGGATAGCCCCCACCGGGGAACCCAACGCCGCCGTGCCCGCCTCCGGGATGGCCGCCAGCCCGGTTGTTATAGGCCTGAGCATCAGCGAACAGGATGGTGTACACGAGGGTGTCGGAGCGTTGGGCCGCTTCAATGGCGCGGGTCAAACTCACTTTGCTGCCCTGGTCCACGCCGTCGGACAAAATGATCAGCGCCTTGCGGCCCTGTTGCTTGCTCATGATTTCGTCGGAGGCAAGGAACACTGCGTCATTCAGCTTGGTGCCACCGCCTCCCCAACTCGGCTGGCTGGGGTCGTTGGAACCCCCAGTTTGCGCTTGCCGCGCACTTGGGACCTCCAGCTTCTGCAACGCGGCTTCCAGCTTTGGACGGGAGTTGGTCAGGTCCTGCAGTAACTCGATCTCCATGTCGAAGTGAACAACGAATGCCTTATCCTTCCACTCCCGTAGCAAGTCCTCGAGGAAGGTATAGCTGGCGGTGCGTTCCTGCTCCAGCAGGCGGCGCTGGCTAAGGCTGGTGTCCACCAGCAGACCGAGCGTCAGCGGGAGGTCGGTCACCTTTGCGAAGTAGCGAATGGTCTGGGGCTTGCCGTCGTCTTCCAACTTGAAGTTGTCTTTGGTGAGGTTGTTGACGAGTTGTCCTTGCTTATTGCGTACGGTGGCGAGGACGTTGACCACGTTGACGTCTTTCGTGATGGTGGTGGTGGTTTCCTGCTGGTCTGGCTCAGCCACTTTGGCGAGTGGGACCTGCGGAGCTTGCTGTGCGTGCAGCAGGAACCCGGTCAACAGCAAGGGCAGGAGCATAAGCAGGGACCGCATCACGGACCGCTGATTTAAGCAGCTCTGGACTTGCAGGTTGGGTTTGGACGCACGGGAGGCGAATACCATGTTCTTCCTGGGCGGAGTGGGATTCCAATTTGGAGTCAGCTTGAAACCGCTTAAACCCACTTCGACAGCGGAAGTTGCAGTGGGAGCATCACTGCTTGACGTCACTCACCGGACAATCGGGATTGGAGTCCAGTTGCACTGCTCCGTTGCGCAGAGCCCAAGCCAGGAAGCCATCCGGAGCGTTCTTCACGCCCGCGAGATTGGCTTTGCGGATGCTCTTGATGTGTTGCCATTGTATGGCGCCGAGATTGGAGTTCCCCAGTTCGGCTTCATCCAGCGTCGCGTCCGAGAGATCGGCCCCAGTGAACTGTGCGCCACAAAAGTCACCGCCGCTCAGGTCCGCGCCCACGAGTGAAACATGGCGCAGGTCGCTCTCGCGGAGGTTGGCTCCAATCAACGACGCGTAGGAGAGATCGGCAGAGTCGAGGTTGCTGTTGCGCACGTCGGCGGCGCTGAAGTTTGCCCGCAGCAGCCGTGCCTTAGGCAACTGAACGCCCTGGAGAAACGCTGAGGAGACGTCCACACCGACGAGCGGGACGCCATCGGCATTGAGTTCGGTCAGCGCCTCAATGCGGCCGCCGCTGCCACCCTTACCCTGGGCGGTGTTGATGACCTGCCATGCCTGGTAGTGCTTTTGCTTGAGACGGTCGCCGGATTCGCTGAAATAAAACACCACCGCTACCAGCACCGAGAAGCTGCCCAGGTATTCGAGAACGTCGAGAAAAGACCAGTGGCTAAGCGCGTAGGCGATCCAGGAAAAACACCACTCGATGCCCATGAACGGGCGTAGCCAAGCGGGCTTGTGTTCGATGTACGTCTTCCACGACGCGGGTCGGTTTCGTTCTATTCGCACAACCATGAAGTCGATCCGTCGATCACCCGTCTTTTGCGAACAACCGGTGGCATTGAGATACGAAGATTAGACACACAAGGAACGCGACTCGCAATAGAACGCGACTTTACAATCAGATGAAAGCTTACTCCCGCGACTTGCGCGCTGTTACAGCGGACTCTAGAATCGCCAATTGTAACTGGAGGAGTGGAATGCCACCCATTCACGTAGGGGACGAGGCGCCTGACTTCGATCTGCCCGCAGTAATGGGCAATATCAAGCAACGCGTCAAATTGAGCGACTACCGGGGAAAGAAGAACGTCGTGCTGGTATTTTATCCAGCCGACTGGACGCCGGTATGTTCCGCCGAGTTGCCGGTGTTCAATGCTGAATTGGAGAAGTTTGCCGGCTATGGCGCTGAGGTCGTAGGCATCAGCGTGGACTCCATACCCAGCCATATTGCATGGCAGAAAAAGGAAATTGGCATCTTAAGTTTGCCGCTGGCCAGCGACTTTTACCCCCATGGCGATGTAGCTAGCAAGTACGGCATTCTGCGCGAAGGGGAGCCGGTACCGGGCATCAGCGAGCGCGCGGTTTTCGTAATCGACAGGCAAGGCAAGGTAGCCTATGCCAAGGTGTATCCCATCGACCGCCCGCCTGACACAGAGGACATCTACCAGGTACTACGTAAGTTGTGACTTTCGACCGAAAATCGCGTTACCAACAGTTTCGCTTTCAGACAGAGAACCCCGCACTCCGCGGGGTCCCGTCCGCTCGGAGAAACCTTGTAGCTAACTGGCCTTAGTCTGGCGATAAGCAGGTTCCTGGAAGGCGTCAATCAGGAGTTCCAGGACCTTGTGTATATCGTCAAAGCTGTATTGAGCTGGAAGTTCGGAGCGATCGGCAACCACCCGATCGCGCCACAAACCTTCGGCCATGCCCACAACCGCGGCGCGAACCGCGTCGAGGCTGATGTCGGATCTGATCTGGCCTTCGTTGCGCATATCCTCCAGAATGCGGTCGAGTATGTCACGGAACTGACGGGCGCCCCGGCTCATCAACACGACGTTACTGTCCTTCCGCACGCGGCGCGACTCCAGCGCCGACAAAATCTTCAGCTCAGGATCATTTTCCAACTCGATGGTGATTGCCTCCAAAACGGAAAGCAGGCGGTTGGCGGGAGATCCGTGAGGAATCATCTGGATCCGCTCGTTCATGCCGGTCCAGCCGTCGTCAAAGATCGCGACCAGCAGTCCCTGCTTGCTGCCGAAGTGTTTCATCAACTGCGACTCGCTGGTGCCGGCATCGCGGGCAATCGCAACCGTGCTGGTATTTTCGTATCCGTGTTCAGCAAAGAGTCGCTTCGCAGCCAGCAGAATGCGGTCGTGAGACGACAATGTGGAATTGGCTTTGGTTGTCATGTTTCGAGACTCCAATCTCATGACGGTCTGGACAGTAGTAACACGGCTGAAACGCGCGTGTTGTGCGCTTCGCCAAGGTGTTTAGCTCAAAATACTCTTCCCCCAAGGAAAGGAACGTTGCCTAAATAGTACTCCCACTTTGACGACATTAAGTTCCCAAAAATTTTGGCCCGCCGAGAGGGCGGGCTGTGTCTGGGGGTCAAAAAAATCTGCTACTGGGGACTAGTTGACGGGCTTCTTGGATGCAGTCGTTTTGGCAGCAGCTGTCTTCTGAGGAGGCGAACTCGGCCCAGCTTCCTTAATCATCTTGTCGATCAATTGCGAAAGCTGAGTGCGGTCAACGACCTCCACGAACGGAGTGCCGCGGGTTGTGTCGCTCACCACGTAGATGGTGGGAGTGTGCTCAATTCCAACGCGCTGGCCAACGGCATAGTCTGCCTTGACCTTGGCGGCGAGTTCACCCGAGGGGTCAACCACAAAGGGGAGGGCTACTTTGTTATCGGCGGCGAAGCGCTCGGTCATACCACGCAAGTTGGCAGGTGTGATCTGGGGCTGGTTCTGGAAGATGAAACCCCGATAGTCATCGCCGAGCTTTTTCGACTTGGTGTCAAAGTAGCGAGCATTCACCGCTGCCTCGAACGACCAGTTGTGCATGGGCAGCGGAAAGTCGTATTGCACGAGCGGGATCTTGTAGGTCCCCGCGACCTCGTGCAGCAGGGGAAACGCGCGGGCGCAGTCGGGACACTGCAGGTCTTCAAAAACCAGAATGGCGACCTTGGACCCTTTGGGTGGCCGCAGAACGGAGGTGTCGCCGGCCCAGGCAGCAGCGCTGGCCAGGAACAGGCACGAAGTGAGAAGGAAAGCTTGCCAGAACTGGATTCGTTTCATTTGCAATGGTGGCGGTGGGATTTCCTCGATACACGCCATTCTACCAACATACTAACGGAAGTAGCGATTCAAAGTCTTGTCCGTACATCGCCCACAAGACCGCAACCGAGAACTGGCGATGACCAGAATTACAGCGTGCGCAAAGCCGCGAAGCAATCGGATGAATTGGTGATTCATTAGATCAGCCAGGGTTTACAGCTGCAATCTCGAAATACCCTGCCCCGGAGCCCGAGGCAGGGTTTGTGTTCGCTACGGAGCCTGTACCGCTTTCAGAATGTTCAACAGTCCAGACCCGAAAACAGCATTAGGGATGGACGTCCCAGGGAAACTGCCGCAACTTTGCGCGCTGGTTAGCGGCGTGGCGTTCTGGGTCAATGTCGTTGTTGTCCGGTCGATTTGCCCGTTCAACGACGGCTTGGCCTGCCACAACAGGGCGACAGCGGCGGCAACATGAGGAGCTGCCATCGACGTTCCCTGCCAATAGCCCTGGTACATGTTCAGGTACGGGATGGCTGCCCTGATATTGTACCCGGGTGCGACGATTTCCGGCTTCAGCCGGTTACTGCCGTCCACCGTGACCGGCCCCCGGCTGCTGAAATAAGCAATCGCGTTGGTGGAGTCGGTAGCGCCGACGCCGACACCGCTGCTGTAGATCGCAGGCGTGGTTTTGACGGTGGAGCAGGCCGACCCATAGTTTCCGGCCGCCATCGACTGGAAGATGCCAGCTGCCTTCACCGCGGCTTCGATCGCTTGCAGGGTGGTGAGCGAACAGCCTTCACTCGTAGGGCAGTCCCACGAATTGTTGATGACATCCGGTGCCATGGCCGGGTTCGCCAGTTCAGGGTGTCCCACGGGATAAGGCGCAATCAGGAATTGAAAGCATTCGATGTACTGGGCCGGAGTGCCAATGCCGTGTTGATCCATGTTGCGGCAGGCAATAAATTTCGCGCCGGGCGCCACCCCAATCTGGTTACCCAGTCCGTCGTCTCCCACCATTTCGCTCATGGTGAAGGTTCCGTGAAACTGGGGGTCGACCGGAGTCGGAGAATGCGCGCTGGTGGCATCGTGCCAGTTGTAATCATGATTGACGGTGGTGCCGTTCCAGCCGCGGTAGTGGGACTTCAGAGCAATGTGGTCCCACTGCACGCCCGTGTCCGCATTCGCAACAACCATGCCTTCACCGCGAAAACCCAGGGCCCATACCTGCGGCGCATTCACCCGCGCCACATTCCACTCGATGGTTCCGGTTGTCGCGTTGGTTGTCGGCATCCCATTGGCCAAGCTCTGCTTGCTTGGTTGGGTGAGGTTGGGTAAGGGAATTGAGCTCTGCACCTTAGGGTTGGCGTCGATCCGCAGCACTTCGTTGTGGCCTGCCAGTTCGTACAGCAAGTTGCGGCTGGCGGTAATTTTGATCATGTTAACGCCATAGAACGACTCGTAAGCAATGCCACGTTCCTGCAGCAGCTTGCGCAGGGGCGCCTGGGTGCGTTCGGCAACCGTGCGCAGCGCGTTGTAAACGTACTGGCCTTTTTGCAACTTGGTGGGCAGGTTCGCCGCGCCGCTCAAGTCAGCCTGTTCGCTGAATACGATGAGGGCTTCGCTGCTGCCGCCGAGAGAAGTTTCGGTTGTAAGGCGGGGTGCGATCTTAGCCAGGGAAGCAGAGTCAGAAGCAGACGCGGGCAAGGAGAAACTTACAGTAAACATCGCTACCGATAATAGAGCGATGCTTACGAATTGGCGATCTACCTGGGCCAGTCTCGACCACAGACTCCAGCAGGCAGTCTTGTGGCGCGGACGTACCCATTCCGTGTTTTGCATAAGGGGACCCTTTTTTTAATGAGATTTTCCGGACGCGCGAGGTCCTGCGTTGTAGTCCGGAAGACTGATACTAAATGCCTTAGCGGAGAATTCCATACCACTTAAGACACGCAAGCGGCACTGTCGTGGGGGGTAGATCTTTGCTTAAGAACAAATTGTTGTTGATTTTCAATGACTTAGAGTAATCTGTAGTAACCATTTCTGCAGAAATACCGGTTACTAAAGTACTAATTTTATTTTGGGAAACGACGTTTGGAGCGCGGTTTAGCGACCGCGCGGAGGGCGGGAACAACTTGCAGCGATCAATCGAGAGTTCAACTACGGCAGCCGGAAACTAACTTGGCCGACAATCCACAGCTTTGTGCAACCCGATTTAACGAGATCACACTTCAAACCGATCCGCTCCGGCTGAACCGATCGTGAGCGCGATCAGTTGAGCAATTCGGACCATGCGAGAAATGAGAGAAATGAGAACGAGTTGGGAGAGCACGCCTATCCTGCGTGCGGAGGAAGTGCTCCCCCTTCTCGCGTCTTACTAGACTAACTTTGCGACGAGAAGCCTGCGCAACAGTAGTCCGAAAACCGACAGACCGCCGCCCATCAAGGCCAGCGACGAGGGCTCGGGAACCGGGGCAAATGGTGCGTAAGCGAAGCCGAAACCCGCAGTGCCATCCTGGGCCGACACGAAGCCCGTCGTATACTTCCGCGCGTCGGTTTCGATCACCAGTTTTACAACGCAACCGACTTGCCGTCCGGGCTGCGATCAAGCGTGGTCGGGTCTTTGATTCCAAACGGATCGGTACCGGCATCGACGGAAAATCCGCCGAAGCTATACATCGAGAAACGCCCGAGAGCATCGCCGCCGAGATTCGTGAACGTGTACACGAAATCCAGACAGTTTGCGCACCAGGTATTGAACGGGTCGGAGAGAACCTGCTCAGTGTAGTTGGCAGAGAAGGTTGGGGTCGTGATTGTGCCGGCTGTCGAGATCACCAGTGTTCCGGTTGGAAACAGCGGGCTCGGCGGCGCAGAACTTCCGGTGCTAAGAACGGAAGCATGCGCGAGTGGCGCAAGCAGGGCAAGCGTCAGGACACACACAAGCGTCAGCGGCGGTTGAGTGGTACGAACCTTCTTTTCCATAGGGGTCTCCAAGATTTCATGCGGGAACTTTCGTTCGTCCGAGTGGCGGAACTTACTCGAAATGCAATCCTCGCACGCGGTGAAAGCCGAGTCTGAGCAAAATTGCCCATCATAGTAATAAATCAAAGGTACCCAAATGACCTGTTACCGTTCTAACTCGCATGCTGGATTGCAACGGAATCCTCCAGAGTCTCCGGTTCGGTTAATAGTGGTCGATCTTGACCAGTATTCCTAAAAGCACCAAGGTACCGTGAATGGCACAAACCAACCAGTTCGCCGAACCAGGAAGAGGTAGGATCATCATCGACATTGTCATCGCGGACCATCAGGAGCTTTTTCATATCGGAATGGCGGAGATACTAGCGGTCGCGGACGACGTTCGCATCGTGGCTCAGCCCCGGTCTCCTGAAAAGTTGCTGGAGACTCTGAAGCAGGCCAAGCCCCACGTGTTGGTTCTGTCGACGAGTTTCCTGCCAGCGTTTTCGAAAATCCAGCCGCTGTTGAAGCGACGCAAGACCGCGCTGCTGGTGCTCACCGACGACAGCGACCGGATAGCCTATACGCGCTGGTTGCGAGCACGGGGTGTCGTCTACCGTTCGATGGATGGACCTGTCATTTTGGATGCAATGCGCCGGGTAGCGCGAGGCGAACTGTTTGTTCAGAACAGCAGTTCCGACATTAGAGAAGAGCCGTCTAATCCGACTAACGCTAACCCGCCTTCTGCCACACTCAGAACTGACCAATCGGCGTAACGCCGAGGACTTTGGATTCCATCTTTCAGTAGTGGTCTCACCAAGCCGCCCCTGAGTCGCCAACATTCACTGCGCGCCGTTCAAGGCCTGGTGAGGGGCGGCGTCTTAGCTCGCTCTTTCTCGGGCGGTCCGCCGGGCTCTGCGGGCGGCTCGGGAACTTTCCTGAGGCGTGTGATCGGAGTCTCGGCCTCGGAAGTGGCAAGTCCACTGTCATCGTTCAACACAACGCTGAGAAGTGAATTGTGGACCAGTAAATTGTCGCCAGTGTCGTACTTGATGAAGCCGAGCTTGCGGAATTTGTTCATAAAAAAGCTGACCCGCGACCGGGTTGTCCCCACCATTTCCGACAGGGTCTCCTGGCTCAGGCGAGGGATCAAAATCTCTGTCGCGATACCATCCTGGCCAAAATGGGCCATCAACAGGAGAATTCGCGCCAGGCGCTTCTCGCTGGAGTTGAAAAGCTGATCGATCAGGTCATCCTGATAGCGGATGTTTCGTTTCAGCAAATATTTGACAAAGGTGGCCGACAGTTTTGGCTCCAGGCTCATGGCCTGCAGCATGGCCTTCTTCTCGATGTGCAGGAGGACGCAGTCGGTCACGGCAGTCGCAGACGACATGCGTACCAGTTGACCGGCAAGGCCGCCCTCGCCAAAGAAATCGTCTTCGCCGAGAACGCCCAGGGTTGCTTCTTTCCCGGATTCCGATACGACGCTGAGGCGTACCTTTCCCTGCTGGATAAAGAACAGTCCGTCCGAAGGTTCACCTTGAGCGAAGATTACGGCTCTCTTTCGAAAAGGCAGCATGCGCCTGCCCTTTCCGATGGTTGAAAGGAAGGTGCGGGGATTGAAACCACGGGTTTTCTTCGTGTTCGCCATAACCTTCACCTGGAAGCGGCCGCACTCAAAGGAGACTCCACCACAATGAATTATGTCCAAAGGAAGGAACCCGCGCTGTTCAATATTGCTCACAAATTAGGCCCTGCCCCCGGAACTTCCGGGAGAGTCTCCGAGCAGACTTGATTGAAAAAAGCCAAGGTAGGTCATAGGGCGTGAGCGCCGCAATTGCGACGCGAAAAGCGCCATTCACTCCTGATCAGGAGTGAATGGCGCTGTCGAGGATCAATTGTTAAGTGGCTGTCTACGACGTGACTCGAGAAGCAGAAAACGTGAGGTCGCACCCGCAGGGCAAAACACATCGCACCGCGCCGGCCAAACGGATCGTCGTTAAGATCAACTCAAAGGTTCGGGCGTTCGAAAATGTAAAAACGCATTGGGAGAAGCAAGCCCGATCCCTACCCAGTA
Organism: uncultured Acidobacteriaceae bacterium; assembly: GCA_963779555.1. Classification (GTDB taxonomy): domain Bacteria; phylum Acidobacteriota; class Terriglobia; order Terriglobales; family Acidobacteriaceae; genus DASRAA01. The sequence goes on from CAVZYS010000028.1 coordinate 137,955, forward strand.
CGAACTTGCTTCCCCTTTTCGCGTCCTTAGCTTAACTTTCTGCGCAGCAGACCGGCGACCAGGGTAAGACCTCCACCCAATAACGCCAGCGAGCCAGGCTCTGGAATGGGTGATGCCGGTGATAAGGCGGCGAAGAAACCTGCTGTTCCATCCTGGGCCGACACGAAGCCATCCGTATACTTCGTCGCATTGGTTTCGATCACCAGCTTTACCGTGGTTTCTCCCGAAAGGATTGAGTCGCCTCCAGGATAGTTGAATCGCAATCGCCGAGCCATCCGGGCTGCGATCAACCGTGGTCGGAATTTTTGGGAAAAACGGATCGGTGCCGACGTCAGTTAAAAACCCACTGAAGTCGAACATTGAGAAACGCTGGATTGCATGCGGGCCTAGATCCTTGAATGTGTACACGAAATCCAGACAGCCTGCGCACCAGGAATTGAACGGGTCAGAGATAACCTCCTCAGTGAAGAAGCTTGAGAAGGTTGGAGTTACAATCGTGCCGGATGTCGAAGCCACAATCGTCCCAGTTGGGAACAGCGGGCTCGGGGGCACAGTACTTCCGGTGCTGAGAACGGAAGCGTAAGTGAGTGGCGCAAGCAACGTCAATGCGAGTAAACACACAAGTGGCACGGCCAGTCGTGTCGCGGCAAGCGTCTTCAAAGTCTTAACCATTGGGTCGGACCTCCTAGAGATTTTCGGACCTGGGACAACTGGATAGGGAAACAACCATCGGTTCATTCATCGATCGAACGATACTGATGGGCCAACAGGTGCACGTATAGTACCAAATATCGGGTAACAAAAGTGAACTGGTTACGAATTATTTTCACAAGGCGTGCGCAAAACTTTGCACTACAGTGAGAAATTAGTTAGCAACTCAAGAGTTACCAGTAGTAGTGTAACTATCATAGCACTGGGGAATGCTATGTCAGAACCACGTGTGATCCAACGAGGGGAGCCGTTCGAAGATCGATTTGTGGAAAAAGACTAAACACGGCCTCGTGGGAGTATGAGAACCACTCGTAGCCGACCCTGCAGGCAAGCGGTGCTGCGATAAGCTGGTCGGGAATCGACATCCGTCACGGCCAGAACTCAGCTAAGTTTGAGAGAGAAAAGTGCCATGTGCTAGGATTTTGAGTTTGTTCCACCATGCGCAGGCCGGCATGGTGCCCCGCCTTTTCGGGGTCCCCGAACGATGCCGGTTTTGCATCGTTAAGGGGTGACCTGTTTGCCTCACCGGCATCCTCGGAGTTTTTCGGCACGACCGGCAACTCGTGCCACCGGGGAATAGCGCCTCTGAGACCGTGCGGAGTCCCGACCTGTCGTGTTGCGGTGGCAGAACCTTTTTCATAAGGAGTCTCATACGTGAAGACTTACGAAGGCGCTAACATCCGGAATGTCGCGCTGGTTGGACATTCTCACTCGGGCAAAACCTCACTTGCATCCGCCATGCTTTTTACCACCGGGGCCACGCAACGCCTCGGTCGCGTCGATGAAGGCAACACCGTCACCGACTACGACGAGGAAGAAATCTCGCGTGGCATGTCGATCTCCGCTACCACGGCCGTGATGGAGTGGGGCAAAACCAAGATCAATCTGATCGACACTCCCGGCTTCAACATGTTTATCCACGAAGCCGAGATGGTGCTGCCCGCGGTGGACAGCGCGCTGGTGGTGGTGGACGCGGTCAGCGGCGTGGAAGTAGTGACCGAGCGCATCTGGCACTATGCCGACAAATTTCTGCTGCCGCGCGCCATCGTCTGCACTCGCATGGACCGCGAGCGCGCCGACTTTACCCGCGTGATGGAATCGCTGACGACGGCGTTCGGTCGCACCGTTGTCCCCATTCAATTGCCGGTGGGCTCGGAGAAGAGTTTTACCGGCGTCGTGGACCTGGTCAAGATGCACGCCTACACCTACGAGATGGGCGGCAACGGCAAGGCGAAGATTGGCCCGATTCCCGCCGACATGGAAGAAGAGGCCAAGGCCGCGCACGAGCGCCTGGTTGAGCTGGTGGCTGAGGGCGACGACAAGCTGATGGAGGAGTTCTTCGAGAAGGGCACCATCGACGAAGAGCACATCATTGCCGGGCTGCATAACGCCATCCGCGAAGACAAGATTTTCCCGGTGCTGTTCGCCTCAGGCCTGGGGAACATGGGGACCGACGAAGTTCTCGACTTCATCGTGGACTACCTGCCCACCGCTTTGGAGCGCGGGACGGTGAAAGCCGCAGCTACCGCTAACAATGGCGAGCCAGCGGTGCGCAAGATCAGCGACTCGGAGCCGTTGTCGCTTTACGTGTTCAAGTCCATCAGCGATCCATTCTCCGGGCGCATTTCGTTCTTCAAGGTGGTTTCGGGAGTGCTAAAGAACGATGCGACGGTGCAGAATTTCAATCGCGGCAGCTCCGAGAAATTTGCCCACCTGTCGACTATGCAAGGCAAGACGGCCATTCCGGTGAACGAACTTCATGCGGGAGACATTGGCGCGGTGGCCAAGCTCAGGGACACGCTTACCGGCGACACTCTTGGTGACAAGGGCTCGCCGATCCAGTATCCGCAAGTGACGTTCGCCGAGCCGGCGATCACCTTCGCTATCGAGCCCAAGACGCGGGCTGACGAAGACAAGCTGAGCAACGGCATTCACAAGCTGATGGAAGAAGACGCCATGCTGCGCTTCTTCCGCGATCCCCAGACCAAGGAGTTCCTGATCGCGGGAACCGGCCAGCAACACATCGAAGTCGTAGTGTCAAAACTGAAGAACCGTTACCACACCGAAGTCAACCTGAAGGCGCCGAAGGTGCCGTACCGAGAAACCATTCGCGGCAAGGCCGATGTACAGGGACGCCACAAGAAGCAGAGCGGCGGCCACGGCCAGTTCGGCGATTGCAAAATCAAGATGGAACCGCTGCCGCACGGCGGGCAGTTCGAGTTCGTCAACGAGATTTTCGGCGGTTCGATTCCGAAGAACTACATTCCTGCGGTGGAGAAGGGCATCGTCGAGGCGGCGGCGCGTGGTTACCTGGCCGGTTTCCCGGTGGTGGACTTCCGCGTGATCCTCTACGACGGCTCTTACCACGACGTTGACTCGAACGAATTGTCGTTCAAGACCGCGGGACGCATCGCCTTCCGAAAAGCAATGGAGCAGGCCAAGCCCACGCTGCTGGAGCCTATCATGAACGTGGAGATCACCATTCCCGACGAGTTCGCGGGTTCGATCATGGGCGATCTCAACAGCCGGCGTGGCCGTATTCAGGGCATGGACAACAAGGCGGGCAAGACGGTCGTGAAAGCCGTGGTGCCGATGGCTGAGATGCTGACTTACGGCACTGACTTGACCTCGATGACGCAGGGCCGCGGCAGCTTCTCCATGGAAATGGATCACTACGATTATGTTCCGGCGCTGCAGCAGGAGAAGATCATAGCGGCAGCCAAGGCGGAACGCGGCGAGGTAGTGGAAGAAGAAGAGTAGGCGTTTGGGATTTGTATGCAACGAAGCCCGGCAGCGCGCCGGGCTTTTTCTGGTGCGGGACAGCTTAGTGAAACTCGTGGGGTACCGGTGGTTACCGTTTATCATCGCTTGCGAGAATCGAGTCTCTAATTCCCCTGAGGAGGTCAAATGAACAAAATGCCGCGCGTGGTAGTGTCGCTGACTCGTGTCACATTAAGATCCAAATATATGCTGGTAATCGCTGCGTCTCTGGCTCTGAGCTTTCCAATTGCTCAAGCCCAGGCGGGCGTTGCCAACGATCATCCCCGGGCTTCGGGGGAAGCGTCAATCCGTGCGCAGCTTGTGGGCAGTTGGCGTCTCGTCTCGCGACAGAGCCGGCTGGCGAATGGCCAACTCGAACTTGATCCAGGCTTGTCCATCACCCCACTTGGCGTGCTGATCTATGACCAATCTGGCCATGTCGCAGCGCAGTTGTCACGTCGGGATCGCACGATTGGGATGATTGGCGATGAGTGTCCAGCTGCCGCGACAACCAAGGGAACCCCGGATACTGCGCAGACTGTCCTCGGATACGATGCCTATTTCGGGACCTATACGATCAATGAACGCGATGGCATAGTCACTCACCATCTGGAAGCTGCGCTCTGGCCCGGAGACATAGGCAAAGACATCGACCGGCACTTCACAATTTCTGGTAATCGGCTAACAATCGCCTTCAATACGACCACGAAAGAAGGCGCGAAGGTTACACGAACTCTGGTTTGGGAGCGGATGAGATAGGCGAATCCCAGTCCTGCAGGCCGATGCCCGTGCGGCGCTCACGGATAAATCAGTCCGGGTGGGTTTGCTGGCTGCCTGCCTTCATGGCAAACATGATGTCGTAGCTTACTTTCTTCTTGCCATCGGGAGAAAACTTCACCGCCATGAGGCCGAAAGCTTTTCGCTTGCCATAATCCACGAGATACTTAGGATCGTCATTCAACTCGGCGGCGTATTCCGTGCCGGCCTTGGGCTCCGGGCAGCTTCCATATGTTCTGCTACAGAACATCGAAACATCGAATATTTCCCCCGTGGCTGTGGTTAGAAACGCTCTCACGGTTGTGCCTTTAACTTTGGTGGCTGTACCAACCACCGGGCCGCTCCCTCCACTTTGTCTCACAGAGCCGCCCTCTGCTGCGCTAATCGACCCAGACGGACGCGGGTTGGAACCCGGAGCCGTGGCGGTATTCGTTCCGGTCCAGGCAGCGACGGCTGAGGTTGAGACATCTTCGGTTACGCTGGAGACGACCGTCAGCGTCGCGCTGTGGTGGGAGGCGGACGCACAGGTCGCACACAGCATCAGCGCAAGCAAACAACAAAAGCCGCGAGTCCGCATTCACAACTCCACTGGCACCGAAGCGGCCCGCGTCGCGACGGTCTTAATCGCCCCTCAACTCAATTGTCCCTCGAAACGCAGGCGCCTGCCAGACTTTCGCGGCCTCGAACGCGCCCGTTCCTGAAAACGAACGGAGCTGTGAGGCGCGCCAGCCGTTGAGCACGAATGTGATATCTTGGGCTCCCTTACCAGGAGGATCGAACAATGACGATTCGTTGCCGCGGACGCCAAGGATTCAAGCTGGCTCTGTGCGGCTGTCTTGCTTTGCTCATGCTTTCATCAGCCTGCACCCAGCCGGCTCCGCCGGACACGCGGGCAGCAGATGAAGCTGCGATTCGAGAGGCGGACGCGCAATGGTCCAAGACGGCCGGCACGAATGATTTGGAGGGAACGGTCGCCTACTACACCGACGACGCCACTCTTCTGCCTCCCAACGAGCCTATCGCCACCGGCAAGCAGGCGATCCGAGCGGTGTGGGCCCCTCTGCTCGGGCCGGGGACATCTATTGCCTGGCAGGCCGCCAAAGTAGAGGTGGCCCGCTCCAGCGATCTCGCATATATCACCGGTGCCTATCAGTTGAGCATGAAAGATCCGCAAGGAAATCCGGTGAACGACAAAGGCAAGTTCGTCGAGGTCTGGAAGAAGCAGGCGGACGGCAAGTGGAAGGTAGTGGCCGACATTTTCAACTCCGATCTGCCGGCGACGCCGGCGCCTGCGGAGCCGAAGAAGTAGGAGTCGGAGTCGCCACTGCGAAACGGGTAGATGGTTTTTCCGCTCATTCGAGATCCGCGAATGAGCGGCGAGCCGGTGGCTATGGGCTACGGCGGGCGGCCCAGCCGTCAGATCGGTTCCGTTCTCGTCGCATCGGCGATGTTGTCAGGAGGGTCGGAAAAGGACTTGCCAGGCGCATAAGCAGCCTTTTCGTAATGATTGCCCGCTTTGCGGATCACGTCGTGCCAGCCGTCGTCCCAAGTGATTCGTGCCTCATCTCCGAACACGGTCCACTTGCCATTCGGCGATCCATGGGTCTTAATCGCCTTGCCGTCCTTCTCCAGCGTTATGTAAAAGGTCTGGTTGCCGGCGCCAAGGCCGACCTCCCAGCGTCCGACAAAGCTGGCGCTCGGCCGTGAGTTGGACTTGCTGGTCTGCGCAGGAACCAGACAGGCAGCCAGCACTGCAAACGCGAGCGCCCTGAAAATGAGCCTGAACATTGCGGATCTCCAATGTACTTATTCTCGACTTGGAAGACCCACCATTCTATGCGCAACTTCACGCGAAATCATCGCCGTTGTAACAGCGGCGCCCTGGCGCGAGAGATGCGATGACAATCCGCATAACAGTTGCGACATCCGGTAACTCTCAACCTATAGCAATTTCTGAGTTGGTGTATCTGTAGGGCCGACGCGAGGTGCTGCGGGGTCATTGCCCGCATCCCAGCAACCGAGTTGGTGATATAGTTAGCTATAACACACATATATAGTATGCGATTGTTTAGAATCAATGGGTTGGGGTTAAATTGTTCGCAAGTCATTGATAAGCAATAGAGTTATACGTATCCATGTCTGCCAGTAGGACTTATGAGGCATATTCCAGGCTTTGTCGGGGCGGCAAAGCCCCAAGATGGGAATTGTCAAAGAGTCATGGTATAAGCGCGCTGGGCGCTGCGTGGGGCGGGAAACGAATATCCCTATCTTCACAGGTTCCTTCTTATGGGCTGCCGGAATGAGAGTCAAGCGAAATTGGTGGGCGAGCGAAACGAAAGTAACCAGCGGATTGCGGGAATCCGACAGGCTAGAGCAGACCAGGGAATGCGGATGCAGCAATCGCTAAACAGCTTTAGATTGCAGGATACAGCAACTTCGAAACCGCTTTAGTGCTCCATTTTCAGCAGGACTACGCCATGGGGCGGGATGGTAAACGTAGAGTCGGACCCACCCTTGACCTCCATGCCACTCCACACATCCTTGAACCCCCCACTGCCCTCGACGCCGAGATCCTTCCATGGGATCTTCACCGACACCGCTGCGTCGGCGCGATTGACGGCAGCGATGGCCACACCATTGCCGCTCAGCGAACGCTTCCAGTAGTCCACCTCGGAACGCTTAAGCACGAGTTGTCCCTGCTTGCCGAGCGGGTCCTGGTCGATGGCGATGACGTCTTTATTGAGCAGGATGGAGCGGGTGTCGGCCGACATATTGCGAACATCGTTACCCGCCAGGAGGGGCGCGGCAAAGATGGCCCAAAGGCTCATGTGAGTGCGGTATTCGTTGGTCGTCATGCCACCGTTGCCGACTTCCAACATGTCAGGATCGTTCCAGTGTCCGGGGCCAGCCCATTTGGCAATCGCAGACTGAGTGTCCACGATCTCTATCATGCGTTTGTAGGTGTCGTTGATGTCGTCGGTAGTGCGCCACAGGTTGCCACCGACAGGCGCGCCCCACTCCCAGACGTTTGCGCGGCCATACTGGCAGAGGCTGTAAACGATGGGACGGTTGGTAGCGCGCAGCGCGTCGGCCATTTTCTGGTAGACGCCCCGCATGGCCGTGTCCGGATACAGATTGCCAGCGCTGCACCAGTCGTACTTAAGGTAGTCCACGCCCCACGCGGCATACGACTTGGCGTCCTGCGCCTCGTGAGCGTAGCTGCCTTCGTACCCGGCGCAGGTGTAGGGACCGGGCGACGAGTAAATACCGAACTTCAGCCCCTTGGAATGCACGTAGTCGGCGAGCGCCTTCATGTCCGGGAACTTGTTGTTGGTCTGAATGACGCCGTTGGCGTCGCGGTCGCCTTCCCAGGTGTCGTCGATGTTGAGGTAGATATATCCGGCGTCGCGCATGCCACTGGAGACCATGGCGTCAGCCATTTCGCGGACGGTTTTGTCATCGATACGACCGGCGAAGAGGTTCCAACTGTTCCATCCCATGGGCGGAGTCTTGGCCAGGCCGTTGCCCGGCAGGTCGCGGACCGCAGGAGGAGCCAAGACGTTGGTCACCCGAAAAGGATCCGACTTCACACGATCGGCGACCACGTCGTAGGGCTTGGCGTTGGGGTCGCGGACGGTGAACTTCAGCTTTTCCCCGTCAAGTGTGCCTTCGCAGATGTACGGCCGTCCGTCGCTGGTGGGCGCGGTGATGGTGAAACGGCTCCCTTCAACCGTTCCTTCTCGGATGGTGAGCGCGCCCCAAGGGTGTTCGATCTTGCCAGTCAACTGGGTGCCGTTTTGCTGCAGGATCAAAACCAGATGGTCGGTGTGGCCGTCGGGCTGCTTGGCCGAGTGGAGCCAAATTCCCGAGAGGTCGGCGGCGAACAAAAGAGGAGCGAACAGAATGAGTGCGAGGAATGCGATGAGATGTCTCATGCGCAATACCATAACGCCTGGGTCTGGGGAGCCGCTAGAAAATTCAGAGCACAGCAGTGATAACAGTGCCCGGCACTGCGGGCTACTGGTAAGTCACCCGCCGCTCGCCCTTGACGATGCGGCCGATGGTGTAGCCCTTCTCGCCGCAGCGCTCAAGGATCGTCTGCGCCTTCTTGAACTTTTTGGCGGGAACAACCAGCACCATGCCGACACCCATGTTGAAGGTGCGCAGCATGTCGTCCTGAGGAACGTTGCCGATGGCCTGCAGGTGTTGGAAGATCGGCAGTACCGGCCAGGAGTGGAACTCAACGATGGCGCCCATGCCCTTGGGCAACACGCGCGGCAGGTTCTCGGTGATGCCTCCGCCGGTGATGTGGGCCATGGCGCTTACCGCTTCGGCATCGATCATGCGGCGCATGATGGGCCAGTAGCTTTTGTGCGTCCGCATCAACTCGGTGCCGACCTTGCCCTTGATTTCGTTGACGTAGGAGTCTGGGGTGTAGCGCGCTACCTCGAAGAACAGCTTGCGAGCGAGCGAGTAGCCGTTGGTGTGCAGTCCGGTCGAAGGCACGCCGATTAACACGTCGCCAACCTGCACGTCCTTGCCGGTGATGATTTTGGGGCGATCCACCACGCCGACAATGAATCCCGCCAGATCGTATTCGCCATCGGGATAGAAGCCTGGCATCTCGGCGGTCTCGCCACCAATCAGGGCGCAGCCGTTCTGTTTGCAGGCATCGGCGATTCCGCTGACTACTTTCTCGACCACTTCGGAATGCAGCTTGCCGGTGGCGAAGTAGTCCATGAAGAACATGGGTGCGGCGCCCTGCACGGCAATGTCATTGACACAGTGGTTGACCAGGTCGCCGCCAATGGTGTGGTGCAGCCCCATTTCGAAGGCGATCTTGAGCTTGGTGCCGACGCCATCCACGCTGGAGACCAGCACGGGATCGAGGTATTTCCTTTTGTCGATGGCGAAGAGTCCGCCGAAACCACCGATTTCGCTTAGGACACAGCGGTTAAATGTCTTGTGGGCCAGGTACTTGATGCGCTGCTTGGTGCGATTGGCGCGTTCAATGTCCACCCCGGCATCGGCGTAGGTGATGGAGCGGTCTTCAGTCGTGTGCTGTGCCAAGAGTCGGGATCCCATCCAGAGGGCTTGTCGCCGCAGGTCTCGTGCAGGAAAGAGTGATTGTACCATTCTCTGTGCAATTGCTCAGGACTGGAACGCTGGGCAGTGACGCCAAGGCCAGCGCTGAGCCGAATTGCCGCAGCATTTGTGACGCGAATATCCGTCTGATATTAGACTAGAACTTTCATAGCCGTACATCGAGGAGTTCCATGACTACTGCAGTCAAACCCAGCCGGCCGTACGCCAAAGCAGATCCTTCGTCAGACGTTTATCGATCCGAGAGCCATCCTCTCGATCCTCTATTTGCGCCGCAGAGCGTCGCCGTAATCGGAGCCACCGAGCGGGTCGGCAGCGTTGGCCGCTCCGTGCTGTGGAATTTGCTGAGCAGTCCGTTCGGCGGGAACAGTCTTCCCGGTGAACTCGAAGCACCCCAATGTGTTGGGAATCAAGGCGTATCCCAAGGTGTCAGACCTGCCCGACAAAGTGGATCTGGTGGTCATAACTACACCTGCCGATACGGTTCCAGACTTGCTGGCGGAGTCGGTGCAAATGGGGATACCGGCCGGCATTGTGATCTCGGCTGGATTCAAAGAGCATGGCGAACACGGCATCGAACTGGAGAGCCAGATTACGCGGATTATTCGCGGCAAGATGCGGTTGATCGGCCCCAACTGCCTGGGTGTGATGAACCCAATCCGGGGCCTGAATGCCACCTTTGCCCACGCTATCGCGCGGCCAGGCAAGGTCGCCTTCATCAGTCAGAGCGGTGCGCTGCTTACCGCAATTCTCGACTGGAGCTTACGCGAGAATGTGGGCTTCAGCTCGTTCGTGTCCACCGGCTCGATGCTGGATGTGAACTGGGGCGACCTGATTGACTACTTCGGCAGCGATCCGCGAACCCATAGCATCGTCATTTACATGGAATCGATTGGGGACGCCAGCGCCTTTTTGTCGGCGGCGCGTGAGGTTTCCCTCACCAAGCCCATCATCGTGATCAAGGCAGGACGCACCGCCGCCGCCGCCAAAGCCGCGGCATCGCACACGGGGTCCCTGACCGGCAGCGACGAAGTGCTGGATGCGGCGTTCCGGCGCAGCGGCGTGCTGAGGGTCAGCAGCATCGCCGACATTTTCTTCATGTCCGACGTGCTGGCCAAGCAACCTCGCCCGCGCGGCAACCGGCTGGCCATCCTGACGAATGCAGGCGGACCAGGGGTGTTAGCCACCGACGCGCTGGTTACGGGCGGAGGCCAGCTTGCTGAGCTCTCACCGCAAACCATGGCGGCCTTTGACGAAATTCTGCCGCCGGCAGTGGAGCCACAACAATCCGATCGACATCCTGGGTGACGCCGAGCCCGAACGTTACGCCAAGTCGCTGGAGATTGCCGCGAAAGATCCTGGCATCGACGGCATGCTGGTCATCCTGACTCCTCAAGACATGACCAACCCTACGCAAATCGCGGAAAAACTGAAGCCCTATGCCAAGGGACTCGGCAAGCCGGTGCTGGCAAGCTGGATGGGTGGCGCGGAGGTGGCGGCCGGTGAGCAGATTCTCAACCAGGCCGGCATTGCCACGTTCCAGTTTCCTGATAGTGCGGTGCGCGCCTTCAACTACATGTGGCGCTACACGTACAACCTGAGGGGCCTCTACGAAACGCCGACGTTGCCGCATCACGAGGATGCGGTGATGCAGAAGGGTAAGGCGGAGCGAATTATCCGCGATGCCCGGCAGCAGGGCCGCACCTTGTTGACGGAGTATGAGTCGAAGCAGTTGCTGAAGGCCTACGGCATTCCGACCGTGGAGACACGCATTGCACTGAGCGAAGACGAGGCAGTGCAAGCGGCGCAGGAAATTGGCTTCCCGGCGGTCATTAAGCTGCACTCGATGACCATAACCCACAAGACCGACGTGGGCGGCGTGTTGCTGAACCTGCGCGATGCCGACGCCGTAAGAAAAGGCTTCCAGGCGATCAAGGCTGCCGTTGGCGAGAAGGTTGGAGAGGAACATTTCCAGGGCGTCACGGTACAACCGATGATCAAGCTCGACGGCTATGAGCTGATCATTGGCAGCAGCGTTGACTCGCAATTCGGGCCGGTGATGTTGTTCGGCACGGGCGGACAACTGGTGGAGGTCTTCAAAGACCGCGCGTTGGCACTGCCACCGCTGAACTCAACGCTGGCGCGGCGGATGATGGAGCAGACCAAGATCTTTACCGCGCTAAAGGGCGTGCGGGGCCGCAAGCCGGTAGACATCGAGGCGCTCGAAGAGCTGCTCGTGCGCTTCAGCCAGTTGCTGGTAGAGCAGCCGTGGATCAGGGAGATCGACATCAATCCGTTGCTGGCGTCTTCCGAACGCCTGCTGGCGCTGGATGCGCGGGTCGTGGTGTACGGCCCCGAAATGAACGAGCACGATCTGCCTGAGCTGGCTATCCGCCCATACCCTGTCAAGCTGGTCTCGACGTGGAAGATGAAGGACGGCAAGGAAGTCGTGATCCGTCCCATCCGCCCGGAGGACGAGCCGCTGATGATCACGTTCCACGAGAAGTTGTCGGAACGAAGCGTTTATCTGCGCTACTTCCAGCCACTAAAGCTGACGCAGCGCACGGCGCACGAGCGGCTGACGCGAATCTGTTTCATCGACTATAAGCGCGAGATGGCGCTGGTGGCCGAGCGCAAGAACGAAGCGGGCGAGCCGGAGCTGCTGGCGGTTGGACGCCTGAGCCAGATCCATGGCCGGGACGAAGGCGAGTTGGCCGCGGTAGCGATCGATGCCGCTCAGCACAAGGGGCTGGGCACTGAGCTTTATACCCGCCTCATCGCCGTGGCCCGCGAGGCGAAGCTGCACAGGCTCATTTCGACCATGCTTCCCGAGAACCGCGAGATGCGGGCGCTGTGCGTCAAGCTGGGCTTCAAGATGTTCTCGAACCTGGAGGACAACACGATCAGGGCGGAACTGGATCTGTGAGATCTTCAATCAGAAACGCGAGCAAGGCGACGCGCTGCAATGTGCGCCGCCTTTTTTCTTTCAGCGCGCCGTTTCGGATGCCTTTACTGAATCGCATCGTGACGCTGGCAAGGGCCTAATGCTATGATGCCAGTGCCAGCGGAAGTCCAATCCTGCATAGCGTTTGCGCTACTCGATTCGCGGTGCCGAAGGGGCGATCGTTAGAACGTGCCGAGCGAAAAACAGGTGAAGTGGTCCCAACTGCGGGTTGGACTGACCGTCATCATCGCCAGTGTCACACTGGCCATCCTGATCTTCCTGATGACTGGCACCACCGGTCTGTTCACCAAAAAAATCCTTATCCGTGCCTACGTCGACAATGCCGGCGGAGTGCGAGTCGGGGCGCCAGTCCGGCTCGAGGGCGTTGACATCGGAAATGTCACGCGCATCAAGGTAGTGCACGACCCGCTACGCAAGCTCACCCCGGTGGAAGTCACCATGAAGATCACCACCAGGTACGAGGACACCATGCGGTCCGACTGCCGGGCTTCTCTGAACACTGCTGGCGTGCTGGGTGAGGTCTTCGTCGATGTGGACTGCCGCGAGGCCAAAGGTGGTCCGCTGGTGAATGGCGCCGAACTGCCGACCGATGAAGTTGCGCAGCTGCAGGATGTGGTGCGCGCCAGCCAGGGCACGCTGCAGAACGTCGACACGCTGGTGAAACGCCTGGACAATATCTTGACTTTTATCCAGAGCGGGCAGGGTTCGATTGGCAAGGTGATTTACGATCCGTCGCTGTTCAATCGCGCCAACGACATGCTCACGCAATTGCAGCAGATTGTGGCGCAGGCGAACTCGACGAACGGCAGCATTGGCAAGTTACTGAACAGCGACGAGCTTTATAACAAGGCCAGTCTGGCAGTCGATAACCTGAACAAGACCATCGACCAGATCAACAGCGGAAACGGCACGATCGGCAAGTTCATCAAAGACCCGGCGCTTTACGACAACGCCAACCAGACGATGGCGAAGGCCAATCAACTGATTTCCGACATCAACGCCGGCAAGGGAACGCTGGGCAAGCTGGCCAAAGATGAAGAACTGGCGAAGAAGCTGGACTCTACGGTCACGCGGCTGAATTCAATCCTGGGCCGGCTTGACAAAGGCGAAGGCTCAGCAGGCAAACTTCTGGTCGATCCATCGCTGTACAACAACGCCGACCAGTTGCTGGTGGAGACCCGAAACCTGATAGCGGCGGTGCGAAAGGATCCCAAGAAGTACCTGACGATTCACCTGAAGCTCTTCTAGCGGGGGGCGAGGACACCGCACGCGATTGGCCTTGTCCCTCACCATCGGCCATTGCCAATCAAGCACGCCTAATAACGAACTCTCACCATCAAACTGCCGAAGACGCACGGCAACATAAAAGGAAAAACCGGAGCCGTGAGCTCCGGTTTAGAATTGCGATGCGCGTTTGGTTACATCATAAGTTTGCGGCGCAGCACGCCGGCAACGCCCAGCAGTCCAGATCCCAGCAGCGCGATGGTGCCGGGCTCAGGCGTGGTGTTAACGGAGCCGGTAAACTCGGCATCATCCAGGACGAAGTTGTTGCCTCCTCCGCCAGTGATGAGTACGTGAGTGATGCCTGCTGCGGTTACGATTCCGAATTCATTCGGACCACAAGTGGTGCCCGCTCCGATGTAGTTGGCGGTGCACAGGGAATTGTAGGTTCCGAGCAGGTTGCTCAGGCTATCGTAGGCCTGGATTTCCAATGGCAGATTGTAAGTGAAGTAGCCTGAGAAATAGTCGACGGCCGAGGCAAAATCGATCGTCATCGGACCGCTGATGTTATAGACCACGTTGATCCCCGAGTGCGGCGGGAACTGGGGGTTCAGACTAACTCCCAATGTCAGAACCACCGCACCGTTAAAATCTACTCCCGGGTACTGGGTGGTGAATACGGTGCCGGATGGGTACCCCTCGAACGTGATGATCTGGTCGGCAAAACTCGACGCCGAAACCGAAATCACGAGTGCTACAAGCACCAACAAATAACGAAACTTCATCTTATCTCTCCCTAAATAAACTGATGGCACAGACTGTTGGGTTATGTTGCTGACCACGTCGCTTTGCCAGGTATTGCTTTTGAATGTATCGACGTGGCCCAGCACTGGGAATGTGGCCGGAGCACCAAGCTCCAAATAGAAGGCGCGTACCATGCCGCACCTCAGCTGGCACCGTTATCAAGGGCATTCGTGGTACCAAAGTGCTATTTTAGTAAATCGTTGATTTTATGTGACTTAGATGTTTAGTTAATTACGCCAAAGCAAAGACTGCGCAAGTCTTTGCACTTGGAGTGGCACTTTCGTTCCAATCTAGACACGAGAGGACGCTCACCTCCCACAAATTTCCCAGTCTAAGCCATTTGTAGTAGTGTGTCCGGTTGGGGATTCGCCGTTCTTCCGTCTCCATCTGGGTGCATTCAGCCCTACTCTTCGTAAGGTCCCACGCGAGCTGTCGGGACGTCGCGGGACAACAATTCATGATGCGAGGCAATTATGCCGAGACGTGTTCTTTCGGTTGTATTCCTGCTGTGTGCCACAATCCTCTGTTCAGCCCAATCAACCCCGTCCACTTCCAGCGTTCCCAAGGAAATCCCCAGCTTCGATGTGACGGCGATCGACAAGACCATCGATCCCTGCGTGGACTTCTACCAGTACGCCTGCGGCAACTGGATGAAGAACAATCCCGTGCCGCCTGACAAGTCGCGTTGGGGCCGCTTCGACGAACTGGCCGAACACAATCTCTACATTCTGCGCGACATTCTCAACCAGGCCCAGGCTCCCGGCCAGCATAGCGCGCCCGAGAAGATGGTGGGTGAGTTCTACGCTGCCTGCATGGACGAGAGCACCATCGAGAAGAAGGGCACCGCTCCCTTGACGCCCGAGTTGGAGCGTCTCAACAGCGTGAACACGAAAGCGGACGTGATCAAGCAGGTCGCATACATGCACCAGCACGGCAGGCCGGCGCTGTTTGCCTTCTACGGGCAGCCCGACATGCACGACTCGAACGCGACCATTGCTTTCATCGACCAGGGCGGACTCACCCTGCCCGATCGCGACTACTACATCAAGGACGATGCCAAGTCGGTGGAGACCCGCCAGAAGTACCTCGAGCATGTGCAGAAGATGTTTGAGTTGGCGGGAGACACACCTGAGGTTGCCGGTACCGAAGCCAAGACAGTGCTGGCGGTTGAGACTGGGCTGGCGCAGGCGTCGATGGACCGCACCCAGCGCCGCGATCCCAAGACCCGTGACCACAAAATGACGGTCACGGAAATCGCCGCCACCGCTCCCAACTTCGATCTCACCGCGTACTTCGCCGGCAATGGCTCGCCCAAGTTCACCTCGCTGAATGTGGGCAACCCCGACTTCTTCAAGCAAGTCAACCGTCAGCTCGACACCGTACCAGTCGCGGACTGGAAGACCTACCTCCGCTGGAAGACGATCAACAGTTATGCCCCGACGCTGACTAAGGCGTTCGTTGAAGAAGACTTCCTCTTCAACGGCAAGTACATGTCGGGACAGCAGGAGATGGAGCCGCGCTGGAAACGATGCGTGAAGGCCACCGACCAGAGCCTGGGCATGGCGCTGGGCGAGCTTTATGTGGACCGCACCTTCGGCCCGGAAGGCAAGGAGCGCACCCTCAAAATGGTGAAGGCCATCGAGAACGCGATGCGGCAGGACATCAACCAGTTGACTTGGATGTCAGATACGACGAAGAAGCAGGCGTACGTAAAGCTGAACGCCATCGTGAACAACATTGGCTATCCCGACCAGTGGCGCGATTACAGCAGCGTGACCATCACGTCCGACGACTACTCGGGCGACGTTGCGCGGGCAGGCGCGTTCGAGGTGAAGCGTCAGTACAACAAGATCGACAAACCAACGGACCGCAAGGACTGGAGCATGACTCCGCCGACGGTCAACGCTTACTATCGTCCGCCCATGAACGACATCAATTTTCCAGCGGGAATTCTGCAGCCACCGTTCTACGGCAAGATGATGGACGATGCGGTGAATTATGGCGGCATCGGCGTAGTCATCGGGCACGAGTTGACCCACGGCTTCGACGACCAGGGTCGCAAGTACGACGCGCAGGGCAATTTCCAAGACTGGTGGACCGCCCGCCGACGGGAAGGAATTCGAGAAGCGCGCCGACTGCACTGCCGATGAGTACTCGAGCTTTGTCGCCGTGAAGGACGATAAGGGCGAGGTGAAACTCAACGGCAAGCTGACGCTGGGTGAGAACACTGCCGACAACGGAGGCCTCAAGCTGGCCTACATGGCGCTGAGCGAAATCATCGGCAACACGCCCGTCAAGCCGATCGATGGCTACACGCCACAGCAGCGGTTCTTTCTGGCGTATGGCCAGATCTGGTGCCAGAACGTAACCGATCAGGAAGCCCGGAAGCGCGTACTGACTGACCCCCACTCTCCGGGACAATGGCGCGTCAATGGCGCGGTGCAGAACTCAGCGGCATTTCAGCAAGCCTTTGGATGCAAGGCCGGCCAGCCCATGGTGAGCACGAATGCTTGCCGCGTCTGGTAAGGCGGCCGTGTGAAACTCAGTTCCGAACCGCAGGTCTCTCTTCAGCGTATAGCAGTGGAGAGTTGCCGAGAATTCTGCTCGTACATTTCAAGTGAGGTAATCATGCGACGTTTGATCCTGATGGCCGGCGTGGTCGTGCTGGCCGGAATTTCCGCGCTGGCACAGAATGCGAGCAGCGCTTCCACGAAGCCCGCAGCCAGTGTTTCCAGCTTTGATTTGACCGCGATCGACAAGTCGGTCGCTCCCTGTGACGACTTCTACCACTACGCCTGCGGCACCTGGCTGAAGAACAACCCGATCCCGCCCGACCAATCGAGTTGGGGGCGCTTCAACGAGTTGCATGAGCGCAACCAGACGATCCTGCGCGGCATCTTGGACAAGCAGTCGGCTGACAATCCGAGCCGCAGCGCAGTTAACCAGAAGATAGGTGATTACTACTACTCCTGCATGGATGAAGCGGGCATCGAGGCCAAGGGCATCGCTCCCATCAAGCCGGCGATGGACAGCATTAATGCCATGACGGACAAGCCTCAGCTTGCCGTAGTACTCGGCGGTCTGCACCACGCCGGAGTGAAGGCGTTCTTCGATTTCGGCGCTGAGCCCGACTTCAAGGACTCGAAGGTGGATATTGCCACCGCCGACCAAGGCGGACTCTCGTTGCCCGATAAAGTCTATTACTTTAAGACCGACCCGAAGTCGGTGGAGCTGCGCGAGAAACTTGAGAAGCATATCGCGAAGATGTTCGAGTTGTACGGCGAGTCGCCGGCGAAGGCCGCAGCCGACGCCAAGACCGTGATGAAAGTGGAAACCGACCTGGCCGGGTCGTCGCTCGACCGCACCGAGCAGCGCGACCCGACCAAGATCTACCACAAGATGAGCGTGGCCGATCTGCAGAAAGTCAGTCCGGCTTTCGCCTGGAACCAGTACTTCACGACCATCCAGTCGCCCAACTTCGACAACCTCAACGTCGCCGTTCCGGATTTCGTGAAGGAGATGAACCAGATCGTCACCAATAGCGATCTGGAAACGGTGAAGACGTACCTGCGCTGGCAGACGTTACATGCCGCCGCTCCGACGCTTCCCAAAGCATTCGTCGAGGAGAACTTCGACTTCTACGGCAAGACCCTGCGGGGAGCCAAGGAATTGCGTCCGCGCTGGAAGCGCTGCGTGCAGTACACGGACAACGATCTCGGCGAGGCCCTGGGACAGGCCTATGTGGACGAAACGTTCCCGCCTGAAGCCAAGGCCCACACGCTGCAGATGGTCCACGAACTGGAAGCCGCGCTCAAGACCGACATCAGCGACCTCTCGTGGATGACTCCGGACACCAAGAAGCAGGCGCTGGAGAAACTGTCGCGCATCGACAACAAGATCGGCTATCCCAACCAGTGGCGCGATTACAGTTCGCTCAACATCGTGCGCGGCGATGCCATGGGCAATTCGATGCGCGCCAACCAGTTCGAATTCAACCGCCAGCTTAAGAAGATCGGCCAGCCGGTGGACCACAACGAGTGGGACATGACTCCGCCGACGGTGAATGCCGACTACAACCCGCTGGAGAACAATATCAATTTTCCAGCAGGCATTTTGCAGCCGCCGTTCTATGACTACAAGGCGGACGATGCCACCAACTTTGGCGGCATCGGCGTGGTGATCGGTCACGAACTCACCCACGGCTTCGACGACGAGGGCAGCCAGTTCGATGCCGACGGCAACCTGCGCGACTGGTGGACGCCGCAAGACAAGGAACAGTTCAACAAGTTGGAGGACTGTTTCGTCAAAGAGTACGACGGCTTCGTGGTCGTCGACGACGTGCACATCAAGGGCAAGCTGACGCTAGGCGAGAACACCGCCGACAATGGCGGATTGCGCATCTCTCACATGGCGCTGCTAGACGTGCTGGCGGCGAATCCGGAGAAGACCATTGAAGGCTTCACCCCGGACCAGCGCTTCTACCTCGGGTTCGCCCAAGTCTGGTGCTCCAACCAAACGCCCGAGACACTTCGCCTGCAGGCCCTGTCGAACGAACACTCGGCGCCACAGTACCGTGTGAACGGCGTGGTATCGAACTCGCCCGATTTCGCCAAGGCCTTCGGATGCAAGCCGAACGCCCCGATGGTCCGCAACCCCGCCTGCCGCGTCTGGTAACGCACGGTACGGCTTGTGTCAGGCAGGACTGAAAAGGCTGTGGAAAGAGCTGTTTCCACAGCCTCGGGTCAGGCCACGGGTTTCAGTCGTGATTATTTGCTTGGCAGAAGTTATCCCCTTATTTTTTAGTCCCTTACGAAGGAGAAGGGATCTTACAACCAATGTATAGACATTGTATCTACATGGGTGTATAGTAACCTCAATTGGAGGTGAGGCAATGACTGCGAGGGCGCAAATGAGTCGATGGGGAAACAGCTTGGCGATAAGAATTCCCCGGCATGTTGCGGAAGAGGCGGGATTCCACGAGGGCAGTACCGTTGTGCTGGACGTTGTAGCGCAAGGAGAAGTTGCCATAAAGGCGGTCAGTCGCCCGCTGACGTTAGATGAGCTTGTTGCCAGGATTACCCCCGAAAATCTACATGGGGAAGAGCGTTGGGGAGAACGCGTGGGGGCTGAGGTTTGGTAAAAGAATGGGTTCCCGACGCTGGACAAACTATTTGGGTTGATCTTAATCCTACGGTTGGTCATGAGCAGGCCGGAAAAAGGCCTGCTCTTGTTTTGAGCCCCGCATCGTACAACGCAAAAACCAGCCTTCTTCTCGCTTGTGCCATGACGCTGGAAGTTAAGGGCTATCCGTTTGAGGTATTGTTGCCCGATGGGAAGTCTGCTGTTTTGGCCGATCAGGTCAAGTGCTTGGACTGGAGGATGCGCAACGTCCAGCCGAAAGATGGCGTTCCCGACGAAGTGCTGCAGCGGGTCCGAGACGTTCTGCGCGCTCTGCTGCAGATTTGATCTTAGCTCCCCGATACTTTGCGCCATACGGTTACTGCTGGCCCCGCGGGAATCTGCTTTTCTGACTTTTCCGCAGCCCGCTCAGTCGTGCCGACGAACCGTCCGATTCTCATCTTCGGCGCCGCGACGGCTGGATGCCAATGTCTGAATGCAGCGAAGTTCGGTCCTTGGTTGACCCAAACTTTCTCTGTGTTTGCCGTGCCTCAGTGGTAGGTTTTGCCTTTGTCTTTGTGCCCGCCTGCACCAGCTTTGCAACTACCATGTCACGCTTCGCTCCGCGCACGACTGGGTTATAGTGAAATGTGGTATCGGTGAACCCTTCCCGTCCTTATATTTTCCGGACAGTCGTGGCGTTTGCGGCACTCCTGCTGCTGGCGGCATTGCCCGCCTGCAAGCGCTCGGTCATCACCAAGCATGAATACATGTACGTATCGGCGGCCGAGACCAGCCTGCGCGACCGCGTCGCCACCATGTATTCCAAGGTCGGGACGGTGCATAACGGCGACCGCGTGGACGTGCTGGAACGGCAAAGACGCTTTGTGCGGGTGCGCACCGACGGCGGGGTCGAGGGCTGGGTCGAGCAGCGCAGCCTGGTGTCGCAGGAAGTCTTCGACGGTTTTCAGAAGCTGGCGCAGGAAGGCAAAGAGATAAATGTGCAGGCGCATGGGACTACCCGCGCCGATCTCAACATGCACGTTACTCCCTCGCGTGAGGGCGAACATCTTTACCAGCTCAAAGACGGCGAGAAGGTTGAGGTCCTGAAGCGGGCCACCACCGACAAGAACGCGCCCAAGCCTCCACCGCCGCCCAAGCCCGTGTCACAAAGTGGAAAAGGCCAGACCGCGGGCCAGGAGCAGAAGCAGTCATCCACGCTGCCCGTGAATCCGCCGCCAACCCAAACCGCTGCGGCGACCAGTACGCCGCCTCCGGCGCCTTCAGCGACTAAGAACGGCACGACTGCCGTTGCCGGCAAAACGAAGGAAGCGGAGCCGCCCAAGCCTGTGATGGAAGATTGGTACCTGGTACGGAATTCTTCCGGAAAGGTCGGCTGGGTGCTGCTGCGCATGATCGATCTCGACGTACCGCTCGATGTCGCGCAGTACGCCGAAGGGCAGCGCATCATGGGCTACTTTGTTTTGAACACGGTGCAGGAGACCATCGACGATCAGCAGAAAGAGGAGCCGCAATACCTCGTGCTGTTGAATGAGCCGAAAGACGGCCTGGCTTGGGACTACAACCAGATTCGCGTTTTCACCCGCAACCGTAATAAGCATCGCTATGAAACCGCTTATCGCGAGCGCAACCTGGAAGGCTACTTTCCGGTGAAGACCGGACATGCGGTGTTCGACAAGGAAGGCGATCTGCCGACGTTTACCATCCGCAAGATGAACGATGACGGGCAGATGGTAGAAGTCACTTACAAGATGAATGGCCCCATCGTGCGCCGGGTTCCCACGCCGGAAGAACTGGCGGCGCAAAAAGCCAAACACGACGCGGAGTTAGCGGCACGCCAGAAAGCAGCCGAGGAAGCGCGTGCCAAGCGCGGAGCGGCCTCACAAAAACAGCCCGCAGCCCCTAAGGCCAAGAAGAATCACAAACATCACTGACTTGAGTGGGCTAGTCTAAGAGGGCCATCACGCACTGTTGTGAGTAATCAGCAGTTTGCAAACCACCACCCACATCTACCAAATCGGACGTGTGGGGCGGCAACGCACCTTCTTCGTCGAAGGCGTTGCATCATCCCAGATATCGCAAGAAGGCCTGCGGCGAGTTGTCGAATCCGGGAAACACGTTGGTCAAATTGGCGTTGCCGAGATGGCAAGAGACAGCCTCGCCCACTACTCGCCGGAAATCGGTGGTGAGCGCGAGGTCGCGTCCTTCGTTGAGCTGCGAGGGGTCGAGTCCGGGCCAGCGTCCGTAGACATGGCCACCGCGCACCGGTCCGCCAAGAACGAACATGACGTTGGCATGTCCGTGGTCGGTACCGCGATTGCCGTTTTCGCGGGCGGTGCGTCCGAACTCTGACATGGTCACTAACACGGTGTCTTCGGTTTTTTCGCCCGGCTCATGCAGGCGAGGCTTGTAAAGAAAGCCTCCCCCTTGCGCGAAATACCTCGCTGCAGCCGCAGTGGCGAGACTGTCTACTTCTTTAGAGGAAGCTTGCCAGGGCACAAGAAGACCCCGGCTCTCTTTCAACGGCTGATCGCTAAGTCATTGAATTTAATGCAGTACAAGGGCCTTGGCGATGGTCGGGGCCGGTGCTTCATCCAACCACGACGTGACTCGTCGGGCTGCAGTTCACAATTTGTTGCAATTTGTTGCTTCGCCTTGACACACGCCCGAATCCACTTCCTTATGCTTAAGCCCGATGGGCCCCAAGTACCTTTCTGAGAAGCTCCATATGGTGAAGCTACAAATGCATCGTTGGTCGGAGCGGCCGCGCATGCTGGTTTTGATGCTGGCAGTGATGTTGCCCGCAGCGGCCTTGATTGTCGCCAGTGCGTACCACCTTAGGTCAATACAGCGCGAGAAGGCGGTTGAGGCCGTCATTCAGAGGGACTATCAGCAGGTTCTGGCGATCGCAGAGAAACGCATAGCTGAGCGCGCTTATGAAATGACGGAAGCCGCCAAGGCGAAGTTCCCGGACGCGGACCACCCGGATAACCTCGAGGGCTTTCTCGAGACCCAACCCGATATCGCGCATGCCTTCCTGTGGAGAGGCAATGGTGATCTTGCATTTCAGTCTCAGCCACGACGAATGGGTGATCCTGAATTTCGCGAGGAAGGCAAGAAACTGGCGTCTAACGTTGGGAACTGGTTTGACGTAGGGTCGAAGGAATACGCCCTCAAACTGAAGAAATTTGCTGCGATAGAAGGAAGACAGGTCTACATCACATCGAATTGGATACCCAAGGGCGACAAGTGGCAGTACCAGTCGCTGGTGCTTTTCGTGCCGCGCGGTTCCACTCCTGAGCGTCCCGCGTTGGCCGGGTTTGCTTACGATTCCGACTTCTTAGCAAACAAATTCTTTCCGCAAGTGCTCAACACCGTGCTGCCGAATCAGGATCCGAACGACACATCGCATCCCCAGCCTGCGATCATGGTGCGCACCGCCAAAGACAACAGTCCGCTGGCTTCCTCCATCTGCTGGGATGGCGGAGTGCCGGAAGTGGAGCGTGGTTTTGAAGGCGTTTTCCCTGGGTTGATTCTGGGGATCAAACTTCGCGGCACTACCATCGAGAGCATCAGCAACAAGTTTCTCAGGACCAATTTCCTGATCCTGGGGGCCCTTTCGCTGCTGATGGCTGGCGGCATGTGGCTCACCTACCGCAACGTGAGTCGGGAACTTGCGCTGGCCAAGCTGAAATCGGACTTCGTTTCTAACGTCTCGCACGAGCTGAGAACGCCTCTCGCATTGATCCGCCTCTACGCCGAGACGCTGGAGCTAGGACGACTGTCCAACCCGTCGAAACAACATGAGTACCACGAGATCATTCGCAAAGAGAGCGAGCGGTTGACAGCATTGATCAACAACATCCTCGATTTCTCGCGTATCGAGGCAGGACGGAAGGAATACAGCTTCCGTGAAACGGACGTGGCCGACTTGGTGCGGAGCACGCTGGAGTCTTATCGTTTCGAGATCGAGCAGAATGGATTCCACTTCGAAGAAAAAATCGAGAGCGACCTGCCGCCGCTGCAGGTGGATCGCGAAGCCATTGCCCGCTCTCTGCTGAACCTGGTGAACAACGCGGTGAAGTATTCCTCGAACGACAAATACCTGGGTGTGCATCTATACCGGCAGAATGGCAGCGTCAATCTGGAAGTCGTCGATCATGGAATCGGTATTACCGCAGACGAGCAGGCAAAAATCTTCGAGAAGTTTTATCGGGTGTGCGATCCTCTGGTGCACAACACCAAGGGAAGCGGGTTGGGACTGTCGCTGGTGCGGCACATCGTGCAGGCCCATGGCGGGGATGTTGCCGTCGAGAGCACGCCGGGCAGGGGCAGCAAGTTCATCATTACTCTTCCAGTGCAGGGTTCAGGAGATCAGCAGGCGAAAGGGGCGTCAGCATGAAAGCGGAAGAACGGACCAAGTTGAGCGACTCGCAGGCCACTGCCAAAATTCTGGTTGTAGAAGATGAGCCCAACATGGTGGCGGGATTGCGTGACAACTTCGAGTTCGAGGGCTACCAGGTGATCACAGCGCGCGACGGCGTCGAGGGTCTGCAGCGCGCGCTCGAAGAGTCTCCGGACCTCGTCGTTCTCGACGTGATGATGCCGCGGATGAGTGGATTAGAAGTGTGCAAGCAGCTACGCGCCAAGCGCGGCTCCATCCCGATCATCATGCTTACGGCGCGTGGCCAGGAGGTCGACAAGGTAGTGGGCCTCGAGCTCGGCGCAGATGACTACGTGACCAAACCCTTCTCGATTCGCGAGTTGCTGGCGCGAGTGAAGGCAGTTCTCCGCCGGACAGCGGTCGTCCCCAAGGATCAGGACCGCCATAGCTTCGGCGAGATTGAAGTGGACCTGCGGCGCTGCCGGGTTCTCAAGTCAGGCAAGGCCATCGACGTTTCCTCGAAGGAATTCGAGTTACTGAAGTACTTCATCTGTCATTCAGGCGAAACGCTGAGCCGCGATCGTCTGCTGGAAGACGTCTGGGGCTACGACAACTACCCGACCACTCGTACGGTGGACACACACCTGGTGCGTTTGCGCCAAAAGCTGGAGCCCGAACCTGATCAACCGCAGTATTTTCTCACGGTGCATGGAACGGGATATCGGTTTGTGGGCTAGAGCAGTCGCGGGGAAATAACGCGCACAACCAAAGTCAAGATGGCTTTGAACATGGAGAATTGCATGCCAAGGAGTCGAGTCAATCCACGGGGTGCTGGCAACTTGCGCAACTGGGGCACATCGAATATGCCATCCGCGATACCCCTCACCGTAAGTGCGCCGCTGCAGGCGGAAATGGATTCACTTGTACAGGAACGGCTGGATCTGCACGCGCAGCTCTTTGAGGCGGCGCAGATTCAGCGCAAGCTGAGCGGTCCGCGGGCGTTGCATTGCGGAAACATGGAGTTCGCCAGCGAGGTCTTTGCGGCGCGATATCTTTCCGGTGACTTCACGGTGCTTTCGCGAAATGGTTCCAAGGTGCTCGCGACACTCGGGGACATCGCCGGCAAAGGCATCGCCGCTGGAATGTGGTTCACCAATCTGGCCGGACTCTTGCAGAGCTACGGCCATCCAGATTCTGACCCTGCAGCGATTGCCTCGGAGATTAACCGTCATCTCTGCTATCTGCGTCCGGTGGCGCCCTTTGTGACGGCGTTTCTCGCGCAGATAGACTGCGATCGCGGCGAGGCCATTTACTGTAACGCCGGCCATTTTCCGCCGATGCTGCTCCGTGCCGACGGACCAGCCGAACTGCTGCAGACGGGCGGCCCGCTGCTCGGAGCGGTTGAGGATGCGACGTTCGAGTCAGGACGAATCGTCCTCGAACCCGGAGACACACTGGTTGCTTATTCCGATGGCGTGCTGGAGTGCCGCAATGCTGCGGGCGAAGAGTTTGGCTCAGATCGATTACTGGCGGCTTTGCAGCAGACATCGCGGTCGTCCGCCAAAAACACGTTGCTGACACTGCTTGCCGCGGTGCAAGACTTCGCCAACGGCAGCCCACCGTCCGACGACATAAGCCTGACGGTGATTCAGGTCAATCCAGAGTGACACTGACGCCTGCGTCTTGCCGAACCAGGCGGGAGATTTCGGAGTGGAACAAGTAACCAGTGGCGCGAGATTCGGTCTCGACCTCCGTCGGGCACAACGGAGCCCCCACCAATTAGTTCTTGCGGCGCAACGCGGCGACGGTGCTGCATTTGAAGAGCTGGTGCATGCGTACGATGCGATGGTGATGCGGGTTGCCCTTACTCTTACCGCCTCCGAAGTTGCAGCACAGGAGATCTTTTGCCGGGTATTCACAGATGCGTACGCTTCCGTGACCAAGTTGGATTCCAGCAGCTCGGTATTCATCTGGTTGTATCGGATATTGGTCAGACACTGTCTCGAATATTGCCGAGGCAGTGCAGGCGTTGGACCGAGGTGGGCTGGAGATGATCCCTCTACCAGACTGTCTCGAGCTTTACTTATGCTTTCTCCGACCGAGCGATTGGTCTTCCAGCTAAAGCAATTCCAAGGGTTGAAGATTCGCACGCTGGCAGAAATCTTCAATACCCCTCCGGAATTCATCATCAAGACACTACAGAGCGCGATTGACCGGCTTCGAGCACCACTGAAGACCGCGCCTCTGGGCCCGGTCTAGCCGCCTTACCGCATTAGCCGCATGATTTGCGATAATGAAGTTGCGACTGGCGCATACCAGCCACGCGTGTGGGGCCGTAGCTCAATTGGATAGAGCATCAGCCTTCTAAGCTGAGGGTTGCTGGTTCGATCCCAGCCGGCCCTACCATCCTCCCCATATATCGCTCGGCCACCAGGATACCGCCGGTCCCCCTCCTTGCCTCAAGGCTTGACTTGGAAAGGATTGAATACCGCAACCTTCAGTTGTTTGAAGTCGTTTTCACTCCTCGTAGCCACGATCAAGCCGCGCATGCGGGCCGTGGCGGCAATCATTCCATCTTCGATCGGGTGATCGGACTTACCATGCATCAGCCGGCCCCATTCGCGAAACGAAGCTGAATCCAGTGGGAGAACCTGGTACGAAGCTTCCAGTTGATCAACCCACTGTTCGATCTCCCTGGCCTTGATCGGATCCTGGCGCCGCGTTATTTCGATCCCGGCCTGCAGCTCCCCCATCGTCACCGCTGCCACAAACATCTGGTCTTCCTGCAAATCCGTGAGCCATGCAACAACCGCTCCGTGAGGTTTATGCTTCCGCAATTCCGAGACTACGTTGGTGTCCAACGAGTAGCGCTTCATCGGAAGTCCACGCGTCCTCGCCTGTGGCTTCCGCCTCGTTTAGGAAGCAGGTTCTCAGAGAGTGGACCGGCCCCGAGAAGCAGTGCCTTCAGTCCAGGACGCGACGACCTCTGTAGCCGGTGCCATTCCTCGATCGGCACCAATACCGCAGCCTCCACGCCCCTCCGGGTGACGACTTGCGGACCTTTCTCTAGCGTGGTGTCCAGCAACTCGCTGAACCGCGCCTTTGCATCTTGTACTTGCCATGCGGCCATTGTTTGACGGCGGCCTGAGCATTTGTCGGGTTCGGCGGCCGATACTCGACATGAGTAACCAACTCCTCCGCCATGAGGACTGAAGGTCCTCAACACGCGGCCTCCTCTACGGTACCGGCCGCACCTCGATCTTCTGAGCGCGGCACTCTTTCACCGTGGTGGGACACGCCTGGTACTGCAAGTCCTTCGTCAAACAGATCTCCACTGCCGAGAACTCGTTTTGCGGACACGAGACGCGAAACGCCTCCGCCGGGGCGTTGTTCGCAGACGCAAATTCCTTCTCAATACTGGAAGCGTTGGTTTGAGCGCTGCTGGAAGGCTTCTTGAAATCGTCCGGCACGCTTAATCCCGTATAGAGCTTCTCGATCGCGGCGAAGTAATCCTGCGCCGAGAGGCCGCTGCAGGTGCCATGCTTCGACCACTCATGTTGGATCAGCTGTTTTCCTGGCATGATCGGCAACATGTGATTCACGGTTGCGGACGCAACCGGCGAAGTGGTGGAGCAACTCTCCGGCCATTTGCCATTGTTGTATTGCGGCCACAGCCCGTGCACAACCAGGCCCATGTGCTTGCTGGGATCGCATTCGGCGGTGGATTTCCCAGCGGAATTCGTGGCGCAGAACTCGGGAGCCCACGAGAGGGTGAGAAGGTAGTAGTCGAAGTTGGCAGCGCTGCTGCTCGACGAAGAGCTGCCAGACTTCTTGTGCTTCGCGAGTCCGCTGACAGGGAGAAGCACGCAAAGCGCGATCACGATGCAGATACCGCGAGTTCGATTCGTCATGATGGTGGCAATCGTAGCGCAGATATCCAACAAATCAAGCGCGATTTTTAGTGAAGGTGCGCGAAATGATCGAGGACGAACAGCAAAGCGACGCCGATAAAGACGACCAGCGCCATCTTTACTCCGGGCTCGCGATTGACCTCGGGGATGAGGTCAGAGGCTGCCACATAGATGGTGACTCCCGCGGCCACCGGCAATCCGTAGCTCACGGCATGTCGACCGATGACCATGGTCAGAACTCCGGCCAGCGTCGCCAACCCCAACATGACCGAAGCAAACCACGACTTGCGCTTGCTCAGCCCGCTGGCCAGCATGACCGAGGTAACGGTGAACCCTTCGGGAATTTTATGCAGAAAAACAGCGAGGAAAATGACCCACCCTAACCAATTCGAAATCAGGAAACCTGATGTGATGGCGATGCCGTCGAAGAACGTGTGGATCATCAGCCCCACCAGCACCGACATGCGCTTGTGGGAATGCACGAACTCGTCAGCGTGGGTCTCTTCGCCATAGTGAAAATGCGGCGTTATGGTGTGCTCGAAGAGGTGCACGATGAGGTAGCCGATGAGGATCAGCAACGCGCCCTTTCGCCCGGCTAGCGCGAGGCTCTCGGGAACCATCTCGACCATGGCGGTGGCCAGCATGAAGCCCGCGCCAAGCGCGACGAAATATCGCAGGTAACGCCGCTCCCACGTCCTTTGCACGATGACCGTGCCGCCGAACACGTTGGCGGCGGCGGCCGTCAGTCCAAGCACGATGCTGGTGACAATGGGATTCATGGGCGCGAGAAGGATAGCAGAGTAGTGGTCAGTGGCTAGTGCATAGTTTCGAGTTTCAAGATCGGAGAGATGACACAGGAGGCTACTACCCACGAGCCACTCTGTCGGGCATGCATTACGTCGTCTCCATTCGCGATTCCAATTCCGAGGCACTTGAAACTCGAAACTAGAAACTGCTTTCCACTACCCACTGTGCCGGATGTGCATGACGTCGCCATCCTTTACGATGTACTCTTTGCCTTCGAGGCGCAGGGTACCGCGGGAACGGGCCTCCGCTTCCGATCCGGCTTCCAGCAACTGGTCCCAATGAATAGTTTCGGCACGAATGAAGTGCTTTTCCAGATCAGTATGAATGGCCCCGGCAGCCTGTACCGCTTTGGAGCCACGCTCCACCGTCCAGGCTCGGCACTCATCCTCGCCCACGGTGAAGAACGAAATCAGCCCCAGCAACTCGTAGGTCTTGCGAATGAGGCGCACCAACCCGCTTTCCTGCAAGCCATAACTGGAAAGGAACTCCGCCGCGTCTTCGTCGCTCATCTCCGCCAGCTCAGCTTCGACCTTGGCGCAAACGGCGAGGGCTCCGGTGTTGGGACGCGAGGCGACTTCGGCCACTCCGTATTTCGCCACAGCCTCTTCCAGGTCTTTGCTTAGCGTCGAGCTCTCCCCGATGTTGAGCACATAAAGGATCGGCTTCTCGCTAAGAAACATGAAGCCCCGAATGCGCTTCTTGTCTTCGGGCGTCATCTCCATTTCGCGCAGCGGCCGCTCGCTCTCAACGTGTTCCTTGGCGCGCTTGAGCAACTCGTATTCCCTTTCGAGTTCCGCTGTCTTCATTTTCTTGAGGTCTTTTTCAACGCGTTCCAGGCGCTTCTCGATCTGGCCGAGGTCGTTGATGATGAGATCAAGATCGATGTTTTTAATGTCGCGCAGCGGATCGACGGCGCCGACATGCGGAATTGAAGAGTCTTCGAACGCACGAACCACGTGGGCCAGTGCATCGACATTGCGCAGGTTGGCGGCGAAGGCGGTTTCCTTGAGCGCTTCCTGGCTAAGGGCAGCCACGTCGGTGTATTCCACGCTGGCGTGAATCAGTTTCTTGGGGTTGTAGAGCGCGGCCAGACGGTCGAGACGGTCATCGGGCACCTTGGTGACGCCGAGATGGGCTTCGCGAGGACTGCCCGAGCGATGCGCCACCGACTGCTTGGTCAACATTACGAACAGCGAGGTCTTGCCTACCTGCGGCAGGCCGATGATTCCAGTTTTCATGTGATGATGACCTCTATAAACTTCCAGCCCTCAGCCGTGATCAACAGGGCAAGGAGCGATATCAATACGGGAAGGCGTGGTTTCGGCCATGCCGCAATTCGGACTATCGGTGATCGTCGCCCAACGATGTTATGAGATGCGAGCCTAGCCCTCGTTCGCCCCGTTTGTTTTACAGCACGCACAGAGCGAACCCTATGACACAGGCTAACGGTCTATGATAAACGCCGCGAGGTCAGAAAGATAACTGCCAGTCCTAGTAACAGAACGGTGCTTTCGAGACGGGTCGACCACACGTGCAGCCGGTTAAACTCGACCCGGCGGGCGTCGTCGTGCGGCACGTTGTCGATGAAAACCATCTGGTTGCGTAGATCGAGCATGCGTGTCGAAATTGCAAACACGCTGATCAAGGTCAACAAGATCATGGCGAAGACCAACAGATTCCTTGCACTAAAGAGTGCGGGCGTACCGTTGGCGACCTGAGAGTCAATGACCGACGTAATCAGGAAGATAGCGCCGCAGGCTATCCCCATCCAGTGCAGGATGCCGAGACTGCGACTCACCACCGCTCCCGCTAGCTGGCGGCTGGGAAGAATTCCGGGGTGAAAAACGGTTGGCGCCAGGACAAAGGCAAAAAAGGCAATGCCACCGATCCATACCACCAACGAGAGGAGCATAAGAAACCGGACAATCGACATTACGACCTCATGAGAAAGGCTATTCTAATCGCATGGCGAGCGGGACGGCCGAACAGGCGGACGTTTGCAGAAGAAAACGGCCCGAAAGTCTGAGCCGTTCCAGCTGCCTGGATGTCCCACTATGGTGGGGTGGGCTAGATCATGAAAGTCTGAAACACTAGATATTTAAGTAGTTATCAGCTTGACGACAGGCTCATGCAGGGGAATGCTGTGGAAGGAGAGTACGTTCGTCGCCTCGTATGTCTCTTGCGGCTCGCAAATGGGGTAGCTCGGTCCTGCTGCTCTGGATTGGCTTAGCAGCCGGCGCACCTGCCGTCTTCGGCCTGGTACCGTCCCGTGGCGGTACGGTCACCCTTGCTCCTGCAATCAGTGAAATTCCGATCTCAACCGCCGCCGAGGTAATGTGCGATCCGTCAGGCAATACATCGTTTGAGGCGGCGCAAGCCGGCGTGTACGTTCCGCTCGGAACCGAACTGCTAACTTCGCAGCAGTGCCATGGCTATTGGATCCGTATCAATCTGCGGGCCACCAGTCTCCCGCCCAGCGGATGGGTGCTGCAACTCTCTCGAGGATGGGCGCACGCTGATCTCTACTACGAGAAGGATGGTGGTGTCTCGGTTCTCAGAACCGGGATCGCGCTGCCGCCGAACGAACGAGTCGTGGCATCGAGTTACCTCCTGCTGCCACTGCCATTGGAAACGAAT
This sequence comes from uncultured Acidobacteriaceae bacterium, assembly GCA_963779555.1. GTDB lineage: Bacteria > Acidobacteriota > Terriglobia > Terriglobales > Acidobacteriaceae > DASRAA01. The sequence goes on from CAVZYS010000028.1 coordinate 169,174, forward strand.
CGTTCTACCACTTTTTATGTGCATCTTGACGGCGACACCAGTCGATACGGTGAAGCACGCACCGTCGCGGCGGTAATACAGCGCCTGGACGCGAACCAGGCCAATCGTCGGGAAGTATTGTTCGGCCAAGGCGTGTATGCCGGGATCATCCTGTCGCTAGTGCTTTACAACCTGATCCTCTACTTCGCGATCGCCGAACGTGCTTACCTTTACTACTCGCTGTATGTGCTGACGTTTGGCTCGGTCTGGATTGCGCGGACCGGCTTTTTTTTCCAATATCTATGGCCGCATTACCCAGTGGTTGAGTTTGAGGCGCCGTTTTATCTGGTGGTACTGGCCATCGTTTTCAGCAGCCTTTTTGTGCGCAAATTCCTGGCGACTCGCGAACAATCACGGTGGGTGGATCGCGTCCTGCTGACCATCGTGTTCTTTACCGCAGCGCTCTGTTTGCTGAGGATTTCCGGTGCCCGCGAGGTATCGACCTTGCTCCTGGCGGTCGACGGCCTGGCAACCACCATCTTCTTCGCAGCGGTAGGAGTGCTTTTTCTGCTTCGCGGTTACCGGCCGGCACGCTTTTTCCTCGTTGCGTGGGCGCTGCAGTTGATTGGCAATCTGCTCTACATTCTTGCCTTCTTACGGTTCCTGCCGTTTAACTTTGTGACCTATAGCGCGGCCCAGACCGGTTCGGCAGTAGAGAGCATCCTGCTGGCATTTGCGCTGGCCGACCGGGTCAATCTGCTGAAGCGCGAGAAAGAAGAAAAGCAGTTACAGTACACTCGCGAACTGCAGGAACAGGTGGCCGAACGCACCGTTGAGTTGACCAGCGCAGTTGAGAAGCTGAAGACAGCATCAATCACCGATCCTCTAACCGGGTTGAGTAACCGCCGCCACGTGGACGCCGTAATCCAGCCCTGGATCGCCGAGCTGCAACGGGCACGCATACGAAACGTGCCTGACATTCCAAAGCGTTATCTCGCACTATGCCTCGCCGACCTCGATCACTTCAAGGTGATCAACGATGAGTTGGGTCATTCCGTGGGCGACAAGGTTTTACAGGCTGCGGCAGACACACTTACGCAAAACGTCCGCGCCACCGCGATCCTGGCCCGATGGGGAGGAGAGGAGTTCCTGATCCTCGACCACGTCATCGGTCCCGACGAAGACCTTTTGATGGCAGAACGACTGCGTTGTTCAATTCTGGATGAGCGCCAGCCTATTTTTCTTGAGATCGGCCGGTCGGTGTCTTTGTCTCTTGGCGTGGTGCGGTATCCGTTTTCAGCAGCTTATCCAGAGTTGCTGAGTTGGGACCACTGCCTGGCACTGGCCGATCACGCTCTGTATGGGGCCAAGAAAGCCGGACGCAATCGTTGGCAATGCTACCGCCCCAACGAAACCGCTTTGCGCGACGCAATCCAAAAGAGCGGCATCGAAGAGGTCCGCCGCGTGCTGCGGATGCACACCGACCAGGCCTTCGAAATGGGCCTGATCGAAGTCGTCGAGCAGGTCACGTCCGACGTGCGGGCATTCTAATCGGCAGCCAATGCCCGATTATCCGTCGCGCTCTCGTGCAAACGAAAGACCACCTATGTACGCCGATGTGGTACTAGCCGCCCAACTTGCGCGCAGCGTTCTTATGAACGACCGCCAAGCGCCGCGCGTGAAAACTCCCGTTGACCACCGCCGCAATCGCGTCCATCTCGGCGAGGAATCCGTCGTGGCCGTGCGCGGTCTCGAACTCGGTGTAATCGCATTGCACGCCGGCAGCCTCAATCCGGTCCGCCAGCGCGCGAACGCCTTTCGCCGGGAATAGCCAGTCCGACGAAATGCCCACCAGCGACACGTGTGCCTTGATGCGCCCTAACGCCTCCGCTTCCGACGCATAGCCTCGTCCCAGCTCAAACGTATCCATCGCCTTGGAAATCACCAGGTAAGCATTGGCGTCGAAACGCTTCACGAATTTCTCCCCCTGGTGATCGAGATAGCCGGCAACGTCGTAGCGGTCGGCAAGGGAGCGCAGCGGGTCTTCGCTATTGCGATTCGGATTGCGGGCGTAGCGTTCGTCAAACAGATCCGCCGACTTGTAGGAGCACATGGCGATGGCCCGCGCCAGCCCCAATCCGCCGGCGGGCTGCTCTCCGGCCGCGTATCGCCCGCCCTTGAAATCCGGATCGAGTTCGATTGCCTTGCGTTGCAGATGATTCAGAGCCAGCCCCATTGCAGACAGTGGGGCCGCGCCGATGGCGATGCAGTGCTCGACGCGCTCGGGATAATCCACCGCCCACTGCAGTGCCTGCATGCCGCCAATCGACGCGCCAATCACGATGCGCAGACGCTTCACGCCCAGCTCGTCCAGCACGTGCGCCTGGGCTCGGACGATATCGCGAATGGTGACAAGGGGAAAATCCGGACCGAAAGGCTTGCCTGTCGCGGGATTGATCGAGGTGGGACCACTGGAGCCGTAACACGAACCTAGGATGTTGGTACAGATGACGCAATCGCGCGAGAGATCGAACACACTACCGAACATCTCGGGCCACCAGTCGGCGGCGCGAGCCGAGCCCGACAGCGCATGACAGATGAGCACCGTATTGTCGCGACGCTCGTTTAGCTCGCCATACACCGCGTACCGAATGGAAACCGGCTGCAGCGCGCCGCCCCCATCCAGACGGAAGGGCGCGCCGTACGCGAACGTCAGGTCGCCTTCCCGCGTTGGCTGCAATGGTTCACTCATTGCTAGTCTCCTGCCACCTGGGCCGCGGTCTTCTTGCCCATCGCCACCCGCAGCGCGGTGTCGACATCAGCGATGATGTCGCGAATATCTTCGATTCCCACCGACAGGCGAACTAACTCAGGCGTCACGCCAGTCTCGCGTTGCTCCGATTCACTCAGCTGCTGATGCGTGGTCGAAGCGGGATGGATGACCAGCGATTTCGCATCGCCGATATTGGCCAGCAGGCTGAAGAGCTGAGTCGCGTTGATGAATCGCTTGCCGGCCTCAAATCCGCCCTTAATGCCAAATGTGACCAGCGAGCTGGTTCCGTTGGGCAAGTACTTCTTCGCCCGCTGATAGTACTTACTGGTGGGCAAGCCGGGATAGTTCACCCACTCCACATCGGCATGGCTCGACAAATACTCCGCGACCTTCAGAGCATTCTCGGAATGGCGCTCCATGCGAAGGTGGAGGGTTTCTGTACCCTGCAACAGAAGGAACGCATTGAATGGCGATAGACTCGCTCCCGTGTCGCGCAAGCCCTGCACACGGGCCTTGATGATGAAGGCCAGCGGCCCGAACGCCCCGGTATAGGACACGCCGTGATACGACGGATCGGGCTCGACGAAATCCTTGAATCGTCCAGAGGCAGCCCAGTCGAACTTACCGGCGTCCACGATGATCCCGCCAATCGACGTCCCATGTCCGCCGATGTACTTGGTGGCGGAATTGATCACGATATCGGCTCCCCACTCGATGGGACGGCACAGCGCCGGAGTGGCACAGGTGTTGTCGATCACCAGCGGTATTCCGTTTTCGTGCGCGATCTTCGCCAGTTCCTCAACGTCGGCGATGTCGAGCTTGGGATTGCCCAAGGTCTCGGTGTACAGCGCCTTTGTCTTCGGACCTATGGCTTTACGCAGGCCGTCGAAGTCATCCGCGTCCACGAACTTCACCGTGATTCCCAGCTTGGGCAGCGTGTAATGAAACAAGTTGTAGGTTCCGCCGTAAAGCGAAGTGGTGGAGACGATGTCGTCGCCCGCAGATGCCAAGGTGGTGATGATGAGGGTTTCCGCCGCTTGTCCCGACGCCAGTGCCAATCCAGCCACGCCTCCTTCCAGGGCGGCAATCCGCTTTTCGAAGACGTCGGTGGTCGGGTTCATGATTCGCGTGTAGATGTTCCCGAACTCCTGCAGAGCGAAGAGCCGCGCGGCGTGGTCGGCATCGTCGAACACGTACGACGTCGTCTGGTAAATCGGGACGGCGCGCGACTTGGTGGTGGGGTCGGTGCTCTGCCCGCCATGGATAGCGAGTGTGTCGAAGTGAAGTTCCGGCTTGCCGCTCATATCTGCTGCTCCTCTTCAGGCTGAATTCGCCTTCAATGCAAAACGACCCACCGTCTCTCGGGACTGTGGGTCGTTTAGGAATCCTGCGGCTAGTTTCTGTGCTTTATTGGCCGCTCCTACGCTCAACCCACAGACCGACACGGCTACACATGCACATGGCCATGGTGCTGATGCGAGTCCGGCTGTGAGTGGCATGATACATCTTGGATTTTAAGTATAAGGATCGGCACGAGGATGTCAAGCTCATCATCTTACGGACCAACTCTAGTCTCTCGTGTTTATGGTCAGCCAAAACGCCTGAATTTTGCTACAGTGCTGCGCATGAAAATGCAATGGGTCCGTCCGCTTTGCATCGCCGCCGCGATTGTGTTTCTCATTTCCGCGGTTTTCCCGATAGGTGCCGGCCTTTCGCGCAATACAGAATCGTTTCCTCACTGGTGGGGCGCCCTGGATGTCGATACAGCCTTCTTTCTTGCAGTCCTTGCGCTGGCGGTTCTCGCTATCGGTCAGTCCCGGATCACGAAGCAGGTTGAGCAAGAGACCTACCGTGCCTACCGCATCCTGATCCACGGGATCTTCGCGTTGATGGTCGTCTTCGTGTTCTTTGGCGGCCGCATTGTCTGGAGTCAGTGCCTCTCTGGCATCGCGTGGCGGAGTTGGCTGCTTTTGTACGTACTGCCTGCATGGATCGCGGCGTATCGCCTGCAGAACTAGCCTGCCGCGCGATCGCGGCGTATGAAGCCCTTCTCGCGCAGATTCGCCGCCCGTTGCCAGCGAGCCGCACGTCACAGCCGGTTCGCGCCGTGCTTTTTCGGTGCTGACCTGGGAATCACGTACTAGGAGGCGTTATGCTTGTCGGGAGAACTGCGTGCTCGGTGCTTTGGTTGGCTGCCCTCGCCGCTATGGTCGTCGCGCAACAGCCCAGCCAACCGAAGGGAGGGCATTTTGCCATGGCCTTCACTCTAGCCAGTCCGGCATTCACTTCCGGCGCGGCCATTCCGAAACCTTACACATGCCAGGGGACTGACATTTCTCCAGCGCTCACCTGGAGCGGCCATCCCACGCAAACCGCCAGCTTCGCAATCGTTATGGATGATCCCGACGCGCCTGTGGGCACTTGGGTGCATTGGATCATCTGGAACATCCCGGAGAGTGCGCATCAACTTGCGGAGAGCGTAGCCAAGCGCGACCGTCTCGACAGTGGCGCAATACAAGGACGCAACGACTTCAGAAAGATTGGTTACAACGGGCCCTGTCCGCCTCCGGGCAACACGCATCGCTATTTCTTCCGACTCTATGCCCTCGACGTGAAGCTAAGCCTCTCTCCTGGGGCCGCTCGCAACGAACTCGATGCTGCCATGCAAGGACACGTCCTGACCCATACTGAGTACATGGGGACGTTTCGCCGGTAGCAGTGCCCCACTCATTCGTGGTTTTCGAATAAGCGGGAACAGAGCTTCGCATAGAATAGGCAGGAGGAGGCTATCCCTCCCCCCTGCCTGAATGTTCCTTCTGGGCTTCCAGAACAAGCAACTCAACCGTCTGGCCTGACTACCGTCTCGGTCCAACCAGTTCGTGCTCGTCTTCGGCCTCAACGTGTTCGATCGTCACATGCTGATGGTCGTGATTGAACAACTCCTCCACCTCGAGGGTCTCATAAGCGTGTTCGCCGTGTAGCGACTCATCGAGGCCCAACTCTTCGCTCATCTCGTCCACTCTGACTGGAGTGAATAGGTTAATGATGTGCAGCATGGCATAGGTGAATCCGAAGGCCCACACCGACGAGAAAAGCACTGCGACCAGTTGTTTCACGAAGAAGCCGGGGTTCCCGTATAGCAGCCCGTTGGTTCCGGCGGGGTTGAACGCGCTGCTAGCGAACAGTCCAAGCATCAGGATGCCAAGAAACCCCCCGACTCCGTGAACTCCCCACACGTCGAGCGCATCGTCCCAGTGCAGTTTGTTCTTCAGTTCGACCGCGAAGTAGCAGACCACTCCCGAGATCACGCCGATGATGACTGCGGTGGTTGGCGAAACATATCCCGCAGCAGGCGTTATGGTTGCGAGGCCCGCAACCGCGCCGGTCAACAGTCCGAGGAACTTGGGCTTGCGCTCACGGATCCACGCCACCAACAGCCACGACACCGCCGCAAACGACGCAGCAACATCGGTGTTCAGGAACGCAGTCGCCGTCACCGAGTCCACACGCATCTCGCTTCCGGCGTTAAATCCATACCAGCCGAACCACAACAGCCCGGCGCCCAGGGCCACCAGCGGAATGCTGTGCGGACCGCGATCCAGAATGCGCCGCCTGCCGACATAAAGAATCGACGCCAGCGCCGCCATTCCCGCGATGTTGTGCACCACGATGCCGCCTGCGAAGTCTTCCACTCCCCAGCGCTGCAGGATGCCTCCGCCCCAAACCATGTGCACAAAGGGGAAGTAAACGAAGGTGAGCCACGCCGTCAGGAAGAGACAATAGGCTTTGAAGGTCACGCGATTGGTGAATGCGCCCGAGATGAGCGCCGGGGTGATGATGGCAAACATCATCTGGTAAGCGATGAAGACCATCGCCGGAATGGTGTCATTCGGCACGGAAGGCGTGGAGAGATTAATGCCGCGCAGGCAGACGTTGTTCAGGTTGCCGACGATTCCGTGCCAGTCGCCGCTGAAACACAGCGAGTAACCGTACAGGTACCATATGACCGTGGTCCAGCCCATCGAGACAAAACTCTGAATCATGATGGCGAGGACGTTCTTGCGGCCCACCAACCCGCCGTAAAAGAACGCCAGGCCAGGAGTCATGAGCATGACCAGGCTGGTGCATAGAAGCATGAAGCCGGTATTACCGGTGTCAAGGTGAAGCATGAAAGCCTCCAGAAAAAGGTATGCGGCAGAGGGCGGGCACGCCGCTGCGAGAGAAGTAACGCTTAATCGACGCTCTGACAGAATTGCAGGGTACTGATAGGAAGGAGGGACACTGCTCTACAACGCTTTGAGTAGGCAAATCCCGCTTCACGTTCAAAGCGAGAATGTGTCGAGCCGGGACAGCCCATGATGACGATGGGAGCGTACGTTGCCTCGCAGCAGGGTCCACCAAAGGGACGTCAAATTGCCGCTACATCAGGCTGCGCTTCACCGGAGTTGAAATCTGTGCCACTTGTCACATGCCCTAGTGACAAGGATCCGGTGGCGAGGAGCGATAGACATAAAAAATGATGGCCGGCACTAACCGGCCATCTCATTGAATTGCCCTGTGGACCTACCGCGCAGGCGCTGGCGCCGCCTGCTGCGCCGGCGGGTTGAAGTTCACCTTGGGAGCCTGCCGCGAACCCTCTTCCGCCTTGAAGTACGCATCGTTGCGGGTGAATCCCGACAAGCTGGCGACGATGTTGTTGGGGAACAGCCCGATGTAGGTGTTGTAGTCCTGCAAGGTATCGTTGTACCGCTTGCGCTCGATGGCGATGCGGTTTTCGGTACCTGCCAACTCGTCCTGCAAGCGCAGGAAGTTTTCGTTCGACCGCAGTTGCGGATAGTTCTCCACCACCACCATCAGGCGTCCCAAGGCAGAGTCGAGTTGACCATTGGCGGCGATCCTTTCCGACGGCGTCTTGGCTCCAATCATGGCGGCCCGAGCAGCAGCGATATCGCCGAAGACCTTCTCTTCGTGGGCAGCGAATCCCTTGACCGTCTCCACCAGGTTGGGGATGAGGTCAGCGCGACGCTGTAAAACCACGTCCACCTGAGACCATGCCGAGTTCACGGCTTCCCGCTTGGTCACCATCGCATTGCGATGGCTGACAAATGTGCTGCCACACCAGAAAATCAGCACAACGACGATGATGAGAATGATCACTCCAGCTTTCATATGCCTCTCGCTTTCAACTCAATCTTGTCAGGATGTACCGGCATCCGACTAGGAATGCTTGTGCCAGTGCCGCTTGGGGACCTTTACATCCAGCCCGTGCGCAACCGTCAAAATGGCATCCATGTAGGCTTGATAGGTCTCGCGAACATTGTCTATGTGCTGACCATCGCTCCGCAACTCTAGCACCGAGCGCAAAGGTTGCACCTTGAAACCGAAAACTTCGGCAGCATGTTCCAGGACTTTGGCCTTGGCGTCAGGCGGGTTCTCGCCCAGCGCAATCAGGGCATGGCGGAATAGCGTCACCACGCTGGTCACCGACTTCCCCAGCACCGCCTTTAGTTCTTCATCACCGTCGGCGGTTAGCAGCAGATGGTGTCGCAGCCGCAGCAGGGTGGTGCGCAGGTCGTGTTCCACCTCGACGCGATGCAGGTTCATGGGCACTTCGATGGCGCTCACCACGTCTTCGCCGTACAGCGTCTTGTGTTCGCTCTTGATGTCCAGCATCTCGATTGCGAACACGTCTGCCGACTCGCGCAATTCCTCCAGTGTCATGATGGTCGGTGGCCGCAGCTTTTCTTCGTGGCTCCACCATGCCAGGATGCCGCTCAACGCCGGATAAACGCTGGGCTTCATGTGGCGCAGGATCACCATCACGTTCACGTCGGAATATTGCTCGTGATAGTCGTCGCGCGCGGCTGAGCCGTATAGCACGACCGAAACCAGGTTATCGCCGCACGCATAATGAGTACGGCTCACGAGTTCCTGCAACTTGTCTTCTGGCTTGTTGACCATGCCTCGCTCCACGCAGCCTGTTTACCAGCTGCCGCCGGCGCCGCCGCCGCCGCTCGATCCGCCACCAAAACCGCCAAAGCCTCCGCCACCACCACCGCCCCAGCCACCTGAGCTACCACCGAACCCTCCTCCCCAACCACCACCGCGACCCATGCCGCTGCCCAGCAGGATCCATGGCAGAGCGCTGCCCACTCCACCGCCACCGCGCGGGCCGCGCCCACTGCGTCCCGCGCGAGACAGCGCGCGAATGATGAAGAAGATTCCGCCCATGATGACGAAGGGCAACCACCAGGGAGCTTCCTTGGTCGGAGGCCTCGCCGTGCGCTTAGGAATCCCCGTGAGCTGCACCCCCGCGTCGGCGGCGATGAACTGCGCCACACCGGTTGCACCGGCCAGCGCCGCAGCGCTGTAGTCGCCCTTGCGCAAGTCGGGAACCATGTCGCGTCCCACGTCGCCCGCGCGCGCATCGTTGATCACCGGCTCCAGTCCGTAGCCGACTTCAATCTTGTATTGGCGGTCTTTGGGGGCAATCAGAATCAGTACCCCGTTGTCCTTCCCCTTTGCACCGATGCCCAGGTGCTTGTAGAGATCGGCAGCGTAATCTTCGCGGGACTCGCCTTCCAGCGAGTTGACAGTGACTACAGCGATCTGTGCGCCGGTCTTCTGCTGCACCTCGGTGCCAAGCATTTCGATCTTCTGGCGGGTCGAAGGGTTGATGACCTGTGCAAGATCGGTGACGTAGCCCTGGGGCTGGATGTCATTGATCTTCTCAGCGACAGCGGTCGCCGAAAAAGTGAGCAGCAGCAGGAGCGCCCACGCGAGTTTGCGTCTGACAGGCTTTATCCCGCTCGGCCTGATCATCTGGAAGCAATCCATTCAGATCAACCGTAGAGAAGGCAAGGAGCCCTGTCAAGGAAGGCGCGCGCGACCGGCAACGCCTCGAATTAACCTGTCTTTAACGTTCTCCGCCACCTGAGGCTTCATCCGTCCGCTCGACGCGAAAGCTCTTCGCACGATAATCCTGTGGCAAATACTGATCGGGCATCGCCGTGCGGTTGCCGTCGCGCAATGCGTGAAACACTGGCGACATGATCTCCACTCCCGCCTCGAAGAAGCTGTCCTGAATGTTGGCGTGCAAGTCCGAATAGATGTATGGCATCAGCAGCGGATGGTCAGTATAGGCATTTATCTCGTACTTCACGTAAGAGTCTTCCAGCTCCGCTTGCAGCACGAAAGGCGGCGGATCGTGCAGGATGTACTGCGTCCGCAAGGCAGCGTCGATCAGCAATTTGTGAATGGTGCGCCACGGCGCGTCATACCCAATGGTCACGGATGTATGCAGGGCCAAGCCCTTATCCTGCGCCTGCAGGCTGAAATTGGTCACGTAATTGCCCAGCACCACCGAGTTCGGAATGGTGATCTCTTCGTTACGGATCGTGCGCACATGCGTAGCCAGCATCGACTGCTGCACCACCTCGCCGGTGTTGTCGCCGATCGTCACCCAGTCCCCGATGCGGAAACCGCGCGTGTAGATAAGAATGATGCCGGCCACGACGTTCGCTACCGCGGAAGTCGAGCCCAACGAAAACAGCACTCCCAGGAAGACGCTGATCCCTTTGAAAGCCGGCGACTTCTCAAATGGCAAATAGGGAAAGATGATCACTACGGCCAGGGCATACAGCAAGAAGCGAACGATCTTGTAAGTGGGCTGCACCCACTCTGGATAGAAACCGGCAATTTTAATGCGGCCGCGTTCCACTTCTCGCGCAATAGTCCGGAGGAAGCGAAGAACGAAGTACATCACCACGACTACGACAAAGATGTAAAACAGATTGGGCAGGTAACCCAGCAGCGCCTCTCCCATGGTGAGCAGGGGATCCACCACGTATCCCAGGAGTAGTTGGCTGTGCTCGCGTGTCCACGGGAAAAAGCCGAACGCCTTGGCCAGCGTGATATAGGTGAGGACAGCGAGCACCACGATCCGCACCAGCTTTATCAGCGAAACCAGCAATGCCGTTAGGCGAGCGCCTTGGATGATCTCTGACTGCTGAATCTTGATGCCCTTGATCTTCGACTTGGACGAGGTATCGAGCGTTCGCAACAACCAGCGCGAGCCCACCCCGATCAGCCAAACCAAGATCAGATAGACAAATACGGTGGCCGCTGCATAGCCCGCCGCGCGCCACAAGTAGTGGGAAGTATGCTGCTCCCTCGCCAGTTTGAGCTTTTCCTGAATCAGCAAGGCGTACTGCCCCGCCAGTCCCTGACGGGTAAGTCCCGTGCCTTGCGCCTCGGCGTCATTAATCGTCACGACCAACTCATTGCCGTAGCGGACCGTGGTTACGCTTCCCTCGTCGACCGTTTTGAAAAGGCTCGGGTCAAAATCGTCCACGGTGGCCAGTTCTTGCAGTGCGGCTGAGATTCGCACGGCTCTTTCCTGCGCCGACGCGGCACCCAGGTTTTGATGGACGCGAAAGATCTCATAGCCGTCCACGATTACCGGATACCCCTGTTTTTCTTGCACAGGAGCTCCTTCCTGGTCGCTTTGCCATGCGTACGCCGGAAGTGAAACCAGGTTGAGGAGGATGATTGGCACGGCCAGCATCAGGAGAGGTGCGAGACGATATGGGTTGATGCGCTTCACTGAGATGTCCTCCGTCAAATGACGGAACCAAGCGTAATCAGGGCTCGCGGCTCATGTTAGGTCATGCCAGTACCATACTCAAGCCTCGTGTGTAGGGGCTGAGCCGCGAAGAGCAACAGCTTGGAATGGCATCGAACAGAAACGGTTAAGGCGTCGGAGGTTCACGCCGAGACTAGTTTGGACTTCTCCTTCGCCTTGCGCTGGCGCGCGTGCAGCCAGTTCATCCACCTGTCGAGCCCCTCTCCCGTTGTGCTCGACAACTCAAGAATCTCCATCTGGGGATGCACCCGCCGCGCGTTCTCTTTCGCCAACTCTGCAGAAAATGGCACGTAGGGCAGCAGGTCAATCTTGGTGAGGAGCATGAGTTCCGACTTAAAGAAGATGGACGGATACTTCAGTGGCTTGTCTTCGCCTTCGGTGACGCTCAAAAGAACGATCTTTGCGTCTTCTCCCAGATCGTAGCTCGAAGGACATACCAGGTTTCCGACGTTCTCCACGATCAGCAGGTTCAGCTCTCCGAGGTTCCAACTTTCGAGATGCCGTTCGACCATCTTTGCGTCCAGATGGCACGTTCCCCCGGTGACAATCTGCTTCACGGGAAAGCCGAATCTGGCCAGCCGTTTCGCATCATTTTCGGTTTGCAAATCTCCGGTGAGAACGGCGACCCGCGAGTTTCTATCCATGCGCTCCAGTGTCTTCTCCAGCAGAAGCGTCTTGCCCGATCCCGGCGCACTGATGAAGTTCAGGCACAACATCCCAGTCTGGCGGTACCGCTCACGGAGTTGCTCGGCGAGAATCTGGTTCTCGTTCAGGACTTTCTTTTCAACTTCAACTCGACTCATTCGTCCACTTCCATGTATGCGATGTCCAATTCTTCCCCGCTGATGCACTGGGTGGCAAATTCGCCGCACTGCGGACACTGCGGATCAAAATCGACCATGCGAAATTCATGCTGGCATTTCGGACAACGTTGCACGCGCGGGATGGACTCGACCTCGAGCACCAACCCGTCCCAATCCGTGTCCTTCACGATCGCCTCGAAGCCGAATTGCAGGGAGTCGACGTCAACCCCAGCGAGCTCGCCGATCTTCACCCCCACCTTGGTGATACGCACCTCCGGATGCCGGCGGGCCTCGGCTTGTACGCAATCCAGAATCGAGGATGCTATGCCCAACTCGTGCATAATTGCGCGTCCGGTCAGCGCAACCTGCCATTGTCGCACGACGGGGCGTACCTATAGAGCCCGCTGCCCCGAGCGAAACGGAAGGGTGCGCCGTAGAACCCTCGAATTTTGTCATTCCCCGGGGGCTTCAGCCTGCGGGGAATCCGCTTTTCCGAGTCTCTCCGTAGCCGCTTTAGCCCCGGAAAACGCTGCTGTCCGCTTCCGGACATGTTTCACATTCCCGTCCCATTTTTACTTTTCAGGAAACATTTTGCGAGGGATTTCGTCTATGCACCATAGGACAGGCATCGGTCTGACCGGGGGACATCGTCTGTGCCGTGGGGTCGCGAGACATGTTGAAACGCTGGGGCCGAATCTGGTTCATCGGATTTGTGCTGTGGACGCTGCTCGCTTTCCTCACCGCCGCGGGCGCGCACGTTTACACAGCGTCGATGGGGGAACCCATCAGTTGGGCGCAACTTCTGGCCTGGAACATCACCGTCTCATTTGTCTGGTCGCTGTTGACGCCCATCGTTTACGAACTGGCACGGCGCTACACCTTTGACCGCACCAATTGGAAGCTGTCGCTCGTCCTGCATATTGTCGCCAGCGTGATTCTCGCGTTTGTCGGCGCCCTTGCTCTGGCGCGCTTGAGCCCCCTGGTGACCTGGACCAAGGAACCGAGCGTGCCATTCTTCGCGCACGTGCTGTCGCGCACCTTCATGGACATCCCGCGCTACTGGTACGTGCTGCTGATCACCCAGACCATCTCGTTCTACGGCAAATACCAGGAGCGGCAACTGATCTCTTCGCAACTCGAAGCCCAGTTGGCCCGCGCTCAACTTGAAGTGCTGAAGATCCAGCTCGAGCCGCATTTCCTTTTCAACACGCTCAACTCCATCGCCGCGCTTGCCCGCTACGATGGCGAAGCCGCCGAGCACATGACGCTGCAACTTGCCGACCTGTTGCGCATGTCACTCGACGGTGTGGGCGTGCACGAGGTCCCGCTGCATCAGGAACTGACATTCCTGCAGAAGTACATCGACATTCAACAGATGCGCTTTCACGACCGCCTGCAGGTCGAAACCGACATCGATCGCCGGCACCATGGACACGCTGGTACCCAACCTGATTCTGCAGCCGCTGGTGGAGAACGCCATCCGTCACGGCATCGGTCCGCGGCGCGCACCCGGCCTCATCCGCATCTCCACCTGGCGCGATCACGATGACGTATGGATGGAAATCCGCGACAATGGCGCCGGCTTGACGCGCGGCCGGGGTGCCCTTCCGCCCGAGGGAGTTGGCTTGCGCAATACCCGCGGCCGCTTGCGACAGCTCTACAACGAAGATCACGCCATGGTGCTGCAAGATGCCCCTGGCGGCGGATGCACGGTCAAGATCCGCATTCCTTATCGAACCACCAACGAGGAGGTCACGAACGGCCATGTCAATTCGAGTGTTGCTTAGCGACGATGAAGCGCTCGCCCGCGAGCGTCTGCGTGGCTTGCTGCAGGAAGAACCCGACCTGGAGATTGTGGCAGAGTGCGGTGACGGCAATTCCGCCATTGCCTTGGTCCAGCGTGAGCATCCCGACCTCGTCTTCCTCGATATCCAGATGCCTGAAGTCGATGGCTTCGGCGTGGTGGAGGAGCTCGAGAAGCAAGCTATCCTGCCGCTGACCATCTTCGTGACCGCCTACGACCGCTACGCTATGCGCGCCTTCGAGGTTCACGCCCTCGACTATCTGTTGAAGCCGGTCAACAAGCAGCGGTTGGGAGAGGCCCTTGACCATGCTCGCAAGCAGTTGACGCAACCTTCGGAGGCGATGTTCCAGAAGCGCGTGCTTGCCATGCTGGGAGACCTCGACTCCCGGCAGCACCCGCCTGAGCGCATCGTGGTGAAGTCGGACGGCGAAATCGTCTGCTTGAGGCCGAATGAAATCGACTGGGTCGAGTCGGCGGGGAACTACGCCTGCCTGCACGTGGGGAACGTAACCCACATTCTTCGCGAGACCATCACCGCGCTGGAAAGCCGGCTGGGGGCCCGCCAGTTCCTGCGCGTGCATCGCTCGACGCTGGTGAATGTGGACCGCATCAAGACCCTGAAGCCGTCGCTCTACGGAGACTACGCGATCCTGCTCCGCGACGGGACGAAGCTGACACTCAGCCGCGGTTTCCGCGAGTCCGTTCTGAAGCGGCTGGGAACCGCATAGGCACGGCGCCCACGTTCATGCGACCATACTCCGGAAGGAAACCGTATGGACCTCGACTACTATCTGCTCAAGACAGAGCCTTCGGAGTACTCGTTTGCCGACCTGCAACGCGACAAGCAGACGATCTGGGATGGCGTGACGAATCCGGTTGCCGTGCGCAATTTGCGCGAGATGACTCCCGGAACGCTTTTAATCATCTACGAGACCGGCGATCACAAAACCGCGGTGGGGACCGCGTCGGTGGTCTCGGTTGATGCTGCCGATCCCAAGAAGCCTCTGGTGAAGATCAAAGTTGGGAAGCCGCTCCCGCAGCCGGTTTCGCTAGCTGAGATCAAAGCCAACAAGCTGTTCGCGGATTCGCCCCTGGTGCGCATCGGCAGGCTCTCCGTCGTCCCGCTGACCAAAGCGCAATACGAGAACTTGACCGGAGAGTAAGCCGTGCCAAACTTCGTCGGGTGCCCCGTTCAAGCGTAGCTTGAGCGGGAATCAAATACTTCCGATCAATAGCAATCTCCCTTGCGCGCAGCCGCGTCTCCGCTTACACTGGCGCGACGCCGTCAGGCGCGGCACCCTGCTTCTCAAATCATATTGGAGACTCCATGAAAACCAGATCCATCGTAATGACCTTCGTGCTGTGCTTACTCGCTCTTACCATCGCCACCGCCCAGAACCCCGACATGGGCACCTGGAAGCTCAACGAAGCCAAGTCCACGATCCCAGCCGGCATGGGCAAGAACACCACCGTGGTATATTCCGCAGCCGGCAGTGACATCAAGATCACCACCGATGGCGTGGACGGCGCGGGCCAGCCGGCGCACACCGAGTGGACCGGCAAGTTCGATGGCAAGCCTTATCCGGTCACCGGCAATCCTGGTGTGGACTACCGCGCGGTCAAAACCAAAGGGGAGCGCACCCTGTTGCTCGCCAACATGAAGGGCAACAAGACGGTGAGCAACGGCAAAGTCGAGATCGCCAAGGACGGCAAGAGCCGCACTCTCGAAATCACCAACTTCGCCGCGAACGGCAAGAAGATCCACGCCAAGTACGTGTACGATAAGGAGTAGCGGATCGATATCCCACACTGTGGGATCAACCTTAACTCTTACAATGTGGGATACCTGCTTTTGCCGGCGGAGCCGCGCAAGCACGCGCGGCGGTCTTGAGCGGGCCTTCTCCCACACAACTCTCAGGCCAAGGAGACAAGACAGCATGAACACGGGTCGCGTACGATTGCTGGTCGATTTCAGTATCCACGAAGGAAAGCTGGCGGAGTTCGAGGCGGTCGCAAAGCAGATGGTGGCCGTCAGCGAGCAGGAGCCGGGCACACTGGCCTACCATTTCCTGCTCAGTGCCGACCGCACCCGCTGCCGTCTCGTCGAAGGCTATACCGACGCGGCCGCCATCACCGCCCACTTCGATGGCCCGGCAGTGAATCAGTTCGTACCGCAACTCTTCCTTTTCGCCGTTCCCACCCGCATGGAAATCTATGGCGACCCGGGCCCTCATGTCGCGGCCTTGGCCTCCGCCTTCGGTGCGGAGATCTTCACCGCATGGGAAGGCTTCGACCGCTAGAACTCTCCCAACCGATGGCCGGGTGTGGCGCTTGAGCAATGGACTGCGGCGAGCTTGCCACATTTGCCAAAAGCCCAATGTTTACGGGGGCCGGAGCGCACGACCAAAGTCGGGGCCCTGATACAAAGCGGTGCCAAAGGGAGTCGTTCCGCGAGCTGCGAAGGAGTGATCCGCGCGTTCTACCTCCCGCTGGCCTGCCCCTCTTCCGCCCGTTTATGCTTCCGCGCTGTCTGCGTTGCCGGGGGAGTCTGGCCCACCACCTTCTCCAACTCAGCGGCGATGGAGTCCACAAGCGCGGCCTGTTTCATCAGCACCGCACCGGCGATGACCGCGCCGGCGTCGGCGTCCTGCCATTTGTCTTCTTCCATCATTTCGCGGACGGCCGGAATCGTCTTGACTCCATAACCGGTGTAGGCTCCGGGCGCGTAGATCTGGTGCTTGAACCAGGGACGCTCCTTCAGCCCTTCCGCGGTGGTGAAGGTGCGCTCGGTTTGCATCAGCTTTTCGTTGATGGCCTTCAACTCGGGCGAGTCCCACACTGTGGGACCGCTCTCCGCCAGCCTGCCAAATGCCTGCTTGTAGCGCTTGGCTGCGCGCGTGTAGGCTTCCGAGCCGTTCTCCAGCGGAGCGAAGTTCAGATACGGAGGTACTTCTTTGTTGGGCGGCGGAACATACGTCTTCGTTGGATCGGCGGTCGCCGTAAAGACGCCTTCTTCGATCTCCTTGTTGCGTTCGCGGACCTTGTCCTGTTTCTCCTTAAGCTCGGTCTTCAGTTCGGTCACGTAACGCTTGATGGTGTCGGCTGATCCCGAGGGATCGAACAAAAGCAGGTCGGCGTCGGCCATGCGCATCACCACCGTTCCACCAACCTGCGACAGTGCCTTCTCGTACATAAAATCCGGATCGCCGAAGTGCGTGTACCAGTAGAAGTCATCGTAAATCGAGTGATAAATCCCGCCGTCAGCTTCGCCGCCAAAACCAATGTTGAGCGAGGCCACGCCCGCATGGTCGAGGAAGGGCGCGTAGTCGGAGCCGTCACCCAGCGCTCCAATACGCAAATCGCCACGGTCGCGCGCCTCGTCACGGTCGTCGGGCTTTTGAGCCCTTCCGATGCGGCGCAATTGCGCGCGCCTCAGCACTGTCATCTTTTTCTCAGGGTCCTGCACTTCGCGCGCCACCTGGTTCATCACGTGCTCCAGCGTGTGCGAGCCCGACACGTAGAGAAACCCGCGCGAGTTCGAGTCGGAATTGATATACATCACGGCGTGCTGCTTCAGTTCGGCATCGTGCTGCTCCACCCACTCGGTCGAGCCCAGCAGCCCGGGCTCTTCACCATCCCAGGCGCAATAAATAATGGTGCGCTTGGGACGCCAGCCCTGCTTCATCAGCTCGCCCAGGGCGCGCGCCTCCTCCAGCACTGCTGACATCCCCGACACCGGATCTTCGGCGCCATTCACCCACGCATCATGATGGTTGCCGCGAATCACCCACTGCTCGGGCGTGTCGCTGCCGGAAACCTTGGCGATCACGTCGTAAATCGGTTTGATGTCCCAATTCGACTTGACCACGAGATGGACTTTCGCCGGGCCCGGCCCAACGTGATAAGTGATGGGCAATGCTCCGCGCCAGCCTTCCGGAACCACCGCGCCAGCGATCGCGGCCAGCAACGGTTGAGCGTCGCCATAGGAGATCGGCAGCACCGGAATGGTGGTGATGGTCTTGGCTTCGGTGATGTCGAGTCGCTTCGCATCTTTGGTCGCGCCCACGCCTGGGGTCAGCGGATCGCCGGGGTATTCGGTATCCATCACACTGCCGCGCTGCACGCCTTCCTCAGGACGAAACGGCCCATTGGGAAAATACTGTCCCTCGAAGTAACCGTCATCCTTGGGATCGGAGTAGATGATGCAGCCGACCGCGCCATGCTCGGCGGCGACCTTGGGCTTGATGCCCCGCCACGCGCCGCCGTAGCGCGCGATGACGATCGCTCCCTTTACCGATACGCCCATGCGATCGAGTTGCTCGTAGTCTTCACGCACGCCGTAATTCACATACACCAGCGGAGCGGTGACATCGCCATCTTTGGAATACGCGTTATAGGTGGGCAGCTGCTCGGCCGTCTGCTGTGACGTTGGATCAATCGCCAGCGGCGGTTCCTGCAGCTTCGCCACGAAGTGCGTGGGCTCAAGCAGTTCGACCACGCGCTCCTTGGGAGTGGGAAATAACACATAGAAGGTCTCGATCTGCGCGTCGAAACCATACTCCTTGAACTTGGCCAGCATCCACTCGGCGTTGTCCTTGTCATAGGGTGAGCCGACGTGATGGGGACGCGCGCTCAGCCGCTGCATGGTGTCGCGCAGGCTTTTTGGATCGGGAAGGTTGCGGAACTTGCCCTCCCAGTCGCGCTCGGTCGCAGAGTGCGACGGCGAGTAGCCGTCCATGCCAGCGGGAAGATTGCCCGCGCTGCCCGATTGCAACAGCGCAACGACTAAAGCAGCGACACAAATACACCGCGTCACCCGATTGGCCTCCTGGAGAACGTGCATCGAAGGATGCAGGCAGAATTTCGCAAAGTTGCCGGATTATATCCCACGTCAAGCCCGAAACTATGTGCCACATTAGTAGAAGATGCAACTGTGCGCAGCAAATTTGACAGCGAATTTACACGGTGCTCTCAGCGGACGAAGCGATGTGAGCCGCGAATGGCTACTTCAGCAGGCGCTCTACTTTGGCCCGGAGTTGGGGGTAGTTCGGGTCGGGAGTCGCGCCGTGCGTTTGGCAGGCGATATTTCCACTGCGATCGAGCACGATCACGTAAGCGTCGTCAGGCTCTTTGTATCCGACCAGTTTCTTGAGTTCGGCTTCGTCGTGCAGAACGGGAATGAAGTTGGCTTGCTCGTTCTCGGGCACACCTTTCTTGATCCCTGAAATAATCATCCCGCGAAACATCCGCGGTACGGCTTCGAGCACGGCCAAATGATACAACCCGAAGCCCGGCGTCTTGCCAAAGTCGCTCTGGATGCGCTTCGCCCAAGCTCCTGTAGGCGTGCTCGACCCACGCGAAAATCCCAACACCAGCACCGCCACTTTGCCCGAGGCGACATCGGGCAGGACGACCTGGTGTCCGGCAAGGTTGTCTTCCTGCAAACGGGGAAACTGCTGGGCCGCCGCGCCCAGGGACAACGACACGCAAACTGCAAGCGCAAGGGGCACGACTGCAAGTGTGCAGCGAAAACTCATTAATCCCATTATGCACACTTGCCGAGTTTTCAGCGGCGTCGCGTTTCGCGTTCCGCGCCGCGCAATTTACAATCGCACCTACACCGGACAGCCGGAATCTTTCGTCCAGGAACCTCACATTGCCGTCACCAGCTCAAACACCGCGCCTGGCCATTCTGGGACTGGGAAAAATGGGCAGCATCCTGCTGCAGGCCTTTTGCACACAGAACGTCGTCAAGCCTGAAGACATCGTGGCCACGGTGGGACACGGCGAACGCGCCAGCGCCCTATCGACGAAGTTCGGTGTGAAAGTCACCACCGACAATCGTGCTGCGGTCAAGGACGCCGACATCATTCTGCTTTGCATCAAGCCGCAGACGCTGGGCGACGTGGTGCGCGAGATTGAGCCCGAGCTGCGCGCCGATCAGCTCATCATCTCCATAGCCGCTTCGGTGCCCACCGCGTACATTGAGCAGCGAATCAAGGCGGGGATTCCGGTGGTCCGCGCCATGCCCAACACTCCCTCCAGGGTTGGCGCGGGCATGACGGCGTTCTGTTGCGGCACCGCGGTCAAGCCCGCCGACCTCGATATCGTGCACCGCTTGTTTGACACTGTCGGCGAAACCATCCGCGTGGACGAAAAGCACATGGACGCGGTCACCGGGACTCTCCGCCAGCGGGCCTGCGTACATCTTCATGATTCTGGAGTCACTGGCTGAAGGCGGCGTGAAGGTCGGGCTTCCGCGCGATATCGCGATGAAACTGGCCGGACAAACCGTGATGGGCTCCGCCAAGATGATGCTCGAAACCGGCGACCATCCGGCGCTTCTGAAGGATGCCGTGGCGACGCCCGCGGGTTGCACGGTTGACGGAATTCTCGAACTGGAAGAAGGCGGGTTGCGCGTAACGCTCATCAAGGCGGTAGTTAAGGCATCGCAGCGCGCCAAGGAGCTGCTGTTCAGCTAGAGTGGCCGGCTTTGAAAGAGCACTACTCCACAGGCTGCGGAAGTACTAGTTGCTGTACGGTTTCGTATCAGGGCACGACTTCAGTCGTGCCGATAAGTCGTTTATTTTCGATCCGCCGAGCGGACTTCAGTCCGCGAGGCACCCACACTCGTTCGTTCGCTACGGATCAACTGCGCGCAGATCACAGCATTCCGCCGGTCTTGGTGGTGAGCACGCTCAACGCGACTTCCAGTCGCTCGATCGCGGCTTCGAGGTCAGGATGCTTGTCGAGTTGCTGGCGAAGTAACGTCAGGCGGCGATGCGCTTCGGCGACATATTCTGCGGCATCCGGCGTTGCTTCCGGCTTTTCAGGCGAAGAGTTATCTTCAGGGGGCATAGCTTCATCTTAACTCCCGCCCTCCGCACTGCAAAGGCCGAGCAGCGACTGCGGATGCCGATTCCCGTTTCTGCAGTTTTCCCATGTTCTGCGCACCTTACAGGCAGCATGATTCGCGTCTTTGATTTATCGTAGAAGCAAGCCCCGCATAACCTCATATGGCGTTCAGCCCTCGCCGGCTGTGCGGGCGGACGGACTTCCATGAGCGAAAAGGAAACGATCGTCATTCCGAATCTGGGGACCTGCGAGTTGCACTCGCCGCTACGGCGCGACGCGTGCGGCGAAATGGAAGGCACCTTCGTCACCGACTACACCTACGTTCGCCTGCCTATTGAGATCGACACCGTCGCCGCTGGCTCTGCTCAGCTCTTCGAGAAGGCCGGCCCGCGCGAAAAAATCTTCTTTGATCCCGGGCGCACCAAGGCCGCCATTGTGACCTGCGGAGGCTTGTGCCCCGGTCTGAATAACGTCATCCGTTCGCTGTACCTCCAGTTGCATTTTCACTATGGCGTGAATGCGGTGCTGGGCATCCGCTACGGCTATTCGGGATTCGCTCCGGAAGCGGCAGCCTCGCCGGTATGGCTGAATACCGAGATGGTCAACGACATTCACCAGCGCGGCGGCACGCTGCTGGGTTCATCGCGCGGTCCGTTGAGCGCCGACATTATCGTTGACGTCCTCGAGCAGCGCGGCATCAACATTCTGTTCGCGGTCGGGGGCGACGGCACGCAGCGCGGAGCGCACGGCATCGCCGAAGAAGTGAAGCGGCGCAATCTGAAGATCTCGGTGATTGGCATCCCCAAGACCATCGATGACGATGTGATGTTCGTGAACCGCTCGTTCGGCTACTTCACCGCCATCGCACGCGCCAAGGACATTATTGATTCCGCGCACGTGGAAGCGCAGTGCGCGTTAAACGGTGTCAGCATCGTCAAGGTCATGGGCCGCGATTCAGGCTTCATCGCCGCCGGTGCGACGCTGGCCAGCCAGGAAGTCAATTTTGCGCTTGTTCCGGAGGCGCCTTTCAAGCTCGACGGCGATGGTGGACTGCTGGCTGCGCTTCATCGTCGTCTGCTGGAACGCCATCACGCGTTGATCGTCGTGGCCGAAGGCGCCGGCCAGGACCTGATGCCACCGCCCGATGAGCGTGATGCCTCGGGCAATCTCAAGCACCGCGACATTGGATTGTTCCTGAAGGAAAAGATCAAGGAGCATTTCCAAAAGCAGCGGCTGCCCGTCACCCTTCGCTATATCGATCCCAGCTACTACATTCGCAGCGTGCCGGCATCGACGGTGGATTCGGTGCTGTGCGATTCCTTCGCGCGCAACGCGGTGCACGCCGGCATGGCGGGCAAGACGGACATCATCATCGGACTGCAGCACGGCATGTTCATTCACGTGCCGATACCGATGGCCACTGTCCGTCGCAAACAGTTGTCGGCGGAAGAATGGGCAAGCGTCGTCACTGCCACCGGACAGCCCGACCTCAGCTAGCCCTTTGCGGCGTAAACTGGTGCCATGAGCAGAGGACACGAAGATCGACTCCGGCAGAAGTTTGACGAAAAGATGCGACGCTCCGCCGAAAAAGCCAAGGCGGAGAAGGCAGCGAAGCAACCCGCTCCATCCGCACCAAACCAAGATGCGGTGCCCGCCGGGAACGAAGCGGCGGATAAAGAGTAGGGCGAGGGACCGGAGACGGCGCACGACAATCCGCACGTGCCGCTTCGCCAGTGCGGATCATTTACGGTATGTCGACTTCGCGACAGTAGTCGTTATTTTGTCCCGTAGCCATTTGGCGTGGACAACGTGGAAATCCGTGTGCGGCCCTCTCCTTGACGTGCTCTCTATTTCTTCTAAGGCGTGGCCTTCTTGGTTTCTCCCTTGAGTTCGGTCTGCACCAGATGAAACTCAGAAGTGCCCACGTTTTCTACAGCGTGCGTCCCCGGATCGCGCCAAGCGGCTGTACCGGCTTTAGCCTCAGCCATTCGGCTCGTCCCGTCGGGAAGGGTAATCTTCATCTTGGTGTCGGTGACGTAATACACGACACTGGCCGGATGCGAATGCATCGCGACCTTCTGTCCGGGTTGCACGTGAACGTCCAGCACGCGGACTTCCGCATTGTCGAGTATTACTTTATGGGTCTCCGGTCCTCCCGACACCGTGACCACGTCTTGCGCCACAGCCGCTGACAAGGCAAGGCACAATAGACACGCCATAAACAAGAGTCGACGCATATTTGTTCTCCAATCTTTGATTTGAGGATGAAGCATTATAGTCTGACAACTCGCATCAGCCGCACCAAAAAGCATGGGCCGGGTTCGGCAGTAGCTAAGGACTACTTCGCGGCTGACGCCTCAGGTTGTGGTGACCGAACTGGGGTCATTTGGCGCAGCACTACGAGCCCGGCGAGAGTTGTCTATCAAATTCCCCCTAGACTTTTCCCCTTCGTGGCAGCAAACTGTCTCTCCACAACAAAGCCATGGACGACAAGACTCAAGCGCAAGCCGGCGAAGTGGAGCGGTTGGCTCAAGCTGCGAAATTAGGACCCTTCACTGCGGCCGAACAAGAACTGCTAAAGCAGGCACCGACTGGCGACTGGGCGAAGTGCGGCCCGAGCTATGACGACAAAGACAACGATCCTAAAGAAGCTGCTAAGTGGGGAAAGGACCGTCAAATCCGCGCCGAGCTGGTCGCCTGGTTATGCACCAACGAGCCAGCCCGCAAGAAAATTCACACGCGAGGAATTCAGGTGTACGGGGCTGACATGGTGGGCCCTCTTGCGCTCTCATTCGTCAAAATTCCCTTTCCGTTGACGTTTGAGCACTGCCGCGTGCGGGAGGACATGGACCTGAGCCGGGTGGAAGTGGCGGAACTCAATCTTTCGGGCAGCGTCGTGCGAGGGATAACGGCCGAAGGCGTGGTGGTGAAGAACAGCGTATTTCTCAACAATGGCTTCGCCGCCAATGGCGAGGTGCTCCTTTCGGGCGCACAGATTGGTGGCCATCTTGTTTGCACCGCTGGACGTTTGATGAATGAGGGTGGCATGGCCATACGTGCCGATGGGGCCAACATCACAGGCGATGTGAATTTGCATAACGGGTTCATCGCTAACGGCGAAGTGCTCCTTTCGGGCGCACAGATCGCTGGCAATCTCAACTGCCAGGCCGGAACCTTTCTGAATCAAATCGGTAACGCCCTGAGGGCCGATAGAGTCAACGTCAAGGGCTCGGTGTTAATCGGCAGGGGTTCGGAAGCCGCATGGACAGAGACTCCATTTAATGCCAAGGGAAAAGTAAATCTGGACCTCGCGCAGATCGGCGGGCAGCTTGCCTGCGTCGGCGGCGTCTTCAGCGACCCTGCGGGTAACTCACTTAGTGCCGAGCGCGCCGTCGTGAAGAGCTCGGTCTTGTTGAGCGACGGGTTTAACGCCGATGGCAGGGTGAACCTGGTAGGCGCACAAATCGGTGGAGACTTCATTTGCAGTGGAGGAAATTTCCAGAACGCAACGCTGGACATGAGCGATGCCTCGGTGGCCACGCTCTTCGACTCCGGCCTCAATGATCCCGTCGATCTCAACCCAACGATCTGGCCGCCCGGCGAGAACGACCACTACCTATATCTAGACGGCTTCACCTATGGTCGAATTTCTTCGTACGGTCAGATCGATGTTAAAAGAAGGCTCGACTGGCTTGCACGGCAACCCCAGTCGCCATTCCATCCTCAGCCCTACCTGCAACTGGCAAAGGTCCTCCGCGAGTCGGGCGATGACAAAGGCGCCCAAAAGGTGCTCATCGAAATGGAAGGCCGGTCACGCAAGGGCAGCATTTGGAGTCCGGTCCTCAAGTACACAATCGGCTACGGCTACGATCCCATACGAGCATTCTGGTGGGCTACTGGTCTGGCTGGCCTGGGATGGATCATTTACCGCAGAAGTTACCTTGCCGGGGGCATGGTCCCGACTGACAAGGATGCCTGTGCCAAGTTCCGCGAAACTGACGCTCAGGTTCCGGGACACTATCCCAGCTTCTCACCTCTGGTTTACTCGGTGGAGAACTCCCTCCCGTTAGTCAAACTGGGACAGGGAGACAAGTGGCAGCCTGACCCCGAACCGGCTCACCAACCGGAGAATCAACTCGCTCCAAAGCTTGGCTATCGCGGCGATTGGCTGTGGCGTACGCCCAAACCCGTGGCCGACGGCAAGGCGCCTGACAGCAATGACGCTTCCACAGCAAAGCAGCAACCCGGCGCTGCCACCACTCAGGAAACAACCCCGATCTCAACTGGCGACGGAACCGCTGTCGCGCCAGCTCCGATATTAGAACCGCCACCCATATCGCGGCGGCATTTCTTCGCTCCTTTGGACCGAGTATTCATCGCCGTGGGCCTAAGGCCATCTACCGACGTCAACCACACGCCTTCGTTCGCGAGCCGCTTCGGAACCTCGCCGCGCTTCGTCACCTGGTTTCGCTGGTTCCAGATTCTGCTCGGTTGGCTGCTCGCCACACTCTTCCTTGCAGGCGTCAGTGGCATCGTGCACAAATAGCGAGCAATCGCACCGCGCCCCACCCGCCCTTAAGGCACCAGTTCGGCCGCCAGCGATCCCAGCCACACCATGAGGAATCCCCCGAACACGCTGGAGCCCACATAAAGCAAGCCGATACCGATCTGGCCGTCCTGAAGCTCGCGCATGGTTTCGTATTCGAAGGTGGAGAACGTCGTGTAGGCGCCGATAAATCCGATCACGACGATGTAGAGCCAGTGCAGGTCGAGCACGCCGCGCTCGGCCAGCAGATGCATGAAGAACCCGATGAGAAAGCAGCCCGACACATTGATCAGAAACGTGCCGAAGGGGAAACGCAATCCCATGCGCTGGGTGACGAAGGTCCCCACTCCGTAGCGCGCGACCGCGCCCGCGAAACCGCCCATGCCAACCAGGAGATACTTGTGCACGTCTGTCGTTCCTGTCCGCTCGCAGGGTGCCCCACCCTTGTCCGCCGCATTTGCGGACAGGGTGGGAGCACAACTTTGCTGTCGCCAGACCTCTGCGAGCTAAAAGTTGTTGGGAGCGGATGCGGGAGGCTACGGCAGGCGCGACTCCCCCAAAGCGAACCCTGGTAGGAGTCATCTTCCCCGGGAAGGGGCGGTTAAGGGTGAACTCCAACACCCGTGGCACGATTATGCGCAATCGGGAGTGGCGCGGTCAATCCAGACTGACTGCGCGCCCCGGGTCAATGCCCTCCCCCAAGAGCACTAACCCAAGACACGCGCCGGCCCGTTAGACCGCTTGCTGGCCATCGTCGCAAACCAAAGCCGGAACCTATGGCAAGCAATTTCATGCTAGAGGAATTCGGGATCGAGTCAGCAAAAAAAACGCGGGGGAAAAACTGTCCGTTCCCAGAACGGGACAGAGACTGGCAATTGCATTTTGGCGTGCGATAACTGCCTATCTGGTTTCGTCGTCGAGCGGCACGTTTGGGGTTACCAGGTACTGCTTGGCACGGTCCTGCAATTCGGCTGTAAGAGGTACGCTCTTGCCGGTTTCAAGGCTCGCCCGCACGGCAACACTGTCGCAGGTCGCGACCATGCGGCCGCTTTCGGCGTCATGCATCTGGTGCAGAAAGCGAAAATACTTTTCGCCAATAGCGAGGAAGCCGCTCTTGATCTCGACCAGCTCGCCGCCGCGCAACTCTTCGAGGAACTGGTAGTTCTGCCGCACGATGGCGATGCGCAGACTTTGCCGCTTGATCGACACCGGGGTAACGCCGATGGCGCGCAGCAGAAACCATGTCGCCTGGTCGAAGCGCGACACGTACATCTGCGAATTCATGTGGCTGGTGAAATCGTATTCCGAGGCCAGCACCGCGCCTTTGAAGGTGTGAACCCATTCCGCCATGATGGCCGCCTTTCGCGAAGTGAGCGACTAGCAATTAGCAACTAGCTTCTGGCCGTTAGCTCTCAGAATTCAAAACACGATCCGTGTCATCCGTGCAAGTCCGTGGTTGGTTGACCCTTGATTTTCGCCACGAACTCAGCCATTTTCTCCAGCGTCGCGTCCCGTTGATCGCGATGCGGAGAATGCTTGCAATGCGGCAGCATCACGATCTCCGTCCGCTCAACCCGCGCCCGGATGGCTTCCACTTGCGCCGGCGTTCCGTATTCATCCTGTTCGCCCTGAACGCACAGAACTGGGCAGCGAATCGACTCTAGGTACGACTCGACGTTCCACGAGCGAAAGCGCGGATCGAGCCAGATGTCGTTCCATCCCCAGAAAGTCTCGTCCACATGAGCGTGATAGCGCCCCAGTTTGTCACGGAACTCAGTCGTCTCGAACGCAACCTTGGCGGCTGCGATGCTGGTCACGCTGAGGTCTTCGACGAAAACATGTGGCGCTTCGAGCATCAGGGCCCTCACCCGCTGCGGATACTTTCCCGCAAAGATCAGCGCGATCGAGGCGCCATCGCTGTGGCCTAGCAGAATTGGTTGCTCGATGTTCAGCGTGTCGAGCAACTCCGGCAACACCACTTCGCCCTCATGGTGCATGAATTCGACGGGACGCTTCTCCGCCAGCTTCGCGGAATTTCCATGCCCGTAGCGCGAGTATGCCAACACGCGGCACCCGGTGCGAGCCGCCAGAAGTTGCGGGTAGTCCTTCCACAG
Source organism: uncultured Acidobacteriaceae bacterium (assembly GCA_963779555.1). GTDB lineage: Bacteria > Acidobacteriota > Terriglobia > Terriglobales > Acidobacteriaceae > DASRAA01. Next base: position 196,692 of record CAVZYS010000028.1, read on the forward strand.
CGCGATCGAGCCCAGTCCCTCGTGCAGCATTACGATGATTTCCGCGCCGGGATCGTTGGGTTCGATGCAGAGCATCTCTAATCGCTTGCCATCAACTAGAACTTCGGCGAAGTGTTGTTCCTTTATTTGCGACATAAATGAAGGGCTAGTTGTCGGTTGCATCATTCGTCTTTCCAGCCAATGTATCCAGCGTATCGATGGATGCAGCGATCGCCAATTCGGCCCAGGGAAGAATCCACTGCGCGGCGACCTCTTCCGGCAATGTTCCAGAACTGGCGTCGTGTTTTAGAATCTCGCCCACCCGGCGCGCGCCGAGTTCAGTCAGCAAGCTGTCGAAACGTATCCCGCCTTCGCAGAATGTGTCTTTGTATGTGAGGTCCCCCAGGGCAATCACTCCGTAGGCCACTGCAGACAGGTCCGGCCGTTCGGTCTCGAGACTGGCGTATAGCGCTTGCGCATTGTCGGGCACGTCTCCCTGCCCATAGGTCGAGGTGCAAATCAAAAACGTGCCGCCGGTACCGAAAATGCTGGCATCGAGATCGTCCATCATGCGGATGGAAACCGCATGGCCGGACGCTTCCAGCGCGGACTGCACCTCCTGCGCCACCATCTCGGCGGTCCCGGTCATCGTGCCGACGAGGATGTGAAGGTTCAGCGCCACTCGCCCCGCCCTGCGCTTGTCAACTTTGTGACCGCCCAACTGCCTTTCACCGAACCCGCTCCGCACTCGCCGAATTATACGTGCGCAGCCGGAAGTATAATCCTTGTATGACACTACCCTCGTGGGGAGGGTTCACAGCGCATGCTCAATGTAAATGAATCGGAGCGCGTCACGTTCGACGTGGCTGGGGGTGAGTATCGCCACTGGCGGCTCACCTTTGACGGACGCGTGGCGACGCTCGCCATGAATGTGGACGAGGACGGCGGATTGCGGCCGGGCTACAAGCTCAAGCTCAACTCCTACGACCTCGGCGTGGATATCGAGCTGCACGACATCCTGCAGCGCATTCGCTTCGGGCATCCCCAGGTAGCGTGCGTGGTGCTGACGAGCGCGCGGGAGCGCATGTTTTGCGCCGGAGCCAACATCTACATGCTAGGCACGTCGTCGCACGCGTGGAAGGTGAACTTCTGCAAGTTCACTAACGAAACGCGCAACGGGATGGAAGACTCCAGCCGTTACGATGGGCTCAAGTTTCTCGCCGCCATCAACGGAACCTGCGCCGGTGGCGGCTACGAACTGGCATTGGCCTGCGACGAAATTCTGCTGGTGGATGACCGCTCGAGCGCGGTGAGCCTGCCTGAGGTTCCGCTGCTGGGCGTTCTGCCCGGCACCGGTGGTCTGACTCGACTGGTGGACAAACGCAAAGTCCGCCGCGATCTCGCCGATGTGTTCTGTACCAATCCTGACGGCATCAAGGGTGAGCGCGCCAAGCAGTGGGGACTGGTGGACGAGATAGCGCCTCCAGCGAAGTTCCAACAGTTGGTGCGGACGCGGGCGGAGAAGTTGGTTGCAAATTCGTCGCGTGACGCCGACGCCAAGGGGATCAAGCTAAATCCGCTGCAGCGGACAATCGATGAGAGCGGCTATCACTACCAGTACGTGGATGTGACGTTCGATCGTTCGGCGCGCACGGCGACACTGACGGTGCGTGGTCCGGAAGGAACACAGCCGAGTACGGTCGAAGAAATTCATACCGCGGGGGATCAGTGGTGGCCGCTGACCATGGCGCGTGAACTGGATGATGCCGTCCTGATGCTGCGCACAAATGAACTTGAACTTGGACTGCTGCTGATTAAGACCACGGGCAACATCGATGCCGGTGTTGGCCTCTGACGCACTGATGCTGGAGCATCGCAACGATTGGCTGGTGCGCGAGACCATCGGTTTGCTGCGCCGCACCTTTGCGCGGCTCGATGTTTCGTCGCGCAGCATGTACGCCATCGTCGAGCCGGGATCGTGCTTCGCGGGTTTGCTGTTCGAGTTGGTTCTGGCCGCTGATCGTAGCTACATGCTGGCGCTGCCACAAGAAGAAACCGATGCTCCGAAAATTGCCCTCGGCGGTTTCAACTTCGGACTATTGCCGGAGGTCAACGGGCGCAGCCGTCTGGACACGCGCTTCAGCAGTGACGCCAACAAGTTGTCGCAACTCGGGCAATACGCCGGAAAACCCCTCGGTCCCGAAGAAGCATTGGAACTCTGGCTCGTCACGTTTGCTCCCGACGATCTCGACTGGGAAGACGAAATTCGCATCGCGATCGAAGAGCGCGCCAGCCTGTCTCCCGACGCGCTGACCGGCATGGAAGCGAGTCTGCGATTCCCCGGCGCCGAGACCACCGAGACGAAAGTTTTCGGACGCCTTTCGGCGTGGCAGAACTGGGTTTTCATCCGCCCCAACTCCACCGGCGAACATGGTGCGTTGAAGTTGTTCGGCAGCGGATCCAAGGCGCGATTCAACTGGGAGAGAGTGTAATGAGCATCAACTACCAGGACCGCATTCCAAACAACGTCGATCTCGGCTCGAACCGCACCCTGCAGCGCGCGCTGGAACACTGGCAGCCGGAGTTTTTGAAGTGGTGGGAGGAACTCGGCCCTAAGGACTTCCAGGTGGCCGATGTGTACCTGCGCACCGCGACCTCGGTGGACGCCAAGGGCTGGGCGACCTACGGCTACGTGCGCATGCCCGACTATCGCTGGGGAATTTTCCTGAATGAGCGCGATCCCAATCGGCGCATTGGCTTTGGCGACAACTACGGGCAGGAGGTCTGGCAGCAGATTCCGGGCGAATACCGGGCGACGTTGCGGCGGCTGATCGTGACCCAGGGCGACACCGAGCCCGCGTCGGTGGAGCAGCAGCGCATGCTCGGCCATACCGCGCCATCGATTTACGACCTACGCAACTTATTTCAAGTGAATGTGGAGGAAGGCCGCCACCTGTGGGCGATGGTGTATCTGCTGCATGCCTATTTCGGCCGCGATGGCCGCGAAGAAGCGGAAGAGTTGCTGGAGCGCCACTCCGGCGACGCGGACAAACCGCGCATCCTCGGCACCTTCAACGAGCCGATCCGCGACTGGCTCAGCTTCTTCATGTTCACCTATTTCACCGACCGCGACGGCAAATTCCAGTTGAAGTCGCTGGCCGAGTCGAGCTTCGATCCGTTGGCTCGCACCTGCCAGTTCATGCTTACGGAAGAAGCGCACCACATGTTCGTAGGCGATACCGGCATCAATCGCGTGGTCAAGCGCACGCTGGAGGTGATGAAGGAGTTGAACACCGACGATCCGCTGGCAATCCGCAATGCCGGCGCCATCGATCTGCCGACGGTGCAGCGGTATCTCAATTTCTGGTTCAGCTCTTCCCTCGATTTGTTCGGATCCGAAACGTCATCGAATGCGGCCTCGTATTTTGCCAATGGATTGAAGGGCCGTCCGGACGAAACTCAGTACGAGGATCACATTGCGATCGAACAGAGTTATTCGTTGGATTTGCCCGACGGACAGGGCGGCACGAAGAGTGAGCAAATACCGATGCGCAACGCGATGAACGAGGTGACGCGGATCTCGTATGTACGGGATTGCGAAATCGGACTGAAGCGCTGGAACCGGCTAATCGAGAAGGCAGGCCACAGCTTCCGCCTGACGTTGCCGAGTACGCGTTTTCGTCGCAATATCGGAAACTGGGCGGGAGTGCCGACCACGCCCGAGGGCCAGCCAATCAGCGCGGAACTATTCGGCGCGCGCAAAGGTGAGTGGTTGCCGAGCGAAGGCGACCGGGCGTACATCATGAGTCTGATGCAAGGGGTCTCGGAGCCCGGCAAGATGGCTGCATGGATCGCTCCGCCAGACCGCGGCATTAACAACAATCCGGTGGACTACGAGTACGTAAAGCTGCAGTAGGGGAAACTCCCGAGAACTACACTTTCTATAGCCGGCATCCGATGCAACGTGGGGCAGTCGAGAATTCCTGATTCTTCCGCCCGGCATTTGATAAGGTACGAGTACAGGCGGGCGGCGGAAACTTCGGAGATGCGCAACTCCCACAGCGTCGTAATAAAGGCAGGACACCACGATCACCATCGCGGCCTGCGGACGGTATCCATCCTCGAGGCCTCGAAGGGCGTGCTCGTGCTGCTGGTGGCCTTCGGTTTCGCGGAGATCATTCATCTCCACATCGATCTCGAAGATGCTGCACAAAACCTGCTTTACTTCCTGCACGTCGATCCAGACCGGCGCATTTCACACGCGCTCATGCACGCCGCTGGCCGGATGATGGATGCCGACCTGTTAACCGTGCTGGCGATCGCCTTCGTGTATTCCAGCCTGCGCTTTGTCGAATCGTACGGGTTATGGCGACAACGGGTATGGGCGGAGTGGCTGGCCATTGTGTCGGGCGCGATCTACCTGCCGCTTGAACTCTATAACCTGATACGCCGCCCCAGCATCATCCACTGGGCGATACTGCTGATCAACATTGCGATTGTGGTTTACATCGCGTGGGTGCGCTGGGACGAGATCAAGGAACGTCAGCGCGGACGGACCCCGTCAGCGGAGTTGGCACGAGGCGGCGACTGAGGTTTTGCGGGCTGAGGCCGATACCTCAACCAGTTTCAGGAACAGCCCTGCTTTTCTCATGTTCCCAGATCTAATCTCACGGTGATGCATGCGCCCGACGAATTTGATGCCGGGATTAGAGTTGAGGCGAACAGAGGGCAGAGTGCCGTCACCCGGCGAAACCCCAACCGAATGTATCCGGGCACTGCGCCGGAAACCTGTGAAAGAACCGATTTTGCCGCTTGCGCCGGAGTCGCATGTCAACTAGCATTCGGGTTTGAGCCTTGCTGCGTTGTGCGGCATCGCTCCAGTCCAGAGACCGATCTCTCGATGACCCGGCAACCGTGGCCGGCTGGTCCCGACACTGGAAGGTATCGGGGAGGTCTGTCTGTATGCAGGACGGGAGTGCGCCTGCGTTTCCTGATAAGATTCCGTGGTTCGCAGCAGGCCTTAGAACACGCGGCAGGCCACTGGCATTCAAACAGCAAGAGTTCTAAGCAGACAGGTGAACATGGCAATCGGAACGCAGCAACGAACGACTACGTCGAACCTCCCCGATACCGGGCAGAACTACACCGGCCCGCTGATCATGGTAACCACGCTGTTCTTCATGTGGGGATTTCTTACCTGTTTGAACGACATCCTCATCCCCCACCTGAGGGCAATCTTCGACCTGAACTATGCCCGGGTGATGTTGGTGCAGATGGCTTTCTTCGGCGCTTATGCGGTGTTTTCCATCCCTGCCGGCTTCATCACTGAGCGCGTCGGATACAAGCCCATGATGGTGGCCGGCTTGCTAACCATGGCGTTGGGTGCGCTCTTGTTTACCCCAGCTGCTAACATGCCGTCGTTCCCGCTGTTCCTGGCGGCGCTGATTATCCTTGCGGCAGGCGTCACCGTGCTGCAGGTGGCAGCAAATCCCTATGTGGCCCTACTGGGACCCCCAAAAACGGCCTCCGCGCGACTGACGCTGACGCAAGCGTTTAATTCGCTAGGCACTGCGATTGCACCCTGGTTCGGGGGCATCCTGATCCTGGCTACTGCGCCAAAAGCGGCGGAAGAAATCGCCAAGATGCTGCCTGCTGAATTGCAGACCTACCGTATCGACCAAGCTTCGTCGGTGAAGCTGCCCTACATCGGCATTGCGGTGGCGCTGGTTGTGCTAGCCGTCGTCATAGGGCTCTTTAAGCTGCCCCACATCCCAGAGGCTGAAGGCGGACACGCAGTAGTGAAAGATGACAGCATCTGGAAGCATCCAAACCTGGTTATGGGTGCGATCGGCATCTTTACGTATGTCGGCGCCGAGGTGGCTATTGGCAGCTTCCTGGTAAATTACCTGCACGAACCGAATATCGGCAATCTCAGCCTGGAAACTGCCGCCAAGGTTCTTTCCGTCTATTGGCTCGGCGCAATGGTAGGCCGTTTCATCGGCTCGTACGTACTCCGGCGCCTGCCGCCGCGCAAGGTGCTGGCGGCCAACGCGTTCATCGCGGCAGCGCTGATCTGCATTTCCATGGCGACCACCGGGTATACCGCAATGGTGAGCGTCCTGGCGATAGGATTCTTTAACTCCATCATGTTCCCCACGATCTTCACACTGGGCATCGAAGGCTTGGGGCCGCTGACCGGCGAAGGTTCCGGCATGCTGAACACGGCCATTGTAGGCGGCGCGATCATTCCACTGGTGCAGGGCTATATCGCCGATCGGATGGGTATCCACCATGCGTTCTTCCTGCCGGCGGTTTGCTATCTGTACATCGTCTTCTTCGCCATCAAGGGCCTGCCCCGCAAGAGGGCGGCGACTCCTTCGGCAGCGTAGGAACGGCTTTCGCGCATAATGGTCGCAGACCTCGGTTTGCGGCCGTTTTGTCTTAGATCACAAGATGGGTGTTGGGTTCGTCGTCGGGCGCGGTGATGCCTTCGGGGAGTTGTCCGCCATTGTACTCGGCTAGGCGGTTTTTCCACTTGAGAAAATCGGTGATGGTCTGTGGCTCGATGCGGACTTCCACGCGCCGCAAGCTGGCCAGCAGCAGGTTCATCTCTTTCATCAGGCCGACTTCGCTGCGGAGATCGACGCGACTGGGCTTCACCGCCATCCGCACTTCGCGGACGTGGAGTTCGAGCAGACCCCAATGCTTGGGCAGTTCATCAACGCGAATCATGCCCGCAGGAGCCATGTAAAATCGCTGGCTTCCCAGCCCTTCTTCGGGCTTTAGACGAAACGGCTTGTTGCTGTCGGCCAGAAAGTCGGCGCGCGATACTTTGCACTCGACCAGCACGGACTTGCAGAAGCCTCTCCATGCGATGACATCGGGGACTTCGCCCGTAGCGCAGTATTGCTCAGCGAGGATGATTCCGCATTTGTAGTTGCGTCGCAGCCATTCAACGGCGCGGGATACCAGTTGCGCATGCCTGGCTTCATTGGGCGACTTTGCCATGTGTCAGTTGTAGCGCGAATTGCTCGCAGTGGGGAGTGCTAGAGCAGTGGCAGGGGAGACAGTAATGGCGGGGCTGTGCGCTACCACTTGCGATCGGCCACGCATTTGAACCCGTAAAGCGTCGCGCACTGATGCTCGTTCTAGAAGGTCGCCTTGGTCTTCTTCTTTGGAGGCTTCTTGGCTTCTCGTTTTGGTGCGTTCTTATTTCCCATGCTTTCAGTTTACCCCGAACCGTCAAGACGCGGCGCCATGCCGTCAGGCATCCAATTCGATTCGTGTAAGATCAAAGATTCGACATGGCGTGGATGATCCAGGCAGAAGACGTACGCAAAACCTATCGCATCGGCAAAGTCGATGTGCAGGCCCTGCGCGGAGTATCACTCGAAGTCGCGCAAGGCGAGTTTGTCAGCATCGTCGGTCCATCCGGCAGTGGTAAGTCGACACTGTTCTACATTCTGGGAGGCCTCACACACGCCGATACCGGCCGAGTGTCGATCGACGGCGTTGATTTCACGTCACTGTCCGACGCAGCACGCACCCGCGTGCGTAAACAGAAAATCGGTTTCGTCTTCCAGAAGTTCAACCTGTTGCCGACGCTGTCGGCGAAAGGCAACATCGACATCGCACGCGACATCGCAGGCGTTCCGGCTGGCCACGATCGCGGGCACATCGAACGCATCACCCGGCTGCTGGGAATCGACAAGCGGATGGACCATCGTCCTTCGGAGATGAGCGGCGGAGAACAGCAGCGCGTCGCGCTCGCACGTGCCCTGGCCAACAAGCCCGCCATCGTGCTGGCCGACGAGCCTACGGGGAATCTCGATTCGGAGAACTCCGCGATTGTGCTTAACATGCTCCGGCAATCGAACAAGGAACTTGGCCAGACGGTGCTAATGATCACCCACAACCCCGAAGCCGCTGAGTATGGTGACCGCATTGTCCACATGCGCGACGGCGCCATCGTGCCACCAGAACTCGATCCGCAGTGGAGCCGCGCGCGGCACGATTGACGCGGCCTTCGGCCTCTCTGTACCCCGGAGCCACGGAGCCTATACAATGATGACTCTTGTGTATCTTTGTGGCTGAATGAAATCCGTTAGGAAGTGTGGATGAGGTTTTTGCGTAGAACCACGGTCATCGTACCCTGTCTCTTGATATTGCTGTTCGAACTTGGATGTGGGGACCAGTATCGTCCTATCGCCAATCCGATCGTTGCGCAGGGCGGGCAGCCACAGACGACGCATTTCGCCTACGTCCTTGATTACAACCCCAGCGGCAACGGGTCGAACACCGAGATAGACGTCTCCGGCGACACGAATCTGCAGGTGGTTGTCACCGGACTGGGATCGGTGGCGCAAGTCCTTCAGGGCGGGTCGGCGGGTGCCATGTTCGTGGCAAACCGCGACAGCGATACGGTCAGCGAGTTCAGTCTGGTCGCAACTCCCGCGGTGATCACCGTTGGTTTGCATGCCGGATCACGACCCGTCAGTCTCGCTTCCACCGCGTCGACTGCGGTGTATGTAGCGAATTCGGGAGCGACTTCCGTCTGCCCGACCACTGGTTCGCTAAGCCAGATCAGCACGACGAGCCTGGTGGTTACGAACACTGTGTGCGTGGGCGTGAATCCCGGCCCGATCGTGCAACTGCCCGGTGGGGACAAGGTGTATGTCGCCAACCAGGGAGACAATACCATTTCGGTTTACGATCCGGTGACCCAAGCTATTATCGCGACGTTCACACCTGCCAACGGACTGCATCAAAACCCCGCTTACATGGTTGCCAGCACCGATGGGAATTACGTCTTCGTGGTATGTCAAGGGAACGGCAGCAGTCCCGGCGCGCTGGACATTATCTACACGCCCACGGAAGTTATCGGAGCTTCCGTTCCGCTTGGCGTGTCTCCGGGGTTCGCGTTTCTCGATACCAACTTGAACCGCCTGTACGTGACCAACACCGGAAGCAATAGTGTTACCGTGTTCGACGTATCGAACGTTATTATTTCCGCGAATCCAGCGATTCCGACGCTGGGGACAATCAATGTTGGTTCGGCGCCGGTGTCGGTGACGGCACTGCCGAATGGACTTAGCGTTTACGTAGCGAATTCTATTTCCAACGACGTAAGTGTGGTGAACGCCAGCAACTTCAGCGTCGTCGCTACCGTTCCGGTGGGACAAAATCCGGTCTTTATCGCGAGCGAGCCGACTTCGACCAAGGTGTACACGGCAAACAACGGCGGCGGAACGATCAGCATCATCAACACGTCGAACAATACCGTGACCATCACGATGCCTGCGCCGCAGCAGGACCCCAATTGCAACCCCCAGACGGGTTCGTGCCCATTGCAGCGTCCGCAGATGATCGTTACCCGGTAACGAGTTTCAAAACTCACAAGCCGGATGGAGTCGATCTCATCGGGCGCTTCAGTTCGAACAGCCGGACAACCTGGCTCAGGTAACCATGAACTCTTTGCTGCGCAATTCACGGACCTGGTCACGCAACCTCGCGGCCTGTTCGAACTCGAAGCGCTTGGCGGCTTCGCGCATGTCGCTTTCCAGTTTCACGATGAAAGCATTAAGTTCGGCCTGCGAGCGAAATTCGGGCAGACCCTGCGCCTCGCTGGTCAAATCAACATAATCGGCGTCGGCGACGGCAACCAGCGTCATGTCGAGCGGCCGCACGATCGACTCCGGCGTGATGCCGTGCTCCTCGTTGTAAGCGGTCTGGATAGCGCGGCGGCGATAGGTCTCGTCGATGGCCTGGCGCATGGAATCGGTCATCGCGTCAGCGTACAGAATGGCGCGTCCGCCCAGGTTGCGGGCGCAGCGGCCGATGGTCTGGATCAGCGATCCGGCGGAGCGCAGGAAGCCTTCCTTGTCGGCGTCGAGGATTGCGACCCGGGACACTTCGGGCAGATCCAGACCCTCGCGCAGCAGGTTGATACCGATCAGCACATCGAACTCGCCCTTGCGCAAGTCACGCAAAATCTTGATGCGCTCCAGCGTCTCAATCTCGGAATGCATGTAGCGGCAGCGCACCCCGACCTCGCTGTAATACTCAGCCAGGTCTTCGGACATGCGCTTGGTAAGCGTCGTCACCAGCACGCGTTCGTTCCGCTTCGCACATTCGCGAATTTCATGCAGCAGATCGTCGATCTGCCCCTTCACCGGGCGCACCTCAACTTCGGGATCGATGAGACCCGTAGGACGAATGATCTGCTCGACCACCACTCCGGCGGAGCGGGTCAGCTCGTAAGGCCCGGGAGTGGCTGACACATACACGACCTGATTTACACGATGCTCGAATTCCTCGAAGGTCAGCGGACGGTTATCGAGTGCGCTGGGCAGGCGGAAGCCGTATTCGATCAGGTTTTGTTTGCGCGAGCGATCGCCGTGCCACATGCCGCGCACCTGTGGCACCGTCTGATGCGACTCATCGATGAACATCAGGTAATCGCGCGGCACGTAATCCAGCAGCGTGGGCGGAGGCTCGCCGGGCAAGCGGCCGGTGAAGTGCCGCGAATAATTCTCGATGCCGTGGCAGTAGCCCATCTCCTTGATCATCTCCAGATCAAAGCGAGTGCGCTGATGGATTCGCTGGGCCTCGGTCATTCGCCCCTGTTTCTCGAGTTCGGCTTCCCACCACTTGAGTTCCTCCAGAATGGTGTCGACCGCAGCGGTCTTGCGCTCCGGCTGCATCACGTAGTGGCTCTTGGGGTAGATCGGCAGTCGTGCGTACTTCTGCTTCACCGTGCCAAAGAGAGGATCGATCTGCGCCAGCGACTCCACTTCATCGCCAAACAACTCGATCCGGTAGGCATTGTCGTCATAGGTGGGGAAGATTTCGATCACGTCGCCGCGGATGCGGAAGGTGCCGCGCCTGAATTCTTCCTCGGTGCGTTCGTAGAGGATTTCGACCAGCTTCCGCACGATGTCCTGGCGCTTGATTTTCTGTCCTTTTTCCAGGAACAGCAGCATGCCGTAGTAGGCTTCGGGCGATCCCAGGCCGTAGATACAACTGACGGAGGCGACGATAATGCAGTCCCGTCGCTCGAACAACGACCGGGTCGCGGCCAGCCGGAGTTTGTCGAGCTCGTCGTTGACGGTGGCTTCTTTCTCGATGTAGACGTTGCTCGCCGGGATGTAGGCCTCGGGCTGGTAGTAGTCGTAGTAGGAGACGAAATACTCCACTGCGTTCTGCGGGAAGAATGACTTGAACTCATGGTAGAGCTGGGCGGCCAGTGTCTTGTTGTGGGCCAGCACCAGGGCTGGACGGTTCAACTGCTCGATGATCTTGGCCATGGTGTAGGTCTTGCCCGAGCCCGTAACGCCGAGCAGCACCTGGTGTTTCTCACCATCGTAGAGGCCGCGAGTGAGCGACTCGATGGCCTTGGGTTGGTCTCCGGCAGGCTGATACGAACTGGCTAGCTTGAAATCCATGGATGACCCGACCCACTCAGTTTCGCGAACGAAGTTGTCCGCAAGCCATACAGAATGCAATTTTGGCGAGTAGGCATCTCATCATTATACGGCGGAAGTGAGAGCGCCCTTTTGGAACTCATGCGGTGCTTTTGTACTGGGGTACCCCTCTCCCCTGCCTGTTTGTGTTTTCAATCACATGTGGGAGAGTTTCGCTCAAGCTCTGTTGAACCAAAGGGTTTAGAGCCACATGATAGATTTCATTAGGGTTAGAAGCGCGGTTTTGGGCACGGCGAGGGCGGCAAGCGGACTCAGCGCGGAGGATGCCGGTGGTCAGATCCATGGCCCAGAGCATCAGCAGGGCGGCGTCGGGATCGATGCGCTCGGTAGCGAGAACGCGGTTGATCTCGGTCTTGTTCCAGGCAAGGTCGCGAGAGGTCTCGGGGACGCGGAAACGGAGGATGAGCGTGCGGCGACGGGCGCGGGCCATGCTATGGAGGCGAGCAACGGCATCCAGGTGATGGCGGCAACAGGCGCGGCCGCGAACGGCAGCGCCCTGGCAGTGGCGTCCGTCGGGCAAGATGTGGCGACAGGTACGAATGATGAGGTGCGAATTCATAAAGCCCTCCGCAGGGTCAATCATTCAGGGTAGGGCCGGAGGTGAAGGGATTTCGAGGAAAAAGAGAGGGGAGCCGGAACGAAGGTAACCAGAATTTCCCGGAATGGGAATGATTGGGGAAAGAGCCGCCCGTCGAAACAGCCCCACATATTCCAAAAGAAGGAATATGTGGGCCACCTGTCGAGGGCACCCGGCAACAGGCGGCTGATTAGGTTATAGCTCGTCACTGGATGTGGGCACAATTGATACTGCGTAACGCGGCGCTCTGGGAGTACCATTGTTTCCACACGGCAGTCTAGGAGCAGTTATGCGTCGCTTGTACTTCACAGCCGTTCTTGCTGTGCTGATTCCGCTGTGCGGGTTAGCTTCAAGGGGCCAGTCCGCCGCACCCTGGCAGACGGGGCAGCCTATACCACCAGCAACACCAGCTTCTGCACCACCCTCTCAGAGTGATTCTCTGCTACTGAGAAACCACCACATTCTGCTCACACCCGCCGGCGCTCCAGGAACGGGAGAGCCTTATTGGATCGCGGTCGCTCCCGATGGGCAGCTAGCCGTTCTGCCTGTTACCCAACTTCAGGCGAAGATGGCTGCGGGATATCGTCCGTACACGTTCGGCGAGTTTCAGGATGCTCTAACCATGCTGATGAACTCGAACGTCGCCTTAACTGCGCAGGTCAAGGGGCTGCAATCGACACAATCCTCCACCGCCACGCAGTCACAACCCCCTGCGGTATCGCAGCAAGATCGCACTCAGATAGAGGGTCAGGTACGTGACCAGCAGCGAAGGCAGGCGGCGCTTATGTTCTTGATGGGCCAGCGACCAATGCAGCCATACCAACTTCCTATGCCCAAAGCGCCCAACAATGGCCTGAACTGCACGACTACGTACGTCGGAACAACTGCGTACACAACCTGCCACTGAGGATGACGAAGATGGGGGGCTGACGGAAACGGATCATTCCGAGCCGTCCGGCTAGTTGCTATTCGACCGAGGCATTAACTAGATGGAAGAACGCAACGTAAGCACTTGGGAAGACTTTGAGAAGCAATTGCAAGACTTGCGGAGGGAGCGTGAGACACCCTCCAACTCACCAAAATCATTATTGTTGCTCCGAGGCCAAGAAGATTCTTGCTGGTTACTGAAGACAACGCTCGACCGCAAACGAGATCGGATGCCATTTACCGACTACTACCGCATAATCTCCAGGATTCAACCACAGATCGAGACCCTCACGGGAAGAGAATGGCCGATTCCTGATTACCCGGCGGTGGAGAAATCAACGAGAGAATACGATGCGTTCAGTCTGCAACTTTGGGGTGGGGAGTGTCCCGGCTATGCCTATATGGCATACCTGCGGCACCACGGATTTCCGTCACCGCTTCTGGACTGGTCCCGATCGCCGTATGTGGCTGGATACTTTGCGTTCAGCAAAGCCAGCATGAATTCGACGAACAGAGTTTCTATCTATGTCTTCTCAGAAATTCAGAACAAGCTATCTGGTAATAAAATGCCCGTCCTTTACCGGCAAGGACCATATGTCAGGACGCACCGCAGGCATGTTTTGCAGCAGAGCGAATACACGCTCTGCCTTGGATTCGATAACGAGTGGCGATTTGAGCAATATGACACTGTATTTGATCGAGGTCTGCATCAACAGGCTGCTTGCGTAAAATTTACGATTCCAGCGGCCGAAAGGCCAAAGGTACTCAGATTGCTTGATGCATACAATTTGAATGCATTCTCTCTCTTCGGCTCTGAAGAAAGCATGATGGAGACGTTAGCGATTAGAGAATTTTGTTTGAACGAAGATACTCAAAAGACGGCTTCTGCAAAGTAACTGAAGATCGGCTTTTCACGCTGGGGTGCCCCACTCATTCGCGGTTTTCGAATGAGTGGGAAAATGTGATGGTCGGCCGCAACTCACCACACCAGTTTCAAGTTGCTAGTTTCAAGTTTCGAGTTTGGATCGCCAGACCAAGCCGAACTTTCGTCGGATGTGAGTTCAGTATTCCCACCCTTTCCCAAAACCGGGGAAGGGATGGGACACCCAGACGTCGCCCGGGCGCGAACTTCTTCGTCAAGTTCTGCTGTTGTATTCAAATCCGGTTGACAGTGAGACGCTTACTGCCATACTGTTACTCGACTTTACCGAGCAGCGGAAACCGAACGAGCCAGAGGAGACTATGGGCGCGATCACAGCAACGCAATTGAGCCAACTTTTCCCGAATGCCGACAGTGGCTATCTTGCACAAGTAGCCAACGAGCTGAATACCGACTTGCCCACATACGGGCTGGACAGCGGTCTCAGGCAGGCGCACTTCTTCGCGCAGGTCATGCAAGAAACTGGACCAGGTCTGGACGCGAAAGTTGAAAAGCTTATCTATAGTCCCAACGCGTTGGAAACCCAGTTCAAGTACTACAGGAACCATCCGGACGAAGCTGTGCAAGATGGGTACGGTAAGGACCCCGCAACCAATAAAATCATTCGTCCGGCCAACCAGGAAGCAATCGGCAACAAAGCGTACGGCAACAGGTTTGGGAATGGAGACGTTGCCAGCGGGGATGGTTTTCGATTTCGCGGCCGTGGATTCATTCAGGTCACCTTTCGCGATAATTACGCCGCGCTCGCAAACCAATACAAGACCCTATACGGCGCAAGCGATGTCGATTTTGTAGCGAATCCGGACCTGGTGGCGAGTTTTCCCGGTAGCGTTCGGTCGGCTGTGTGCTTCTGGATCCAGCATCGGTTGCCCGCACTTGCGGACCATGGCAGTTCGGACTTGAATGTCGATGCCATCACCGCCGTAATCAACGAGAACACACCTTCTTATGGCGAGCGTCGTGACAACTTCCACAAGGCGATTCAAGTGTTTCAGTAAGCTCCGCGCCGGTCTGTCGGTTCTTTTCGGTGCTCTGCTTTTGTCAGCCTGGTCATCAGCACAGACAGCTGAAGTATCGGGTTGCCTGCCGGACGAGAGAGTCTTTTTTTCCTGCCGGCTTAAGGGAAATGATCGCATTGTCTCGCTATGCGCGTCCCCTAAAACATCTCCATTTGGGTCGATAACTTACCGGTATGGAACCGAAACCCGGAATGAACTGACGTATGTTGCGAGCGTCGAGAACCACAAGCAATTTCTTGGCACGGTCAGTCCGGTCGGCCCGAACGCATCGGTGCGCCAAGTTTGGTTCGAGTTGAAAGATACCAAGTACATCGTTACCTCATGCATTGGCGGGGACTGCCCCCACCGCGCCGGACTCATTGTTTTTCAGGGCAGTCACCTATTGATGATCGAACCTTGTGCGAATGAGGGCAGTAGCCAACCGTGGTTTTCCAGCGAAGTGGTTCGCTTCGGGTCGGATCTTGACGGCAGTCATTCGAAGACGGACCTAATTCAGTTGCAAGACTACGACAACGGGGTGGAGGTGCTTTATCCGTGGAAGCGGGTGAATTGACAAGAGTTTCTGTGACCGTTCGGAGTTGTTCACCACGGAGGCAAGGAGGACACGGAGTTTTTATTTCTTCCAGCTTCTCCTTGAACTCGGCGTCTTCGCGGTACTGATTAATTGTGCTGGGCAACCAACTCTCGATGGCGGACAAATCCGGCTACACTAAATTCCAATTCGCTTAGCCTGGGCTGGGGATGTTGACCCCACTGAGGAATCCGCCGAGGTGACCGGTTAAGGCAACGACGAAGGCGGTCAGGAGTTCCAGAGTCAGATAAGCGCCGGGAATCACATTCCCTGTGACTCGCCGCCTTCGAATATGAAGCCACGCGACCAGACAGATAAGAAGACCTGAGGAACAGCCTAGCGCGAGGTGGAGCAGTAAAAGGCCTTTCAGTTTCTGCCCGTCGAGTTGCCACTGCCAAGCCAGGACGCCGCTGGCGAGCACTGGAACCACAAATGCGGCAGCGGCAAGGATGTTGAAATATCCTGCCGCTGCCAGAGTCGCTCTCCGCGTCCAGCGCCCTGCGAGATCGAAAGCGACTCCCGTCAAGAAAAGCGCAATGGGAAAGTGGACCAACACCACATGTTGCGCGTGTTTTGCGAGCAAGGCGGACTTGAAATCAAAGGGATGCATGATAACCGTCCGCCTACTCGACCACCAGTTTGCCCGTCATCTTGGGATGGATCGAGCAATAGTAGGTGTAGGTGCCCGGCTTGGTGGGCGTGAGAGTGAACTTCTCGTCGGTGTCGAGCGCCTTCGACTTAAAGGTTTTGTCCTCGCTGACAACGGTATGGGGGATATCGTCCTTGTTTGTCCAAGTGATCTGCGTGCCAGCCTTCACGGTGATCGTAACCGGCGAGAAGCTGAAGTTGTCGATCTGGACCTCGGCGGTCGGAGGACCGGCAGCGACCTTCCGCTCCAGCGTGGGGAAAGCGACTAAAGCCAGCACCATTGATGCGGCGATGGTAAGTATCCAGTGACTGCGTTTCATTTTTCTGCTCCTATCAATGTTTGTGTGCCCGCTTATTCATGAAGCAATCTGCCGGGACACGGGCAGTCACCTCAGGGGCTAAAGCCCCGATCTACCTGGCGCCGAGCGGCACGACTCAAGTCGTGCCCTGATACAAAGCCCTGTACGAAGGCTTTTTTTCGCAGCCTGTGAAAGCCGCGCCCTTTCAAGCCGTGGCCGAACGCGACTCTCTCAGCAACTTGTGAAGCCGTGCTCTTTCAAAGCCATCGGCGAAGCGGGACCTAGTTTCGACAATCCCGATCTGCAATTACTCCAGCGTGGAATCGATGACTGCCAAGGCATGGCTTCCGTGCACGTGATTCACGTCGGTGACTCCCAGCAGGCTGCGTAACTGCTCGGGCAGCACTTTCATCGGGCCTGGCGACGGCGCCGCTCCCGGATGCGGTTGCGGAAACGCAGTCGAGGCTGCGGTGTGGAAAGTGACGTTGCCTTCCACCTTCTGCATGATTTGGTGAATGTGTCCGTTCAGGACAGTCACCGACCCAAAGCGCTTGAGATACGCAAGGGCCTGTGCGCTGTCCTCGGTGCCCCATCCCCACTCGGGATAAATGCTCCATAATGGAATGTGGGCGAACACTACGATTGGCGTGCTTTTGGAAAGATGTTTGGTGTCGCCTTGAAGCCATTCCAACTGCTCCGTACCCAGGGAGCCCAAACCTCCAGCCTTCAGGTTCATCACATTGACGAGCCCAATGAAGTGCACACCTTTTTTGTCGAAGCTGTACCAGCCTGCTCCCTGTGTGTTCTTGCCGTAACGCTCGCGGTACTGCTGGCCGTCGTCCTCCAGCACGTCGTGCTCGCCGGGCACGAAGAACACGTCCTGGGTAGGCGCTGACTTGAGAATCTGGTCGACGTTGTCGAACTCTCCGGGCTTCGACAGATGGCTGATATCGCCGGTATGCAGGATGAACTCTGGAGAGATGGTCAGCGCATTGATCTTCTGCACTGCGGCTTGCAGCGTGGCGACAACATCGGGGTTCGCAGGCTTATTGAATCCCATGTGGCTATCGCTGATCTGCACAAAGCTGAGATCACCCTTCGCTGCCTTCGTCGCATGAGAAGGATCGCTAAGACTAAAGGACTTCAGCACTCCGCCCTGCAGCACGCAAAGCGCGCCCGTGCCGGCCCAGGCCATGCACTTCAGGAATCCGCGGCGGTCGATGCCGTCGTGGTTGTGGTCGAACAAAATCGCATCGCTGGTCTTCTGCATCGTGATTTCCTTTCGGGAGCCTGATTCGCTCCCCGATTCACAGTGCAGAACTGGCGGCAAGCTGTTTTATTCCGCGAAAAATTTCTGAGGTGTTATGGGAATAAAACAATAGGCTGCTGGTTTACTCTTGTGTGCGTGCCGGAGGAGCGCCCAGCGTCGGGTTCGTTCGAGGAGCTAGCCATGCCCCTGTTTGACCGGCTCTATAACTTTGCTCACTGGCTTACGCAAGACCGGCAGGAAGCCGAAGATCTGGTGCAGGAGACTTATGCCAAGGCCTTGAAAGGCTTCCCCTCGTTTCAGCAGGGAACTAATTTCCGGGCCTGGATATATCGGATTTTGCGAAACACGTTCCTGACCTCCCGCACCGGGCTGCGAGCGAGCGCAACCGCGCCGTTGGACCTGGAGGGCGAAGGGGAGGCGCTGCTTCCCCCGGTGAAAGAAACGCCAGAGAGCATCCTGCTGCAGCGTTCGGACCAGCAACTGGTGCAGGCGGCGTTAGACCGGTTGCCTGTGACCTATCGCGAGGTGTTGCTGCTCTGCGAATTTGAAGAGATGTCGTATCAGGAAATTTCTGTAACGCTTGCTATCCCGATGGGCACGGTAATGTCGCGTTTATCCCGCGCGAGACGGGCCCTGAGGGATATCGTGCAAGAATTTCAAAGGGACTGAACCATGGCCTGCGACGATTGGAGCAGAAAACTCGATGCCTACTTCGACGGAGAGCTCCCGCCTGACGAGGCACGTGCGGTGCAAGAACATATGCGCGGATGCCCAGCCTGCTCAGCCGACGGCGTGGACAGACTTGGCCAAAAGCTCGCGATCCGCGCTGCCGGGCAGCGGTTTACGCCGGCTCCAGCCTTTCGCGCCCGCGTTGAAATGAGCATGGCAGCACCCGCGCGATCTGCGCGTACGCGGTATTGGCTGCCTGTGCTGGCGACAGCAGCCGTATTGCTGATTGTCAGTGCAATTATTTTGAGAATTAACCGTGAGCAAAGAGACCAACAGATGTTGATGAGCGAGTTGGCGGACCTGCACGTGGCAACCCTAGCCAGTTCCAATCCGGTGGATGTCGTCTCGACCGACCGTCATACCGTAAAGCCGTGGTTTGAAGGCAAGGTTCCCTTCACCTTCAATCTGCCCGAGTTGCAGAATTCGCCCTTTGTCCTGGTAGGCGGACGGGTCACTTATCTCAATCAATCTCCGGGTGCAGAACTCATCTTTCGCGTCCGGCTGCACCAGATCTCGGTCTTTATTTTCCAGGAGAAAGACATGGGAAATGTAGGCAGCGATGGGGCGCTCGCGGCCCACTCGTTTGGAATCCGGAGCTGGAGTCACAGCGGCCTTCGCTATTTCGTGATCGGTGACGCTAGCGCCCAGGACTTGGATAAGCTGAGTGAACTGCTGAAATCCGCCGCCTGAGGCGCAAGAAGAATCTCGCCGTGTAATCCAGAGGAAGCCAACAGAATTAAACAGGTTCTGGCTAACAGGACGCCGCCCAAAATCGACTGTACAGACGATGATGCTTGCGTATGACTTCGGTGGGTGGAACGAGTTTGTCGCCGACTACTTCGGATTCGTCGCCGATTACTTCGGACACGCGTCCAGTCGGCGATGGTGCTGGATTTCCGGCGCAGAACGCGATACGGTAGAGCTATCGAGGCGCGGTACCCAAGTGGTAAGGGAGAGGTCTGCAAAACCTTTATGCGTGGGTTCGATTCCCACCCGCGCCTCCAATCAAAAAGCCGCATAAACACTGGCCTTGTACAAACATCACAGATAACTGAGTTAAATTTGTGCTAGGGTCTTCCAAGTAATGGGAGGCCCTATGGACGCCCCACTTATCACGGTTTTGGTTCGCCACTCTGCCAGATGTAAGTGCCGGCGATGAGTTCACCAAGCGTTGCAATTGCAAGAAGCACATCCGCTGGTCACAGAACGGCAAGCAACACCGGCTAAGGACCGGCTCAAGATCGTGGGCCGGGGCTGAGGAGAAGAAGCGACAGCTGGAGGCACAGCTAACCGGACAGCACACTCCCGCACAAAATACCGCGCCGCGTACACTGGCTGATGCCGTTGAGATTTTCATGGCCGACAAGAAGAGCCAAGGCGTCACGGCAGACGTGCTCAGGCGCTATGAGCGGGAGCTAGCCCGGCTCCGGGACTTCGCCGAGCGCAAGGCCATCTTCACGGCGGCGGGACTCACGCGGGAATTGCTCATTGCGTATAAGTCCGATTGGGAGGACCTCTACCCATCCTCCGACACACAGTCCTCCGTCCAGGCGCGGCTCAAGAATTTCCTCCGTTTCTGCTTTGATTCGCAGTGGATGGACCGCATCCCGAAGTTGTCCCGTGTCAAGGTTGATGAGGCTCCCACTCTGCCGCTCACGGAGGAAGAGAACAAGCGACTGCTTGGCACCGTGCCGGTCAGCTTTCCGAACCCCAAGAAGGCCCTCCGGGTTCGCGCGCTTATTCGACTGATGCGGCACTCGTGCCTGGCTATTGTGGATGCGGCAACGCTCCGACGTGATGATCTAATCCACGACAAGGCGAAGGAACTTTATCGCATCGTCACCGCCCGGCAAAAGACCGGGACCGATGTAACCGTCCCCATTCCACCCGACGTTGCACAAGGGCTGTTAACCGTGCTCAACGTCAATCCCACTTACGTCTTTTGGACCGGCATTGGCGAGCCGCGCACCACGGTGAGCCACTGGCAGGAGGACTTCCGCACGCTTTACCGAGACGCCAAGATCGCAGGGGGCGGGAGCATGATGAGTCACAGGCTCCGGGACACCTTTGCCGTGGACCTTCTGGAGAAGGGCGTCCCACTGGAAGAAGTCTCAAAGCTGCTCGGACATCAGAGCATCAAGACCACTGAGCGCCACTATGCCAAGTGGGTCAAGGGGCGGCAAGACCGGCTGGACATGCTCGTAAGCGCCACGTGGGCGAGATAGCAGTTTGTCGCGCCACTATGCTTAAACCCGCTTTCAACGACATGCAGGTCAGCGGATGACACCTAAGACCATGAAAAGCAGTGGTAATCCAACAAACAGAGTGCAGATGGAGCGCGGGCTCTGCGGTTCGGCGCTGTGGGTTGTGCCTTCAACAGGAGGTTGGAGTCCTCCCATTTCACGTGGGCGCCGGCTGCCCGACCGTTGGGTTTCGGACCCAAAGACTTAGGGCGCCGACACGGATCTCGGTGACCCCCCACTCGACCCGTTGGCTTCCCAAGAGTCGGTTTCTGAACCGCGAGCCCGTTCCCCAAGCAGACTAACCATTGACTGCCTTCGTGTCGGCTCGAAGTTCCTCTGCGTTCGATCAACGCCAACCGAGATAAGTCGACGAGCGAGAACGACCTTGAGTGTTTTGCGAGCACCGGAGTGTACAAACCTGGGACGATGTTTCCGAATCGCAATACTACGTTGCGTTTGAAATCTATCTTCGGAAGTAAGTATCCTCCAGCAGCCTCTCGGTACCCACAGCCGTACTAGACAGCTGCGCATAAGTAAAGGGACATAATGCGAGAAAGATGACATACTTGCGGTGGGAGGTGTGCCATGCTTCCGCGAAGGATTCGTTTGCACCCGAGCACATATCAGCGGCTGATTCGCCTGAGCCAGGAGGCGGAAAGGGACGGAGCTATCGCGTCTCCAAGCGACTGCAAGCGGTGGTACTGAACTCGCAAGGACGCAGCAGCGGGGAGTTGGCATCGATTCTGCAATCCCCACGCTCCAAGGTTTCCGAGTGGTTGGCCCGCTATGAAACGCATGGCGTCGAAGGCTTACTGGAAGGACAGCGCTGCGGAAGACCCCCGCAGTTGAGTAACTCGCAACGGCAACCCTTGCGGGACATCCTGGACAGCGGTCCGGTGGCCTATGGCTTGGACACCGGAATCTGGACCTCGCCCAGGATCGCCTGGGTGATTGAGCAGGAGTTCGGGGTGCACTACCATCCTGGACACGTGCGCAAGCTGCTGCATGAACTGGGCTTCTCGATGCAACGCCCACGACGGGTTCTGGCTAAAGCCCACCCCAGGCTGCAGGATCGCTGGCACCGCCAGACCTATCCCAATCTTAAAAAAAAGCCCAAGCCCAAAACTGGGCCCTGATCTTCAGCGACGAAGCCAGTTTCCGCCAGGATTCCACCCTATATGCGACGTGGAGCCGCGTCGGCCAAGCGCCGGAGATCTCCGTAACCGGGCAGCCCAAGAGCGTCAAAATCCTGGGGGCCATTGAACTGTTTCAAACCCGCTTCCACTACCGCCAGGAAACGGTCTTCAACGCCTCCACCTACTTAGCCTTCCTGGAGCAACTGGCCGCCCAGTATCGGCGGCAAGGCGCCATTCTTATCCAGGACAACGCCTCCTACCACAAAGACCGCGACGTAGGGTCCTGGTTCGGGGCCAATCGACACTGGCTGGAAGTGCACCCACTGCCGCCTCACTCCCCAGAGTTCAACCCTACCGAACGACTTTGGCAATACACCCGACGAACCGGAACCCACAACCGGTACTTCTCCCACCCCTCCGAATTGCTGGCCACCCTCACTCGTGTCTTCACCGAAATGCAATCCCACCCGAAACTCATCCAACCTTATCTGGCCTCTTTTTGTTGACTATCATATCCCTTTATTTATGCGCGTCTATATATTGTAGACCAGATACCCGCCGCTACCGGGCCGTCGGTCGGCGCTTTTCCCCGTCCTCAGATTCGTTTGCGGGGTGCCGAGACAGGTTTATCCGATCTTGCCCCTTGTATCTCAGTTGTTGTACCTTCCGAGATCCTACCAGCTCCTAATCGCCCTGTTCACTCGGCAATTGTGTTCTGCAACGTGGTGGCTTCCGTCTCCCATCACCCGCCACGGAAGCCGCGCCCTGCCGCTGAATTGAATGCAACTTAGTGGTGCGAGTAGTCGCTAGTGTCGGCGGGCACAACTTCGACGAGTTCCATCATGCCCCGGTCTTCATGCGCCAGAATGTGGCAGTGGAGCACATATTGACCGGTGAAGTCTGCGAAGCGGCTGTGCATCTTGAAGTAGCCCGGAATTGTGACCGTGCAAGCTCCGGCAGTGCAGGTTGTATATTGCTGAATGTCGGCTGGACACTGGTTAAGCTGGGTACAGACCGATGCCGGCAAGGTGTCCTGCCGGGCAGTGGGAATTGCGAATGTATCCCACCAAATCCATGGTGGCGCCAGTTTCTGGCATGGCTTCCACGTATCAGGCGTGGTCGGGTCCGCATAGCACTTGCCGGTTGGATCCTTCGCTTCTGCGCTGTTCGGCTTAAACACTTCCACAACCTGAAATGGATTGATGTGGATGTGGAATGGATGCGCGATGTTCACTGTCTGGTTATACATCGTCCACTCTTCCACTGAATTCAACGTCATTCTTTGATCAACCTCATGATCGCCGAACAGCTTACCGTTGATTTCATGGAGCGGCATTTGTCCTTGTCCCTTGCGCGCGGAGTGGGGATTGGTGTTGAAATAAAGATTACGCTGCTTGTAGAACGGCCCATAGATGTCCGCAAGGAATACTGGAAATGTGGGGAAGTCCTGCTCGCTTTGAATGAAGTCCATCGGTGGACTTATTGGCTTGTCGTCTGCTTTGACCCGCACCGTCAACAAGGTGACGGGCGTACCGGTTGGGACATCGCTCACGGACGGCACAACTTGCAGCGCATAGTCACCCACCTGGTTTGGAGCCCTGACCAGAAGATCGGCCCGGTTGGCAGCCGCCAGGTTAAACTTCGCATCTATGGTCCCAATCCGCTGATAGTTTGCGTATGCGAATTGG
Organism: uncultured Acidobacteriaceae bacterium; assembly: GCA_963779555.1. Taxonomy (GTDB): domain Bacteria; phylum Acidobacteriota; class Terriglobia; order Terriglobales; family Acidobacteriaceae; genus DASRAA01. The sequence goes on from CAVZYS010000028.1 coordinate 220,201, forward strand.
ACGCCATCTTGTGCGATCTGCCGCCACGCTACGCTTTGCCCGCCTTTTCCATGCGTCGTAAAACTGTCAAACTGCACAAAATCACGTGGTGCTTGGTTCAGAACCCTCCACATCTGCACCTGGTTCGGCTTCATCGTCACAACCGGGTTCAATCTTCCATTCACGGAGAGAGGAGCCGGGCCTCCCTTGTTGGTGGGACTGAGCAAATTCAGGCTGGTTTCCAGTTGTTGGATTACCAGCACCCGCTCCACGAAGCCCCAGTTCCTATGCTGTTCGGTTTCTTTGTAGAAGTTCTTGAGAGTGTCGTCATACGCTCCTTCAATGATCAGCGTGCCGGTCATCCCATTGCCAACGTTCAACGCTGTCGACCCGTGCTTGTGCGCGTGATACCAGTGCGTTCCAGGGGACTGCCCCATCTTTACTTTTGCCGGATCGTACGCCGGCAGTCTGAAACAGTAGGGAAACGCTCCAATCGAGTATTGGGGCCACAGACCCTTGCTTAAGTTGTGCTCGTTTTTCGGCCATAACTGCATGTCGGCGGGGAGGGCACCATTTACGCCCTTATATGGAGCGGTTTTGTCGTAAGTCTGAAGAAGCTTTTTCTGGGTCGCTTGCCACGCGGGCGGGAGCTGCTCCCAATTCTCGGCCGAACCATTCTTCTCACACCACTGGAAATATTCCGCAAACTGTTGCCTAACAAAACCATCTTCTGGTTGTATCTTCCCGTCTATTCTCAGCGCCGGATGAATAAAAAGCAGCACATTGTCCCCAGTAGTGCTGGGAGTGGTATGGGTTCCGTGGTAATGGATATTGGCAGTGCTCGAGCCATGCAGGCAGTTGGGATAGCTGTCATTTCGAGGGTAAATTTGAGCGGTGGGCGGTGTGGATGGGTTCTGCCGGGTTGCAGTTGCTATGTCACAACCGGGCGTTTTGCCGATCTCACCCTGGTCCAGTGTATTGGGAAAATTGCTTGGATTGACCTGGTTGAGGAAAGTGAGTTCAACCAAGTCGCCGACGTGCACCCTCAATGTCGGTCCTGGAATTGGATCACCGGCGGAGGGCCACGGAGTTGGTTGAGACGTTTTGAACCCCTTGAAAAACCTGAGACGCTGGAAATCGCAGGGTGTGCCCGCCGCGCTCCCCGCCAGCGACCGTTGTTCGTCGCTAAGAATCACCGTTGCCTGCAGCCGGCCATTTTCGCTCTCGATCTCGGGAATTGTGATCAAATCCCGTAGCGGCGTGCAATTTTGTGCCTGTGCTGGAAGCACGACGAACAGCGTCGTTACCAAGGTGAGAATCGCGCTCAGTTTGAAACTCATGACAGCTCTCCTCATTCAATCTCTTGCAATGAAGTATTGCCGTTGTTCATAGCTAGCACTTCGGTGCAAATTTTCAGTTGATTCGGTTAAGTGACCGTGATGCTGCCCTTCTCATTTGGGTGAAGGGAGCAGGCATAGTTAAACGTGGCAGCTGTACTGGCTGAGAAGCTCGACGAGCTATCACCATTAGCTGCAATTTGGTTTGGCATGAAGAATGTCGTGTTGATTGTGCCGTCGGCATTTACCAGGCCAGGCCAGTGCGGCCTCCTATCGTTATTAGTCCAGAAGATTTGGTCCAGAACATTCGCTGCTAATGGGTTGGGACTAAACTTACCTGCCCCTGCCGATTTGCGGATGATGATTTGTCGTTGGTTCGGCATCAGTCAATTTCCTCCCTTGCAGTTGTTTGCACAATGGTCTCTTCACGCTTCTGAAGCAGCGCGCTGTCAAGCTGACTCCACAACGGGCTCCGCCTGCTGTTACCTCTCCAAATCCTGGAATTATGTATCCCGGACGGGACTAGACAGGTGTGCCGTTTTGCCCACGGCAGCCGTACTTTGATCGGACCGTGCACGCGGTCCCTCCAAAAACTACAGTGCTTGTCAAATGCCCAAGTGACGAAAATCTAACTCCAGGCGGCATCAAGGTCAATGCAAATCGTCAAGATTTTTGAAGTGCGCTGATCTGCATCGTTAACCCGGCTTTGCAAGAGGGAAATAAGGCAGCAGTCTCTTGAAAGGGCTGGGCGTCATTTGCTAATCAGCGTACCTATCGATTCCCCTTTGAGGGCACGGGTGAGACTTCCCGGATTTAGACCGTTGATGACGCGAACGCTCTTCGCCAGCTTGGCCCTCGTCAGCAACTCCAGCACCACAGTTTCAATGGGCAGCGTGTGGAGCTTACGGTCAATTAGTTCCTGTGCAGTGGCATGCGGGATAAGCTCCGCTGAGGAATCGGTTTTAGGATCAGCAGTATAGACTCCATCAACGTCCTTGAGAAAAATCATGGTCCGCGCACCGAAGACCTCAGCCACCAAATAAGAGCCGGCGTCGCTACCGTGGGGTGGAAGCTTGCCCAGTAGCGGCGGATGCTCCCACAAGGAATAGGGAGGAATACCGTTGAAGACGGCGCCGCGAGCCGCAGCCAGCATGGCAGGAAGGAGTTGCACGACAAAAGGAGCTTCCAGATACACGAACCCGTACCGGGCCAGCAGGCAGGAAACCATGTAGGCGTTTTGTGCGGAGTCTTTGGCGCTCAATGCGGCAAGCGCGCCAGTGGGCAGTCCGAGGTCCAGACCCACGGAGAAGATGTGACGGGAGCGGACCCCAGCTCCCACACCGATAATGATTCGATGCTGGGACTGATTGGCGACGATTTCCTCCAGCAGCGGCAGCAATGCCGAGCGTCCTCGGTCCATGATGGAGCGTCCACCGATCTGAATGATATTGACGTCTGGAAGAATTGAGACAACTTGTCCGTCGGTTCGGGCGATTACGTTCTTGTCCACCAGCGATTCGCGCATCAGACTCGATTCCACGTGCCGAGCATCGAAATCATGGGAAGTCATCTTTCGTCTCCGTTCTTGTAAATGATCGTTCCCACAGGTTCGCCGTTCAGTGCGGCCGTTAGTTGGCCGGGTTTCAGACCGTTCACGAATTGAATCTCGTGAATATTGCGCGCCCGCATCATGAATTCGAGCACGGCCCTTTCCACAATGAGATCCTCAAGGTCGAGAGCCAGCAACTCTTGCACGCTGATGCGGGAAATGTATCTGCACGATGGGTCTTTTTTTGGATCGGCGGTATAGAGGCCATCCTCATCCTTTACATAGATCATCTTGCGCGCCCCGAAGACCTCGGCGATTAAGAAGCACCCGGTATCTGTGCGCTGCGGCGGAATACGGCCAGTGGCTGGGTTCGGTTCCCACAACTTGTAAGGAGGCATACCCTGGCACACTACAGCGCTGCGCTCCATCAAATAATGAGGCAGCGTGTTAAACCCCTCCGGCTCGATGAAAGGAATTCCGTATTGCGCCAGCAAGTAGTGCAGCATTTGCGCATTCTGCCACGCCACGGCCGTGCCCAGTACGGTGAGCACACCGGTTGGCAGACCAAGATCGATGGCTAGGCTGTATATGTGGCGCGCGCGTGTGCCCGCTCCGGTTCCAAGGATCATTTTGTGCTGACCCAGGTTAGCTACAATCTCTTTGACCAGCGGATAGACCGCGCTCCGCCCGCGATCCATAATGCTCTGGCCGCCAATCTTCACTACGTTGACCCAAGGCAAGATGGCGAAGTTAGGCGTGTCTTCAGTGGCTTGCTGCACAGAAGCATCCGTCAAAGAGCCGGAGAGCAGTTGTTGGCCCAGCGCGGTGAGTAGGCTGTTCTTATCCTCGATTATGTCTTTCATCGGATGACTTTCAGAAATCTCGACCCGCCCCTTCTGCGAATTCAAAAATGTCTAACTCAAAACTTCGTTTCTCTTGAAATCCGGCGTCCAGGAAGCCGAAGATCGTCTCGGCCCAAACGGCTAGTTGCTTGAGGGCCTCCTCTTGCACAATAAGGGGCAGGGCCGCAAACCTCGCGCCTGTGCGGCGGCGCACCAGAAATTCCTGCGGGGTTACGATGACATTCCACGATGCTGCCTGGGCATGCACATGGTGCACCGTCGAGGACTCCAGCCAAGCCAGAGCCTGCTGGCGAGACTCCTGTGGCCGATGCCAGGCAACCCCCATCTCTTCAAGAATGGCTGCGAGCCGGTGCTTAAGCTGTGCGTCAATCCCCGATTCTGGACTTTTTGTCTGGCCTACAGCCACGCTTCTGCCCGGCAGCAAAACTCGCCGGGTTTCGCTGAGGATCCCCTGCCACTCGCCAACACCGCTTAGGACCTGCATTAGCAACACTACGTCGAAGGTGTCATCACAGAACGGCAATTGTCGTCCATCGGCCTGGACCGGAAAGCAATTCTTGGAGTTCGCGGGAAACTTCTGCAACATGGCGAGCGATGTGTCCACACCGACATAGAAATCCCGCGCTGTAATGAAAGCCTTGCCGATCCGTCCCGTCCCTGCGCCAATCTCGAGCACTCGCGCTGGCGTAGAGAGTTGCAGCGCGTCCCATATCGCCGCCCGAATGGCTCCCGGCACCTCAGTGGGCAGAGAACGGTAGCGCTCAAAGTTGGAGGCGGTTTCGTCAAAAGTAGAGTGCATGGCCTGGCTCAACGATAGCCTTCCGCCTGAAGTCTAAACAGTTCAGCGTAGAGTCCGTCGTGCGAGAGCAGTTGATCGTGTGTTCCAAGTTCTTCGACGGCTCCCTGTCGAAGTACGACGATGCGATCGGCCATGCGAACCGTAGAGAAACGATGTGAGATCAACAATGCCGTTTGTCCTGCAACCAGATGGGCAAAACGCCTGAATGCCTCGTATTCGGCGCGTGCATCCAGCGCCGCCGTGGGCTCGTCCAGGATGATGATCTGAGCCTTACGAATATATGCCCGGGCCAAGGCGATCTTCTGCCACTCGCCGCCGGAGAGTTCAAGGCCGCCCTCAAAGCGCCGGCCCAACATCTGACGGTACCCCAGAGGAAGACTGGCAGCCAGCAAGTCGGCCTGCGACTTCTCTGCGGCTTCGACGATAGCAGTATCCGTAAGCGCGCCATCGCCATTCGGCTGCTGCAGCAGACGGTCCAGATACTCCTGGACCTGGCTGATCTCACCCACACCGATGTTTTCGTCCAGACAAAGGTCGTAATGGACAAAGTCCTGAAAGATCACGCCCACGGCGTGCCGCACGGACTCAAGCTCATATTCGCGGAGGTCCACGCCATCCAGCAGAATGCGCCCTTCACTGGGATCGTAAAGCCGGGCCAGCAGCTTGACCAAGGTCGTCTTGCCGGCTCCGTTCTCACCCACCAAAGCAATCTTTTCTCCTGGAGCGATACGCAAACTGACATGGCGAACGGCCCAGGTGTTACTGCCGGGATATCGAAATCCCACGTCGTCGAATACCAGATGCTGCGTCAGCGGCGAGGGCACCGGGCGCGCACCCGGAACCGAAACAATCGTGGGTTGCATCTCGAAGAAGTCAAACAGGTCGCGGACATAGAGGCCCTGCTCATAGATGTTGCCGGCAGCGGACAGCAATCGTTCGGTCACGGCACGGCTGCGGGCGAATGATCCGGCAAGAAAAGTGAGTGTGCCAATGCTGATTACCCCGTAGAATGCGCGCCACAAAATGATTGCGTAACCGCCGTAATATCCTGCGATGCCCAGCCATGCGAGCACAGTCCCGGCGACGCCTTTGCGCAAGACGAGGCCGCGGTTCGCTTCGTGGAGCCGGCGGGCGAGGTTGCGATAACGATTCAGCAGCCAGCCGGTCAGTCCGAAGATCTGTACTTCTTTGGCGGTCTTGTCGCCCGAGCTCAGGAAACGCAGGTAGTCTAATTGCCGTCGCTCCGGCGTCATGCGATACAGCAGTGAGTATTCCAATGCACTGAAATGAGCTTCGCCGAGAATGCTGGGCAGTATTGCCACCACTAGCAGTGCCAGCAACCACGGACTGTAGACTAAGACTGCCGAAGCCAGCGAAACAAGGGTCACAGAATCCTGACCTACGGAGAGCACTTGCGTCAGCAGGCCAATGCGTCCCGTAGTCTGCCGTTGTGCGCGCTCCAGGCGGTCGTAAAACGTAGGATCTTCGAAATGGCGGAGATCAAGTGAGCCAGCGTGGGCGATGAGTTTTTCGCTGATTTGATTAGAGCAAAGATCGCCGAAAAGGCCTTCAACGGCAGCGGAGGCCCGGTCCAGCGCCTCTCCAGCAGTTACGATCACCAGCTCTAAGCCGACCAGAAGCCAGAGCCGCGAGATGTTGGGTCGTCCCATGCGCGCCGCCACCACCGTGTCGATGATCAATTTGGCGACCCACAGCGTGGCAATAGGAATGCCAGCTCGCAACAACCGCAGCAGCACTGTAGCGGTCGCGTATCCCCGATGAGTCTGCCACACGAGATGAAGAAATTGGCGGACGGAGCTAAGCGCGCCGAGTTTTTGCCACCACGCTATCGGGCCTCCACCCTGAGAGCTGTGAAGCTTCGGCGGTATTGAGATCGGAGGTGACAAGGCGCTTTGTATTGTAATCCCATCAATCTCTTATGCCCGAGCTAGAACGTTAAAGTCCCTGCGTGGATCCCGATGGAAGACTGCCCGCTTTCAAGAGCACTTGAAACAATTGGGCAGCCCGAAAACATTTACCAGCATCTCTAGGGTCGTTTGGAATTGCTTGCGGCGGCCAAGACTGGCATGCCACTGCCGCTGCCTCGGTTTGCGACGTTACGTGCTACACCGACGAAGATTCCTGCACGGATCGCGTGAACATGATGAAGGTTGGCGAGGTGTTGTTTTCAGTGGATCCGCCGTCATCGCAGGGCATGCAGTCGGTTATAGGTACTGCACTTCATGCCGCGGTAGTACGCGGTTACCGGCGCCTGTCTGCCCTAGAAGATTTGTGCGGTGTTCTCCGTCGCTATGATGGAGTTGACGAAAGTCGGAGCGAATTGGGGGACCACTGGCAGCCGCAAAACTCTCCAGAGACCATCCGCACTCGGGCACATGTAGTTGACCGGCAGCCGCCCCCACGGACCGGCGTGCCGTCTTCCTCCACGCACGTGTCACGAACCGCATTCCATCGCTTGCGAATACAACTACACTGCCGGCGTGGTCTCCGTCACCGGGACAATCGGCGATCAGGAACAGGTCTTCCGCGGCCTCAGCCTGTTTCCGGTGTGGTCGATCACTCCAGCGCCCGGCACAGGCGCTGTCTGTTTCCAGCGACATCTATGAACGCCCGAACCCCCGGCGCAAGCGTGCGGGCTACCTGACGATCCGCATCCCCCGGCACGTCTATGAGCGAGTCATGCGGCGTCCCTCGGTGCAGTAGTGCACTAGTCTCGTGCCTGGCAGCACTTATCCCATTCAACTTGCGATACTCCCGTGTCCCAGCTAAATTCCTCCTGCATAAACGACGGCAAGATAGTGGTGGGAGGTGGGTATGCGCGGATTTCTCGCAGGCTGTTTGACTGGGATTCTGGTGCTTCCTGTGTTCGCTGTGGCCGTCGCTTGGCTCGGTTTCTGGCCAACTCACGCAAACGCGAGTCCTCCGGGATGGGAGAAGGGCTTTGCGCAGATGGCGTTGAATGCTTATGTGGCGCGGCACGCACCTCATGTAGCGAACCCAATTCCGGCAACGGAAGAAAACCTGCTGGCAGGGATGAAGACCTTCAAAGACGCTTGTGCCGGATGTCACGGCGAGCCCAGCGAGGCCAGCGACTACGGCGCAAGTTTTTACCCGAATGTTCCGCAGTTTGCAAAGGAACCGCCACGATTGCCTGACTGGCAATTGTTCTGGATCGTCAGGAACGGCGTGCGGTACTCCGGCATGTCGGCATGGGACGGTCAGTGGCATCATGATCAGGCGGTATCCGACGACCATATCTGGAAGGTGGTCACGTTCCTCAGCCACCTCGATACCTTGCCGCCCGCGGTAGATGCGGAATGGCGGAGGAAAGCACCCTAGCGTCGGGACTCCGTGGCCATTTGAGGAATCGGCGCTCATCGAGGTCATGTAGACCTAGGCTCGTGAGCTCTCTTAACCCTGTTCATCGCATCAACTGCTGTGCGCTCGCAGCCAGCCATCGACCAGGTCAAGATATCCAGGTACATACGTCGGCGTCCCTCCGCTATGCATCTTCTGATGCGTCCCGACGACGGCGGCGCCATGTTCGGCATTCAGAAGTTCAACCAGCGTCGAGTCACCGTCATGGCCTTCGGTGAGATTGCTGCGCCACGCCGCAATGGCAGTTACGTTCAGGGCCGGACGGTCTTTCGCTCCAAACACGACCAGCACTGGAATTTTCAGGCTGCGGATGTCTGCCGAGGGATCATAGATGGGCACCCACTCCCATTTCGCGCGCGTAGCTTCCGTCGGCATCACGCGGTCTAAGTTCAGGACCTTGAACCAAGGCTTCTCCTTAGAGGCTTGAACCGCCTGCTCAAGGCCGGCGCGGCCTTCGCCGGTTCGAAGGTATGTGAAGTACCTGTCGACCAGCGCCATCGCCTCGGCCTTGTCCGAACCTGTGATGTCCGCCTGGTCGAGAGCGGCAGAATAATCCTGTATCTCGACTTCCAACGGCTTCACTCCGCCGCCGGTGATCACGATTGCGAAGGCGAATGCGTCCGGCGCGCGCGCCGCTGCATGCGGGATCACCCACCCTGCCTGGCTGATGCCCCAAACTCCCACGCGCTGCGGGTTGATCTCGGGCTGTGACTTGAGGAAGGCAACCGCCGATAATGCGTCATCCGCCAAGTCGTCCAGCGATTCCTCGGTCCACGAGCCCTCCGATTCTCCCGATCCGCGCTTGTCAAAGAGCAACGCCGCGAAACCATCTTTGGCGAAACGCTCGGCAAACAAGCGGAGGTGGCTGCGCGTGCCCGGCCCTGAGCCGGCCAGCAGAACGATACCCGGTACGGGACTCTGCTGAATCGGCCTTAGCAAGGTACCCGCCAGTTTTACCGGACCCACGTGGAAGGTGACTGCCTGTTCCCGTATCTCGGAATCGGGAGAAGTCGCGGTCTGAGCAACCGCAACCGGCAGCAGTCCCGCAATCAACGTTGAACCCAGCCACAATCTCATCCACCTGTACAATCAAGCCTCCAGTGGACACCGACGCGATCTGTGTTTACGACAGTCAATAGACTACGTGCTTACGCACTCGTTAGCGGAAAAGAGGCGGTCAAAACGAAACCTTGTGACGAAGTGTCGACATGTTGGAAGGCTGCTGTACTTTCGGTCGAATACAAGCTTCCAGCACGGCGACGATAATCGCCCCCTGCCACGGAGATCGAGCTGCACGACGCGAGCAAAGCGTCGCTGTTGAA
>CAVZYS010000029.1:0-64663 GCA_963779555.1 uncultured Acidobacteriaceae bacterium
TGGCGGTCAGTTGCCGGTTAAAGTCAAAGGACCCACTCAAGCAAAGGCTGCTTGAGTGGGGCACCGGGGATAGGCTCGCCCACGAGGCCAGGGCTAAAGCCCCGGTCGTGGGTGTCTGTATTTCACCGGGCTAACGCCCGGTGCTTCCGCCTTCAAGAACAACAGCAGGTCCTTCGACTGTGGCGGCAAGGCCGCCTCCGCTCAAGATGACACTTCGAAAAGATGTCTCGCGCAAAACAAAACCGGCCGCTTGCGCGACCGGTCTTTTCTAGCCACTCTCCACTAATCACTAGGCACTGTTTAGTCGCCGAACGCTGGTTCAGCTACTTCCTTCGCAGGAGCAGGCTTGATGCCGCCGATGCTGCCTAGCGGAACGAAGCCACCTTTATCTTCCGGGGCCTTCTCGCCCAGCACATGCTCTTTGTAGAGCGCCAACATGCGGGCGTTTTCGGCTTCCTGCTTGATCTTCTCGTCGCGCGCCTTGAACTTCTCCTGACGGGCGTTCTTGGCGATGCCGAGATCGTCGAGCGTGTGGTTGGCTTCGGCATCAACGTGCTCCTGCACCAGCTTGAGGGTGTGGTCGGTGGTTGCCAGGCTCACCTTCTTGTTGCCGGCAAAGATCTCGTGACGGCCGTGCTCTTCGTACCACTTGGTCAGAGTCGCGGTCATGTGCATCTTCTCGACGATGTTGCGCCAGCCCACGCCGGTGTTGTAGGCGCAGAAGCTGATCTCGCCTTCCTGCGTGGCGTAGGGGATGATGCACTGCTCGGTGCGGCGGAAGTCGTAGTTGAACAGGTCCTGGAACCACATGCCGGCGATGAACAGGAAGTTCCAGCGATCGCGACGGCGCTTTTCGATGTCGGTCTCGGTGCGGTCTCCGCTGACCTTGCCGTAGTCTTTGCCGGTCGCGGCGAAGGTCTTGTCGAACTTCTTCAGCAGGTCCACGAACTTGAAGTGCTTTGGCGACTTGAACGGATCGTAGTTCTTCAAGAGCGCGAGCGTCATGCCGGCGATCGACATCCACTTGCCGCGAGCTGCGTCGTTCACCTTGGCGATGTCCTTCGCGATGGTGTCGCCATTCAGGAATGCGGTGACGGGAACAGCTTCCTTGGTTTCCTTGTCGATCATGACAGCCATGCCGACGCCGCAATTCGGGTGGCAACCGCAGCTCAAGGAGCCCCAGTCCTTGTCAGGTCCGTGAACCAGGTCGGCCCAATCAGAGAAGGTGCTCATGAACGAGATGGGGAACCAATCGCGGGTGGGCTCGCCCAGTCCGGTCTGGCTCTTCACGTCGTGCGCGAGATGCGACAGCGTGTAGCGCTGCGCGTGACGGCGCTCGTCGGTGATGGCCTCGTCGCGTCCGGTAAACGAAACCGGCTGGAACGAGAGGAACGAAATGCGCTTCGGATTGTCGAGCGCGAACTGGATGATGCGTCCGACCTGCTCGTTGTTGAGGTCGTTGACGATGGTGACTACCGGAACGATATCGACACCGGCGTTGTGCAGGTTCTCGATGGCCTGCAACTTCACGTCGAACAGGTTGCCGACCAGGCGATGCGAGTTGGCAGCGTTGCCGATGCCGTCGAACTGCAGATAGGCGTAGCGCAGACCGGCTTCAAAAGCCTGCTTGGCGAACTCAGGACTCTTGGCGAACTCGATGCCGTTGGTGGCAGCCTGCACGCTGTTATAGCCGACCTTGCGGGCATACGCCACCGCGTCGAGGAAGTAAGGCGACAACGTGGGCTCGCCGCCGGAGAACTGTACCGACATCTGACGGCGCGGCTTGATGGTGATGGCGTTGTCCAACATCGTCTTGATCTCGTCCCAGGTAAGTTCGTGGACGAAGCCAACCTGATTGGCGTCCATGAAGCAGGGATCGCACATCATGTTGCAACGGTTGGTGAGATCGATGGTGAGCACCGATCCGCGGCCGTGCAGCACGGTGCTGCTGCCATGGTGATGGAGCTTCTCGTCATTGTGGGCGCGGATGTCGCGGCCGGGGAAGACCTCTTCCAAGTGCTTGAAGAACGCGGTGTCCATGGCCATCTCGTCTTCGAAGTGGCCGTGGGTGGGGCAGTCCTTCACCATCAGGATCTTGCCGTCGCGCTCGATGATCTGGGCCTTGATCTCGCCGGCCTTCTCGTTCATCAGGACCTCGAGCGGCAGCTTGCCGTCGATGATCTGCTGGCGGATTTCGGGCACGCACTTAGGGCAGAGTGAATCGGTGGTGCGCGGCCATCCGAGCGGAGGCTTGGATTTCTGGTACGACTTCAGCAGTGGTTTATCAGACCACTTGGGCGTAAAGGAAGGATTCTGATTAATGCTGTTGACTCGGTCGAATACGGCCCACGCGCCTTTGGCTGCAATAGTGACCGCTTTTTCAACGTACTTAATAGGTTTATGCATTTACGCCTCGCGAAGAAGTTGGTGGCGGCCCTCCCCACATAGACAGGCCAAGTGCCACACCTTACGTCAGTTACAGATTACGGGGTGAGCGGGGAGGGGCCAACGAAGATAGGCCAAATGGGAGGAATTGGCGCTCCAGCGGGGATATCTCACATCGAACGGTGAGCCCGATCACAGGGCTATGTTATTGAAAAGCAAAGTCCTCCGCGGTCTTGGAGAAGCGAAAGCGATGGCGCCTCTTGCATGATGCGGGAGGCGCTGGTTTTCTAGCTCAGCTTGCCAGTGGCGGCGAGTTGGGCGTACCACTTGCCGGACTGCTTGACGGTGCGCTTCAGGGTGCGGAAATCGACAAAGATGAATCCGAAGCGCTGCGAGTAGCCTTCCGACCACTCGTAATTGTCCATCAGGCTCCAGGCGTTGTAGCCACGGATGGGGACGCCTTCCTTGTGGGCGCGAGCGACTGCACCGAGGTAGCCGCGGAAGAAAGCGATGCGCCGTTCGTCGGGCACGACGCCTTTCTCGTCGGGGACATCGCCGTAAGAACAACCGTTTTCTGTAATCTCGATGGCTTTCGGATTGTACCTGGCGTTGACCTTGGTGAGGAGGTTGTAGTAGCCGTCGGGCCAGACCTCCCAACCGTTCTCGGTCTTGGGACCTTGATCGCCCTGCTGGGTGTCGACTTTGGCCGGGCCGTTTGCGTCGGCGGCGAAGCAGATGGAGCGGTCGTAGTAGTTGATGCCGAGATAGTCGAGCGGAACCTTGATGACGTCCATATCGCCCGGACGCACACCCATCGACTGCAGCAGTTCGTCCGACGCGAGCGGTCTTGGGATATTCTCCCTTGAGCGCGGGATCGAAGAACCAGAAGTTGCGATAGGCTTCGTAACGCTCCGTAGCGGCCTTGTCAGCATCGGAGTTGGAGCGCGGAATGCAGTCGGCCATGGTGACGGCGGAGCTGGCTTCAGCCTTGGGCGTCGCAGCCTTGATGGCGCGGAAGGCCTGTCCCTGGGCGATATTGACGACGTGGGTGGACTTCATGAAGTCCGTCCAGTCGGTGCGGCCGGGAGCGTGGATGCCGGTGCCGTAACCCAGCCAGGTGAAGATGTTGGGCTCGTTGAAAATGCACCAGGTGTTGACCTGGTCGCCGAGAGACTTCACCAGAATGTTGGCGTAGTCAACGAAGTATCCGGCGGTATCGCGGTTGGGCCAGCCGCCCTTGTCCTCGAGAGCCTGCGGCAGGTCCCAGTGGTACATGGTCACCAGCGGACGGATGTTGGCCTTGTGCAGTTCGTCGAGCACGCGCTTGTAGTAGTCGAGTCCCTTAGGATTGGCGGGGCCGGTGCCATCGGCTTGTATGCGTGGCCAACTGATGGAGAAACGATAACTGGTTAAGTTTAATGATTTCGCAAGTGCTATGTCTTCTTTGTAGCGATTGTAGGAGTCACAGGCCACGTCGCCAGTCGCGGCGCCCTTGATCTTGCCGACGGTGTGGGCGTAACGGTCCCATACAGACTCACCTTTGCCATCGACTTTCCATGCGCCTTCCACCTGGTAGGCAGCGGTGGCGGATCCCCACAGAAAATTCTTGGGGAACTGATAGGGCTTGGGTGGCACGCCGGGAGCGAAGGGGAGATAGTCAGGCTCGAATTTGCTGTCCTGATCAAACGGAAGCGCAACACCCTGAAGGTTTGTTTTTGCGAGCAATGTAGCGGCTAAGCCACCGGCGGTTACGCCAAAGAACTTTCTGCGATCCATAAGGACTCCTAGAAGGGCCAAAATCGCCGAGCAGTGCAGTACAGCCTATGGAATAGGAAAAACGCGGGGATAGCAAGCAAGAAATGGCCAAAAGTCCTTTAGGGAACCGATTTTTCTCGTCCTGGGAGCGAATGGCGCCGGACAGGTCTTTCGTAATATGTGATGGGTTAGCCGCCACGCTGGTGCATTGCAGCGGAATCCGTTCTAACGTTTGAGCTGGTCAGCGATCTGCTTCATCAGCGCGGTTTCGGCGTCGATGGCGCGAGTAAGGATTTCGGTTTGGTGCTGGGCCTCCGTCCAATTGCCCGATTCGACAGCTTCGGTAATGGCTGGCAGTTCGAGGTGAGCGTAGGTATAGCGCGAACTATAGAGTAGATGCTTAAACCAGGGGCGACCAGGAATGCCTTCGGGAAGGATGAAGTTGGCTTCGCCCTGCATGAGGGACTTGTTGATCTCAGCAAGTTGAACCGAGTCGAGTCTGCTTGCGGCGGTCGCCTGTTTGAGTGACGCCTTGGCTTGCGCGGCCGCGGATGCAAGCGCCATCGCGGCCTTATGCGCCGGGGCGAGGTCTAATTTCACGGGCTCGAAGCGCTTGTTCTTTTCCAACTCGGTGAGGAATTGGTTGATGGTGTCGCCGTAGAACTCGAAGTCCAGCGGGAGGACGTCCGCTTGCGCCAGCCGCATGGCGGTGACTCCCCAAAGCTGCGACATGGCGGCGTGGTACTTGTAACCCGGATCGCCAAAGTGGTTCATCCAGAAAAAGTCGTCGTACATGGAGTGATACACGCCATAGGGCCCGTCGAACTCCAGCGTGATGACGGGGCGACCGAGAAAATTCAGGAACACAGTGTGGTCGGAGCCGCTTCCGATTCGAACGTTGACGACGTTCCCGTCGTTCACGGGTTGGCTGTCGTGCTCTTCCTTGCGCTCGGTCGCTGTCGACTTCAGCCAGGCGTCATGGAGCGTCCCGCCGCCGGGGTCCTGGATCGAGCGGCTTGTTTCCACGAGCATGGGAGCGAGCGAGCCGGAGGCCCCGCCATGAAAGTTCGGACCTGCCGCGGAGGAATCAACGTTGAGATAAGCGACGAGCTTCGTGCGCAATTCGTCGGCAAATTGCTCGCCCCATTCAGTGGAACCGGTGAGGCCGACCTCTTCACCATCCCAGCTACCGAAAATCAAAGTACGACGTGGGCGAGTGCCCTGCTTGAGCATGGCTCCGAAGGCGCGGGTCATCTCCATCATTGAGGCAGTGCCGCTGCTGGGATCGACGCCACCGTATTCCCAGGCGTCGTGATGATTGCCGAGCAGAACCCATTCGTCGGGAAATTCGCTGCCTTTAATGCGACCTTCGACGACATAGTACGGCTGGGTGGAGTTGTCCATCTCGACTCTGAGGTGGGCGGTAACGGAGCCAGCAAGGCGATACGTGATTGGTAGTCCGCCTTGCCAATCCTTTGGAGCGACGGGACCGTCCATGTTCTCGAGTAGGGGCTTGGCATCGTGCCACGACAAGGGCAGCGCGATGATGTGTGGCAAGGAGACAGCCGCGCTCTCGGGAATGCGCTTCGCGCCAGGAAGGGAAGCCCATCCAGGGGTGAGGGGATCGCCCGGAACCATGAAGTCATAGGTGATGGCGCCGCGTTGAATGTGCGATTCCGGCCCCCATGGTCCGTCAGGAAAGACCTTGCCCTTCTTGTAGCCGTCTTCAGCGGGATCAGAATAGATCAGCAGAGCGGCGGCGCCCATGCGCTGCGCGGTGAGCGCCTTGAAGCCCACGGTAGCTATAGGGATTCGAGTAGCGTACCAGAACGATCTTGCCCTTCACGTCGATGCCATGCTGGCGCAAAAGGTCGTAGTCTGCGGGATTGCCGCTGTGCGCGTATACCACCGGGGCGGTCACTTCGCCGCTGCTGGAGAAACCGATCCAGGCGGAAGCGATGTCGGGGTTTTTGGTGTCGGGATCGATATTGTAGGGCTGTTCGCGGAGAACCGCCTGGTAACTTTTCGGAGTCACCATTTCCAACATAGTAGAAACCGGCCTCGTTCCCAGCACGTCGTACTGGCGAATGACGACATCTTCCAGGCCCTGCTTCTTCCATTCTCCGGCGATGTATTGCGCGACCTCGTAGTCATTCTTCGTACCTGCCGGATGGGGCTTGGACGTGAAGTAACGGTGATAGTCGCGGATTCGGTCGGTAGAGATCGCGGATTTGAACCGCACTTCGAGCTTCGACTCATCCGCGGCGTGAGCAGGAGAAAATCCGGTAATGGGAGCGGCAGTAGACCCATTCTGGGCCGACAGAGTCGCGCTAAGGACAGCGCAGGACATGAAGAGAAGTGCGGGTTGGAGCCAGGAAGGAGGGTTGAATATAACGCCGGAGTCGTGGTTTGCCATATGCAGAAGGGAACTATACTGGAAGATTGGATTGCGTTTGGAATATTATTCCTTGCTACCAATCCCATAAAGTTCTGTGTGCGACGATCAGGAGGAAACCCCCAACATGGGCGCAACTGGAATGTGGATGCGCAAACTCGACATTTCGACCGGCAGCGACCCGATGGTGCTGGTCGTGGTCGAAGGCACGGACCGTCGCAACATTGTGCTGGACCATTTTCCGTTTACGGTTGGCCGTCGGACCGACCGCGACCTGGTATTGACCGATCCGCGGGTTTCACGCGAGCACGCAGTGCTCATGCGGGAGAATGACGGAATCTATCTCGAAGACCAGAACAGCCGGCAGGGCACCTTTGTGAACGGCGAGCGGACTACGCGCCACAAACTGACGCGCAATGACCGTTTGGAATTCGGGGTGATGGGCGCGTCGTTCGTGTTGTTTAACCCTGACCGCTCGGTATCGAGCGTGGCGCAGCAGTTTATCAGCCAGTATTCTTCGTGGAAACCCAGCAGTGGAGCGGGCACCGACTTCGAGATGCTGAACGTGTTTCTGGAGGCGGCACGCAAGCTGAACAGCACCGGCGTACTCGATGACGTGCTGCATACGCTGTTGGAAGCTTCGTTGCGTCTGACCAAGGCGGAACGCGGTTTCGTGTTCCTGCGCGACCCGCTGGGCGAACTTCGTATGGCGGCGGGCCGCGACAAGAGTGGGCAGGTGATTGACGACGACAGCACAATCTCAAAGTCGGTACTGCGCGATGCCATGAGGAGTGCCTCGGAGTTCCTGGTGACCGACACCTCCGATAGCGAAAAACTGTCGGGGCGGGAGAGCGTAGTAGCGCAAAATCTCAAGAGCGTGATCTGTATTCCGCTGCGCAAGACCAACATCCAGGACAAGACGCTCGAGGCGTCGAAGACCGGAGGCGCGGAATTGCAGGGGATTCTGTATCTCGACTCCCATTTTCTTGCGGGAAAACTCTCGTCGGTGAGCCAGGATATTTTGCGCACCATCGCCAATGGAGCGGCAACGCTGGTGGAAAACGCGGCGCTGGTGCAGGCGGAAGAGGCTGCGCGGCGGGTGCAACAGGAGATGGCGATCGCGGCGGAAATCCAGCAGCGGCTGATGAGCGTGACGGTTCCCGAAGTTCGGTTTGCCAAGGTGTATGCGAAGAGTTATCCGTGCAAAGACATTGGGGGAGACTTCTTCGACATGGTGAATACGGAGAAGGGACTGTCGCTGGTGGTAGCGGACGTGTCGGGGAAAGGAGTGTCAGCGGCCGTGGTGGCTTCCACCTTGCAGGGCATGCTGTACTCGCACCTGGCCGAGGATGCCTCGTTGCCCGATATGATTGCGGCGGTGAACCGGTTCCTCTTCGAGAAGATTGGCGGGCAGAAATACGCGACACTCGTCATCGCACGTTTGTTCCCAGACGGACAACTCGAGCTCATTAACTGCGGCCATGTGCCGCCTATTCTCGTTTCCGGCGACACATTGACCCGGTTGGAAGACGGCAACCTGCCAGTGGGACTGATACCTTCCGTGAAGTTCAATGCGGTGAACATGCAACTGAAACCGGGCGACCGGCTGGTGGTGGTTACTGACGGCGTGACCGAGGCCGAGGACGCCACTGGCGAATTCTTTGGGAGCGAGCGACTGGACAAATGTTGCCGGCAGGGCTTTGCAGGAATCGAACTGGCGGTGACCCAGTTTCGCGGTGATACTCCGCTTAGTGACGATTGCACAATGACAGAGATGATTTTTCGGGGATAAGCACTGTTGGAGCAAGTGGGCGATCAAGACCGCCGCGAATATTCCTCGGGGAACGTTGCGAAGCTCATCAGAGTGCCACTTTTGGGGTAGTCTTTCGCAGGAGAAGTGCTTGGTTCTTTAGCCAGTTATGTGCTCTAATGCAATAGTCACAGACTCACAAAAGCCGCTAACCCTCGAGTCATGAGAGTGCGATTGCTGCAAGAGATATTGTTTTCTGGACAATCGATCATCACCGGACAACCTCGAGCGGGCTTGTGGTGGCAAGGCCTTGTGCTCTGCATGGCTGGTCTGATGCTGACCACTCCCGCTTTGGCCGCTGTCCAGACCACGCAAAAACGGCCCACCCACAAGACGGTTCCCGCGTCTTCGACCACCCGCTCCCGACATCGCTCGCAGTACACCAAGTGGAACCCGATGTTCCCGGGGTCGCATGAACTGTTGGTGGAGCAGAATGTGGAACTGGATCGACTGCAACTGCCCCGAATGAGTAACGAATACGAGCTGTTACAGTCAGAGATTTCCAACGACTTGGTGCCGGTTAGCGAGACTGACGAGTTGAAGATTGCAGAGAACCTCACTGAGAGCCACCGGTATTGCCGTCCGTGGACCCGCGATTTTCTGCAAGACCTGAGCCATGCCTTCTATGAAGTGTTCCACGCACCATTGCAGGTGAATTCCCTGGTCCGCACCGCCGATCAGCAGCGGACCCTTCATCGCCATAATCGCTTTGCTGCGCCCGCGGAGGGCGAAACGGCGTCAACGCACCTGGCGGGTGTGACGGTGGATTTGTCCCGCCGCGGATTGAGTAACACGCAGTACCAATGGATCCGCGCTTACCTGCAGCCCCTGCAGCAGAAGGGACTGGTCAATCCCATCGAGGAGCGGCAACCGGTTCTGCACGTAGTGGTGTTCGAGCAGTACTCCGAGAAGGACCCAAACAAGGGCGCGGCGCCCAGGAGCAATTCAGAGGCGAGCGAACCCACGGAAGCAGAGGCTTCAGGGTTTGTCGGCAGCCAGCCGTAATTCAGACTTCAGACGGGAAGAATAAGGCGCGAAGGCTAGGGGCTTTCGCGCTATCTTTTTTGGTGCGCGCGTCCCGCTCAGCGCAGGGCCATGACCATTAGCTTGCGCTCGGTCATGTCTTCGATGGAGTAGCGCAGACCTTCGCGGCCGAGACCCGAATCCTTGATGCCGCCATACGGCATCTGGTCAACGCGGAAGCTGGGAACGTCGCCGACGATCACGCTTCCGACCTCAAGTTCGTCAAAGGCCATCTGGATGCGCCCGGCATCGCGGGTGAGAACCCCGGCCTGCAAGCCATAACTGGAGTTATTGACCTGGCGGACGGCATCGCGAAAGTCGTCATAAGGCTCGACGGTCACGACGGGAGCAAAGATTTCTGCGCAGTTCACGCGCATTTCCGGAGTAGTGTCCGTCAACACGGCGGGTTCGACGAAAGAACCCTTTCGTTTGCCGCCGCACAATAGTTTTGCGCCGCCTTGTACTGCTTCGTCGATCCACTGGGTGGCGCGGACGGCATCCTGCTCTCGAATCAACGGCGGCACGTCGGTGTCGTCGTGCATGGGATCGCCTAGCTTGAGTTTGTGTACTCCCTCCACTAGTAGCTTGTTGAAGTGATCGAAGGCAGGGCGTTCTACCAGGATGCGCTGCACCGAGATGCAGGTCTGTCCGCCATACGAGAATCCGCCGACGACGCAGCGCTGAGCGGCGTAGGCAAGATCGGCGTCGCTGTGAATGATGACTGCGGCGTTGCCACCCAATTCCAGCGTAACCCGCTTCTTGCCGGCTTTATTCTTCAAGGCCCAGCCGACGGCGGCGCTGCCGGTGAAGGTCAGAAGCTTGATGCGGTCGTCGGTGATCAGCAATGCGGCATCGTCGTTGGAGAGCGGCATCACCGCGAGCGCGCCCTCCGGCCATCCGGCATCGTGTACCACTTCGGCCAACATCAGCGCGGTGACGGGCGTCTGGGGCGCCGGCTTGAGGATCAGCGGGCATCCGGCGGCGATGGCGGGCGCAACCTTGTGGGCGACGAGATTCAGCGGGAAGTTGAACGGCGTGATCGCGAACACGGGACCGAGCGGGAAGCGACGCACCAGTCCCCAGCGGCCGGCGGTGGCTTCGAGGGTGTCGAGCGGAATGTACTCGCCGTAGATGCGGCTGGCTTCTTCTGCCGCAACTTCAAACGTGTAGACACCTCGATCGACCTCGATGCGGGAGGTCTTAATCGGCTTGCCAGCTTCCTGGCAGATGGTGCGGGCAAACTCTTCACGGCGATGCCTGATGCCCTCGGCGATCTTGCGGAGAATACTGGCGCGTTGATAGGACGTCATCTTGCGGGTGACCGCAAAAGCGCTCACCGCGGACTGGATGGCGGTTTGCACGTCGTCGCGCGAAGCCTCGTAGACCACGGCTACTATGCTGTGATCGTAAGGCGACGTCACCACCACCTCGCGGCCACTGGTGCTCCAGTTGCCGTTGAGGTAGTAGCCGAAACTGCGGGTAGGAGCGGATGTAGTGTGGCTCATAAAGGACCTCCCGGCGCCAGTTGCAGTGGCGCAATCTTGCAGATTCAGAGACGGCGCGGGCGGATGCAAGATGTCCCGCATCGCCCGCCGCGCAGACTAAAGTCCGCGCGGCGGATCTTAAATTAACATCTCAACGGCACGGCTGAAGCCGTGCCCCTTCAAAACACCGCCCGGAGTGCGTTCAGCGAGCGGTTGCCGCGTGCCTGGCTTGCACTTGCTCCAAGGCGTCGGCGATGGCGTTCACCGCCTGATCAATTTGCTGGCGTGTAATCACTAGAGGCGGCTGCACGCGGACGACGTTGCCGTACACGCCGCCCACGCCGACGAGGACGCCGTTGGCCAGGCAATGATCGCGGACAGCTTCGGTTTCGGCGGTGGCAGGAGTGCGTTTCTCGTCCTGCACCAGTTCGATGCCGACCATCAATCCCAAGCCACGGACCTCGCCGATCAGAGGCATTTCTTGCTTCAGCCTGGTGAGACGATCCATCAAGTACGCGCCTTTTTCCAGCGTCTGCTCGCACAAGTGCTCCTCCAGCATGTACTCGATGTTGGCGAGCGAAGCGGCGCAGGAAACCGGGTTACCGCCGAACGTGGACAGGTGATCTCCGGGCTTGAATGATGCGGCGATTTCGTCGCGCGTGGTGAAGGCGGCCAGCGGGAAGCCATCGGCGATGCCCTTGGCGGTGACGATGATGTCGGGCTCGACTCCGTAATGCTCGATGGCGAACATTTTGCCGGTGCGACCGAAGCCCGATTGCACTTCGTCGCAGATAAAAAGGATGCCGTGCCTGTCGAGGACCTTCTTGATCTCGCGGAAGTAGTCGGCAGGCGGCACTATGATGCCGCCTTCACCCATCACGGGTTCGGCGATGAACGCCGCCACGTCACCCGCAGTGGAGAAGCGGATGATCTCTTCCAGCGACTGGCTCCAGAAATCGACGCAGCGCGCTGGGATCGTCGGGCCACGGTGAGCGGTAAACGTATGGCGCGGGCGCAAAGGACACGCCCGCAGCGTAGGGGCCGCCGCGCTTCTTGCGTCCCTGGTTGCCGGTGATGCTGAGTGTGCCCCAGGTGCGTCCGTGGAACGAGGCCTGCAGCGAGATGATTTCGTGCTTGCCGCTGTAAAGGCGCGCGACCTTCATGGCGCCTTCGATGGCTTCGGCGCCGCTGTTGGCGAAGAATGATTTACGCAGTCTGGGCGACGGCATGATCTGCGCCAGTTTTTCGGCGAGTGCTCCTGTCGCTGGAGAGTAATAGATGTAGGATGCGCAGTGCACCAGCTTGTCCATCTGCGCCTTGGCGGCGGCGATGACTTTCGGATTGCAGTGGCCGGCGTTCACCACGGAGATGCCGGCGAAGCAGTCGAGATATTCTTTGCCGGAGGCATCGCGAATGATGCAGCCCTCGGCGCTTTCGACCACTACGGGTTGAACGGCCTTCATGAAACTGGTGATGACGTAGTCTTTGTATTGCTGAATAGTGTCGCTCATTCTGTTCTCTGTTCGCTGACCGTCGCGGACTAAAGTCCGCGAAGAGAAATCAAAAAGGCGTTTGTCGGCACGGCTGAAGCCGTGCCCTTTCAAAACACACTCAACACCGCGCCACAGTGCGGCGCCACCTTACGCCCAGCGCTCGATGACCACTTTCTTCTCGGTGTAGAACTCGATGGCGTCGCGACCCTGGGCGTGCAGGTCGCCGAAGAAGCTCGACTTCCATCCGCTGAAGGGGAAGTAGGCGATTGGCGCGGCGACGCCGATATTGATGCCGATGTTGCCGGCGGGAGCTTCGTACTTGAAGCGACGAGCCGTAGCGCCGTTGGTCGTGAATAACGAAGCGGCGTTGCCATACTGGCTCTGCTCGATGATAGCGATGGCGTCTTCGAGCGTGTTCGCATGGACGAGGCTCAGAACCGGGCCGAAGACTTCTGTTGCCGACAGTTCGCTGGACGCCGGAACGTCGTCGAGGACGGTTGGTCCGACAAAGTTGCCCGACTCGTACCCGGAGACCTTTGCCCCGCGTCCGTCGCATACGAGTTTCGCTCCTTCGCTGGCACCCTTGGCGATAAGTCCTTCGACGCGGGAGCGGCTGTCAGGGGTGATGACGGGACCCATGCGGACGCCGTCGTCGAGTCCATAGCCCATCTTCATTCTGATCGATCCGGCGAGGTCGGCGATGGAGTCGCGGAACTTTTTCTGCGCGTCGCCTACCGTAATCGCCACCGACACGGCCAGGCAGCGTTGTCCGGCGCAAGCGAAGGCGCTCTCGCCGACGACCTTGGTGGCGGTGTCTAGATTGGCATCAGGCAGCACGATGGCGTGGTTCTTGGCTCCGCCCTGGCATTGCACGCGTTTGCCGTTGGCGGCTGCACGCGAGTAGATGTACTTAGCGACGGGCGTAGAACCGACGAAACTGATGGCGCGGATTTTGGGATGGTCGAGGATGGCATCGACCGCTTCGCGTCCGCCGTTGATCAGACCGACGACGCCTTTGGGAAGCTTCAGCCGCTCCAGCAGACGGAATGCCAACTGCATTGTTAGCGGAACTTTCTCCGACGGTTTCAGCAGAAAACAATTCCCGCAGGCGATGGCGTAGGGCAGATACCAGAAGGGAATCATTGCTGGGAAATTGAACGGCGTGATGGCGGCGACGATTCCTACAGGCTGGCGGATCATGGATTCGTCAATGCCCTCGGAGATGTCTTCGAGGTTGTAGCCCTGCATCAGCATGGGAATGCCGCAGGCGACTTCGACATTTTCGATCGCGCGACGGACTTCGCCTTTGGCCTCAGCGAGGGTCTTGCCGTTCTCCATCACAACGGTGCGGGCGAGCTCGTCGATGTTGTCTTCAAGCAGCTGCTTAAGTGCGAACAGGTATTGCACGCGCTCGCCGGGAGGGGTGCGACGCCACTGGTTCTTGACCAATTCGGCGGCCGCGACAGCGGTGTCCACTTCGGCCGCGGTAGACATTGGAACGCGGCCGATGACTTCCGCGGTGGCGGGGTTTACCACGTCGAGTGTGTCTTTCGTGGCGCTCTTGCGCCATTCGCCGCCGACGTAATTGAGGACGTCGGCGATTTGGGTTGGTGCGATTGTTGTCATAAAGATTCCTGCTGAAACATTTAGAAATTCCTGTGAAGTGTCAGCCTGGTATCGTCCCAGGGGCTAAAGCCCCTCAATCCTTAATAGCTGCCTGTACGCTGGCCAGCTCTACCACCGATCGTAATCTACGAATGTACCGCCTGGGTCTGCTCGGTCCTTGCTCCGACGGCGTCGGCAATTGCTGCTTCGAGCACATCGAGCGCCTCGTCGAACTGGTCGTCGGTGATCACCAGGGGCATCAGGAGTCGCAGCACGTTGCTGAACGAACCGGTGGATAGGATCACGACGCCATGCTCGTAGCAGTAACGCGTGATCTTGCTGGTCTCGTCCGCGGCAGGCTGGCGAGTGCCGGGCTGCACCAATTCGATGGCGCACATACCACCCAAACCGCGGACGTCGCCGATGATGGGCCAGCGCCCTTGCCATTTGCAGGCGCGTCGCTTGAAGTGCTCGCCCAAAAGCTCGGCCCGCTCGCAGAGTTTTTGCTTTTCGATACTGTCGATCACGGCGAGTCCGGCAGCGCAGGCGACGGGATTGCCGGCAAATGTGCCGCCTAGCCCGCCCGGGCCTGCGGCGTCCATGATTTCGGCTTTGCCGGTGACGGCCGCCAGGGGCAGTCCGCCGCCCAGTGATTTCGCGGTGATAAGAATGTCGGGGACGAGTCCAAAGCGCTCGCAGGCGAACATCGCGCCGGTGCGGGCAAAGCCAGTTTGTACCTCGTCGGCAATCAGCACGATGCCGTATTTGTCGCAGGACGCGCGTAGTCCGGCGAAGAATTCCGGCAGGCGGAACCACAAAGCCGCCCTCACCGAGGACCGGTTCGACGATGATCGCCGCTACAGTCTCGGAGGCTACATGGCGGCGGAAGAATTCGTCGAAGGCCTGCGATCCGCAGTGAGCCCGGCAACTTGGATATGTCTTGCCGTATGAGCAGCGATAGCAGTAGGCGTATGGAATGCGATAGATCTCACTGGGGAAAGGCTCGAATCCGGCTTTGTAGGGATGGGTTTTGCTGGTCAACGCCATTCCTAGCAAGGTGCGGCCATGGAACGCGTCCTCGAAACACACGACCGCCGAACGCTTGGTGTAGGCGCGCGCAATCTTCACCGCGTTCTCGACCGCTTCAGCGCCGGTGTTTATCAAGAGCGTCTTCTTGGCGAAGTTACCTGGCGTGATGCGATTCATGGCTTCGGCCAGCGAGACGTAGTCCTCGTATGGCGTGACCTGCACGCAGGTGTGCAAGAAACGATCAACCTGCTGGTGGATCGCCGCAGTCACGGCGGAGTTACGATGTCCCACATTGAGGCACCCAATGCCGCCGGCAAGATCGATGAAGGTGTTGCCATCGACATCTTCCAGCAGCGCGCCTTCTGCCTTGGCGACGTAAACTGGCGTAGCGTGCGAAAGGCCACGGGGAACGGCCTGCTCGCGCCGCTTGTGTAACTCCTGCGAGCGCGGACCGGGTATTGCAGTGCGTAAGCGAATCGCTCCCATCTCAGTACCACCCTATGGGCTGCTCATTGAGATTGATATGGACCTGCTTGGTTTCGAGATATTCTTCGATGCCCCACGGCCCAAGCTCGCGCCCAAATCCTGACTGTTTGTAGCCACCCCAGGGAGCCTCTACGTAGGTAGGCTGCATGTGGTTGACCCATACGATACCAGCGCGAATTTTCTTCACGGCACGGAATGCCTTGAAGATGTCGCGCGTCCAGACAGCGGCGGCCAGTCCGTAGGGAGTGTCGTTGGCGATCTTCACGGCGTCGGCCTCGTCCTCAAACGGAATGACGGTGGCGACGGGGCCGAAGATTTCTTCGCGCGCGATGCGGGCGCTGTTGTCGACATCGTAGAAAATGGTGGGCTCAACGTAGTAACCACGGTCCATGTTTCTGGGACGGTCGCCGCCCGAAGCCAGCTTGGCTTCCTTCTTACCTATTTCGAGGTACGAGCGAACACGGTCGTATTGCTCTTTGCTGACCAGCGGGCCCATCTTGGTGTCGCGTTGCAGAGGTGGACCGAGCTTGATGGTTTTGGCTTTGGCTGCCATGGCTTCGACAAACTTGCTGTAGATGGGGCGCTCGACCAAAATGCGACTACCTGCCGAGCAGACTTCGCCCTGATTGATGAACACGCCAAAGAGCGCGCCATCGATTGCAGCTTCAAAATCCGCGTCGGCGAAGAAGATGTTGGGAGACTTGCCTCCCAGTTCGAGGGTGACGCGCTTTACGGTGTCGGCGGCCATCTTGACGATCTGCTTGCCCACCGCTGCGCTGCCGGTGAAGGCGATCTTGTTGACGTCGGGATGTTGCACCAGAGGCGCGCCGGCGCTTTCGCCGAATCCGGTGATGATATTGACGACACCGTTGGGGAGTCCGCAGGCTTCGAAGTGCTTGGCGAGTTCAAGAATGGTGAGCGGAGTCTGTTCGGCGGGTTTCAGAACGCAGGTGCAACCGGCGGCCAGCGCCGGAGCCAGCTTCCATGCCGCCATCAGCAGCGGATAGTTCCAGGGGATGATTTGTCCGGCGACACCGACGGGTTCCTTTAAGGAGAGGCTCAGCGCGTTGTCGGGAACTGGATTAACGTGCCCGGTGACCTTGGTGGCCAGCCCGCCGTAATACTCGAAGCAGGTGGCGACGTCACCGAGGTCGTACTCGGCTTCGACAATCGGCTTACCGCTGTTGCGGGACTCCAATTCAGCGAGGGCGGCGGTATTCTGGCGAACGGCGTCGGCCAGCTTGAAGAGAATACGACCGCGTTCCTGCGCAGTGCTGTTTGCCCAGGGCCCGTTTTCGAAAGCGTCCTTGGCGGCAGATACCGCGCGGTCCACGTCCTTCGCGTTGGAATCGGGAACCTCGGCGATGACCTCCTCGGTGGACGGATCGTACACGGGGAAAGTCTTGCCGCTGTCGCTAGCGACCCATTCCCCATTCATGTACATCTGGTAAGTTTGCGTTTGTGCAGTGGCCGATGAACTCATAACGTCTCCAAGAATCTAGGCCCTGGTGGGATCCACCTGAGGGGCGGTCTTACGGTTTCCATAAACGAAGAAGAAAAATCCAGCGAGCGCCAGAAGCACGATGGTTCCTATCCACATTTTGATTTCGAACGTGCCCTTCGAGGTGATGTCCGGGGGAGGGAAAAAGGCCAGCGCCGTACCGAGACAGGTCACGACAAATCCGCTAATCCCGGCGATGCGGAGTGTCGTCTTGCTGTAGTAGCCGGCTTGTTCGGAATCCTGCGAGGCCAGTCTGATGAGGGCCGCGAACATATAAAGAAACGGCACCAACTGCAGCACCACGGCGAGGTTCAAGAGCGTCTGGAAGGCCTCTTTTACCTGGGCTCCGATGAAGCTCATGGCAAGAAAGAGGATGGATATTCCAGTCTGCACAATCAGCGCTACGTAAGGAGTAGAGAAGCGCGGATGCAGTTTGCCTAGTGCGCTGGGCAGATAAGAATCGAGCCCGGCGACGAAGGGAATGCGCGCCGAACCGGACAACCATGCGGATGCGATTCCCGCGATTGAGATGCTGAGCACGAAGGCGAACGGTGCCACCAACCAGGGGACTCCCACTTTGTCAGACATGCGGCTGACGGCTTGCGGGATGCCTTGCAGCGCCGAGATTTCCGTCCGCGGGACGGCGATAAGAAGGGTGAGAGTGCAGCCAATGTACAAGAGTCCGGAGATCACGCCGCCCCATGCGACCGCGAAAGGAACGGTCTTGCGCGGTTCGCGGATTTCGTCACCCATGATCGAAGCCAACTCCAGGCCGACCAGCGCAAAACAGACGACGCCAAAGGCCGACAGCATGCCCAGGTCGAACGGGATGCGCATATCGTGCATCGTCAAGTTGACGCCGAAACGATGGGTCATGGTTATGCCGAGGCCGATCAGGATCAGCGAGGCGACAGCGGTACCAATGCCTCCAATGTTGTTCACCCACTTGCCGACGCCCAGGCCGACAATGTTTAAGGCGGCGAGCACCACCAGCAAAACCAATGCAGTCGCGAGCGTAAACAACTGATTGTTGGCAAGCCCGACCGCACTCGGTCCAGCAGCGAACACGGCGATTCCGAGGAAGATGAGCACCACCGTCGGCACGTAGAAGATGTTGTTGGTCCAGTAGCACCAGCCGGAGAGGAAGCCGTGAAAGTCGCCAAAGATCTTCTTCGTCCAGAGGTAGATGCCGCCCTCTCCGGGATAGCGATGGGAAAGTTCGACCACGGCGATGCCCTGCGGCCAGAAGAAAAAGACGAGCGAGATCAGCCAAAGCCAAACGGTCATTCCGCCGGAGGCCGAGATCGAGGGAACCACGTTGAGGTTTACGATTGCGACCACGAAGAGCAGCACAAGATCCCAGCGTCCCAGGACTCGTTTGAGGTGTGCCGTTTCGGTTTGTGGTTCGATGGTGGACATTTCGCAAGTGCCGCGCGGGCTAAAGCCCGCGCGGGGGGATCAAAAAAAGGGTTTGTTCGGCACGGCTAAAGCCGTGCCCCTTCAAAACGGCGCGCCGCGAGGGTGTCGCCGCTGCGCGGCAGTTCGACCGTCTAGTTAGTGCGCCGCGACGGCGACGGGCTTTTCTTTCTGCGCCTCGGCCAGTGCCGGGGCGACCTGGGCGAAGACCTCAAGGTGTTTGTCGATGTCCTGCTCGGTGTGTTGGACGGAGATCGTCCACTGTTCGTCCCACCAGTAGGGCTGAGGCATTACACCGCGGTTGACCATGGCGAACCAGTACTGCTTCCACAATTCGGTGTCGACCTTCAGCCAGTCGCGGTAGTTGCGAATCTCTCTGGGGGCGAACATCAGGGCGCCGTTGGCTCCAGCAAAGATGATGTAGGCATTCAATCCGACCTTAGCGACGGTCTCGCGATAGCCCGTAGCAAGCTTGTGACTGAGCTTTTCGATGTGCGCGTAGTTGTCACGAGTGAGCACATCGTGGAAGGTCGCAAGGCCAGCGGCCATCGAGACCGGATTGGTGTTATAGGTCCCACCATGAAAAACCTTGTGTTGCGAGATCAGGTCCATTACCAACTTCGACGCGCCAAATGCGGCCAGCGGCAGGCCGCCACCGATCGACTTGGCGAGACAGATCATGTCGGGCTTTACGCCGAAGTACTCCGAGGCCCCACCCCAGCACAGCTTCGCTCCTGTCTTGACTTCGTCAAAGATCAGCAGCGCGCCGTGCTTGTCGCACAATTCGCGCAGCCCCTCGATAAATCCCGGCTCCGGCATGCAGAGGCCGACGTTCATCATGATGGGTTCAAGAATCAAAGCCGCGATCTCGCCGGGATACTGCTTGAAGCGGTGCTCGACCGACTCCAAATCGTTGAAGCTGGCGATCAGCACGTTGGCAATGCTGGCCTTGGGTACGCCGAGTCCACCGGGAACGGAGTTGGGCGCTTTGAAGTCGCCAACTTCGTCATCGTGAGGCTTCACGCTGACCAATGCCGCGTCATGCAGTCCGTGGTAGCCGCCTTCGAATTTGATAATCCGATCGCGTCCCGTGGCGGCGCGCGCCAGGCGAATGGAGTGCATGGTGGCTTCCGTGCCGCTGTTGCCGAAACGAACCATCTCGACCGGGAAGCGAGCACAGATTTCTTCAGCAAGTTCCCATTCCATGTCGTGGGGCATGCCAAACATAGTGCCGGTGGTCAGCCGCTTCTCGACCGCCTGCATCACGGCCGGATGGCAGTGGCCTGCCATCAGCGCTCCGAAACAGAGGTTATGGTCGATGTATTCATTGCCATCAAGATCGCGGAATTTGCTGCCTTGGGCTTCCTTCACAAAAATCGGATACGGATCGTAGGCCCGGTAGTTGCTGGCCACTCCGAGAGGAATGCGCTGCAAGTTGTGCTTGTGGGCCGCTGCCGACTTCGGAGTGCGCCGCTCGAAGGTAGCGATTTCATTGCGTAACTGCTCGTGCATAAAGCTCTCCTAAGTCGAAATTGGGGGCGCTCGCGGACTAAAGTCCGCGAGCGGAATCAAAAATAAATGGCTTAGACGCTGGCCTAAAGGCCAGCTCTACCCAAAAGCGCATTTTTTCAGCATCCTCTTTTTCAGCATCCTCTATAGCCCAATGATTACAAGGTCTGCAGCGGCACGACTGAAGCCGTGCCCTTTCAAATCGTATTTACAAATCGTATTTATCAAACAAGCTGTATGCTCCGGCCTCCAATTTAGAACGATACTTTGAACGCGAACTGCACCAACCGCGGGTCGCGGGTGGTAGTGACCTGTCCGAATTGCAGACTGGTGGCGTCGCCCACGGGGTTGTAGAACTGGGTGTGGTTGAACAGGTTAAAGAAGTCGACGCGGAAGAGGGTGTTAACGCGCTCACCAATCTTAGTGGCCTTCTCCAGGGTCATGTCGAAGTTGGCGATGCCGGGGCCGCAGCAGACGGTACGCGGGGTGTTGCCGTAGGTGCCGAGCAGTGGCTGTCCGGTACGGTAGTTGATCGAGTTCGGATCGATCGAGAAAGTATTGGGATTGAAGTAATAGTTGCCGTTGCTCTGCGGCGAAAGTGTCTTGAAGTACTGCATCTGGTTGGGTTCCCCGGCCGACTCGAAAAAGTAGCTGGTGTTCAGTTCGTTGTCCTGCCCGCCTGCGGTGATGCGAATGGGGAAGCCGGATTGCAGGGTGAGGATGCCGGACATGGCCCATCCGTCGAGGAGGGTGCCCTTCGTGCCCTGGTACTGCGGAACGGGGAACTGCCAGTAACCATTTACGACCAGGCGCTGGCGCGCGTCGAACTCGGAGAGCGCATAGCTCAGGCGCGGGTCAACGGGATTGAGTTGGCCCTCGAAACTGGAGCCCTGGTCGAAGGACTTGGCCCAGGTATAAGCGACCTGGAACTGGAGCCCGCGAGTGAAATTCCGCTGCACCATGGCCTGGAACGAGTTGTAGTTAGAGTTGCCGATCGTGTCTTCGGCAAAGATGCTGGAAAAGACGGGGATGCCATCAGAGGGGCATCCGGCTCCGGTCAACGGTTGGCACAGCGGTGAAGAGTAGCGCCGCAATCCCACCAGAGTTATGCCATTGGGAGCGAAAGTCGACACCGGCGTGCCGTTGGGCCCGCCGCTGAGGGTAAAGGGCCCGCCGTTGGGCCCGCCGTAGGGCAGGTGCAGGGTGAAGTTGGGGGGCAACGTGGCGGAGGCGGGGATGATAAAAGAGTTGTCGGACGAGTTCTGCGCACATGTGTAGCTGGGGTCGTTGTTGGCTGCCGACAGATTCATGAGGTCAAGACACGACTGCGCATTCCCGTAATTAATGTCGTGCGAAACCAGCAGGCGGTGGGCTTGCGAGCCCACGTAGCCCACCTGCATCATCATGTTCCTGCCCAGGGCACGCTGAATGGTGAGGTTGTACTGTTCGGAATACTGCGTCCGAATGTGCGGCTGCATATCGCCATAGAGCAGGATGGGGCGGTACGTGGACCAGTCAATCGGAGTGCCACGCGGTGGCGAGATGATGCCGTTGAAGGGGTTGGGGTACTGCGTCCCGGTCTGATCGACGAACGGAGTGTTGAAGTTGGTGTAGTAGATGGCGTTGCTGCCGCCAAAGGGAGGCTCGGCCCCGAACTGCTCGAGCACCAACTGCTCGATGGGGTTATAGAAGAGGCCGAAGCCGGCCTTGATGGTAAAGGTGCCGGGATCACCCGTGATCTTGTGTAACCATCCGGTGCTGGCGCTCGGGCTCCAGGCGATGCCGATGCGGGGCGCCCAGGCTTTGTAATAGGTTTGGGTCATCCCGGGAGGGACGCCTTTGTCTCCCGGTACGACCAAGCCGAGCGGGTTTACGGCGTTCGCGGGGCCGGTGGGGCTGCAGTCGGTGGAGCCGTACACCTGCACCAGGGGATTGTCGGGATTAAGCTGGCAAGGATACTGCGTGGTCGCCTGACCGGGGCGGTACGTCTGCACGTGGCCGAGAACGTCGGCGAGCGGAGTGTCCAATTCCCAGCGGAGGCCGTAGTTGAGGGTGACGTTCGGTTTGATGCGCCAGCTGTCCTGACCGAAGAGGTAGTAGGCGTTGTTGCGGACGTGCTCGGTCTGCGCCGAACCCTGTGAGTAGCTGTAGGGCAGGCCGAGCAGGTAGTCGGGCATGTAGTTGTAGATTCCGTTGACGGGATCGGCGAGCAGTCCCGGACTATTAGGATCGGAGCTGTCGTACTGGTAATAGCCGTTGACGTTGTAATACAGCGTCTGGTTGAACTGCATGTAACGAATGTCGGCGCCGAACTTCAGGGCGTGCGCGCCGAGTTGCTTGCTGATACTGTCGGTCCAAACGTAGCTGTTGCCAATCTGCGGAAGCTGGCCTTCGAAGTTGTTGCCGATGGAGAACGAGCCTGGAACCACGATGAAGGGAACGCCTTCGTAGTTCTTGCCCAAGCCGGGAGTGATTCCTGCGCTGGGATTGTTGGGGTCGCTAAAGCACTGGCTGGACGGTACGAGGCTGCCGCATGAGTTCTGCACCAGATTGGTGTGCGCGGGCGCCTGGAAACCGGTCTGGTTCTCGCGCATGTAGGTGAAGCGAGCCTCGTTAACCAGGCTGTTGCTGATGGTCCAGATGTGGGCAATGTTCAATTGCTGCACGGTGGTTGGAACCTGCGCGCCAAAGCCCGGCCACGTTGGCGCCGGAGGCCTGGAAGAACGAGAAGGCCTGGTTCGTGATCGAATCGTTGACGTAGTAGTAGACGTTCAGGTTCTGATTGTTGGTGAGACGGTAGTCGAACTTCACCGATCCTTGATCGCCGTTAACGATCTGGTTGGGAACCGACTGAAACAGGTTGCCGGGCTGGTTGGGCAGAGGGACATAGAGCTTCATGAACGCCACGGCCGTGGGGTCCATACAGGGCGTGGGAATCTGGTTGTTGGCGAAGATCGACGCATAAGGAATCGGGACGGTGTCGCCCTGGGTGGACAGCGGGGAGGAGAGGCCGAGCGCGCCCAGGCATCCGGGGCGATTGTTAAAGAGATCGGCGACGGCCTGATTGGCGATCTGTCCGGAAAAGCCGCCGGTTACGCTGCTGAAGTCTCCGTTGCGCTGGTTCTGGTTGGGCACGTAAAACTGCGCGCTGGGGATGCCCTGCTTGATGCGGCGTCCCTCGTACGACAGGAAGAAAAAGGCGCGATCCTTCTTGATGGGCCCGCCGAAGGTCCCGCCAAACTGGTTCTGCTGGAACTGTGGCTTAACGACGTTGAAGTATCCCTGGGCGTTCAGCACGCTGTTGCGGAAGAACTCGAAGGCGTTGCCGTGAAATTGGTTGGTGCCGGACTTGGTGACGACGTTAATCACCGCTCCGGAATTGCGCCCGTATTCGGCATCAAACGTGTTGGTGAGGACGCGGAACTCGGCGATGCTGTCAGGGCTGGGTTGCACCGTGGGGAGATTGGCGAACAAATCGTTGGCGTCGCCGCCGTTGACGTTGAAGTTATTGGAACGGCCGCGGCCGCCGTTGACCGAAACGACGCCCGGCTGGTCGCTTCCGTAGGCGATCGAGTTGCTGCCGCCGGCGTTGGACATGACGCCCGGCTGTAACTGCAGGAGCTGATAAGTGTCTCGGGTGTTGAGCGGCAACTGGGTGGCCATGAGGGAGTCGACGGTGGCACCAAGCTGGGTGGAGCTGGTGTCGATGAGCGGCGCCTCGGAGGTGACTTCGACGGTTTCGGTTTTCGCGCCAAGTTGCAGCGTGCCATTGACGGTGAGGGTCTGGTTCAGGTCGAGGGCGACCTGCTTGTGCGTCAGTTTCTTAAAGCCGGTAGCTTCGAAGTCGATGGTGTAGGTACCGACCGCGACGGTTGGGAAGGAGTAGTCGCCACTCTTATTGGATTGCGTGTGATTGCTGACGCCGGTCGCATCGTTGGTGATGGTGACGGTAGCGTCGGGAATCACCGCGCCGCTGGGATCGGTGACGCGGCCGATGATTCGACCGCCGGTGCTCTGAGCCAGGGCACCAAGAGCCAGCAATACGGCCAGGAGCGTGGCTGGATACACGTGCGCGCAGAAACGGCAAGCCAACCTGATCATAGACTCCCTTCGGAGAGCGCCTGAATTTGTGGACCTGACCGACCGGACGACAAACCACTTGCACCGACAGCAAACCTTGCTATAATCCCGCAAGGTTAGAGAATCCGTTTCCGTCTTGTCAAGCGAAACTTTGAAACCCCACGACCAGTACGGCACTGCGCAGTCGAAGGCAGCGACCGATGTCGATCCCCGGGGTTACCTGAAGATCGGTGACGTTGCCGAACTCACTGGTATTTCCGCGTCCGTGATCCGCTCGTGGGAAAGGCTGGGCATCATTCATCCGGCACGCACCGACAGCAGGTATCGTCTGTATTCGAAAGACGACCTCAAGCTGTTGAAACGCGCACGCTTCCTGAGCCGAGTGCGTGGTCTCAACGGGCCGGCAATCGTCGAGTTGCTGAAGTCGCGGGGATTGGCGAAGCCAGCACGTCAGAACGAGTCGGTTTCGATGGGACTCCGCCTGCGACAATTGCGGCTGAGCCAGGAGCTATCGCTTGCGGAAGTCGCGAGCGCCGTGGGAATATCGGTCGGCTTCCTAAGCGCAATTGAGCGCTCTCACATGAGCGCGTCGGTGGGAACGCTGCGCAAGCTTGCGCGGTATTACAAGCTGAATATTCTCGACTTCTTCGATCCAGCACAAGCCAATCCTCACCGTGTGCGCCGTAGCGAGCGCAAGCGCCTCCACGTGGGGCGAGGGGTACAGATGGACCTGCTGGCCTGGGGCAACACCGTCATGGAGCCGCATTTGTTCACCATCGCCCCCGGGGCGGGTAGTGGCGATTCCTATGCCCACGACGGAGAGGAGTTTCTCTATGTACTGCGGGGCGTACTGAACATCGCACTGGAAGGGCAGTGGCATCTCCTGCATCCGGGAGACAGCTTCTATTTTGAGAGCACCACGCCGCACGCGTGGCGTAATACCGGGAAGACCGAAACCGTTGTCTTGTGGGTGAATACTCCGCCAACGTTTTAACCGGGGAAATCAATCCGCGGTTGGTTGATGCCGAGGGCTGTGGAATTGTCTGGGCTGTAACGATGGCGCAATTGCTGGATGCGGCGCGGTCGTTCGGGACTGCTTGACATCGTGAGGACTACGAACGAGGAGACTGCATGAGCACCAGCCGTCGAGACTTCATGCGTTTTGTGGTGGCGGGCAGCATTGCGGCAGGATGTCCAGTCGATCCGGCGTTACTAGCGGCCGAGCCATCGACCGTCGAGGTGGACGGCGAGCATAACCAGATATGCCATGAGATTCGCGATGGGCATAAATTTGCGCATCCTCCAGCAACGCAGAAGCACGATGTCGTGATCGTTGGTGGCGGAGTGAGCGGCCTCATGTCGGCATACCTGATGCGCGACAAAGATTTCCTGTTGTTGGAGAAGGAGCCGCATTGGGGCGGCAATTCGTACCTCGAAGAGTACAACGGCATGGCGTACGCCACTGGAGGCGCCTTCACCGAGGGCGAATCCATGAAGGAGTTCACGACCGGCCTTGGACTGCCTTATCTACCTGTGGACAACTGGGACGGCACCATCGTCAACGGAGAGTTTGTGGCCGACACGTGGGGAGCAGGGCTGGACCGCTTGCCGTATCCGCAGAACGTGCGCGACAACTTCAAGAAGTTTCGGGACCAGATGTTGAAGATCGACCTAGCCAAGCGGGCCGTCGAACTCGACAATATGCCACTGTCGAAATATACGGAGGGTCACGGTCCGGAGTTGCAGGCATGGTGGGACGGATTTGGCCCGTCCAACTGGGGAGCCCGTGCTGACGAGAGCGCGGCAATCCTCGGCATCTACGAAGTGCAGAACGCGGCGGGAGCCGACCGCAAAGACGACCGCATGACCTGGCCGGGCGGACTGGGCGCGATCAACAAGAAACTGGCAGAGATCATGCAGTCGCACCGCGAGCGCATGCTGCTAGACGCGGCGACAGTTGCGGTAGTCCCGCAAAAGCACAGCGTCAACGTCACCTACTTGCATGAAGGGAAGTTGCAGACGGTTGAGGCGAAGGGCGTGATCATGGCGACACCGAAGTTCATTACGGTGCGGATAGTCGAAGGCATGCCGCAGAAACAAAAAGACGCGATCGCCAAGATGCGTTACATTCCGTATGCAGTGGTGAACCTGGTGTACGACAAACCTGTTTTCAATCGCGGCTACGACACGTGGTGTCCTGGGAACAGCTTCACAGACTTCATCGTTGCCGACTGGACCGTCCGCAACCAGCCCAGCTACCAGCAGAAATACAACATCCTCACCTGCTATACGCCCCTGCGCCGCGAGCAGCGCGGGATTCTGCTTACCGAAGAAGGTAGCCGGCAACTGGCAGCGAACGTTCTGCGCGATTTCAAGAAGTTGCTGCCGGGGACGAATGTCGATCCAGTCGAAGTGCAGATCTATCGCCGGGGGCATCCGCTCTACCAGTCGCTGCCGGGCAACTACACCCAGGTGCTGCCGCAGGTGCGTCAGCCGATGGAGCGCGTCTTCTTCGCCAACACCGACTCGGAAGGACCAGTGTCGACCACGCCACAAGGAATTCAAGCGGCGCGCCGCGCGGTGAAGGAGTACGACAAGATGATTGCGGGAAGCCGGACCGCGGCCTCCGGCTAGGCGGTTGCATTGGCCGCCTTTGCCTGCATCATGGAAGCGACCATCATGCGATCTACGATAACCCCTGCGTAAGCACTTTTCGTCCGCCTAGTGGAATAAAATCGCGGTCAGCATGGCATCCGCCCAACGCACGATTTTTCATGTCGACATGGACGCCTTCTTCGTCTCGGTCGAGGAGTTGTTCGATCCTTCGCTGAAAGGGAAGCCCGTGGTGGTGGGCGGGCAGGCCAATGAGCGCGGGGTGGTTTCGGCCGCTTCCTATGCGGCGCGCAAGTTCGGAGTGCATTCTGCCATGCCGTTGCGCACCGCCGCCAAGCTCTGTCCACAGGCGGTCTTCGTCGATGGGCATCCCGAGCGCTATCGAGAATATTCCGCCAAGGTGTTTGAAGTGCTGAACCGATTCTCACCCAAACTGGAGATGGTCTCGATCGACGAGGCCTACGTTGACATGACCGGCACCGAGCGTCTGCACGGACCGGCGCTGCAGGCCGCGCACTCCCTGCACCAGGCGATGAAAGAAACGACAGATCTGAACTGCTCCATCGGCATTGGCACATCGCGACTGATTGCGAAAATCTGTTCCGACCAGGCGAAGCCAAATGGCGTGTTGTACATATTGCCCGGCGGAGAGACGTCATTTCTTGCGCCGCTTGACGTACGAAAGATTCCCGGCGTCGGTAAAGTCATGGAAAAGCGACTACAGGACCAGGGCATCCAAAAAGTTGGCGACCTGGCTGCTCGCGATGAGCGTTGGCTCGGGCAGAATTTCGGCGCGTTGGGTTTGGCGCTCGCCGGCAAGTCACGCGGTCTCGATGCAGGAGCCTGGTTCGAGGGCGACATCGGTGTTGATGAAGGCCCGCGCTCGGTCAGCCATGAACATACTTTCAACAACGATACTGCCGAGGCACAGGTGCTGGAGGCGATGTTGGCGCGGCTGTCGGAGATGGTGTGCCGGCGGTTGAGGGAACAGAACCTGCACGCGCGCACCTTGCAGTTGAAACTGCGCTATACCGACTTCACAACGATCACGAGGGCGCGCACGTTGGAACAGCCGACTGCGGTGGATTCCGAGGTATTCGCCGCCATCCGCGAGCTGTTTCGTGCCAACTGGAACAAGGGCGCAGTGCGGTTACTGGGAGTGCATGCAGCGCACTTCGACGAGGAGAGCGAACAACTCAGTCTGGGGGGACGGACCACGCACGACAAATGGAACCAGGCGTTGTCGGCCGCCGACCGCCTACGCGAAAAGTTTGGCGAGAATGCGATTTCGCTGGCCACGGGGATGAAGGCACGATTTCGTGAACGTACCCACGAGAATCCCGCCGCCCTTCCGGGCAAGAAAAAAGAAAAGTAGGCCGCTATTTGGCGGTCGCCAGCTTCGGAGGAAGATACTTCTTGTTGATCCGTGCGACCACCGCGTAGTTGGGATCCACAATTTCATTGACCCGTACCTCTCCGGCGACTGACATCAATTCGTAGAGATCGAGCTGAGACAGTCCGTAGTCGTCGTGAATCCACTTAATCAGCTCGGTGTAGGCGATGCGGGTGGCGTCTTCCAAGGGCCGATAAATGCCGGCCGCCATGAGGTAATTGTCATTCTCGAAGCGTGGCCAGGAAATCTTCTTGCCTTTGATGAGGTCCACCTGTATCCGCTCATGCATAGGAACCTCGATGGCGCTCCCGGCTACCTCACCATCGCCCATGGCTGCATGTCCGTCGCCCAGGTAAAGCAGCGCTCCCCGTACGTTGACGGGCAGGTAGAGCGTATTGCCGACACTGGCTTCGGGAGAGTCCATGTTGCCGCCAAACTCGGCCGCTACGAGCGAGCTGCGGGCCTCACCATCCGCCGGGGCAACGCCGACGCAGCCCAGGAAGGGGTGCAGTGGGATTTTCGTTGTGAAGTCCGAATCGCTGGCTTTAAATGTCGCGGTGTTGGTTTCTTTGTCGATCGGGAAATACCACGTCCGCTCCGGCAGATCGTGATTGAGCATAGGCGTGTAATTGCTGCTGCTGAGGGCCCCGAACCCGGGGACGTAGTTCCCGACTCCCTGATCACCGTCAATCGTGAGATCGACAAATTTCAGTACCAGTGTGTCGCCGGGCTGAGCGCCCTCGATGTAGAACGGCCCGGTCAAAGGGTTGTCCATCTTGACCATGCTCATGGTATCGCCCGGCTTCTTGAGGGCCCCGCCAAAGCAATCGAGGGTGTTGGTGTCGAGGGTATCGCCGGGACGCAATGCGGCGACGGGCTCGGCTGGCCCGAATACACCTTTCACGTTTTCCGTGGTAGCCCGGTAGGTAATGACCCGGGTAGCGGGGGTAGCGGTAGCCTCGGTTGACGGTTGCTGAATTTGGCCCACTGCCATGGACGATAAGATTGCTGCACAAGCTGTGAGTTCGACGAAGGGTCTCAACTTCATAAGGGGAGGAGTTTACCATTCGGAGCCGGTCCAGTGAAGACAACTCGCGGCGTGAAAGAATAACCGCCGGCATTGGTTGCGCGTCACTGACACATGTGATAATGGCGCCTAGCCTGAAACCGTGGGAAGCAGCCAGCTCCAACGCGTACGGATTGTCATCCGCGGCGCCGTGCAAGGCGTCGGCTTCCGCCCGTTTATCTACCGCCTTGCAGAAGAGATGAACCTGAAGGGCTGGGTCATCAACAACACCCAGGGAGTGTTCATTGAGGCCGAGGCCGCGACGGAAGTCCTGCAGCAATTCCTGTTGCGCATCGATCGAGAGAAGCCGACGATCTCGTTCATCCAAAGCTTCGAACACAGCTTTGCCGATCCCATTCCCTATGACAAATTCGAAATCCGCGAAAGCACGGACGGCGCCAAAACCGCGCTGATCCTGCCCGACATCGCCACCTGCACCGAGTGTCATAAGGAAATCTTCGATCCCAGCAATCGCAGGTACCGTTATCCCTTCACCAACTGCACCAATTGCGGACCTCGCTTCACCATTATCGAAGCGCTGCCTTACGATCGTCCCCGCACATCAATGCGCATTTTCGAGATGTGCGAGGAATGTTCGGCGGAATACCACAATCCGCGCGACCGGCGGTTTCACGCCCAGCCCAATGCGTGTCCGAAGTGCGGTCCGCATCTGGAATTGTGGGGTGAAGATGGCGCGGCCACCAGTCGCGGCGACGACGCATTGCAGCAGGCTGCGGCTGCGATTCGATCCGGAGCTATCGTGGCTGTGAAAGGGCTGGGCGGTTTTCATCTCATGGTGGATGCGTCCAACGAGTCGGCGGTTTGTCGTCTCCGCCAGCGAAAGCGCAGGGAAGAAAAGCCCTTCGCCCTGATGTTTCCCTCGCTGCCGCAGATCGCTGAACACGCCATCGTGGATGCAATGGAAGAACGGCTCTTGCGCTCGCCGGAGGCGCCGATTGTATTGCTGCGTCGCGGGACTCGTGATGACCTGGCGGCGTCGATCGCGCCGGGGAATCCCTATCTGGGCGTCATGTTGCCGTACACGCCGCTGCATCATCTGCTGATGCGAGAGTTGGGAATGCCGGTAGTGGCCACCAGTGGAAATGTGTCCGACGAGCCAATCTGCATTCATGAGCAGGAGGCGATCCTGCGACTGCGCGGCATCGCTGACGTCTTCCTTGTCCACAACCGGCCGATCGTGCGCCATGTGGACGACTCGGTGGTGCGGGTCATGGCTGGGAGAGAACTGGTGCTGCGCCGCGCCCGCGGCTTCGCTCCGTTGCCGGTGCTGGTGGAGGACGCCGCTCCTGACGTGATCGCCGTGGGCGCACACCAGAAGAACGCAGTCGCAGCCTCGGTGGGCAACCAAATCTTTATCAGCCAACATATCGGCGACCTGGAGACGGTCCCGGCCTACGGCGCGTTTGAGCAAGTGCTGGCCGATTTCACCAATTTGTACGAGCTACAGACCAAGACCATCGCCTGCGATTTGCATCCCGAGTATTTCTCGACACAGTATGCCCACAAACAAAGCGACCTGGAGGTCGTCACAGTGCAGCATCATTACGCGCATGCGCTGTCGTGCATGGCGGAGAACCACGTCACTCCGCCCGCACTGGGCATCTCGTGGGACGGCAGCGGTTACGGCCCGGACGAAACGGTTTGGGGCGGAGAGTTCCTGCGGGTTACGCCTAGCGGGATTCGAGCGGGCAGCGCACCTGCGAACGTTCAGGCTGCCGGGCGGCGAGAAGGCGGTGAAAGAGCCGCGACGGGTGGCGCTGTCGATTCTGCACGAAACATTTGGTGCCGACTTGAACGAGTGCGGCGAGCTGGCAGCGCTGCAGGCATTCACCCCAGAGGAGCGGCGTGTGCTCGACGGGATGCTGGAGCGTGGCCTGCGCAGCCCGCGCACGTCGAGTGCTGGACGCCTGTTCGACGCGGTGGCGTCGATCATCGGGCTGCGGCAGGTGTGCCGGTTTGAAGGCCAGGCCGCCATGGAACTGGAGTTCCTCACTCACAAAATCGAAACTGAGGCCGCTTATCCGTTCGATCTGAACGAGGGCGCGGACGGCCAGGGCATAGACTGGGCAAAGATGGTGCGCGCAGTCGTCCGCGATGTCCAGGATCATGTTTCGGCCGGTCTCATTGCGACGAAGTTCCATAACACGCTGGCGGAAATGATGGTCAAGGTCGCGCAGATTTGCGGTGAGGAAAAGATCGTTTTGAGCGGTGGATGTTTTCAGAACCGCTATCTCACGGAACGCGCAATCCAGCGGCTGCGCGAAGCGGGCTTCCGCCCATACTGGCATCAGCGGGTCCCTCCCAACGACGGCGGGATTGCACTGGGGCAGGTAGCGGCGGTGTCCCGCATGAAATCCAATTCGAAGAAGGAAGAAGGGCCAGTGTCATGTGCCTTGCAGTTCCAGGAAAAATCCTAAGCGTCCACGGCGAAGATTTTGCGCGCACGGCGCGAGTCAGCTTCGGTGGAATCGTAAAGGAAGTCAGCCTCGCGTACGTTCCGGAGGCTAACGAGGGTGAGTATGTCATCGTGCATGTCGGTTTTGCCCTCAGCGTGGTCGATGAGGCAGAGGCACTGCTGACTTTCGAGTACCTGAAACAGATGGGCGAACTGGCAGAACTCGGCCCAGAGGCAGGTGAAGCGTGAAATACGTTGAGGAGTACCGAGATCCAGTGGTTGCGCAACAGTTTGCTGACGCCATTCGGCGCACTGTGACGCGACCGTGGAAGCTGATGGAAGTCTGCGGAGGGCAGACCCATTCCATCGTGAAGTATGGGATCGATGAGCTACTTCCCAAACAGGTCGAGCTGGTGCATGGTCCGGGATGTCCGGTCTGCGTTACGCCGCTGGAACTAATCGACAAGGCGTTGCAGATTGCAGCACAGCCTAATGTCATTTTCTGTTCCTTCGGAGACATGTTGCGGGTGCCGGGCTCGGGGGGCGACCTGTTCAGCGTAAAGGCCGCCGGTGGTGACGTACGCATCGTGTACTCGCCGACCGATGCCGTGCAGACTGCAATTCAACATCCCGAAAAGCAGGTAGTTTTCTTTGCGGTGGGATTCGAGACGACCGCACCGGCAAATGCGATGTCAGTCTTCCAAGCGAAACAGATGGGGCTCAAGAATTACTCGGTGCTGGTCTCGCATGTGCTGGTGCCGCCGGCGATGGAAGTGATTCTCGGCTCGGCCGACAACCACGTGCAGGGATTCCTTGCCGCTGGACACGTTTGCACGGTGATGGGCTATGAAGAGTATGAGCCGATTGCGAAGAAGTACAAGGTACCCATCGTGGTCACTGGCTTCGAGCCGCTTGACTTGCTGCAGGGCATTTACATGTGCGTGTCGCAACTGGAGGAAGGCCGCTACGAGGTTGAGAACCAGTACGCACGCGCGGTCCGCAAGGAAGGGAATGTGCCGGCGCAACAACTGGTGGCGAAGGTCTTTCGGGTAGTGCCTCGGAAGTGGCGCGGCATCGGCGAAATAGCGCAGAGCGGGCTGGGGCTCACTCCCGAATTCGCGGAATTTGATGCGGAAACGCGGTTCGGAGTTTCGGGATACACGGCTGAGGAAGATCCCGAGTGCATTAGTGGCCTGGTGATGCAGGGAGCGAAGAAACCCGAGGAATGCACGGCATACGGCAAGCGTTGCACGCCTGACCATCCTTTGGGGGCGCCTATGGTTTCGTCCGAGGGAGCGTGTGCGGCGTACTACCGTTATCGCCGCCTGCGCAGGGATGACTTAGTGAACGTGGGGAGCAAGATGCATGGCTGAGGTCAAGAGCTTTCAGTTGCAATGTCCCACGCCGCTCAATGACAGCCAACGCGTTCAGTTGGCACATGGCGGCGGCGGACGCCGCATGCACGAACTCTTGGAAGGCTTGCTGCTACCCAGCTTCAAGAACGATCTGCTGCTGGAGCGTCACGACGGGGCCACTCTGAACATCGCCGGGGCGCGACTGGCTTTCACGACCGATTCCTACGTGGTCAAGCCGATATTTTTCCCCGGCGGCGACATCGGCACGCTGGCGATCAACGGCACGGTCAACGATCTGGCTATGTGCGGGGCGCGTCCACTGTACTTGAGTTCGGCGTTCATCCTGGAAGAAGGGTTTCCCATGGAGTCGTTGCGGCGCGTTGTGGAATCCATGCGGATCACTGCTGCCGAGGCCAGGGTGCAGCTCGTAACCGGTGACACCAAGGTCGTTGACAAGGGTAAGGGCGATGGCATCTTCGTCAATACGGCGGGGATCGGGGTAGTCGAGCACACCCTCGCCATCGTGCCCTCGTCGGTGCGTCCGGGTGATGTGATATTGCTCAGCGGGGACTTGGGCCGTCACGGCATCGCAATTATGGCTATGCGCGAGGGCCTGTCGTTTGAGAGCGCGATCGAATCCGACTGCGCGCCGCTGTGGGAGCCGATTGCCGCGCTATTGGAGTCGGGCATTGAAATCCATTGCCTGCGCGACCTGACCCGTGGCGGCCTGAGCAGCGGATTGATCGAAATTGCAGAGACGGCGCAGGTACGAATCACGATTGACGAGATGGCCGTCCCGGTACGCGAAGACGTGGCTGGAGCGTGCGAGATTCTCGGCCTCGATCCTCTTTACCTCGCCAACGAGGGACGTTTCATCGCCATCGTGCCAGAACACGCAACGGCGAGCGCGCTTGAGATCCTCACCCGACACCCGGTGAGCAGCGGAGCGGTGAGAATCGGCCAAGTGTCGCAGAAACCGCCCGGCCTGGTTACCATGAAGAGCCGCCTGGGCACAGAACGCATCCTCGATATGCTGAGCGGCGAGCAGTTGCCGCGCATTTGTTGATAAGAAACAACTGTTTCACATCAGGAAGACCCGCCTGTTAACCAGCATTGATCGGCATCACCTTTCGACGTGAGGCTCCTCACATTATTTCTGCCCGAAACAGCGAAGGATAGTGTTGGCTGAGCCGCGTGGAAGCCGCGATGTGCGAGCGTTCGACCGGTAACTCAGTTGTTCGACTCGCGCCAGCGGCCAAATGGCGTCAGTCTCGAATGCCGAGCCGCGACGGCGAGCATTTGGACGAGTTTTGGAGGCCTATTTGCCGAAAGTTTTGATCATCGGATATGGAAGCCCGATGCGGGGCGATGACAATATCGGATGTCACGTTGCGCAGATGCTGGAGCATCATTACCACGATGATCCTGAGGTCCGGGTGATCGGCTCCCACCAACTCACACCCGAGATGGCCGAGGACCTGGCAGCCAGTGAGTTCGTGCTGTTTCTCGACGCGGCCGTGGGCCCGCAAGCGGGAGAAATCAAACGGAGAATAGTTAAGCCGCAGCCTGGGCCATTAAGTTTTGCCCATCACCTTGATCCCACCTTGCTGCTGTCGGCGACGATGGAGTTATACGGCAGCGTTCCGAGAGCGGAGTTGTTGACCATCGTGGGCGCGGCTTTTGAATTGGGCGATCGGCTTTCCCCCGTGGTGGTCCGGCTACTGCCGGAGTTATTTGAACGAGCTCACGCAATCGTGGAGTCTCATCGTCATCCGGTTGCAATGGAAGTTCTGCATTGAACGAGAACGATCCACTCGGAGTCGATGCACTCCAGCCGATGGCCGTCGAGCAGATCAAGAAAGGGCACATTGAGAGAACGTGCCGGCAGAGAATCCGCGAGTCTTAACTATGCGCCGACTAGTTTTTCGAGAATGGCTTTGTTGCGGATGGTCAGCGTAGAACCCTTGAGCACAGCGATCTGACGCTTGCGAAAATCGGCCAGTACGCGGGTGACGGTTTCACGCGAGGTGCCAATAATTTGCGCGATCTCCTCGTGAGTCAGCGCCAGTTTTACTTTTGGCTCAATCTTATCGACGCTGGTGGCGGTCCACTCCAGCAGGAGGCGCGCCAGCCGTTCGGGTGCGGAGTGCGATAGCCCTAAACTGCGGATTTG
Organism: uncultured Acidobacteriaceae bacterium; assembly: GCA_963779555.1. Lineage (GTDB taxonomy): Bacteria > Acidobacteriota > Terriglobia > Terriglobales > Acidobacteriaceae > DASRAA01. The sequence continues at coordinate 34,988 of CAVZYS010000029.1, forward strand.
CTGGTAGGCGCTTTGGCAGTCCTTACTGAGATGCTGCGCCGCCTTCAAACAAGCGTCACCGTGAGTCTGGAGGAAACGCAGGAAATCGTCGCGCTTAATAAAGTTGAGCTGACACGGCTGCCCGGTTTCTGCCGTGATCTCGTAGGGAGTACCTGACACCGTAGCGTGCATGCCCAGCACTTCGCCGGGTTGCGCAATCTTGAGGATCAACGTTTTGCCTTCGGCCGAAGTGGTCGACAACTTAACGCGGCCCTTGCACAGCATGTAGATGCCGCGCGGCGATTGACCTTCTACGAAGAGAACGGCGCCGGCTGGATAAGAAGCGGTGTACTTAATTCTGTCGAAAGCTTCGAGCGCCCCTTTAGGCAGGGAACAAAAAAAACTATCGCTTCGCAGCTTGCAGATTACACAATTCTCCACCAACTCAAAACCGTAAGGTGACCCCACAGGTACCTCCGTAACGATTACCTCTTATGCTAACACCATCGGCAATAAAGTCCTATATTTACGCGGAACCGCTGCAATTCAGCGCTTTTTACGCGAGCGGTTGGTGAAAGTCACGAAGAACGGCTGACGCGCGCCAGTGATAAGGACGGCTACCCTGTGCGTTTGCCGAGAGACTAATCCACCTTCGTGATGTATATCACATGAATCCGTATCCTGCGTCACAGACCCGTGCCCATGTCGCGACAGAAAATTCCGCCCACAACGGCTCAATACATAAGGCGGGAGGCGTACCGGTCTAATCACCGCAACTTGTTGGGCCCGATCAAGGCGAATCCGTCCTGAGTCGGGCGTCCGGAATTCTGGTTCCGGTTTGCATCAGGCAACAGACAGTTCGCGGACAACGACCACTCTCCTCTACCCCAAGCGCTTCCCGCCCCTGGTTTTTAAGAGCAGCCGGCACGACCCAGAGCAGGCGGCAGTTGTGGTAGCGAAAAGCTAGTTCGGGAGGTCGATTTGAGGATGGCAGCAGACCCCGGCGACATCCGGCTGCGCCATGCCCCAACAGCCTTCAGCCGTAGTTGCCAAGCAGTCAAACATTTTAGGTTGTTGCCGCGAGCGCGGGATGATATGTTTTTCGGCGCCGTGGAAAGGGAGACATCATATGAGCGCAACAATGACAAATAAGGCTGACTCAGTCGAGATCGGGAGCACCGGGCTGAATCGTTGGTGGCGCGTAATCGGCGGACTGCTGATGAACATTGCCCTGGGTACGCTCTATGCATGGAGCGTGTTCGTGGCGCCGCTGGAAAAAGAGTTTGGATGGAAGCGAGCAGAAACTTCCAATGTGTTCACCATCGCGGTGGTGGTTTTCGCATTGACCTTTATTGTTGCCGGGCGACTACAGGATAAGTTCGGGCCCTTCTGGGTTTCTCTCACCGGCGCAGTGCTGGTCAGCTTGGGATTCTTTCTGTGCGCGTACACCACGAGCCTGACCTATCTGTATATCTGCTTCGGGGTGATTGGCGGTTTGGGCAACGGTTTCGGGTATTCCACACCTATACCGGTGATGGCGAAATGGTTCCCCGACAAGCGTGGCTTGGCTGTGGGGTTGGCTGTGGGTGGGTATGGCGCCGGATCAGCAATCTTTCGGGCCTCTTGCCGGCAAAGTCCTCATTCCTTCGTACGGCGTCCACACCACATTCATGATCCTGGGTGCGATTTTCCTGGTCATGACGGTAATCGGGGCGTTTTTGCTGAAGAATCCTCCCACTGGATACCGACCGGAAGGATGGACACCGGCACCAGCGACAGCCAAAGCGAGCGCCACGACCCAGGAATTTACTCCAGGCGAAGTGTTGAGAACGCCGACGTTCTATTTCATGTGGGTGGCTTATGCGTTGGGCACCTCGGCCGGGCTGATGGTGATCAGTCAACTGGTACCTTTCGCCAAGAGCATGCAGATCCCCAGTGAGGCACTGGCTCTCATCGGACTGGTGGTGGGCGCGGTCGGCAACGCTTCGGGCCGCATACTTTCGGGATGGATGTCAGACACCTTTGGCCGCTTGAACGTGCTGCGCTTGATGATCGGCATCTCGATGGTTTCCATGCCGATTCTCTATTTGACGGGCGGCAACGTAACGATGCTATACATCATGGTGTTCATCGTGTACTGGTGCTACGGCACGCAGTTGTCGGTGAATGGCTCCGCCACTGCCGACTTCTGGGGTACCAAGAACGCTGGTATCAACTACGGAATGCTGTTTACGGCTTGGGGTGTGGCCGGGATTATCGGCCCCAGGATCGCTGGTGTGCTGTTCGACAAATACAAGAATTACCAGATGGCGTTCTATACCGCAGCGGTTCTGGCGGCGGTGGCGCTGGTTGCCGAATTAATGGCACGCCGGCCCAAGCATGCATAGGTGTTAACAACAAGTTGACCTTAGGACGACTAGGGCCGCTTCTCTGGAAAGGATCATGAGATGGCTGAAGTAACAGACGCGGGCATCTACAGGGAATGGTGGGCCAATCCGGCGGTTGTCGGGCTGATGGGTTTCGGCTTGACGACGATGGCGACAGGTCTGCATAACGTAGGCTTCTGGAGCGCCGGACCGACCCTGGCGTTGGCGATCACGTTCGGGGGCACGGCGCAATTCGTTGCGGGAGTGGTAGACCTTCGAAAAGGAAGCATTTTCGGCGGATCTGCCTTCATGTGCTATGGCGCTTTCTGGTGGTCACTGTTTGTGCTGCTCTACGTGCAGCCCAAGACGGGCATACCAGCGGGTCATCCCGAGGAGCTTGGATTTTTCCTCATGTGGACGCTGTTCACGCTTGCCTTTTGCATCGCAGTCCAGAAGGTCGGCAAATTCCTGGCGGTACTATTCTGGCTGCTGTTGCTGGCGTTCCTGTTGCTAGACGGCGTGGTGATCGGGATCGTTTCCCCGGTCCTGGCAGGATGGGAGATTTTTGTCGTGGGTTTGATCGCCTGGTATATCGCCATGGCGACGTTGGTGAATACAGTCAACGGCAAAAAGGTTTTGCCGCTTTCTTAGAGTTCGGACCTGACGCCAGAAATGGCCCTTCGGGAGTGCAGCTTGCGACGGTGCCACGCCTCTGCTTGATCAGATCGAATTGGAGTTGGGAATTGGAGCCCGTTGCGGGAAGGTCCCGCTGTTTGCGAACAATATTATTAAGGATCCAGGATGGCAAAAATTCATAGTCGTAAGGAGTTTTAAGATGGGTACAGCAACGAAAATATCGGAACCACAGAACACGTCGAAAACAGCAGTCGAGGAGCACGCGCCGCACGCAGCGCACCATCTAGTCACCCCGGTAGTTCAGAAGTGGGTTGACGAGGGCAAGCAGGATCCGGAGGCTTTTTGGGGACGCGCGGCGAACGAGTTGCCATGGTTCCGTAAGTGGGACAGCGTGCTGGAATGGACTCCGCCCACGTTTAAGTGGTTCGTCGGGGCACAGACGAACTTGGCTTACAACGCTCTGGACTACCACGTTAAGCGCGGTTGGGGCGGACATACCGCGCTGATTTACCTCAACGAGCGCGGCGAACGCCGTGTTTACACCTATGCCCACCTGCTCCACGAAGTCGAGCGGGTGGCGGCGGCGCTGCGCGGAATGGGCATCAACAAGGGCGATCGCCTGACCATCTACATGCCCACCTCTCCGGAAGCCATTATCCTGATGTTGGCGACGGTCCGCATCGGTGCGATTCACTCGGTGGTGTTCGCGGGGTTTGGCGCCAAGGCTTTGGGCGACCGCATCCAGGCGAGTGGTTCGCGACTGGTCTTCACCGCCGATGTGACCTATCGCAAGGGCAAGGATACTCAGCTGAAGTGGATCGTCGATGAGGCCCTGGAAAACGCAGGTGACAAGGTGGAGCACGTCGTCGTCCTCAAGCGGGGAGCAGGCGAGACTGCGATGCGCACAGGACGCGACATCTTTTGGGAGGACTTCCTGGCGCACGCCGCTGGGCATAGCGGCGACTATGTCACGATGGAGTCGAACGAGCCGGCGTTCATCCTGGCTACTTCGGGTACAACTGCGACGCCGAAGCTGGCCGTTCACACTCACGGCGGCTACCAGGTCCACATCCACAGCATGGGCAAGTGGCTGTTTGACCTGAAGCCCAACGACGTATGGTGGTCAACCTCTGACATCGGCTGGATCGTTGGGCACAGCTACATCGTGTACGCGCCTTTGATTGCGGGCGCCACCACGATTGCTTTTGAGGGCGCGCTCGATTATCCGGCTCCGGAAACCAATTGGAAGACGCTAATCGAGGAGTACCGCGTAACCGGTATTTTTACCTCTCCAACCGCGGTGCGTTTGCTGATGCGGTATGGCGACACAGCCTTTGGCAATGTGGATTACGAGTATCTGGAACGGGTGTTTTGCGCGGGTGAAGTATTGAACGCGCCGGCTTGGGACTGGTTGCAAAAGAAGATATTCAAAAACAAAATCCCGGTAATCGATCACATGTGGCAGACCGAAACCAGCGGGCCGGTGTTCGGCAATCCTTACGGGCTGGGTATGTTGCCCATCAAGCCGGGCTGCGCAACAATTCCCATGCCGGGCATTGATGCGGCAGTGGTGCAGATGGATGGGACTGAATGCGGCGTAAACGAAAAGGGCATCATGGTGATCAAGCGGCCTTTTCCGGGACTGACCCCGGACCTGTGGGGTGAAAAGGAACGCTACGGCCGCGATTATTGGCAGATTATCCCGGGTGTCTATTACACCGGCGATTCTGCGCAAATCGACGAAGATGGTTACGTCTGGTTTGCCGGCCGAGCCGATGAGATCATCAAGATCGCCGGTCATCGTATCGGAACCATCGAAGTCGAGACCGCGCTGCTCGGCCACCCGGCAGTCGCGGAATCGGGCGTCATTGGCCGGCCCGACGACCTGCGCGGCGAAGTGATCTCGGCATTCGTCGTGCTGAAACAGGGCTTCACTCCGTCAGAGGAGTTGAAGCATAAGCTGGTGGAGCAGGTGCGGCATGAACTCGGGCCGGTAGCTGTCATCGGCGAATTGAACTTCGTGGACATGCTGCCCAAGACGCGCAGCGGTAAGATCATGCGGCGTGTCCTGAAGGCAGTGACCCAGGAGAAGAACCCCGGCGACATCACGACCATCGAAGATGAGGGCTCAGTGGAGGAAGCCCGGCACGCGTGGCACCAGATGAGGACGGCACTGGAAAACCAGCCGTTACCAGCGGGTGTTTCCAAGGACAAGTGAATCAGGCGGTAATGGGATTTCCGGCCCGCTACAATGGCGGGCCGGGTCATGTAAGGTTCTACCTGTAAACGCTCAAGTACGAGAAACGGCGTTGCAGTGACGTACGGAATGTTCCATCATATGGGCTTCGGCGGAGCGCAGCGACGCGTTGCGCCAACCCAGGAAACTCTGGCGGGCAACTGCCGGGGTTGCACTTCAATTTCAGAAATCTAAGGAGTGACTGATATGCCTCGAACTCTTCCTGAGCAGAATGCGGTGGTCGAAACCAGCGCGGCCCAGATCGCAGTCCATTGGCGGGAGGAAGAATACTATTATCCTTCCGCGAAATTTGTCGGCCAGGCAAATCTGACCGATCCCGATGTTAACGAACGCTTCAGCGAGAAGAATTTCCCGGAGTGTTTCCGGGAGTACGCCGATCTATTGAGCTGGGACAAGTACTGGGACACCACGCTCGACACCAGCGATCCGCCGTTCTGGAAGTGGTTTGTGGGCGGCAAGATCAACGCTTCGTATAACTGCGTGGACCGGCATCTCGCCAAGCACAAGAACAAAGCGGCGCTCATCTTTGTTCCAGAACCGGAAGAAGAAGCGCCCGTGTCCGTCACCTACCGCGAACTTTATGTGAGAGTGAATGAATTCGCGGCGCTGCTGCGCGATTTCTGCGGCCTGAAGAGCGGAGATCGCGTCACCATTCATATGCCCATGGTCCCCGAGCTACCGATCACCATGCTGGCCTGTGCCCGCCTGGGAGTGATTCACTCCGTTGTATTTGGAGGCTTCAGCGGCGAGGCGTGCGGTCGGCGCATCGCCGATTCGGGCAGCCACATCCTGATCACGATGGACGGTTACTATCGCAATGGCAAGCTGCTCGACCACAAAGCGGCCTCTGAGATATCGCTGGACATAGCCAAGCAGGATGGTCAGGATGTGGAAAAGGTGCTGGTGTGGAGGCGTCAGCCAGGCAAGAATGCGTCCGCTTCACCGTTTGTGGAAGGGCGCGATTTCTTCGTTGACGAGATCCTGCCGAACTACTCGGGTGAGATCGTTCCTCCCGTTCCCATGGATGCGGAGGCGCCGCTGTTTCTTATGTACACCAGCGGTAGCACCGGTAAGCCCAAAGGCTGTCAACATCGCACTGGCGGCTACCTCGCCTATGTGACTGGCTGCTCCAAATACATCCAGGACATACACCCCGAAGATGTGTACTGGTGCATGGCCGACATCGGCTGGATCACCGGTCACTCGTTTATCGTCTATGGACCTTTGGCCCTGGCCGCCACCAGTGTCATCTACGAAGGTGTCCCGACCTTCCCCGACGCCGGCAGGGTATGGAGAATCGCCGAGCGGCTGGATGTCAACATCTTCCACACCTCGCCCACGGCTATCCGCATGTTGCGCAAGGCCGGTCACGATGAACCCGCCAAATACAACTACCATTTCAAGCACATGACCACGGTGGGAGAACCCATCGAGCCAGAGGTTTGGCGTTGGTATTACGAAACGGTTGGCAAAGGCGAAGCAGTGATTGTAGACACGTGGTGGCAAACCGAAAACGGAGGATTCCTCTGCAGCACCAAGCCGGCGCTGAATCCCATGAAGCCGGGAAGCGCGGGCCCAGGTATGCCGGGCATCTACCCCACCATCATCGACGAAATGGGAGAGGATATGACCGCCGGTTCAGGGAAGGCAGGTAATATCTGCATTCGCAATCCCTGGCCAGGGATCATGCAAACCATTTGGGGTGATCGTGCGCGCTTCGTCGAGCAGTATTACGCTAAATACTGCAAGGATCGCAACAGCAAGGACTGGCGTGACTGGCCGTATTTCGCGGCGGACGGAGCCGTGCTGGCCGTGGACGGATATTTCCGGATCTTGGGTCGCGTGGATGACGTCATCAACGTGGCGGGCCACCGCTTGGGCACAAAGGAAATCGAGTCTGCGTGCCTGACGGTTCCCGAGGTGGCAGAAGCGGCGGTGGTGCCGGTGGTGGACGAGATCAAAGGCCGCGTGCCCGAGGTCTATATCGTCCTGCAGCCTGATGTACTGCCCCCTCAGCATGCGGAGATCCTGACCAGGGTCAATCACGTCATTGAGACGATGATTGGCAAGATTGCCCGCCCGCGCAGGATTCTCATTGTTCCGGATATGCCAAAGACGCGATCCGGCAAGCTCATGCGGCGTGTTCTTGCAGCCGTCTCCAACAACATGAACACTGGAGATATCACGACTTTGGCCAATCCTGACGTGGTGGAATCGGTCCGGGAACTGGCCCAGGGCAAAGAGAAGGTAGCACTGCAAGAAGGACCAGAAGACCTGAAGACATTTGGAGCAGTGGATTAAGGGCTCACCTCAGGGAAACCATCCGATGTGCAGGCTGAAACATGGTGCGGGGCGCGTTAAGCGCCCCGTTTTTTGTGCACGCAGATTGGCGTCTGCCAGTCATGGTTGGTGCGGCGGATCCTCGGGTTTGCTGAAACCAGGTGCAGCCTCAGACTCGGGGGCTGGGGCCTGCTCCACAACCTCGGGCAATGCTTCGACCAGCTCAACCGGAGCCGGAGTCGTGTAGTCCACCGCATCTGCAGGGAACGCCGCAGCATGGCGTCTGTACCAGGTCACTGTGCTGGCCCGCTGCCAGAGCCGCGTAAGCAGCTGCATCAGGATGATGAACTCCAGCAGCAGGAACGTCACCGGCGTCGCTGTGGGCGGAAGCTTGGTCCAAAGGAACAACCCGCCGGCAAGCGTCACCCATGCCACGCCACTGATGCACAGGTACACACGAAACAAAGTCGATGCGTTGCGCCAGCTAATGCCGAGCGCTTTCCAGAGGTTGGGCCACATCTTGTGCTCGTCCTGTACAACGGCTCGGACCTGAGCAATATCGAACCAGAGCCGGACAAACAGAGCAAGCAGCGTAATCAGGATGGCTCCGGCCAGAAAAATGTAGAAACCGGTCTGGGCCGACACGGTGCGGTCGCCGATACGATCGGACAATTTGTTCGTGCCCCAAAACGCAAAACCCAATATCGCAAAGGGAACGAGCGAAAACAGGGCCAGCCGAACGAACCGCCAGAAGAAGGCCCCGGAAGCGCCGAAGAATTCTCCTGTCTTTATCTTTCGATCTTCGCGGTACACGGTCAGGATTCCACCAGTTACGAAGAGCATGAACAAGAAGAACAGAAGGCCCGCGTGTAACGATGCTCCGTGCGAGCGAAACAAATTTGACTCGGGAACGCGCACCAGCTCGAGGAACATTCCAAAATCGAAGCCGTTGGTGAGCGATCGCCCGGCGAGACTGTGGCCGAGCACCTCCTCTAATTGGTGGTGCGTGTCCGCTGTACCCAAGGCGCCCAGAATGAAGTTGACCGCGAACACCCACCACAGAACGCGCTGATGGCGCCACACCAGGCTCGCTCCGGCAGCCACCAATCCTTTGTTATCGTCTGCCATCGCCGTCTCCTGTGTCATGCCAGCCAGCTCAACATCTGGGCCACGAACTGCGTACAGAACAGCCAGTAGGTCGAAATCTTCTGGATGGCTCCATGCTGCGGTTCGGTGGCGATGCTGTTGTTGAGGTAATTGCGGTCCATGGTGATCTGGTGGTCAGGGTCGATCTCGACCGAGAGCACGGAGGCTTTCTTCAAGTACGTATACCGCTTCCAACGATCCTGGCCGTCCCACTTTTCGCGGATGGTTTCGCCATCGTCGAACTTGATTTCTGCCACGACCGGGAAGACGAAGTCACCGAGACGTTGCAAGAGAATGTCCGTCCGGTAGAGGGTTTCGCCTTTCTTCTCCTCGGGAGCGTCCTTGTTAGCCCAGTCGACCCGGACCGAGTCGGCGCGCCGGACTTTGTAATCCAAGACCTGGGTCCCATAAACCGCCTGTTGCCAGTACCAGCCGAGGTCTTGGCCGGCGACTTCGTTGACCGTGCGCAGGAAGTCTTCCTGGGTGGGATGGGTGAAGCGATACTTCATGAAGTAGGCATGCAGGGCTTTTTGCAGCGTCTCCTGACCGACGACGGCCTCCAGAGTCAGTAGCATGGTTGCGGTCTTGCCATACGTGATGCCGCCGTAGGCGCCCATGCTCATGTCCTGGTAGCTGGGCCGGGATAACGGGTCGGTCTCGGCCACTCCAAGGTATGACAGTCGTTGCTCCCCGGCGTCGCCCATTTGAGCTCCAAGCCAGTTCAGCAGGCTTGTGTCCCTGCCGTAAAGGCTGTTCATCACTTTGACTTCGGTGTAGCTGTTGATGCCCTCATCCAGCCATGCATTCTCGAACTCGTTGGTGGCTACCATGCCGTACCAATATTGGTGGCCGAACTCGTGTTCGGTGACGACCTCCGGAAATGCCTTCTGGCCCTTCGGCGCCCACCAGAAGGTATCGCCAGTGATAAAGGTCGGATACTCCATGCCGCCGGCCTCCATCGCGCCATGCGGCGGATCTACCACCGTGATTTGAGCATAGGGATAAGGCCCATACCACTCGTCGAAACGCTTCATGGTGCCTTGCATAACATCGAGGTAGCGCTGCCACGAACTCTGATGGCTTTCGTAGGTGAGCAGGCGAACCTTCACCGCTCCCACGCTGCCGTTGAACTGGCTCTCCAGAACCTTGAAATTCGGATCGGCGGTCCAGGCGAAGTCATGCACGTCTTCCGCGTGGAAGGCTACCGTCTTGGTGCCGTTACCGTTGTCGGTATCGCTAGTCTGCACTCCGGTAGCGCCGATGACGTAGTCCTTGGGTAGGGTGATCTTTACGTCGTAGGTTCCGAAGTCAGCGAAGAATTCCGTCATGGCGTGAAACTGGTGGCAATTCCATGCGCCGTTCCACCACACTCCAACCTTGGGGAACCACTGGCCGGCCAGAAGGAACGTGCGCTTGTAACCGGTGCGGGCGAGGACCTCGGGAAACGTGGCACGAAACTTGATTTTGAATGTGACATCCTGCCCTGGTTCGACCGGACGAGGAAGTGCGACTTCCATCACCGTCTTATCGTCGGGATTGCCATCGTCTGGAGATACGAACTTGATCTGCTTGGTCAGATCGCCCAGGCCGGCGACCTCCAGCGAGGTCACCTCGTCGGAACCGTTGTGTTTCGCATCCCAACCTTTCTTGAAGGTGCTGGTGCGGAAATTGCCGTCGCGATGGGCTTCGCGGACCCATGTGGAATTCGGCTGGAACGCATTCAGGTAGAGATGAAACGGAAAGTGATCGAGCGGCTTTCCTGTCAGGTTGTGATAGGTCAATGTCTCGGTTGCTTCGACCACATGCTTTTCGGGAAGGTAGTTGGCCTCGATTTGGTAGGCCACGACACGCTGCGACAGCGGGCCGGCGACTTTCGGGGCGAAAGGACTCTGTCCGTGCGCGGTCACCGCGCTGAGGAGTAAAGCTACAAAGGATAGAACCAGCTTTCTGGCTTGCATCTTTCGTCTCCTCCAGTGCCAGTATAGTTAAGCGTGCTCATTAGACGGGAACTGCAGGGGCAATGCAAGATGAACCAACGTTCGCGGTGCAAGCTATAAACCTGCACCGCGATTCGAAACTGCGAATTACTTCTTGTCGCGCTTGAGAGGTTCGCTCATACCCAGCGCCACATCGATCAGTGCGGGATCGACCAGCCGGTTCTTATTGATCGCTTCTGTGAGAGGGACCGAGACGATGTCGTTGCCGCGCAAGGCGACCATGCAGCCAAACTCGCCGCGATGCACCATGTCGATTGCCCCGATGCCATAGCGCGAAGCCAGCACACGGTCAAAGGCACTGGGCGAACCACCTCGCTGGATGTGTCCCAGCACGACGTAGCGGGTTTCCAGTCCGGTCCGGCGTTCCACTTCGCGCGCCAGGATCTGCCCTACACCACCGAGGCGAACGTGGCCGAATTCGTCCTTCCCCATCTCGGTGACCACCGGAGCGCCTTGCAAGGGATCGACATCGCTGGCGAACTTGGCGCCTTCGGCGACAACGATGATGCTGAAGTAGCGTCCGCGAGCGTGGCGCAGGCGAATGCGCTCCGCCACCTCCTCGATGTCGAACGGTTTTTCCGGAATGAGGATTACATCGGCGCCCCCGGCAATGCCACTGTACATGGCGATCCAACCGGCGTCGCGGCCCATGACCTCCACCACCATGACGCGTTGGTGGGCTTCGGCAGTGGTGTGAACGCGGTCAATGGCCTCCATGGCCGTGTTGACGGCAGTGTCGAACCCGAAGCAGAAGTCGGTTCCGCTCAGGTCATTGTCGATGGTCTTGGGAACACCCACGACTTTGATGCCTTGTTCGAACAACTTCTGCGCCACGCTATTAGTGTCGTCGCCACCGATGGCGATCAGAGCGTCGAGGCTGTTGTGTTTCAGGGTTTCCATGCAGCGCGCCAAACCGCCTTCGCGCTTGGTTGGGTTAGTTCGAGAGGTGCGCAGGATGGTGCCGCCGCGCGGCAGAATACCGGAAATGGCGTCGTAATTCAGCGCCATTGTTTTGTTTTCCAGGACGCCCCGCCAGCCTTCCATGAAACCGACGAACTCGTCGTCATAGTGGAGAATCCCTTTACGCACAATTGCCCGAATCACTGCGTTGAGGCCAGGACAATCGCCGCCGCCAGTCAAAATGCCAACTCTCATTGCTTGCGCCATCCCTCCTGTGGAGTTAACTGTAAAAGATGGTATCGTATGACCGCGCGTTCTGCCCCGTCGCAGTACATTTTTTGCGGTGCGCATGGCCGCCCTGATGTTCACCGACCTAATCCCAGCGACCCTAGATGCTCACCTCTCTTCTGCGCCCGCGCCTGCTAGACTCGGCGTAAGATGATGCGGGTTCTTGGCATAGATTGCGGCGGCCAGTACACAGGCTACGGCGTGGTTGAGCAGGACGAGCAAGGCTGCCTTCACCACCTGTGCAGCGGTGCGATCCGGCTGCTTCCGCGAGAAGCGCTGGAACTCCGGCTGATGAAGATCTGCCGAGGATTGAGCGAAGTCATCGCCGCCTACTCCCCGGAGGTCGTTACCATCGAGGACGTGTTCTACGCCGTGAATGTTAAGTCGGCGCTTAAGCTCGGACACGTGCGTGGTGTAGCGATGCTGACCGCGGCGCAGGCGGGACTGTCCGTGATTGCGTACTCGCCGCTGTCCATCAAATCAGCAGTGGTCGGCTATGGTCGCGCGGAAAAGTCGCAGGTGCAGTTAATGGTCGCGCGATTGTTGAGTCTCCCTGAACCTCCAGAACCGCCCGATGTTGCCGACGCGCTGGCGATTGCTATCTGTCACCTCCATACTGCGGCGACTTTGCGCCGGCAACACGCCGGAACGCGGTGAGGGATGGTTTCCTGACCAACGAGCCAGGCAGGTTGGCCAGGGTACAGAGCTACTGTCAACTTCAGCTAAAATCGATCGCGAGCATGAAATCGTTGTCTCTGAAGTGCCTCCTGACGTTGTTGCTGATATGGACGCTTGGTGCAACTGCACAGGTCGTTCATCAAGTCACGCCCGTGGAACCACCAACGGGCTCCTATATCACGTTCAAGTTTGATTGGGACCAGGGCCGTCCCTGGGTGCGATATTCGATTGCCATCGATGATGCCGGCAATGCTCACTTCGACGGCGTCGGCAACCCCATCGACAGCGGCGATAGCGACACGTTTTCGCAGGATTTCACAATAACGGATGTCAGTCGGCGCAAGATCTTCGAGTTGGCCAGGAAGCTGGATTATTTTCAAGGAAACTTCGAGGCCAAACAAAAGAACATTGCCAAGACAGGCCAGAAGACCCTGGGATACCACGGCCAGTCCGTTGGGGGACAGGCCATCGGAGGCTCTACAACTTACAACTACTCGACAAACTCCGACGTACAGGAACTGACCAGGCTATTCCAGGCGATTGCCACGACGCTCGACTTTGGGCGCAAACTGGCGTTTAAGTACCGCTTCGACAAGCTGGGTCTGGACGCTGAGTTGAGAGACTTACAGGACATGCAGGCGAGTCATTTCGTCGAGGAACTGCAGGCCATTGAGCCGATTTTGCAAAAGATCGCCGATGACCCTAACATGATGCACATCAATCGGGTGACGGCCAAACAGATGCTGAAAACGATGGGGAATACCGGCGCGTCAAGCGAGACTGTGACCCAACCGTAAATCCAGCTAGGCCAGGGGCCCCTCGCGCCCGTTGTCGAACGGGGGGTCGAAACGGAGAAACATGCATTCGTTCAGCATCGATTTCCGGCAACTTCGCATCAAAGCGGTGTTTAATAGGTGTGGATAGGGGCGGGATTGGTGTCTCCGTCACGTTGAACGCTAGACCACCAAGGAATAGCTGCTTCGGGTGATTTGGCTTCAGGGGGTTACGAGTATGGCAACGCGCAAAAATTACGGATTGGCCGTCATGGCGGCGATGCTGTTTCTGGTTTTGTCCGCCCAGGCGTCGTCGCACGTCAGGATTGTCCGCTTGAGCTACGAAGACGGCAAGGTGCAAATGAGTCGCGGCACGGGCCAGGGACTGGAGCGCGCCATACTGAACTCGCCAGTTGTCGAAGGATCGAGCTTGGTGACGGGTGGCGATGGGCTGGCAGAGGTGGAATTCGAAAATAACAGTGTGGTGCGTTTGGGCGAAGCCACGGACGTGAGATTCACGCAGCTACTGATCAACGATGCCGGCGAAATGATCAACGAAGTCGAACTGGTGCGCGGCACCATGTACTTCGATACTCGCTCCGGCAAGAACAATATCTATCGTGTCATCGCTGCCGACCGCAGCTTTGTCGTGCAGCGGAACTCGCTGGTGCGGTTCATGATGAACGGAGATCAGGCTGAGGTTGCCGTAGTGCATGGAGCCTCGCAACTGGCAAGTAACGCCGATTTGGTCAAGATTAAGAAGGGCGAGACGCTCACCCTCGACTCCACAAATCCAGCAGGATTCACCATGGCCAAGGGAGTGGACAATCTTCCGCTCGACCGCTGGAACAGTGAGCGCTCCGCCTACCAGACCGTCTATGCTTACAACAATACCGGGTACGGGTCGTACGGCTCGCCTGCGTTGGCGGGATACGGTTTCCAGGACTTGGCGTATTACGGTGGTTTTTTCAACGCGCCCGGTTATGGCCTGGTGTGGCAGCCATACGGCGCCTCTAGCTGGATTGGCTGGGACCCGTATATCTCCGGGGCATGGGCGTTCACGCCAGGATTCGGCTATGCGTGGGCCTCGGCCTACCCTTGGGGATGGTTGCCCTATCACTACGGCGCGTGGGGATTCACGCCGGGAATTGGCTGGTTCTGGGCACCTGGCAATTCGTTTGGGAATGGCGGAATCGTGACTGCCTGGCAGCCGTCGTCGCCAGTGGTGAAAGGACCACCGGGATACTTCCCTCCGGCTGCTCCCATCGTGCCAACCAACGGGCCTCGGCCGTCGATTATGGTTGGACGGATTGGCGTTGCGCCTGCGTATATTCCGGGTGGGCCGACGCCTCCAAATTTCCGCAGTGTGATCGGTCATACCAGCACCTCCGGCATGACTGCGCCGACAATCGGCGCGACAGGTGGAGGAGTTGCTGCGCGGAACTCGCGGGCGTCTGCCATGAGCAGATCTAACACGATGTTCGCGACCGGGGCCGCGTCTGCCTCTCCGGCAACGGGATCGTCGAGGGCTGCTTTCAATCAGCCCAATTCCGGGCGTGGCGACAATCGTTCCGGCCACGTGTTTGCCGCGCCGGCCGCGCCGGCCTGGTCGTCTCAGGGCTACTCATCGTGGACGCCGGCCTACGGGGGCAGCCAGTCCGCAGGGCAAGGCTCCTGGGCTCCCGCGCATAGCTCCGGCGGAACGAGTCGCGCAACAGGTTCGGGAGGAACAGCCCACAGCGCGGGCGGCAGTCCTAAGTAAGAGTGTTCGCAATTTCGGCAACAGGGCGGCTTTGCGGCCGCCCTGTGCTTTTGGTCACTGACGCTCGTATCAATACACGGCAATTCCGGCGTAGCCCACTACCATGTCACGGTCACCCGAGACGTCGCCTGACGTCGCATAGCGGATGAGCTCCGCCCTGGTTGCCCCCATCTTGCGCGCGGCGGTGAGCATTATGGTTGCAGGACCGTAGCCGCACATGCTGATGTTGCCTTCGCGCACGGTATCGTAAAGGCCCCGCGGATCGAGCGCCAACAACTGGTCGATGGCGCGGCCGTCCTTTACCCGCGTTACGGCGTCGCTTTCGTAATGGTTCATGTCGCTGGAAGCGATCACTAGCGCCGCTTCAGTCAGGTTTGCCAGGAGGTCCCCGATTGCGTTTCCGAGCGCGCTGAGGGCTTCGAAGTTGGCGGTGCCGACGGTGATGGGCACGAAACGAAAGCCGGGCCGCAATACCTGCAGGAACGGAAGCTGCACTTCCAAGGCATGCTCGAAACGATGAGCGGCCTGATCTTCGCTGAGCAAGGGCGCGGCGGCCTTGAGGGCTTCGGCGAGATCGGCATCGACCGGTACGTCGCCCAGCGGAGTGTGCCATGCCCCACGGCTCATTATGGCCAATGACTCGCCCATCCCGGTGTGGTTCGGACAGAGAATGACGTAGCGGCGAGGCAGTTCCAATCTGCGGTAGACCGCGCCTGCAACCGCTCCCGAGTACATGTAGCCGGCATGGGGCACAACGCATCCCACTGCGGGTATCTTGGTTTCGGTCTCGACTGCCTTTTGTCCTGCAGTGGCGCGTGGGGTGATGAAGGTTTCCACTTCGGTGCGCAGGTGCTGCGCGTTTCCCGGATAGAAGCGTCCTGCAACGGCTGGCTGGCGAACAGCGGTGGTCATGGCGATCACTCCTCTGCATGCCGTAGGTCGAGAACCTCGTGCTATGGCTCCCAGGCTGAATTTTACGCCTGGGGCAAAGCGCGGAATAAGGTGGCCATCTCTTCGAGAGAAAGGGCCTCCGCACGGACCTGGGCACGTACTCCTGCGGCTTTCAAGGCTGCGCGGACTGCCTTATCGTCATAACTTCCTTTCAGATTGTTAACCAGCGTCTTGCGTTTTTGGGCAAACGCCAGCTTCAACATTTCCAGGAAGGGCTCAGCTTCGATCTGCAACTCTGACATTCGTGGTTCCATCGTCATTCGCAGCACGCTGGAATGCACAGTGGGTGGAGGATCGAAGGCATCGGGAGGAAGGGTGAAAAGGTTTTCAACGCGCGCAAATAATTGCGCGGTGGCTGACAGCAATCCGTAATCGCGGCTGCCCGGCTCGGCGGAGATCCGGTCGGCTACCTCGCGCTGCACCATGATGACTGCCCGCCCGATGCTCTGGTGCTCCTGGAGAATGCGCAGCACGATATCGGAGGTCACGTAGTATGGCAGGTTGCCGATAATGTCGACCGTTTCGGGCTGCGTGGGCCGAAGGTCGTGCAGCGGGCCGGGACGGCGACCGACCATGGAAGTCCATTCGACCGTGACGAAGTCGGACTCGAGAATCTCGACATTCTGCAAAGTCGCGTAGCGCATTCGCATCTGAGCCGCCAGCACATGGTCAAGTTCAATACCGATGACCCGCCTGGCGCGCTTGACCAATTGGTCGGTCAGCATGCCCCGACCCGGACCAATCTCCACCACAGTACGATTCGAGACATCACCCAGCGCGTCGACGATCCGCCGCGCGGCAGAGTGGTCGATGAGAAAGTTCTGTCCCAGCTTGGGCTTGCGCTTTCCAGCACGGTTTACAGCTTTTTCATGGGACGCGGACTTGGCCACGTTGACCCTCTTTCGATCGCGCGATTAGACTCAAGTGTTTTGCTCGTTGCAATATCATAAACGGGCGGGCTGCATTGCGCCGTTCGGCATGTTGCCCGAGGGAAGCTCGACCCAGCTTGGAGGTTTCATGCATATCGCCTTTGCCGCATCCGAATGTGTCCCCTTCTCGAAAACCGGCGGGCTCGCGGATGTGGTGGGATCACTTCCCCAGGAGTTGGCGAAACTCGGGCATAAGGTGACGGTCTATCTTCCCCGCTACCGCTTAACCAAACTCGACAACCCACGCCCGGTGATCCGCAGCATTACGGTGCCATTCGATGATCGCTATCGCTTCTGTTCGGTGCTCGATGGCGGAGTGCGCAACGGTGTGCAATTCTACTTCATCGATTACCCTCCATTCTTCGATCGCGACGCTCTCTATGGAACTCCATTGGGCGATTACCACGACAACGCGGAGAGATTTGCCCTGTTCTGCCGGGCTGTGCTCGAGGCCACCAAAATCCTGGGAAAGCCGGACCTGTTCCACTGTCACGATTGGCAGACTGCACTGATTCCAATTTTGCTGAAGACGCTGTACCGCGAAGACCCGGCGTTCGCGCAAACGCCGTGCGTCCTTACCATCCACAACCTGGGATATCAGGGACTGTTCCCGCCGGAGGTTCTGCCGCTGCTCATGCTGCCGTGGGACTTGTTCACGGTGGCAAAGCTGGAGTTCTACGGCAAGGCCAACTTCCTGAAGGGCGCCATCGCCGAAGCCGATTTCATAACCACGGTGAGCCGAAGGTACGCCCAGGAGATCCAGACAGCCGAATACGGATTTGGTCTCGAAGGAGTGCTCCGAGCGCGCGCGGGCACGCTTGCCGGCATTCTCAATGGCGTTGACTATACGGAGTGGAACCCCGCAACCGATCCTATGATTGCCGCCAATTATTCCGCGGATGATCTTTCCCCGAAGGCTAAATGCAAGCAGGACCTGTTGAAGGAATTTGGATTGGCCGTCGACACCCACTTGCCAGTGGTGGGTGTCGTGTCGCGATTCGCCGGCCAGAAGGGTTTTGACCTGATTCAGCACGTGGCGGACCGGATGGCGCGGGAAGAGATGATCGTGATTGCACTCGGCACCGGCGACCGCGAATACGAAGACATGTTCCGGCGCCTTAATAAGCAGTATCCGCAGAAGTTCTCCGTGAAGATCGAGTTCAACAACCGGCTGGCGCACAAGATCGAAGCGGGCTCTGACATGTTTCTGATGCCGTCACGATACGAGCCCGCTGGACTGAACCAACTCTACAGCCTTAAGTACGGGACTGTGCCCATCGTGCGCGCCACTGGAGGACTTGACGACACGATTGAGCAGTATGATCCGGCGACTGGAAAGGGGACGGGGTTCAAGTTCAAGGAGTACAGTGGAGAAGCCCTGCTTGATACGGTGAAGGTAGCGATTATGGCGTATCGTGACACGCCGAAGTGGCAGAACCTGATGCGGAACGGGATGGCGCAGGATTACTCCTGGGCCGCGTCTGCCCGCGAGTATGTAAAGGTGTACGAACGTGTCAAGCAGGGAAGACCGATTCCGATTGCAGCACCGTAGGAATTGCATTGCAACGCCGCGCCGGCCACTTCGTCAGATGCCGGAATAGTGGCAACCCATTTAACCGAGAAACCTGCCTGGTGCCGAACATCATGCTCAAAACTGTCCTACTCTGCTTAGCGTTGTCTCTGCTGGTTTCGTGTTCGTCGGAGAAGAAAGCCCCGACTGAAACTGGTGCTCAGCCGGCCGTCAAACCAGTCGTCAAGGAAGCGCAATACGATACCGGACGCACTGCGTTCCAGCGGATATATCTGTCGGCGCGTCTATGGGCTCCGGACGCAAAGCCGTTCCGCCTGCAATCGCAATTCACTCCCGATGCTCCGACCGCTGAGGGCAAATCCGGGTTATGGCGGGCGTCATTTGCTTCCCCCTCAAAGCGGATGATGAAATTATTTGTGTGGTCGGGACTGGTTGGCCCCGATGCGCCCGAGCAGGGGATAAGCTTCTCGGCCGAGGACAGTTGGAGCGCGAGCAACAGTTCAACGCAGCCATTTGATATTGCGTTTCTTAAGGTGGACAGCGATAAGGCCTACGAAGTCGCGCAGAAAAACGGTGGAGAGAAGCTGACCAAGAAAGATCCCAAGCAGCCCGTGATTTTTCAGCTCTCGTGGGACGCGACCAAGAACCAACTGGTTTGGCACGTTCTCTATGGCGAGAACCCCACGGAAGCCAAGCTGCGTCTTGCGGTAGACGCCACAAGCGGGGCTTTTCTCCGAGTCGAGAAGTAAACGGCACGGATTTCGTGGATCGTGCGCCGCGCTGGAGGCGCGTGGAATCTACTGCTTGTAAACCCTTGCTTCCCATGCTTTCAGGTGAAGTACTTCGCCGCGATCATCCGGTTTCCCCAGATTCGAAATCACCAACTGAACCGCTTTCAGGCCGTCCGGAAGGTTGTACGACATGGCGCTTTCGGAAAAGTTCAAGACGACCATGTATTGTTCTTTTACTAAGGTGCGGGTATAAGCGAAGATCTTGGGATTCTTCGGATCGAGGTCCCTGTAGTCGCCATAGACGAAGGCTGGCGTCTTTCTCCGCAGTTCGGCCATCTGCCGGAAGTAGTTGTAAATTGAATTCGGGTCGGCTAACTCCTGCTTGGCGTTGATCTCCTTGTAGTTCGGGTTTACCGCAAGCCACGCCTTGGGTGCGGTGGTAAAGCCCCCGTTGGGAGAGCTGTCCCACTGCATCGGGGTACGGGAGTTGTCACGGCTGACCTTGCGCACGTTGGCCATGAACACGTCCGCGCTGACATTGTTGGTCAGCACTAAGGTCTTCCATGCGTTTTTGACCGCGATGTCGTCGCACTGGTCGATGCTCGTGAACGGATAATTTGTCATGCCCAACTCATCGCCCTGGTAGATGAATGGCGTGCCTTTCAGTGTCAGCAGCATGGTGGCCAGAGCTTTGGCCGAAGCTACGCGATAAGCCGGCGAATCGTTGCCAAAGGCCGATACGACGCGTGGATTATCGTGGTTCGACAGAAAGATGGTGTTCCAGCTGTGCACGTCGAGCGCCTCATTCTGCCGGGTGTAAATAGCCTTCAGTTCTGGAAGCGTCCAATCACGCCACGCATCACCGTTGCGGTTTAACCGCACTGCATCGAAGTTGAAGATCATGTTCAATTCATTGCGGCGCTCATCGACGAGTGTTGGAGTTTGCTCCATGGTCACGCCGAACGCCTCTCCCACGGTCATCACGTCGTACTTGGAAAGCACTTCGCGGTTCATTTCCTGCAGATACTCATGCAGATGAGGTCCCATCGCGTAGAAATACTGAGGCCTTGTCATGTAATCCGGAGGCAGGTCGGGAAGGCCCTCGCGCTTGGAGATAAACGGAATCACGTCCATGCGGAAGCCGTCGACGCCTTTATCGAGCCAGAACTTCATCAAGTCGTAAACTTCATTGCGGAGCTTCGGATTGTCCCAGTTGAGATCGGGTTGCTTCTCCGCGAATAAATGCAGGTAGTACTCGCCGGTCGCTGGGTCCTGCTTCCACGCTGATCCTGAAAAGAAAGACGTCCAGTTGTTGGGCTCCTTGCCATCCTTCCCGGGACGCCAGATGTAATAGTCGCGATAGGCATTGTCCTTGGACTTCCGGCTCTCTACGAACCACTGATGTTCATCACTGGAGTGGTTGACCACCAGGTCCACGATCAGCTTCATGTGGCGTTGTTTGATGCCCTTCAGCAGTTCATCAAAGTCGGACATGGTGCCGAACTCGGCCATCACCTTTCGGTAGTTGCGGATGTCGTAGCCGTTGTCGGCGTTCGGCGAATCGTAATGCGGACTCAACCAAATGACGTTAACGCCGAGTCCGTGGATGTAATCCAGTTCCGAGGTGATGCCCTTCAAGTCGCCGATCCCATCGCCGTTCGAGTCTTTGAACGATCGGGGATAGACCTGGTAGACGATGGCCTCCTTCCACCATTTGGGCTGGTAGCCGTTGACGGTTGCGGCAGACTGAGTGCTGGATTGAGACTGTCCCGTTGCTGGCGGTTCGAGCGCTGACAAGGAGATTGTGATAAGCCCAAAAGTGGTGATTACAGCGAAAGCGATTCTAAGAAGGATCACTGGAAAGCCCCCTCGGGAATCTTCAATGGCACTACAGTGTCAACGCTATGCTACATCCCGGCAGGGGTCGGCATACAGGTGACTGTTTCTGTCCGGCAGGCCCCGCGGGCAATCTTTTCATCTGAACTGGACGAAAATCATCGTGCCTCCGCAGGATCTCGAACCCATTTGGCACCAATGAGTTGCAAGCAGCTCAATACTGCCTCACACCAGAGGTGGATTGCGGTCTAGCCCTTTCGTGTGCATAATCTTGCCAACAGGTTTGCACCAACCAAGGACGAACATGTGCGCCCGTCACCCTTTGCCCCGCGGTTTCTGACCCGGCTGCGAGCCTCCGGCCTGCAGTACGAGAATCCCCGTTTCGAACGGGTGTTGGCCGTATCGCGGACATTTTTAGGTGGGACAGCGCTGGTTGTCGATCTCACCCATCCGCTCGCACCCGAGCCTTACAACGAGCTCTTGATTTTTCTGTTGCTCGTGTACAGCGTCCAGAGCATGGGGTTCCTGATCTGGCTGGTGATGAATCCGGATCCCAGGGCATCGTTTGTGCGGGTAATGCAACTGAGCGACGTCGTTTGGCCCATCGCGCTCTGCTTGTTTACCGATCCGCCCAACAGCCTGGTGTTTGTATTCTTTCTTTTCGCACTCATGACAACCGCATTCCGTTTCGGACTCCATGAAACGGTTCTGACGTCTCTGATCAGCGCACTCCTGCTGGTGTTGCAGGAAACCGTGGTTGCGTTTGGGCCGACGGTGCTCAACCACCTGTTGTACACACCAGTCGACTGGTCCCGTTTGGTGCTTCGGTGCGGCCTTCTGCTGATGAGTGGTTTCCTGTTGGGATATCTGGCGGAGCGCGAGAAAGAGCTGAGGGCCGAAATGGCCCTGACCAATCACCTGCTCTCGCAGGCACGGGTTGGGAACCGTCTCAGTGAGGCGCTGATGGCGATCTCAGCCCAACTGGCGCGGGTGTTTGGCGCGGAACAGGTGTACGAAGTGTTGTCCCAAGCCGGTTCGGAGCGCTTTTACCGCTGGGAAACCAAGAAATTCTCGCAGGCAGGGGAGGTCTCGGAGACAGTTCAAGAGGTTCGGGAACTTCAGCCCATAGGGGACCGTTCGCCGCTAATGACGGAGTATCCTCATGCCTTTTACATGAAGCGGGAAGCGGGTGGGGGAATTGCGATTGATGCCGTCGACGACGAGGGACGCAGGCTGAACTCGCTGGAATTCAAAGACTTGCCCATGCCGGTCGAGGGAGTGCAGTCAGTGCTCGCAGTCAAGTTAGAGGTAGGCCGGGAATGGCGCGGGCGATTCGTGATCGTGAACGGGCGGTTGGGATGGAACCGGGAACGCGAATTGCGCTTCGTCCAAAACGTCGTAGCCCAGGTTGCACCCGCGCTTTACTCCATCTATCTTTTCCGCCGGTTGCGCGCGCGCGCGGGGGCGATGGAGCGTGCCAGAGTCGCCCGCGAACTGCATGACACGACCATCCAGTCCCTAATCAGCATAGAAATGCAGGTTGATGTCCTGCGGCGAAGGGCCAACGGGCAGCCGCAGTCCGCTGAACTGGGTCATATCCAGAAATTATTGCGCGAAGAAGTATTAAATGTGCGGGAATTGATGCAGAGTATGAGGCCTGTAGAAATTGGATCGCACCAATTTCTTGACTTTCTCGCCCAACTCGTGGAACGTTTTCGCAGCGACACTGGTGTCGATGCGCGGTTTGTTTCAGAATTAGAAGAAGTTACACTTCCGTCCGGTGCCTGCCGGGAGTTGGCCCGGGTGGTGCAGGAAGGTTTGGTGAATGTCAGAAAGCACAGCGCGGCCAAGTCGGTCTACATCCGGTTTGGCGCGCAAAATGGTCTTTGGAAGCTGGTAATCGATGATGACGGGCGCGGATTTCCGTTCTCTGGCCGATTGACGTTGACAGAACTCGACGATCTTCATCGGGGTCCAACTGTCATCAAAGAGCGGGTTCGCGCCATCGGTGGTGACCTGGTGATCGAGTCAAGTCCAGGCCACGGTTCGCGGTTGGAAATTACGGTTCCCCAGAAAGGGTATGAATTCTATGGATAGCAAAGTAACTACTGTGCGCATCGTCATAGCGGATGACCACACAATCTTTCGTGATGGGCTCCGCCGCTTGTTGGAGGCAGAACCAGAACTTGAAGTAGCAGGAGAAGCGGCCGACGGCAATGAAGCCGTGGCGCAAACCCGGCAGCTGGAGCCCGACGTTCTTCTGTTGGACCTCAACATGCCCAGAATGCCTGGCATGGAAGCAATGCGCGAACTGTCTTCCGCCGGCGACGGCAAGAACACCAAGATCATCGTGCTTACGGCAGCGATTGAACGAATACAAATCGTGCAGGCGCTGCAATTTGGAGCCCGCGGCGTAGTCATGAAAGAAGCCGCCACCCAGTTGTTGATGAAGGCCATTCGCACGGTCATGGCCGGTGAATACTGGATTGGCCGTGAAGCGGTGGGCGACATTGTCGAGTTCATGCGACTGAATGCATCGGGGGAGAGGCCACAAAAGAATTTTGGCCTGACCAAGCGGGAAATGGACATCCTCACGACCATAGTTGCTGGCTTAAGCAACAAGGAAATCGCCCGTAAGTTTTCGCTGAGCGAAGACACGGTTAAACACCACCTCACTAACATATTTGACAAGGTTGGAGTCGGCAGCCGCTTGGAACTGGCGCTGTTCGCCATCAACAACCGTCTGACCGACGGACAAAACTAAGTATTCCGGTCGTCCTGTCGTTCCAACGGGTCAGGCTGCTTCTGCGGCCTTGGGCGATCGGATGATGCCCGAGCGTGCACTGTAACTACGCCCCTAAGGGACTCGTCGCCTTCAGAGAATCTGGAGCAGGATGTTGCTGCCGAAATACTTGCCCAAATGCCCCTGACGGCTAGTGTGGCGTCACGCAATTTCGTTGCATAAGTGCCGACCATCTTTGAAAGGGCACGGCTTCAGCCGTGCCGCAACCTGTCGCATGAAGACAAGGGCTTTAGCCCCTGAGGGCAATAACGTAAGACAGAGGCATCGTCTCGGGATTTGTTCTGCGAACTTGCGGGACAGCTCCCTAGCGGAAGCCCCAAATTACCTGAGCCGAGCTACCGCGTGCCTTGCGGGAATTCGCGCACAGGCCCGCGAGCACCCGCTGTCGAGCCAAATCCCCTATTCGTGGTGGAACAGCGACAACCAGGGGCAAATGGGGTTTATTCCCGGGCAGGCCATCGCAGGAGCGAATATGAAGATCAGTTCACTCACGCCTGGGCATGGTAGCAATCGTAGCGCTGTTAGCCGCCATCTCAAGCTGCAACAAAGCGACCGTGCGCACCGACGCAAAGGTTGCGGCTGAAGTTCAAAACAAGATCAACAGCGACTCCGGAATTACTCGCTCGGACGTCGGAGTACAGTCCGCCAACGGCGTAGTCACCCTCAACGGCAACGTCGGCAGCGAAGCGGAACGTCTCCTGGCGGCCAATGATGCGGCAACCATTGAAGGTGTGAGGACCGTGGTCAACAACCTGGTGGTGCAACAGGCGCAAGCCTCGACACCCCCAACCAACGAGTCACCTGCGACTGGCCTCGCGCAACCAGGGAAGACGGCTCCCAAACGTCCGGGCGCGGGTCAGGTCGCGGCGGGCAATCACGGAGCAGGCCCCGGACCCATAGCGGGTGGCGACAACAACAGCTTGCAGGCAAGTAGCCAGCTGCCCCCTGCGCCCGAGCCGGCCGTGTCACAGGCACCAGCGCCGCCTCCTCCGCCTAGGAAAATCACGATTCCCGCGGGAACGCAGTTAACCGTACGGCTCAATGACCCGCTCGATTCCGAACGCAACCAGGTGGGTGATTCGTTTCACGCCACGCTGGGCGCGCCGATCGTCATTGACGACGAGACGGTGATTCCTTCGGGCGCCGATGTTGTGGGCCACGTCGTCGACGTGAAAAGCGCGGGCCGTTTCGCGGGAAACTCGGTGCTGACGCTCGAACTCACTTCATTTTCAGTGAATGGCAGAACCTACAACGTGCAGACCAACCAGTGGACGCGCCAAGGCAAGGGCGAAGGTAAGAACACAGCGGTCAAGGCAGGCGGCGGTGCGGCGCTCGGGGCAATCATTGGCGGAATCGCTGGCGGCGGTAAGGGTGCAGCCATTGGTTCCGTGGCGGGCGCGGGCGCGGGAACGGGAGTGGCCGCGACCAAGAAGGGCGAACAGATCAAGCTACCTGCCGAGTCGACGCTCAGTTTTCTGCTGATCAATACCGTGACGGTTACGCAGCAAAACTCCAATAACCGTAACGCCGGACGCACGCCCCTGCAGTGACTCGCGAACTCCGGTAATGTCCTGAAGGTTGCGGGTCACACCAGCGATGGAAGCGGGATTGACCGATCACATTTGGAAAATCAGAGAAGTGCTAAGCGTATAATTAAAGCTGTCTCTCCCCCACAATCTCAGATCAGTCAATCGGCCGTTCTGCGCCAGATGACTCCGAGGTGTCTGTGTTGGCGAGCAAAAACTCAGCAATTCCTGAACGGCAGAAACTCGATAGAAAGTTAGAACCACCCCGTTTTAACCGGTTTTGCCCCCCTATTTACCCAGCCAAACCTCCGAATAGAAACTTCACTCGGAAGTCTGACACCGAAAGCATCTGTCCGGTATGCTTTGCTACCCTGAAATGCGCGACCCCGGAATTCTTGGAAATCAGAGAAGCCGTACATTCCAAGTTTTGTCGAGCAGCGCGACCCGAGAAACCACCAACGCGCCTTTAGGGCACGACCCGAACTTCATGACATGCCCGTGTATTGCGAGCGATGTTGCTTGCTACGTAAGGAGCCAAGGCTGAAGGCCGCAAACGCACCGGCATCGGCCGTTCCCATTGATCAGTCTCTCTTCCATCGCATGGAGCTGACAACGTACTCTAGTAGGCATTGGACCTCTTAATCGATTGCGCGCTGTTCGTAGTAGGACTGGCCTTCGGCAGCTTCCTTAACGTCTGCATTAGCCGTATTCCGCGCGACCTGTCAATCGTCTCTCCACCCTCATATTGTCCCCACTGCCGGACATCGATTCGCTGGCGCGACAATATTCCCGTACTTAGTTGGTTCGTGCTGCGCGGCCGATGCCGCGAGTGTGGGCTGTCCATATCTCTTCGTTACCCTGCGGTAGAGCTGCTGACTGCGATCCTGTTCGTGGCGTGCTACGCATCCTTGGGAAACTCATGGCTCAGCCTGAAGGGCTGCGTGTTCTGTTTTCTGATTATTGGCCTGATCTTCATGGACGCCGAGACCGGCCTGCTTCCGCACGAGTTCACTTACTCGGGAATAGCTATCGGCCTGGCGCTGTCATTTCTTGCACCGCTTGACTCATCCGGCACCGCATTTCTGCTAAGCGCCATTGGACTGCGTGGCATTCCGACAGGGCCGGGGCTTGGGGTACTAGACTCAGCGGTCGGAGCCCTCTTCGGCGCAGGGTTCTTTTACCTGGCTTGGGCGCTGTACTACGTGGTCCGGCGGCGTCACGGCATGGGTTTTGGCGACATTGCCCTGATTGCGATGATAGGCGCGTTTCTTGGGTTGAGCCTGACGATACTGGTCGTCTTCCTGGCTCCGATCACGGCGACCTTGTTTGCGTTTGGGATGCTCGCGGTGGCTCGCGACGCGAAGACCGGACTTCACACAAGCGATCGCGCGTCGAACGCCCCGGTCGCCACGGCTTTTCTCTCCCGCGAAGTGCCCTTCGGTGTGTTCCTGGGCGTAAGTTCGCTCATCGCGTTGTTCGAGGGAAAACAAATCTGGAGCTGGTATTTCGGCTTGTTTCGCTGACGATTCGTCAAACTTATACAGGCCCGTTCACCCGTGCGATGATCTGCTTCAAGTGGTGACGCCCATGGACCTGGTGAAAACGTCGCCATTCTTGCGCGGTCAGGGGGCCCAGAACTGGATGGTGGAGCAAGCGGGTCCGGGATCCAAAGCACTTTTCGGCGTCCGCCAACGTGGCGTCCATGGCGACCAGCGCGTCGTTAAAGCGGCGTAACGGATCATCGCCCAGTCCCTGCAGCGGCACAGTGTGTTGTGGGGCTTCTATTCCTGGTGGGAACCGGCCAATTCCCAGAACGTAAAGGCACCGAATACGCTGCCGAAGGTCGGGCTTTCCCCGCTGAGGCCCGCCCGACTGCATGGTTCGCAGCAGTCCCTTGGTGGTGGCTGTGTAGGTGAGCACCAGATGTTCGAGAATCTGCAGCGAATTCCACTTTCCCGCCGGCGCACGCAACCAGGCATCAGAAGTTACCCCGCGCGTTGCGCGATCGGTTTCGCGGCGGATGAATTCTAATTCTGGTGACACCTGCCTCACCCCGGCTGTTACGTGCTCGAATCCACCAATCCTGAGTGATCACAATATTAAGAAGGCGAACCAGTTTACTCAAGTCTTTCGTTGCGAATGTAGTGGAAACGTGACGACCTGCAATCCGGCCCTGCGCAGTCGAAGAGTGGGAGGGCGGTTGCGTTCAGACGGCAAGACAGCGATCCGCACCGTCATCGCCGTTGTCATCGTTTATAGTCCAATCTGCTGTTCATTACGCAAGACACAAGAAATGACACAGTCGACCGAGATCAACACCAAGGCACCGACCCTGTTGCGCGAATTGGGCGTGAGCCAGGCGAGCGCAATTGTGGTGGGCACCATTATCGGCAGCGGGATCTTCTTGGTTCCAGCCGAAATGATGCAGGCCGTAGGCTCGGCCCGATTGGTTTACCTGGCCTGGATCGTTGGCGGCATTCTCTCTATGGCGGGTGCTATTACCTACGCAGAATTGGGAGCAATGAAGCCGCAGGCTGGCGGCGAGTACGTCTACATTCGCGATGCCTACGGACCTTTGCCTGCATTTCTCTATGCCTGGACGTGGTTCATCGTGGCCAAGCCTGGTTCGATCGCCACCATTGCGACGGGAATCGTGCGCATTCTCGGCACGTTCCCCGCGCTTGCGTTCTTCAGTCAGGCAGCCATCCGCATGCCGTTCGTGGTCACGTACGGCCAGCTTGTGGCCATCCTGGCTGCTGTGCTCATCACCTGGCTGAACTACATAGGAGTGAAAAAGGCCGGCGAGTTTCAGTTGGTGTTCACCATCCTGAAGGTGGTGATGATCGTCGGCGTGGGCGTGGTCGGATTTACCGCGGCCAGCGGCACATGGAGAAACTTCGGCACTCACTACGCGGGCGCCGCAGGTGGAGTGGCAGGCTTCATGGCTGCTCTCGTGGCAGCGCTGTGGGCTTACGACGGCTGGAACGACCTCAACATGGTCAGCGGCGAGATACAGCAGCCCGAGCGCACCATTCCGATTGCCCTGATAGCCGGTGTCGGCATCGTTGCCGTGCTGTACATGCTGAACAACGCGGCGGTGCAGTACGTTCTGCCGGCGGACCAGATCGCGGCTGCTGAACGGCCTTCGTCGCAAGCCACGGCCATTGCCGTCGGAGTTTGGGGAGCCGCCATCGTCTCCATCGGCATGGCGCTGTCGATGCTCGTCACTTTGAATGGCACGATCATGAGCGGTGCTCGCGTTCCCTACGCCATGGCGCGCGACGGATATTTCTTCAAGGCGATGGCAGATGTGCATCCGCGTTTCCACACGCCTTCGGTCGCGCTGATCGTGCAACTGGTGCTGTCGATAGCGCTGCTGCTGTTCGGCGGAAACTTTCGCCAGTTGTTTTCGCTGACGATTTTCGCCGAGTGGCTCTTCTACATGATCGCCGCCAGCACGGTGTTTGTGCTGCGCTGGAAAGAACCGAACGCACCGAGGCCTTATAAGACCTGGGGCTACCCCGTGGTTCCTGGCGTCTTCGTTCTTGTCGCGGCCGTGCTGCTGTACTTCACCTTTACCGAGAACCTGCGAAATTCGGTGTGGGGTTGCCTGCTGATCCTGTCGGGCATTCCGATCTACCTTTACTTCGCAGGGAAGCTGACGCGAGCCGAGTAGGCGGGTATCCCCTCCCTCCATCCCTCAAAATACTTGTTTTCAGCGAGATAGACGGATTCCCCGTGTAAATTATTGACGGCAAATAACTTACACGTAAAACCCAACTGGGGAAAACTTTCGTAACCAGATCCTTTTTGCCAGTAGTCCCGCAGGTGGAAAGCGTTTGGGGGTGGGCTCAGCAATGCCAGACGTCGCTGGCGGCTCGTTATTGCGCTTTTCCCCTGGGTTCTCCTGGGCGTTTTTTGAGCCCGTGCTACCATGCCACCGTGTTCAATTTTGGCAAACCGAAAACAGTTGGCGACTGGATCGTTCATGTCGCGGGTGCCGTCGTAGCATTATTCCTCGTATGGTGGATGCTGCGGAGCTATGTCCTGTAATCCCCGCTTGCTTGAATAACGAAATAACCCACTTCGTCCTTTCCGGTTGTGTTGCTCTCTTGCCGGGTGCCCCATCTTTTCTCTTCTGTTGGGAAAGGGTGGGAAAATCCAACTCCCACAATTTGTCATCCCGAGCGGCAACGCGCACAACGATGAGCGTTCGAGTCGAGGAATCTGAGGTTCGTATCAGGGCACGGCTTTTAGCCGCGCCGACAACGCCGCCCTACAAAATGGTGCAAGCACCGGGCTTAAGC
>CAVZYS010000030.1:0-83069 GCA_963779555.1 uncultured Acidobacteriaceae bacterium
GGATCAGGGGCTGGTGTAGTTGCTGTTGTTGGTTTGTATTTGGGGTGGTGCGGGCCTTCAGGCCCGCGTCTGCCGACGCTTTGAAAGGGCACGGCTTTAGCCGTGCCGCTGAACATTTAATTATCGACCGGGGGCTTCAGCCCCATCTGAACTTCGCGGCGCTCTCCGCAGGGCGCCGCTTTTCATTGGGGTAGAATTTGGGTGGAAGCACCAGGCTTTAGGCTGGTGAAACACAGTCTTTCAAAGGATGGGGCTTTAGCCCCGGCGTTTGAAAGAAGTGATGTAATTGATGCGGGGTGGGCGCCAGCTCACCCCGGCTTAATTTTTGTATCCTGTTCCGTCTAATGAAATCAGGAGACTCGCACCACAAATTGGACGATGACGACCCCAAGACCACGCACAAGCGCTAGTTTGGGCTGTCAGGAAGCATCGTGCTGGGATCGGCTGCATGGAAACTATCGTGCCAACCCTCTTCCTCTGCTGAGTCAAGCGAACCGCTACGGGTAGTCGTGGTGGTGGTGGTGACCCATCGACTGGAGGCGAGTTGCCGACGGTCGACGACTAAAGCGCAGGAACCCGCGCCGTAGTAACCGGAGGGTACCTCTATCACCCATCCCTTGCTGCTCTGCAGGGGGGGCGACGGCGGCGCCAGTAAAACCTGGACGCTTTCAGAAGGGACGCTTACTCCCCGATACGTCATGGGGCTAGTCATGACGACAATCAAAGCGACTTTGCCTTGATCAAACCCAATTTTGGGGCGGTTCTGAGCGCCCATCTCTTGAAGAACCGAAACATACTCATGGTGGCTTCGCGCAACCGAACAACGGTCTCTAGCAACTGAATTCAGCGTAAGTCCACCATAAGGGTAAGGGCCGGGAGTTCGGCCTTGAGCAGCGGCAGAGAGGGCGACTCCCCCAATGGTGAAGGGAAGAACCAACCGGATAAGCCAAGCCGATATTTTTGGGTTCATACGGATCTCACTTTCCTTTCTTGCTGGACGGCATGTCTGGTTCGTCGGGGATCGTCGGGGCAGGACCCGCCTTTATGTAGTTCGGCTCGGTAGCGCTGCTATCGATGCCGACTGCCGGCGCGGCTTGAGACGTCGTTTGCTTTGTCTGTCCGTATTCGGCTGAAGTCTTATTCAAGATCGCGACGGTCACCAAAAACACTCCCAGCGTAATGATGACGAGCCCGGGGGAACTTGTCTCCAAGCTCCCCGAGTTCTTCCCGCTTTTAACGCTAAGCCGGTAGTGGCTTCCCGCGATCCTTAGGACGTATAGTGCGCCGGTGAACACCAGCACATAACCGAGAAACAAGGCCGAAGTCTTCACGACGGCAGCGTCCAGCGCGCGTGCGTAGGTTAGCACCGCTGCCGCATCGACAGTCGATTCGTTAAGGGCCTTCGTCATTCCTTCGTGATAGCTACGAACCTGTACCGCGAGGCCAGCGATGCACAGGAGCGCGAGCAACACTAGGATGCCGCTGACAATCGTAAACAGCCGCGAATCAAGCGCCTCATTGTGCTCTTCGCGCGTCAGAGAAGTTCGATTGTGCGCTTGCCATGCGTCAGGGGAACTAGAGGGCGCAGAATCCTGCTCCGTTTGACCTGGCAAAAGCGTTGGATCGGCAGCTGCAACTGACCTCATGCCTCGAACTCCTTGTGGTGGCGTGGCGCACGCCAACTTGCTGTGTCCAATTCGTTGCCGTGGATTCTCGGCCAACGTGATTTTCGCAGAAAGCCTTCTAGATGGCGCCCCAAGACAACTATGGCTTCATAGTCTAAAGTGGGACTGATGAAATACCGGTGTTATCGCTGGAATATACGGTGGGAAGACGAAGTAGCCGCGCCCCTGACCAATATCATCCCAACATCCACGAGTTCAGAATCTTCCAAGTGGGTGTTAAAGTTTTTACAAAATACGACAGGTCGAAGATGTTTGTCTATGGCTCTTAGGTGGAAAAACTCTGGATGTTTTTATCGCGGGTGGCCCGCCGCTGGTGGCCCACCTATCCCGTGGCCAGGTGCCCAGGCGGGTTCTACAATTGCCTACTGTTGGCAATTGTGGCTTTCGTTCATTGCACGCGCGCCAGGCAACCGCACGCGTCCCGACATCTCCGAAAGATCTACAAGCGGGTGCTCCATCGGGCTTCCGTTGGCGGGTGGCCCACCCCGTCAACTTATTGTTACGAATGAACTTACACGAGAGGGTGGCCCATCCCGCCTTCTGTTTGGCGGGGTGGGTCTTTTCCCCACGTTCCACTCAAGCGACGCTCCGCACCCTCACCTTCACCTCCACGCGCGAGCCCAGCCGGTTCAACACAGAAATCAGGCGGTCCACCGTGAAGCGCCCGAGGTCGGCGTTGCGGATGCGGGAGAAGTCGGCCGCGGCGATACCGGTGCGCGCATGCGCCGCGCGCACGGTCAGGCGTTCCCGGTCGAGCGCCTTGATGATCTCGGCGGCCAGGATGGCCTTGAACTGCTCCGCGTCCGCGCTCTTGTGCCCAAGGTCCCGGAACGCATTTCCGCTCCCCCGCACCACTTCCAGCTTCTCGCTCTTCATCGCAACATCTCCTTCAGCCGCTTCAAACGGTCCTTGATCAGTTCGATCTCGTGCTGCGGCGTTTTGATGCCCTGCGTCGATTTCTTCTGGAACGCATGCACCACCCAGATTTCATCGCCGAGTTGCACGGCATAGACCACGCGAAACGCATCGCCTCGGAACGGCAGCGCGATCTCGAACACGCCCGAACCCAGGCCACGCATGGGCTTGGCGATATCGGCCTTGGCTCCTTCAGCGGCGATCGTCAAGGCAGCCAGGCAGATGGATCGCGCTCCTTCCGGAAATCTTTCGAACTCCTTCAGCGCCGCCTTGATCCACGAGATGGGCCTTGTCGGTCGGGTCATGGTTTCTCGGTATCTACATCGGCATCTTTTCAGATGTTGTCAGATATGACAACGAAAGTCAACCAAATCGGGCGGGTGGCCGGCCCCAGGCGAAAAAGAGGATACTACTGCCAGGGAACCGCTGGAACTTTACCAATAGGAGCTGCCCGTGTTGAC
This sequence comes from uncultured Acidobacteriaceae bacterium, assembly GCA_963779555.1. Classification (GTDB taxonomy): domain Bacteria; phylum Acidobacteriota; class Terriglobia; order Terriglobales; family Acidobacteriaceae; genus DASRAA01. The sequence goes on from CAVZYS010000030.1 coordinate 3,062, forward strand.
CCTGATGCCCTTTCTGCTATTCGACGGCCACTGTGCGCAAGCCATGGAATTTTACAAATCCTGTTTGGGAGGTGATCTGACCATTGTTAAGGTGAGCGACACGCCAATGAAGGAACAGATGCCGCCGGAACAGCATGGCAAGGTTGCCTATGCACACCTCAAGAATGACTCGATCGAGTTTTCGGCCACAGACTGGCTGCACCCGACGAGAACACCCAAACAGGGGAATACGGTTTGCATGTATCTGACCGGCAAAACATATCGCGAACTCAAAGACGTCTTCGACAAACTCGCAGTGGGAGCCGACCCGATACTCCTTGATGATTTGCGAGACGTGCCGTTTGGGATCTATGGACATCTCGCCGACAAGTACGGAGTCCACTGGTTCTTCCGAGGTTAGGGAAAGTCAGGCGCCTTAAGGGCACGGGCGGGTGGCCCGCCCCGTCAACTTATTGTTACGCCGGTGGCCCACATATCGATTTTGGGATACGTGGGGTTCTCTTAACACCCAACAATCGACCACTGCCAACTTCCGGCTATCACACCCCACGGTGACCAGCGCCCTTGCACATCCGCCTCCATCGAGTGACCATGGCTGCGAGGAGAGGGATTGGTGTGTCTCGCCTCGGTCCGCGCCCAGTCCGTGGATCGGACACGGCTTTTTGAAATCTCGGCGTGCCCCCACAGCTGCGGTTGAGCCGTTGCCATACTTGTATGGAATGTATGACAAAAACCTGTCATACTTGTATGCAATGTATGACAATTTCGTGTATGACTTGTATGTGTTGTATGACAACTTGGGCCCTAAAAAACGCTCGAAATCGCACCTAAACCATTATGGCTCAAATGGATACGTATAAGTCGCCTGAAATCAATCTCTTGCGAAGAATTTCTGGCTAACCCGCTGATTCTAAAGAGGCACGAAAACAAAATGAAAGAAAAAGCACCTCAAGACCGAACGCAATCTGCTCCAGGTCCGCCTTTCCGAAAACGAAAAACGCAACATCAAGATGATGGCCGCAGGCCAGGGCTTGACCCTGAGGGAAGCGACCCTGGCGGCATTTACCGCTTGGGCGGAAAAGCTTCGCGCGCAGGCTGCGGCTGCCAAAGCGGCGAAAGCTGCTGGGCCACGGTAATGTGCCGGGTTCCAGGTTCGCGGCCTTCCTTTGGCCCGCTAACCTGGGTACGACCGCACCTCGACCTCAGAACCGATAGACTGCCAATCCCGTGATCCGAGCAATTCTGGAAAAATCCTGGTCGAGTGTAAACACGCTTGCGCCGTGCTCCAGGGCAATGGGGGCAATGAGGGTATCGATGGTCGTCAGCGAAATGCCGCGCGCCCGAGCGGCACGGTAGATTGCGGCCGCGCTGCGATAGGTTTCAAACCCTTGCGGTTCCAACATGTCCCACTGTGCCAGGAACCCTTCGATGCGGCTGGAATCCCTGGTTAGTCCCTGCAGGACTTCCGCCAATGTTCTGAAGACGCAAGTCTGGCGGCGTTGATTGCCATGTTGCTGATCAAGTACCTGCAGTTGAAGGCCACCTTCGGCTGGTCGCTCTCCAATCTGGTGGCGCTGCTGCGGCAGCAGTTGTTCGTCTATCGTGACTTGTGGGTTTGGATCGATCATCCCTTTCAAGCCCCGGAGTTGCCAGACGCCCGGCCCGAGCAACTGGCGAAGGTCTGGCAGTAGTTGGACAGCAGTCCACTTCCCAAGGGACAGAGCTTGGCCAAAATCACGATTTCGGGGGCCGCAATCTAGACAGCATCCATCACACGAATTCATTTTCGAGGGGCCAACCTGCTTTGTGCGAAGGCAGGCAAGGCAGATCATGTCCCGCATTTTCAGCAGCGGCGAGCCGGGTCCTCAGCTAACTTGGACAGCAATGTATTTTTGTTAAAGGAATTAGACGACAGGCGGGAGGCGATTTGCCTGATCGTCGAGTAGGTATCTATGGCTATTGCCAACTGGCACGCCTTCGCCCTGGCAGTGAACCATACACACTACAAGCGGTAATCGAGATGAGTTACTGGACCTGTCTCGGCCAAACTGTGGCGCACATAATCATAGGCGTTGGGAGCGAAGCGTAACGAAAGGACGTTACCAGCAACGCGGAGTTTGAGGCCGGAACAAGCTCGCGGCGGACATTTTTCGGGCGTCGACGATCGGCATCCGCAGAATCCAATCAGGCAGATACGAGTCAGTTTTCCAGCCAATAATCATGACGCAGGTCGTCAGAATGGCACGGGCTGCGTTTTCAACGATGGGTGCGTGTTCGCGGAGTCAGGAATCCCAGATCGGGACAACATTGGGGGTTTTTCATGCTGGGGTAACTTAATTGCTTGCGAAAATTGGTTACGAGCGATAAGGTTTAGGAGTGATTGACCCGCTAGACGAGATTGCCACGCGATTATTACCGGATCGAGGTTCTAGCCGGGCGCGGGCGCCGATTCTTCGGAACGTAGAGACTGCGCGGGATTCCCAAGTAATCCGAAAAATGAGCAAAAGTGAACAGTCACATTACCTAGAAAAGAGCAAAATCTTATACAGCTTCGTTTCAGAACCCAGGGGGACGACGTGATTTCTACCGGCTTAAAACCAAACAAATTTGATCTCCGAGCAATCAAGGGCGTCGCGCTTGCAGCGGAAACGCTGGAACTGGCGAAGAATACTCTGAAAGACCTATATCTCCTCCTTGAGGACTACGCGCCGGCGTGGTATACGGAGGAACTGCATGAGAGAACAGAAGCCGCCTTGCTGGGGTTGGGAAAGTAACCAGTCCCAGACGCGGGCTGTAATTTCCGATTACTGATCGTTGCACAATACAGCGACAGTCTCTAAGACTTGCTAGCGCGACCCCAACGAGTGCACTTTTCTGCATCTTCCAGAGAAAAGTAGATTCCTCCGGTCCAAAATAGCTTGCGCCATATCTTAAACAAGCGGGCGAGCCGATCAGATGCAGCGATGGGCTGTCTCATGTTCAGCGTCTTACCGTAAAATTTACGTCGTCTGGCTGACCCTGAGGGCTCACCTCCTGCCAATGTGTGGGAGCTATTTTGCCGTACTTGGGCGGGCGGTTGGTGGACCGCCGCCCAAGCAGCGGCATTTTCATAAAGTATCAAGCTCGGCGGCGTTGATCATAGGTGGTGCAGCACCTTCCGATCTTTAGCATCAACCGGACTTGCGTTGGACGGCGTCGCCGACTGATTTTGGCTCTTCGCCTTTGGCACTGTCAGGTTTTTCGGCGGATTCAAGGTCGTCCCTGCAATGTGATCAAATGGTACCGTTTGCGCGAAGGTCGGCAGGTTGTGCGCGCGCGTCTGCGTGAAGGCTTCGAAACCAGAAGCAAGCTTGATCAGCGTGGGTTCACTGAATGCCGTTCCGAAGAAGCTGATTCCCATTGGCGCCCCGTACACCATTTCCGCCGGCACCTGGATAATCGGATAACCTTCCGGTGCCGCCAGCCCCGACGTGCCAAAGATGAAGTGGTCTCCAAAGATCAAGTCAGTTGACCACGCCGGGTTATCGGTGGCCGTGACCACCGCGTCAAGATGGAACTGGCTCAACGCGGCGTCGATGCCGTTCACGCCAAAGTCGTGGTCAGCGGCAAGGGCTTGATTGTAGGTCATGCCTCCGAACGCGGGCTGTGGATCGTCGGGCCCCGGAGCCATCGAGTTGCACAGTTCCCAGAGGTCTTGATTGAAGTACGGCATCTCCACATCGGCATGTGCGTTGTTGAAGGCAATGGCGTCAGTCAGGGTCTTGCCCGCCACGGGAACTCCAGTGCGGGTGGCGAAGTAGGACTTCACGTCGTTGCGGAAGTCGTAGCACAGCACCAGGAGTTCGCCCGGGCCTCCGCCGCCATTGGGAAATGTGAAACCCGCGGCATCCAGGTCGATGACGGTGGCTCCTGCGGCCGTAAGCGCGGCGAACGCGGCTTCGTACGCGTCCTGCACCCACTGAGGCGTAGTCACGTTCGTGTAGCCAGTCAGCCCGATCCGCGTTAGGCCTAGCCTTGCGCCCTGCAGGCCATGCGGATCGAGGAACTTAGTGTAGTCCGTGGGAATGTTAGTCGGTCGCGAGAAGCGCCCCTGCCATCCCAGCGGCACACCGCCGGTGGCGGGATCCCGTCCATCGAATGTGCGGCTCTGGATCACCCCGAGCGCCACTGCTACGTCGGCCACGTGACGTCCGTGCGGACCAAAGGTATCCTGCGTGTGCGAGATCGGCACGATACCGGCGCGGCTGGTCAATCCCACGGTCGGTTTGAGGCCAACCACTCCGTTGGCGTTGGCGGGGCACACGATGCTGCCGTCGGTCTCAGTGCCGAACGACACGGCTGCAAAGTTCGACGACACTCCCGCACCTGATCCCGAACTGGAACCGCAGGGATTGCGAGCGATGCCGTAGGGGTTGTTGGTTTGTCCGCCCCGGCCCGACCAACCGCTCACGGATTCGAACGAGCGGAAGTTGGCCCACTCGGACAGGTTCGTCTTCCCGAGGATCACGGCGCCGCCCGCGCGAAGATTCGCGGCTACTGTCGAATCCTGAACTGCAGGGAGTCCGACCAGCGCGAATGAACCCGCGGATGTTTGCATCTTGTCGCCCGTGTCGACGTTGTCCTTAACAAGAACTGGAATTCCGTGCAAGGGACCCAGCACAATGCCGCGCTTCCGCAGCTTGTCCATCTGGCGCGCTATGTCGAGTGCGTCCGGGTTCAGCTCAATCACCGCGTTCACCCCCGGGCCGTTTTGGTCGAGCATCAATATGCGTTCGATGTAGTACTTGGTCAGATCCTCGGATGTGAGCTTTCCCGAGGCCATTTCCGCCTGGAGTTGGGCCACGGTTTCTTCGTTGTGGTTTGTCGGAACTTTGTTGGAATCGTCAGGTTGCGCGGCGGGGCCCGCTGCAAAAAGAGTCGACGCCAGCAGAATTGAAAGAAAGAGAGTACGTAGCGTGCGAGAGATCATCTCGTTCCTCCTGAAAAGCGCGGCGATGTTTTGCCGGATACGGGAAGTCTGAGAAGCGGCGCTACCTCGGTTGCAGATTAGTTTTGGCGGCTTCATCCTCGGACCAGCGTGTCGCCTGGTCATCCGCCAAGGGCCGCAGGAATCCTGCTACGCCGCGGTGAGATTGTCAAGAGGGTAAACAGTCAATACAGGTTCACAACTTAACTATTCTCGGGGCCGTTGGGCGGACTGTCTGGTTCTGCGCGCAGCTTCCACAGAATCTGACGTAGCATGCCCAGGCACAGTTCGGCGTCGCGCACATTCAGGTTCAGGCGGCGAATCAAACGTCGGACCTTCTCTTCCGTAGCTGCATTCGTCGCAGGAGTGGAGTAGCCACTGACGCTCAGGGCTTCCAGCAGGGACAGGGTGACGCGCTCGACATCGCCCGCATTTGCCATTTCGGGCAGATCTGAAGCGCTGATTGTCTTGCTCTCGCGCACCAGTTCGTAAAGAACGACGGCAACGGCCTGTCCGAGATTCATGGAAACGTGTTCGTCGCGGGTGGGAATGTTGATCAGCCAATGGCAGTGGCTGAGTTCGTCATTGCTTAGCCCAAACTTCTCCGATCCGAAAAGCAGCCCGACCGGCGCCGATGCCATCTGCTGGCGGATGACAATTGCGCCTTCGTCGAGTCGGCGAATGGGGTGCTGCAAGTCGCGGTGCTGGATCGAGGTGGTGCCGACTACCATCGCGCAATCGGCGACAGCTTCAGCCACACTGTTGCATTCTTCGGCGTTGGCCAATAAACCCGCGGCACCCATGGCGGAGCGAGCTTCGCGAAACGCCACTTCGTAGGGATTGACCACGCGCAGCCGCAGGAATCCGAAATTGCTCATGGCGCGCGCGGCAGCACCAAGGTTCAGTGGATTGCGCGTCCCCACCAACACAACGCGCAGGCGATCGAGTTCAACTGGCAGCGCCAAGAGGCCTTATTCTACGACACACAGTTGCATTGACGCGCTGGCCTACTCCAACACGAAGTCGATGTAGCTGGGTCCGATCTGTACCCTTGTCGCCGCCTGTTGCGACTTGGTCCATGCTGACCACTCGGCGTCCGTCCCCAGACCGGCAAACTCGGCTTCCGTGCCGCGGGTTCCTACCTTCACGTTGGAAGCCCATCCGATGTCTGAGCGCAGGACACGTCCCTGGCACTTATCGAGCAACCGGCGATAAAGCTGGCGCGCCGGCATCTTCCAGGTTCCCGCCGGACTGCGGCCCAGAGCCACCTGGCGATCCACTGGGATAAACGCCGTAAGTTCGGACTGCGACGTCATCATCTCCAGCCCCTTGGCCTTGGCCGTGGCGTTGTGACTGGAGTGGTGTCCAACCTTGTAGAACACGGTACGGGCCAGCAGATCTTTCGCGACAACGGTAGCCGTCTCGCCATTTGGCTCGGCCACGTCCCACTTAATCGCTGGATCGTGCCACGATAGCCAGTTGCCTTCCTGCGCATCGCCGGGAAAAAGCAGGACCTTGCCGTCGGCGACGCGCTCGATCGCTAGCACCAGGCTAGTGTTGTTGGTGAACTTGTCGAGCTGAATCGCCAGGCTGGAAGCGGCGTTCAGCCAGTCGGTATCAATCGATCGCCAGGCTTGCGAGCGATCCAGATAAGTTCGGTTGAACGCGTCGGTGATGCGGGGATCGGTCCGTGCTAGCCGAAAACGAGTGTCAAACGGCGCTTCCGCGCTGGTATCGTTGCCTGCACCAGCCTTCTTAGCAGCTCCCATTTGCTGCAAGGCCGCGCGGGTCAGTGCGGTCAAGGCGTAAAGTTCCGAGCTACCATGCTCGCCGGTGTCATGGATGGCGTCGAGGTCGCGCGGAGGTCCGAGGACGTAAAAGCGAAATCCCGGAAGCCAATCCAGCTCGATCGCCGGTTCTCCGGGATTTCGATACTCGGGTTGTTTGGCCAATCCGCGAACCCGGTCGATAGAACTCTTGGCCGCTGCAGCAAAGGTTGCCTCACCAGTTTGTCCCGCTGCAGGCATCGTGACGGCGGTCTCGCCGAAGAACCCCAGCAGTGACTCGACATCGGCTGCCATCTGGTTATCGCTGCTGCTGGCACGCAAGGCTTGCGCCGACGCTGTTACCGCAATTGCCATGTCGTCGCGCGCCTTGGTCAATTTCTTTGCCAGGTCGTCGTTGGGATCCTCGGTCCAAGCCATCCAGACGTGGTCGATCTGTTTGTTCTTGGCGGCACTGAATTGGTCACCTAACCTGGAAAATCCCGACAGGTGATCCTGATGCTGGTGGGTAGCGACCACCAGGTGCAGATGTCCACCCGTGGTCTTGTCAATGTCCGCGATTACGTCGGGCAGTTTGACGTCGGTGTATTTCGAGCCCAGGGTCCCGCAGTCGATCAGGACATGCTTCTCTTCGCCCCCGGGATTGAAGGTCAAAAGGAAGCAGTCACCCAGGCCCTGGCGATACATTCGCACCCTCAGCTTGGGAAGATTGCCAGAAGCGTTGGTCTCTGACGGAACACGGGCAGGTTTCTTCTTGCGGGGTGTTGCCACTCGCGAAGCCGGACTTGTCCGGGTCACACGACGGGCCCCCGCTTTCGACTTTTTTATGGACTCACGTTGAACGGTTGGCATCGACAGTCCTCGCTCATAGCCCGCGGTGCAGAAGCGCGAACGGCTCGCGCTCCGGGTTATCGGGATCAGTGTTGACGTATGTGGCACGGGCACTGGTCAGGCGAGACATCGCGAATCCCTGCTGTTGCGCCAGCCGGCTGCGGCTCTTCAGGTTCTTGCGAATGCAATACTTGACGACCTTGCGGCGCAAGTCAGCGACGATGCTCGATCCACCTTCGAAGATCATCCTGGGGCCGTGAGGATCGCTGGCGTCGGCCGGAACTTCCAAGGATTGCAGCACCGTAACCAACAGCTGTGGAATCACTCCGCCGTCAGGCTTGGTGCGCAGGGCGAACCGGGCGGTATGCACCTCGAACTTTCGTTCGGGATCAAGTCCCATATACTCAGCATCTCCACGACCTCCGTTTTTGAAGTGCGCCTCCAACCAACTGTGCAGTTTTCTGCGGACGGAACGCTGCAGATCAAAGAGCGTTTCGCGCTCGCTTTTGTCGCCGTGCGATTGCGCGAACACGTACTGCAGAACTTCGCCTCGCAGTTGCTCGAATAGCGGCCCCAGTTTGCCGGAGTACGCTGTCTCATCGTTCTCCGGGGTGCGCCAGACCAGGCTGTCGACGCTCATGGTACGAACGTCAGGGGGATAGATGCCGCGCCGACGAAATGCCTCGATAAAGGCCACGCGATACCTGAGGCGATCGTCTTCGACCAGGTCGTAGTCGGCGGTAATGATGGCCCGCAGGTATTCGCCAAAGGTGATGTCCACCGGCGGGCAATAATCCAGGGCCCGAACGCACATGGTCAACACGTGTTCTGCAGCCTTTGAGGCTTCCCGCGCCAGGCGGTCGACGAGGTCGGGGTGAACGGCGCCCGGCCCCAGTACACCGCTTCCCGAGGTGGCCAGGCGCAATAGATCGGCGGTGCGCCGCTCATAGATGGCGAGAAATGCGTCGAAGATGGCCGCCACCAGGATCGCCCCGCGGTCGTGCGGCTCGGTGGTCTTCTCCAGTTCCGTCGGATCGGGATCCTGTCGCTTCCACTTCTTCCCCTCCCACTTGCCAATCGCTTGCCGAAGGGCGCCGCGCATGCCGGTGGCGTGGCCGAACTGCCCGGCCAGTTCTCCCAAAAGAGTTTGGTGGCTCAAGATGTTTCCCTTTGCGGCCGCGATCTGGTCGCGCAATATCTCGGGAAACGTGAAGTGCTGCAACAGCGCCACCACGTCGGCGAATGCTTCATGGAACGCGAGCACGTCGGGATTGGTGGCGTTGACGAACTTGCGATGCATGCCATCAAGCAGCGCGTGCGTGGTTTCGTGGGCCACGATGTCCTGCGAAAGGCAGGTGAAGATCGTGCCGCCCGGCAACTGTTCGCCCGTGTTGTCGTCGTTGGCGTTGAAGTAGCCGAACAGCAGCGCGACTTTTTCCGGCGAGTAGTAAGCGTTGGCCTCACGCAGGGCGTGGGGATAAATGCGCAACTGCGGGACGTACACCGAATCGTCTCTCGGTCCCCTCTGCGGGTTGCGCACCGGCCGCCACAGAGTCTGGCGCCCAAGCGCGCGCTCGAAGTTGTCGATGGTAAGGCGCGAGACGGCAAAAACCATTTGCTGATGGAACTGCGGCGTGCCTTCGCTGGGCGCCAGTCCGTTCTGCGCGAGCAAAGACGGATCGTCGAGATTCACCGGTTCGTAGAAACACCCGCTACCCGGATCGACATCGATGACGTCGAGGTACTCGCCACGCGGCCCGGGCGTCAACCGTTCCCAGGGGACCTTGATGGTGACTTCGCTGATCGGCGCGGTCTCGTAGTTCATGGCGAGACCGGGATCAATCGAAAAAGCGCGCAGGCAGCGAAACGGCGGATCAGATGGCGCGTTGCGACTCGCGACTTTCTGAGGCTGGGACTTGGGACTCTCCGCCGCCGCTTGAGGCAGCTTGCGTGCAGGTGTCGCCATATTCGCTCCTCCGGTGCTAAACGGATGGCGTTTCGCGGGCGCTTGTGACCCTCGAAAGATAACAGAATTGGCAACCGTTGCGACGGAATGTTGCGCGATTCATCCCGCGGCGCACGATTCGACAAAAAGACTACTGCAGCGGCTGGTTGGTCAGCAGGAAGTTCCCGCCGTTTTCCTTCACCACGCGCATGCTTGCGCGTCCCACCAGGCGTTCGACGTGCGGCATCTCCGATCCGTAGGCCAGCAGGTACTGACGTGACGGCGAGTTCCACAGCTCCACGAACCTGGCATCGTCGATGAAGACTTGCGGCGCTCCCGGAGCGTAGGAGCCGTACTCCAGATTCGCGCCGCGTCCGTTCCACAGCAGCGCCGAACGGTTGGTGTAGAAATAGACCGACGAGAATGCGTAGTATTCGTTGGCTCCGATTAGTTCTCCCGCGGGACTCTGCTCAAGCGCGACGGCCAGCGGATAGGACCCGAGATAAGGATCGAACTCCACGAGCGCGAGGCGCGCGGCCTGCAGGAAGACGATCATGCAGACGGCGAGCGCCAGTACCGTCCGCGCAGGTTGGAACGCCACACCACCAGCGCCACCGAGGCCGAGCCAAACGCAGCGGCCGCCAGTCCCAGCGGCAATTTCAGGAAGGCGAATGCCCCCTGCGTCAGGTCGAAGATGTGTCCCATCGACAGGGTGTAGACATCAGGGTTCTGCGACAGCGCCTGGGAGATGTCGCCTGCTGCTGGAGTGCGCCACACCAGCGCAAGTATCGTCGTCAGCACGAGGAACAACGCGGTCGTAACTACGAGCAGCACCCGCGATCCAATTCGGATCCAGCGTCCGCCGGCGGCCAGCGCTGAACCAATCAGCAGCGCCAGCGCCGGATAAATCGGCATCGAGTAATACTCCTGCGTGGTCGAGAAGGTGAAAAAGACCATCACCACCGCAATCCAGCAGACCGCCATCAGCCGCGCGCGCCCCGCCCTCGTCGCCGGTGTGTACGACAATGTGGGAGTAGCCAAAAGATAGACCGACCACGGGAACAGCCACACCAGGTTCAGCGCCCAGAAAAGCAATCGCGGCACGGTGTTGTAATCGCGCGGATAGCGCAGGTTCAGGAAGCGCAGCAAATGTTCGTTGAAGAAGTAGAACCAGAAGAACCCGCGATACTCTCCCGGCCCGGCGTGCAGGGAAAATGCGAAGTACGGCGGATTGCGCAACGTCGCCAGCACGTGCCACGGCACGGCGATCACCAGTGTCAACCCGACCGCCAGAACCAGGTGCAGGCGCCTCCAGGACGCGAGGGAGAAAAGCTGGCGCGTGACTGCCATGAACGCGAGTCCCGCGAGAATCGGGAACACGATCGCGATGAGTCCCTTGAGTAACAGGCCCAGTCCCATGCAAGTGCCGAGAACAATCGACCACTTCCGCCGGTCGCGTTCGTCCGGGTCGAGCAGTCGCAGCCACGCCCAGATCGCGCCCGTGATCGTCAGCGTGACGATCGCATCGGGAATGAGTATGCGGGTGAAGAGAAATAGTCCAGCACAAGTGGCCAGTGCCAGTCCGGAATACAATCCAGCGTCGTCGCCGAACGCCCATCGCCCAAACCGAAACGTCACCCAGCACAGCAGGATCACCGACAGCGCGAGCGGCAGCCGCGCGGCCCAGTCGTGCACGCCAAAAATGCGGAACGAAACCGCCATCATCCAGTAAATCAGCGGAGATTTTTCGAGGTAAGCGACACCGTCAAGACGGGCAGTAACCCAGTCACCGGAGGACAACATGGTGCGGGCGATTTGAGCCTGCACGGCATCAACGTCATCCACCAGGCGCGGAGGACTGATGACGCTTACGAGGAAAACGAGGCAGGCAGCGCCAACGACGACCCAGCCTAGCTGCCGACTGCGACCAGCGGCTTGGCCGCTTCCGACCCCTCGATTGCCGTCTCGATATTCCAACGTTTCATCCAGATGAACAAGACCAACAGGCCCCATAAGTGATATCCCAGGTTCGCTCTTCTCTCCAGGTGATCATCGAGCAGGCGCCGAACGACAGGCCAGTGGAAGAGTCTGCTCGACGTAATCGCGTCCTCGGAGAGCGTCTCCAGAAGCAAAGGCCGCAGGACTCCGCGAAACCATTCGTGAATGGGAATATCGAACCCGATCTTGGGCCGACGCAGTACCGAGTCCGGCAGCTTGTTCTGCATCAGCCGGCGCAACACGTACTTGGACTGAGATCCGCGCAGTTTGTAATCGTCGGGCAGGCGGGCGGCGAAATCCACGATGCGGTCATCGAGAAACGGAGGCCGCACCTCCAGCGAGTGCGCCATACTGATACGGTCCACCTTGTACAGAATGTCATCGGCGAGGTAGTAGCGCTGGTCGAACTCGAGGAAGCGTTCCAGGCCGCGGCCCGGACGCAAGTCTTTGAGCACTCCAGCCAGCGGGCCGGAATCCGCGTAGCGAAACAAATGCTCTTTCTCTTCGTCGGAGAACGTCCCGTTCCAATAGAGGTGGGCCGCGCCTTCGTCCATCAGCGTGCCTTGCAGGAAACGCTTGACCTTGTACTCGAAGCTGATCTTGTCATCCGATACCGGCAGGAAGTTCGCCGCGCCGAGCATGGATTTCCGTAGGGACGCGGGAAACTTCGTCGCAATATCACGATAGCGGTTGGCCTTGTAGGTGAGATAGCCGGCGAAGAGTTCGTCCGCGCCTTCGCCGGTCAAAATGACAGTGACATCCTGCGCCGTCATCTTGGCAAGGAACCACAACGGCACGGCTCCGGCATCGGCACTGGGCTCGTCAGAGTAGTAGGCAATTTGCTGGATGGCGTCGGCCAGTTCGGCGTCGGTGTTCAGATCGAAGTCGGTGTGATTGGTGCCGAAATGGTGGCTGACTTCGCGAATGTACTTGCTCTCATCGAACGAGCGTCCCTGAAACGTGATCGAAAATGTATGCAGGCGGTTGGGGCCGGCGTTAGCCGCGTAATGCAGGACGGACGAGGAATCAAGGCCGCCACTCAACCACACCCCGAGCGGCACATCGGAGACTAGCTCTTCCGCGACAGATTTCTGCAAAAGGCCGTCAAGCTCCTCGCACGCAGCATCGATCGAAGTTGGAGCGGGCAGACTGGCGCGTTCGGGAAGATACGAGCGGGTTCTGCATTCTCCGTCCTTCCACTCCAGCATGTGGCCCGGCAGCAGCTTAACGATGCCCTCAACCAGCGTGTACGGCGCGGGAACGTAATTCAAGCTGAGATAACAGTTCAACCCAGAAAGACAAATGCGCCGCGGCACCTCTGGATTCGCGAAGATGCACTTCAGCTCGGAACCGAAATAGAGTTCCCCGTCCTGCTGGAAATAGTAGAGGGGCTTGATTCCCATGCGGTCACGGGCCAGCACCAGCCGGCGTTGCGACTGCACCCAGATGGCGACGGCGAACATGCCACGCAGGCGCGCAAAAGCCGCGTTGCCCCAATGCAGATAGGCCTGCAGGATGACTTCGGTGTCGCAGTGAGTATGAAAGACCGCGCCTTCGCGTTCCAGTTCCTGCCGCAGTTCGACGAAGTTGAAGACCTCGCCGTTGTACACGATCACGGCGTCGCGATCGGCGCTGAAAATCGGCTGGTCACCGCCGGCGATGTCGAGGATGGCGAGCCGCGTTGCGCCCAACGAAACCTCTTCGCACTCAAACCTTGCTTTCTGGTTGGGTCCGCGATGGGTAATCGAATCCACTGCGTTGCTTAGAACGCCATCCGGCAGTCGCTTGCGTAGGTGGGTAAATCCGGCTATGCCACACATTCAGAGGGTTCCGCACGAGTGCGTTTTATTAGTGTAAACCGCCGCCTTTGCTTTACGAAATTGTGAATGGTCCGAGGTGGGTGCCCTTTCGCGGACCTCGTTGTTATCCTGCTCATGGAGGACGGCCTGATGCATACCATCTTGTTCTACGACGTGGTTGACGACTATGTGGAGCGGCGCGCCTCTTTCCGCCAGCTACATCTCGACCTCGCAAGGCAAGCGCAGCAGCGTGGCGAACTGGTTCTGGCGGGCGCTTTGGCTGATCCCGCCGACGGAGCGGTCCTGGTGTTTCGCGGCGATGCAGCCGCCGTCGCGGAGGCCTTCGCCAAGGCCGATCCTTATGTGAAGAATGGGCTGGTGAAGTCCTGGCGTGTGAGGAAATGGACGACGGTTATCGGCGGAGAATAGCAAGGCGGCGCTGTAGCTTCCGCGGGTTGGTTGATCAGGCAGTTTATAGCACTGGCCGCAACCCAGCTCGCGCGTAACGCGCCCGCATTCAGCACCCAAAGCGTCCGTTCCCTATTACTGGCCCATCTTCTTTTCCATCGCCTGCTGAATTTCCTGCTGGCGAATCTGTTGGAATTGCTGATACTGCTGTGGATTGAGAATCGGACTTGATCTGCGGATCGCTCTGCGCATGGATGGCCTTGAGTTGCTCCATCTTTTGCATTGGTCCCAGCGACGCGTTGTTCTTGATGGCCTGTAGCTTGGGGGCGTCAGCTTCGAGGATCGGCATCAGCTTGGTCTTTTGTTCCGGAGTCAGATTGAGTTGTTTGGCGAGCGCTGCCAGCTTCTGGGCTTGAGCCGCGCCCTGCCCCTGGGCGAGGGGTGCAAAGGCGGCGAGCAGGCCGAATACAAATGCGAGTGCGGCGAAACGTGCGACGATTTTTTTCATGCTGTTCTCCAGGTTACTGTAATGCGACCGTCAACCACGCCGGAGAGACTGGATACTTCCCGGCGAACTCGAGGCCAACGACATCTCGGCTGCTCTCGTGCCGACGATCAAAACTTCTGCCGAGAATTTGTCCCCCAACAGAGATACCAGATACGCAGCGATTGCGAAAGCAGAAAGCCATTTCTCCCGCCGTCCCACCTTCCTCTGGAACACGATCACGCGGTGCGGTACAGTCATTTGGTTGCGGCGAGCTCCGGTCGGCAGCAGACTGAGGGAGCAAGTGAGCGTGCCACGATCGCACGGAGGAGGAACCGTTGCTGGGTACATGGCAAAATGTGTCGATTGTCGCTGTGGCAATCATTCTCTCGCTGGGGTTCTGGTGGTTCGTGCGATGGGTCTGGCCCCCGGCGCGCCGGCGGGAGCATAACGACATTACGGGATGGCAGGTCAGTGTGCTGGGCACCACCTATGCCGTGATTATCGGATTCATGCTTTTCACCGTCTGGTCGTACTTTCAAGATGCGCAACAGAACGCCCAAGCAGAGGCTAGTTGCCTGGTTAATCTGTACTGGGCAGCTTCGGGTCTGCAGCCGGCGCAGCGCGACGAAATTCGCGGCCTGGCGCGCGACTATGCGAATGCGATGATTACCACTGAATGGCCCGCCATGAACCGTGGCGAAATCAGTCCTACCGGCACCCAGATCATGCAGCGAATGTGGAAGTCGGCTTCGCAGTCGCAGTCTCTGAGTCCCGCAGAACAGGTAAGCCTCGATCAAGCCATGTCCCTGCTCAGCAGCATCACCCAGCACCGACGCATGCGCCAGCTCCAAAGCCAGACGGCACTCCCGGGAATATTGTGGGCGGTGCTGATCGTGGGAGGGGCGATCACCATCATGTCGGCTTGTCTGTTCGGCTCGGAGTTGCCCACGCTCCACATGTTACAGGTGGTGACTCTCGCACTCCTGCTTTCCATGGCATTGGTGGCAATTGCCGACATCAACCGGCCGTTCCAGGGATCGGTGAACGTCGGCCCTGGGGGATTTGAAAACGCGAAGCGCGTGTTCGAAAAGTATAGTGATCCGCCAGGAACTCGATGACAATAGATAGGAGGAGGTTGCGCTTTAGCGGCTGCGGAGAGCTTCTATTCCGCCGCCTCCGGCTTGAAGATCATTCCGCGGCTGGTCTTGCCGTCCATAATCACGGAAATCTCATTATCGAAGTGCAAGAGTCGCACGCACCCGTTCTCTTCGACGCCGGGTTGTGCGGTCAGCCATTCCCAATCCACAAAGCCCTCTCCGGCATCGGGATTCACGGTGAAGTAGCCAATCTGGAAAGCGGTCAGGTTTTGAAAGAAGTGGCTTCCCTGCGACGGGGTCACGCGAAAATCGCGGAAGCCTGCCTCCACAATCACCCGCGCGCCTGAAATCTGGTCCCAGGTGACAGGAATGCCCAGCCATGCTTCATTCGATCCCCAACGGCCGACGCCGATCAGCGCATAGGGTTTGCCACTCGCGCTCAACTGAGAGTTGAAGTGGGCCACGCTCCGGGCGACGTCATGGCTCTGGGCGCGCTCGAAGCGGTGAAAATCCACCACGATGATGTCGTGAAGATCCTGCAGTCGTCCGTGCCCCAGAACCATCGCACTCTGGCAGATGAGCCGGCTCGGCTCAACTTCCCCCATGCGCAACTCCTCGCCTTCGCGCGACATTACCAGCGGACGCATCTGCAGGAAGCCAAACTCCGCATCGTCGCCGGCGTGCTGCGGCAGCTTGACGGCAAACTCGATCTCCACCGGACGCCCCATGGCATCCTCGCCTATCGTCATAATCTGCTCGAGAATCTGCGGCAACGGAAACAACCCATGCTTCAGGATCGGCGCAAAGCTGACGATGCGCGCACCCGGACGGCTCAGCCCGTCGTACACCGCGTGGTTTTCCACCGAGTACGTGGACGCCAGCATGTGCAGCGTTCCATCGGCCTCTGCCGCCTTGAGATGAAACGAGACCTCGCGCAAATCGTCGGCGGGATCTTCGTGGTGGACACGTGGCGTCAATTCCAGCGCCCAGAAGTCAGTTTGCGAGTTGGCGAGAATATCCTCGACCGACGAGAACTGCAGCAGATGACGTGGATAACGAGGGCTGAAGGTCAGGCACTTGCCCCCTCCCACCACGGCGCGTCCCATGCCCAGCGCCACCGCGGCAAAACCGTCCTTCACCGTAAGCGGAGCCACGGGATAGAAATTGCGCGAGCGCACGACGCCTGAAAAGTCGGGATAGTATCGCTGGCCGTGCGCCGTTCCCACCACCTGCTGGATGAGCACCGCCATCTTCTCTTCTTCCAGACGATACGGCGTCGCCCGCACGTAGGCCTTGGAATGCTGGCTGAAGGTGGAGGCGTACACCCGCTTGATGGCCTCCGTAAGCTGACGCAGGCGCACCTCGATGTCGCGATCGTGATTGCCCAGCATGAAGGTGTCATACACGCCGGAAAACGGCTGGTACTGCGAATCCTCCAGGAGGCTCGACGAGCGTACGGCCAGCGGAAACGTTACCTTCTCCAGGTACGCGCGGAGGTCGGTTTGTATCGCCTCGGGCAGGGGTGACGCCAGAAAGCGCTCCACGATCTCGCTGTCGCTAGGGCACCGCATGGCGAAGTCGTGCAGGTCATTTTCGCTGATGAAACGATCGAAGACATCAGTGGCGAGCACCACGGTGCGCGGCACCAGAATGCGAACTCCTGAAAACCGGCACGGCATATGCTTGGGATGCAGCAGGTGCCGGGCGAAGGCCAGGCCGCGCGCCTTGCCCCCCAGCGAACCATCCCCTATCCGCAAGAAGAACGGGTCGGCCGGGTGAAACGTGTCAACATTGAAATCGCCGACAAGGGTCTGGCTTTGATCGCGGCGATAGCTG
Source organism: uncultured Acidobacteriaceae bacterium (assembly GCA_963779555.1). Lineage (GTDB taxonomy): Bacteria > Acidobacteriota > Terriglobia > Terriglobales > Acidobacteriaceae > DASRAA01. The sequence goes on from CAVZYS010000030.1 coordinate 20,213, forward strand.
GTGATGGCTTCGATCAGGTCGTTCCGCAGGACTTCAATGCTGGCGAAATCCGAAACCTTGCGCGGCCGCAGCTTCTGCGCGACAGCGAACTCGGTACGCGCCATCAGCCAGTGCGAGAAGTGATTGCGCCCGGCGTGGTACGAGATGCTCTCCGCAGGAACGGTGCGCAGTGCACGTTCGAGTTCATTAAGATTGCTGGCGCGGGCGACTTCGGTCTTGCGGTCAGAAAGACGGAAGATGAAGTCACCGAATCCGACCTGATCGATCAGCCAGTGACGCAGGTCACCCAGCAGCGTGGGCGAGCGCTTTTGCAGGAAAGAAAATTCTTCCGCGTGCGCCTTCGCCATAAACTCCGGGCGGCCGGATTGCAACACGATGGGTACGTCAGGCACGATGCTGCGAATCATTCGCGCCAGTTCGAAGCCGGTCTCGGGCATGAGCTGGCCCTTGCGGGGAAACTCCACATCCAACACCACGCCGAGCAGGTTCTCGCGATACAGGAGCACAAGCTGGGCGGCATCTTCGTAGTTCGATGCCAGAAGGATTTTGGGACGCGCCCGCATGCGCACCAGCTTGTGTGCGACGTTGAGGCCCTCGCTGATCAGTCGCCGCGCCTGGCTGATGAGCTCGGTATAAATCACCGGCAGAAATGACGAGTAGTAGCGGATGTTGTCTTCCACCACCAGCATCACGGGCACGCCCATGACCTCGGTGTCGTGCTCGACGTTGCGGTTGTCTTCGATGTACTTGATGATCGAGATCAGGATGCGCGCATTGCCCTGCCACAGGAAGATGCGCTCAATGGGGCTGTTCGGCGTGCGCGCGACGAAGTTCTTGACCTCGCGATAGTCATAGGCCAGCACTACCACCGGAACATCCAGTCCGGCACGCTTGACCTCGGTCGCCAGCTCGGCGGCAGTCATGTCCTCGACTTCGAGGTTGGTGACAATCAGGTTGAAGCGCGAATCGGAACGCGCAAGTTCCAGTGCCTGGGCTCCCGTCTTCACGTGCGTGATGCGGGGAACATGCTGCAGGTTGAGTTCGTATGATTCGCCGATCAGCAGTTCGTTAAGGCGGCCGTCTTCGCGCAGAATGAACGAGTCGTACAAGCTCGACACTAGCAGGATGTCCTGCACCCGGAAGGGCATCAGGTTTTCGAAGGCTTCGAAGAGCTTTTCCTGTTCGATGGCGGCTTCGAGCGCGGGATTTGAGCTCATGTTGCAATACTAACTCGCGTCCCAAAAGATTTGCGGTGATCCCGTTCACCTTGCGGCCGCATTTGATACCGTAGAAGTACGCTATGTCATTCTTGGACGACTTTGGCTTCAGGCCGATGCGGATCGGCATACTTATCATCGTCATTATCATGGCGCTGACCGCCTACACCACGTGGCGCAATGCACGCATGGACGCGCTGGCGCACGCCGCAGTCGATAAGAAGCCGGACGCCACTGCGGTGAAGCGGCTGGCAGGCTATTCCGGGCAGCGTGCTAGCGACCTGCTGCTGGCGGTGGCCTCGGGGGCGCAGACGGAGGCAAACCGCATGGCGGCGCTGCAGGCATTGGTCGATCGCAAGGATGCGGTGCGGGTGTCGCGGTTATCGGAACTGCTGCTGCCGCCGGAGAGTTTCGCTGTCCGGCAGGCCCTGGCCAACGCCATCTATCAAACGGGCTGTTCGGCGGAGTGCGTTCGCAACATTCTTTATTTCGAGGAGCGCATGTGGCGGGGCGATCGTCCCTCGGAAGAGATTCGACCAAATCCGCCGGCGGGCCTTTCTGAAAAAGAGCAGGAGTTGCAGACAGCGCTGGATGAAATCCTACGCAAGAACAAGCCGGCGCTCGGCGTGATGCTGGAACGAAGCTACGGGCTTGCGGGGTCGTTTCCCAGTCCATTTGCAACTGAGATCGTGACGCGACTGGGCATTACGGAAGCCTGCCCGGTGCTGATGCGAACCTATCTGACCGTGCATGAAAACGTGAAGGCGTCACCCGAGTACAAAAACGTCACCGACGCAGTGGAGAAGCTGGGATGCAAGAACCAGACGATTCGCAGCCAGCCGTAAATTTAAGTGCATCAGAGCCCGGCGCTTCTGCCCGAACGTGAGTGATGAGTCCGGGTGGAAGCACTACGGTTTAGAACCGGTCTCATCAATGCGATTTGAAAGGGCGCGGCTTCAGCCGTGCCGCTCCAGGCCGCGTAAACATTGGGCTTTAACCCCTGAGGGAATTCGAGCTCTCTCCCTCAAGCTATTTATGAGTCGGCTTTCGCGTGGTGAAGGTGAGCGATGAGTCCGGGTGGAAGCACCACGCTTTAGCATGGTGAATGGAATGTCTAAATAGTGTGCCTTCAGCGCGCGGCGAATGTGCTCTTCGTTTGCGTTCTCCCGGCATTTCCTGTCTCATAGCCTCGAACCCACACACGGAGCCATCCATGAAACGATGCACCGTTGTCCTACTCCTCTTAAGTTCGCTGGCCCTCGCGCAACCCAAGCCGTCAGCGCTTTCCAACAAAATCACCTATCTGCGTTGCGGGACACTTTATGACGGCAAGAGTGACGCAGCGCAGAAGAATGTCACGGTGCTTGTATCGGGCGAAAAGATCGAAACGATTGGTGTGAGCGTCACTCCTGAGGCCGGCGCCGAGGTCATCGACCTCAGCCGGCAGGTCTGCCTTCCCGGACTGATCGATACCCACACCCACGTGCTGCTGCAAGGTGACATCACCGCTGAAGACTACGACGTGCAGTTGCTAAAGTGGTCCACGCCCGTATCGCACGATCTTGGGAACGGTGTCGGCTCGCCGTGCTCTGGAATATGGCTTCACCACTATCCGCGACCTCGAGACCGAAGGCGCGGGTTACGCCGATGTGGACATCAAGAAGGCGATCAATAGTGGCGTGATTCCCGGTCCGCGCATGCAGGTAGCGGGCCGCTCGATGAATGTAACCGGCGCCTATCCACTGCTGGGCTACTCGTGGGAATTGAAGATGCCCAAGGGCGTGCAGGAAGTTGATGGCCCCGAGGATGGACGTAAAGCCGTGCGCGAGCAAATCTCGCACGGCGTGGACTGGATCAAGGTGTACTCCGACCGCAGCTACTATGTGCGGCCCGATGGCGTGCTCGACGACGTCCCAACCTTCACCCTCGAAGAACTCAAGGCCATCGTTGACGAGGCCCATCGCGAACGGCGCAAAGTCGCTTCTCATGCCAGCGCGCTCAACGGCGTGCACAACTCGGTGGAAGCGGGAGTGGATACCATCGAGCACGGCCAATATATTGCCGATGCGGATCTGAAGACGATGGTGGCGCACGGTACCTACTACGTGCCCACGTTGTTTGTGGGTGAGTACGTGGCGGAAGGCCGCGCCGCCGCAGGCGCGAAGGTGTGGATCGATATGGTGAGGATCCATGAAGAGACGTTTCGCCGCGCACTGAATGCAGGCGTCAAGATCGCCTTCGGTACTGACGCGGGCGGGTTCGACTGGAAGATTAATCCTGCGAAGGAATTTCCTCTGATGGTGAAGGCCGGCATGACTCCCGCGCAGGCGCTGCACTCGGCCAACATGACGGCCGCCGAGCTGCTAAGCATGCAGGACAAGATTGGGTCGCTCGAAGCAGGCAAGTATGCCGACATCGTCGCCGTGCCCGGCGATCCCATGGCCGACATCAACGAGCTGGAGAAAGTGAACTTCGTGATGAAGGGCGGCGTGGTGTACGTGCGTCCGTAACCTGCATTCACACGATGGGGATGTGGGGCGCTGCGCTTTTGGGCATCGCTCCCGTGACGCGCGGATCGTCGGCGATCTCGATGGCGCGTTTGTAGGGCACGAATCCAGCCTTGATATAAAACGCCAACGCGCCAGGGTGGTCGGAGGTGCAGGTGTGAAGCCAGACGCGCTGTGGCTTGTGCTCCCATGCCTGGGGGAGGCAGAACTGCAGAAGGGCACGTCCTGCGCCCTTGCCGATGAGCGCGGGTGTCACACCAAAAAACGACAACTCAACGTCAGGGAAGCAGCGGCGGTCGAACTCCAGCAGGCCCTGATCTTCGCCCGCGTAGGACAATGCAAAAACATCGACAGCCGGGTCGTGGAGAATCGCGCGAAGTTTTTCATCGGACATGCGTAGCCGGCTGAACCATAGCCAGGGCTCGCCAATAACGCGATAAAGCTGGCGGTACCAGTCGAGATCGGGCTGCGCGACGCGGCGAATCGCGAACTCTGACGATGTGGGAGTAGGCGCGAGTGGCGGCGGCGTCCGCATCTCGAGGTAGGTCACCACGGCAGCGACTTTTCCGGGCGGAAGGTCAGTATAGCCGTCAAGCATCGGTGTAAAGAGTATAAGTGGATCGGCGTGCGAAGGGCGGAGTTGCGAATCACAGCGGCTTCCGGAGCGATATAGAATGTCCCGTGAATTCCGAGCAAACGGGAGACAGGAATGATCTCGCGGCGGAACTTTCTAATCCTTGCGGGCGGAGCGGCGTGTATGCCCCAGAACTCATGGGCATCCGATAAAATCCCCACCATGCTCGACCACCTTCTTCTGGGCTGCAGCGACCTCGACCAGGGCATCGCGTTCGTGGAAGAGAGCACCGGCGTGCGTCCGGCGATGGGCGGCGTGCACCCGGGACGCGGCACACGCAATGCTCTGCTGGCGCTCGGCCCGCAGCGGTATCTCGAAGTGATCGCGCCCGATCCGAAACAGCATGACGTTCACGCGTCCGGTGCCGACCTACCCAAGCTCCTAAGTCAGCTCGCCGCGCCTCAGTTGGTCGAGTGGGCAGTGCATACCTTGAACATTGCAGCCGTGGCTGAGCGACTGCGCGAGGCTGGAGTGGCGTTTCACGGGCCGACTCCGGGTTCGCGCGCGCGGCTCGACGGTAAGATGCTGCACTGGCAAACTCTCAATCTCAACAACGACCGCGACGGCCTGCTGCCGTTCTTCATCGAGTGGGGCGCAGAGACGGTGCATCCGTCGGTCGACGCTCCTTCCGGTTGCACTCTGGAGAGTTTCGCGGTCGTCAGTCCCGATAGCGCTGCGTTGGCCGCTGAGTTCCAAAAGCTGGGGATCTCTGTCGAGGTCGCAAGCGGTAAGACTGCGCATTTGCGGTCAAAGATCGCTGGGCCGAAAGGGGCGCTCGTCCTGGGCGGCTGATCGAGAGGGAGTCATTTCGCTGCGCCGACCCATTGGAAATTCCGTTTTCACGGTTGTTTAGAATCAATGGGTTGCCCGGAAATTGTTCGCATGTCATTGATAAATATGACAGTTATTCGTATCCATTTCTGCCCGTGGGAGTTAGGAGCCATTATTTTCGCCGACTGTTCGCCTCAGGTCGTTTTTCGAGCCTCCACGGTCAACGGGATTCCAGATTCTCAAAGAGCCGAAACATTCCGCTGCCTGGGCGCGGAGGGCCGAGGGACACGAATCGCTTCCCCTTCACGACGTATAGCGTGGCGGCTGGGGGAAAAGCCACTGAAATCGGGGTAAAGAGAAAACGAAAGTAACCAAGCGATTCGCGGATTGGGGAAATGGCACTCGGGCATTCACCCCATAGTTGCCGAATGCCTCCGATTGTGGTTCACTCGGCGAACCCAGACAATTGCGGGCCGCGGCGGGGAAACGAGAGTCGAAGCCCCACTGCACAGAGTGACTCTATGGGAGGCGAATCGTGACGGAATGGGATGCCAAGGACTACGCGCGGATTTCCGGGCTGCAGAAGGTAATGGCGGACGAGGTGCTCGGGTTGCTGAAGCTGAAAGGCTCCGAGCGGGTGCTGGACGTGGGATGTGGGGATGGGAAGATCACGGCCGAGGTAGCCGCGCGGCTGCCCCAAGGTGCGGTGGTCGGTGTCGATCCATCGGTGGAGATGATCGGCTATGCCCAGAGCCACTGGGGTACGAACCACGGTTCCAGTATGCGGTTCGAAGTCGCCGATGCGCGCCACCTGCCGTTTCGGGATGAGTTCGACCTGGTGGTTTCGTTCAACGCATTGCACTGGATCCCCGAACAGGAAGAGGCGCTCGCGGCCATTCGCTCCGCCCTGAAACCCGGCGGGACGGCGCAACTTCGTTTCGTCCCACATGGCTCGCGCAAGAGCCTGGAACACGTGCTGCGAGAGACACGGCAGTCGCCGCGGTGGGCACCTCACTTCCAAGGCTTCCATCGTCCTTATCTGCACCTCGCGCCGGAAGAGTATGGAGAACTCGCGGAGAAGTCCGGCCTGAAAGTGCAGAGCGTCCACGTGGCGGACAAATCGTGGGACTTCCACTCGCGTTCGGCCTTCTTCGCCTTCGCGGAAGTGACGTTCGTGGAATGGACACACCTGTTGACGGAAGCCGACAAGGCGGCCTTCACCACCGATGTTCTCGATCGTTATGCGGTCGTGGCCGGTGAGGAAAACACGTTCAAGTTCTACCAGATGGATATCACGCTGGCGCGAGAATAATGAGGGATTGATTCTCCGCTGGCGAAGCCTGTCCTGAGAGCAGTCGAAGGACCCACGCCTAACACAAATTTCGCCCTGCGGGCTGGGTGGGTGCAGAGACGCGTGTTTCTCCTCGGTCCAGGCAGAAAGATCCCCCACTCCTCAAATGCAGCCGGGATAGGGCAAACTCCCGTAGATTTCTCGAAGATGTCGAGACGCGGGGCCGGCACCTGGCCTATGCCCCCTTCTGCTTAATCCAGATCGGAAACAGCGGATCCAGAAAGAAGTATTTGCCTTTGTAGCGATCGAGAATGTCCCTGGAATCGAGCGACTGAAGGGCTTTTTGCACCGTGGATGCGGGGCCCAGGCGAAACTCTTCCCGCACAACCTGGGAATAAATCGCCGCAGCACCGCTGGCGGCCAGCGCCTGTAACGCGGCTCGCTGGCGGGGTGCAAGTTGTTCCCAGAGCAGCTCATAGTAGGTGGACTGACCGGAGACAAGAGCATCGACCACCGCCTCGACGTCCGCAGTGTTGAGCTGCTTCTTGTTCTGAAGCTCCGCGTAGTCCCAGAGTTCATGTGCGATGCGCTGCACGTCGTAAGGGATGAGGTCAGCGGCGTTCAAGAGCGATTGTAGAGCCGGCTCGTCAAGGGTACGACCGCGTTTGCGGAACTGACCGCCGATGAATTCCTTCCAGTCGCTGGCGGCAATCTTGTCGAGAAACATCTGCGGGCCCGCCTTGTGAAAGGGACGGCTGGCAGAGAGCATCTCCTGCATCAGGGAGGGCTGCGAGCCAGCGAAGACGTAGCCGACGCCCCGCTGCTCCTGCACCTGGTTGCGGATGACGTTCTCGACTGACCCACCATTGAACTGCGTAATCTGCTGAAATTCGTCCAGGCAGATCGCCATCCGAAAGTCGCCGTTTCTCGTGAGTTCTCCGGGAAGAGCGAAGACTTCCGGCGCGATGGGTGCGGGATCGAACGCGGCTCCCTTGCCCAGGGAAAGGCTGACTTCGCCAGTCGTGATGTTGTAGTTGACGTCGGGTTTGACTTGGCGACCAAAGCGAGTGACCCAGTCCTTGACCCGGTCCCATGGACCGGCAGCGCGCAAAACCTTCTCGGCAAATTTTTCCAGGAACTGAGCGTAGCTGGAGTAGCTGCTCACGGTGAGGCTGACGGTGTGGATGTGCCGCTTCTTCAGCTTGAGGAGAGCCATGGCCACCAGCGAACTCTTGCCAAAGCGCCGCGGCGACAACAGGAAGACTTTTTGGCCGTCGGCGAGGTCGCGGACCAGCTGCCGCAGTTCCATCGTGCGGTTGACGAAATTCTCGTCGTCGATGATCTCGCCGAAGACGAAGGGGTTTTGGTAGATATCCATGTTACGCTATCTAGCGTAACGCTAAATGGCATATTTTACAAATAAGTTGTTACGCTATTTGGCGTAACGCTTAATGGCGTAAAGACGGGCGGGAATCTTCGAGGGCGTCTTTCCGCGGGCTCGATCCTGCAATGAGCACAAGCGACACGGGGCGGCCACCCGCGGTCCCGGCGGGATTTTTCAGAGACGTTGGAGTGCGGGGTGGGACACGCGGTGCTTGAGCCGCCCTTGACCCTGATGATGAATTGGTTATTAACGCATGCAACTTCCGCGAAGGATCATCTCAAGGCGATGCTAGACTGTTACGCACGGCTCGAATGTCCTTGTCGCCCTCGCCGCTTCTCTCCAGAATGTGATCTCTTCCGAGCCAGGTTTTCCCGGGCCATCTGTCTACAAACTCAAATTGGGTCCACCAGCATCACGTTGGCTAAATGTCACGGGCAATGATGGAGGAGCGACAGTGGACGTCCGCATTCGAATTCTCTTGAGAGTCATAGACGAGTGTGGAGGCACGCTTGAGATGACTTTGAACGAGATCGGTAGTTTGCTGGGCCTGGGAGAGGCCCGGGTTCGCCGCTTGTTCAGGAGAGAAGTGGGGAAGGCCCTGGGGCGACACTTGCTTGAGGTGCGGATGGCGCGGGCTGCCCAGTTGCTAAAAAATATTGCCGCGCCGATCAAGACCATTGCCTTTGATTGCGGGTATACCTTGGTCGGCAACTTCTATCGCGATTTCAAGCGTGTTCATGGAATCAGTCCAAAGCAAATGCGCCTCAGACATATGAGTATCGAACTTGTACGACAAGAAATCGGCGTCGATCAAGCGCCTGCCTTTGGCCATTTAACAGCGGCAGACAGCGACCGGTCGGGAAGCCTGCACTTGGTCGCGGCCAGGCGCAAAATCAGCGCCTAACATTGGTCTGTCTCGAAGTACTCCGCTGTGGTTGTCCGCTGGCGTTTTCCACACGATGTTCGCTTTTGATAACAAATGGCAGATTTCGATAATTGCGGACATCCCCATCCCGGATGTATTTAAGTACAACTTGTCGTAGTAGCACGAGTCGTTGATTTCACTTCCAAAGTCAACAGTTACAAAGCGGACTGCTGATAGTCCAGCACCTACTTACCCAGGGCGCCACTCTTACTTCGTCGAGACAGCAATCCTCAAGGAGGGGATTTCATGAAAACAACGAATAACGAGGGCCGTACAAATCGGGTCTGGGTCCTGCTGCTTGCAATGGCTGTATTGGCGACGTGTATGGCGTCCTACGCCCAAACTGCGATGTCCTCCACCGCGCAAATCACTCTGATCGGCAGCCCCGGAGCGGGTTGGCAAACCTGGAACCTGGCAACGGACGTCTACAGTAACTTTATAGACCTTAACAGTAACGGGTCGCCTTATTGGGATGTTCCGTTATTAGCCTTTGGAGATTATTCGGGCAATCCCGCAGATAAGAGTGTTGGATGGTGCATGACCTCAAACGGCGACTGCCAGGGAATCGGGAGTGCGCTGTTCGCGCCGGGGCCGCTCCCGTTTTGGGGGATGGTCTATGACGCGGCGACTGACACGGGCGGCGCGATCGACCCAAAGATGTATTTCAAGACCAGCAGACAATCGTACCAGGCAACGCTGTTCCTCAATTCAGCTACCAACACGCGCGAAATCAACGAATTTGGGTGGTTTGAGACGAACTCTACGGGCACCGTGAACGGAACCAAGCACATTTTATTCAATGGGAGCGGGTATCCGCCGGGTACGCAGACGCCTGACCCTATCGGCCGAACCGTCACGTTCACTCCAACCCAGTATTTCGGTTACTACTACAGCGACGTGAGCGACCCGGAGACCCTTAACGGCCCGGAACACGGCTGCTGGGCGTATACGATCTTCACGTTCAATGACGAAGATTGTACCGCAGCAAGTGGTCAGGGGGACCACGTCTTTGCAGTGTTCCTTCAGCAGAGTCCCGGCCAGGCTCCAACCTACTGGGTCGCGGGCCAAGATCCCAGCATGTGCAGCGAAGATGGCGATTGCAACCTCACCGTGGTTAAGGTTAGTCCTGTTAAGGGTTTTACTCCCAAGTAATGGGCTCTGTTCGGGAGTGAGTGCAAGGAAGGGGGCGGGAAAGCGGGTGCCCACCTTTCGTCTTGCTCAAGGGGTACCCCTCTCATGGGTGCCCACCCTTATCGCCCGTCTTTGGCGATAGGGTGGGCACCCGCCTTTTGGTTTAGGGAACCAAAAACCCGCTGCGGCAAGAGAAGCCGGAATGGCACCCGGCCGCAAATCTCTCAGAACATTGAAATACGGGGCGGGCCGCCTGCCGCCCCCTCGTTGAGCGACTTGCTCTCGTCCGCGCGCCGCAACTCGGAATTGCGCCTCAGGGTCTACCGTTTCTTCGCGGGCGGGCCATTCTGCGCCACTGCGGCCTTCACGAGCGCCTTGAACGCGCCCGCGTCGACCTTCCCCCCTTCGTGGATGTCGATCGCCCTTCGCGTGTTGCCTTCCAAGCTGGAATTGAAGAGGCACGATGGGTCTGGGATCCTGGCCCCCCGGGCGAACGTGAGCTTCACGACGCTCTTGTACGTCTCGCCGGTGCAGACAATCCCGTGGTGCGACCAGACCGGAGTGCCCATCCACTTCCACTCCTCGGTCATCTCGGGGTCGGCTTCCAGGATCAGCGCCCGCATTCGGGCCAGGGTCTCCCCGCGCCATCCCTCTAGGTCGCGGATCCGTTGGTCGATGAGCCGGGAAGCGGGTTTCCCGGTCGCTTGCTCACGGCTGCTCATGTCTTTTCATTCCTTTCACAGAGGTTCGCTGCAGCGTCTGGTTAGGCCGATCTCTTCGAAACGAGTCGTCGAAGGACATAGCCTTTCCACATCCACAATCCCGTAAGGACCATTACAGGAAGGAAGACAAACCGAGTTGCAGGGGCATAGCCTGGAAGTTTTTCAAATGGACTATAAATATAGCCGAGTATCGGAATGGCAAAGATGAGGTGAATCCAGCGAACAATCGAACGTTGGGTGGCATCTTTCATGATTGATTTGCGCTCCATTTCTCGGCGATACCGCGTCATTTACTCTAGCTTCGAATTCTGCCGGCAGATTTCAGTCCAACCGCGCTAAGATCTGCTCCAGGGCCGCAAAGAGCCTTACTTCAGGTTCTGCGGCTTACTCCACAGCCGCGGGCACCGTGAGTATAGCCGCCGCCATTGCGAGCTTGTGATCCTTGTCCCAGGGCGGCCCGACGGCCCTCCGCACCTGGAGAAAGTGAGCGTCGAGGTTCTCTACACGCAACGCCTGGCTCGCCGCACCCAATACGCTCTTCGCGTCGTACCAGTAGACGGGCCAACCCCGTGCCTCGGCCGCGGAGGCCAGGGCCTTGCGGTACATCACCCAGTCGGCAACGTTCTGCGCACGGTAGTCCTTGATTCGCTCGGCAATCGTGGGTGGAAGCGGTTGGCACTTGCGAAGGGCGACACCAAGGATACGCGGCACCGCCATCGTGACAGCGTCCAAGGCAAGCACCGCGTGCCTCTCCGCCGACACTCGCACGCGCTCTACTAACTCCACGGCCTCGTCGAGCGGGAGCCTTTGGCCTTCGCTGTGGTGCGGAAGCTTCGGCAGGCCCTCGCCCACGAGTTCCACCCGGCGGCGGTCGAGGAGCGTCCCATCACGCGCCACCGTTACCAGCACTGCCCAACCGCCATGATCTGATACCCCGATGATGCCACCGTTCTTCGACATGCTGTTCCCTCACGCCTAACTTCGCCCCTTTTCAGGGCTGGGAGCTGGTTGATTGGCTCCGATACAACAACTCAACAACACCCGTCTTTTAAGCCACTACGTTATTCAGATGCCATCTCCTTTCGATACCGGAGATGTCAAAAAGACGCAACCCGTCACCCAACAGGACCGGCACAATCGGCAATCTGATTTCATCCACCAGATCGAGCCTGAGAAAACTCTGGCACAGCATCGCCCCCCACGAGCCAGATGGTTCCGTATCGCGGCGCGAGAATCTCATCGACCAAATTCAGCCACGAGACACTGTTGTCCAAGACACTACAAGCTCCGCCGCCTGGGGCGGAGGGTCGAGGGACACGAATCCCTTCCCCTTCGTGAGCTATAACGCGGCGGCCGAGGGAGAAGCTACAGAAATCGGAGTGGTGAGAAAACGAGAGTAACCGGGGCGTTCCCGAAATAGGTGGGGATCTTGAGCAGCGAAGAATCCCCGCTCCCGGCACCGGCCGCAACCGGCGTAGAATCGTGCCCATCGGAAAGCCAACAAGGGGCCCCTGCTTAAATCCACATCGCATGCGATGTTCTCGGAGGCAAAGATGGCGGCCCCAGTCAAGTTTTCCCTCACAGTTGCGTTGTTGATCGCGGTCAGCGCGAGTAGCTCTGCTCAACCGAGCCCGTCAAGCGAGTCATGCGCACCCATGAAACGAAGCGCTCCTCAACCAGCCGCGTGCTTCGATGCCACTCCGCACAAGAAAACATGCGTGACGGTCGACAGCGGAGTCCAACTCCAGGTGTTGGACTGGGGCGGCGCGGACAAGCCCGATACCATGGTGTTGCTCACCGGCTACGGCGACAACGCGCACGTGTACGATGGGTTTGCCTATCAGTTCACTGACTATTTTCACGTCATCGGAATTACCCGCCGGGGATTTCTTCCGTCGAGCCAGCCGCAATCGGGCTATGACGTTGAGACGAGGGCACACGACGACATCGAGGTTCTCAAGCAACTGGGGATCAGCAAGGCCGTTTTTGTCGGACATTCCCTTGCGGGTTCGGAGCTAAGTAAGCTCGGACTGAAGTACAAAAGTTACGTGGAGAAACTGGTCTACCTGGATGCTTTTGATCTGGCGAAGCGCTTCGACCTTCCCGATGTGCCGCCGGTACCTTATATAACCAGCGACTACAGATCGCTGCAGATTTTCCAAGCTGCCGTGGCGCGGCTGGAGAATGCGCTCAGACCCGACCCATCGCTTTGCCCCAGTTTGGTGTTTGACGCAAAAGGAACGATAACGGGCAGCACGACACCGGATTGGGTCGGTCCGCAGATTTTTGCGGGCATAGCGGAGAAGCAAAATCCGGAAGTGAATTGGGCTGACATCGACGCGCCGCGGCTCGGCATTTTCGGCCAACCGTCCGTTCAAGGCAGGTTGCCTTACTACTGGTACCTGAGTGCCGCCGAGCAAAAGGTATTCGATGCCAGTACGCCTCCGAAACTTGGAGCGCTCGGCCGAAGATTGTCACTGGTGACTTCCGGGCACTCGAGTCTGGGCGCCGCTACGACGTGATTTTCTTTCTCGGCGTGCTCTACCACCTCGAGGATCTTTTCGGCTGCATGAAACGACTCCCAGCGCTACTAGGGGACCACGGTGCGCTCTATATCGAGACGCAGATGTCACAGATTGAGAGCGCACTTCCGATATTCGAATCCGCCAGCGACATCCTCCCAACCATCGCCGGCCAAAACAAAGGAAACAAGTGTTTAGTTGGCATCAGCAATTACCTATTTCCGAACGAACCCGCGATGCGGAACCTGGGCCTACTTGGATGACTTTGAGTATGAGAGCTTGACCGGCCCACATAACGACTGCTCGAGAGAGAATCCGACGCGCCAGTTCTTTAAGTTCACGAGGACCGCATGAACGTCCGATCTTTCAAGAAGCGCTAACAGCAGACATATGGCTGTAGCGCATCTATTTCAGTTTCCCTTCACCTGGCTGTCGTTGGAACGTATGCTCATTTGTCTCAGCGCTATACCCAATGTCCGTTCGTCACTGTTGATGCCGAGTTGCTTGGGAGATGTAGGCTTGGGGACATTGATTGTTATCAGCCTGTCCGTACCATCGGTAGTGAACGAGAAGTCGACGTCAGTTGGCTCTGACGACAATCGAAACGTCTTGGTCTCACCGCCAATTTGAATGGAAAAGGGTAGCTCAGTGTTCGGACCAAAAGCATTTGCCTTTAGGTGAAGATCGAACTTCCGCGGCAATCGCGACGACATCTGCAACTGTACCTGTGCCCCATCCGACCATCTCCCGAACGGTTCCGGGCCCGAGACGCCTCTCACTTCGTTGACTGCCCCAGAAGGAAATGGCCCCGAAAAATCGATTTCTGTTGCCCCGCTATAGGTCCCGTTGGAAAGAATGCTCATTTGTCTCAGTGCTATACCCAGCGGACGATCATCGCCACTTATGCCGAGTTGCTTGGGAGAAGTTGGTTTCGGTACGCTTATCGTAATCACCCTGGCCGTACCAGATGTGTTGAAAGAGAAGTAGACATCAGTCGGGACAGAGGACACTCGGAACGTCTTAGCCTCATCGCCAACTTGGATGGAAAAAGGCAGCTCGGTGTTCGGACCGAACGCATTTGCCCTTAAACGAAGCTCGAATACTCGCGGTAATGGTGAAGCCATTTCTATCTTTACCACTGCGCCATTCGACCATCTTCCGAACTCCTCAACATTCGAAACGCCGCTTATTTCGTTGACCAGGCCAAACATAAACGGCCGAGAAAAATCCACAACATCCTCAGACGATCCGGAAGCGCCGCCCGGGCCCCTCTTCGGCAACCTGAACAACTTAAAACCGTCCTCGGCAATCTGGGTCTTAATATCAGGCGGAAGAGCGTGGTCCCCCATCAGCAGGACCCATTGCCTGTCGTTCTCTAGCACGGTCCGGTCAAAGGCAGTACCTTGCGGTATGCTGTGTATATAGGCGCCAGGGTTGTCGATATAAAATAACGTCTTTACCAATCCTCCGACCTCTGAGCCAACAACCACTACCTTCGAACGGTCCTGCTCGCTTAACACCCAGTGCGTAACCATCCCGGCCCTGGCATACACATCCGGTACCAGATTTTGTCTTAGCTCAGCATTTATGGCTGATGCCGAGCACAGGACCCACGCAGGCACGAACAAGAAGAGAAATAGCTGTGAGCCCATTCTCTTATCGGCTGCCCAGATGATCGCTGATGTTATCCCGAGCGCCCCCAGCGCATAAAATACTGCCTTGTCTGCAGTCACGCCTTGCAACTCCGGGCAGTCAGCCGCGTTTGGCGTATATGCCTGGAGCATCGACCTGAGTGTATAGATAGTCACGCCAACGACCGCCAGCACTGCAAGCACCCGCACATATACGGTTCGCCTTTCGCTCGTCGCGTACAACTGTCCGGCTGCAACCATGACAATTAACGGAAACAGGAAGTTGTAGTACCGCATGTGCAGCCTGGCAACTGACTCATACGGTCCGGTTCCGACAACTGATGCCGTGAAATAGGCCACCGCCACCAGCAGCGGTATGATTACCATGACAAGATATGCGGATATCACGTGCAGGCCGCTATCTCCCTCTGGTTCGCGGCTTCCCCTCACATCCAGGGCGGCAAGCGACGCCAGCGGCACGCCGAATAGCAGCGTTAAGCCCATGATGTGGCCTTTAAGAATCCCTACGATCTGGCCACTCATCTGCAAAATGGTCTCCCGGGTGATGGCCGAGTGGGCTAGTGCCCCGTATTTCGCACCAAGTACATTGAGTCCCGCCGTCCCGGCGAAAAGATATCCCACGCCCAGTCTTACTATCGCCGCTGTGACAAGCAAATAACTTAGCGTTTCCACAGACCTCTTAAAGCTGGGCGTCACGCTACAACGGATGTCATAGTAGACAATGAACGCCACGATACCCGGCAGTAAGAAGATTGCGTTCACTTTGATCATGGTCATCACGGCAATGAGACAGCCTATGACTGTCCCATAGTACTTGGGCGGGGCATGGCGGAAGTCTATGACGATCCATGTAAGGAGCCAGAAGGAGAAGAAGTACATTGCCTCCGGCATATAGTATGCGGTGTAACTGTTGACGGGATCGCAGAGCGACAATAGCGACACATATACTGCAACGGGCTTGCTGGCTACCTGCTGCGCCGTGAAATAAATGAAGATAGCAGAGGCTACAAAAAAGATGCTGTTAAGGATACGGGCGCACTCCAGGAAGCCGCTGCCAAACGCCCTGGTCACTCCGAAGACCGACAAGTAAATATAATTCGACATCGGTGCCGCAGCGACTCCGGTAAGCCGGGAGTTAAGGCTATAACTCCATTCGTCCCCGAAAATAGAAGGGTTCAGGCCGGTGTTGCGGAATAGTAAGAATAGAAATGCCGCCATTATGCCGACAATTAGTACTCCCGTTGCCGCATCGACGCTGATAGTCTGCCTGCCTGAGAGCGAAATCGAACGGCTGTGGGCGGACTCCTGCGCTACGGATTGGTTGGTCACGGATATTCCCATCTAGCAGACGCCAAGCTGGTCGGCTTACGAGGATTCGATCGATTGTACTATTGCAAATAACACTCCGGCAAAGCCAGGGCTGTACGGGTTGCTAGCCCCTCACCGTGCCACATTCTCGCGCAAGCGCTGGGTGGATCTTTACGCTACCTTTGGGGTCACTTGCTGCCTGTCGTCTCTGCCAGTGCTAATGTCTTACGCTTCCGGGTCGAGGCCATCGATCCCGCGTATGAGATTGCTCGCGTCGTCTTGGGACAGAATAGTGCGACTTCGCTCTGCAAATTGCGCGACAGCGGTATTACTTGATACCCTTTGAAATCAGGGTTATGGAAGATAGGCCTTATTGGTAGTTCTGGCCGCGACCGTCCTTTTCACGGCCCTGACTTGGTCGAATTGTTATGACAGAATTTCAATCGCCGGAAGCCGCTAGGATTCTCGAACGTCTGCGGCATGAAATCGCTTATTACGAATCGCAGGTGGCGCCACCTGAGGAAGAGAGTGTGCCTGCCAACGCCGAAGAGCCTCCGGTCGACGGTCTTGCACCCCTCCGTGCAGAGGTGGAAACTGCGCTTGCAGGCCACCGGGACGTCGGTCAAATCAATCCGCGCGGACCAGGCCTCCACAATCGCATCATCCAGTTCGTCAAGAAGCTGATGAGGCGATCGTTAACCTGGTACACACGCCCTATTCATGTCTTTCAGGGCGCCGTAATTCGGGCTTTACAGCAAACTGTTTCCCTCTTGCAGAAACAGCAGGAACTCTCGGGCAGGCTGTCACAGGAACTCAGCAGCATCGCTGATCAGGTGGCCGACACCCGGCAACAATTCGACTGTAACATTACGGAGAGATTAGCCAGAAGCAGCACAGAGCTTTCGAGTCAGATAGCCCGGAGCAGGACCGATCTTCTCGGGCATGTCTCCAGGATCAATGACCACCTATCGAGTGAAATAGTCCGCAACAAGGAACAGCTCTTAGGCCAGATGGATGCGATCAGAAGCTCCACTGCGCAACTTGAACAACTTAGGGGCGTCGTCGATCTTTTTCATGAGGAACTACGTAACGGCAGAGCCCAGCTACTTGCAGTGATTCGCCAGCAAAGGGCGCGCGAAAGAGACGTGCGCCGGTTCGTGAATGCGGTCGAAACGGGCGCTGTGCCCCTGTCGTCTGACCCCGCAATACCAACCCCTCCTATGTTTGCTTCGGAGATCAAACGCCAGGACGAGTTCGACTACTTTCTTTTTGAGGAGAACTACCGCGGCGACGAATCGGTAATCCGAAGTCGCCAAGCAGAATATTTGCAATATTTTAAAGGTCGCGAGAACGTGGTCGATATCGGCTGTGGCCGCGGCGAGTTTCTCGAGTTGTTGCGGGACAACGTCATCACCGCGCGTGGAGTCGAACTGGGCTTTGATCAATTCCTGTTGTGCAGGGAAAAAGGCCTCGATGTCGTGCAGCAGGATCTCTTCAATTTCTTGGAGTCGCTTCCAGACGAATCCCTAGGCGGCTTGTTCAGCGCTCAGGTAATCGAGCACCTGACAGCAAGTGACCAGCTTCGCTATGTTGCCTTGGCCTATCGCAAGTGCAAGCCTGGTTCTCCGGTAATATTTGAGACAATTAATGCTCAGTGCGTATTCGCAGTCGTTCGAAATTTCTTTCTGGATCCTACTCACGTGCGGCCGGTTCACCCCGAAACCCTGAAGTTTGCGATGGAATCGGTTAACTTCCGGGATGTAGAGCTAAAGTTTATGGCGCCGGTGGTTGAGAAGCACATTCCGGCGCTCAACGCCGGCGGCAACCCGGAAGAGATCGAAAGGTTTAACGTTGCAATCCGTCAATTGAACGACCTTATTTACGGCTGTCAGGACTATGCCGCTGTAGGTTGGCGATAGAACCACGGGTCCGGCGCATCCTGTTATTCGGGGCCCAAGCATCAGGAACGCCTGCGAACTTCGTCGCGAACTCTTTCCAGGACGGGCTGAAGCGCATTCCAATGCTTCATTGTCCGGTAAATCTTGCGGGCGGCGCGATAAGCCAGTCCCCTTCTCTCAACGGATGCCCCTGGGGTGGCGACGCTCATCAGGTCATCAGCGGACTCGACCGCAGGCGGCGACACATCTAACTCCGCGGCTAGTCCCAGGTCGCGAGCATAAATGAACTGAACGTCGGCGGCCACCAGGGCTCTCAACGTTTCCTCCGGATCGCGAATCGAATCCCGCCCCATAATATTCATCCCTACAACGCAAGCAGGCGGCTGGCCATGTCACCGGCGTACTCCTGCCACGTTTTGATTGTACGGTCGCGGGCCTCCTGGCACAGTCTAGTCAACAGCGCGCGGTCGGTTGCCATCTGCTCAAGCGCCACAGCGATGGCGTTCGTATCGGTCATGTCCGCCGTTACGCAACCACCGTCACTGGCCAACTCCAGCATGACGCCTCCGTCATGCGTCAGGCACGGACGCCCCATCCAGAGGCTTTCCAAAATTGGCAACCCAAACCCTTCCACCAACGAGGGATAGACCGTGAACACCGCTCGATCGAACTCAGCCGCTAGCCTTTCGTCGTCAATCGCTCCGTGCCACTCAATACCGATGTCCCGTCGCGCAGCCGCCTGAACCTGTTCGGCAATCTCCGGTGCCCCCGCATAGCGGTTGCCAATCAACACCAGCCGGAGCTGCAGGTCCGGCCGCCGATCTCGCAACAAGCGAAGCGCTTCCAGCAAACGCAAATGGTTCTTCCGAGGCTCCAAGGTGGAGACACAAAGGATGCGAATTTCTTCGCCGATATTGGCACCCGCGTCTGTCCGGCGCGGCTGCTCCCCCAATTGGCCCGGCAACCACACTGCACTACAAGTGGAAGGAACGCTCCGGCCCAGCGATGCGGCGTACCCGAGGAAGGCATCCTGGGTAGTACCAGAGATACTCCAGACTGCATCCGTCCGCAGAATTGCTTCAAGGTAGGCGGGAAACACCTCAGCAATCTTGGGATCGCAGAGTTCCGGCCGGTAGATTGGGATGATGTCATACAGGATGGCGACGAACTTGAAACCATGCCTCCTCGCCCAGTCGGCGCGCGCCCCGGCTCCGCCATCGAGTACGACTTCCGGCATTAAAAGCACGGGCGCGCGAGCGCGGTCGACGTTGATCGCCCTGATCAACTCCGCGGGAGTCATCTTGCGACCGAAACTTGCGAGCAAGCCAAGTCCGTCTGTGGGCCCGCCATATCCCTCCAAGAACTTACGACGCGTCTCGTCGAGGAAGATGTAGTCCTCGGTTTCAGAGTTCCATCCGGCGAATACCAATTCGAAATCCGGATTGTGCTGCAGTTCAGCACAGAGGCGGCGGACCACCCGAATGACTCCCGGGTTCGCCGGATCGAGCGAGGCGCAGGTGACGTCGACAAGGATAATGCGGCGCTCGCGAGCGTCTCCCTTAGTGATCTCAACGCTGTCGCGCGGAGCGGAAGCGAGTTCCGTAATTTCCTGCTCCCACGCACACAGCGCTTCGTCCCAGGTAAATTGTTCACGGAACGCGGCAAACCTTCGCGGCAGATCGACCGGCGCTTCGCCCCGCAGCAGCCGTGCAAGCTTCGCGGCCATCTCCGTTACGTCTTCGCAGAGCAGCCAAGGATCAGCGATGACTTCAGGATGGCCTCCCAAGTTGAACGCCAGCGCTGGCCGGTCGAGCCACTGCATTTCTGCGATAGGCAGATTAAAGCCCTCCCAAAGGGATGTACTGACTCCCGCCGAACTCAGCTTCATGATTTCCTGCAGAGTGAGATCGTCAGGAGCGCCCAGCAAATCGACGAAGTGCTTCAAATCGAGTGGCACTCCACAGTCTGCTCCGGCGTCCAGAATCAGCAATCGTGCCTGCGGTAGTTCCCGCCGCACATGCCGTAGCACCTCGTAAGCGGCGGGAGAATTCTTGTAGCCGATTGCCTCAAAGCGTCCCAGGGCCAGCAGGAGTTTGGCGCCCTGCTGCGCGCGACTGGAGAGAAGTCGAAAAACTGTCCCGCCCTGGGGCTGGCTCTGGTCAGCCTCAACGATGCCCAATGCCATGTGATCGGCGCCATGCAGCAGCGTGTGCACGCCTGCGGCACTGCCACGATCGAGTTCGGTTTGGCTTCGCCGGATGAACCCGCTGACGGGAACTGCGCGATCCACGAAGGGCAGGGCAAGTTGTCGAATGCGCCGAAGCTCCAATTGAATCGTCAGTTGGGGATCGACGAGTCCGTCCTGGGCCACGGCTCCGTGATCATTAAAGATGCTCTTGATCCCGAACCCTCGAGCCCGCGCTGCCGCATCACAGAACGGCCAGCCACCCACAACCACAACATCCGGAGGATCCTGCGTCCACCGCTCCGTCATCGCAGCCGTGACCGAGGCTTCTGCGCCCACCATGTCAAGACCTTCCGGCAGCGGGATGATCGTCACGCCTGCCGCAATCGACGACAGCATGGTCTGATCACACCGCAGGCATACGAAAGTGACCTGGTGCCCAGCCTGCACCAGGCGCCGTCCCAACAGGACAAGCACTCGGTCCACACCAAAGCGCGGCAACAATCGCTCATTGCAGATGTCGATGCGGAGTGAGGTCATAGGAAATTCGTCGCTTAGTTGACGGATTCGGCCCAAAGGCTGAACGCACTTTTTGGAGCTAATGCTGTTGCCGCAACGGAAGCCGCACGGCTGCGCCAGGCAAACTCGTTGCGCAGGGTTGGAACCGAGAGCAAAACCTTCATCGCCGCGAGTGCTTCCAGATAGGTGTCATAGAGAATCACTGCGCCGTAGTGACGGGCGAGCCCTTCCGCCCAGTACGAAGCCGGCGCCAGTACGGGGATACCTCGACGCAACGCCGTGTTCACCAGCGACTCCGCAGGATGCCGGTCCCAAAGCCAGAGCAGGGCAGCGTCCTTCCAGACGGAATCATCCGCCCACTCGCGCCAGATGAAGCGTGCCTTTGGACCATCCGCCAGGAACTTGTGCGCATGGTCGACCAGTTTGAACACCTCGATGGGAGGCAAGCCCGTGCCACAGATAATCACTGGCTCGCGCGGACCCGATCTCGGAGTAGCGCGTTGCACATTGGCGAGCGTGGCTTCCAGTTGGTCGATGGCGCGCACTTCATCGAATCGCTGCCGCCGCGCGAAATTGTAGGCCCCGTGCATGGCAGCGAGGGGCGGATCGTCGATATACCGGCGCATGGCTGCCGCGAGTTCCGCCGCATCGCCCGCTGGCACGAGAAACCCGGATTGTCCGTCTTCGACCAACTCGATGTTCCCGCCAAGGCGCGTAGCAATTTGGGCTGTACCCGAAGCGATCGACTCGAGCATCGAAAGCGGCTCGTTCTCAGGCCAGATTGAGGCAAGGATGGTAACGTCCGTCCGGGTAAATAACGCCAGCGACTCGTGCCTCGGCAACTGCCCAGTGAGGGTAACGTTCCCGGTAAGGCCGCTGGCTCGCAAAATCTTCTCCGTGCTGCGGCGAAGATGGCCTTCCCCTGCAATCGTCAAATGCCAGCGCGACGTGATCGTCCGATCTTTCGCCAGCAGCCGTAAAGCCTCCAGCAGCACAAAGACTCCCTTGTGCTCTCCTAGATATGCCGCGCACAAGAACCTGATGGTGCTACTGGGAGACGGTTCTCTCGGACCGGTCGGCACTGCATCAAGATCAATCCCATTCGAAATGACAGCTATTGAATCGGCCGGAAATCCCGCTTCGGCGTACGCGCCAGACAGGTATGAGCTTGGCGTAATCAATTTGTCGGCGTGACCGAGACACCACGCTACATAATCCCGGCGAAGCCGCGTTGGCACGCCCATCCCATTCGGCGGTTGTTGGTCGCGAAGGCACTGCGCGCATTCTTCATAATTCGTGCACAGTGCTCCGTCCTTGCGGAGACGCGTGGCCCGCAGGCAGAAGCCCCAGTGGTCATGCAAGGTGACAAGGCAGCGCGCGCCAGCTTGCTTAACCGCAGGAATGAGGTTTGCGCCCAGTCCCATGGCATTGTGAAAATGAACCACCTCAATACGGTTTGTAGCAATAACGGCTCGAAGGCGCCGGGCCGCTGCTGACCAGTAAAAATTGAGGTCAGGTTCCAGCGAACGCATCGATAGGCGATAGACAGGCAGCCCGTCGTAGATATCAAAATCCAGCCTGCCGGCAGGGTTGTTCTCCGTCGACTGCACGCCCCCCAGGATGGTCACTTCGTGGCCGCGTGCTCTTAACCCGCGTGCTTGACGGTAGGCAACGATCTCGGCGCCGCCCACCGTGTGCGGAGGAAAGAAGTTACTCACCACCAGGATGCGCAGCGGCATGAAGTTAATCTAGCACAGCGGATTCAGGCTCAACGGTCGAGAAGCGAGCGACCTTCACAATGAATCCAGTCAGCGTCCCGCCGGAGGAAGTTTTGGCGACAATGCTTCCGGATTCCGAGTGTCCATACTTAATGATGTAGGCAATTAAGAGGTCGACATTGATCTGGCCCATGAGGATGTCTGCGGTGAAGGGTTTGGCGATAAGACAACCACCGGACTTCCAGGATGCTGCGGAAGCCAGATTTCCGGGTAGGATTAAACGTCATGGACCTAAAACAACTCCAAAAGAATTGGGATGGATTGGGAGCGAAAGATCCGCTCTGGGCGATTTTGACTGACCCCTCAAAGCAAGGTGGACGCTGGGACATTGCCGAGTTTTTTGCCGTGGGCGAACAGGAGATCGCTGGCGTGATGACGCTCCTCCAGGCTTTGCACGTAAGCGTCAACCTGGCGGTGGCACTCGATTTCGGCTGCGGAGTAGGTCGCCTTACTCAGGCGCTCGCGAGACGTTTCGAATCGGTTTACGGAGTAGATATCGCTCCCTCCATGATCGAGCAGGCCAAACGGCTCAACACCTCCGAGAGGTGCCAATTCTTGGTCAACCAGAGTGATGACCTCAGCGTTTTTCCATCGGAATTTTTTGACTTCATCTATACCAATATTGTGTTGCAGCATATGGAACCGCGCTACGGCAAGAAATACCTTGCGGAATTCCTGCGCACCCTGAAACGTGGAGGAGTTCTCTGCTTTGAGGTGCCGGATCGGCCACGTCCGGAGGTTTCGCCGCCTCCTCGAGACTACAAATCCGAAGCCGGAAGTCCGGCAACAGCTCCCGCACAAGTTCTCGCTGCCGGGACCTTGGACGTTCCGGCGGCTGTGCGGAACCACAGTCTGGCTTACGCCTTCCGGCGCATATTCGAGCTTGGCCTCCTGCGTAAACTGGTCAGGTGGTTTAGCCAAACTGGCTCGCGAGCAGTTCGTCGCCTGATTAAAGTGACGCCGGCTGAGGTGGCCAAATTAGTACCCGCCCGTACCCATGTCGCTGCCTCAATCGACGACGAGTTCAAGATGGAGATGTACGCGGTTCCCCGCGAAGTAGTGAAGGAGATCATACTTGGGGCCGGTTGCCGTTTGCTGCACGAGCACGAAACACCCGTTTCCGGCCCCGAATGGATTGCTTATATGTATGTAGTCCTAAAGCCGTGATTGGCCATGATGGCCACCTCCTGACCATGTTTCATTACTGAGCGTGTCTGACGCTCGACGAGAATCTCCGCTTCGCCCACCGCGCACACCGGAATGTGAAAGCTCCAAATTGTCGCAATGCGCCGCCGGGTGAATCCCTTTGAGGATTGCCGTTTGGGGCAGGGTTATCGAGAAGGGATAACCTCTCAGCCACGAACTGAGCAGCACGAACCATCGTGATCGCCCCTTGCGAAACCACCAAATCGGAGGTCCGTGACTGCGGATGAAGGTAGGCGAGCGCAAGTCCACCCCACACTTCTCCCCGTCCGTTCTGGATGGAGTGTTCAACAATCTGGCCCGGCACAAAGTCGCACTGCACGAACTGTACATAAGGGTTGGAAAGCCAATCGGCTGCAAGAATCCCGGCGCGGCAATCCGCATTTCCCGAGTCATGCGCAAGAATCACCATTGGCTTCTTCGGTCGGTACTGGAGTACGAGATTGAGATCGCGGCGCACACCCTCGACCGAGTGATCGGCGTCGATCAGTACATATTCCAGCGGGATGTTCAGCTTATCGAAACGGGCCAGCGCCCGTGGAATCATCTCCCGCGAATCGCCGATCAGAAGTTCCACATTCTGCGGCACGACAAAGCGACTGCGTATCTCCGGTTCGATGTCGATGGCAATGACATGCTCCGAGAACTGGGCCGCGAGGCAAAGGCTCCCGCCGTAATAGACCCCAACTTCCAGTGCACCGCGGGGGCGGACGCGCGCCAATACGCCCGTCAAGGCGATGCGCTCGCACTCCATCATCTGCCAGTTCTCACACGGAACACCTGGGAAAAGGAACTCTTGATACAAAGCACATCCTCCAAATCTCTCGTGACACGTGGACGACGTCAGCTCCGGCCAGTCGGTCCCGCAAACGTTTGCCGTTGGATTCAACATTCTATGATAGATGGGGCCATCGCGACTCGACTTCCGGAAGCGCATAAAGTGGGGACTTGATCCCCGAACCAAATTCAAGAGCGCGGGCGACGTACGCTCCGCTTTCCACCCGGTGTAGATCTACGTATGAGGTCGCGAAGGTTGATCCTCTGTTGTTTCCACCTCGATCATAGGCAATACGTTCCCAGAGAACCCCTCCCCGGTGCCGCTGATTTTAAGTCTGGGGTGAGTCTCGCCCTTCTCGCCCTTTCGTACGCCACATCGCGAGATCGCGTAAAATATCTGGGATGCCTGCCCGGTTGGCAAGCGATCACGATGCACGGCTCAAGGGGCTCCATCAGAACGTCTTTGCGAAGGTTCTTGATGGATTTAAGTGTCCTATTTGCATCGATATAAGCAGCCTTACCGACTTGCGGGCACACTCGGGACGCCGTTTTCACCGTGTTCCGCTCGGAACGGTCAGCACGAACTTGATGGGAGCTTTACGCATTGAATGAGTTGATTGTTGAAACCTACAGATACCGCCAATTGATCTGGGCGCTTGCCCTGAAAGAACTCAAGGTCCGCTATAAGCGATCGGTGCTGGGGTTTATGTGGGCCCTGTTGAACCCGGCCCTGACCATGCTGGTTCTGACGGCCGTGTTCTCGACCATCATGCGATTTTCCATCCCGCACTATGCGATTTTTCTGCTCAGCGTGCTTCTGCCCTGGACTTTTTTCTCGCAGTCGTTGAGTTACGCTGTGGAATCCATTGTCGCCAATGGTGAACTGATCAAGAAGGTTTCCGTACCCAAACTGGTTTTTCCCATTGCCGCGGTCGTTGCCAACATCATCAATCTGCTGCTGTCTTTCATACCTCTGGCCCTCCTGGTCGTGGGAATGCGGCATCCGTTCTACGCGACATGGTTGTACCTGCCGATTCCGATGCTGGCCCTGATCATCTTCACTCTGGGAGCGACCTTCTTTTTTGCCGCAGCCAACGTGTATTACCGCGACGTCGCCCATATTGTTCAGGTGGTGCTTTCGGCCTGGTTCTACTTCACGCCGATCATCTATGCGCTTGATTTCATTCCGCCAAACCGGCAGTGGCTCTTCAAGCTGAATCCGATCATTTACGTCCTCAACGGATTCCGGCTGGCTGTGTACTATGGTCTCCTGCCCAGGTGGCAGTCGATTATGGCGTCGTTTGTTTGCGCCTTCGTCGCGTTGCTTATTGGTTACGGAATATTCCGCAAATATCAGGATGATTTTGTCTTCTATGTCTGAGCTCCGAACCATGGACAACGCGGTGGTGGTCAAGGTTGAGAACGTCACGCAGCGCTTTCGTGTCATACACGAACGCCCCGATTCCCTGCGCGAGCTCTTTTCGAAGTTCCTTCGCCATACTGTGACTTACCACGTCCTCGATGCTGTCAAAGACTTGTCGCTCGAAGTGCCTCGTGGTCAGATGCTGGGGTTGATCGGACGCAACGGCTCCGGCAAGAGCACGCTATTGAAGATCATCGCTGGCGTATATAAACCTACGGCTGGTAGGGTCCACGTTGACGGCACGATTGCGCCGCTGATCGAATTGGGTGCCGGCTTCCATCACGAGTTGACCGGACGCGAGAACATCCTGCTGAACGGCCTGCTGATGGGCTATTCCAGAGAGGAGATGCAGCGGCGGGAGCAATCCATCATTGATTTCGCTGAGATTGGCGAATTCATCGACGCCCCGATCAAGCAGTATTCCTCCGGAATGCACACCCGGTTGGCTTTTGCAGTGGCCACGGAGGTGGACCCGCAAGTCCTGATCCTCGATGAAATCCTCGCCGTGGGCGATGCTGCGTTTCAACGGAAATGCTTTGCCCGTATCCAGAACTTCCGTCAGGCGGGAAAGACCATCCTTTTTGTCTCGCACAGCATGCCAACAGTCATTGAGTTCTGCGATCGCGCGGTGCTGCTGGAAAAAGGATCGATCATGGCCGACGGCGACCCGACTGAGGTAGCCGAGGTCTATCTGAATTTGATGACTCCCCATCCGGCGCCGCTGGTTCACGCTGACGCCGGTTAGCGCGACGAGCGCATCCCGGCCACGCGCTCGAACAATTCCGCATTGCGTGGCCACAAAACGCTGCCGTCGAACGCGAGGGCGGCCTTCTCTCCGCGCACTCCCATCTCCCGGCACATTTGCGGATCAGCCAGCAGCTTCTGAATTTCGCCTGCTAGCGCTCCGCTGTCGCCGAACGGTACCACGACTCCCGCTCCGCTGGCTTCCACCAGTTTGCGCGACACTTCGATGTCGGCTGCCACGACAGGCTTGGCATTGGCCCAGGCTTCCAGCATCGTTAATCCAAGTGACTCAACTCGGGAAGGCTGGGCCACGACAGTCGCCGCCGCCAACAGATGGCGCTTGTCGTCGTCGGCAAAGGCCGGCAGATTGACCAGCCTCGGCAGAGTTTGCGTCTGCGCTGAGAGATATTCGTCGAACGCCGACAGGCTGGGGCCCGCCATCACGAGCCACGCGTTGGAACCCTTCGCCCATAGCGCCTTCATCGACTCAACCAGGGTGATCGATCCTTTTTCGTAAGCCTTGACGCCGAGATGAAGTACGATGGGGCCGATGATGTTATGCGCATTGCGCACGCGCTCCGGGTCCCCGCCGGTCGCTAAACCTCGGTCGATGCCAAGACCAACCGTAGCCAGTTTGGCCGACAGAACACCCCTTTGCTCCAGTTGCTCACGCTCGGTCTCCGTCATGCAAAGCACTTGGTCGCAATGCTGCAGCAACGCGATCTGATGGGGCCGAAGGTAGTGCCTGACCACGTCGTCGCTCGTCGCCTCGCCCAAATGTGCACATGGAGTGGCGATCACCGGTACGTGCCTGAACTCTCCCGCCTGCAGTCCGGCATACATGAGGTTGTTGTAGGGCAATGGGCCGATGTGGACAACGTCGGCGCCGCTGTTACGCAATGCGGCATTGAGTCCGGGAACGCGAAATCCTGGGGTCCAGAATTGCGCCTTCCATCGCCAGTAGGGCAACAGTCCGGCAAAGCGCGTCGCGCGGCGGCGAAGCCGGTTATAGCAAATAGGAAAGCGGCGGACCGATACTCCATCGATGACGAACTCTTCCCCGGAGAAAGTCTTGTAACCCGGCAACCACAACGACTCGAGGTCGTCCGCGATGGTGGTAAAGACGGTGACACGGTGGCCGCGGCGAATCAGGCAGCTTGCAATCGCCAGCATCGAGTTTTCATAGCCGCCGCGGTAGGGATAAAAGCGTGGTAGTACGAAAGCAGCGTGCACAGGTAATTCCCCGAACTCACCGGAAAGCTAGGATGTTAACTGATTTCACGCAAGTGGGTAAGCGCAGCGCGCGGGCCAGGCATAATTGCAGAGGCGATCTTAGTGAGGCTGATTTGCGACCAATTCCGTCATGCCGCTCAGGAGTTCCTGCTGTTCACCATTGAAGTTGCTGTGGAACTCGTCCGAATTCATGTACTGCGTCCGCTGCTCCGGCGACATATCGTGCATCTTGCGGAAGGCCTGCGACACCTGGCTCCGCTGATCGGCGGGCAGACTGTGGTACCGCTGGTACAGGCTCTTGGCCTCGGCTTGTTTTTCCGGCGGAAGGTGCTCGAAGATCTCCATCCGGTTGAGGATCTTCTGTTGCTTGTCCGGTGCCAGGCTGTTAAAACTGCGCAACCGGTCGAGCAGATGTTGCTGCTTGTCGGGAGGAAGAGCCTGGAACGAGGGGTCCTTTTCCAGCGTCTGTTCCTGCTGTGCGGGCGGAAGCCCGAAGTACTTCCGCAACCAGTCTCCCTTGTGAGGGCCCGGCCCGTTGAGTCTGAACTGGCTGCTGCCCCCGGACGGTGGCACGGCAACCGGGTTTGCCGGGTGAGCCTGCGCTATCAGTTCGTTCGTGCCCGGGTCAACGGCTCGTGGCAAAGAGCTTGACGACGGCGCGGGAGTTTTGTGCCCATGCCAGAACGGCATGCCGGATGCCGGCAGCGTGCTGCCAGTCACGGCCAAAGCGATCAGGATGGAGTACGGGGCGCGCATCATCGTCAGTTCGTTTCAGTCTGGCTATCGTCCAGAGCGTCAAAGTCGGAAAACAAGTCGGCGTTGCTGTCGAGATATTGCAGGTCGCTGACGGCACTCACGTTCACCGCCGCATTGTTGTTACCGGCCAGCCTCTGCTGGTGGTCCGACTTCCAGTGCGCACCTTCGAGCATTCCGACGCCCACCGCGAGCAGCGCGGCCGCCGCGGTCATCACCGCTGGACGCCGCAGCCAGGCCAGCCAGCCCGGCCTCTCGTTAGCGCGTTCTTCCCGCACCCGCGCTCTTACTCGGGTGGAGAAATACGGTGATGGCTCCGGCGCCTGCCACTCGTCCAGAAGCGACATCGTCTGCCGCAGCGAAACCACTTCCTGGGCACAAACTGAGCATGTGGCCAAGTGCTCCTGCACGGCGGGACTGGCCAGTTCCGGCCCGCTCAGTACCGACTCCATCAACTGTTCGCGAATGTTCCCGCACTTCATGACCGCACCCTGCTTCCTGCAACCGCCTATATATACTTCTTCAACGTCTCCCGCAGCGTTTCATACGCGCGGAATAACAAGGATTTCGTGGCCGACTCACTCAAATTCAGTACTGCTGCAATCTGTTTGTAGTCCATGTTCTGGTACTTGTGCATCAGCACCGCTGCGCGCTGCCTTTCGGGCAACGTCTCGACTTCGCGCCGGATCGCCGCCAGCCTCTCCCGCCGAAGGATCTGCTGTTCCGCGTTCAGACCCCTGTCCGCCACATCCACCGTCATTCCGGTTTCCGTGTCGGGCTCGTCGATGTTGACCGTGTTCTCGGGACGCTCGTGCCGGGTGTCGCGCGCGTGGTTCACTGCCAAGTTGGTCGCAATCCGATACAGCCAGGTGGTGAACTTCGCGCTCGCTGCATAAGTCTGGCGCGAGCGATACACCCGCAGGAACACTTCCTGCGCCAGCTCCTCTGCCACCGCCTGGTTTCGTGTCATGCGGTACATGAAGCTGTTCATCGGACGGCGGAACTTTTCGACCAGGTAGTCGAAGGCTGCGTCGTCGCCAGCGGCCACGCGTAGCATGACCTCGGCATCGCTGAGCATTTCCAGAATCGGAGTCTCAGCCATGGACGCCCGCGCTATGTCTGGTGTTTCCGCAGTCCCCGCTGCCGATCCGCCCAGAAGTATGCTTCGATCTAGCGCAACGCTGCCCACGTTTCCTGTAACCCTCGTAGCCCCCGAAAGTTGTGCCGGGACGGGCCAGGAATGCCCTGATTTGCGCAGTTTCGCAACGGTTCCCGCCAAGGCAGGAGTTTGACTGTCCGGATCGCGTTTTGGGCCGCCTATTGTCATTGTGGCAAACTTCGTGCCACACCAGTGTAAAACAGTATTATGCACAAGTCGCCCCTTGCTGAACCGCCAGCATCCATGCCCAGTCTGGTTCCAGTCCGCAAAGGCTTTACCAGCCGGCGTAGCGCGAAAGTGCTCATCGTCGCCGCAGTAGGGGTCTGCCTGACCGCTCTTTGGGTTTCGCCAGTCTCACAGGCCGTCGAAAAAAGCGAATCTCAGGGTGTGTTGGCTGACGATGGGTTTCAGAATGTTTTGAAGGGGCACAGCTTCAGCCGTGCCGCCGTACCACTCCCTTGTTTTTGTCATTCCATGGGGGCTTTAGCCCCCATGGAATCTGCCTTTGCCGCATCGTCAGCCAGCCTGGTCGCGCAGGAGAGACCGCCGGTCACCACCGAACCAACCGACCAGCCCTCTGCCCAACCCTTCGACCTCTCCGACGAGGTGGTTCGTGACGTCCTGACCAATCTCCAGCGTGGGGTCGAGGCCCATGACCTAGACCGCGTTCTGGAAATCTTCGACCAGCAGAACATGAAGGATTACGCCCAGTTCCACGACCAGATGGTGGCCTTCTTCCGCCGCTACGACAGCGTCAAGTTTCG
The DNA here is from genome assembly GCA_963779555.1 of uncultured Acidobacteriaceae bacterium. Taxonomy (GTDB): domain Bacteria; phylum Acidobacteriota; class Terriglobia; order Terriglobales; family Acidobacteriaceae; genus DASRAA01. The sequence continues at coordinate 50,713 of CAVZYS010000030.1, forward strand.
CTATCAGCTTCTGCAGGTCACTTCCGACAAGGAGGGCGGTTTCGCCATCGCCGACATCGATATGGACGCCGATCCGACCGACATTCTGCCCACACCACAGCGCCGCAGCACCCAGATGCGCTTCCAGATGAAGCGCACCCCGAAGGGCTGGAAAGTGGTCGCTCTGCGCCCGGCCGACTTCTTCAACCAGTAATTTCAGGTCAACCGCCTACACATGAAACGCGACTATCCCGAGCAGCCGATCGTTGGAGTAGGAGCCGTCATCGTCCGCGACAATCGCGCCCTGCTGGTGCGCCGCGCCACCGAGCCCCTCAAAGGAGAGTGGTCGGTCCCCGGCGGCATGTTGGAACTCGGAGAGAAACTCCGCGACGGCGCCGTCCGCGAGGCCCTTGAAGAAACCGGACTGCAGGTGGAAGCCGGCGCGGTGCTCGATGTCTTCGACAGCATCTTCACCGACGCTGAGGGGCTCACCCAGTATCATTACGTCCTGATCGACTTCCTGTGCAGACCTATAGCCGGAGAGGCCCTGCCCGCCAGCGACGTCAGCGAGGTGATGTGGGTGACCGAGGCTGACCTTGCCACAATGAATCTGCGCGACTCCACAGCACAGGTCGTCCGCAAGGGATTGGCGGCAACCCGAAAATCGGCCTAACCGCCCCCGTGGAATCCCACGCAGGTAACCTAGAGCGGATTAGGATTCTGTGTATCCGGATCTGTCTGCTACCGGGCGTCGGTAGCTCAACAGGATTAATCATCACCGCGTAGACACCGAGTTCACGGCGACGCTGAAAGAAATAAAAACTCCGTGTCCTCCGTGCCTCCGTGGTGAGTATCTCGTACGTACACAGGAAGAATGTCTAATTTGCTTTAGCCGAAACCCTTCCTCAGCGGATAGTCGACGATAATGGCGCGACCGTCGGTGATGGCCCGAACGGAATGACGGACGTTGCCAGGCACGATCGCAACCAGGCCCGGTCGTGCGATCTGCGTCAGACCGTCGATCGTCACCTCGAGTTCGCCCTCAATCACCTCATAGACTTCTTCCTGGGGATGGAAGTGCTCGTGAATGGACGAGCCACTCTTGAACTCATAGTGAGCAAAGGTCATGCTCGGCGAGTGGAAATAGCGCCCACGCCATCCGGGCAGGCGCTCGATAACGTCGAGACTGTGCGTGTCAACAAAGGGCATTGCACCCTCCTAGAGCATTCCATGCTAACGCCATTTGGCCGGTTTGAGTTTGGGAGTTTCGAACGCAAGCGGAGCGGGCCACGGCGTATACAGCCGACGGCCCGATGCAGAGTTGAGATCAGAGGACGTTGAGATTAGACCGGATTAAGATTTTGTGCAGCCGGATTTATCGGCTCGCCCGATAATCAGTACCACGAAGAAGCTGCAAGAAATAAGAACTCCGTGTCCTCCGTGCCTCCGTGGTGAATATATCTGTCCGGACACAGGAAATTCTAAATTTGCTATAGCCCATCTCACTCCCGATCCCGAACCTGAAACACAGCGCAGATTGGTTATCGGCGCCAAGTCATGCCAGATCCGATCCGGGCCGAACCGTTTTGCAATCCCTGACCGGCCCCTCTACTTCACAGGAAAGCAATCGAGGTCGTTGGCAAACTCCACTGGCCCTGAATATCGCTTCTTGATTTCAGATAGGGTCTGATTTTCCTTGCCCAAGGTCCGCAGCATGCGATGAGACAAAACCAGTTGCTTGACGTGGGCGTCGCCGGCAATCTGCCCAATCACCGACGGAGGCATGTGCAGGTTCCTCTCAATTCCGACAGCGCCTTCCGGCACTGCGTTGTGTGCAATGAACAAATCTGCGTTCGCTGCCAATTGCGTTAGACCTCCCTCACCGTTTGTGTCTCCGCTAAACACGATAACTTTGCCACCCATCTCTAGCCGCCATGCTAAGGCCGGAACTCCTCCATGAATCACGCGTGCCGAATAAGCGGCAAGATCGCCGTTACGAAATACAGCTTCCGGTTTTGTGCTCCCCGCTACGTTGTGGGGCTGCATCTTGTAGCTGCTTTCCTCTCCCTGCACCAAAAGCTCACTGAGATAGCGATAGGAGCCGTGCTTCTCCCCGAAGAAATCGGATACAAACTCGGTCGTAGAAGGCATAAAGTCATTTCCCTCCGGACCGTAGATCGGCAGCGGCCGTTTGCGATCTTCAAACCAGGACGACTTGATTAGCGCTGAAAAGTCGGCGCTGTGATCGACGTGATAGTGGGTGAAGAAAATCACATCAAGGTCCGACATTCGCGCTCCACTCTCTCCGAATCGAAGAGCGCTTCCTCCCCCCGCATCAATCAGTGCCCGTGCTCTCCCGTCCTCCCACACCAGATAGCTGCTCGAAGCCCGCTTGTCTTGCAACTCCGGCCCTCCAGAACCGAGTACTTGCACCGCGACACCCTGCGAGCCGCAGGACTGCGCCTCCGTTGATGGCAAGAATGCGCAACTCAGCAAACAGAGGGTCACGAGGCGGAATGAGCACGCGAAGACTGAAACCTTCCCGGGAATTCGTTGATCCACTTTCGCTCTCCTCGTTCTGGTGACATTCCTTCCCACGATCAGGAGACTTTTCAAACACGTTCCAGGTTGGTGTGATTCTTCCGTTCCCGGAGTGTGCATATGAGATGGCGATTTTCAGGTCGCCAAGCTCCTTCAGTGCCAATCACACGGCAGTGATTTATGTATCACAGCGGGGTACATTTTCAATCGCGGCTCGGCGCTTGCCGTGGCCGACGATCTGGCGACCACTCCATCTACCGGCGTTCGTGTGCAGTGCGGCGGAGACTCCCATCTGGTTAACTTCCGCGGCCTCGCCACCCCGGAGAGGCAAGTCATTTTCGCGATCAACGACCTCGATGAGACTTGTCCGGCGCCGTGGAAATGGGACCTCAAACGTCTCGCTTCGAGCTTCGTTATCGCCTGTCGCAACAACGGTCTCAGCGAATCCGACGCCAAGGACGTGGTCCTCACCTGTGTCGGGTCCTACCGCGAGCACATGGCCGAGTTCGGCGCAAACTAAGTCCTACGGCCAGACATGGATAGCTATAAGTACTAATAAAATCAACGACATGCCGCTAATTTCCTTCTAAATCGATGAAAACAAAGGGAGCGCGCAACGGTAAATTTGGTAAATTGCACAAGATTTTTCGCTCCTGACTGCAACTTTTTGTTTCGCCCGCAGTCCTATTGACCAATGGGTTGATCCGGATAAAGGGCACTGTTCTCAGGCAATGTCGTGAGGGCCGCTGCAGAACGGACCACCACTTATGTCTGGGAGCCTCGAATCAAAAGAGTGTGGACTCTCTGCAGAAAATGATTCCCAACGAGCGAGAAATCCGAAAGAATACTTCCCACGTAATCTGGTCAGGGCCAAAGTCAAGATCTGAGTTTCAGGTCTTCAAAAAATCAGTAGAGGAGAAAGCTGCAATGACGAAATCGATGAAGTCACTCATGATGGGAGCTGCACTCGCCGGATTCATGGCCGGCAACACGGCCATGGCCCAGACACCATCCTCCACCTCCAACTCCTTTTCCAGCGGCTCGAATGTGGGCCAGCTCTCGACCGCGTTCTCCAAGGACAAGCACGCTTGCAAGGGCCAGAACTCTTGTAAGGGCAAGGGTGGCTGTAAGACCGGCGACAACGGTTGCAAAGGCAAGAACACCTGCAAAGGCAAGGGCGGTTGCGCGACCGACGGATCCAAGCCTCCGGCGTCGTAACCTCGGAACTCGCTTTAATTACGAGGGCCGGAAGCTTTTTACATCCGGCCCCGATTACTTTCTCACCGTCTTCCTGTGAGTCCCATTGCTATGCCGGCCAATCGCTTTAACGGCTTCACCGAATACGGAGTGGGTATCGGGCTGCGTATCCCGCACTACAACCACATCCTCGAGCGCAAGCCGGTGGTCGGCTGGTTCGAAATCATCTCGGAAAATTTCATGGTCGATGGCGGACGTCCCCTCGCGGTGCTCGATCAGATTCTCGAGCAGTATCGAGTGGTACAGCACGGCGTCTCCATGTACTTCGGCTCGGTGGAACCGCTGAATCGTGAGCATCTGCGGCGGCTGAAAACACTGGTGCGGCGAACCAAAACGCCATGGCTCTCCGACCATCTGTGCTGGGGCAGTGTCGATGGCACCTACTCGCACGACCTGCTGCCCATGCCCTACACCTTTGAGGCGGCGAAGAAAACGGCCCAAAAGATCCGTGAGCGCGCGCGATTTTCTGGAAGTCCCGGTGGTAGTGGAAAACGTCAGCAGCTACGCCGAGTTTCACGCCTCCGAGATGACGGAGTGGCAGTTTCTCACCGAAGTCGTGGAAGATGCCGACTGCGGAATTCTGCTCGACGTGAACAACATCTACGTTTCCTCGCGCAATCACAATTTCGATCCGTACGATTATCTGCGCAACGTCCCTCATGAGCGGGTCGCGCAGATTCACATCGCCGGCCATTCCAAGTTCGAGAAGTACATCCTCGACACCCACGACCATGCGGTGATCGATCCCGTGTGGCAGCTCTACGCGCGGGCGATTGAGCTCGTTGGTCCAACAGCGACGCTCCTGGAGTGGGATGATCACATCCCGTCGTTTGATGAGGTGCACGGCGAAGCCCTGAAGGCCAATCGCTACGTTCGGGAGAGGGTAGTCGCGTGATGGACCTCGACCACATCCAACGCAGCATGTTTGAAGCCGTCCGTCAGCCTCTGACCGCAGCCGAGGGCATGCGTCAGCGCACTCGCGACGGCCGCTCGCTGCGCCGAATCGCGGAGGAGATCATCAAGCCCAACGATCGCCTCACGTCGTTCGAGCGACTGGAGATTTACAACCGGCAATACTGGTTTCGGGTACTGGCGGCGCTGGCAGAGGATTTCGAAGGCCTTCGTCTGATCATCGGCGACCGCAATTTCGAAAAGCTCTCCATCGCTTATCTGCAGGATTGCCCGTCTCAGTCGTTCACCCTGCGAAACCTCGGATCGCGCCTCGAACCGTGGCTGCGCTCGCATCCCGAGTTTATTGCCGGAGTCGAAGCCATCGCAGTCGACATGGTGCGCCTGGAATGGGCCGAAATCGAAGCCTTCGACGAGGCCTCGAAGCCGAAGCTGACAGGAGCGGATCTGGCGGGCCTAGGCCCTGATCCACAATTTGCGTTGCAGCCATACATTCGGTTGCTCGACTTGAACTACCCGGTCGACGAAATGTTGCTCGCCATTCGCAGCGAGCAGCGGGAGAACGACATAGTCAGCAACGCCGTTGCCAGTAATTCGCAGCGTCGGCGCGGCCGCAAGCGCTCTTTACCGAAGCCGCAGAAAATTTTCCTGGTGGTACATCGCGCCGAGAACTCGGTGTATTTCAAGCGCCTCGATGCGGAGGCGCTTTGGCGTCCTGTCAGCCTTGCGCGACGGTCAGCGACTCTCCGAAGCGGTCGAGCGTATCGACTGGAACAACCGCTCCGGCGAGGAGGCTACCGAAAATCTCGAAGCGTGGTTCGCGCTCTGGTCTTCGCTGGGCTGGTTCTGCAGGACCGATCCGGGACGGCAATTATGACAACCCTTCCGGACAGATTGCAGTGGGCGTACTCGCTCCTCGTCCGCGCCGGCAATTCCCTGCAATCGCTGTTGCTGCTGTTCGTTCGCCTGTATTGGGGATGGCAGTTCGTGGTAGATGGCTGGGGCAAACTGCACAACTTGCCGAAAGTCATCGAGTACTTCGGAAGCCTTGGATTGCCGATGCCCGGTCCAACTGCCTACTTCGTATCGATTCTTGAATTGGTCGGCGGCGTCTTGCTCGCGCTCGGACTGGGCGGTCGTCTCATCGCCCTGTTGCTGACCGCCAACATGACCGTGGCGTACATCACCGGCGATCGCGAGGCGTTGCTGTCCATCTTCTCCGACCCCGACAAGTTCTCCGCCGCCGCTCCATTCACGTACCTCATGGCGTCGCTGGTTGTCCTGATCTTTGGGCCGGGCCGGTTTTCGCTGGACTACCTTATCGAGCGGAATTGGCTCAGGCGCTCCGCGTGATCTAGTTGCAACGCGACAGAAGACTAGGCCCGCATCAGGATTCGAAGCACATGCAGCTACGTCAAGCTCTGCCGATCGTCGCTTTGGTAGTCGGTTGCATTATGACGTTTGCCTGGATCATGCACGGACGCGAGCAGGCTGCGGGTCCGGCTACGAGCTTAAGTATCTGCGGTTCCACCATCGACATTCACTTCCTGGGCGAAACCAGCACTACGACCCACAACGACCTGATGAATTGGGTGCAACGCGCCGGAGATGCCGTCTGTACCTACTACGGTAAGTTCCCCGTCCCCCACCTTGGTCTCGACGTTCGAGCTCGCGGCGGTTCCGGCGTTCACGGCGGAGTCACTTATCCCACGAATGGCGGCTATATCAGCATCTCGCTGGGAGCAGCAACGACCGTTGCGCAACTCAATGAGGATTGGATGCTCACCCACGAGATGATTCACCTGGCGTTTCCGTCGATGCCCAGGAAGCATCACTGGATCGAGGAAGGGATATCGGTTTACGTCGAGCCGGTGGCGAGAGTGCAGGCGGGACAACTCTCGGCTGAGCGAATGTGGCACGACGTCGCGCGCGATATGCCGCAGGGTGAGCCAGAAGCGGGCGACGAGGGACTCGACCGCACTCCTACATGGGGCCGCACCTACTGGGGAGGAGCGATGTTCTGCCTGGTCGCCGATGTTCGGATCCGCGAGCAAACCCACAACCAGGAGGGATTGCAGGACGCGCTACGCGGCATTCTGGCAGCAGGCGGGAACATCACGCAGGACTGGGACATCGAGCACGCCTTTGCGGTTGGGGACAAGGCCACCCGAACCACGGTGCTGACCGATCTCTACCACGAGATGCGCGACAAGCCTGATCCAATTGATCTCGCGGCGTTGTGGAAACAGCTCGGAGTGCAGAGCCAGAAAGATGGATCGATCATGTTTGATCCCAGCGCACCCGAGGCCGACATTCGCATCGCGATTACCAAGCCGGAGCTTGTTTCGCAACACGGCCAAAAGTAACCGACTAACGAGAACCGGAAACTAGAGGTACACCCGCTCCTGGTTCCGAATGGCACGATAGCGCTCGAAGACTTTGCGATCGCTCTCCAACCCGAGCGCCGAGCGCAAGCTGCTGCCGCGGAAGGTATGCATCAGCATCTTTGGCCAATTCTTCAGCACAAACCACGGCTCTTTGGAAATGACGGCAGGCATGTGCGCGGTTTTCATCCAACGCTCGGTGCGCCAGCGTTCGTACTCAATTTCTTCCGGGGTCAAATGCTCAGTCGCCACCACGGCGGTCGTGCCATCGTATTCTTCCAGTCGCTCGATCTTAATAAGGTTGCGGGCACGGAAGTCCTTGGTCATCGGCGTGCCAGGGTAGGGAGTTGGATGCTGGATGTAAGGCCAGTCGACATACTTGCGCGCGAAGTCGAGGTTGGTGCGGATGGAGTCGAGCGTGTCATCGGGATTGCCGACGATCAGTCCGCCGACGACGTACATCTTGTGTTTGTGCAGAATGTCGATCGCGCGGATGCTGGCATTGCCGGTGCGCTTGCCCTCTTCACGAAACGAATTCTTGGCCGAAGCTTTCAGGTAGACCAAGTCGTCTTCCAAAATGTTCTCGATGCCGAGAAACACGTAACGGAAGCCCGCCTTCTGCATCAGCGGGGCCAGCGTCTCTCCATGCATGGCGATGGGCGAGGTCATAGCTTGAACCGTGTAGGCAACGTCGTTCAATCCGGCGTCGATAATGGCCTGACAGAGAGCTTCGAAGCGCTTGATGTTGAGTGAGATGTTGTCGTCAACCAGGAAAATCGCGCGAGCGCCATTGTCTCGGGCGTCGCGAATGTCGGCCAGCACGCGATCGAAGGAATAGGTGTGAAAGTTGCGCCCACGCATTTCGATGATCGAACAGAAGCCGCAATCGAAAGTGCAGCCGCGGGAGGTCTCGACAACGTCAACCTGGCGCCCGAGCATGGTGTAGCCGTTGAGCACGCGCGCTTTGCGATTAGGCAGCTTGATCTCGTCGCCTTCTAGACTGTGCACCGGACGCGGCGCATTCTCGCGCCAGCTTGCGCCGTCGCGATAGGTCAGACCCGCGATGTTTTCAAAGCCGTGGCCGGCCTCGAGGGCGCGCAATAGTTCGCGGAAGGTCAGTTCGCCTTCGCCGCGCACGATGAAGTCAATGCCAGTTCCCTCTTGCCGGTAAGAATCGGAGGCGAGACTGGGATCGTAACCACCGACAACGACGCGGACTCCGGGTTTCAGCGAGTGCACCAGTTCGATCACGCGAAAGGCCGTCTTGCGCTGGAAGGTCATGACCGAAAGGCCGACGACATCGGGGTCGAGTTCGCGCATCAGCCGCTCGATGGTGGACCGGACGCTTTGCTGCACAAGAATAAGGTCGGCGACTGAGACTCTGTGATGGGAATCGACGTTGCCCGCCAGCGACGTCAGGCCTCCGTTGGGCATGCGCACCGCGACCGTGGGCATATGCTCGAACGAATCGGGCATGGCGAGCAGAAGGACTTTCAATACATGGCTCCTTCGGACGTTTTCGAGCGCCACACAACGGCCTGAGTGCATAAATGTTACACCGAAATCCGCGTAAGCGGCGGGCGTCGTCCCTGGTGTTTACAATCTGTTTTCGCAACAGACACTTGACCTGCCATTTCGCCTGTTTGCCCCAGGGTGTAGACTTTCTCCCGTTACCACATAGCTGGAAATGACAGGACAGGCGTCGTGGGATTGTGCGCCGCATCCTGAATCTTGAAGGAGGCCTATGATTCGCAAAGTTTTGATTGCCGCATTCGTTCTGATTCTCACCATCCCGGCTGTCGCCCAGGGCGCGCCGGCCGGGCCTACAGTCGTGCCCGAAGCGGGCCTGAAGAAAGTCGTGCCGGAAAGCTACTTTTTTCGTGGCATGAGCGCGACGACGCAACTGCGCAACTCTTCGGCAATTCACTATCCAGACGACTTCTACGTCATCGTCGGACTGGTCGACACTTCGGGATATTCGACGGACGTCAAGGCAAAATATAACGGCATGTTCATCACCGAGAAGACGCTTAAGTTCGGTAGTAGCACGCTGGGCCCCGGCCAGTATGGCATGGGATATACCGCGGACGGCAAGTTTCACATCTTGAGCGTCGACGGTAATGAACTGCTGGTGGCCGACATCGTAACGGACGACAAACTCGCCCGCCCGCAGCCGCTGAAAGTCGTCGTGGATGGTGCGACCGCGAAACTCTATCTGGGCAAGAAGTACGTCACCTTCACCGCACAGTAGGCTACCGATCAGACCCGACGGCGCCCCAGGTTCGCGATGCCGGGGTTTGGCAGCGCTAACCTGGGTTCTTGGTTCCCCAATGCCCCGGCCATAGACTTTTCGCACAGACCAATCAAAGGATGAGGGGAATGGTTCGCAGATTTTTTTCGGTATTCACCGTACTGGCTGCCATCATGCTGTCGCAGGCCGCGGCGCAGAGCAAATCCGAGGCAGCGCCTATATTTGACGTCCGCGAACATTACACCAAGTACGAATACTCGATTCCCATGCGGGACGGGAAGAAGCTGTTCACCGCGATCTACGTGCCCAAGGACAGTTCGCGCTCCTATCCGTTTCTCATGGATCGCACTCCTTACAGTGTCGCGCCTTACGGCGTTGATAACTACCGGCCTTCGATCGGACCGTCGGAGGCGTTCGAGAAATCCGGTTACATTTTTGTCTACCAGGATGTGCGCGGGCGCAACATGTCAGAAGGGACGTTTCTGGAGATGCGGCCGCACATCGACCATAAGACCTCGAACAACGATGTGGACGACAGTACCGACACCTACGACACCATCGAGTGGCTGCTGAAAAACGTTCCCAACAACAATGGCCGCGTTGGCATCTGGGGGATCTCGTATCCCGGGTTCTTCACATCGGCCAGTATCATCGACTCGCATCCCGCGCTGAAAGCGGCCTCGCCGCAGGCCCCCATGACCGACCTGTTCATGGGCGACGATGCCTACCACGGCGGAGCGTTCATGCTGGCCGCTAATTTCAGGTTCTACAGCATGTTCAAACCGCAAAACAATCCGGCACTGCCGCCCAAGGACGCATCACACCTTCGACTACGGAACCTCCAGTGGCTATGACTTTTTCCGCACGATAGGCCCGCTCTCGAATGTGAATGCCCAGTACTTCCACGAGCAAAGCTTCCTGTGGAACGATCAGTCGCAGCACGATACCTACGACGACTACTGGAAGGCGCGCAATCTCGCGCCGCACATGAAGAACATCCATTGCGCGGTGTTGACAGTGGGCGGATGGTTCGACGCGGAAGATCTTGCCGGACCTTTGCGTACCTTCCACGCTATCGATCAGTACAATCCGGGAATCTTTAACGCGCTGGTCGAAGGCCCGTGGGTGCATGGCGGATGGTCGCGCTACGAAGGCCATCGTCTGGGCTACGTGGACTTCGCCTCCGACACCGCGGACTATTTTCGCGAGAAAATTCAGTTCCCCTTCTTCGAGGCCTATCTGAAGGGCAATGGCGACGCTAAGTTGCCCAAGGCGTACGTATTCGAAACCGGAACCAATGTTTGGCGGCAGTACGACGCGTGGCCTCCCAAGAACACGGAGTCAAAGACCCTGTACCTGAACGAAAAGGGACGCCTTACGTTTGAGCCGCCGACATCGGCGGGTGAGGCGTTCGATGAATACGTGAGCGATCCTGCCAAACCGGTGCCGTTCGTCGGGTATACCGCGCTGGCGGTTCCGCAGGAATACATGGACTCGGACCAGCGCTTCGCATCTACGCGCACCGACGTGCTCGTGTATCAGACCGAGGACTTGCAGGAAGACATTACGATTGCCGGCCCGGTGTCTCCGAAACTGTTTGTCTCCACCAGCGGCACTGATTCTGATTGGGTAGTGAAGCTGATTGATGTCTACCCTTCGTATTATCCCGAGCCCGATGCCGGCAAGCCTGAAGCTCCGCGTAAGGACGTCGGCCCGCCCGTTGTGAAGCTGGCCGGATTCCAGCAATTGGTGCGCGGCGAGCCCATGCGCGGCAAGTTTCGCAAGAGCTTCGAGAAACCAGAGCCCTTCGTGCCCGGCAAGATGGAAGAGGTCAGCTTCGAGATGCCTGACATCAACCACACCTTCCGCCGCGGACATCGCATCATGGTGCAGGTGCAGAGTTCATGGTTCCCGCTCGCCGACCTGAACCCGCAGACCTTCGTCAACATCCCCGACGCTAAGCCGTCGGATTTTCGGCCAGCCACCGAGCGCGTGTTCCGGTCGCAGAGCGCGCCTTCGGGAATCGGGGTGCTGGTTGCGCATCCCTAGTCAATGGTGACCGTCGCGGAATGAACAAAAAACCCCACTCAAGCAAGGACGCTTGAGTGGGGCACCCGTGATTGGGTGTGCGAGGAGGCGCGAAGTCACTTCAGGCCTGTGCCGGCAGGCCGTTATTCGACATCCAGCGCGCAGGCAGTTGCGGCTTTGCCTTAGGTAGGATGTCGAGGTAAATGACTGCGTAGCGAAAGGCCATCACGGCCGCCGCGATGACGAGCACGCTGGAAGCTAGCTCCGTCCACTTAGGGACGTAGTGAGTTCCCATCGCAGTCTGCAAGGCGTTGATGGAGACGTTGAGCCGGTTGACGATGAATCCGGCCACCACGATGGCGCACGTCCCATAGAGTCCATCGGGACTATTGCGCACCCGCTCGAAGCTCAGCAGCGCAATCGGAATGACCATGAACATTGCCACTTCCAGCCAGAAATAGCCGGCTTCGCTGGTACGCTGGAAAGCGTAATGCACCGCGTGGTTCCCCGCTAGGTCGAGCAGCCGGAAGAACACGAACACGATCAGCAGCATCTGGATCATGCGGCCGCAGTCGCTCAGGATGGTGAAGTCCACGCGCACGTTGAGCGAGCGCATCGACAGGTAAACCGCCATCACGGTGAGAGCCAGCCCCGCGGGAATCGCCGACATATAGAAGATGGCGTGCATGTTGGACGAGTACCACAGCGGATGGACCTTGCCTTCGGCGATGAGGTAGAGGCCACCGAGGAATGATTGGTGCATCGACGACAGCAACACTCCGGCCAGCACCACTCCGATCAGGATCTTGTGGTGATAGCGCAGGATGGCTTCGCGCAGCCCCTTCCAGGGCAGCTTCTCGATCACTGCCGGGGCGAACTCAAAAGTCAGCACGGTGAAGTACGTCATGATGCAGACGCACACATCGAAGAGTACAGAGCGGCTGTTCCACATGACGACTGGATGCCAGAAGCGCCACGGCAGGCCAATCTCGTAGAGATAGCCGACCATCACCGTGCAATAGCCGAGGAAAGAAATCAGGATTGATGCTCGCAGGATGGGGCGATAACGCTCCATGCCTAGCAGATAGACGGCCGCGCTGATGCCGAAACCGGCGGCGGAGAGCCCTACTCCACAGAGCGTGCCCAGGCCGACCCAGAGGCCCCAGGGCATCTGGTCGGAAAGATTGGTGCTGGCCCGGAAGCCCTCGAAGAACCGAACGTAGGTGGCATACACTCCGGTGACAAAAATGATGGCTACAGATGACGCGCCACATTGTGATTTCAGAACGGATTCGCGCTGTCATGGCTAGCTCCTGTTCTCTTTAATCCGGTTGATGGTAACTTTTTCTTCGGCTTCGGCGAGGGCGACTTCGCGGCGGCGCTGGGTGATCCAGTACAGGGCCGACAGAATGGTTCCGCCCATGATCACGACCTTGGGCGAGTCGCCCATGGCGGCGGTGGTCAGCGTCGGCACCGGCTGATTGCCGGTGGGCAGCGGCTTGAAGCCCAGCTTTTCGAACTCCACATCGGAGACGAACAGCACCGAGCCTCCGCCGGCTTCCGTGGTGCCGTATATCCGCGGAACGTAACTCGAGTCGATGCGGATGCGGTTCCAGGCATCGGCGATCAACTCATCGCGGTCGCCGAAGATGCTGGCTTGCACCGGGCAAGCTTCGGTGCAGGCGGGCTGTCCGCCGGCCTTCACTCGCTCGGAGCAGAGGTCGCACTTCTTCACGAAGGGCGCGAGTTTGCTCCACTGGTAACGCGGCACCTGATAGGGGCACGCCAGCATGCAATAGCGGCAGCCGATACATTTGTCGGCGTCGTAAACCACCGGGCCGAGAGCGGTCTTCTTGATGGCGCCCACCGGGCAAACCGAGGCACAGGCCGGATCGTTGCAGTGCATGCAGACTTTGCGAACGAACTTGTCGTTGCGGGACTCAATCACCGTGAAGGCGGTGTCCGAGAGTGTCGGCTCCGGATCGGTATTGAACCCGTGCAACTGTTTGCAGGCGGTCTCGCAGGTCCCGCAGCCGATGCAGCGTTTGATGTCGATCAACATTGCTTTTTGCTTTGGCATGACGTTCTCCTTGGTCTCCTTCGGCGATCCGGGCTATGTCAGGAAAAATTCCTTCACCAGCTGCTCCTGCACGCTGGCATCGACCTGAAAAAGCAAGCCCTTAATGGGGAGGCCGCCGTCTTGCGCCAAAGCCGGGCTGAGTTGCTGCATCATTCCGCCGAGGCGGGCGATGCTGTTCTGCATCCACGCGGGGACAATCGGTCCCTGCAACAAGTTCTTCACGTTAGTTGCCAACTCCGGCGCTTTCACCACGCAGAGCCAGCCATTCTTGTAGGGATCTTCAGTGATCAGGTTGGGGTTCTTCAGCACTTCGTGGTTAACCGAAATCAGCACGCCCTCGACTGGGCAGAGCATGTCAACGCTCTTCTCACCATGCTTCAAGGTGCACAGCTTCTGTCCCTGGCGCACCCAGCGGTTCAAGTCGGCGAGTTCGACGGAATCGACGTGGCCAAAAAGATTTCCGGCGAAGGCATCGATGCCGACGCGAGCATTCTGCCGCCCTTCGTCGTGTACCCAGGTGTGTCCGGGATGGAAGCTATAGTTCTCGGGAACTTCGAACCCCGCAGCCTTCACCATCTTCGGCACGCTCAACTTCTGGGATGGCGCGACTTGCACTGCCGCCAACTGCGGTTCAGGCCGGCGGAAATACATGATGGAAAGAATTAAGAGGAATGTAAGTAGTACGAATAAAATGGACATAAGGCCTCCTTGTTACAGGACAACCGCAACCCAACCTTTCACTGCGAACCGAACAGAGCACGAGTTCGATACGAAGTGCCTGGTTTGGCTGGTACCGCTTGTAATGAATGAGGAGATATTCATGATCTCGTGCTCCACTCCTGCTAGAGCACGTGGAGTGCAAAACACACCGCTGACGATTCCGTTGATTAGAAAGAGCTTAGATTTAGGCGCGTGGGGTCAAAACGGGAAAACGATGCAATCCGCAGGGGTGTCATGCGTTTTGCAGTAGTGCAATGTGATCAGCTGACTTCCTGAAGCTTCTTGAGACGACGCATCAGCGAGGTGGGATGGATTCCCAGAATGCGCGCGGCGTGGGTCTTATTCTGTCCAGTGGCGTTCAAGACATCCTGGATGTAGCGGTCTTCCAATTCACTTAAGGTGACGAATTGATCTCCGGTGGGCGAGAGGTCGTAGGATGTGAGCGGTTCTACTTGCGGAGACGACGCCTGGTGATCACGCAATTCCTCGGGAAGGTCGGCGACATCGATCTCGGTTTCCTTGCAGAGAATCATGGTGCGCTCGATCACATTGCGCAATTCGCGGATGTTGCCCGGCCACGGGTAATCCTTTAGAAGTTCTGCCGCCGCGGGCGTAAATCCTACGAAGTTCTTTTTCAGGTCCTTATTGAACTGGCCGATGAAATCGAGCGCTAGCGGAATGACGTCTTCTTTTCGTTCGCGCAGCGGTGGGATGAACAGCGGCAGCACATTGAGCCGGTAATAGAGGTCTTCGCGGAACTCGCCTTTCGCCACAGCGTCTTTCAGCAGGGTGTTGGTCGCGGCAATGATGCGGACGTTGGCCTGGATGACCTTGGTTCCACCCAGACGCATGAATGTGCCTTCTTCCAGAACACGCAATAGCTTGGCCTGCAAGCTGGGGGAAGTGTTGCCGATCTCGTCGAGAAAGAGAGTTCCCCCGGTAGCTTTCTCGATCAAGCCTTCTTTACGGCGGCGGGCATCGGTAAATGCGCCCGGCTCGTAACCAAACAATTCGCTCTCCAGGAGGGTGTCGGGTAGGGCGGCACAATTGAGGCTGATCAATGGCATCTGCGCGCGTGGGCTGTTGTAGTGGATCGCCTTGGCCAGCACCTCTTTGCCGGTGCCGCTTTCACCCTGAATCAGGATGGTGGTCCGCTCACTGTCGGCGGCACGTCGGGCCATCTGGAGAATTTCGCTCATCGCCGGGCTCATGGTCACGACGCGTCCAAAGTCGTAGAGCCCTTTGGCGTTCTGCACGGTGTCGTGGACGCGCACGCGCAACGCGAGCATTTCAGCAGCGCGCTGCAGGGTGTTCACCATGTCGGCGACGTGAAAGGGCTTGATCAGGTAGTCGTAGGCGCCGAGTTTCATCGCCTCCACCGCACGATCGACCATGTGGTACGCGCTCATCATGAGGATGATCGTGGCGGGCGAGCTGACCTTTGCCTGACGCAGCACTTCGATTCCGTTCATGGCAGGCAGCACCACATCGAGCAACGCGAAATCGGGCTTTTCATCGGTGAAGATTGTCAGTGCCTCTTCGCCGCTCATGGCGAGGAAAACCTCGAAACCCTCGTCGCCGAGCGCGCGCCCGAGGGTCCGCAAGGTCAACGCTTCGTCGTCGACGATCAGGACGGAATATGGCATGACTAGGCGATGACCTCCTGATACTCGGTCGCGGTTTTACCCGGCTGGTGAACTGGCAAAGTTACGCGGACAGCCGTGCCTGCCCCGGGAGTGCTCTCGATCTGAATGTCTCCCCCATGGCTGCGGATGTAGCTCTGGCTGATGCTGAGCCCGAGGCCCGTGCCTTTGCCGCGCTTGGTGGTGAAGAAGGGCTCAAAGACGTGCGGCAGGATGTCGGCGGGTATCCCATTTCCGGAGTCGCGCACGCGCAGTTCGATGATGCCAGCGGACTTCTCCAGACCGGCCGAAATGGTGATGCTGCCACCAGCCGGCGTGGCTTGGGCTGCGTTCAACAACAGGTTCATCAGGATCTGCGACAACTGGTTGACATCAGCCGTGATTGCCGGCAAGTCGAGCGGTACGCGATTGGCCAACGTGATGTGGCGGAACATGGGCTGATGCTCAACGAACTTCAGAGTCTCGGAGACCAGCTTGAACAGGTTCACCTTGCCCAGCAAGAGCGGCCCGGGCCGCGCGTAGTCCAGCAGGCCTCGTACCGCCGAGGAAATTCGTTTCGCGCCCTCGATGCATTGCTCAATCTCCGTGCGTTGTTCACCAGAAGAGTCTTTCCATTCCAGTTCGAGGTGCGACATGATCCCGAGCAGCGGATTGTTGATCTCGTGCGCCGCTCCCAGCGCGAGTTGCGCGAGCGAGGCGTACTTTTCGTACTCGGCGAGTTGGGAATCGAATTGCAACTTTTCCTTCGCCAGCTCGCGCTCTTCTTCCAGCCGGCGTACCAGTTCCTGTTGCGCCAAGTTGCGTTCGTACTCGCGATGGTCCGCCAATTCCCTCGCCTTCTGCAATTCCTGCCTTGTCACCTTTAGCCGCGTACGCGCCAGGAGGGCCACAATGGCCAGCAGAAAGCATCCAAGCGCGAAACCGCTCAGGAAACCGGCGCTGGGAAAAACGGAAGATTCAGCGGGAGCGGCGGCGACCAGCAATGGGCAGCTCAACAGGACCAACCCTGGCAGCCAGACAGACCACGATGGAACGCGGTTCGCAGGGGTGTGCGAGGGTCGAGACTCTTCCTGTTGCGAAAGCCAGCGGAGCATGTGCTCTCCCTTTAGACCTTCTCGCTTATTGGGCAGAAGAGCAGTGATTGCAGTCACTTGCACAGGTGATGCCCGACGTGAGGGAGTGGTTTCTGGCGCAGTAGTCAGCAGGGCTTCCTAACTCACGATCCCGCCGACGATGGTTCGTACAACTTCACCCGCAGGCGTGAACACCGTTATGTCGGCATCGGCTCCAATGGACAGGACACCCTTTCGTTTTGCGATACCAAGTACGTTCGCTGGGTTCAGTGTAGCCATGCGAATCGCTTGTTGCAGGCTGACGTTGGCGAACTTCATCGTGTTTCGAAGTGCTTGGTCAAGTGTCAATACGCTACCTGCGAGTCTGCCATCGTACTCGCAACGGCCATCGTGCACCTGCACCTGCAACCCGCCGAGCATGTAGATCCCGTCGGGCATGCCAGTCGCGCTGATGGCATCGGTGATTAGCACCGCACCGTCCATTCCCTTGGCGCGGAGGAACAAGTCGACCACGACGGGATCGACATGGATGCCATCCACAATAATGTCGGCAGTGATGGTGCGGTCGGTCAGCACCGCGCCCAGCAGTCCGGGGCTGCGATGGTCGAGTGGACGCATTGCGTTGAACGTGTGCGTTGCATGCCGCGCACCCGCGTTGATCGCCGCCCGGGCTTGCGTCAACTCAGCATCGGAGTGTCCGAGACTGACACAAACACCTCGCCGGGTCGCTTCGGCAATCAAGTCGAGAGCGCCTTCGATCTCCGGGGCGATGGTCATTGCGCTGACGCGACCGCCGGCTGCATGCCACATGCGATCGAATAACTCGCGCGATGCCGGTTGCAGTAATGCCGGAGGATGGACTCCGCGCTTGGCGTGACTCAGAAACGGCCCTTCGAAGTGCACTCCCAGAGGCCGGGCCCGTGTGCCATCGCCGACGCTCCCGGATGCGCGCTCCACCGCTTTGCCAAGAGTTTCAAGCGAGCGCAATGTCGTATCGACCGGGGCAGTCACCGTCGTCGGACAATAGCTCGTGACGCCGTGTTTTGTCATGAGCCTCTCGACGGCAGCGAGGCTTTCGTCTGATCCCTCCATAACGTCATGTCCAGCCCCACCGTGGATGTGAATGTCAATCAGCCCAGGAGCCAGTACCGCGTCACCACAATTCAGCAGCCGCGCATTCGGAGGAACGTGCACGTCAGCTCTGGCCCCGACGGACGAGATGACTCCGTCTTCCATCACTAAGACGGCGTCGTCGATCACTTCCAGCGGAGTGAACAAATGCCGCGCCAGCAGAACTGTTGCCAAATCGGCCCCCTTGTGTCTCGAGAAAGATTGCGTTCCCTGAGAATGCAGAACGAGTTTACGGTCTTGGCGGCGAAATGCCCAACCTAAGACAGTCAACGAGTGGAATGAACCCACCCCCGACTCTGTTATACTGATGCTTGGCGCGCTCCCGTAAAGCTCACTCCCGTGAGCGGCGCGTCGTGTCCGCCTCAGTTGAGGGGTGGGTGATAGAAGTGTCGGGGAGTGGCTCAGCCTGGTAGAGCACCTGGTTCGGGACCAGGGGGTCGGAGGTTCAAATCCTCTCTCCCCGACCAATATTTTCAATAAGATACAGCCGTTTTGAAATCCCAAAAAATCTCACTGTAGGCAAATTTGTAACAGTGGTGTCAGAGTAGGAGCGTCCTGAACAAATCGCTCGTCGGTTCCGGATGCTTTGGCGCTGTATCGACACCGCTGGCGCGACCTAAATAAAGCAGTCGCGCCACAAATCTTTATTCGAGATTCAATCAGCTGCGTGGTGACGTCGAATTCTTCTGACAAATCTTCGACGCCGGCACCACTGTCGGCTCCGGGAAGAACAGAGCCCACGGCAATAGAACCGCGGCCCACGCCGTAGGCCTCTGCTTCCTGCTTCGGGTCGAAATTTCGAACTCGTAGCCTAGTGAATTGACCAGCAGTGCCGTCGGTTGGTGCCCGAAATAGCAATGGCAGATCTCCTCCATCAGCGTTATGCGGTGTCGTCGATCCGATTGAAGCGGATTCAAAACGCACAGCCGTGAGCCGTCGGGAAGACGTTTCGGATAAACACCGCCAGACCAACTGCGGGAGCCAACTGCTTCCAGATGTCTCCGATCACGCGGATTGAGGCCAACAAACGAAAAATCCTGACAGCCTTTAGTCCATCTTCGGAGCAAGATCAAATGGATGAAAGCGAACGGACGTGTCCTGGCCGCCCACCATGCGCCTTAACTTAAGCGCGTGGGTCGACCTGCAGCAGGTTTGAATCCTGAATAGGTTCCGGTAAATGAGATTGGTTTGACAAGCCGACACTATAAGCATAGGTTCAAGGATGAGCGAGCTGTTCTTCTCCTCTTTCAGATCCCCTGAACTAAGTCAGATCATCTGAAGTCCGCCTTCTTAGCGCACCCGCCTCCGGGGAGGCCCCATGCTCACGCGCAATTTGGCGAATCTCCAACACCCTGATTCACCGACTGAAGGGCGGCCCGATGCTCAAAATCCGAGCCGGGCTGTGCCTCAGGTTTGGAGTTCATCCAAGAGTCGCGGATCGTGCAGTGTAGTTTGTCCTCGGTGTGACGGCGAATTGTCGAAGAAGTGGAAACCACAAGGGGTCAAGCGGGCAGATCCGGTGGTTGCATGGTCGTGTGGAGTCTGTGGCGGCCAGTTTACGCGGGCTGAACTTGCCCATCCGGTCAAACGACGGAAGCAATCGGCACCTCTGGACGATCTCCTGCCGATCGCAGACAGCAGTTCCCGCTGACGCGGAGAAGCAGCCTCAAACGGAAAGGCTGCGATTTAGAAGTTTCGAAATGAATCTATTTTGTGCACACTGCCGGGTATGCGGCGGACGCGAATTCAAAACTGTGCCCGCCGACGGCTGGTTAGAAAGATTCCTCCTGCCCCGTTTCTTCATCATTCTAGGACGCTGCACGGCTTGTGCGAAGCGCCGCTACTGCCCATCGTTTCAGCACTGGGACAAGTCGCCCAATGCGTGGCGGTGATAACCTACCCGCTCAAACAAGCCCACATTGAATCGGAACGCTTAACCAAGTAGTCAACGACGCGGCGTACGCCTGGGAGACGATCTTTCGGGTTCGGTTGGTCAACCGGGAATACGGGAACCGGGGACCGGAGCGGGTGCCGATCACGCTGGCGGGTGCGGCTCCGTTTCCTCACTCTCCAATCGCCCCCTCCGCACACCACGCCTCCGCCTTCGTTACGACCGCTCTCGCCCTCGAACCCGCGCGCATTAACCGAAGCGTTAACTTATTGTCAAACGATTACCACTCAGTTACGTGTGGCAGTCTCCCCGTCCCGATAGCTATCCCCCGGCCCGGTTTGACCGGGATAGCCATAGGGCCGGGAAAATTCCTACACCTAACCGATCAGTAAACAGAAGTTATCGCTAGCTAAGAGCCTATTGTTTCATATGGTTGCGAACACCTCCTTCTTCAGCTTGTGTATTACTTAATAAAAAGTGATACTAGTACTATCGAACGAAGAACTTTAGATTGGGGACCAAACAGAGGATGAAAATCAAGCTGTGTGCTTTGCTCGTCTTTACAACCGGGATCCTGGCGATTTCCGCATGGGCCGCCCCGGTCAGCTATGACTTGGTGCTTCAAACCAACTATCAATTCGGGGGTACCGACTATAACGGAATTACTGGCAGTCCCGACACAGGCTTTCTCACCATCACAAACGCAGGTCCGAGCACGTTTGTCGGTTCACTGTCGCTCTTCAACGTGGGCGGTTCCTTTCTGAATAACAGCATCGCAAGCATCACGTTGAATCCTGGGGACGTCGTACTGCTGGCTTCCGGTCCGGAAGGCAGCAACCAGGGTGGCTTCGGGCCGAATGGCTTGGAGTTCGAGGCGCTCGGAACATTTGGTGGCAGCGGCGTAGACCTGACGGTGTTCGATAGCCAGATCCACTCAGGCGCACCGCGGGTAAGTCCTTGCGATGGCATCCTGACTGACGCTTTTGTCCTTCAGGGTGGCTCGCCAGCGGGTTGTGACAATGGCGACGCATTTGAAACTTCGCAGGCCCCGGGAAACTTCTCATTCGTCCAGATGGGCGGCACTCCTGAGCCCAGCAGCCTCCTGCTACTCGGCAGCGGCGTGATCGGATCGTTAGGGTTCATCCGCCGTAAGATGATTCGCTAGTCTTTTAGATTCGGCCTCTCCTGCCCTTGCAGGATTCTTTGGGCATGACCTCTTCGCTGTTGAGCTTCCGAAGAGTTCATGCCCAGTGTTTTGCTTTGACCGCCCTCCCCCCGCCCCGGAGCCGCACCCGCTAACCTGATCGGCACCGACCCTGGCTCCGATGCCGTTTCCCCACACCCTTTCGATCTCGGCTCCGCACCCGGCACCCGCGTCGACTCATTGAGATTTGCAACCGAGATTCAGTCGACCATCATCGCTCGGCGGAAACGAATAAGAGACAAATCCGACTGGAACAGATAGGACAACCGTCGTCCCCCACTAAGTCGTATTGATTTCCACGCAGGGACAGCGAATACTTATCCCGCCTGTCTCACATGTCGCTTAACCACAAGTAGGGTGAGGCGTCACAGAAAGCAGCCTCGGTCCTTGCAACTCTGCGCCCGACACCGCACGGCCATCATAGAAATATTCCCGCGCCTTGGGTTACTCGGTCCGCCTCCTCCACATCTCTCTGACCATCGAAGACAAGGAAGATGTGGGAATTGTTACAGCGGTAAGCATGGAGGTCGGAAGTCGTCCGCAGCTCTCCGTCAAGCCAAACGGACAGAAGTCCGGGTAGGAATGTTGGGGAAATCGAGTCGATTCCGCAGTTCGGACACATCGTCGGCGCATTCATTGACGGCTCCTCAAAAATATCTTGTTGGGATCGCTCTTCCGGCCAAGGATAACAACCCCAATCCCTATTGCTAACAATCTTTGCTGTTGCGCAAAGATACCGCAAATCTTAGGGCCGAATCCGTGATGGCGGTCACCGCGATTGGGTTACCGCGCCGCAAGCGTTCTCGCTCCGGCCTCGGTTCCGTTTTCCCGCACGCTTCCGATCCCGGCTCCGCATCCCCGCGCTCGCATACCCCCCTGGGGTAGGGTGTAGCAAAATCCCCTCAATGCGTAATACCCCCGGCCGCGTTTGACCCTGCATTCCCCGGCTTGTTAGACTTAGAGTTTCCCGCCTACAGGCAGATCAAATAAGGACCAACCGTGCGCAGTTATACAAGACATCAACTGAAACAGAACGCCTTTGCCGAAAGCACCGCCGAAACCATTTCCTGGGCAGTGGAGCATCGCTCCAAACTGGTTGCCGCCGCCACCGTGGTCGCTATCGTGGCCGCCGTGGCACTGGGCGTCTGGACCTTTGTGAATTATCGCAACCAGCAGGCCAACAGCGAGCTTTCCGGCGCGCTGCAGAAGTACAACGCCCCCATCCGTGCTGCCGGCGAGCCTGCCAGTCCTGAAACGCTGAGCTACGCGTCTTCCGCCGAACGCGCCAAGGCGGCCAACGCCGACTTCTCCCGCATCGCCGACAAGTACTCGTTTACCCGCAACGGCCGCCTGGCCCGCTACTTCGCGGGCATCACGCTGCATGACATGGGAGACAATTCCGGCGCCGAAAAGCAACTGCAGGAAGTTGCCGGCAGCCACGATAAGGAAGTCGCCAGCCTGGCCAAACTCGCGCTCGCATCGCTTTATCAGGACACTAGCAAGACGCAGCAGGCGATCAACCTCTACAAGGGCCTGATCGACAATCCGACGACCTCGGTGGGCAAGACCACCGCTCAGTTCGAATTGGCGACCCTCTACGAGGCGAATCATCAGCCTCTGGAGGCGCGCAAGATCTACGAGCAGATGCAGAAGGCCGACCCGACCGGACAGGTGGGCCAACTCGCATCCCAGAAGCTACAGACGCTTCGGCCGCCGCAACCGTAGAATTTCATCACCCTTGTTTTTTCGCAGCGGAGCTGGTCGCCGGAGCGGCCGGTTTTTGTTTTGCGAAGAGGGCGAAGCGATTTCTCTCACTCGTCTCGCCATGTCCCGTGCCGGAATAGGCATGCCGATTGGGCTGGTATTCCCGTCAAATAGATGTTGCCGACCGGCGACAAGATCACCGCTGAGTAAATCTTAGTCGACGCGAGCCCAAGTCTTGTCGGGATTGTATTCGGACATGCCAGCCGCAACCTTGTCCGTGTCCTGCCCAAGGTCTTTTTCGTACACCACGCCATCCTGGTTGACTACGAAGGTCATGACGCCGGAATTGCGGTACTCAGCAGGATAGGCCACGAAGGCGAAGCCTCGAACCAGTTCTCCGTTCACCAGGTAGTTGCGCGCGCCGCCTTTGGCCGCGGCTCCCTGCGCGGTGAGCATGCGGTAATAGTATCCGTGGAACGGCGTCTGCTTGCCCTGTTGTATGTCGTAGCCTTCACCGGCAGACTGCACAAGCAACGGCCCGATCGGGCTCGGCGCCTCGTTGTCGCTGGTCTTCCAGTAGAGTCCGTTGTGCTTGCCTTCATCGCTGACGAACTTGAGCGCGTAATGTTTGGCCTTGTCGCCGTCCTGTACGGTAGACGCGTACTCGCGCTGAGCGTCGACCAGGGTGTGCAGGACATCGATGGCGTCGTTCTCGTTGGTGCCGATCCGCCGATAGAGAATTTCTTTCATTCCGGATTCAGTATCGAAGTACCATGCGCCGCTGCTGTTCTTGACGAGAGGGATCGGCATCGGCCAATTCTCCGCGCCCACGTAAAGGGTAGCGGTCTGGTCCGGCTCGATCACGACACGATGCATTTGGTCGTAGCGCCGAATGAAGTCGGTCGCCATTTTCTTGTCCGCAACGTCATCGCCGGTATGCAGGACCTGACCCGCGTTCGAGCCCAGAATGGCGTTCAAGGTCGGCTGATCACCGGACTTCACGGCGTTGTAGATAGCCAGTACAGCATCGCCGGGTGAGGCGAACGTCTTCTCATTGCCTTGCTGGGCAAAGGCGCTCGGCGCGAACAGCGTGAGCGACAATGCGACTACGGCCACGATAAACAGAACGAAACCACTCCGGCGAGAACCAATCAACCTGTAAGAATGCGATGTAGATTTCATGAAACTTGCTCCTGCCTTCGAACGGAATTCGATACCAACGGGATATCTTCGTGCGAGTTACCGGCGCCGTCCGCCTCCGCCTCCGCGATTCTCAAAACCTCCACCGCCGCGGTTGCCTTCCAAACTTTGTTGGCCGCGCGCGCTATTGGTGCGGGCGTTCCCACCCGAGCCGTAGTTGCTGAAGGCGCTCTTGCCGGAATTCGGAGCCGGCTGCTGTCCATAGCCACGCTCCGCCTGCCGCTGGTTCTGATTGAAATTACCGCCGTGTGCCTGATTTTGATTCGCTACTGCGCGGTTCTGCTGATTGAAGTTGGGTTGGTTGCCGCCCGTGCGCTGTTGTCCCAGATTTCCCTGGCCTGCACGTTGCTGTCCCACACTTGCCTGTGCGGCTTGGTTTCGAAATTGCGGCTGATCGAGACTCTGATTGAAATGCGGCGTGGAGCCGTTGAAATTGTTGGCCCGGTTATTGGCGTTGGGATTGTTGCGGTTGACGTTGTTCGCGTTCAGGTTGTTACGATTGTAATTATTGGCGTTGATGTTGTTCCGGTTGACGTTGTTCACGTTAACGTTATTCACGTTGCGGCCGTAGTAATTGTTGCGATTCACGAAGGTGTTGGAGTTGGAGATGTATGTGTTGTGGTTGTAGACCACGGTGTTGTTGTGCCAGCCGCATCCCCATGAGTTGTATCCCCATCCGCAGCATCCACCGCCGCCGCTGATCGCCGCACCCACCGCGATGCCGACTCCGAAGGAAATCAGCCCGGTGGCCACCATGGCACCGGTCGAGTATCCGGGATAGACGGCGACGGGAGCGCCATAGACAACCGTCGGATTATAGGTGGGCACGTAGACAACTTCCGGCTGCGCCGGCTCGATGATGATCGTCTGCGGCGGAGGCTGTACAACCGTCACTTGCGGCTCCTCCGCGGACGTTGGAGGTGGGGCAGCGCCGGGAGCCTGGTTCTGCACGCTGACGTTCTGCTGCTGGTTGCTCTTCAGGTTTCCTGCCTGATAAGCACGCTGGCGCATGACCTGCACCGCGTTCATCACGCTCTGCGGAATGTTGTAATAGGCGTCGCCCAGAGCGGAGGTCCACGACAGATTGGTGGCCATCTGATTCAACACGTCAGAAAACTGCGTCAGGCCCTTCACGCTCGCGTCCCAGGGCTGCTGATTGGCGGCCTCGGTAAGCTGCTGGCCCTTGAGGTTCGAGTTCTGCTGCAGCCATTGATAGGCAGCGCTGACCTGGTCCGGATAGGTGGAGCCAGCAAGCACCATCGCGACCAGGTTGTCGGGAAAGAGCGCGATGGGAGCAACCAGCTGGTAGAGCTGGTCGGCTGTAGGCGCAGCGTAAGTTGTGGCCGGGGCCTGTTCTTGTGACGCCGGCTGTGTTTGGGCAGGCTGGGCCGGCTCCGGCTTTTTGCTGCAACCGTCGAGCCCCATGACGCTGAACATCACACTGATGCTAAGAAAGACGGAAAGTGCTTGCTTAAAGATTGGCATAGCGATGCCTCATTCATCGAGTAGAAACCACACAAAATGGCACAGCAAAATCGTACACGTACGGCGGGTGGAAAAGCGTTAACCGGGGTACCCCCTCCTCCTGATTTTCGCAAAATCCTCATAACACTGGACTTGCTTAACACGCGATCGACAAGATCCTGAGCCCGTGGGACTTACACGTAAAATACTCCATCCAAACAAGTTAGGCGGCTCAATTAGCCGAAACCACCCCGGTCGCCTCGCGGCTTTGCAAGCCCGCCAAATTCCTTCACGCAGGGTGTTAGGGATCGAGTTCCGCGCCAGTTGCCGATGCGGCATAAACCAGTGTCAGAAATAAACCTTCGAGGCGGGCCGAGTCACGCGAAATCGGCAAGGGCACATTACGAAAGTAACGGATTTCTATGTCAGTTGGGCACCCAGCCAGCGGCTTACTGCACAGGCGTTCTGCTCGATGAAGGACGACTTTTGTCGGGCGACCCAGATGCCATCCGCTTCACAGGCTCCGGCCTATAGAATCATTCCCAGGCCGCTTTGCGAGTCGACCCTCGCCACAGCGGCGTGTGTACCCAGGAGACGCACTCATGCAGGTGATCGAGAAGTGGGCCCCCAAGGGCGAGACCGTGTACATGGACGGCAAGCGCTATTTGAACTGCATCTTCACCGAATGCAAGATCGTGTACGGTGGCGGCGACGTCATGTGGGAGAACACCCAGTTCATCAACTGCCAACTGGTGTTCGACGGAGCCGCGCAGCGGACCATCGCTTATCTGACCAATCTCGGCCTGATGAAGCCGCCTGCTGGTATGCCAGCTCCTGCCCCTCCGGCCAGCTCAGTATCGAACTGACAGGTGTGGCGCGGCGCCCGGAGTTAGCTGTCCGCCAGGAGATCGATGAACGTCAAATTTCTTTTGCCAGTTGGAACAGTGCTGATCGTCTAGTTCTTGTCTCCGCCTCCATGCCTCTGGCGGCACAATTTACAGTCTGTGATTGGCTCGGCGTTGCTCACGTGATGCCTGACCGGCTTTAGCAAGTGCAGGTAGGTGAATATCGCGTTCACATCGTTGTCGTTCAGGTTCTTATAGACCATGACTGGCATGATCGGGCTCAGCTTCTGCCCGTTAACATTTCCGGTGCGCATCACCTGCTTGCAGTAGGGCCGCATCGTAATAGATGATGCCCGTAGCATCGGGCGTGATGTTCGCGCTGGCGACGCTGCCCCAAGGGCCGACGAAGAGCGTGCCACCCGCGAAATCCATGCCGGGTACTTCCTTGCCCTGTACCTGCGGAGTGTGACAGTCGCTACATCCTGCCAGATTAGCCAGGTGGGCCCCGTACTTGAAAGGATCGCCCGCGATCGCATCGTTGGTGACCGGCTCCGTCAGTGGTTGGGGAACGTTGCGGATCAGGTATTTCACTGGAAAGATAATCTCCGTCTTCGGCAATTCGTGCCGCACCGCGGGCAGCGATCGCAAATAGACTACGACTGACGCCAGGTCCTCATCTGACATGTCCCGGAACCGGGTGTAGGGCATCAGGGGGAAAAGAGCGCGCCCATCATGTCCAACCCCTTCGCGAATTGCGCGGGCAAGTTGGTCGTCCGACCAGGTGCCGACGCCGGTTGCGGGATCGGGTGTCAGGTTCGGCGCAACGATTTTTCCGGGAAGATCGGCGTACGGCTCAACCTCGCCCGCGCCTTCCATGCCAGCCACAAAGGGGGTGCCCGGAGCGGCCCAATCATGTGGCGAGTGACAGTAAATGCAGCCCGTCATGGCGGTTGCGATATAGCGCCCGCGCTCCAGTCGCTGTGGGGTGCTCTCGAACTTTCGGTCGGTGAGCGGACGCGCCCTCGGCCCAATAAACGGGCGCCAGCCGACGCTGAATGTGATCCCAATGGCCAGTAATACGAGTAGCGCGATGAATCCAATCAACAAGCCTTTTCCAAGTCGCGACATAGCGTCTCCAACGAAGTGGTTTGCGCACTAAACCGCAAGTCGTCTCGCGGGACGAACGATCGTACTAGAACTATGATTGGGCCTTTATGGCTCAACACTATACCGCGATTTCAGGGAAATCGTGCCGCTTATTTGTCAGGCAAGGTAGCTCAGCGTTTCAAAAGCGGAAACCCGCTGCGCAGGCTCGCTGTCCATGGACATAAAAAGCGGCCTGACTAGTCAATCAGCCCGGGCCCGAAACGAGATATCGTGCTACTTCATAAGTCTACGGCAGACGACGCCGGCTAGTCCGATAATGCCAGACCCTAACAGCAGTAGGCTCTCGAAGGTTCGGGGAGTAGCTAGTACGCCAACTAGCTGGAACTGCAGCCTGGATTGCCGCCCTGGTAGTTGTAGGCTTTCAACTGTTATGGCCGAATCGTCCGGTACGCCGGGCTGGCCAGCAGCAGCGCTAGTACCAAGTGCAGAGCGCACGCCGGCCACAGCAGGAGGCTCACAAACCCTCCGCCAGTTCTGAGGTAGCCGAGATAAATGCCGGCGAGCAGGTTGTAGGTAAACAGAGCCCGAGTGGCTTGCGGCGTAGGTTCATTGCCGCCCGGCCAGCACGCCAAACCAAGCGCGAGCAGCCCACATCCGGCCAGCCGCGCGGCCGCGATACCGGTGGCGAAAAGTTCGGAGCCCAATAGCACCCGGACTACCAGTTCAGGAACGGCGATCAGAGCAAGCCCGGTGGCAATCTCAATCGCCGCTGAAAGTGACTCTACCGTTTTCGTTTTCATCTGTCACTCCAAGCCGTCATAAAAGGTTGGATCCGGCAGAACTCACCTCGCGCTCACGGATCACTGAGGTTCAACTCTGGCTGGAATCTTCAGGCCTGCCTGGTTCTTTTCCGCTGAAAACCAAAGCGCGGAATTCCTCTTCGCCCATCACCCGGCGGAATTCCCGAAACGCGAAGAAGGGGATGAAAACACAAAATACAACGAGGCCGCGGCCCGCCAATTCATCAAAGCGTATGTTGTTTGAAGCTTTTGCCACGTCGGCCCCATGGATCATCCGTTTAATTATCTCCTCGACAATATGGAAAGCGAACACCAGCAAGCTAAATACAAAAGCCTTCCAGATTGCCGAGACAAACAGCGCTCTAGCTTCGTATCTTTTCCCTACCTTCGCATATTCTCCAATCATGACGACCTTGGTTATTACCAGAGCATTGATCAGCGCAAAGGCGTAGTTCGATGCTTGACGTGATTCATTCAGCAGGCGTGCTCTGAGTCGCTGGCGCGCTCTGGAGGAGAGCCAGGTGGAGAGAATGATACGTTAGTTCTTTAAGCTTTGATCTACTCACCTTCTCTTTCCGGTTTTTCAATTTCCGATTCTCGCTAGTAGTACGTGCCTCTTTTTCGGCAAGCCGCCGAATCGCCGGGAATTTGTATTTTTCGTCTGCCTTATCCCGGCCCACTGCCACGCCACCAAGAACACTCTCGTAATTCCACCCCAACACGATGTTAAGCCCATCGCTTTCCCTCACTTTAAAATCTAGTCCTCTCAATCTCGCGCGCCCGTGACTCCGATGGCTCGTTTGGCAGGGTTCGAGGATTCGCGACACCGTTCGGCTCGAAGCACCAGCCGAACCAGGAGTTCATTGCAGCGATGCCCAGGTCTCAACTTCCATTCATAGCTCCCATGACCTTCGAAAAGTCTGGATCGGCTTCCCGAAGACGGTCACTGATCCCCTGAGCACAACTTTTCTATGAAGAAATTCGATTTTGAGCATATAGAACCCGCGCGCCGCCGTCGGCGTCTGACACGACTTTTCCCCATCGGCCTCGTTGTCCCCTTCAAATAGAAAGCCCCAGCGACCTCTCCCCAGTTGATCAGTTCGTCAGGTCGTTGCTGGCCAGTCGAGCGCGACTTGCTTCAGGCTGACGCGGATCAGGGTCTTCGGTTGGGGCTCTTCGACTCGGCGGAGGCATTGGCGGTCCACCCTTCGAGGTTGATTGCCAATCGGTGACTGGAATCGAGCAGCCCCAGCAGATAAAATCCCTTCCGGCACTTTTCCGACGTCTCCGTCGAAGTTGCCACGGCGTACGGCGGCGCCGCGACGATACCCCGGAGCTGCCCGGAGCATGTTGAACCAGTCGATCATGGCTGAAGTTCGGCGCGTTTTCCTGCAGGTCGCGTTGTCGATTGGTCACGCCGAGCCGAACTCCGAAACCGCCGTCGTCGAAGGCATAGGTCAGGGTGATCGCATTCGCATGCAGCAGATTGATGAGATAGGCACCGCGAGAAAAGGTTAGGCGCGCAGCAGGTGCAGCAACAGGTTTCCAGGCTCAACCGCATCGCCCGCGCAAGTTTTCGATCCTCAGTCGCATCGCAATCGATCCGGGGATGGCTACTCTTCTTCACCGTATGGAGGAGCATCACTTGAAGCCGCCCGATCCGTCGACTTCATTCTTGTAACCGCGGGGCCGTCAACCCTCGTTGCCGCCAAGGCGAGACCGGAATGATGGCTCGCCTCTCGTCGGTCATCATGAGCTGCTGGTTGCCGGAGCTCCAGCCCCGCTTCTTGGCCTTCTTCTTCGGAGCAGGTGCATTGCGCGACTGCGGCTGCACCTGAGTTTCATCAACCACGGTCCCCTCTTCCAGTTGTCCGCCGCACAGGTTGCCCTCGGGCACGAAGTAGAAGTGGGTCACCTTGCCATTGGTGCCGCCCTGACGCGGCTGGACGCGGCTGGCGTCGACCTTGTTCGGGCCGTCGGTGGTCAGGTAGTACTTGACGTTCACCGAGCGCTGCGAGCCCAGGGTTTGCTCGTTGACCACTTCCTCCTGGTCGGTGTAGCCCACGACGTCCAGCTTGCCGTTGGGCATCTGCTGCAGACCGCAGGGTCAGCTTGTCGAGCGTGTCCTTGCAGTCGTTGTCTACGCGCCACGGTTTCTTGGGGTTCTTCTCAAACGTACATTCGCCCCAATCCTCGATGTTGGCGCACTTCACGACCTGTGGCACGTTCACCGACGCCGTGCAACTGGCGCTCAGGTTGGCGCGCGCGTCAGTCGCGGTTCCCGTCACCGTGATGGTGTTGCCCGCATCGGCATTGGTTGCGGTCAGGGTGCCCGTGGTGCCGGTGCCGGAGAACTGACCACCGGCGGACGACCAGCTTATACGTCAACGGCCATCCCTGCGGATCGCTGGCCGTCATGGTGATGGTGGAAGGCTCGCCAATGGCGATGGTCGTTGGATTGGCGGAACAGCTTACCACCGGCGGTGGTGCGGCTTTGCTTGGACGACCAAACCGTAGTATTGCAGCAATGGCGACGTTGTTCTTCTTTTCCTTGGGGGATCTGTGAGGGTGGCCCCAACCGTATATCTCCCCAGGTGCCCAGGCTCGTGGTATGAGACTTCCGTCCCGTGCTAGCGCTCGACAGCCTTGCCGCCGCTGGCGGCTCCAGGCATAAGTGACGGTGTGTTTCGGGTTGAAGTTCGGCGCGCCGCTCGCGCTGCGCTTTGACCGGTTCGTCCGCCCACACTTCCGTCGGCTGGACCAAGCAGCTGGCCGTCGGCGGAACTTTCTCGGCAGCTTGCCGCCAAACTGGAAGGTACAGGCCCGCGAGGGAGCACCACTCCTGAGCCACGTCGTAGATGAATTGATGATTGCCACGGTAGTCCGCGTTCCAAATACCGCCACCCCGACGCCCCAATCCAAACTTGGGAGTGAAGTTGTAGGTGAACAGGCCGACTGCCTGGTAGTCCAGGTTCGCTCCGCCTCCGAGGAAGCCGTCACCCGCCACGGTGATCGCCGCCTTGGACGACAGCGGCAGGATGAATCGCGCACCGCCCAGGCCGTCAACCCAGTTGCCCGATTGCGATCTGCTCAAGCCCCGAGGGCACCAAGGATAGGTCTTGCCCTACGTGCCAATAGCGTATTCCGGCCAGGGCATCGATCTTTTAATCTATCTTTGTCCACAACCCGGTACCCGAACTTCGGCGTAAAGATCGACTCGGTAATGTGCAGGGTTGATGGAGGTTTGACCCAGATCATTCAAGGGAATCGCTCTATCGTCACCCAGCTTGACCCAGAAAAAATCAACCGGCATCACGAAGCGGCCCTTTTGAACGTCCACTGCGATCGGTATCACGCCTTTGAGGTAATGAAAGACATCGCTTGAATGGGGCATGGATACCGGCGTCGTGGCCGAGCACGCCGACCGTCCCGTGGATCTCCCGGAAACCATCCGTAGATCCCGACTCCCGACGCGCCACGGGTCGCCAACGCTTCCGCCTGTCGGATATTGTGGCACCGGATTAGGAGCCGGATCAGGCGCCGGTGCGGGCGTAGCTGCAGCCTCGGGCGTTGCAGTTGTCAAATCCGCTGGCCCTTGAGCCAGCGCAGACATACAAACATAGGGTCAGCGTCGCCGCGACCACAACTAAAAAAGTTTTGCAGTACGAATTCATTACCTCTCCTCGCATTTGAACACTTGCGGCACCGCGCCGATCGCGTGCCTCCATTGAAGTAATACGTTCCTCTGAATTCTATTACTTGTGCTGGCAGTCCGAGCTCTGTGTCGTCACCGTTAACTGTTTACTCACGCCATCCACCAACGTGCTAGCGACGTGCTCCGGTCTTCTGCGGATCTACACGAATTACACGGCAATCACTAATTCTTCGGCCACTGCTTAAACATCTTCTGGACAGCCTTCTGCACCATTTCCTGGTTCTTGTTGCCATTGTTGTTCAGCGTGTTTTGCGCGATGCCGCGCCAGATCAAGGACTGCGTCTTGGCGTCGTACAAGTCGACAATCATGGTCGCCTCCATGCTCTGCTCGGGACTGATTCCACCCATGCCGCCGCCGATGCCGCGCATGCCCCAAGCGCTGTATGAGGTCTGCTGGCGCATGCCACCATTAGAGGTCAGGATAACGTCGG
>CAVZYS010000031.1:0-96531 GCA_963779555.1 uncultured Acidobacteriaceae bacterium
GAGGAATTAATTAAACGGGACAAGTTAAGGAAAACAGTTCTATCAGTCAGTGCGGAAGCTGTTCCAGGAGTAAAGATGCTCGGAGTAAAACCAGTTTCAATGAGGACTTCTTCTGTAGATGAGTTTGCTGCTGTTCTTGATGGATCATATTTTGGTAATAAGTTCAATGCATTGCAAGCATACGCATATGTCAAGTATGCAGAAACCATGTGGACGTTATCAATGGCAAGAAAATATCCTAAGCTCAAGTTTATTGTTGTGAGCCCAGGAAATACAAAAGGAACTCAGGCGCCAGATAGTCTTCCCCCGGCAATGCGGTTTATGTTGAAGTATGTGATGATGCCTATTGTATTCCCATTGATGGGCGGAATGGTGCATACGCTGGACGTAGGTGCAAAACGCTTTGTAGATGCCATTTCGGATGAGCGGTATAAAAGCGGCGTTTTTTATGCCAGTAAAGAGGGTAAGTTATCAGGGGACATGGTGGACCAGAGCACTTTTTTTACTGATTTGAAAAATACTTCATTTCAAGATAACGCCAACGAGGCAATTCACCATTTCATAAATTAGGCGTTCGGAACCGACGTCTCGGGCCAGTTTTTCGCCTCGCCGCCCAAGAAGTTCACCGGCCCAATCGAGGCGATGCGCCACCCACATTTTCACGATCGCGCCAGTCAAGAAGCCGCGTGGCAGGCCGTCGTCAAGGTCTCTGGCGTCGATTTCTCTTCCGCAGCAACTTGAGAGCGGTGTCCTGAAGTAGCGCCGGGTGCCCCAGGTTCAACCTTCTTTTGGGCTAACCTGGGCGCGGATATCCGAGAGTCCTTTCCACAGGACGCTATGAGAAATCCCAGGCCGGTGCCCCAAGTTCGCGCCGCGCTTTTCGGCGCTAACTTGGGATTCGAAGCTGTCTAAAACGCCTACGGAGCTACCTCGTCGCGACCAATTTGTCAGGAGTTTCCGGAGAACCGACCACCGGCATCTCGTCATAAGTCCGCCCGTCGAGCAGCCGACCTGCTTTCTTCTTTCGGACTCCACCCCACTGCTTAAAGAAGAAACGGAACGTCGTGCCGCCGACACTGGCGGCGAATCGATACAACCCAATCCCGCAACATCGGCCTCGCGCCCGGTCCGCTTTCACCGCCGACGATCACCCAGTCAATATCCGTCAGGTCGATCTCGCCCAAGTCTTCGAGTAGCGGTTCGATCGAAAGAAACTTCATCGCCGCGGGAGCAGCGTGCAAGTGCTGAATTCGCGGCAGACCGTATTTCTTGTTCTCCACGCTCACACCCCACCAGATGTGAGGTCGAGCCGCAGCCATTCGCAGACGAGTCTTCAGCAAGTCGCGCATTCGTGCCGACCGCTTTGTGAGCACTTGGTAAATGTGCCAGTCCGCCTGCAACATCACATCGACTACGGATGCAATGTAGTCGTCAGGAATCTCTTCGTGAAACAAGTCGCTCATCGAATTGACGAATATTCTACGCGGCGTCTTCCATTTCAGCGGCTCGGCTAGCTTCTCCGGAACAAGTCGAAGGTCGAATCCCTGTTCGTACGGGATGCCCCTTGACGCCACGGAATCTCTCGGCGAAGACCTCCGCATAGCAGTGTGCGCAGCCCGGACTAATCTTGGTGCACCCACGCGTCGGGTTCCACGTGGCGTCTGTCCATTCAATTTTCGAGTGTTCAGCCATGTCAAAATCGCGGTTCGTCGATTATAGGCAGGTGGCCCTATTCGGTATGCGAGTTCGTTGCGCGAAACAGTGCGAGAAATACAGAGTCTAGGTTCTTATCGTCAGACCGCATCGTGTTTCATGTGATGCATTTGCTGCTGCAAGTATCGAAGCGACTCCATGCTTCAGAGAACTGCAGACGCCAAGAACTTCCGCAACGTGTCTTCTGCGACTAATGCTCTCGCATCATCACTCCATTCGGCATGCTTCCCAGCGAACTCATCGATCTTGGTAGAGTTTCCATTGAGGTATCGGTAATAGGTGCGATTCGCGTCCATGCACGAGTGCGAGCAGCCACAGAAAGTCAATATAGAATTCGGACTGAGTTTCCTGCATCGTTCTCGAACTTGATGCCCATGTCGAACGGGTCAACTACACAAAGAGTTAGCACGGTGTTAGAGCCTGGCGACTTCCGCAATGACCTTCGAGCTCAGATGCAGACCGCAAGGGTCAAGTATGCAGAGTGCGCGTTGAGACTCTTCGTACTTGATGTTGGGAAATACGTCGCGGAGGGACATATCCCGTGGTCCACATTTGCCTGAAGTTGGCAAATGTGAGGCTGTTGCCAAGGCTCTATCCGCTAGTCATCCTGAGCGAGGACGCACCGAACAGGGCGCGTCCAAGTCGAAGGACCTGCTGTTACATCCCGCAGTGATACCCATCACCGCACTCGAAAACAGCCTATCGCATACTCAAAGCGACGCGCGACCTCGTGCACTCGCGTTATTCAAATTCTCACGGCAAGGAAATTGCAATGAGTATGCGGCTGAAGGTTTCTCCGGAAGACGCCTCAAAGTTGGTCCATTCCATCCCTCACAAAACTTGTAGTGACGGCGTTGCGAACAACTGGAGATTACACTCCGATGGAACGGTTTGCGCCCAAAGCGTCTTCTGGCTGTTCTGCTGGGGCAAGACCGGGATGAACAGTGATAACGCACGATCTTCAGCAGTTCGAGTGTTCGACGCGCTGTTTCCTGTTTCCTTCTCCCAATTCGATAGGGTCGTGAAACACGAATATGCTCGCCAGGCGAGGTACGCCGCGCAAAACATTGAGCTTTGGGCGAAACCTGGATAGAACCATCCTGAGGGTAGTCAACGTAGAGGTCCGGCGACCAGGGGTGGAACCCGGGGTAATCCGAGCAGATCAATTCCATTCGGCCGAAGCCTGGCGGGTAGCTCATCCGGCGACCGTATCGCCAACAAAACAACTTTGACGTGGGTGCCTCTGCTATCGAGCTCCTTATGTTACTTTATTTTTCCCGTTCTGCTGATTTCTCTGGCGCTTCGCAACCTCGGCCGCGAAACACCATCCAACAGATCGAGAGGGATTCGTGGCTCTCGCGAAAGGTTCCGAGCCATTCCGTGGACGCGAAATGGCTCTTTGACATCCGGCCTGCTTTTGCGGGTGGGTTGGATTTGACAACTTTCACTGACAATGTCTGACCACTCCGACAACTAGTATGCAAAGTATGGCAATTTCGCGTATGACTTGTATGTATTGTATGACAAACTTGAGCCTCGAAAAACGCTCCAAATGCGCACCTAAACCATTATGGCTCACATGGATACATATAAGTCGCCTGAAATCAATCTACTTGCGAAGAATTAGCTGCGCTAACCGACTGATTCTAAAGAGGCATGAATAACAAAATGAAGGAAAACTATCTCAGACGGTGGCCCGGGCAACGCCTCATTCCACTGCAAGCGCAAGGCTTCTCTCACTGCAACTTCTTCTGCAATACCCATGTTGTCATCGCGCGTTGATTTTGCACCACGGTCGTCTTCAACGGCTCAGCCAGTTCACCGCCTATCCGTTTTGCCATGGCAGCCAGCAGCGCCTCGTCCACCAGATATCGCTCCGCGCCATCCGGAGATAGAAAGCGGCGTCCCTGGACAGGTTTGAACTGGCTCTCCATTCCGATCGTGGACGCCAGGCGGCAGAAGAACAGCCCGCCCGGTTTCAGCACCCGCCACGTTCCCCGCAGCATGGTCTCGAAGTGCGCGTCGTCGCGGGCGAAATGGAGAACGGTGTTGCTGACCACCACATCCGCGCAGGCATCGTCGAAGGACAGATGTTCGACAGATTCGACTCTAAAATTCGACGCCGGAAGCGCGGGCGCAAGCCTCCGCGCCAGGGTACGGACGCTTTCCACGGCCTGCGCATCGGCATCCGCCGCGTAAACTTCATAGCCTTCGCGCAGGAAGTAAACCAGATTTCGGCCCGAACCGCACCCGGCGTCCAGTATCCGCATTCCCCGTGAGATACGGCCCTTCAGCAGTTGGTCGAACAGATAGATGTCGATCTGGCCAAATTGGTCCTGCAGTGAGGGCGCGAGCATTGCAAGAAACCTAGCGCCCTCCTGTGTTTGTGTCAAATATCGGCCGGGTGCTCCAGAGCCTGCCCTGAGCCTGTCGAAGGGTTCGCGCCCCGCTTTTGGGCGCTAACCTGGGCCTCCAGAGTCCAGCCCGCAGGGCGGCACAATCGTGGCCCGGGTGCAGCGACCCCGGGGTCCCCGGAAAGCGCCGAATTTGCGCTTGTTGGGGTGGGAGCGCAGGAAGCGGAACCCGGGGTAAGTCCGACGGTAGATCAATTCCACTCTGCCGAAGGCTGGCGCACAGGTCGCCGCGGCGACCGAAGCGCCAACAAAAGAGCCGCCGCGCGGGCAGCTCTGCTATGGAGCTCCTGGTTACTTTAGTTTTCCCGGCCTGCTGATTTCTCTGGCGCTTCCAACCTCACCCGCGATACACCTCCCACAGGGGAAGGGATTGGTGCTCCCTGCCCTTCGCCGCACACACCGCGCCGGCCGCGATCGGTCTTTGAAAATCCAGGGTCGTCCATGATCTTTGATAATTAGATAGTAAGCTTAGTTCGTCAGCGCTCTGCAACAACCTTCAAGAATTTGCCCCTTTATTTACAAGACTTTAGATATAAGTGCTAATGTTTGTACGAAGTTACGCAAAGTCGTGCTGTAAACCCTTTGTTTTCAGGATGGGCGCGGGGGAGGGGTACCCCTAAAACGGCAATCTTTGCCGGGTTCCCCCCAATCGGAGTAGCTCTGGCGCCGCCCCCTGCAATTGCCTGGGCGAGAGTCTCATCCAGCTCGATTTTGGCCGGGTGGGTCTTCTGACTTTCACCGGAAACCCGAAGGCTAATGCTCCAGAGCTCCCGCCCTACTTCACTTCATACCGTGCGACCATTCCGGCCAGCATGTGATCGCTGATATGACAGTGATAGAGCCAGATACCGGGCGCATCCGGCACCATGTCCGCGACCACCATTTGCGCCGAGGCGACGGACAGCACGTCGGTACGTTGCCCTGCTACCAGGACGGTGTTGCCATGCCAATGTGGGGTGTGCACATTGAAGAAGTCCCCCAGCGTCGCCACGTACCAGCGCACGTGCTCACCCTTCGTCATGGTTGGCACCGGCATATTTCCAAAGATGTATCCGTTGATGGACCATTTGATATTGGTCTCAATAAAGCCCGTACCGGCAACTGTTCCCGCCATTCCACCGGGAGTGAACGGATCGCTCTGTTTCTTATCGACGCCCTTGGGATCGGTGGTGTGGTCGCGAATGTTGTCGTCGAGATACCAGCTTTCATTCTCGTTGATGGCGATAAACATGGTCACGAACTCGCGGTCCACATCCTTCGGACGGCCATCCGCACGTGCCATGCCTTGCCGGGTAACTACGATGACTCCAAACAGACCTGAGGCCACGTCCTGCAGCTCGTCGGCATGCGAGTGGTAGAGCCAGAAGACCGAACTCGGATCATTCGGACCGGGTCCGGCTCGCTCGGGGATTTGCCAAACATAGGTATGCGTCGCGCCGGGCGGCACTCCACCGTCAGATTTGTCCGCGCCGCTGGTGCCGTCGTTGTAGTCCGCGCCTTCGGAATCCTTCTGATACAAGACGCCGTGCGGATGCATGCTGTAAGGATGCGAACCGTTGTTCTTGAAGACGACCTTGATCGTGTCGCCCACCGCCCCACGCAGGACCGGCCCCAGCAATCCTAAATATTGCTCCTCAGGAGCGCGTTTCTTGAGCGTCGAGAAGGTTGCGTCGGTGTATTCACGATAAATCGCCTTCTTGTACACGTGGCCAATCCGATGCGGCCCGGATTCGGTAAAGGCCCGGCCAACTTCATCGAATTCCATGCCCATGCCTTCATCGCGGCCAGAGGGCGCGTAATCCCACTGCACTTCGTCGGCGGCCACGTAGTACGTACGTGTCGTACCCGCAGGCGTGGCTGATGCAGCGTGGATGAGAACGGGCTGGGCGCAGAGGACAAACCCGACCAACCACGTGGTAACAAGGATGGCGCGTAAGCTTCTTTGTTGAGTCATGTCCTCCGAGTATACCCGCGGTCGCACGGGTGCCCCGTTCAAGCAAGGTGAGCGAGGGTTTCGCTAACCTGAGACATATCCCCCGTCGTAGGCAAACGGAAATGACAACCTCCGTGCCCTCCGTGCCTCCATGGTGAGCGCCTTTTTATCCTGTTCAGATGCCCCGACCGGCAGGCGGACTCGGACGCCATTGATCGTGAGGCGTCCGAACCGGCAAGTACCTTGAAGAGAAGGAGTGGAGGAGTGGAGAAAATGAAGAATCCCGAGGTGGTGTTGCTCCCTCTTCTCAACCGGCAGTTCGCTTTAGACCCTTGCCGACCTGTGTCCGTCGAACACTTGCGTACGCGACGTACGATCTCAACTTGGGCTCCAGGCTTACCGCCAACCGGAATCGGGCTCAACGCCTCGGGATCCTGTCTTGCCTTTGACTCGTTTCTTGTTTCCTCAACCAGCGGTTTGCTATTGACCGTCGCTATCCCTCTGCTGCCGTTGCGCTGCAGGCGCGGAGCAGTGAATTTGCTTCAGCCCCGGACTCACCAGCCAACCGGGAAAACCTGAAAACTGTCAAAGAACGAGTTTGTTTTACTCCTGCCAAGTTTGAAGTCAACATAAATTGTGCAGTTTTATTTCCTTTGTTTTCAACGGAGTGCAGCTCGTCCACAGGCATGTGACCGAAAATGGTGCACACTTCGATTCCAGACGCTTCGCAGGTTCCGCTACTTCCCAATATTCTTGCGTTCCCGAACGCCAAATTCCATCGCGTCACCCCAGGAGAGAATTGCGAATGCATTGTGAGAATCTTGCGAACGCTTTGATTAACGCTGGGTTCAGGCGATCAAGCAAAACTGGTATTCCGACATCTGGTACCATCGGCGGCATGCCGCTGGTGCAAGCCGAACACCTCGTCAAGACATTCAGCTCGGGTCAGAACGTCTTCGGGACCACTGCGTCAGCGGCGAATTCGGGCGGTCAATGATGTGTCCCTGACTATCGAGGCCGGCGAAACGCTTGGACTGGTGGGGGAATCGGGCTCTGGCAAAAGTACGTTAGGAAGAATGCTGCTGCGGCTGATCGAGCCGGATTCGGGGACGGTACGCTTCGATGGCCGCGACGTGCTGGCTGCGCGCGGCAGCGAGCTACGTCGCTTGCGGCGCGACATGCAGATCATCTTCCAGGACCCGTTCGGCTCACTCGACCCGCGTATGACGGTGGATCAGATCGTATGCGAGCCGGTGGTGGTTCATGGCAGCGAATCCCGCAGCGGGCGTCGGCGCCTTGCGACGGAGATGTTGCGCGCAGTCGGTCTGGATGAGTCGGCGCTCCGCCGATATCCCCACGAATTCAGCGGCGGTCAGCGGCAGCGCATCGGAATCGCGCGGGCGCTCATGCTCAGACCACGCTTCATCGTCGCCGACGAGCCGGTCTCGGCGCTTGACGTGAGCGTGGGAGCGCAGATCGTTAACTTGCTCCGCCAACTTCAGAAAGACTTTCAGCTTACCTACCTGTTTATCTCGCACTCCCTGCCGGTGGTGCGTTACCTCGCCAATCGAATTGCCGTGATGAAGCACGGCGAACTGGTGGAGGTGGGTACCACGGAGCAAATCACAGCCGCTCCACGCCATGAGTACACCCGCACCTTGCTGGCCGCGACACCGGAGTTGGAACCAGCTGCTAAGTAAAGTTCAGCGCTTCCTGTGGTTGTTCAGCAGATAAATCATCCTGAAAGGCTGCTCCCTCCAGCCGCAGCAGGAACGCCTTGGTTGGCAGCCCTCCGCCGTAGCCGCCGAGCGCAGTGCCGGCCGCCAGCACGCGGTGACAGGGAACCACAATCGCGATCGGATTGTAGTGGTTAGCCTGCCCAACGGCGCGGAAAGCGTTCGGGCTGCCCACCGCCCGGGCTATCTCCGCATAGCTGCGGGTTTCGCCGTAAGGAATGCGCAGCAGCTGTTGCCAACATCGTTTCTGGAAATCTGTGCCTCGTAAATCGATCGGAATGGAGAACTTGCGGCGTGTGCCGGCGAAATATTCTTCCAACTGCCGGCGAACTGGTTCAGCAGCTGTCTCAGATTCCTGCCAAATCACCACGCGTCCGGCCACTTTATTGGGCAACTCCCGCCCAAACGCAAGGACAACCAGCGCTGAACTTGACATGCCCAGCAGCAGGGGACCAACCGGCGAATCTATTTGTGAATAGAACAGAGTCTCCATACCACACCTCGGTGCCACGGCAAGACTACGCTCGACGAAAATCCGCAGAAAATGTCCCCCGATTCCGAAGATCGGGCCGGTATGGGAATGTTTTAACCTTTCCTACACCGCGACGTCGAACGATTTATGGGGTTGATGGTACCAGTGGACAAATCTAGAAACTGTGGCACAATCTCTGAGCTTTTCCATCTTGGCCGTAACAGGCTAAAATAAGGAAGTCCCCCGAACAGCGTGACGTCATCCAATGGTGTAATGGCTGGTCCTACAGAATGAACCTAACCCGTATCCGTGTCCCCCTCATGGCGTTCCTGCTGGCGTGGTCCATCGGCAGTGTCGCGCAAGATAAACCCTCGTCATCCGCGAACCCAGGCCCTGTGGCCCCGACCGCCACAAGTTCGGAGAAGGCGCCGGATAAAGCTGCCGCCTACTACCACTTCGCAATGGCTCATATTTACGAGGAAATGGTCTCGATGTACGGCCGCGCCGATTACGCCAACAAGGCGATCGAAGAATACAGGCTGGCCATCGAGAACGATCCGACTTCAGATTACCTGAATGCCGGACTCGCCGAGTTGTATGCGCGCACGGGCCGTATCAAGGACGCGGTCCTCGAAGCACAGGACATCCTCAAGCGCGACGGCAACAACCTGGAGGCGCACCGCCTGCTGGGCCGCATCTATTTGCGCTCTCTGGGTGACATGCAGGCCGGGACCCAGTCGCAGGAAATCCTGAAGCTTGCCATCGAGCAGTATGAGCAGATTGTCCGGCTCGATCCCAAGAGCGTGGAAGACCATCTCCTGCTGGGGCGCCTGTACCGACTGAATAATGATCTGGTTAAGGCCGAAGGCGAATTCAAGACCGGAGTGCAGATCCAACCCGATTCGGAGGAAGCGGTCACAGCGCTGTCGATTCTGTACAACGAAGAGGGCGACACCTCACGAGCACTGGAAGTCCTGAATGCTTTCCCCGAGGCAGCACGCTCGGCCAAGCTCTATTCCGCTTTGGGCTACACCTACGAACAGAACAAGGCCTACAAGAAGGCAATCGAGGCTTATCAGAAGTCTGTCGATCTGGACCACGACAATCTCGACTCGCTGCGCGGTCTGGCCCAGAACCTGATGAACGATGGCCAGCCCGACGCAGCCCTTGTGCAATACAAG
This sequence comes from uncultured Acidobacteriaceae bacterium, assembly GCA_963779555.1. Lineage (GTDB taxonomy): Bacteria > Acidobacteriota > Terriglobia > Terriglobales > Acidobacteriaceae > DASRAA01. Next base: position 9,450 of record CAVZYS010000031.1, read on the forward strand.
ATCATTGCCGAAGCCGATCCTTCTGACGCGCAGACCTATATGCGCATGGCGGAGATCTATCGCAAAAACGGCAAACTCGATGAGGCGTACGACTGCTTGAAAAAAGCGAGCACCGTTGTCCCCGAGTCGCTGGAATTGAAGTACAACATGGCGGTGATCGAGGAAGCTCAGGGAAAATACGATGATTCCATCGCGCTCCTCAACCAGTTGCTGCAGAAGACCGATCACGCCAACGGCGAATACGATACTTCCGAGAAGAACAATCGCGCGATTTTCATGGAGCGGCTGGGCACTGTCTATCGCGAAGCCAACAAGCCGCAGCTCGCCATTGACACCTTCCGCCGGATGTTCGACCTGGGGGACGACAATGCGGTCCGTGGATATCAGCAGGTCATCGAGACTTACCGCGATCAGAAGCAGTGGCAACTGGCCACCACCACCGCCGAGGAAGCCGCGAAGAAGTACCCCAATGACCGCCAATTGCAATTGGTAGCTGCGTCGCAACGCGCCGACTTGGGGGACGCGAGCGCAGCGATTGTGCAGGTCAAGTCGATGCTGAAAGGCACCGCAGACGATCGTGAAGTTTACGTCGCGCTGGCTCAAATGGATAGCCGCATCAAGGACTGGCCGCAAGCGGAAGCGAACATTAACAAGGCGCTGGAGCTTTCCACCAAGCAGGAAGACAAGGATTACGCGACCTTTGTTGCCGGCTCCATCTACGAACGCCAGAAGAAGTACGAGCTGGCGGAGGAGTCGTTCCACAAAGTCCTGGCCGACGATCCCAAGAACGCGCAGGCCTTGAACTACCTGGGCTACATGCTGGCGGACCGCGGGACGCGCCTGGAAGAGGCGCTGAGCTACATTCGCAAAGCAGTGGCGCTCGATCCCCAGAACGGCGCTTATCTCGATTCGTTGGGCTGGGTCTATTACCGCATGGGCAATTACGATCTTGCGGAAGAGAACCTGCGCCGGGCGTCGGAGAAGATTGGCAGCGATCCCACAGTTCAGGCGCACCTGGGCGATCTGTATCAGAAGACCGGCCACCTCAAGCTGGCCACCGCCCACTGGCAGCGCGCGCTCGACGAGTGGAACAAGACCGTCGCCGCCGAGGTTGACACCGAGGAAGTCGCCAAAGTCCAGAAGGATCTGGAGTCGGCCAAAGTCAAACTGGCTAAGCAAACTTCGGGCAAAGAATAGAACAACAAGAATGTGGGTGCCCCGTTCTATCGACCGTTCTTCGGTCGATAGGGCGGGTTCGTCGTTTTTGACCGCCTTACTATCCGCGTCATCCGCGCAAATCCGCGGTTGCGTTTGCCTTTGTCTTTTGCCCAACTCTTCTCCGTGCTCTCCGTGCCTCCGTGGTGAATTGGGCCTTTGTTCCCAAGCCTTATCCGCGTCATCCGTGCAGATCCGCGGTTGCCTTTGTCTTTCTTGAAACTTGAAACTCGAAACTCGAAACTGGTTTAGGTAAACTCGCTTCATGCTCGCTAGCTATGCGGCTCGCGTGGAGGACTCCCGTGGACGGCGCTACCCGGAGCCGTCGCATCCCTACCGCAATGCGTTCCAGCGCGACCGTGACCGCGTCATCCACTCCCGCGCCTTTCGCCGGCTGGAAAACAAGACACAAGTTTTCACCCGCCGCTACTCCGATCACTTTCGCACCCGCCTGACGCACACGATGGAGGTCGCGCAGATCTCCCGCACCATTGCAGCCGCGCTCGATCTCAATGTCGACCTGGTGGAAGCGCTGGCACTGGTGCACGACATTGGCCATCCCCCGTTCGGGCACGCCGGCGAGCGTGCACTGGATGTCGCCATGCGCCGCCACGGTGAGTTCTTCGACCATAACCTGCAGGCGCTGCGCATTGTCGAGGATTTCGAGCTTCGCTATGCCGCATTCCGTGGACTCAATCTGACCTTCGAGGTACGCGAGGGCATCATCAAGCACTCGCACGACTACACCGCAGCCGAGCATCCCGAGCTTTCGGAGTACCTTCTCGACCTTCGGCCTCCGCTGGAGGCGCAACTCATCGATCTGACTGACGAGATCGCCTACACGACCGCCGACCTCGACGATGGTTATGAAGCGAAGCTGCTCAAGCTGGCAGACGTTCGAAAGAATATGCGCGTCTTTGAACGCTTTTACGTTGAGATGGAAGAGTGGTATCCCGATGCGCCTGACAAGCTGAAATTCAACGAAGCGCTCAAACGCATGCTCAATCGCTTCGTGACTGACTTGATCGAGAACACCAAGTCACGCGTCGTGCAGGCAGGCATCACCAGATTGGACGATGTGCGTCAGAACCCCGGGCGACTGGTTGCCTTCAGTCCTGAGATTGAGCAGGAGCGCCGCGAGGCCAAGGCATATCTCTACAAGACGCTGTACGAGAGCAAACCGCTTTTGCCTGAGAAGCTGAAGGCGGAGAAGGTGGTCACCGAGACGTTCGACTTTCTCGTCGCAAACCCCAGCGCGCTGCCGCCCAGCTATCAGGAAAAAGTGGCGCACGAAAAACTGGTGCGCGTGGTGTGCGACTACATCGCGGGCATGACCGACCACTACGTGCAAGACGTGCACAAGAAAATCGGCGCAGCGTAGACTAAAAGAGAATGGCCTACCGCGATGCGGGTTCTGAAAGCGACCTCATCGACTCTGAGAGTCGCCTAGTACCAGTCAGCAATGGACGATTCGTCGTGGCCTAGTCGCCGACGGCCATTGCCGGCTGGATTTCCTCAACGTTCAAAAAAAAAGAAGTTGGATACTTCCCGGTGTAGCAGGCGCTGCAGTACTTGACGTCCTCACCTTCACCCGCGGCCTTGCGCAGCCCCTCCAGAGAAAGATACGCCAGCGAATCGGCGTGGATGTATTCGCGAATCTCGTCCACCGATTTATTGGCGGCGATCAACTGGTTCTTCGAAGGAGTATCCACGCCGTAGTAACAGGGCGAAATCGTCGGTGGACACGAGATGCGCATGTGGATTTCTTTGGCGCCCGCGTCGCGGATCATGCGGACAATCTTGCGGCTGGTAGTTCCGCGCACGATCGAGTCGTCGATCAGCACGATGCGCTTGCCCTCGATCACGTGGCGCACCGGATTTAGCTTGAGACGCACGCCGAAGTCGCGGACCCGCTGTTCCGGTTCGATGAACGTGCGGCCGACATAGTGGTTGCGAATCAATCCGAACTGGATGGGGATGCCGCTCTGGTGGGAGAAGCCCATGGCAGCGGTTACGCCGGAATCCGGAACCGGCACAACGATGTCAGCATCGACCGGCGATTCCAGCGCGAGTTGCCGGCCCATGGCGTCGCGGGTCTGCTGCACCGCGCGCCCGAACACGATGCTGTCGGGACGCGAAAAATATACGTGCTCGAAGATGCAACTCGACATGGGCTGTTGCGCCGCGTAAAAGCGCGAGTGCACGCCTTCCGGGCCGACGATGACCAATTCTCCGGGCTTGACCTCGCGCTCGTAGATCGCGCCGATCAGGTCGAATGCGCAGGTTTCGGAGGCAAACACGATAGCATCTGCCTGGTGTGTTGCCTGACCGGGAATGCGCCCCATTACCAGCGGACGGAAGCCGCGCGGATCGCGCGCGGCAAAGATGCGGTCGGGCGTCAGCATCACCAGCGAGAATGCGCCCTTCGATGCGGCGCAACGAATCGCTCATGGCCGACTCGAGCGTCTGTTCCTTGGAGCGGGCGATCAGGTGCACGATGACTTCGGTGTCGCTGGTGGTCTGGAAAATCGATCCCTGTTGCTCGAGGTGCGAACGTATCTCGGTGGCATTCGTGATATTGCCGTTGTGCGCCAGCGCAATCTGTCCCTTGCTGCACTCCACCCGAATCGGCTGGGCGTTGAGCAACGCCGAGTCGCCGGCGGTGGAATACCGCGTATGGCCAATGGCGAGCGATCCCGGAACACGAGCCAGGGCGTCCGCGGTGAAAATGTCGGACACCAGTCCCATGGCTTTGTGCAGTTGAAGGCGATCGCCATTTGATGAAGCTATGCCCGCCGACTCCTGCCCGCGATGTTGCAGCGCGTAGAGGCTGAGGTAAGCGAGCTTGGAAGCTTCGGGGTTGCCGTAGATGGCAGCCACGCCGCACTCTTCGTGCAATTTGTCAGATGTGATTAGCATCGCTCACCCGTCGATCGATTCAGATTCGAAACTTTGAACCTAAGTATGCCTTCTAAACCGCGCCCGCCACCAGTGGCTCTTCCAGTTCCGTGTGCAGGGCCGCTTCCAAAGCCAACGCCCATGCCCGCTTAAGTTCAAACACCGGTGCGGCCGCAGCCATCTTGCCGTCCACCCGGATCTCCAGATTGTCGGGAACCGTACTTCCGATTTGTTCTGCTGTGAGGGCGTATTTTACCGCTATCTGTTGGATTCGCTCCACATGGGCCGCGTCGCAGGAAATCAGGATTCGGCTGGCGTCCTCGCCGAAGAGAACGAACTCCGAAACCAGTTCGCCTGAACTCAGCTCAACGTGCGCGCCAATGTCCCTGGCGAAGCCACATTCGGCCAGTGTGACTGCCAGTCCGCCTTCTGTGCAGTCCTTGGCGGACTCGACCACACCCTCGTCGATCATCTGCACGATCGCTTTCTGTAGTGCGGCTTCCCCTTCGAGTTCCAATGCCGGCGGGAATCCCCAGATCTGCCCCAGGACTTCCTTCGCATACTCCGAAGATCCGAATTCCGCGTCAACGTCCGAGGCGTCTCCCAACTCGGAGCCGCGAACCAGTACGAGTGCGCGGCCAGCCTGCTTGAAGTCAGGGCTCACTGCCTTGTGAACATCCTCGAGAATGCCGACGATCCCAATGACAGGCGTCGGATAGATGCCTTCTCCCAGCGTCTCGTTGTAGAAGCTGACATTGCCGCCGGTGATCGGTGTCTCTAGTTCCTCGCAGGCACGGGTGATGCCGTCGACGGTCTGGGCAAACTGCCACATGATGTGCGGCTTTTCGGGATTGCCGAAATTCAGGCAATTGGTGGCGGCGATCGGAGTCGCGCCGGAACAGGCCACGTTGCGGGCCGACTCGGCGACAGCGTGCATCGCTCCCAGCTTGGGGTCCAGATAGCACCAGCGCCCATTGCCGTCGAGCGCCATGGCCAACGCGCGCTGCGTTCCCTTGATGCGGATCACGCCCGCTTCGCCGCCCGGCCCTTCGACCGTGTTGGTTTGCACCATCGAGTCGTATTGCTCGAAGACCCAGCGCTTGGAGCAGATGTTCGGGCTGGCCAGCAATTGCTTCAGGTCGCCGGTAAGATCGCTCTTCGCTCCCAACTGAATGTTCTCGGGCATCTCGCGCGGAACCGGCGGCTCCCAGCGCTCCATTGGACGGCTGTAGAGCGGAGCTTCATCCGTCAGCGCCTGGTTGGGAATCTCCGCGACGACCTTGCCGTGCTGCAGCACCCGCATGGTCGAGTCAGGTATGACACGCCCAATGGTGACGGCGTCGAGGCCCCACTTCTCGAAGACGCGAAACACTTCGGCTTCGCGGCCCTTCTCGGCGACCAGCAGCATGCGCTCCTGCGATTCGCTGAGCATGATCTCGTACGCTGTCATGCCGGTGTCGCGCTGCGGTACCAAGTCGAGCTCGATCTCAAGGCCGACACCGCCCCGCCCGCCCATCTCGCAAGTGGAACAGGTCAGTCCCGCCGCACCCATGTCCTGGATGCCGACGATGGCGCCGGTCTGCATGGCTTCGAGGCAGGCTTCCAGCAGTAGCTTCTCCAGAAACGGATCGCCGACCTGCACGTTCGGGACGCTTGGCTTCGGACTCCTCGCTAAACTCCTCGCTCGCCATGGTGGCGCCGTGAATACCATCGCGGCCGGTCTTCGAGCCGACATAGATGACGGGATTCCCTTCGCCTGACGCCTTGGCATAAAAAATCTGGTCGCGCTTGACCAGACCGAGGGCAAACGCATTGACCAGCGGATTGCCGGAGTAGCAGCTCTCGAACTTCACCTCTCCGCCGACATTGGGCACGCCAAAGCAGTTGCCGTACGAGGCCACTCCGCTGACCACGCCTTCCATGACGGAGTGGTTCTTGTGCAGCGTCGCACGATCGATCGTGGGTGCCCCATCCTCTCCCCTCTTTTGGGAAAGGGTGGGTTCAAGCGTGATCGGGCCAAAGCGCAAGGAGTCCATGATCGCGACCGGCCGAGCACCCATGGTGAAGATGTCGCGCAGGATGCCGCCGACTCCGGTAGTCGCGCCCTGAAACGGTTCGATGAACGAAGGATGATTGTGCGATTCGATCTTGAAGGCGCAGGCCCATCCATCGCCGATGTCGATGATGCCCGCGTTTTCTCCCGGCCCTTGCACCACCCGGCGGCTGTGGGTCGGCAGGCGCTTCAGGTGAACCCGCGACGACTTGTAGGAGCAGTGTTCGCTCCACATCACGCTGAAAATTCCCAGCTCGGTCAGCGTCGGCGTCCGGCCCAGCGATTTCAGGATGCGGTCGTATTCCTCCGGCGTAATACCGTGGTCGCGCAAGATTTCGGGAGTAATAGCGGGTTCCTGGACGGCGGGCGTTACGGATTCGACTGGATTCATGGCGATTCGGGAGTGAGTCCCTATTCTCGCATGCCGAAGGGTGGGAGGAAAGCAGGAAGAAAGAGATTGGAGTCTTGTTTCCGAGCGTCCAAAACCCCTACCCTTCGACCTCTTCCCACTGGTACCCGCAGGCCAGGCAGCGCCAGCGCTGGCCCTGTTCGGACGCAGCCTCGGGAAATGGGATGGCCGCGGACCACAGCGCGATCTGGTGGGGATTGGCTTCCGTGACTTGGCGGATTTCCAGCGACTCGCACTCCGGGCAGCAGTGAACGACTTCCGACTCTGACTCTTCGTCGACCGGTTCGGGGCGGAAATCGTCGAGGACTTCGAGCGCGCGCACCACCTGTGAATCGGGAACCTGCAACTTAATGCCCCACATCGCCATGCCGATGTGCAGGTTCATGGCATTCTCATCGCGAACCGACGCCGCGATGCCCGCCGAAGACAGCTTGCCCTGGGCGAGTTTGGCTTCCCCCAGGTTTAAAAAGGTGGCGATGGTAACCAGATCTTCGGACATGACCGATGCAACTTAGCCTAGGACTAGCTTAAGCCACCCGTCAATTCCGCGAGATGCGCCCTCTGGCTATGCTGCGCGATGGTGTCAACGATTTGCAGTGCCACCGCTAGCGCATCGCGGCCCTGCTGCAGCGAAACCTCGGGAGTGCTGCGCTCGCGCACCGCCCGCAGGAAGCTGGTCAACTCGGCGCGCAAAGGCTCCTGTTGCTCGACCTTGGGCTTGAACGGCGTGATCCCGGGAAACGCACTGCCGGCCACACTTGCGGGATTGAAGGGGTCCTCTTCCGCACTCGCTCCGGTTCCATCGTCGACCGTTAGCACCAGTACATCCTGACGCGAGAAATCGAGCGACACATACTGCCGCGGCTGGAAGAAGCGAACTTTGCGGACGCGCTCAGTGCTGACGCGACTGGCCGTGAAGTTCGCCACGCATCCCGATTCGAACTCGATGCGGACGTTCGCAATATCGACCTTCTTCGAAAGTATAGGCAAGCCCACCGCACGAATTTCCTTCACCGGAGACTTCGCCATTGTCAGCACAATGTCGATGTCGTGAATCATGAGATCGAGCACTACATCGACGTCGAGCGATCGCGGCGTAAAAACGCTGAGGCGATGCACCTCGAAGAACATGGGCTTGGTCAGCAGCGGCATGGTTGCGCGCACTGCGGGATTGAAGCGCTCCAGGTGTCCGACTTGCACGACGCGATCGTGCCGTCTAGCGATGTCCTGCAACTCATCGGCCTCAGCCAGGGTGCTGGCCAGCGGCTTCTCGATCAGCACGTCGACGCCGGCTTCCATCAATTCGCGGGCGACGGCGAGATGAGCGACCGTCGGAACCGCGACCGAAACGGCGTCAACACCCGGCAGCAATCAACTGGGCCACGGAACCGAACGCCCGGGCGCCGAACTCCGCCGCCACGGATCTAGCGCGCAACATATCGGCATCGATGACGCCCACGAATTTGACGGCGAGCAGCGAGTCGGCCTGAAGATCACGATAGACACGCGCATGGTTGCGGCCGAACGCACCCGTACCGATGACACCTACGCGCACGACGCCATCCTTGTCAGGCATGTCAGGATTGTCGCCCATTCGTTCGCTTCGAGGCAAAGTGTGGCTACGCGCTGTGGTGCGGGATGTGGCTGACCGGCTTTTCCGCCACAATGCAGATGCCAGCCTCGTCAGCGGCCTTGATTACGGCTGGCTTATCGAACATCAGGCACCGCCCGGCATCGAGCGCAAGGCAGGTCGCGCCTGCCTGCTTCATGGTTTCGATGGTTCTCATCCCGACGACCGGCACGTCGAAGCGCATGTCCTGGTTGGGCTTGGCGACCTTGATAACCGTAAGCGCCCGGCTGAGCGTCGAAGGCTCTTTGCCCAGTGACGGAGACTTCATTAGTCCTCCCGCGCGCAAGATGGCGGCGTCGGTGCCTTCCATCGCTTCCACGGCAATGCAGGCTGCTTCCGCGATGACCACGGTCTGTCCTATGTCGAATCGCGATAGGTGCTGCGCCACTGCTCGTCCATAGGTGATATTGGTCTGTTCGGAGTCGCTGGGTGCTCGGCGAGTCATCACGCCTTGGTTGGCCAGCATCGGCTCCAACAACGCGGTCGAACTCATCAGCGTGATGCCCTCCGCCTCCAGGACTTTGGCAATCGCGCCGATCAGCGAATCGGTGTTGCGGGTAGTGAGATTAAGCAGGACTTTGGCCAGCCTCCAGTCGGGCTTGATGCTGCTGAAGATCTGCTTGTGCTTGACCTGTCCCGCCATGATGGCGCGGGTCACGCCCGCTCGTTGAAAGCCTTCAATCAGCTTCGACAACTCTCCCAGTGACAACCATTCCACCACCGCGGCTCCATGCTGCTCGATCTGGGGAGACGCTTCTTCCTTGATGGCCGCGACTACGACTTGCAATCCCTGTGAGCGCGCCGCATCTAGCACCAGCAGCGGAAAGCTGCCGTTGCCGGCGATGAGGCCGATGCGTTGTGTTTCCGAAACAACCATAGTTCAGATGTTGCCAGTTACCGATTACCAATTACCAGTTACTTGATCACTCCTCGTTGTGACGTTTCGATGAACCGCATCAACGAGTCGACATCGTCGCCCTGCGCTCCCTCGGAGCGCAGCTTCTCCAGCGCCTGCGAGGTGTTCAGCTTCGATGCCAGCAGGATTTTGTACGCGTGACGCAATTTGGTAATGCGCTCGCGCGAGAAGCCCCGGCGCTGTAGTCCGACCTTGTTCAACATGTAGACTTGCGCGTCGCGCTCGGCGCTGGTCATCGAGAACGGCAATACGTCTCGGGTGATGATGGTGCCACCGCCAACGTAAGCGTGGGCTCCGACGCGGACATATTGATGCACCGCACCCAGCGCGCCGACAACGGCCCACTCCTCAACTGTTACGTGGCCCGCCAACGTCGCTCCGTTGACCAGCATCGCATGATCGCCAATCGCCGTGTCGTGTCCGACGTGCGCGTAGGCCATGATCATGACATCGCTGCCAACGCGGGTGACGCCGGGCCCCTTCGCGGTGCCGCGACTGATGGTGACGTACTCGCGAATGATGTTGCGGTCGCCAATCTCCAGGCGCGTGGGCTCGCCGCGATAGGTTATGTCCTGCGGGTCGCCGCCGACCACCGCGAAGGGGTGGATCTGGTTATCGGAGCCCATTTTCGTCGGTCCGCCGACCACGACATGCGAAAGCAGTCGGCAGTTCTCGCCCATCTCGACATCGGGACCAATGACGCAATAGGCCCCGATAGCGCAAGACGCGGGGACCTTAGCAGAGGGATCGACGATGGCCGTCGGATGGATGCTCATGGCAGGATTAGGCCCGTTCCGCTCCAGCCTGAGGAGTTGGTGCAATCTCTGGCTTCTTGCCTCGCCGATCCACCAACCGGCACGTGACCACCGCTTCGCACGCGACCTTGTCTCCGATGTACGCTTTGCCCGACATGCGGCCAGCGTTGCCGCGCCACACCAGCACATCGACTTCGATACGGAGCTGGTCACCGGGTGTCACCGGCCGGCGGAATTTAGCGCGCTCGATTCCGGTGAACAGCAGCAGCTTGTGCTCACGATCTGGGAACTCAGTCAGCAGCAGCACGCCACCAGCTTGCGCGATGGCTTCGACCACCAGCACCCCGGGCATGATTGGCCCGGCGGGAAAGTGCCCGACGAAATATGGCTCGTTGACGCTGACGTTCTTGATCGCCACAATACGCTTGGTACGCGTGAGGTGCGTTACCCGGTCGATCAGCAGAAACGGATAGCGATGCGGCAGGATCTTCAGGATTTCCTGAATATCGAACCCCGACATTGCTTCGGTTTCGGCGGGTGCGGCTTTCGCGGTATCACTCATGACTTGTCTCGTGAAACTCCCGATTATACATTCCGTATCAGCGGGTGACGCCTCGCGCCTTCGGCCCCCAGCTAGAGCTATTTCGAATTGGGGTAGTGCTGCGCTTCAGCGCGGGTCAATGCGCCCTTTTAACTTGGCCCAGCCGGTTTCAACCGGCGGCACGCGTGCTACACCTCGACGACGCCAATATCTAAACCGCGTAGGATTGATCTCCAAATGCCCAAGACCGACATGATCGAATCGAAGTCCGCACTCAACGATGTTCTGCGATGGCTCACCGACCGCCAACGCGAGATGGTCGAGCAGGTCCGCGAACTGGTGGTGCGCGAATCTCCCACGCACGATAAGCCGGCTTGCGACGCGCTGTGCAGCTACCTCGCGCAGCAATTCGAGGCGTTGGGCGGGCGTGTGAAGATTCATCGCCAGCCCCACAGCCGGCAATCATTTGCAGGTGGAGTTCGCTGGTCCGCGCGGCCGCGAAGCCGATTCTATTGCTGGGACATTACGACACCGTGTACGACCTCGGAACCCTGGCGACCATGCCCTGGCTCGAGCAGAACGGCCGCCTGCATGGGCCCGGCGTATTCGACATGAAGAGTGGCATCGCGCAGATCATGTTCGCGCTCCGTGCCCTACGGGAGGTCAAGGGAGGTCTCTCCCGCCCGGTCAAAGTGTGGCTAGTATCGGACGAAGAGGAGGGCAGCGACAGCTCGCGCTTCCTGACGGAGAAGCTGGCGACGCAATGCGAGGCGGTTCTCGTCTGCGAGCCGGCGGGACCCGGCGGTGCGCTGAAAACCGCGCGCAAGGGCGTTGGCGGCTTCCTCATCAAGGTCACCGGGCAGGCCTCGCACTCGGGCCTCGACTTCGAGAAGGGACAGAGCGCCATCCTCGAACTCTCCCACCAGATCCAGGCGGTATCGCGACTGACCGATTTGAAGCGCGGCATCACCTTGAACGTTGGCGTCATTCGCGGGGGTACGCGCACCAACGTGGTCGCCGCCGAGGCCATCGCCGAGGTCGATCTGCGTATCGCGCGTAAGAGCGATGGTCCAGTTATGGAGCGCAAGGTGAAGTCGCTGCGCCCGGTCAACAAGAAATGCTCGCTGCACATCGAGGGCGGCGTCAACCGGCCACCCTTGGAGCGCACCAGGCAAGTGGCCGCACTGTTCCACACGGCACAAACAATCGCGCTCGACCTGGGCTTCCCGCTCGCTGAGATCGCCGTCGGCGGGGGATCGGACGGCAATTTCACGGGCGGCCTGGGCATTCCGACCTTGGACGGACTGGGAGCCGTGGGCGATGGCGCCCATGCCCTCCATGAGTTCGTAGTCGCCGCGGAATTGCCGCGGCGGGCGGCGCTGCTGGCGGGTCTCATCGAGGCGATTTGACGCCGGGCTCGTGCCACTGAAATTGCAGGTTAGTGGTATTTCGGAAACCAATGGTTCTTTGACGTGGTCTGGGCAAAAGCCTAGAATCTAAAGCAGAAGCCCGCAACCGATTTTGCCTGCACGCAGAACAACCGGGCTGTTTTACCGGAGGTCTTATGTTTGGTGGAAAGATCGGTCTGCCCGAGCTGGCGGTTATCGTGTTCATCGCCCTGCTCATTTTTGGCCCCAAGAAATTGGGCGAACTCGGCAAGGGACTGGGTGAAGGCATCAAGAATTTCAAGTCGTCGATGAGCGAGGGTTCTTCTAGCTCAACCACTCCGACAGACGAAAAGAAGTAGCTGTCCCAAGTTTCTGACGGAGTTCCCCGCAAGGGGAACTCCGTAGCATTTTGACCCGCTTGTCGCTTATACAAGCTGAATTCCCGTCTTCTCCGCTAGCGTCTGCAACATGCGATACAACCTTGGCACGGGCAATCCAACCACATTGAAATAGCAACCGTCGATGCGCTCGACCCAGCGTGACGCCATGCCCTGGATGGCGTAGGCGCCGGCTTTGTCCATCGGCTCGCCTGTCTCGACGTAGCTGGCGATCTCGCTGCTCCGAGAGCGTGCTGAATCGGACTTCCGTGATTTCTGCCTCAGTCTGCTCGTAACCCGGCGCGACCAGACAGACTCCGGTCATCACCTGGTGGGCGCGCCCGGAAAGCAGCCGCAACATGCGCGCAGCATCTTCCGTGTCACGCGGTTTCTCCAACAGAAGCTCATCCACCACCACCACGGTGTCGGCTCCCAGTACCACATTGTCAGGGTGGCTCGCGAAGATGGCGCGGGCTTTGTCGCGCGCCAGGCGTTGCGCATACTGCAGCGGCAACTCACCAGGAAACGGCTCTTCGGCGATGTGGGCCGGTTCCACGATGAATGAAATGCCTGCATTGCGCAGAAGCTCAGACCGGCGTGGCGAAGCGGAAGCTAGGATCAATCGCATGCAGGCACGATTCTAACGGGGGTTGGCCACTAGCGCACTTTCGGAGGTATTTCATGGGGACGGGTGGAGGACGCTTTCGCAATCCCCTGTAATATGCGAATCGCGAGTTGTTTTGAAAGGGCACGGCTTCAGCCGTGCCGCGAAGCGGCTGTCATTATGCCGGCTTTAGCCACTGAGGGACTTCGGTCCCTGCGGAAAAGTGCGAGTTCCCTCAGGGGCTGAAGCCTAACTCTAAACGCCCCCGTAACGGCACGGCTGAAGCCGTGCCCCTTCAAATCCTGCACTCTTCAGCTCTCGAAACAGATGAATAATCCAGCCTAGTGGCGGCTTGAACCGCTCACCCGCGGCATCCAGCGCGGCACCCGTCGGCAGAAATCCTCGTACTCTCCGCCGAAGCGGGCTCGTAGATCGCGTTCTTCATACAGCACCACGAACAAATGAAAAAACACCGCCAGCGCCGCTCCGTATTCAGCTAGCCGCCAATGCTGGTAATAAAGTGCCTGCCCGAAAACCACGGCCAGCACCGAGCTGTACATGGGGTTTCGATTGACGCGATACGGGCCGTTAACCACGGCGGATTTCGTCGGAAAAATCGGTGCGGGTGTGCCTTGCGCGCGCACAAAAAGTGCCGCGCACCAGAAATATCCGATCACTCCCAGGACGAAAAGCAATGCGCCTACGAGTCGCGAGACAATCGGTCCGGAACCGCCGGCTCGTTCCCCCGCAACCATGGACTGCGGAACGCCTACCCCAACGATGGCGGGCACCAACAGCGTGAAAATACCAGTCTTTATCGCATTGGAAGCGGTGCTCATCGCTGCCAACATGCTACGCTGGGCCGCAATCGCAACCGCCATATCCTGCTAGAATCGAAGCTGCCCCCTTAGTGCGCCGATGGATCCTTCACTCATACGCAATTTCGCCATCATTGCCCATATCGACCATGGGAAGAGCACCCTGGCCGACCGTCTGCTGGAGCTCACCGGCTCGCTGACGGCGCGCGAGATGCAGGCCCAGGTGCTCGATGCGATGGACCTGGAGCGGGAGCGCGGCATCACCATCAAGGCCCACTCGGTGCGCATGATGTACCCGGCGAAGGACGGCAAGACCTACCAACTCAACCTGATCGACACCCCCGGCCACGTGGACTTCAGCTATGAAGTTTCTCGCTCCCTCGCTTCCTGCGAAGGCGCGCTGCTGGTAGTCGATGCCTCGCAGGGTGTCGAGGCGCAAACGCTGGCGAATTCGTACATCGCGATCAACAACGGGCTGGAGATCATTCCCGTCATCAACAAGATCGATCTTCCCAGTGCCGATATCGAGCGCACCAAGGAGATGATCGAGGGTGCGGTTGGACTTGATGCTTCGCATGCCCTCGCCATCAGCGCAAAGACAGGCCTCGGCGTTCCAGAGGTTCTGGAAGCCATCGTCCAAAAGGTTCCACCTCCCAAGGGCAGGGCAGACCACCGGCTGCAGGCGCTGATCTTCGATTCCTGGTTCGATCCCTATCGCGGGGTCGTGGTATTGGCCCGTATCGTGGAAGGCACCATCAAGAAGGGCCAGCGTATTCGCTTGATGGCCAACGGCAACACCTTTGACCTGGAAACTCTGGGCGTGCTGACGCCCAAGCCGGTCGAGGTCGATGAGTTGAGCGCCGGCGAAGTCGGCTTCCTCATCGCCAATATCAAGAACGTGGCCGACACCGGGATTGGCGACACCATCACCGACGATGTGCATCCCGCACTCGAACCGTTGCCCGGTTTCGAAGAATTGAAACCGATGGTGTTCGCCGGCCTCTACACGGTGGACGCCCACGAACACACGCTCCTTCGCGAAGCCCTTGAGAAGCTGCGCCTCAACGATGCGTCGTTCTTCTTCGAGCCGGAAAGTTCTGCCGCGCTCGGTTTCGGATTCCGTTGCGGCTTCCTAGGCCTGCTGCACATGGAAATCATTCAGGAGCGGCTGGAGCGCGAATACGATCTCAACCTCATCACTACGGCCCCGAGCGTGCGCTACAAGATCACGCTCACCGACCGCAGCGTCGTGGAGGTCGACAATCCTTCGCGCTGGCCCGATCCTAGTGAGATCGAAAAGATCGAAGAGCCGATTATCACGGCCACCATCCTGACCAATGAAGAATATGTCGGCGGAATTCTGAAACTGGTGGAGGAGAAACGCGGCAAGCAGAAGGCGTTCGAGTACGTCAGCTCCAGCCGGGTCATGCTGACCTACGAACTGCCGCTGAACGAAATCGTTATGGACTTCTACGACAAGCTGAAGTCCGTCTCGCGCGGTTACGCCTCCCTCGATTACCACCTCACCGGGACGTGGGAGTCCCCGATGTGGAAGCTGGACATCCTGGTGGGCGGCGAACCGGTGGATGCCCTGTCGATCATCGTGCACAAGGAATTCGCCTATGACCGAGGCCGCGCCCTGGTGTCAAAGATGAGGCAGTTGATTCCCCGGCAGATGTTCGAAGTCGCCATCCAAGCCGCCATCGGCGCCAAAGTGATTGCACGCGAAACAGTTGCAGCCATGCGAAAGAATGTAATTGCCAAGTGCTACGGCGGTGACATCAGCCGCAAGCGCAAGCTTCTGGAAAAGCAAAAAGAAGGCAAGAAGCGCATGAAACGGATCGGCCGCGTCGATATCCCCCAGGAAGCCTTCTTGGCGGTTCTGCGCGTCGGCGAGGACTAGCGCTATTCGCGCCCGGTCTATGGTGATGTAGTCGACTATACCACCTAAAAACTTTTAACGTCGCTGTTTAGAATCAATGACTTGGGCGTAAATTGCTTGCAAGTAACTGATAAATATAGAGTTACACGTATCCATGTCTGCCCCTTGGACTTAGCTGGCATTTTTCCAACAGTTACCGAGCAGGAGCGTCCCGAGATGGGAATTGTCAAAGAGCAGTCGTACGTGCGCGCTCGGCGCTGGCTGGGCGGAGACACGAAGCCCCTGGTCCTCACAGACCCGTTCTAATGGGCTGGACGACTAGGAAGCAAGAAAAAACGGCTGGCGAGGGAAACGAAAGTAACCATAGGGGCACTAACGGCTTCGACCGTTCGGCCAACCGCTTGCATGGCACATAATTACGGTTGTTACCCGCCAGCACGCCTGGAAACTGTGCAAAACTTCCACACCCCGATCCGATGCACATCTTCTAGGTGCCAATATGGGAACGGAATTCCTAACAGGTAAGGCACTGATTTAGTACGTCCTTAACTGTGAACCTATATTGTTGCAATTAGATGAACGGTCGACTAGATTGAATCTCGGTCAGGTCGCAAGTTCGTAATCCACAGACTTTTCCACAGTCACCACCGGAACGTCACTGGCCACATTGATCGGCCATCGTCCGTCATCTGTAATCGCTGCAGAAAACTGTCGAATGGATCCCCAAGAACCCCATCCCCCATGCAGCCAACAAAAAAACCATCCCCGCAGGGATGGTCTTGAGCGTTCGGAAAATGACGGCTTACTGAGGCTTTGGCGTTCCACCGGTTGAAGCAGCCGGCTTAGGTGTCGTAGTCGCTGGGGTAGTTGCGGGCTTGGTCACACCCGGAGTCGTCGCCGGACGGGTCGTCGTTCCCGTTGTCGCGGCCGGCTTCGGCGGAGCGGGCACGCCAGACTGGATGTTGTACGCATCCACAACCGCTTTGGTGATATCAACGGCCTGAGTCGCAACCACTACCGGTCCCTGGGGCCAGGGTGAGGAAGCATCGAGCAACAGACCGTAGCCGTTGTCCGATACATACTTGGTGATCACGGGCGCCAGCTTCTGCAGGATCTTCCCCGCCACTTCGTTTTGTTGCTGCTGGAATTCGTTCTGGGCGTCTTCCGCCGAGCGCTGCAGGCTCTTGGTCTTGGATTCTATGGACTTCACCAGCTGTTCGTGGGCCTCAGGACTCATCTTGTCGCCCTGATTGGTGAGCTGCTTCTTCAGGTCTTCGATCTCAGTATTGAGCTTCTGCAGTTCGACCCGGCGCGGTTCGAATTTCTTGGCAAGAGCGTCGAAGTCGCGCTGACCTTCGTTGCTGCCGGCAATCGCGCCCTGCATATCGATCACACCCACTTTGACTCCAGTAGCAGCTGCGGCGGGAGCGGATGGCGTGGTTGGCGCGGGAGTGGGGGTGGCGGAACTCGTCTGGGCCAGCGAAGCCATTGAGACAAGAACGAGCAGGACTATGCTTTCGAACGTACGCTTCATTAGGTTTACTGTGACTCCTTGAACTGCTCCGGGAATTCCTCAGATGTTCCGGTCGGACACCGTGTCTTACTGGTGCTGTTCCGGAAGGCCAAGGGAACACCAAATGCCAGCGCACCAGATGCGTCGCATTCCCCGGCCGGAAGATTCGGCGGTGCGGATTCTCTAATTATAGGGAACACGACTTCCTACCGTCAAATCTCGCAAAACTGCCGGCCAAATCCTCAGAGCAGATCTGGCATGCAGCGCCGGCAGGAATCTGCCTTAGAAGGTTGTTGCCACCGTAAAGCGGAACGTCTTCCGCGGTTCTCGCAGCAGGTACGCCGGGTTATAAATCGCTGTGGCGTTCGCGTAGGTGAAATCACCCGCGGCGCCTGGCGGGAACATCGACCTCGTGATCGGCGAAACCGGGCCGACATACTGGTCCAACCGCAACGGGTTGTATGCGTAATAGATCCGGAATGGGGCATTCACGATCGGCAAAATAACCTGAAGCTCCAATCCCGTTGACATGCGCGGCTGGTAATTGGTTCCAGATATCGGATTCAAAACTCCGGGGACCGGAATCCTCAAGGTTCCCGCGCAGGAGTAGTTGGGATTCAGGTAAGGACAGCCGTAATTGGTTGTGTTCAGGGTAAGCACTTGGGTTGGCGCAATTTGAAGCTGCGAAGTGTTGCTGATGAAATCCATCCCGGTGTCGACGAACGGCGCGAGTGTCACAGGCCCGATCACCGGCACGCGATATTCGATGTTGCTCACCAGGCTGGTATCACCGCCCGGGAAGATAATTTGATTTACAGGAATGGTTACGTTCCACGTACCTCGCCGTGGATTCGTCGGATCCAGCGGTACCGAAGTGCCGTCGGGGTTCTGCAGCGGAATCGTGACCGCAGTCGGGAAGAACACGACGGGAGAGATGGCACGGATGTCGAAACCACGAATGTCCTGATCGCCGCCCATATAGAACCGGTCGAACGGGGGAGCCACATCTCCCGCGTAGCCGCTGATCCAGGAACCCATCAGGCGGAAGCCCAGCGTGTTGCGACCCTTCTGCATTGGCATGAACTTCTTCCATTCGGCGACCGGCTTGAAGTAGTGGGTGTTGCCGCCCAGTCCGGCAATTTCCGTCGCGACGTAGAAGCTCTGTCCTTGATGAGGCCGTTGGGGATTATCAATCCGGTTGTAGGAGAAGTTCGGCACAACTTTGCTGGTCTGAATTCCAGTTAAAGCATTCGGCCCCGACAGGCCGCGAAATGCCAGGCTCTCGAAGTACAGGGTCGAAGATGCGCTGTAGGTCTGCAACGTCGACACGTCGAAGGCGTAAGTGATCCCGACCCGCTTGAATGAACGCTTCAGAGGATAGCTGAACGAGGTGGTGAACCCGGTGCTGGTCTGGGTATAGTTCTGCAGCAGTGCCTGGTAACTCGCCGGAAGGTTGACTGACTGGCCGGTCTGAATCTCCAACTGCTGTTGCTGGTTATAGTTGTAACTGCTGTGGTAGACCGTCCAGCTGAACTGCAGCGGCTTGTCCAAGAGGTACGGTTGGGTAAACGATAGGGTCTCGTTCTTCTGATACTGCCCGACCTGAACCTGGACCGACAGCGATTCGCCCTTGCCGAAGAGATTGTTGGTCGTATAGTTCACGCCGATGAACCCGCCCGAAAGGCCGCTGACTCCGCCCGTCAGGCCGATGCTGTTCTTGCCCTTTTCCCTCACCTTCAGCAGGATGTCCACGGTCGCATCCTGGGTGTTCTGGGTGATGGTGGAATCCTGTTCCGGCTTGAGGACTTCGAAATACTGCAACTGATTCAAGCGCAGCAAGCTCATTTCCCAAAGATTTCCGTTGTAGACCTGGCCTTCTTCCAGCGCCAGCTCGCGGCGAATGACTTTGTCGCGCGTGGTGGTATTGCCCTGGAATTCGATGCGGCGCACGAAGAACTGTTTGCCCTCATCAAGATCGATCTTCAGGTTGATTTGCTTGGTATCGTCATTGGCATCGGTATTCGGCACAGGAGTGAAGTTGATGTACCCGAGTGCTGCATAGGCTTTGCGCAGGTTATCCAGGCCCTTGCGAATCGCTTCGCTGTCGAATATGTCGCCGTCCTTGATCTTGAACTGCGCCCGCAAGGCGGCTGTGTTCGCCACCGCCTTGTTGCCGCTGAACGTGATTTCCTTCAGGCGGTAGCGGTCGCCTTCCTCCACCGGCATGGTGATGTCGACGGCCTTTCCCGGAGTCTTCGAGAAGGGCCAATACCATGGCGGGCGGGTGTCGTGAATTTGTGTCTTCGGATCGGACACCAGCGCTTTGAAGTAGCCCTTGGTCTGGTAGTAGTAGCGTACTCGTTCGGCGTCTTCACTCAATTTCGTTGAATCGTAAGTCCGGGGAAACAGGCTTTCCAGGAAGATGGAGTGCGGAATTCCAATCGGCTTCAGGTTCTTCATCGCGCTCTGCAGTTCACGCGACTTGACTGCCTTGTTGCCCTCAAAGGTGATCTTTCCGACTTTCACCTTCGGACCTTCCTTGATCACGAAGGTCAGTCCGACCGCTGCTGGCGGGATGGGCCGCACCTCCGACCGAACGGTGGCGAACTGGTGCCCGTGAGCAGCCAGCAATTCCTTGATCACGACTTCTGCCCGCTTCACTTTGGTCGGATCGTACTGGCTTTCCTGCGTCAGTCCGACCTTGCGCTCCTTGAACTTGTCGAGCACGTCACTCTGCGAGACCGAACTCAGGCCGACGTACTTGATCTCGCGGATTGTGGGCTTTTCCTTGACGTACACGTGAATTCGCCAGCCCTTGGGCGACTGCTCGCGCTCAATGCGCAGATCGTCGAAGTAGCCGGTGTTCCACAGGGAGTTGAAGTCTCGCTCCAGCGCCGTCTGGTCGTAGACATCGCCCGGGCGGGTGAACATACGCGCGCGAATCGTGTCCGCCGGAATGCGGCGGTTGCCGTGGATGATGATCTCCTCGATCACCCCTTGCTGACCCCAAACAGACGTTGAGGCGAGACAGATGATTGCGAAAAGGAAACTTAGCGCCGTGGCACAGAAGCGCCGCCCGCGGCGGAGGTTCTCCGCAGGGCCTACCTGTCTTTGGAAAGAAATAGGAACAACCTCAAAACGTCTTTAAATGAAAGCGCAATTATACGGTACGGGCGGGGCGCTCAGAAAGCGAACCGCACCCGCAGTTTTTCAGCCGCGCAGAAGCTAACCCTTTCATGCGCTAGAAGTTTCGAGAACTCGTTCGACCTCGACCAGAGTGGAATAGAACGTAGCACCGCCGCCGAGGTCGGCCAGCCGCGCCGAGGTAAGGACGTTGATGTTGACACCACCGTCGGAGAGCTTTGCCCAGCCCAGTTTCGCTCCCACCACGCCGGGCGAAACGGTGCCATCCACGCGTGCGTTCAGGAAAATCTCGCCCCGGTCATTGAACACCCGGACGCAGTCGCCATCTTTGATACCTCGGCTCTCAGCGTCCCGTCGGCTGATCTCCAGTTCGTGTTGCCGTTCCATTTTTTGCAGGCTGGGCAAATTCACAAATGTTGAGTTCAGAAAGTTGTCGGCCTTGCGTGCCAGCAGTTCGAGCGGATACCGCCCGGCGAGTGGCGAATGCCGCGATTCCTCGGGAGCGACGAACTCCGCCACTGGATCCATTCCCTCGGCGACCAGATCACCGTTGTACAGCCGCGCCCGTCCGCTCGGAGTCGGGAAACCATTGGCGAACGGCAACCACGGCTTATCGCTCTCGTCACCGTGCAAGTTGAGCCTGATTTGAGGCTCGCGCTCCAGCCGTTCTCGCGTAATCCCTTGCAACTGTGGAACGCCCGACGACAAGGCGGCGTCAATCATGTCGTCCACCGTCTCGCGGAAGCACTCGTCGTCGAATCCCATGCGCAGCGCCAACTCCCGGAACATATCCACATTGGACTTGCATTCTCCCAGGGGCTCGATGGCCTGCTGCGACACCTGCAGATAGAGGTGACCGTATGCCTTGACCAGGTCCTTCTGTTCGAAGAACGTCGTGGCCGGCAACAGAATGTCGGCGTAGTCCGTGGTGTCAGTAAAGAACTGCTCGTGAACAACCGTGAATAGATCCTCACGAAGCAGTCCTTGCACCACGAGGTTGTGCTCGGGACACACCGCTGCCGGGTTCGAGTTGTACACCATCAGCGCCTTCACCGGAGGGCCACTGACTTCCGTCAACGCCTTGCCCAACTCCACCATGTTGATGCTGCGCGCGACCCTGCCCAGCGGACTCTTCAGCATCAAGTCGGTGCGCTCCATCGCCGTGTCGTTGAGTTGAAAGCTTCCGCTCACGGAAAGCTGCAACCCTCCACCTACTTCCTTCCACGATCCCGTGATGACCGGCAGCATGCACACAGCACGCACCGCAGCCCCGCCGTTCTGCGCGCGCTGGATGCCGTAATTCAACCGGATCGCAGCAGGCCGCCTAGTCGCATATTCATGTGCCAGCAGTTCGATGTCGTCCCTGGGAATGCCCGTCCATTCGGAGACGCGTTCTGGCGTGTACTTTGGCAAACGTTTCTGCAACTCGTCGAAGCCTTCGGCATAGCGCGCGATGTAGTCGCGGTCGTGCAGTGCATCGCGGATGATGATGTGCATCATTCCCATCGCGAGTGCAACGTCAGTACCCGGGTTAATCGGAATATGCCAGTCGGCGACTCGCGCAGTGCGGGTGCGGTAGGGGTCGATCACCACCAGCTTTGCGCCGTTCCGCCGCGCCTCTTCAACGAATGGCCACAAGTGGACGTTGTTGCCGTGGATATTCGATGCCCACGCGATGATGTATTTCGAGTGGCGGAACTGCTCGGGCTCCGTACCGGTCTTGCGGCCATACACGGAAATGATGGCATCGCCGCCAGTGGAGGAGCAGATCGTCCTCAGCAACTGCGAGGCACCGAATCGATGGAAAAACCGCCTGTCCATCGAGCCGCCATTCAGCGCTCCGAGGTTTCCCCCGTAAGAGTAAGGAAGCACGGCTTCCGGACCAAACTCTGCACTTATACGTTTCAGCTTGGCGACGATTTCATCCAGAGCCTGGTCCCATGAAATGCGCTGAAATGCTTCCGGGCCGCTCGATCCCTTGGGAGCCACTCTTCGCATGGGATACAAAACCCTGTCCGGCGAGTAAACACGGTCAAGGTATTTCGCAACTTTCGCGCACAGAAAACCCTGCGTGATGGGATGAGCGGGATCTCCCTGAATGCGGGTTGCGCGCCCATCTTCCACGGTAATCAACGCTCCACAAGCGTCGGGACAATCATGCGGACAGGCGGCGTGAACGATCCGTTTCATCAGTCAATACCTTCCGTAATTATCCCATGCAGAGCGCGATTTTCCCTTCCGGCGGCTGTATGTCTCCAAATTGAAAACCCTCTGGGACGAACCCCTCGAAAAGCGGGGTGAACCGCTGTATTTCACGTTGACCTTTTTAGTTCCCGGTTGCGTATCTAAGCAGCAGTCGGAGTATCATTCATCAATCAGCCTGGCCGCCCAAGCGAAAGAGAGAAACCATGGGTCGCAGACTTTTTGTTCTACTCGCAGTGACCGCACTGGCGGGGTCGATTCCCGCCGAGTCCAAAATGCGCGGACCTTCCACTCCACAGGAGCGGGCACGCGCGCTCGTTTACATCCAGAGCCTGGAACAGAATCCTCTCGCCAAAGACAGCCTCGACAAACGCATGTGGCTGACTGAGTGGATCGTGCAGGTACCGGACTTCACCGTTACCGCGTGCTGCAAGGACCTCGATTCGCTCGATAAGGTGAACGACACCTACTCGAACCAGTTGCGCATGCAGGCCATCTACTCGCAGGCTGCCTACATTTTGCGGCACCCGAACGTGAAGAGCGATGCGGAGAAACAGGCGGCCGGACTCGCGGGCGCGCTGCGTGCTTATCGGTCGATTCAGCGCTTCGATCCCTCGGCGCAGTACCCCGTGCTCGATAACCTGTCGTCTCTGGAGAAGCAGGGCAAGCTGCTGCAATACGTTGAGCAGCACGAGCAGAAGTTGAAGTGCATGGAAGACTGAGCCTCAGAGAAACTTGCCGGGATTAGGGCGCGTCGATCGCGCCCTTTCTATTGCTCGCAGTACAATCATCGCGCTAGATGGGAGGGCCGCTATGCGCTATTCATCCTCCGCCATCGCCGACACCGACATTCCGCGCGCCACCAACCCGCTCTTCCAGCATGTGCTCGACACTTATGCCAGCGAGACCAACAAGGTAATTGCGGTGTGGCAGTGTTTTGAATCGGCTGATCTCGACTTCCGCCCGCATCCCAAATCTTCCACTGTGGCGGACATCCTGAAGCACCAGTTGCTCTCCGAGCGCCGCTTCTTCGGCGAATTCGTTGGCACTCCTGAGCCGCCTCCGCCTGAGGTGCTTCCGGCAGCGTTGGAACTCGACGCCTGCATCACCCGAATGGTGGAGTTGGCCCGTCCTCGCCTCAAGTTCTTCGCGGAACAAACAGCGGACTGGTGGATGCAAGACGTGCCCTTCTTTGGACTCACACGCCAGCGCATCTGGGTGTTCTGGCGCCGCGTCCTGCACACCTCCCATCACCGCACCCAACTCACGGTCTATCTGCGGATGCTCAACAAGCCGGTGCCATCGGTGTACGGACCAACCTCAGACCAGACGTGGGACGGTGCCGACCCCACAACCTCGGTTGCCGCGGCGGGAAGGAAATAGCTACGCGTGATTGCTACCGCACTTTGGCGAACAAGATCTGATCGAGAACAACCCCGTTCTTGATCGCACTGCGCCGCAACAATCCTTCGCGCTCGAATCCGGCCTTCTCCAGCACTCGGATCGATCCCACATTGTGGGAGAAGACGAACGCATAGACGCGGGTCAGCTTGTAGTTGTCGAAGGCCCACTCTGAAGCAGCCGTGACCGCCCGCGTTGCGAATCCACGCCCCCAGAATTCCTCGCCTAGCCAGTACCCCATTTCCGCGCTGATGCAGGCGATGTCGCGGCCCAGACGAAATCCTACGCCCCCGACGGCTTCGCCTCCATACTCGATGGCAAACGAACACTCGGGCTCCTGTGATCGCGCATAGTCGAGGAATTCGAGGCCGTCGTGCCGCGTATAGGGATGGGGAAACTGGTCGCGCAGGTTGGCTGCGATGTTGGGATTGTTGGCGTGGTGCAGCAGCGCCTTCAGATCGTCCTTGCGCCAGGAGCGCACGCTGAGATCGTCCAGTTCGAGCAGCATGACCTAATGTTGCTGGACGGCTTGCCCGTACGCAAGTGGGGCCTTCATTCTGCTCCGTGGTTGACTCGCAGCGATGCCGTCGGCTGAAGAGGCTGCTGAAAAGATCGGAAAAGCAGATTCCTCGTGGGCTGAAGCCCACTCGGAATCACAAGAATAAAGAACTTGTACGGCACGGCTGAAGTCGTGCCCTTTCAAGGATATAGCAGTGCTGAACCTGCGCCTAAACCGACATCACTTCTTTCTCTTTGCCTTTGGCCATCTCTTCCATCTTCTTGATCTCGTCGTCCGTGAGTTTCTGCAGGTGCTCCATCGCCCCGCGCTCTTCGTCCTCGGTGATCTTCTTATCTTTCATGGCCTTCTTGATCAGGTCGTTGCCGTCCCGCCGGATATTGCGCA
This sequence comes from uncultured Acidobacteriaceae bacterium, assembly GCA_963779555.1. Taxonomy (GTDB): domain Bacteria; phylum Acidobacteriota; class Terriglobia; order Terriglobales; family Acidobacteriaceae; genus DASRAA01. The sequence goes on from CAVZYS010000031.1 coordinate 34,100, forward strand.
CCGCTGTCCGGTGCTCTTCCAAAACCTTGTGGAGGTGCTTGACCATCTCCTTACGCCGCTCTTCGGTGAGGGCAGGCACCGGAACCCGCACCAGCTTGCCGTCGTTCATGGGATTCAGTCCCAGGTCACCGCTGCGAATGGCCTTCTCGATCGCGCCAATCTGGCTCACATCCCAGGGCTGCACCGTGATCAACTGGGGCTCGGGTGCGCTCACGTTCGCGAGCTGGTTTAACGGCATCTGCGAGCCATAGGCGTCGACCATCACTCCGTCGAGCATGTGCACGGAAGCCCGGCCGGTGCGGGTCGAAGTCATCTCCTTACGAAAATCCTCCACCGCCTTGTCCATCCGTGTCTTGAGCTGAACGTAACCATCCTTCAACGCGGGAAGCGCCGCCATCGAAACTTGTGCCATGTCGAGTCCACCTTACGAGTGTGAAGATGATGTCGCAAACGGTTGATTATAAACCCGTGAGTCGAGAGAGGTTGGGTGAGTGGGGATTCGGATATCAGCGCTGGTTCCGAGCGAACGGAAATCTCAGCCCTTCCCTACGTGCACCAGCGACCCTACCTTCTCGCCCATCACCACGCGCTGAATATTGCCGTGCTTGTTGAGGTCGAAGATCACGATGGGCAGCTTGTTCTCGCGGCACATGGCAATGGCGGTGGCGTCCATCACCATCAATCCCAGCCGCAGGACGTCGGTGTAGCTGATCTGCTCGAACTTGGTCGCTTCTTTGTCCAGCACCGGATCGGCGGTATAGATGCCGTCGACTTTGGTGGCTTTGAGAATGGCGTCGGCCTTGATTTCCATCGCGCGCAGCGACGCCGCGGTGTCAGTCGAGAAATAAGGATTACCCGTGCCGCCGGCAAAAACCACCACGCGACCCTTCTCCATGTGACGCATGGCACGACGCCGAATGAAGGGCTCGGCCACCTGGTTCATCTCGATCGCGGTCATGACGCGTGTGAAAACGCCCTGCTTTTCCAGCGCATCCTGTAGCGCCAACGCATTGATCACCGTGGCCAGCATGCCCATGTGGTCGGCAGACACCCGGTCCATGTCCTTGGCCTGCTCGGCCACTCCCCGGAAAAAGTTTCCGCCGCCAACCACAATGGCGATCTCCACCCCGAGGCGGTGGACTTCGCCGATCTCGGCAGCGATTTCGTGTACGCGCGTGTTGTCCACACCAAATCCCTGGCCAGCCGCCAGTGCTTCGCCAGAAATCTTCAGTAGGATGCGTTTGTATGCAGGAGCAGTCATGATCAGCAGGTATCCAGTGGAGAGGTACTCATCAGTGTAGCAGGGGCTCAGAGCGGTTTCATTGTTGGCGTGCAGGGTGGGAGCACCGGGCCGACATCGGCTTCCAACGCTGAGGTCAACCGAGTCCAAATCGTTACCATCGTAATGCCATCCATCGCTTGCTGCTTCGTATTTTCTTCGCGCTGCAATAGAGTGGAGATTGGACTGAGCGGACATGCACTCCGAAGACATCGACGATCTGTTGCAGCGCGTGTTTCGGCTGTCCCAGTTCCGGCCTCACCAGCGCGAAATCATCACGGATGTGCTGGCGGGCCATGACGTGGTCTGCGTCATGCCAACAGGCGCGGGCAAAAGCCTGTGCTTCCAGCTTCCTGCGCTGGTTCTGCGCGGACTGACGTTGGTCGTGTCTCCCCTGATCGCCCTCATGGCCGACCAAGTGCAGCAGTTGCGCGCCCTCGACGTCCCAGTGCTGTTTCTCAACAGCTCTCAGCCGGGATCCGAGCAGAAGGCCGTGCTGGCGCAGTTGCATCGCGGATTTTCCGGGCTGCTCTACGTCGCGCCGGAACGTTTCTCCGCACCTTCGTTTCAACGCTTACTTCCCAGCCTTAATCCTCGCCTCTTCGTTGTCGATGAAGCGCATTGCCTCAGCTTCTGGGGACACGATTTTCGCCCGGAATACCTTCGTCTGGCCGCGGCACGCGAGTTGCTGGGATCGCCGGCCACCATGGCTCTCACCGCGACGGCTACTCCGCATGTCCGCAACGACATCGTAAGTCTGCTTGGCTTGCGAACGCCGAAGGTCCACGTCACCGGTTTCGATCGCCCCAACCTGGCCTACAAGGCCCAGCGCTTCGAGCGCGATGCCGACAAGGACGCGTCGCTGTTGCGTCTGCTATCAGTGCAAGGAGGCACTGGAATCGTCTACTGCTCGACTCGCCGCAACGTGGAACAACTCGCGGCCTACCTGCAGCAAGTTTTTCCAAAGCGTTCCGTCGTCGCATATCACGCGGGCATGGAAACGTCGGAGCGCAAAGTCAGCCAGGAAAAGTTCATGGCCGATCGAGGTTCGATCGTGGTGGCCACCAACGCCTTCGGCATGGGAATCAACAAGCCCGATATCCGCTTCGTGGTGCATTACAACCTGCCGGGCAGCGTGGAAGCCTACTACCAGGAAGCCGGCCGCGCGGGACGCGATGGCGGGGCTGCCGAGTGCGTTCTCTATTACAGCGGACGCGATATCCGCACCCAGAAATTCTTCATCGACAATATCGGAGAGAACAATCCCACGCTGTCGGAGACGGAACTGGAACGCTTGAAGTCGTTGGCCGATCGGAAGCTTCAACTGATGCTGGCGTATGCCTCGACTAAACGGTGCCGGCGCAGCGGGATCCTGGCTTACTTCGGAGAGCCCCGCACCGTTTCCGGGTGCGTATGCGATGTTTGCCGAGGCACCAACCGCCCGCTCCAAGTTGCATCGACCGACCAACGTCGCAGCGGAAGTGTGATGCCCGTACCGACGGCGGCCGGGGCCCCGCCACTGCTCGACGGCAGTGCCGAGTTGCGATTTCTGGCCTTGCGCAAGACGAGAGCGGAGTTGGCGGCTGCGCGCAAGTTGCCAGCCTTTTGTATCCTGCATGACAAAGTGCTGCGCGAAGTCGCCCGTGTGGCGCCTGCGGACTTGGCGTCGTTCGCGAGGATCAAAGGAATAGGCCCAGCGAAAGCTGATCAATTCGGCCCGGCATTCCTGGCGACGCTTAAACGTGGATGAGCTTGGTTGACCCGCGTAATAGCAAAGGGCGGGAATGAATCCCGCCCTCGCACGTTTCTTGCTGATATTAGCTGTGACTACTCGCCGGCCTGATCGGCGGCTTTGCTGACGGCAACCGTCTCGTTAACGTCTCCCACCTTGAAGCGGGCAAAGCGCTTGACAGAGATGTTCTCGCCCAGCTTGCCGACCACGTTGGCGATCAACTGATGCACCGTTACGGTCTGGTCCTTGATGAAAGGCTGCTCCAACAAGCAAACCTCCTCATAGAACTTGCCCATCTTGCCTTCGACGATCTTCTCGATCACCGCCGCGGGCTTGCCGGTCTGGGCCGCCTGGGCGCGGTAGATGTCTTTCTCTTTCTCGAAAGCTTCCGGCGTCACGTCTTCCTTGCGAACGAACTTCGGATCGGTGGCCGCGATGTGCATGGCAATGTCGTGCACCAGCGTCTTGAAGTCGTCGGTGCGGGCCACGAAGTCGCTCTCGCAGTTGACTTCCACCAGCACGCCGATCTTGCCTCCGGCGTGGATGTAGCTGGCCACCGAGCCTTCGCTGGTGACGCGCGTCGCCTTCTTTGCAGCCGTCGCCACGCCCTTTTTGCGCAGCACGACGATAGCGGCCTCGATGTCGCCCTTGGCCTCTGCCAATGCGTTCTTGCAGTCCATCATGGGAGCGTTCGTCTTGTCGCGAAGTTCTTTCACTTGTGCGGCAGTAATGTTCACAGTTGTAGTACCCATTTCTTAGTATTCCTTCTGGCGGGAGCAATAAGCAATTAGTAATAAGCCATAAGCTTATTGCCCTTGCCTCCAAACCTTTATGAAGATTCGATGTTTCGAAAGCCTTAACGTTTCAACGTCTGCAGGCGCGGGATAATCACACGCCGGTTCAAAACTGATTGCTTATTGCTGACTGCTAATTACTTCCTTACAAAACGACCCGCGCTCTCGAGCAGCGCGGGCCTGAAAACCAATTCGTCAGCCTCTCGGCCGCGATTACGCGCTTGGAGTTTCGATCGCTTCCTCGGCTGGGGCGACACGGCGTGCCGACTTGCCCAGGACTTCCTCCATGCTGACTTCGTCCATTTCGGCTGGCTCAAGGCCCGGAGCGCCACCAGTTTCGCTGTCACCGGCTATGGCGACTGCAGCGGCGGCTTCATCGTGCTGTACACCCGCAGCGATGTCGGCCATCTGCTTGTCGGTCACGACCTGCGCACCCTCGACCACCGAATCGGCAATCTTCGAAGCGAACAGCCGGATCGCGCGCAACGCATCATCGTTGCCGGGGATCACGTAATTCACTTCGCTGGGATCGCAATTGGTATCGACCACCGCGACCACCGGAATGCCCAGCTTCTTGGCTTCCTTCACTGCGATCTGCTCTTTGTTCGAGTCGATCACGAACAGCACATCGGGCAGCCGGTTGAGGTTCTTGATTCCCGCCAGATTGGCCTGCAAGTGCTTGCGCTCGCGTTCCAGCTTGACCACTTCCTTCTTCGGGAGCAGCTCGTAGCGGCCATCGGTGGCCATCTCGTCGAGTTCTTTCAGCCGCTTCACCGACTTTTGGACAGTGATCCAGTTGGTCAGCAACCCGCCCAACCAGCGCTGGTTGACGTAGAACATGCCGCAGCGTGTCGCTTCTTCCGCGATGGCGTCCTGCGCCTGCCGCTTGGTGCCCACAAACAGCACCAGCTTGCCTTCCGCCGCCTGGTCCTGCACAAACTTCGACGCTTCCTTGAACATCTTCAGCGTCTTCTGCAGGTCGATAATGTAAATTCCGTTGCGCTCGCCGAAGATATATTCCTTCATCTTCGGGTTCCAACGCTTCGTCTGATGCCCGAAGTGAACGCCAGCTTCGAGCAACTCCTTCATCGTAATATTTGCCAAGCTACCTCCTAGCTTGCATCCTTTGCGGCGTGCCTCGGCGCATCGCGCCTAAGTCGGATCGCTCCAGATTACATTCCCGAAACCCGCCCCGTTGAAACCCATAAACAGCGGGTGCGAGAAGATTCGTTCCGGTTGAATTCCACCTCCCGCCCCCGGAACCACAAGACAGGAGTTGTCAGTTGTCAGATACCAGTTGTCAGTTAACTGAGAACTGACAACTGAACACTGACAACTATCTCTTCGAGAACTGGAAGCGTTTGCGTGCGCCCTTCTGGCCGTACTTCTTGCGCTCTTTTCCGCGTGCATCGCGACGCAGGAAGCCTTCTGCCTTCAGTTTCGGCCGAAGCTCAGGCTTGAACTCCTGCAGTGCGCGGGCAGTGCCCATGCGTACCGCACCAGCCTGGCCATTCACGCCGCCACCGTCCACCGTGCAAACAATGTTGAAGCTGCCAACGGTCTCGGTGAGCACCAGCGAAGACTTCGCCATGATGCGCTGGGCTTCGGTCACGAAGTACACATCGAACGGCTTGCCGTTGACCGTAAACTCGCCGCTGCCAGGGCGAAGGAACACGCGGGCCACGCTCGATTTGCGCCGTCCCGTACCGTAATACTGAACCAGTTCCGCCATTTCGTATGTGGGAGCTAGGCTCCCTTAATCCTTCCCAAAAGTTGTTGCCCCACTCACCAGTGGGTGGCCCATATTTCCCTTCTGCTGGGAAATGTGGGAATCAAACTCTCTCCCGACCAATTCAGCGGGTGCCCCATCCTTTCCCCGTTTTTGGGAAAGGGTGGGGTCTAAATCTATTTCGCGACCGCTTCCACCGCTTGTGGCTTTTGCGCCACATGAGGATGCTTGTCGCCCTTATAAACCTTCAGCTTAGAGAACATGGCGCGTCCCAGCTTGGTGTGGGGCAGCATGCCTTTGATGGCGTCTTCCACCACCAGCGTCGGCTTGCGGTCGAAGCGCTTCTTGTACTCTTCGCCCCTGATGCCGCCAGGGTATCCGGTGTAGTGATAATAGGTTTTCGTATCGGCCTTCAGGCCTGAAATCTTGACCTTCTCAGCGTTAATCACGATCACGTGATCGCCGGTATCGAGAAAGGGCGTGTACTGCGGACTGTCTTTGCCAGCGAGGATGCGCGCCACACGTGTCGCCAGCCGGCCCAGTGTCTGGCCCGACGCATCGACAACAAACCATTTACGCGCAATTTCCCCTTTGGGGAAATAGGTTGACATCTGAAATCTCCCAGAATTGTTAGAAAACCGCGAAAGAGCCGCTGAGTTCGTGACGCTGGACGCGCAGGAAACCACCAGGCGGGCAAACGCAGAACTGCCAAAGACCTAAGAATAAACGAGCAACGCGCCCTCTGTCAACGACTCGAAGACACGCCAAGCCAATCGGCCACGGCTAGCGCCGCAGCTATTCTTTCGATTAAACCACACCAGTCAAGCGTTATACTCTGCTCGTCATGCCTGCGTGGATGTTCGAGCTAGCGATCCTCGGTCTCTTGGCTACATGGGTCGCCCAGTGGCTTGATTGGCAATCCGGCCTTCACGACCGGCAGTTCGACTGCCATTTCAGAAGGCGCGGAGTCTGAGTAGCCTGCAGCGCTAACCCAAACAGCTGGTGCGCGTCAGCCTTGGTTTTCGCTCGAGCGGGGATTTTCGCGTCGCCGCCTATCGGTAGTGCTCCAGGTAATACAGCGCCGAAAACGCGAGTACCAGGGCGGCGAACGGAAATGTCAAAGGTCGCGCGCTTCGCGCAGGTTGCTTCCAATCCGCCGTGCCGACGAAAAGCAAGAGCATCGGTACCAGCGCCACGATTGCGAGCTGAAAGATGTGCGCCAATGAGCCTTCGTCCGGTTGACGCGGCTGTGTGTAACCGATAAGGACCGTAAGCAACGCCGTCACCGACAGGACAAGTATGACTCTGGCGCTGGCTCGGTTGATTCGCTGCCCATCCATCGAATTCCCCTCAGGGGCTGAAGCCCTTTGCTATGCGGATCGGTGCGGCAAGGCTGAAGCCGTGCCCTGATACAACACCGTGCCTGACGGCAATTTGCCGCAAACAGTGGATGCGCGCTTTAGCCATTGTCAATACACCTGGATGAAACCGTTCTAGCTTTTGCGCGCCGAGCGGATCACCGACTCCATCTGCTTCAGGTAATCCTCCAGCGCGCGCCTGCCTGTTGCGGTCAATCGGAACGTGGTGCGCGGCTGGCGTCCCACAAACGACTTCGAGCACTTCACGTAGCCGGCATCTTCCAGCTTGCGGGCGTGGACGCTCAGGTTTCCGTCGGTGATCTCCAGCAGCTTCTTCAGATCGTTGAAGCTGAGCTCCTCATTCACCGCCAGCGCGCTGATGATCCCCAGCCGTACCCGCTCGTGAATCACGGCGTCGAGTTTGACTGCCTCAGTTCCCGCTGGAGTACGACGGCCTGCCGCGCGACTCGACAAAGCTTCCGGCTGAGGTTGGACTGCTCGCTTAACCACCATGCCTCCTGGCGATGAACGCTCCGAACGCAATGTGCACCAGTCCGAATCCAGCAGCTAACACGACATTCGCCCACCACCACGGCAGAGGCAAAGCAATGGCCCCGGCCAGCACGAACACTGTCCCCATGATCGGGATCGTGCGCACCGAAAACGCACCCGCCTGCATGACCGCCACGCCATACAGCAGCAGCCAGAGGCCGGGAATCTGCCGCGGATCTCCGACTCGGAGCAGGGCCACCGTCATGACGCCGCCGGCGAACAGCGCGGGAAGCAGTCCCACAAACAGCCGGCGTCCCGAAACCGACATGAGATGGGTGCCCAGTCTGTTGGCCTTCCAGTGCATCGCCAGCAACCCCAGGGTGACTGCCACCAACGCCTCCGCCAGCCAAACGGCCAGCCAGGCTTCGGTTGTTGCCTGCCGGACAGCGATGACCGCGGCAACGATTGCGGTCGTCCCCATAGCGCAGTAGCCCCAGCCGGAAACGGCGGTGAATGTCGAGCTTCGCTCCATGGTCTGGCGGATCACGGAGAGGTGGTCGAGTGCGTCCGGCTCTGGATCGGGCTGCGACGATTGCCTTCGGGGAGTGCGACGGCATGGACGTGGATCGGTCACGAACGTCACATTAATTTCGCAAGTATCGTTTGTCAAGTACTTTGCTATACAAAGTAAAGGCCAGAGAAGACGGTCAGCCTTTCGACTGGGCCGCCCCTGAGACTTCGCCAGGACGGACCGCGATCCCTCAACGGCTAAAGCCGGAGTTCGCTGATGTGGCTATTGGCACGGCTGAAGCCGTGCCTTTTCAAAGCGCTGGTCCGTCCGCACTGACTGTGATACCTGGATATCTACTTCGCTGCGACGGCTTCGGTCTCGACTTCGCGCTGTGTGACCTCGAATGTGAGTTTCCCGCCTTTGCGGTCCGCGTCCACTTTTACACGGTCGCCATGCAACACTTCGCCATCGAGGATCTTCAGCGCCAGCGGGTCCTGCACCAGCTTCTGGATCGCACGCTTCAGCGGACGCGCGCCGTAGTTCACGTCGTAGCCTTCGGTAAAGATCAACTCCTTCGCCTTCGGCGTCAGTTCCAGCGTGATTTTGCGGTCGGCCAGCAGCTTACGCAGGTCTTCCAGTCGCAGATCCACGATCTTCGTCAACTGCTCCTTGCCGAGCGGATTAAAGAAGATGATGTCGTCCACGCGGTTGAGGAACTCGGGCTTGAAGTGCGCCCGCAGTGCTTCCATCACCTGCTCGTGTGCTTCCTCTTGCTTGTCCGGCGCAGCGCCTGCCTGCTGCAAATAGCTCGATCCGATGTTCGACGTCATGATGATGATGGTGTTCTTGAAATCGACATTGCGGCCCTTGCCGTCGGTCAGACGGCCGTCGTCCATGATCTGCAGGAAGACGTTGAACACGTCAGGGTGAGCCTTCTCGATCTCGTCGAACAGCACCACTGCATAGGGATGCCGGCGCACCGCCTCGGTCAGTTGCCCACCCTCGTCGTAGCCCACGTAGCCGGGAGGCGCGCCGATCAGGCGCGACACCGAGTGCTTCTCCATGTACTCGGACATATCGATGCGGATCATGGCGTGCTCGTCGTCGAACAGGAACTCCGCCAGCGCCCGCGCCAGCTCAGTCTTGCCGACGCCAGTTGGACCCAGAAAGATAAACGAGCCGATTGGGCGCTTGGGATCGCTCAGCCCGGCGCGCGAACGGCGAATGGCATTGGCGACGCGCTCCAGCGCTGCATCCTGACCAATGACGCGGTGTCGCAGGCGCTCTTCCATGGTCACTAGCTTCTTGACTTCGCCCTCGAGCATCTTGGAAACCGGAATGCCAGTCCATTTGCTGACGATCTTGGCAATGTCTTCTTCGTCCACCTCTTCCTTCAACATGCGCGACTGTTTGCCTTCCATCTGGCTGCTGAGCTTCTTGATCTCAGCCTCCAACTTCGGCAGATCGCCATACTGGAGCTGGGCCGCGCGGTTGTAGTCGCCCTTGCGGGTTGCGTCCTGAATCTCGAGCTTCAACTGCTCGACCTTTTCTTTCATTTCGCGGACACGCGCGATGGCGTCCTTCTCCTGCTTCCAGCGGGCCTTGAGAGCGTTGGACTGCTCTTTCACCTGCGCCAGTTCCTTCTCCACCGCCGCCAGCCGCTCGCGCGAGTTGCGATCGTCTTCGCGCTTCAGCGCTTGCCGTTCGATTTCGAGTTGCGTGGCGCGCCGCTCCAGCTGGTCGATCTCGGTAGGCATGGAGTCGATCTGGATGCGCAGACGATGCCGCCGCTTCATCGATCAAGTCGATGGCCTTATCCGGCAGAAAACGGTCGGAGATGTAGCGATGCGACAGTGTCGCCGCAGCCACGATTGCCGAGTCTTTGATGCGGACGCCGTGGTGCACTTCGTATTTCTCGCGCAGTCCACGCAGGATGGCGATGGTGTCTTCCACGCTGGGTTCGCCCACGAAGACAATCTGGAAGCGGCGCTCCAGCGCAGCGTCTTTCTCGATGTACTTGCGGTATTCGTTGAGCGTGGTTGCGCCAATGGCTCGAAGTTCGCCGCGCGCCAGTTGCGGCTTCAGCATGTTGGAGGCGTCAATCGCGCCTTCCGCGGCTCCGGCTCCGACCAGCGTGTGCAGTTCGTCGATGAACAGGATGATCTGGCCCTTGCGCCTGCTCGATCTCCTTCAGCACGGCTTTCAGGCGGTCTTCGAATTCGCCGCGATACTTCGCGCCCGCGAGCATGGCTCCCAGGTCGAGCGACACCACACGCTTGTTCTTCAGTTGCTCAGGCACGTCACCGGAAATGATGCGCTGCGCCAGGCCCTCGACGATGGCCGTCTTGCCCACGCCGGGCTCGCCGATGAGGACGGGGTTGTTCTTGGTGCGGCGCGATAGCACCTGTATGACGCGGCGCACTTCTTCGTCGCGCCCAATGACGGGATCGAGTTTGCCGCGGCGCGCCAGTTCCGTCAGGTCGCGGGCATAGCGCTCCAGCGCCTGGTACTTGGCCTCGGGGTTCTGGTCGGTCACCTTCTGATTGCCACGAACGGACGTCAGCGCCCGCAGGATGTTGTCGTAGGTTGCGCCGGCCTTGGTGAGGATTTCCTGCGCTGAGTCGCGCTTGAGCGTGGTCATCGCCAGCAACAAGTGCTCGGTGGAGACAAACTCGTCTTTGAAATTCGACGCCTCTTTGAAGGCGTTCTCCAGCAACTGGTTGGCAGACGGAGACAACGACGCCTGTGCAGCGCCTCCTCCCGACACCTTGGGCAGCCGGTCGATCTGCGCCATGGCTTCGTTCTGCACTGCCGGAACCTGCAGGCCCACGCGCTCCAGAAGCGGAGCGACGATGCCCTCATGATCTTCGAGCAGCGCGGCCAGAATGTGGACAGGCTGCAACTCAGGATTGCCGTGCTCGCTGGCGATATCGTTCGCGCGCTGCACCGCCTCCTGCGCCTTGACGGTCAATTTGTCCCATCGAATTGCCATAACTTGCTCCTAGAACTGCGATGGCCGTTGGCCATCATTATGAACCGTATGATCTGTATGAATGCCGGTCCGGCACAGAAAATTCTTGATCCAACACTGCGCAAAATAAAAGGGAGGGGTCTTTTATTCCGCCTCCCTTACGATTCTTCGCGAGTTTGTGCCTGGCACGGCGCTGTCAAGGCCGCTTAGTTCTTGTTGGCCAGAACGTTACCGATGTTCACCTTGATCTGCTTGGGCTTGGCTTCGGCGCGCTTGGCCAGCTTGAGCTTCAGCACGCCAGCGCTGTAATCGGCGGTGATGCCTTCGCTGTCGACCGTCGTAGGCAGGGTGAACGAACGGGTGAAGCTGCCATAGCGGCGCTCCACGCGGCGGAAGTTCTCTTCCTTCTCTTCCTTCTCGAACTTGCGCTCGCCACTCACGGTCAGAACGTTGTTTTCGACCTTGATGTCGAGGTCTTTTTCGTCGATTCCAGGCACTTCCAGCTTGAGCTGAATGCTGTGTTCGTCTTCGTAAACGTCGACCGGCGGCACAAAAGCACCTGCGGTCAGCGACTCTTCGCCTCCGCCTCGGGTCTGTTCCTCGAACAGGCGATTCAGACGGCTTTGCAGAGTGTTCAATTCACGGAAAGGCTCCCAACGGGTTAATACAGTCATGATCTTCAACCTCCAAAACAGGTAAGGAATTGTGTGGTCGAGATGACCACTCAGTTAATTGGATGTATAAGTTAGCGCAAAAGAATCATAAAATCTTAGCGTATTATTGTCAAGTATAGAACCGAGCTTAGCTGCCTTGCCCAAGTTACTCAATATAAGTTAAATCTATTCAATAACTTGACAGACTATGCACTTCAGGTAAGCGGTCTCCGGGACGCCTGATAGCGTGGGATGATCGATGGAAGCGCCCCGTTTCTCCAAGATCCTCACCCTTCGACCAGCATCGGCGGCGGCAGTTCCCAGTATTTCCAGAAACTCGGCTTCGCTAACGTGGAACGAGCAGGAGCAAGTAACCAATGCCCCGCCCAGCCGGAGCATCTTCAGGGCGCGCAGGTTCAGCTCCTTGTAGCCGCGGATGGCAGTGTCCAGAACGCGCCTGGTCTTGGCGAAGGCCGGAGGATCGAGGACGATGGTGTCGTATTGCTGCCCGGCGGAGGAGTAGTCCTTCAGCAGGTCGAAGGCATTGGCCTCCACCCACTCAATTTCGCCGCAGACGTGCGCCTCGCGGTTGAGTTGCTCGTTCTGCTCGGCGACTTCCAGCGCGGGACGCGATGAGTCGACCGCTGTCACCCTGCTGCAGACCCTCGCCAGGTGCAGCGCGAAACCTCCCTGGTAGGTGAAACAGTCCAGCGCCTCCCCGTGAGCGTAGCAGGCAGCCGCCGCATAGTTCTCGCGCTGGTCGAGGAACGCTCCCGTCTTCTGGCCGCCGAGGGCGTCGAAGTGGAAGCGAACACCGTTTACAGCAAAGATGGTGCTCGAGCGTTCGCCATGAATCAACTGCGACTCGCGCGCTGGAAGCTGCTCCAACTGGCGAATGTGTGGATCCACGCGTTCGAAGAGGCTGCACTCGGGAAAATGCTCCGACATGGCGCCGGACACTAAACGGCGGAGATCCTCACGGTCGAATGCCTGGGTCAGCACCTGCACGGAAAGCACGTCGTTGTATTTGTCGATGATCAGCCCCGACAGCAGATCGGCTTCGCTGAAGACGACGCGGTAGGAGTCGGTGTCGCGAGCGAACTGCTTGCGGAATTGCACAGCGCGGTCGATTCGCTCGCGCAGCAGCGGCAGAAGCCGGCTTTCTCCGATTACCGCCGAGGTCAAGCAGGCGGATCGCGATCTGCGAGGAACTGCTGTATAAGGCCGAGCCGAGTTTCCGGCCCCGCTCATCCTGCACGTGTACCAATGCGCCGGGAGCGAGCTCGCCTACCTTGGCCAGATCGGAGCGATAGACCCAGAGGTGTCCCGCTTTCAGACGGGTGGCTCCGCGAGCGCTGACCGTGATAACTGGAATGGGTTCGTGAGACGACAGGGGATCCCTCTGCACAGCAACTTGCCTGCCCATCTTAAATGTTTGTCGCGAGAAAACAGGCAGGATTTACTGCGAAGCGGTTCCACCTGAAGCGGAGTCTTCTCCCACAGAGGCGTCAACCGGTGCCGCATCCGCCTTGGCAGCTTTCGCGTCTTCCGGCTTGGGTGGTGGAGGAACGTAGTACAGGATGCGCTTGCAGTAGTCGCAGGTCATGAACTGCTCGTTGGTCATGACTTCCTGAAACACCTGGGGTCGGAGCATCACGCTGCAGGCCGAGCACAATTGGTTTTCGTAAACCGGCGACAGCGCGTTACCGCGGGTCGTAAGCAGCCGATCGTAGTGGCGCAGCGCGTTTTCGCTGATCCCGGTACGCAAGGCATTGCGGCGGGCAGTCAGCCCCGCGAGGGCCTCTTCGTCGTCGGCGGTGCGCTGACGCGCTTCTTCTTTCTCGCGATCGTTCTCGGCCGTGTCGGCTTTCAGCTCGGCTTCTAACTTCTTCAGCGATTCCTTGCGAGCGTCCGCGGCGACCATGATTTCCAGGATCTTGTCCTCAGAGGCAGCGATCTTCTGCTCCGCGAACTTGATCTCTTCCATCAGAGCTTTGTATTCCTGGTTGGTCTTGACGTGGAGCGACTGGTCGCGGTACTTGCTGATTTTCTGCTGCTGGTCCTGGATGTCCGATTCGTGCTTGCGGCGGGCGGTTTCATCGGCCTTGGCGGCAGCCAGCGTGGCATCGACCTTCGCCTTGGACCCGGCGAGTTTGGCTTCAATCTGTGCCACATGCTTGGGCAAGGCGGCGACTTCTGCCCTCAGCGCGGCAATCTGGGCATCAATCTGCTGCAGTTCGATGAGATTTTGCAGGTCGGAAGTCATTACACGTTGCGGGAACCTAACTGGATTCTAGCACGTAGCAAAGGACCGTCCGGCGCGCAACGGAGACGGCCGGAGCGCCAAACAATAGGTCTTAAGTTGTATTGAGCAGCGGTTACGGGCATGGCTACGATGTTGTTATGCCACTTGAAGTCGCCAGGTTTTGCCTGGGAATGCTCATCGCCGGCTTCCATGCGCCGATTGCCGATTTCATTGTCGAGCGGGAAGACTCGTTGATACTCGCCTTCCGCCAGCGCGGTGTCGAACTGCCCACAGCCATCTCGCGCAAGACAGCCCAGAATATCTATTTCAGTCTGGGAATCTCGATCGCGGTGATTCAGCTTTTGCGGCTTCACCAGTTGATCGGTTAGTGTCGCGGCGGCGGGCCGGCTTCTCAATGGTCCAACCCTCGGAATTCTCTGAGCGGCTGATGGCGAACCTGCCCATCGGCGCGACTTTCGCGGCTTGCGATAAACTGCTTCCTTACCTTAACTGAGGATTTGGAGCCGCAGTGAAGACTTGCGCTATTCTGATATTGATCGTTCCCTTCCTGCTGAATTCGCCGTTAATTGGCCAGGACCAAGTTTCAAAACCAAAGTCTCCGGCAACCCAGCGAGAGCTGTCGATTGAGGCAATTTTCGCCGAGGGCGGGCTGCTGGGTCGCGCTCCCGAGGCGGTGTTGTGGAGCCCCGACGGCTCGAAAGTATCGTATGTCCAGCGCGACGACAGCGGCGAGCACGGAACGCTGTATTACATCGACCTTGCCACAGGCAAGCCGGCGATGCTGGTGTCGAGCGAGAAGCTGTCATCACTGGCGCCGCCTGCCAGCTCAATCAAGGATGAACGGCAGAAAGAAGCCACGCAGCGTTACTCGATCGCCGCTTACCACTGGTCGCCGGATTCCAAGCACTTGTTGTTTGACGCCCTTGGTCAGCTCTGGTTCTACAGTCTCGATAGCGGGACTGCGGTGCAGATCACCGCGAGCTCCGATCCGGTGGTTGATCCCAAGTTCTCTCCCAACGGCAATCGGCTCTCGTATCTGCGCAAGCATAACTTGTATGTTCGCGACGTTGGCCATGACCAGGAACAGGCCCTCACCCGGGACGGTGACGAGAACCTGCTGAATGGCGAAGTCGACTGGGTCTACAAAGAGGAGCTTTATACCCGCAGCAACTATTTCTGGTCTCCGGATGGCCGCTCCATTGCATTTGCCCAGATGAACGAGAAGGAAGTACCGACCTATCCCATCACCGACTGGATCCCGACTCATGTCACGGTTGACGCAGAGAAATATCCCCAACCGGGCGACCCCAATCCCGTGGTGCGCATTGGGGTCGTGTCGTCGAATGGCGGCAAGGTGAAATGGATTTCCGCGGGCGACGCGCGCGCTGGTGAACTGCCGCTGGGCAATGACCCGAACGTTCTTATCCCGCGCTTCGGATGGGTGCGCGACGGACTGCTCTGGGCGATGGCGCTGAACCGCTTGCAAAACCGCCTCGATATTTATTTCATCGATGTGTCGAGCGGCAAGTCACGGCGCATCCTGACCGAAACCACAGATGCCTGGATCGACATGCATCCTGAAATCGATTTCGCGTTGTTTTCCTCCGGCGATCGGTTCCTGTGGAACAGTTGGCGCGACGGCCACAATCACATTTACCTCTACCAGTTTGACAAGCAGAAACCGCTGAATGGTGAAGCCAAGCTGGTGGCGCAGTTGACGCACGGCGACTGGGAAGTGGAGAGCATTGACGAAATCGACGAAGCGCAGGGACTGGTCTATTTCACTGCCAATGAGGGCGACTGGCGGCAGGCCAACATTTACGCAGTTGGACTGGATGGCAGGAATTTTCATCGGGTATCGAAAGAGAACGGAACCCACGCCGCCAACTTCGGTCCGGCGAAAACCAAGTCCTATGTCGATACCTTCTCAGCCTTGACCACGCCGCCCAGTCTGTCGCTATGCACGATCGAGGGCAACTGCACTGCGTTCTGGCAGTCGCGCAGCGTCGAAGGTTACCACCTGCTTTCGCCCACGCCGGTGGAGTTCAAGGCTGCAGATGGCGCAACGCCGCTGCTGGGAACGCTGTTGTTGCCCGAGGGCGGACCGATGTTGGCAAACGGCCGGGCGCCACTCATCGTGAATCCTTACGGCGGACCGGGAGTGCAAAGGGTTCGGGATGGCTGGGGCGGCGATTCCTCTCTCTTCGATCAGATTCTCGCGCGCCGGGGCTTCGCCGTCCTGCATGTCGACAACCGCGGGATGGCAAACCGCGGCAAGGCCTTCGTCCTGCCGGTGAAACACAACTTGGGGGAGATTGAATTTAACGACCAGATGGCGGCGGTGAAACAGGCCTTGGAGAAGTATCCGCAACTGGACGGCTCCCGCATGGGCTTCTGGGGCTGGAGCTACGGAGGCTACTTCACGCTTTACACCATGGAGAAGACCGATATTTTCAGGGCCGGGGTTGCGGTCGCTCCGGTGACCGACTGGCGCAACTACGATTCCATCTACACCGAACGCTACATGGGTCTGCCCAGCGACAATCAAGACGGCTATCGCAAGAGTTCTCCGGTGAACTTTCCGGCCGACCTGCACGGCAGCCTGCTGGAAGTTCACGGCACCAGTGACGACAACGTGCATCTGCAGAACACCATGCAGATGGCCAACGGATTCATCAACGCGGGCAAGCAATTCCAGTTGATGCTGTATCCCCGCAAGACGCACGGCATCGCGGGGAAAGCCGCACGCACGCATCTGTTCCACCTGATCGAGGACCATTTCGAGCAGAACCTTGCGCCTGCGAAGTAGCGGACGAGAAATCGATCATCAAAACGGAAGGCGAAACGAAATTGAAACTCACGAAGTCGCTCGCTTCACTTGTACTTACATTCCTGACTGTCACTGCTGCTTTCGGACAGCAAGCCGCTCCGTCCGCCTCACGCACCATCGTGCGCGCCGGGAAACTGCTCGATGTACGCACCGGGAAGACCCTGACCAACCAGGCGATTGTCATCGAGAACGGCAAGATCGTCAGTGTCGGTCCCGACTCAGGTGCGACGCGCGGATGCAAACGCCAAGGTCATCGACCTTTCCGGCAAGACTGTCCTTCCCGGCCTGATCGATGCCCACACCCACCTCACCTTCGATCCCAAGTTCGGCTATGACCGGCTCGCCATCTCCCTTCCGCGCGAGGCTCTCATCGGCGCCAAGAACGCCCGCGTTACTCTGCTGGCGGGTTTCACCACCGTGCGAAACGTGGGAGCGACCGAGTTCTCCGACATCGCCCTGCGCGATGCCATTAACGCCGGAGATGTTCCGGGTCCGCGCATCGACGCCAGTGGTCCCGCGCTGAGCATTACTGGCGGGCATTGCGACGACAACCTGCTGCCCTACGAGTGGCACGCTACGGAAGTCGGTGTCGCCGACGGCGTGGAGAATGTGCAGCACAAGGTGCGCGAGATCATCAAGTACGGCGCCGATGTCATCAAGGTCTGCGCTACCGGCGGAGTGCTTTCGCTGGGCGACAACCCGCAGGCCTCGCAGTACACGCAGGAAGAACTTCGCGCCATCATCGCCGACGCCCACCGCCTCGGCCGCAAAGTCGCCGCACACGCGCACGGCGCGCAGGGAATTTTGTGGGCGACGGAAGCAGGAGTCGACTCCATCGAGCACGGCTCCTATATCGATGATGCTGGAATCGCTGCCATGAAGCAGCACGGCACTTACCTTGTCCCGACGCTCTATCTCAGCGACTGGTTCCTAGAGAATGCGCCTAAATTGGGTGTCCCGCCGTCGATGTTAGCTAAGGGCAAAGAGGTGATGCCCGCTGCTCGCAAGAACGTTGCCCATGCCTTCGCCAGTGGCGTAAAAGTTGGCTTCGGGACCGACGCGGCGGTCTATCCCCATGGCCTCAACGCCCACGAATTCGCAGTCATGGTGAAGCTGGGGCTGACGCCGCTGCAGTCGATCCAGGCAGCGACGGTGAATGACGCCGACCTGCTCGGCTGGTCCGACAAGGTTGGGGTGATCGAGGCCAATCACTACGCCGACATCATCGCGGTGGACGGCGACCCGCTGCAGGACGTCACCACACTCGAGCGGGTGAAGTTCGTGATGAAGGGCGGAGTGGTGTACAAGAACGAGCAGTAAAACGTCTGCGTGATAAACCCAAGCGATTGGGTTATACTTGAATGCCAACGGTTCTTCGTTTCGGCGGGTTACGTGTCGTGATTTACACCAATGACCATCGCCCGGCGCACGTCCACGTGATAGGAGATGGCTGTGAGGCAGTATTCGCGATGAACTGCGAAGGCGGGCCGATTGCTCTGCGCGAAAACTATGGTTTCGCTCTCGTTCGTCTGCGTCACGTCAAGATGGTTTTGCAGCAGCACCGAAGCAGCATTTGCACGGCCTGGAAGAGGATCCATGGGACTTACTGAAGAGTTCAGAGCCGCGAACCGACGCGCACAAAGAAAGTTGAAGCAAGCGCCGACTGCCGCTTCTGCCCGGTACGATCGCAAGTCCGGACGTGTCGTCATCAACCTCGGGTCGGGTATGGAATTGATTCTCTCGCCGCGAGAGGTCGAAGGTCTGGAAAATGCGACTCCGAATCAACTGAGCACGATCGAGATCAGTCCAACCGGTCTTGGGCTCCACTTTCCGAAACTCGATGCGGACATCTATCTTCCCGCTCTGCTGGAGGGAGTGCTTGGCTCGAAGAAGTGGATGGCGTCAAGGCTCGGCTCTGTGGGTGGTCAGCAGACCAGTACTGCCAAAAAGCGTGCAGCCCGTGCCAATGGTAAACTCGGCGGACGTCCGAGGAAGGCTGTCGGCTAATGCCGCGCGTTGATCGCACTTGCCCATTGCCGATTCTTCTGTTTGAATCCTGAGGCATCGATTCCAGCATCCCTGGGAGCATTGTTCTGGCGACACAACTCTTCGCATGTAAGTCGATCGACAAGCTGATCTCCGAGTCGGAGGAGCCGGAACATCGACTCAAGAAAACTCTCGGCCCGTGGTCACTGACCGCGCTGGGCATTGGCGCGGTCATCGGTTCGGGCATCTTCACCGTTATCGGCACCGCCATCGCCGGCCAGAAGTTCGATACCACATCCATCCTGAACGCTCCGCTCGCGGACTACATCGTGCATCACATGGCGACGCTTGGCCGTCCCGGAGCCGGACCTGCGTTGGCTGTCTCATTGATGCTGGTCGCGGTGGTCTGCGCCTTCACCGCGCTGTGTTACGCCGAGCTGGCATCGATGATTCCCATCGCCGGCAGCGCCTACACCTACACTTACGCCACCATGGGCGAGCTGATCGCCTGGATCATCGGCTGGGACCTCATCCTGGAATACGCGGTCAGCAACATGGCCGTAAGCGTGGGTTTCGCGGCGCATTTGGTTGATATGTTCGACTGGTTCGGCTGGCATCCGGCGCTACGCTGGATTTCGCCCGCCTACCTGCCTTCGGGAATGAGCGACCTGCAGGGCAACATGCTCTACTCTCCTGGCTGGCATTTCGGATTCAACATTCCGGCCTTCGCCGTGGTCATGCTGCTAACCGTCGTGCTGGTGCGCGGCATTCGCGAGTCGGCCGAGACCAATAACATCATGGTCATCCTGAAGATCGCGGCCATCCTGGCGTTCGTGTTCGCCGGCATGCACTACATTCATCCTGCGAACTACCATCCCTTTGCGCCGAACGGATGGTCAGGCATACTAACCGGCGGCTCCATCATATTCTTCACTTACATCGGGTTCGATTCAGTCTCGACCGCCGCTGAAGAGGCCAAGAACCCGCAGCGCGATCTCCCAATCGGCATCATCGCGACGCTGATCGTCTGCACCGTGTTGTATATTTCCGTGGCCGTGGTGCTCACCGGAATCGTGCCATGGCAGCGCCTGATCGACGACGCCGCCCCGGTCGTGAACAGCCTCAAGCAAATCGGCCTGACTACACATTCGGTGTCGCTGCATTGGATTCGGCTGGCGGTGCTGTTCGGCGCGATGATGGGCATGATTTCATCCCTGCTGGTTTTTCAGTTGGGACAGGCTCGGGTGTGGTTCGCCATGTCGCGCGACGGCCTGCTGCCTAAGCTGTTCGGCCGGGTGCATCCCCGCTTTCGCACTCCGTCAACCGCGACTTGGATTGCGGGAATCCTGGTAGGCGTTCCCGGCGGCATTCTCGACATCGGCACTTTGGCCGACCTATCGAACATCGGGACGCTGTTCGCCTTTGTGCTGGTGTCGCTCGGAGTGATCATCCTGCGCTACAAGCAGCCGGAGCGGCGCCGCGGATTCCGCGCGCCGGGCGGGATAGCGGCCCCGATTCTCAGTGTGATGTTTTGCGTGCTGCTGATGTCGGGCCTGCCCATCCTGACTTGGATTCGCTTCTTTGTGTGGCTGGCGATTGGCCTCACGGTGTATATGCTCTACAGCCGCTATCGCAGCGAGTTTTGCCCCGAGGACCGCAGGCGGTAGGTGGTTGCCGAAGAACTCTCTTTGGCGAGTTTTGAAAGGGCACGGCTTCAGCCGTGCCGCAAAGTCGCATGTTTTATGATTCCGGGCGGACTTCAGTCCGCAACGGCCGCACGTTTCACACCTTTTCAGCACACTCGATGAACGCGAGCAATCCCACGACCGACGATTACTCTCCCAGCGACTTCATTCGCTCGCTTCCCAAGGCCGAGCTGCATCTGCACCTCGAAGGCACCGTCGATCCCGCGACGCTGGCGGAGTTGAGCCGCCGCCATCCCACGCCGCTTTCGACGACCAACGATCGCTACACCAACATTGCCGACAGCGGGCGCGTTTTCACCGAAGAGGAAGCCCGCGAGCTTTACCAGTACAAAAATTTCACCGGATTCCTGCTGGCCTTTAAGGCGGTCACTGAACGCCTGCGCACCGCCGACGACTACGAACTCGTTACCTATCGCATGATGCAAAAGCTGCATGCGCAAAACGTGCTACACGCGGAGGTGTATGTTTCGGTCGGAGTCATTCATTGGCGCGGCGGCGAGTTTGCTCCGCTGTTTGAAGGGCTGGAGCGCGGCCGCCAGTGCGGCGAACGCGACTTTGGAATGTCGCTGTACTGGATTTTCGACGCCGTCCGGCACTTCGGTCCGCGGCGGGCGGGACTCGTACTCGATGAAGCGATTGCGCTGCGAAAGAACTGTGACAGCATCGTTGGCATCGGTCTGGGTGGCGACGAACGCCGCGCCCCGCCCGAGTTGTTCCGTGATGTATACGCGCGGGCTGCGAGCGAAGGACTGCGCACCACAGTCCACGCCGGCGAAACGGTCGGGCCTGAGTCAGTATGGACGGCGCTGCGGGAACTGAAGGCCGACCGCATCGGCCACGGCCTGCGGGCTGCTGACGATCCCGCGCTCGCAAGCTACCTCGCCGAAACTCAAGTTCCGGTGGAGGTCTGCATCTCCAGCAACGTCTTGACGGGATGTTGCGCTTCCGTGGAGCAGCACCCGCTGCGCAAACTCTTCGATGCCGGAGTGCTGGTGACGTTGAATACCGACGATCCCGACATGTTCCGCACCAGCATAGTCGCGCGAATATCAGATTGCGCAGGACGTATTCGGATTCAATGAAACCGAACTGAGGCGACTGGCGATGAACTCGTTTCGAGCGTCGTTTTTGCCGGAATCGAGGAAGCGCGAGTTTCTCGCCATGTTCTAAAGGCGAAGATCGGCCGCGGATTCACACGGATGCCGCGGATAGAACAAGAATACAAATTGCCCAGAGCTGATCTCCTAAACCGGTTTTGAAGGGGCACGGCTTCAGCCGTGCCGTTCAGGACCTTGAAAACGTTGGGCTTTAGCCCCTGAGGGAGTTCGAGTTTCCCCAGCACATCATTTATGAAACCGCTTCTAAGCCTTGTCCGTGTGATCCGTGTCAATCCGTGGTCAAATGGTTTTGCTTAGACGCCGGAGAGAATTTTGCCCAAGCACATCGGAATCGTAGCCTGCAGCGCCGAAGGGGCGGCACTCTGCTATCGCACCATCTGCGACGAAGCCCAGGCGCTTATGGGACGCCACATGCATCCCGAGATCAGCATGCACACGCACTGTCTCGGCGAGTACATGGAGCACATCTACCGCGACGACTGGCGGGGTGTAGCCGAACTGATGCTGTCGTCCGCTGACAAGTTGTCGAGGTCTGGCGCGGATTTCCTCATCTGCCCCGACAACACTATTCATCACGCGCTCCCATTTGTCCTGCCCCTTTCACCCCTGCCATGGCTGCACATTGTGGATGAGGTGGCCGCAGTGGCGAGGGAGCGCGGCTTCCGCAAGCTGGCGATTACGGGAACCAAGTACACCATGGAAGGCACGGTCTATCAGACAAAGCTGCTGGACGCGGGCCTTGAATATCTTGTCCCGGACGCGGATGAGCGTGCGCGCATCGACGCGGTCATTTTCGACGAGCTGGTCAATGGCATCTTCAGCGAAGAATCGCGCGACCTACTTCCAGCAGGTGATCGGCAGGATGAGTCACGAGGGCTGCGACGCGGTGGTGCTGGGCTGCACGGAACTCCCGCTGCTGATCGACGATGTCACGTCGCCCCTGCCGACGTTGGATTCAACGCGCATCCTCGCACGGGCGGCGCTGCGAAAAGCTCTGGCGTAATCAGCGCGCCTCTAGGCCGTTCGCGCCGCCTTGAAACGCCGCCAGCCGCTCGTGCGTGTTCATCACGTGCACCGGCAGAGGAAGCTGCGAGCCCTCTTCGAGGATCGGGATCAGCTTGTCGAACTCCGGCCCCGAGTGCGAGCCGGTGAACACAATGCGCACTGGATGAAACAGGTCTTTGCCTTTGGTCCCAGTCTTCACCTTCACTTCGTTCATGATGGCCTTGAAACGCTCGGGAGTCATGGGCGCCGGGTCGCTTTCAACCTGCTCCGCAAAAGCCGCGAGCACCTCGTTCGCCTTTGGAGCTCCCAACACTTCGGCGTTGTCAGGTGAACTCAGCGCCGCAGCAGGATCGACATGGAAGATCAATCCTGCCCGTTCGGTCAGCTCATCGAGCTTGTTCACCGAAGGCACCAGCAGAGCGACCACTTTGCTGAACCAGGCGCGAGTGCGCTCATCCGGATTCTCCGGCAGCAGTCCAGCCTTGATGAAGTACGTTTCCGCCAGCTTGTTCGATGCGCTCGGGCGGGCCCTGCTTGATGTAATGCCGGTTCAGCCAGTAGAGCTTTTCCATGTCGAACATGGCGGCCGAAGGCGTGACGCGCTCCAGCGTGAATTCCTTGCGTCAGCTCTTCTGGAGTAAACACTTCACGGTTGCCGCCCGTCGGCGCCCAGCCCAGCAGCGCCAGGTAATTCGCCAGTGCCTCGGGCAGCACCCCCATCTCGCGGAAGTTGGCAATCGACGTCGCGCCGTGCCGCTTCGACAAGCCGCGCACCATCGCTGCCGACAATGGTCGAGAGATGCGCAAACTCGGGCACCGGCCATCCCAGTGCTTCGTAAAGCGCAACTTGCTTGGGCGTGTTGGAAAGATGATCGTCGCCACGTATGACGTGGGTGATGTCCATCAGCGCGTCGTCCACCACGACCACGTAGTTGTAAACCGGAATTCCGCTCGACCGCAGGATGATGGGATCGCTCACCGCTTCGTTGGAGAATTCAACCATGCCGCGCACGATGTCGTGAAAGCGAATCGGGTGCTCAGGAATCGCCAGCCGAATCGCCGCCGCCTCACCACTGGCGCGACGCCGTTCGGACTCCGCCGGATCGAGCCCACGGCATTTTCCGGAGTAGATAGGTGATGACGGTTGCTCTGCCATCGCGGCTTCGCGTCCGTCCACAGTTCCTCTTGCGTGCAGAAGCAGAGGTAGGCTTTGCCCTCCTTCACCAGTCGCTCGGCGTGCTCGCGATAGATTGGGAGACGGTCGCTCTGACGATATGGTGCGTGCGGACCGCCGACATCTGGCCCTTCATCCCAGTCAATGCCGAACCACTTCAGGTCTGCCAGCAGTTGATCTTCATAGCGGGACTCACTGCGCTCGAGATCGGTGTCCTCGATGCGCAAAACCATGGTGCCGCCGGTCTTGCGGGCGAACAGCCAGTTATAGAGTGCGGTGCGGGCATTGCCGACGTGCAGCTGTCCGGTGGGAGAAGGAGCGAAACGGACGCGTACCTTGGAATCTTTGCTCACCCTCTGATGTTAGCAAGAGCCGGGGGTATGAGCCATGCGATGCCGTCGTCGCTCTTATTCAGCGGCCCGCAAACTGCTTCAGTTTGACGAAGGATCCTCGTCGGGCAAGGTGGGCCCGCAGGGACGATGCACCTCGCCGAGCAGGTCTTTCATGACCTCGTCGCGCTGGGTGCCGTCGTGCATGCGTCTCTCCATCTCCTGGAGAGCGACGTTGAGCACGTGGTAGTGATGCAGCTCGCGGAACTTGGGATCGCTGGTTGCTTCCTTCCAAAGACTGTGCAGAAGGTCGACGTCTTCCTTGCGCACCCGCGGCCGGTGCGGCCCCAGCTGGTACTCGTGCTTCGACCCATCCTTCCCGACGACCACCAGGCTAAGGCGCGGCCGCGGCTCGGGCAGCCGTTCCCAGGCGTCGCCCGTCAGCTTGCCCTGTTCATCTGCGGTCAACTTGTTCGACAAACCACAAACCACGACCGTGGAACCTAGCCGCTGGGCGGTGGCAATAATGCCTTCGAAGATATCGTTGGTCGGAACAACCACCAGCGAGACGTGTTTCCCTTCTTTCTCCGCCGCCGTGACCACCGCGGTAAATAGCTCCTGCTCGTACTTCTCGAAGACTTCCGTGCTCTCCATATCGATATTGCCGCTGAAGGAGTGCTCGCGATGGTAGATGCGGGCGGTCATCACCACCACGTCGGTCTTGGTGGTGTCGACTCGTTTCAGCACATCGCGCAGATAGGAGAGGTTGTGCGGATCTCGCACTGCCACCAGGATGTTGCCTGGGCGAACTTCCATGGCCTGCGCGCTGAGTTCGGTGTTGGCAGCTACGTTGAACTGCTCGAGTCCGGACTCGCCCGTGGCATGCTGTTCCGCTACCGCACGCTCGGACACCGTCAAAACCACGAAGAACACCAGGCTGAAACTCACCCCGGCGATGGTTGCCATCTCCTTGGTGAACAGGTTCACCAACGCCGTGGAGAACAGCACCACGGATATGAGTCCCAGTCCAATAGGAACCTCAACGCCGCGGATGTGGATGTTCCCCGGGACTTTCCATTCGCGCTTCTCCGGCGACGTGTAACGCAACACCAGCACCGCCAGCGACATGAACGAGAAGCTCCAGATCACGCCAAACGCGTACAGCGACGCCAGGAGATAGACATTTCCTCGGCTGGCGATGATGGTTAGGACCTGCAGCAGGGCGATCATGTTGATCACGCGATAGCTGGTGCCGTATTTCTTCTGGGGTTTCTTGAACCATGTCGTAAGAACGCCGTCTTCCACCATCCGGCTGAGCACGCCGTTGGCCCCAACGATTGCAGTATTCACGGCGCCCGACAAGATGAGCGCACCCACCAGCACCACGAATCCCTGAAAGACCAGCTTGAGGCTGTAGGGACCCACGACGTTCATGGCCAGTCCGCTGATGAGGTTGGCGAAGTAGCCTGCCCGTTCTCCGTCCGGAATGATCATCACCGCGAAAAATGACACCAGCGAGGTGAAGAACAGGCTGTAGAGGAAGATCACCAGCCCGGTCTTCTCCAGGTTCTTCAGCTTGGGGTGCTCGATTTCGCGATTAACCTGTGCCAGGGACTCCTCGCCGCTCATGGCCAGCACGGAGTGGCCGAACCCGACCAGCAGCATGATGAGCGGGATCTTCTGCGCCCAGGTGCCGAGCAGCCATCCCAACGACTCGCGATCGTGGTGCATGTCGGCGGGAGAGGGCAGCGGCGGAAGCTGCGCGCCGGTTTTCACGATCGTAATCACGCACCAGACTATGAGAATCACCACCATGACGGTCGTGATCTTCATGATCTGCAGCGCCCGGTCGCTGGATTCGCGAATGCCCTTGATGTTCAGCCACCAGAAGAACATGGTCACGCCGATAGCAAATACAGCGCTAAAACCGTTCTCTGGAATGTGGACCTCGTACCCGATGTGGTGCAGCGTGTCGATGAGGAAGCCGGCAGCGTATTGCCCGGCGGCCACGGAGCTGATTGGACCCGTCAGTACGTAGTCGAAGAGCAGCGCCGAAACCGAGAGCTTCGCCAGCGTCCCGCCCAGCGCCTGCTTGACCACGCGGTACACGCCGCCGCGCACGAACATTGCGCTCGACTCGATATACAGAGCCCGCACGGCGTAGCTGAAGATCATGACCGCCAGCACGAACCACGGCGCGCTCTTGCCGATCACCTTCTCGGCATCGCCGCCCACGTAATAAGCGGACGAGGCCAGGTCGGCCAGCACAATGGCGGCGGCGCGCCAGAACGAGATGAAGGTCAACATCACCGTAGTGGCGACGAAAACCTTTACCACTGGCCGCTGCAGATTTGGCGCTTGCGTGGACATAAGGGGCGTAGCTTCCCGGGATCTAGTGCCTCCCACAGAACCCGGGACAACCGCGACAGGGGGACGAGCTCGACGGTATATAAGCTTGAAATTTACACTGTTCGGCCCTGTGTTGTCAGTACCACAGGGATCGTAGGACTTAAGGCTGACGGTCCGCGAGGTAGGTCTGGCTGAGGCGGTCATGCCAGCATAGCGCGTCAACATCGACCAGCATCCACATCAGCCCCATGCCGAGAGAGAGCGCCGAGAAGTAGAAACCCAACACCCGATGTCGCCGTTGCCTCAGTGTCGGTGCAGTTCCCTTGAAGGTGCGCAGCCGGATCTTCGCCGCTATCATTCCGATAGTCTGACCCGCGTACACCACCAACAGGTACTGGTACACGCTCCACAGCAGCCCCGCAGCGACTAGCAGCGCCCCAATCATAGGCTTTGTGACAGGCGGGTTGGAGAGGATCTTAAAGGCGACCGCGGCGAACACCGCCACGCCAACGCCGGCCACTACAACATCAACCAGCCCCGCGAGCACGCGTTGTGAAACCCGCACCGCGCGGAACGGAAGATCCACGTGTTCCCGGTCGCGCGCCTCATCGGCGCGGCCCACTCGATCGAGTTGCAGTCCATCCAGAAAAGGCGTCGTCGGAATGGCCTCCAACTCCTCGGGGACATCGAGAATGCGGGGCGATTCCGTGGTCACGGGATCAGCCAGGCGATACACGCCCTCCGGCGCGATCGAAAGATGCTTGGGAAAGGCAATGACCTTCCGTTTCGGCCTCGGCCGCTGAACTGTATCCACAAACGGTTCGGGCTCCGGCGCAACTGCCAGCACCAGATCGATGCCTTCCTCCGCAGGGACCTCGTTCTCGACAGCCGACTTCTCCATCTGACCAGACAAAGCGATTTGCGGCTCGCCAACTTGCTGGTTCCCGGCTGTCCGCTTCCGGAATCAAGTCGTTTTTCGGAGCAACTTCTAACGGCTCGGCAATTACAAAAACTGTGTCGGAGGTTGCGACCGGTTCAACCGCCTCGTCGGCAGGAAAGGGGAAGCGCATGGAGAACGCTCCCTCGATGCGCCGGCCGCGACGGGTCTTGTAGCGAGCAAGGCGCGATTGCACTTCGCTTCGCCAAAGATCCACTGCCGGTTCCGTCGAACTATCCGCTGCGCTGATGGGTGAGAATTGCTGTTCTGTCATGTCGTGGCGCGACTTTTCCTTTTAGATACGAGACCCGCAGGTTCCCCAACATCGTTGTGACACCGAACGAGAAAAGAAGGTCGTCCCTCATCCCTCCGCGCTGCGGCGTAGTTGTGCTTCGCTCGATTGGCATCAACGACGCAACCAGCATGCGGAAAGCGGGTTTAGAGAAACACCAGAGCAGCGTGAAATAACCAAAAGGGCTTCGCGTTTTGCCTGAGTCCCTGCAACGTGCTAAGTTGCAAGGTTGGGCCGATTCAAACGCCTCAGGCGAGGGAACGCGCGGCTTTCGATGATCTCCCGCACTCGATTGATTATCACGACCCTGTTGGGTTGTCATCTACTTCTCGCGCCGGGGCTGTTAACCAGCCAGTTGCGCAGCCCTTCCGAAGACCAGAATCCGGCACCGAGTGCTTCGCCTCAAGCCACTTCTCCTGCGCCACCTGAGCAGGCGCCCGCACCTTCACAACCTGAGCCTGCCGCGCCCGCTGAAGAGGACGAAGGCATGAAGGTGATGGAAGAAGTCGTGCAGCAGCAGATGCAGAGCGCGGCCGAACAGGATTCCGGCAATCCGCGTCCGCCCGCGAACGCTGTCTTGAACCGCGACGAAGTGCTGATTCGCGCCGACGAGCAGGAAAAGAACCAGGACATCTACAAGGTGCGCGGCAACGTCGAAATTCGGTTTCGCACCAACGTTCTGCATTGCGACCAGGCGACCTACGACTCCACCACCGGGCAAATCACCGCCACGGGTCATGTCGTCTACGATGGCGGAACCCACAACGAGCACCTGGTCGGCACGCACGCCACCTACGATGTCAGCCGCGATACCGGGACGTTTTATGACGTAACCGGCTCCACCGGTATCAGGGTGAAGAACCAGGTCATGTTCCTCACCTCCTCCACCCCCTTTTTCTTCACCGGAAAGGTCGTGGACAAACTGGGGCCTGACCTGTACCGGGTACATCAGGGCGTTGTTACTTCGTGCCAGCTTCCCAAGCCTAAATGGGAGTTCCACCCGGCCACCGCTACGGTGGAGGTGGGCGGCGACGCCAAGATGTATCACTCCACCATGCGCATCAAGGGAATTCCGATCTTCTACTTTCCCTACGTTCAACATCCGGCCGACAACCTCGGCCGCAAAAGCGGGTTCCTCATCCCCACCATCGGACAATCGAATACAAAAGGAACCATCGTCGGAGATGCCTTCTATTGGGCCATCAACCGCAATTCCGACGCCGAGATTGGCGGCTATTCTTTCTCCTCTCGCGGTTGGGCACAAATCGGCAGCTACCGCAGTATCGGCTGGAATTACCAGTTTCACGCCGAGTACTACGGTGTCATTGACGAGCAGGGGTATCCGGGTACAGGGCAGAATCAGGGCGGTGAAGAGTTCAAGGCAAATGGCTCGGTCAACCTGCCCTACGGTTTTCGCGGAGTGATTTCCGTCGATTACCTCAGCTCTTATCTTTTCCGCCTGGCCTTCGGTCAGAGTTTCACCGAGGCCATCAACTCCGAGGTCCGTTCTGCGGGATTTATAAGCAAGAGTTGGTCGGGCAATTACGCAGGTTTCCTGATGTCCCGTTATCAGAACTATCAGAGCACGGTAACCGGTGACGTTATCGACATCGCTCACATACCGAGCTTCCAGATGGCCGGCGTAGAGAACCCAATCTTCAACTCGAAGTTCATGTACACCTACGACGTCGCTGGCGAGGGCGTGTCCCGTCATGAGCCTGGCTTCCAGACCCAGAACGTCGTAGGGCGTCTCGACGCTAACCCCACCATCTCGCTGCCCACATTCCTGCAGGGATGGACCTTCCGCCCCGAAGCCGGCGTGAGAGAAACCCTCTACACCGAACGGCTTGTCCCTACCAATGGAAATACCGGTATTATCGGCGTTGCAATTGCGCAGACGATCAACCGCAACGTATTGCAGGCGTCGATGGAAGTGCGGCCCCCGTCCATCGCCAAGATCTTCGACCGCAAGCTTTTCGGCTACGTCATGAAGCACGTCGTCGAACCTTATGCGATCTATCGTTACGAGACGGGGATCAACAATTTCTCCAACATCATTCGCTTTGACTACCGCGACATTCTGGCGGACTCCAACGGGGTCGAATACGGCGTTGTCAACCGCCTCTATGCCAAGAAGTCAAAATCGAATTCCGAGTGCTTCCAGCGTCCGAAGTACCTTTCTCCCGACACCCCGCCTGCGGACGTGACCAAGCAAATGGCCGCCAATCCCGACATCTGTGACGACAAGAGTGGGCCGGCGCGAGAGATCATTACCTGGACCATCGCCCAGAAGTATTTCTTCGACCCGACATTTGGCGGCGCGCTCGTCCCCAATCAGCGCAACGTGTTCGACAGCTCGGTCGACTTTAGCGGAATCGCGTTTCTCACCCAGCCGCGGAATGCTTCGCCGATCGTTTCGCGCCTGCTGGTTCGTGACGGATCCACTGACTTCCAGTGGGCCTTGGACTATGACCCCGTCTTTCACCAGGTGAATGCCAGCACGATTCTTGTCGGCCAGCGTCTTAGTCCCAAATGGTACGTTCTCGGGGGCCAGAGCTACTTGCATGTTCCCGGCGAAGTCATTCCCGCGACCATCAACCAGGTCCTTGCGCCCGACATCTTCAACCAGTTCCGGGCACAGTTCATCTATGGAAATCTCAACAGTCGAGGCTTCAGCACTGCCGCCAGTATGGCATTCGACATCAAGAACAACTTTATCCAGGGAGCGACGGTCCAGAGTACCTACAACTGGGATTGCTGCGGCCTCACCTTCGAATATGCGCGCTGGGCACTGGGCACCGTGCGTAACGAAAATGCTTACCGCTTTGCCTTCAGCCTTACCAATGTCGGGACCTTCGGCAATCTGAAGAAGCTGCAGAGAATCTACTAGTTCGCATCCTTTCCGCTCTTTTCGCCGTCTACAATGGGACGATGTTCTCCGCAGACTTCCTATCGGGTTCGACCGACGCCCTGAACACCAAGGCGCGAAAGCTCCAGCAACATCTGCGTCGGCTCGGGCGCGTATTGGTGGCGTACTCAGGAGGAGTGGACTCCGCGTTCCTGGCTTGGGCGGCCTACGGTGAACTTGGAGAGAACATGCTGGCGGTCCTTGCCGACTCGCCTAGCTTGGCGCGGTCGCAAATGCGTGACGCCGTAGCTTTTGCCCAGGAACAGGGGATACCGCTGACCATCATTCAAACCGAGGAGATGGAACGTCCTGAGTACCGCCAAAACGACGCCTCCCGATGCTTCCATTGCAAAGACGAACTCTTCACCGTGATGGAGGAATTTCGCTCGCAACGAGGATTCGACGTGATCGCCTATGGCGTGAACGCAGACGATCAGGGCGATTACCGTCCCGGTCAGCAGGCGGCGCGGCAGCACGGTGTTGCCGCTCCGTTACTTGAAGCCGGCCTCACTAAATCCGACATTCGCGAACTGGCGCGGCTCGCCGGCTTGCGCGTCTGGGATAAGGCCGCTTCCGCTTGCCTGTCCTCGCGCATCGAGTACGGCCGTCCCGTCACCCCCGAGGCTCTGCAGGTCGTCGAGCAGGGCGAAGAAGCGCTGCGGGCAATGGGCTTCCGCCAATTCCGCGTCCGGCACCACGGCGACATCGTACGCATCGAGATCGCGCGCGAGGAATTGCCCCGCGCCTTTACTCCCGAGATGGCAGCCGAGTTCACCCGCATCTTCAAGTCGTTGGGATTCTCCTACGTTACGCTCGACCTCGAAGGCTTTCGTTCGGGCTCGATGAATGCGGTGCTTCCCGTCGAGACATTGCTCAAATCCACGGGTTCTTAAGCGCCAGGTGGTTGGCGATCGCTAGTTGCCGACAGCTGCCGCCAGCTTGCCAGCGGGTCTTCCACGTCCGTTCGGGCCGTTCTCATCGGCAAGTCCGCGTGAGATAATAGAGGTCTTAGGCTTAAATCCCAAGGTGGTTCGTCCTTTGCTGATGAAACGATTGGCTGTCCTGCTGCTGTTAGTGTCCGCCGGCTGTTCGGCGCAAAATGTCTCTCCCGAGCTGAAGGCACGCATTCAGCGCCAGATTCAGGCTCAGTATGACTTTCCTCCGGACGTGACCATTGATGTCGGCCCACGTCATCCCAGCGATTTCCCGACCTATGACGCAATTACGGTCACGCTGAATGCACGGGGCAAGGAGCAGAAGGTCGACTTCATCCTCTCGCAAGACGGCAAGACCCTGGCGCGGGTCACGAAGATTGATCTCACCAAAGACATCTACACCGATCGCATGAGCAAGATCGACGTGAAGGGCCGCCCGGTGCGCGGCAACCCCAACGCCAAGGTCACCATCGTCAATTACGATGACCTGCAGTGCCCGTTCTGCTCCCGCATGCACGCCACCCTGATGCAGGACATCCTTCCCCAGTACGGCGATCGCGTAAAGATCATCTACAAGGATTACCCTCTGCCCATGCACCCCTGGGCACAGCATTCCGCCAATGACGCAAACTGCCTGGCGGTTGAGAACGGTGCCGCCTTTTGGGAATATGCTGACTATATTCACGCCAACCAGAGGGCCATTGGGACTGGGCAGGAAATGCAGAAGTCTACGGCGGAGCTCGACCGCATCGCTCTCGATTTAGGCAAAAAGAACAATGCCGATATGGGGCGTCTGCAGGCTTGCCTGAAGTCGCAGCCTGATGGAGCGCTGAAAGCCTCCATGGCCGAGGGCGAGTCGCTGGGTCTGAATGCGACTCCAACCTTGTTCATCAATGGCGAACGGCTCGAAGGCGCAGTGGAAGCCGAGGAAGTGAAAGCGATCTTGAACCAGCAACTGCTCGCAGCCGGGATTCAGCCGCCCGTCCAGGCACCCTCCACTCAGCCGAAGGCCGCCAACTAACGTGGCTCCGGTTCAAAGACCGTACGGTGAGCCAGCGTCATGTGCGGCACTGCGGCACGTGGCACAGCGTATTTTTGCCAAGCAAGAGGAGCGCGTCTTGAAATCGGGTCCCAGGCATGGACGGAGTATCGCGGTCGCCTTACTTGCGGCGACGGCGCTTTTCCTGCTGTTCTCGGGCACAGGCTGCAACACCACGAAAAACACCGAGGGCGTCATGGCCACCGTCAATGGCCGCAAAGTTCTTCGCACCGAGGTGGACAAGTACTACAACAACCAGACAGCCGAAGCTCCCCAGAAACCCACCGACGAACAAGCCGATACGCTTCGCCTGAACATCCTGAAGGAACTGATTGACAACGAAATTTTGATGCAGCGCGCCGAGAAGCTGGGCTTGCTCGCCACCGACGACGAGGTCAACAGCAAACTGGCTGAGATCAAGACGCCCTTCAGCCAACAGGACTTCGACAAGCGCCTGGCTGACCGCAAGATCACGCTCGCCGACTTCAAAGCGGATTTGCGCCGCTCCATCACCGTGGAGAAGGTCCTGAACAAGGAAGTCACGTCAAAGATCAACGTTACCGATGAAGACATTACGGCCTACTACGATCAGCACAAGGCCGAGTTCAACCTCATTGAACCGCAGTTCCATCTGGCGCAGATCCTGGTCACCACCCAGTCCAACCCGCAGACCCGCAACATCGCCAACAAGGCCCAAAACGACGCGGAAGCCAGGAAGAAAATCCAGATGATCGAGAACCGGCTCGACAGCGGAGAGGATTTTGCTTCCGTCGCTATGAACTTCTCCGAGCAACCGGAAACCGCGCAGAATGGCGGCGACCTCGGCTTCATTCCAGAATCTTCGCTCAAGGGCGACAAGAGCGCCTACGAGTCGATCGCCAAGTTGAAGCCGGGACAGTACACCAGTGTCCTGGTGGTTGGCGACCCTAATAGTCACCAGATCTTCGGATATCGCGTGGTTCGTCTGATCAGCAAGGAAGCCGCTGGACAACGTGAACTGAAGGACCCGCGCGTGCAGCAGGCGGTTCGCGAGCAGTTGCGTGATCGGCGCGAGCAACTCCTGAAAGCGGCCTACTACGAAGTCATCCGCGATGAGGCCAAAGTCGAGAACTTCTTTGCGGAAGACATCCTGAAGAAAACCGGCACCACGAAATAGTCTCGCCTTCAGGTCGCGGCATCGACCTCAGGCTGAGCAAATCATTGGCTCAACTTCTTCAGCCCCTGCTCCAGGTCGGCAATGAGATCGTCGGGGGCCTCCAGCCCGATATGCAACCGCACGATGCGGTGCTCATAGTTGGGACGCCCCTTGAAACCCGTAAAGTCGTACGCCACCGCAAGGCTGGCCACGCCTCCCCAGCTATAGCCGATCTTGAACAGCTCCAGCGCATTCACAAACGCCAGCACTTGCTGCTTGGTCACGCCGGGCTTGAGCACGATGGAGAACAGTCCTGACGATCCCAGAAAATCGCGCTTCCATAAGTCATGACCCGGGCACGACGGCAGCGCGGGATGCAGCACCAGCTCGACCTCCGGTCGCCCGCTGAGCCACTCGGCAATCGTCAAGCGCAGAGCGTTCGATCGCCCGCAGGCGCACCGCCATGGTCTTCATGCCTCGCAGCGCAAGGCTGCAGTCGTCTGGCGACGCCGCACCGCCTAGCACCTGCTGATGCGCGCCTAGCGTCTTCCATGCGGCTTCGTCCTTCACCGTGATTGAGCCCAGCAGCAGATCGCTGTGGCCGCCAATATACTTCGTCACCGCCTGCATGGTGATGTCCACGCCGTGCGCCAGCGCGTCGAACAGCACGCCCGCCGCCCACGTGTTGTCCATGACCACCAGCGCGCCACGGGCGTGCGCGACTTCGGCGATTGCCGGAACATCCTGCACCTCCATGGTGATCGAACCGGGGCTCTCGCACCACACCAGGCGGGTCGTCGGCCTGAACAGCGCCTCAATCTCTCGTCCAATGGTGGGCGGATAAAACGTAGTCTCGACGCCGAAACGCTTCAGCACGAATCGAGCGAGCTTGCGGTTAGGGCCATATACACTCTCGGGCACGAGGATGTGGTCGCCGGCTTTCAGGAACGCGAAGTTAATGGTCGAGATGGCGCACTGGCCTCCCGGCGTGATCAGGGTACGGAAGCCGCCTTCGAGCTCGCAAATCCGTCCGGCCAACTCCAGTGTCGTGGGCGTCCCGTACAGGCCGTAGGTGTAGCCCACTTCGTACTGGTCCCAGTTGTCATCAACGTCGGCGGCATCGGAGAACAGCGCAGTTGACCCACGATAAACCGGCGTCGCCAGCGAGCGGAACCCCTCGGGCACGCGCACGTCTGAGTGGATGAGCTTGGTCGTCCAGTCCTTCTTCATCGGAGCATTATAGGAGGTAGACACTGTAGCCAGTGGGTGGTACCCCCCTCCCCGTCCCCACGTGTGTTTTCAGGCACTTGTGAGGCATTTTCGGTGCAGCTTTGGGAAAACAAAGGCTTTAGGGGTACGTAATAGAAAACATTGGGGTTACGGGTGCGGCAAATGCCGGGGCTTCGCTGGGCGGGGAGGGCGGCGGCGGTGAGATCCATGGCCCACAGCATCAGTCGGGCGGTGGCGAAGTCGACACCGCCGTTGGTCACGACGCGGAGGACTTCAGAACGGTTCAAGGCGAGGTCGCGCGGGGTCATGGGCACGCAAAGCCGAGGGATGCAGGCGAGGCGGCGCGCACGGGCCATGTTGTGGAGACGGGTGCGGGTCCCACGGTGATGGCGACAGCAGGCGCGTCCGCGAACGGCGGCACCTTGGCAGTCGCGGCCGTCGGGAAACGTGTGACGGCAGGTACGGATGATGAGATGCGAGCTCATAGGGCCCTCCGCAGGGTCAATCGTTCAGGATAGGGTCACGTGCGGAGGGAATGCGAGAGGGAAAATGCAGGGCGACGTTACGAAGGTAACCAGATTTTCCCGAAATGGGAAGAATGCGGAAAGCGCCGTTCGGCGGTTGGAAACAACCCCACATATCCCAAAAAAAGGGATATGTGGGCCACCGGCGGGGAACACGGAGGACCAACAGCAACGCGGATTTCGCGGAGGAACGCCGATGGGATCTGGGGACTCGGTAATATTGAGGTCTCCCGATGCAGGCGGATCGTCTACGCCATGGCGATTTCGCGTTGTCTACCCATGTCTTCCCACAGAACGCGCAGAGGGGTCTGCGCGAAACCCCGGCCACCTGAGGTGCTAGAAGTGGAATCCGATTGTGGCCGTGATCGCTCGTGGGGTCACGTAGTGTGTGCCGCTGAACGTTGACAAGAAGTTGTAGAGCACATAGTTGTTGGTCAGGTTGATGAAGTTCACCTGCGCACTCCACTTGTACCGATCTGTCTTGAACAGGTTGTCATCTCCGATCGCCAGGTCGAAGAGGTTTCGTGACCTGATGCGAGGTGGGTTGTGGTCGTCGTTCTCGGTCCCCGGCGTCGGCACCGTGGTAAGGCTAGAGCCGAACTGCGAAGCCAGACAGGTGAAGGGCAGAGCGACCGTCGGAGTTGCGTGTACACCATTGCACGTGAAGCCGGCTTGAAACTCCTGGTCGGCGGTCAGAGGGATTCCGCCCGGATCGGTCATGGTGATGGCGGGCAGCCCATTCAGCGTGGTCGATTGCGGGCAGTCGTTGGCTGCATCGATTCCGTAACATGGCACAGCGCCGGCGACCAGCCCGCTGTCGTACCGCCAGTTGAAGCCGAACCATGGTCCGCGCTTCCAGGGGGTCTGATATTGCAGGTGTGCAGTCATGTTATAGGCTTCGTCGTGATCGATGCGGAATACCCCAAGTGGCGCCGATGGAGTGGCTCCGGCTCCCGAAATCTGGGGAGTGAAGAACCGGGCGGCGACGCTGGACATGACCACCAGCGCAGTAAATCCGTGATAGACCGGTACGCTGGCGCGCAACGCAAATCCTGGAATCTTGGAGTTATGCCATTCGATTGGGAAGGTGATCGGCGTATTGCCCAGCACGCTGAAGTCGTAGGCGCTGTGGGTGTACTTCCAGATGTACTCGCCGTCGATCACCAGGAATTTTCCGATGGCCTGTTGCAGGCCGGCATGAAATTCGTTGCGAAAACCGGGTGCCAATGGCGTCGTCGTGTTGGAGGAGCAGGCGAGAAGAGGGTTCAGCACGTCTGACCCGCAGCCGATGCTGGAGAGCACCAGGTTCTCGTTGAAAGGCGTCTCCAATGTGCGCGCATAGGAGACGCGCAGAACGGTATTCGTCTTCTGGATGTTGTACGAAATTCCCACGCGGGGCTCGGCTTGGCTGGCGACGGCAAGGCCGTTGTACATGTCTCCGCGAATCCCAAGATTGAAGCTCCAGTTGCGCAGGGTAATGTTGTCCTGCACGTACATCGCGAGCTCTTTGACGTCGGCGTGGCCAACGAAGGGGAAGAGAACTCCCCCGCGCGTCAGGTCGTAAGGCAGCAGAACATTGTTGAACAAGGGATACTGGGCAGAATTGGTTGCGTTCGGGTTCGAGCCAATGTTTGGCTGATATCCGGCTCCATCGCACTGCGACGGATCGCTAAAACCGTTGACCGGAACTGCATTCATATCCAGGCAAGGTGCGTTGAGCGTGGGATCGACAATCCCGAGCTGGTCATTCTCGTTCAGGAAGGTCTGCTCATACATGATGCCGGCCTTTATGTTGTGAATACCCTTCGTGTAGCTGACGTTCGCGAGCGCTCCGGCATTGAGAAGGCTGCGCTGCTGGGCGACGGTTTCTCTCTGCAGATTCTGTGGACCAAGGTCGTTGAACGGGTTATCGCTTGGGTAGTAGTTGTAGGCGTCGCGTCGTACGTAGCCCGTCACGTTCAGGACTGTATTCGGATTGATCGTATAGGACCACGTCGGCGCGATGTCGAAGGTGAGAATTTTGGAACGTTGATCGGTCGGTCCCAGCGGCTGACCGGTAATCGGGTTAGTCTGAATCACGCCATTGAAATCGTGATATTGCTGATCGTATGCGTTGGGATTTTGAAACCAGGAGCGGGTAAATTGGAAGTTCAGGTGCAATGCGTTCTTCGGAGAAAACACGTAGTCGACGCGATCGAAGATGTTCTCCATGTTGCCTTTGTCATGTATGACCCCGAACTCCGGCGGATCCAGAAAACGGCCGGTATTAAGTCCGTTGGCCGCGATGAATTCCCCCCAGTTCTTGCCGCCGTACGAGAAGTTCATGTCGACATTGGAGCTGCCAAACGAGCCGTAGGAAGCGGTGACGGCGCCATGCGGTGTGGTCGAGCCCATTCCCGAGCGAGTGGTTACATCGATCACCAGACTGGTCTTGTCTCCGAACTCGGCCGGCGGTGCTCCGCCGATGACCGTCATCGATTGCACAGCGTCGAGCGGAATCTGGTTGGAGAAGACCTTGCTCTGCTGGTCGGTGATGGGCTGGCCATCGAGCGAAAACGAGTTCTCCGCGTGATCGCCCAATCCGTGAAACAGGCCGTTGGAATCGGCGGCTATCCCCGGAGATGACAAAGTGACCAGCGAACTCAACTCCGAGGACGGGCTCTCCAGGGGGAGCTTGTCGAACATTTGCCGGTCTATGTCGGTGTGAAACGTCGGATCGTTTTCTATTAGGTCCGCGGCTCCGGCTTCGACTGTGATGTTTTGGGCGCCCCCTTGGATCTGTAACGCTACGTTGACGTTAAGCGGCACCGCGGAACGAACATCCAAATCCTGCGAATAAGCACCGAAACCCTTGGCAGTGACACTAAGGTGGTAAGGATTCAATGGAATGTTCGTGAAGGTGAATCGCCCTTCGCCGTCGGTGGTGGCTGTCCGGCTGAATTGGCTGACCGGGTTGTGAATTTCGACCGTCGCGCCCGGCACTACCGCGCCGGTCGGATCGGCGACGACGCCGCTCAGCGATGAATTTCCCGAGGTCTGCGCACTTCCGCTGCCGACGCCAAGGCCCAAACAGACGATGGCGACTGACAGAGCGGATAAGCACTGCAGCCATCCGGCACCACGCGTCCCAAGTTGCCTGCCTGTTCCGGCGAATCCTGCTGGAGAAAATGATTGCGCGCCATACTGCAAAGTGCACCTACGAAACATCTCAACCTCCAATAGCTGTTGCCGCCTTCCGTTGCATCGCAAATGCGAGGCGTTCGCCGGAAAGGGTTTTCCTGTAAATGGCGACCAGACGGCTGTCGATAAAGCGTGAGCCGATAGTCGAAGGAAAGTCAGCGTCGATTAGAGGTTTTGCGGGGGAGGACGAATATACGAGGAAATGATTTGAAGCTGGGACTGAAGTTGCGGGTCCAGCAGCGCAATCCGCGCCGACTCGATGACGGGTAACGGCGCAGTGCAAGATGCGCTGATCTGTGCAGCGCTATGCGCAACCACGCACAACGAGCAGTGCGAAGCCGGAGCCGACTGACTCGTCAAGGCGTCGTGCACGTGTACTGCCTGCACGAAACCGAATCCCGCCATCACCAGAACGAAGAACAGCGCAGTCCATTTCTGGAACAACGGGCGATCGAACTGAGGAGCTTCTTTCACAGCAGGAGACGTGGCAGTACTATACACCACGTTAGACGCAGGACTCGAGGCCGAGGAAGCAAAAGAAATCACCGACTGGCCCGACCAAGCGCCGTTGCGAATTGCCGGTGGCTACTCAATCACCGCCAGCGTATCCCCCGGGTTGACCGTCGATCCTTCCGAAGTCAGGATCTTCTGCACCTTACCGTCTTTGGGAGACTTCATTTCGTTCTGCATTTTCATGGCTTCCATGACGATGACGCCCTGTCCGGCCTTGACCTCGTCGCCCACCGCGACCATGATGCGCACAATCTTTCCGGGCATGGGAGCGGTCACTTTTTGCGGACCGGCTTCGTTGCCACCGGCGGCCCTGCGAGTGCGGAGCGAGCGCGGGTCCTGCACATCGACGGCATAGCGGGCGCTGCCGATGACCATGTGCAACTCACCTTGCAGCGAGCGTTCGCGCTTCACCTCGTAGGCCTTGCCGCCGACCAGCACCGACATTACATCGCGTGCAGTCAGGGCGGCGTCGACCTCGATCTGCTGGTCGTCCACCTTGCAGAGCCATGTCGTGTCGCCCCGGGTCAGTTCCAGGCGATGCGTCTTGCCGTCCACCACTACGTCATAGGTCATATGCAGTTGCCAGTCGCCAGTTGTCGGTTGTCAGTTTTGCGCCGTTCGCTTTTCGCTCTTCGCTTCATGCGAACCTCAGGGGCCGCAGCCGTACCCTTTTCAAAACATGACTCAGACTGAGACGGATGCCGATGCGACGGGGGCCAGAGCTCTGCACTACCAACTGGATGCGGGCCTCATCGCGCCCGCACGCCCTCTTCGCGCGCGGTCCGCCGCCAGTTGCTGGCCTCTGCGGCCGGCGCAGCATGGCCGTTGGCGGGCGCCGCCAGTCCATTGGAGCCGGGGAAGGTCGCCTTGGGATCCATGGTTGCGAAGATGCCCGCCGCCAATGCGGCGATTATTGGGCGCCGCTCATCCGTCTCGGTTGCGGGATTTGCCAGCAAGCGCTCCAGGAATCCCGTGTCGATTTTGCCCGCTTGAAAGTCCGGGTCCTTCAAGATGCGGCGGAACAGCGAGATGTTGGTCTTGATGCCGCCGACAAAATACTCATAGAGCGCCCGCAGCAGGCGATTGATGGCCTCGTCGCGGTTCTCGCCATAGCCCACCAGTTTAGCCAGCAGCGGATCGTACTCGATAGGCACTGTCCAGCCTTCGTACATGCCGCTGTCGCGGCGGATGCCTGGGCCCGATGGCGAAATCAGGCGCGTGATCTGCCCCGGCGATGGAAAGAAATTATTGTCGGGGTCCTCGGCATAGACGCGGCACTCGATAGCGTGTCCACGCAGCGTGATGTCTTCCTGCCGGAACGGCAACTTCTCGCCTGCCGCCACCCGAAATTGCAAGTGCACCAGGTCGAGCCCGGTCACGAACTCGGTCACCGGATGCTCCACCTGCAACCGCGTGTTCATCTCCAGGAAGTAAAAATTCCGGTCCTGATCCACCAGGAACTCGACGGTTCCCGCATTCTGATAATTGGCGGCTTTGGCCACGCGGACGGCGATCTCACCCATTTTGCGCCGCATCTCCGCATCCACGATGGGTGAAGGCGACTCCTCCAGCACCTTCTGATGGCGGCGCTGCACCGAGCACTCGCGCTCACCGAGGTACACCACGTTGCCATGCTCGTCGCCGAAGATCTGCATTTCCACGTGCCGGGGATTGACGATGGCCTTCTCGATGTACACCTCGTTGTCGCCAAACGAGCGCTCCGCCTCGCTGCGGGCGCTTTCATAGGCGGAACGCAGATCGCCGGGCGAGTGCACCAGGCGCATGCCCTTGCCGCCTCCGCCTGCCGCCGCCTTCAGCATCACGGGATAGCCAATCTGCTCGGCCATCCGCTCAGTAGCCTCGTATTCCATGCCGTGTTCGGAACCCGGAACGAACGGCACGCCGGCCTTCTTCATGTGCTGGCGCGCCCGGGTCTTCGAGCCCATCATCTCCATCGACTCGGGCGTCGGCCCAATGAACTTGATCCCCTCATCGCGGCATGCCGTGGCAAAGCGCGCATTCTCCGACAGAAATCCATATCCCGGGTGGATCGCCTCCGCCCCGCTGCGCCGCGCTACGTCGAGGATCTTGTCGAAGTTGAGGTACGACTCGCTGGCTGTCGCAGGACCGATGTGATACGCGTGGTCGGCCTTGCGCACGTGCAGCGCTTTGCGGTCCACGTCGGAGAACACGGCGACCGACTCGATACCCATCTCGCGGCAGGCACGTATGATGCGCACCGCGATTTCGCCGCGGTTCGCTATAAGAATTCGCTTGAACATGAGAGCACCTTCAGAGCGATTTCGCCGCGACGCCGGGACATCCCGCCTCGCGCGACGACCGTCGCGCCAAAGCAAGCATTGTAATGCATGGATTCCAATCAGCCAGTGATGTCGTCACAATCCTCAACGACTGGGGCTATGCGCCGTCCTGCGACAGGGATCTTGCTTCCGGGACCCCAGCTGCACCAGAACCAACGCCCTCCCGATCGGGGAGGGCGCTTGATCTGTTCACGTTGTGTTCGACTTATCGCGTCTACTTGGCGGGCGTCTCAGTGGTCACGATGCCCGAAGGACCGGCCTTTTCGGCCTTGGCCTTCTTGGTGGCCATGGTCTTGTCGACCCAATCATCCGCTGACTTCAGGTCCGCCTTGCGCGCGTCGGGATTGTCGCATTCCAGATCGGCCCGCTCGCGGTACATCAGGTTCAGGTAGGCCATGGCATCGTCGTAGTCTGGACGCAGCTCAATTGACTTCTGCAGCTTGGCGATGCCGTCTTCTACAACTGCCTGGTTCGTCTCCTTGATCGCCTTCAGCAGGTCGGCGCAGGTCTTCTTGTCCTTGACGTCGTCGGTCGGCTTCAAGCCCAGCTTGGCGCGGGCTTCCAGGCGAGGCTGGTAGGCCTGCGTCCAGTCGATCACGGCGATCGAGTAATACACTTCCGGATCGTTAGGATCGAGATCGGCGACCTTCTGGTAATACTGCTTCGCCAGGTCCATTTTCTTCATGTTGAAGTACAGCGAGGCGATGCCCTTCAAACTATGAATCTGCTGCTCTTTTGGAGGATTGGTGTCGAGGACCTTCTTGAACTCCTCGATGGCCTGCTCCGCAAATTGATTATTTTCGGGCGAATCGGCGCCGGGGATATATTGCTGGGCATACGCGGTCGCCAGATAAAGGCGCGCGTTGGTCAGGCTCGGGTCGAGCTGTACCGCGTTCTTGAAATGTTCGATGGCTTCTTCGTAGCGTGCGTTCTTGTACGACTGAACGCCTTTGTTGAGTTGGTCGCGCGCTTTCAATTTCTCGCAGCCTACAGCCGAAAGCAACGCGAGCAGTACAGCAAGGATCGTCAGTACCCGTCCGCTTTTCTTCATGTCTGGTGTCACTCTCCGTTGCGCTTTTTCGGGTTCCATGGCACGGCGGGACACCGCTTTGCGATGCCCCGCCTTCCCTGAAGGAGGAGTGCTTCCCGAATCACGTTCCTGTTGCAAGACTCACTACTGGCCGGCTTCGATCTTGGCCGTGATCAATCCGACCTTATCGACACCCGCCGAATGTGCAATGTCGATGACTTGCGCCACTTCGTTAAACGTCAGGTCTGGATCAGCCTTGACGAACATCACCTTCTCGGCGCGGGTCTTGAAGATGTCGTTGAGACGTCCCTCAAGGTTCTCCCACGTCACGTCGTCCTGGTTGATCTTAAGCGCTGCCTTGTCGCCGCTGCCCTTCAAAAGCTGCACGACCACGGTGCGATCGCTGTTGTCCTGCTGCTTTTCCTTGTCCTTGGGCGGCTGGGGAACCAGCGCGTCCAGGCCCTTCGGCGTCAGTGGCGTGATCACCATGAAGATGATCAGCAGCACCAGGAGGATGTCAATCATCGGCGTTACGTTGATATCAGCTGCGGGGCCGCCTTTGCTGCCCCCCATTACCATTCCCATAACTGACTCCCTTTACTTAGTTGGGGCAGGCGGAGCCTGTGCAGCCGCCCCTGTCTTCAATTGATCTGTCAGCAGACCCACGTCATCGACACCCGCCGAGCGGACGTTGTCCACCACGTCAACCACGTTGCCGTAGCGGGCGCGGGCGTCCGCTTTGATGAAGACTCGCTTATCCGCTTTATTGGTTAGGCGGTCTTTCACCTTAAGCGTAAGCTGGTCCGGCTCAACCCGGTCCGTGCCAAAGAAGATCTTGCCGTCGCGCATGACCGCGATCAGCAGGGCATCTTCCTTGTCGGCATCCGGCATTGGCGTCGGGCTGGCCACCTTGGCCATGTCCACGCTGACGCCCTTCTGCAGCATCGGCGTGATGACCATGAAGATGATCAGCAGCACCAGCATCACGTCCACCATCGGCGTGACGTTGATGTTGGAATTTACTTTCGATCCTTCGTCGCGTTTTGCTAACGCCATAGTTCAACCTCCCGGTTCAATCGGAATTCGGCGGTGTACGGCTGCGCCGGACCCCGTTTACCGGCGGACGATCCCACGGCGCTTCAGGAAGTAGTCAACCAGCTCGCTCGAGCTGTTGTCCATTTCCACGTCGAAGGCCTCCACCTTGCTGGAGAAGTAGTTGAACATCATGACGGCCGGAATCGCCACGAACAGTCCGATAGCGGTGGTCACGAGTGCTTCCGAAATACCGCCTGCGACCGCGC
Source organism: uncultured Acidobacteriaceae bacterium (assembly GCA_963779555.1). Taxonomy (GTDB): domain Bacteria; phylum Acidobacteriota; class Terriglobia; order Terriglobales; family Acidobacteriaceae; genus DASRAA01. Next base: position 77,727 of record CAVZYS010000031.1, read on the forward strand.
CCAGACCGGTTGCCTTCTGGGTCGAGATTTCCTTGAAAGCATTCAGAATGCCGACCACCGTTCCCAGCAGCCCGATGAAGGGTGCCGTCGAACCGATCGTCGCCAGTCCGCTCAGTCCGCGCTTCAATTCTGCGTGGGTGATGGCCTCGGCACGCTCCAGGGCGCGTTTCGAAGCTTCAATCTGTTCGCCTGGAATGTCGGCCGATTCGCCGTGCGCGCGGAATTCCTGCAAGCCGGCAGTGACGACCTTCGCCAGGTGGCTCTTCTTATTGCGCTCGGCAATCTTGATGGCTTCGTCGATCTTGCCTTCGCGCAGGGCGCCGGCAACGGCGGGAGCGAATGCACGCGACTGTTTACGGGCGGCGCTGAACGCCATCGCCCGATCGATCATCACGCCGATTGACCAGCCGGACATGATGAACAGGATCAGCACGACGATCTTTGCCAGAACTCCCATCTGTTTCCAGAGGGAGACCGGGTCCCATCCCACGGCGGCTTCCTGGAACATCCAGACGGCGACCGAGGGTACGTGACTGAGAGCGTAGGTTGAAACATTTGCTAGAAGCATGAGTCGAATTTTCCTCCTCAGGAACTTTCGTTACAGCAGAACGTATTTCGTTACTGCGGGTGATTCAGAACTTTGGGCCGATTTCTCTCCGGCCGGTCAAGCCTGCCTGCGTTCATGCCAGGGCGGGCCGCTTCCATGGCTAACGATCCAAGCTGGAACCACGACCGCATTTCGATCCCGGTCAGGTCGCGGTTGAGCTTCGAAGCGCAATGCGCCGCAGCGCTAATTTCTATCCGCCAGCCAGCGTGAAGTTCACGTTGATCGTGGTTTCCACCTCGACTGGCTCGCCGTTGAGGAAGTACGGCTTGTACTTCCATTGTTTCACCGCATCGATTGCCGCCGGGGCCAGCATGGGATGTCCGCTGACCAGGTGCAGGTTCTCAATGGAACCGTCCTTGCTGATCACAGCCTGTAGAACCACCGTGCCCTGGATACGCGCCGAGCGCGCCAGCGCAGGGTAGACCGGCTTCACCTGCCGGATCAGCAGACCTTGGGAGACGCCCTGCGACACGCGAACGCGCTGCGGGGTCGCGGCCCTGGGTACCACAGTCGGAGAGTTGCTGATGATGCCACCCAGCACCCCGCCCATCGCTCCGCCCGGTACTCCGCCCGGTACGCCACCCACCACGCCAGCCACGCCTGTCGAAGGCGGCGGCGCTTCGTCTTCCTTAATCATGGCGACTTTCTTCGGGATGGCGGTCGGTGTGCGCAACTGGCCGTTGTCGAGCTCGCTCACGATCTTCTTTACGATCTTGATTTCCGGCGTCGCTGCCGGCGGCGGGGGGGGCGGTGGAGGCGGAGGCGGAGCAACCAGGAAGGTCATCAGTTGCTGTTTCGGTAACGCCTCGGTGAATACAAGCGGTAGCAACACGAGAACGCCAATGAGAATCATCTGGAGGATGAACGAAATGGCGGTGGTTGCGCCTTGTTTCGATTTAAGCTTGCCTCCCGATTCCATGAGGCTGTCTTCAAACATAGCCGATCTCCGTCGAACGCTTTTATTACTTAGACACCGCCCTACAATCTTTTGCTCCCAAAATCTAAATCCTGCATCTCGCCTTCGTTGAACGACACCGGCTTCTAGTCACAGGAAATCCCGTCGCCCCGTCGAAGGAATTGAATATACACCCCGGAAGCGGTTTGTGTGACCAAGAAAATCGGTTATGCCTTGACCTTGATCTTTTCCCGAGCGGAACTCGCAGCGGGAAGGGGAGCACGCCCTGTCTTCTTGGACCGCCACTCTGTGTAGGCCACCAGCATCGGAGCTGCCACCGCAATCGAGGAATACGTTCCAATCAGAATTCCGATGACCAGCGCCAGGGAGAAGCCGCGCAGCACCTCACCCCCGAACACATACAACGAGAGGACGGTGAGAAATGTCAAGCCCGAAGTTAAGATTGTCCGGCTCAACGTCTGGTTGATGCTCTTGTTGACCACGTCGGCCAACTCCTCGCGGCGCAGCAGCTTGATATTTTCCCGGATGCGGTCGTACACAACGATGGTGTCGTTCATCGAGTATCCGATCAGGGTCAGGATGGCGGCAATCACGGTCAGCGTGATGTCCTTGTTCAGCAGCGAGAAGAATCCAATCGTAATAATGGTGTCGTGGAAACACGCCACCACGGCGCCGACACCGTAGATCAGCTCGAAGCGGTACCACAGGTACACCAGCATTCCGCCCAGCGAATACAAGGTCGCCCACAGCGCCTGCTTGCGCAACTGTCCGCCCACCTGCGGGCCGACGATCTCCACGTTGCGCACCGCGAAGTCCGAAGTGTAGAAGTCCTGCTCCATTGCCGCGAGCACTTCGGCTGGAACCACGCCCTTCAGTTCATCCACCGACTTCAGCACGCCGCCGTGCTGTTTATTGCGGAAGTCGTCGATCTGCTGGCCTATCGCGAGATATTTCGCGGCCGCGTCCATGCCCAGGTGCAGCGGGTCTTTCGACAGCAGATACTGCTGCAAGCTCGAGGGACCCGTATTGTTCAGGTCTTGCTTGCCCGCCTGTAGCTGCTCGGTTGATTCCAGGGCGTGGATGATCGTGTTCTTGCCCTGGTCGAGCGCCGCCTCGCTTGTCTCGCGCTGCTCCAGCGCCACCAGAACCTCATTGTTGCCGGCGTCGCCGTAGCGCTGGATCTTCGGGTCTTTCAACCCGGCCTTGTCCATGGCCGAGCGGATCTGGCCCAAGTCCGGCGTCTGCGCGAACTTGACGTACACCAGCGTGCCGCCCTTGAAGTCGACGCCGAACGGAATGCCGTGCCAGAAGAAAATCGACAACAGCCCGGCGACACTGAAGATCAACGAGAAGGCAAGGAAATACCACTTCTTGCCCAGGAAATCGATGTTTGTATTTCTAAAAAACTCCACCGCTAGCCCCTTACGAAAAACTCAATTTCCCTCCCGCTCGCTCACGGGGTGAACATTCACCACGGAGGCACGGAGGACACGGAGTTTTACAAAATTCTTCTTAAAATTCCTTGGCGCAAAGCCGGAACGTTGAAGTTAATCAAAAGCCCAACGTGTACCCCGCTCAGCCTCAAGTACGTGATCAATTGCGCTTCATGCACTGGCTGGAAGCGCTCAATTGATTTCAGTTCCACAACCACCTTGTCGTCCACAAGCAGGTCGATACGATATCCGCAATCCATTCGGACGCCCTTGTATTCGACCGGAATGTCCACCTGCGACCGGAAAGGGATTCCTCTCAGCGTCAGCTCGCGACACATACTGACTTGATAAGCCGACTCCAGCAAACCAGGCCCAAGTTCCCGGTGCACCGACATGGCCGCACCGATGATTTCACCGGTCAGATCTTCTTCGATGAGGCCGACGGCGCCCGTCTTCTGCTCCTCGCCGATCATCGACCCGTCTCCACCACCAAAACCGCCACGTCCAGTCCCATCTTAAGACCTAAGCCTTCCTCCGTGTCCTCCGTGCCTCCGTGGTGAACACGTCTTCCCTTAGATACTCAAAGCCTCGCCACGCTGGTGGCGATTGAGGATGGCGTCGAAAATAACGCGCGATACAAAAACGGATGTGAACAGGTTGGCCAACAGACCAAAGCTCAGGGTCACGGCGAATCCGCGCACCGGGCCGGTTCCGAACAGGAACAGGATCAGTGCCGACACGATGGTCGTGACGTGCGTATCGATGATGGTGATCCACGCCTTGGCAAACCCTTGGTCCACCGCGGAGGCCGGCGTCTTGCCGTGCCGTAGCTCTTCTCGGATGCGCTCAAAGATCAGCACGTTCGAGTCCACGCCCATACCTATGGTCAGGATCACGCCCGCGATTCCGGGCAACGTGAGTGTCGCGCCGAAATAACCCAGGAACCCCAACAGGATTACCAGGTTCAGAAACAGTCCCAAGTCAGCGTTGATACCGGCAAACCGGTAATAGAACAGCATGAAGATCATGACCGCGATCATGCCGAACAAAGCCGCCCGAACACCTGCGCGGATCGAGTCCGCACCCAGCGACGGACCAACCGTGCGCTCTTCCAGGTACTTGATGCCCGCCGGCAATGCGCCCGAACGCAGCGTTAACGACAAGTCCTGCGTCTGCTGCTCGGTGAACGCTCCGGTGATGCGACCCTCATCGTGGATCTGCTCCTGGATGGTGGCTACTTCCATCACCTTGTTGTCGAGCACAACCGCCAGCCGCTCGCCGACGTGCGCGCCGGTAAACGCGGCAAAGCGCCGTCCGCCTTCGCCGGTCAGCGTGAACTTCACATCAGGACGCCCATTCTCATCGCGGCCCGCGTCTGCCGTGCGCAGATCGCCGCCACTCACCGCTGACGCCCGGCTGATCAGCCAATACTGATCGGGGTTCTCTCCTCCACGCGCGCCGATGTTCTTGCCCTTCATCAGCACTGCATTCGCCGGAAGCAATCCTCCATTGGCCTGCATCGCTTCCTGCTCGCTGTTATAAGGACCGCCAATGGCCTGCCGGATTTCCAGCATGGCCGTCGACTGCATGATTTCTTTCACGCGCGCCGGATCGTCAACGCCCGGTAGCTGCACCAGTATCTGGTAGTCGCCCAGTCCGTGCTCCTGGATCACCGGCTCGCTGACGCCGAGCTGGTCGATTCGATTGCGAATCGTCTCGATCGCCTGCTGTTGCGCCTTGGCCTTGTCGTCCTTCAAGATGCCCGGCTTCATCGTCAGGGTGAACGAGTTCTCCGCTCCCGACGCCAGATCGTAGTCCGGCAGCCGGTCAGCCACTATGCTGCGGAAGTCGCTGATCGACTCCGACGGAATGCCCTTGATCGTGATCATTTCCGGATGTTGCAGCGGGTCGGGCTTCGTGATCTCGGCGTAGTTGATGTTCTTGGCCTTGAGATCGTCCTTCAGCCGCTCGATGGAGCGGTCGGTGTCGGCGTTGATCGCGTCGTTCACCTGCACCTGCAGAATCAGGTGCGTGCCACCCTTGAGGTCGAGCCCCAGGTGGATGCGCTGCTGCATCGCGGCCAGCAGACCGGCAGGCGTGAAGCTTTGGGGAAGGCCGAAGATGCCGAACAGGAAAAAGATCAGCACCGCGAAAATACCAACGATTTTTATTGTGAGGTTCTTCTTCATGGGAAACTGCAACCCTTGCTAGGACTTGCTTTCCTCCTGCGTTGTGAGCGTAACGATGGAGGAACGCGCTACTTCGAGTTTAATGTTATCCGGCGGAACCCGCAGAATGACCACGTCATCCTTGACCGACATGATGGCTCCGGTCAGTCCGCCGCTGGTGACCACCTTGTCGCCCGGCTTCACCTGCTTCAGCATCTCCTGCCACTTCTTCTGCTTGCGCTGCTGCGGCATGATGAGCAAGAAATAAAAGATCGCGAAAATCGCGACCATCATCACGATCGGCGCTGCTCCGCCGCCGAACGCCTGAAGATAAATCCCTGTCAATGTCTGCATGTGTCGTTAACTTTCGGGTAGAGCCGACCTTTAGGCGGCGTCCGCCTGCCTAATGATCTACTTCGGGCTTTAGCCCCGGGAAAATCTGAACTCCACACCGCCGCACGACGCACTCTCTCACGGCTGCATCCAATCGTTAGCGGGGTTTACCGCAGGACGTCCGGGAAAATTCTGAAGCCCAGGAATTTTCAGCAGCGTACCGCTCGGCGCCCACCCTTCCGCGCAGTGACAGGCGGGCCGTTGCTAGGGGACACTCAGATGCGGTGGTTTGAAACCAGATAGAAAAGTCGCAAACTCCCTAAGTATTATAGCTTGCCGCACCCGTCGCATGGTGTCAAGGTAATAGGCCAGATTGTGGACGGTGTTTAACACCTGCGCCAGCAACTCGTTAGAGGCGTACAGGTGCCGAAGATAGGCGCGCGAATACCGCCGGCACACCTTGCAGCCGCAATTCGGGTCCAGAGGGCCGTCGTCCTTGGCATAGCGCGCGGTCTTGATCGAAATCTTCCCCTCCGACGTAAACAGCAGGCCGTGCCGCGCCGCCCGCGTCGGCAACACGCAGTCCATCATGTCGACGCCCTGCGCGACGTAATGCACAATCTCCTCCGGAGTGCCCACTCCCATCAGGTAGCGTGGCTTGTTCTCCGGCAGGTAAGGCATCGCCGCGTCCACCATCTCATACGTCATGGGACGCGGTTCGCCTACGCTCAGCCCACCGATCGCGTACCCCGGCAGATCGATCTCGACGGTTCGCTGCGCCGACTCCCGCCGCAGGTCGGGATACATCCCCCCCTGCACAATGCCGAATAGCGCCTGCGTCGCCACCGTAGTCGAAGGTCCTGCATTTTCTTGAAACTTGAAACTTGAAACTCGAAACTCTTCCGTCTTGTCATCCTGAGCGAGAGCTTCAGCCCGATTCGAGGGATCTGGGTTTGAGTTCGCTGGCAACTGGCAACTGGCAACCGACAACCGTCTTCCAAACCACGGCACCTCTTCCTTATGCGCCTCAAAATAATCGCGCGAACGCTGCAGCCAGCGCAGCGTCATCTCCATCGACTTCCGCGCCCTCCCATGCTCCGCCGGATGCTCGGTGCACTCGTCGAACGCCATAATGATGTCGGCGCCCAACCCGATCTGCGCCGCAATCGAACTCTCCGGCGTGAACATGTGCGACGAGCCATCCAGGTGCGAGCGAAACGCCACGCCTTCTTCGGTCACCTTGCGCAGCTCGCTCAGGCTGAACACCTGGAACCCGCCCGAGTCGGTGAGGATCGGCTTGTCCCACGCCATGAACCTCTGCACGCCGCCGAGCGAGCGCACCATCTCCACGCCCGGCCGCAGGTACAGGTGATAGGTATTGTTCAGCAGAATCTGGACGCCCAACTCTTCCAGCACGTCCTGCGGCACGCCTTTGACCGTCGCAAGCGTTCCGACAGGCATAAACACCGGCGTCTCGACCACGCCATGCGGCGTGAAGAACCGCCCCGCCCGCGCCTTGCCGTCGGTGGCCTCGATCTCGAAGCGAAGAGACATGCAGGACGATTGTAGCGGGACGGAGAGAATTCACCACAGCGGCACAGAGGACCCAGACAACTTCCCAGAATCTGATCCGCGTTCATCCGCGCAATCCGCGGTTGATTTTGGTTTTCGTCACCACTCAGGCCGACTTCTGCTGCTTCACCGGCTTGAGGTTCGACCGATAGCGTCCCGGCTCCGAGCGTGCCGAGATCGCGAAGCGGTTCCAGCCGTTGATGGTGACGATGGCCAGCGTCAGCTTCGCCAGTTCTTCTTCGCTGAAGTGTTTACGTGCGGACTCGAAGTCCTCGTCCGGCACATGCGTTTCACTGACTCTGGTGACCGACTCCGCCCACGCCAGCGCGGCCTGCTCGCGCTCGCTGTAAAAGGACGGCGCCTCGCGCCACACATTAATGAGGTCGAGCCGGATGTCCGATTCGCCCATCGCTCGCAGGTCTTTGCTGTGCATGTCGATGCAATAGGCGCAGCCATTGATCTCCGACACGCGCAGATACACAAGGTTCAGCAGCAGCGGATCCAGCCCGCTGTTATCCACATGTGCCTGCAACTCGCCCATCGCTTTGTAAACATCTTGCCCAACTCGTCTGTAGTCGATTCTTGGCATGTGACTCTCCTCTCATGAATTGCCTTGCAAGAACCGCCGAACTCCTTCGGCCGTACTCAACCGGTACAGATATAGTGATGCTGCAAAGTGGGCTTATGGATTTTGCGTTTTTTGCAGCGGTGGTCGCCGGCGAGAAAGCGGCGTGGGAAGCTCTTAGACCGGATTAATTAAGATTTTGCATAGCCGGATTTATCGGCTCGCCCACCGGAATCAATCAATACCACGGAGAAGCTGGAAGAAATAAAAACTCCGTGTCCTCCGTGCCTCCGTGGTGAATATCTCTGTCCGGGACACAGGAAATTCTAATTTGCTCCTGGCGGCCGCTCCCAATCGCGTGAATTGTCAACTGACCACCGGCCACTGGCAACTGATTAAGTGGCGCTCACTTCGACGAAGAGTACGGCACTGCCGGGAAGTTCATGCGACGGAGCAGGTCCTGAAAGGGCGGCTGTGCACGCAAATCATCCCAATGGGGAAAGACTCTTATCCAAACCAGAGACGAGGAGCGCTGCTGATAGGCCTCGTCCAGCGCCTGGAACACTCGTTCATCGTCCAGAGCGCTGTAGATAAACGCCTTCGACGAGGGCGCCACATACCGTCGCTTGGAAAGTTCTTCCAGTTCTTCGAGCACTCGTAGAGCATCGTCTTTTCTGCCTACCTTGGCGTAGGCGTATCCCAGGAGCCCTCTGGGGTGGGCGACATTCTCCGACATCGCGATGGCCTTCTGCAATTCCACGATGGCTTCGTCGTAGCGCCCCATGGGAAGCAGGCAAAGTCCGCCCAGGATCCAGTGCGCGAACATGAAGTTCGAATCGAGCTGCAGGGTCTTGTGTAATTGCTCCTCCGCGGCCTCGAACTGCCGCGCAAAGCAATAGATGAGTCCCAGGACGCCATTCACCAGAAGGGCAACCGGGTCCGACTCCTGGGCCCGCTTCGATTCCTGGATGGCTTCCTCATGTCGCCCCAGCGCGCTCAGCAGCAAGCCATACACGTAGTGAGCGTATGCGTAGTTCGGATTCAGTTCGATGGCGCGCCGGAAAGCTTTCTCCGCGCCCACCCAGTCCCAGTCAAAGTAGAACTTGATTCGGCCCAGGCTGATGTGCGCCTCGGCGAGCGAATCATCCAGTTCCAGGGCCTTGGTCGCCGCCGCTTTCGCTTTCGGAATGATCTCGCCCTGCGGCACGATCTCCAGGATCGGGTTGCAAAGCTGGTTATAGGCATCCGACAGCCCAGCGTGAGCCGGCGCGTAGCGCGGATCTTTCGCGATGGCTTCTTCAAAGTACTGAATGCTCGTCCGCACGCCCTCTTCTGTGGCCCGCGCCCAGTAGTAGCGGCCTTTCAGATAGGCTTCGTGAGCCGCCGGATTCACCGGCCGCGCACGCGCCAGCCGCGCACGCTCCTGGGGTGTCAGTTTGGCCTGGACTTCGTCGGCTATGGCGCGCGCCACCTCGCTCTGCAAGGCCAGCACATCGCTCAAATCGCGATCGTAGCTCTTGGCCCAGATGTGCTGATCCGTAGCGGCGTGAATCAACTGAGCCGTGATACGCACACGATCGCCCGCGCGCATGACCGAGCCCTCCACGAAACCATCCACGTTCAGTTCGTGCGCGATTTCCAGAAGCGCCTTGTCACTGCCCTTATAGCGCATGGCAGAGGTGCGCGAGATCACCCGCAGCGCGCCGATTTGCGCCAGGTCCGTGATCAGTGCCTCAGTCATGCCGTCGACAAAATACTCCTGATCCGGATTGTTGGAGAGGTTTGCCAGCGGCAGCACCGCGATGGCCTTGATGCGGCTGGCGACAGCCTTGTGTTCTCGGCCGGAACCTTCACGCGAACGCGTTGACTTGCCGACTCGCAGCCGCCCTGAATCGAGATCGCGCTTCAGCCGCTTGAGATCGGCACGAAGATCGGCGGCCGTCTGGTAGCGCAGCTCGCGATCTTTTTCCAACGCCTTGCTGAGGATCTGCTCCAACTCGACCGGCAAACCAGGATTCAGGCGCGCTGGCGGTATGGGTTCACGGTTCAGTATCGCGTCAAAGATCATGGCCGTCGTGTTGCCGGAGAATGCCGGCTGCCCCGTCGTCATCTCGTAGAGCACCAAACCGAAACTGAACAGATCGGCGCGTGCGTCCACTTCCTCGCCGCGTGCCTGCTCCGGCGGCAGGTACGCCGTGGTGCCGATCGCAACCCCCGGTGTGGTCAGGCGATCCTCAGTGACTGCGCTGGGCCTGCCTTTGGGCCGCAGCGTCAGCTTTGCCAAGCCGAAGTCGAGAATCTTGGCCTGTCCGCGAGGAAGGACGAAAATGTTTGATGGCTTAATATCGCGGTGCACAACCCCGCTGCTATGTGCGGTTTCCATCCCGTCGGCGATCTGGATGGCCAGGTTCAGCAGCTCATCAAGGCGCAGCGGCCGGCCTGCGATCCGTTCTTCCAACGTCTGGCCTTCCAGCAGCTCCATGACAATAAACTGCCGGCCTCCGTGCTCGTCCACGTCATAGATCGTGCATATGTTGGGATGGTTCAGCCGGGAAAGAGCTGTAGCCTCCTGGCGAAAGCGCCCGAGAGAAGTTCGACTGGCTAGCTTTCCAGGCAGCAGCACTTTTACGGCTACGGCGCGATCAAGGTGCTCATCGTGCGCACGGTAAACATCGCCCATCCCGCCACTACCGATCTTCTGGACAATCCGATAGTGGCCTAACCTCTGGCCGACAACCAAATCGTTGCTCACCACTTGGTCCGCCATGGGAGACACCGCTCCTGCTTACCGCTCTGGGATGAGGCAAATCGTAGGCTTGGACGCTATTGCAAGTCAACCCAAACGAAGGTCTAGCAAGCCCTGGTCGCGGGGGGCCACATTTACACTTTTTCTCCGTGCCCTCCGTGGTGAATAGCCTTCGCCCGTCTCGTCTCAGTGCCTCTGTGTCTCTGTGGTGAGTGTTGCTTTCTGTCTTTGTTTTTCTTCGAACTTCGCCTTGCTCACAATCGCCCGCGCTATCGTTCCGTATCCGATGACTTCGATTCCGTTGCTCGCGCTGACTTTGAAAGTGTAGAAGCGCCCATCGAACGACTCCAGAACAGCTTCCACTTTGATGTGCATGCCGATCGTGGCCGCAGCGCGGTGCACGATGTTGATCGCCGTCCCCACGCTCACTTCATCCCCTTCACAGAAGGGATGCAGCGCGTTGTAGCCGGCAGCCTCCATCAACCCAATCATCTGGGGCGTGGAATACACCGGAGGCAATTCTGGTTTCCAGGCTGAAAGCGTGTTTTTGAATTCGACGGTGGTTTCGGCTTCACCGCGTGTACCGACAGGGATTTGTTTGGCCATAGTTCGAGCTTAACCCAAGCCGCGTAGCGGCGACGACAAGCAATAGCAAGCGCTTGAGTCTTGACAACAGGCTCACGCAGCCGTAAAGCAGGGCCTGACTCAGGAGCAGTTCCAGAAGTCCGTCGACATGGCGAAGTTCCGTAGCCAGATGGCCGGTGACAGCGAGGTGCGTGGCCGCAACTTCGACGACTACTTCACCAGCCCCGGAGCCGTTCGCGCCTACCGCGAGGCCAAAGAAGGCCCGCTTCACGACGAGGACTAGCTGGCAATGCCGCGACCTTTACCTGTATTGCTGCGCCCCGTGCCAAATGGTCTGAATCTCTACGCGCTCCGCAGCGACGCGGTACAGAATGATGTAAGGGGTTCCACCGATCACCAGTTCGCGTGTGCCCGCCGCGCTGCCCGATCGGCCTAGATATGGATGATGTCTGAGCACTTCGACTATCGCGACGATGCGGACGGCCAGGCGTTCGGCAGCGTCGGGTTTATCAGCGGCCACGATGGCGCGAATCTCGCGCAGCCTGGCAAGCGCGACAAGTGACCAGACGATCTCAAGGGGCAGAGGTGTGGGGTTCGGAGGGTCAGCCTTCACGCCGACTTATCGCCGTGCGATTTGCCGCAGACACACGTGGGCGGCGGTAGTTCGTGTTCCGTCCCCCACGACAACAGCCATGCTTTCATGTCTTCATGCCGCACATAATGGCCGGAGGACACCTGCTGGTCCGCCTGACGAAGCTCCGCCTGCAGCCGCTCCTGATCAGCAAGGTAGGAATCCACCGCGTCCGAGATGAGGAAGTTTGCACTTCGTCCGGAGACCTTGGCCAGCTTTGCCAGCCGCTTCTTGGTTTCGGGCTTAAGCCTTATGCTGAAGGTCGTGCTCGACGTGTTTGCCATAAACACATTTTACTACAGGCTCTGTCGCCAAAGAGTTTGAATCCGGGCCCCGTTCTATTCGTGAGATCCGTGTAAATCCGTGGTTGCTCTCGTTGTTTTCTTGCCCGTCAGGTATCTGGCTGCACCGCGCGATCCGCGGCTGCCTTTGACTTTGTTCTTTGCCTGATTCTTCTCCGTGTCCTCAGTGTCTCCGTGGTGAATGTTGCTTTTGCATTTTTCTCTTGACAATATATACTGTGTGACATACAGTGTGTGGCGTACACTATGTTGCGCACGGTAGACATCACGATGAACCCCGAAGTCCTCGAAAATCTCCAGTTGGAGCTTCGTCGCGGCTGCCTGATCATCGCAGTTTTGGCTGAGCTGCGCCGCGAGCAATACGGCTACACACTACGCAAGTCGCTTGCGGACAATGGGATAGCGATCGACGAGGGCACGTTGTACCCTCTCCTCCGCCGCCTGGAGACACAGGGCCTGTTGGCCAGCGAGTGGCGTGAGCAGGACAAGCGCAACAAGCGCTTCTATCGGCTGTCGCCCCAGGGGGAACTCATCTTGGCCCAGCTTCTGACGGACTGGGAAGCCATGTCTTCATCCCTGGAAGCGATCCTGAAGCGCACGGAATCGCCGGGCCCGGGTAGTACGACGGCCTCAACACCCGGCAACGCACCCGAATCGACCGAAGGAAATTCGTAACAGGAGCAATGTCATGGAACTCATTGACCGTTATCTGCAATCCGTGAAGATGGCCCTGCCCAAGGCGCAGCAGAACGACGTCATCCGCGAGCTGACGGACGAAATCCTCTCGCAAGTCGAGGACAAGGAAGCCGCCCTCGGCCGTCCGCTCACCGAAGACGAACAGGTCGCGCTGCTGAAGCAGCTTGGCCATCCCCTGTTGCTGGCTGGCCGTTACCGCAAGCAGCGCTACCTCATCGACCCGTCGATCTTCGCCATTTATTGGATGGTGCTGCGCCTGGTGTTGGTCGTTGTCTTCCTCGCGATGGCCGTGGCCGCCATTGCCGTCGCCGCCACCGGACAAGGGCTGGGCCAGGCGCTCGGCATCCTGTTGCGGTATCCTTTTGCCGCACTTTCCGTCTTCGCCTGGGTGACCCTGGTCTTTGTGGCGCTCGACGTGGTCCAGGCCAAGTTCGGCTTTTTCTCCAAATGGGACCCGCGCACTCTGCCCAAGCTCACCAAGCGCGAGCCCAAGCACAACATGACCGAATCCATCGCCGCCCTCGTCTTCGGAGCGATCGCCGGTGTGTGGTGGCTGGTCGGCCTCAAGCACCAGTTCCTCATCTTTGGGCCCGGCGTCTCTGTCGTTCACTTCGGGCCAGTCTGGCAGACCCTCTACCCTCTCTTCGTCGTACTGGTCCTCGCCGACATGGTCCATCACACCGTCAACATCGTGCGGCCCGCATGGGAAAAGGGCCGCGTCGCGATTCGCATGTTTTTCCGCGCCCTGCAGTTGCTGACCCTGTACTTCCTCATCAATGCCAAAGATCTTCTGGTGCCGGGCGAAGCTGCTCCCCCAAACTTGCAGCCAGTGATGACCGGTCTTAACACCGCCATTCATATCGGGGTGATCGTGGCCGCTATCGTCACCGTGGCGCTGATGGCGTGGGATGCGTACGACCTTCTCGGTCGCCGCACCGGCAACGGCCAGCGCGCCACCGTTTCCTTCTAAATTAGAAAGGACCAACCACGGATGACACGGATCAGAATTAAAGATCGAGGGCGCGATTCTCCCCAGCAGTCCGCGATGGCATTTGTTTGCTGCCCGAGCCTTTTCCGTGTCCTCCGTGTCTCCGAGGTGAAATGTTGCCTTTGTCTTCGTCGTCGCCGCCTTTATGCCTGAGCCTTATCCGTGCAGATCCGTGTAAATCCGTGGTTGCTTTGCCTTGTCTTTTTCCGTGTCCTCCGTGTCTCCGAGGTGAATGTTGCCTTTGTCTTCGTCGTCGCCTTTATGCCCAAGTCTGATCCGTGCCGATCCGCGTAAATCCGTGGTTGCTTTTGCCTTGTCTTTCTCCGTGTCCTCCGTGCCTCCGTGGTGAATCTTGTCTTTCCCGCTAGAATAGAGAGACCTGCCGCAGCTGCGGCGCTCGTGGGGAATGACTCGCTTGTCGCAGTTCACTGAAACCTTATGACGTTGTCGTGGTCGGAGCCGGTCATGCCGGTTGCGAAGCCGCTATGGCTGCGGCGCGCATGGGCCTGAAGACTGCGCTCTTTACGCTCAACGTCGATCTCATCGCGCAGATGTCCTGCAATCCCGCTGTCGGCGGCATTGCCAAAGGACACCTCGTCCGCGAAGTCGATGCCCTCGGCGGCATCATGGGCGAAGTCACCGACGCTGTCGGCATCCAGTTCCGCCTGCTCAACACCTCGCGCGGTCCGGCGGTATGGTCTCCACGCGCCCAATGCGACAAGCAGCAGTACCGCCTGAAGATGCGCGAGGTTCTGGAGTCCCAGCCCAAACTGCACATCAAGCAGGCGGAAGTCGCGGATATAGTTATCAGTTGTCAGTTGCCAGTTGTCAGTGAAAACGGCGATCAGAACGAACTGACAACTGACAACCGACAACTGGCAACTGGTGTCAAGCTCCGCGACGGCCGCACCGTCGGCGCGCAGGCCGTCATCGTCACCACCGGAACCTTCCTCAACGGCCTGATCCACTGCGGCGAACAGCAATATCCCGCCGGACGCAGCGGCGAACCGGCTGCGGTCCTGCTCGGCGAATCACTCAAGGCGCTCGGACTGCGCGGCTGCCGCCTCAAGACCGGCACTCCGCCCCGTCTCGACGGACGCTCCATCGATTGGTCGAAGTTCAAGATCCAGCCCGGCGACGATGACCCCACGCCCTTCAGCTTCCGCACCAAGAAGGTCGCGCATCACGACAAGCAGGTGCCCTGCTATATCGCGTTCACGACTCCAGAGACGCACCGCATCCTGCGCGAGAACCTGATGCGCTCGCCTATGTACAGCGGACAGATCAAGTCCATCGGCCCGCGCTACTGCCCCTCGATCGAGGACAAGATCGCCAAGTTCCCCGACAAGGAGACGCACCAGCTCTTTCTCGAGCCCGAGGGACTGAACACGCACGAGATCTACGTCAATGGCATGAGCACTTCGATGCCGATCGACGTGCAGCTTGCGGTCATCAAGTCGATCCCCGGCCTCGAGACCGCCGAGATGCTGCGCCCGGGCTACGCCATCGAGTACGACTCCATCGACCCGACCGAACTGCAGCGCACGCTCGAAACCAAGAAGATCGCGCGCCTCTACCTCGCCGGACAGATCAACGGCACCAGCGGCTACGAAGAAGCGGCCTGCCAGGGCATCATGGCGGGCATCAACGCGGCGCTCAAGATTAAGGGCGAGCCGCCGCTGATTCTCGACCGCACCGAGGCCTACACCGCCATCCTGATCGACGACCTCATCAGCAAGGGAACCAACGAGCCCTACCGCATGTTCACCTCGCGCGCCGAGTTTCGCCTGCACCTGCGCATCGACAACGCCGACCGCCGTCTCACTCCGCATGGCCGCCGAGTGGGACTGATCAACGACGCTGCCTGGGCTGATTATCTCGCCAAGCAGGAGCGAATGCAAGCGATGCGCGACCTGCTGGAGCGCACCCGTGTGAACAGCGAGTTGCTACAGAGTGACGACATGAGTGACAACGCCACGGCGTGCGAGGCGTTATCGATTGACTGGGCAGCGACTCCACGGGTATGACGTCTGGCGCAACTACTGAAGCGACCGGAAATCCAGATCGAGCACCTCGCGCCGTTGCTGGCGCGACTGATGCCGGCATTCTTCACGCGCGAACGACGCACCAGTTACCAGTTACCAGTAACCAGTGACTCGCCAGAACTAGCCACTAGCCACTAGCCACTAACCACTGATTTCCGCCTTCCGGCGGAAATCCGCAACGAATTGAAGGCGGTCGAGACCGAGATCAAATATGCCGGCTATCTCGACCAGCAGACCAAATCCATCGAGCGGCTGAAGCGCTCCGAGCAGCGCACGATCCCCGACTGGTTCGACTACGGAAAGGTTTCCGGCCTCTCGCGCGAGATGAATGAGAAGCTAACCCGCGTACGCCCGCAAACCCTCGGCCAGGCCAGCCGCATCCCCGGAGTCACGCCAGCAGCGGTCTCGCTCATCAACGTCTACATCGAGATCCAGACCCGCCGGCAGGCGAGCAGCGCGAAGTCAGTCTAAGACGGACCATGCGTTGTACCGTTTTGATCGTTAATTTAATTAGAGAGTGTCTTCCATGAAGCAATGCCCTGCGTTTCACCGGCAATGGCTTCCCGGTGTCAACCCGTAAAAAAGCCGGAGCTCTCGCCCCGGCTCGGAAAACCTTGAACATCGGCTCGTGTTTGACCGCCTATCGCATCAACTTGCGGCGCAGCGCTCCGGCGGCAGCAAGCATCCCGCTACCCATCAGCAGCATGGTTGAAGGCTCTGGTATGGGCGGCCCGAAACTGTAGCTGTCCACGCTGGTGTACGTATATGCACTTCCATCCCAAACGATGAAGGTATAGAGCGGACCGCTTCCGCAATTGCCGCCCACATACCAGCACAGGTTGACTTCGCCCACCGTCGGCACTGCGAACAACAGTCCGGCGTTATCCCAGTAGACTGGGCTCGGTGGGTAGTAGTACAGGTTGTCGTAGATAAAGTTTGGGTCGGTACCGGTTGGGATCACAGTCGTCGTCAGAATCCCATCGTACAGCGCATTGATTCCGGTGATGGTCCACGTTCCATTGCCGTTGTTAGTGCCGTACAGCGTTCCGGTTAAGGTGTCGCTGCCGGCGCTAACCGAGATCGCGATTGTGTCAGCGTTGGCGGCACTGGCGAACAGTAACGCAATGCACAACATTGTCAGTGTAACTAATAATTTTTTCATAGACAGTCCTTGGCCAGAGAGTCGACTTCTCCATCTCGTATGCGCAGTTTTCGAACCAACTGGCGTGACCGTAAGTCATTGATATGGAATAACACTGCAAAAACAGTCGCGTTCTGAAATGCAAAGAATTGCGACATCTGTGGGTAAACGCTTTCCTTTGTTCCATTTTGGGACAAATCCCGCGCCGATACGTAAGCAAAAAAACACGACTCCTCTGAACTCGCGGCTGGTCTGCTCGACATGTTGCTGCACCCCGCGCCAGCCGGAGATCTTGCAGCGTGTGACCGAAGTCATAGTCCGTCTCCCTTGCCTTCGTTACCTTGGAATTGAGAGGAGCGCCGTGTCGAACGCAACGCCCGAAGCGATCCAATGCAGAGCGGAAGCTGGGGATGACCTGTTGCTGTCACCATCTCTCCCGCAGCTAGTCACGCCCGTCGCTCCACGAAAGAAACTCGTCCGCCGCACCGATCGTGATTACTCGCAGCAGCTCAGGTTGGGCTTCCAGATCGGGTTTCTTGTCCTGAATGTCTGGATCGGCGCGCAGTTTTACCAGTGGGTGCGCTGGGCCGAAACCGCCGGAGCCACGACAGCCGTCGCCCGGCCCGCGGGCATCGAAGGCTGGCTCCCCATTGCCGGACTCATGCAGTTCAAATACGTGTTGCTCACTGGCCACGTCCCGCGCATCCATCCCGCAGGGTTCTTCCTCTTCGCCGCGTTCCTGGCGATGTCGCTTTTGCTGCGTAAGTCTTTTTGCGGATGGCTCTGCCCCGTCGGAACGCTCTCCGAATATCTGTGGAAGCTGGGCCGCTCCACCTTCCGCCGCAATTTCGCTCTGCCGCGCTGGCTCGACATCGTGTTGCGCAGCTTGAAGTATGTGCTGCTCGCGTTTTTCGCCTACGCCGTCTTTAATATGTCGGCCACGGCTATCGCCGAGTTCTTAGCCACACCCTACGGACTCATCGTCGATGTGCGCATGCTCAACTTCTTCCGCTATCTCGGCGGCACAGCGGCATTCGTAATCCTCGGCCTGATCGTTGCGTCGATCTTCGTACAGAACTTCTGGTGCCGCTATCTCTGTCCCTACGGAGCCCTCATGGGACTGGCAGCGCTCGCTCAGTCCGCTGCGCATCACACGGCGCGAACCGGCATGCATCGATTGCGCTAAGTGCGCCAAGGCTTGTCCCGCCGCGCTTCCCGTGGACAAGCTGGTGCAGATTCGCTCCGCCGAATGTACCGGATGCCTCGAATGTATTGCGGTGTGTCCCGCGAAAGACGCTCTGGTTCTTGCCGCTCCCGGAAAGCGTGCCGTCCCAGCCTGGAGCATGGCGGCAGGGATTGCGATCATCTTTTTCGGATTAGTTGGGTACGCGAAACTAAGCGGCCACTGGGATACACAGTTGCCGAAGCAGGTTTACTTCCAACTCGTGCCCACCGCCAGCGCACAACAACACCCCGCACCAGGCGAATAGACGTGGTCGCCTTGGTCTTTTATCCCAGCGTCTTGTCCGCGCAAACCCGTGGCTGCATTTGTTCTCGACTCTTCCCGGAAGCATCCGCGCTCTCCGCGGTTGCTTTGGTTTTGTGCCCGATTTTGATCCGTGCCAATCCGTGAAAATCCGCGGTTGCCTTGGTCTTCTTGACCTGAGTCCTATCCGCGCCGATCCGTGCAAATCCGCGGTAATTTTCGCCTTTTCTGGTGGAAGCACCACGCTAACGAGGCTGTTACGAAACTCTCGATGTTCGAGCATTTTGGAAAAAACGTCGCATTTAAATTCGATTAGAGCGCTTGGTACCAATTTTTGACCATTTGCCCTCACCAAATTTTCGGCGAAATCGAGTTTCGTAACAGCCTCTAAAGCATGGTGACAAAACGTCTCCCGATTTCGCGGGCTTTAGCCCCGGGCTTGCTGCGAAAAGGTCAACCCTCTGCACTGGTCCGTGTAGGTGGACCAAAGGTATTATCCGTGCTAACCCGTGTAATCCGCGGCTGCCTTTGCTTTTGCCTTTCGCCGATCTCTTCTCCGTGCCCTCTGTGTTCTCCGTGGTGAACACGGCC
>CAVZYS010000032.1:0-184574 GCA_963779555.1 uncultured Acidobacteriaceae bacterium
CGTCGAGGAAGAAGCCCACGCCTAAGGCCAACGGTATGACGCCGAAATACGACGCGATCCACGCATCGTGATCGAACCGGCCTATCAAGGCAAAGGTAATCATGTAGCCGATCGCCAGCGCGGTCAGCAGAATTCCGGAGCGGCGTGAACGTGCCACCTGCGAAAGCTCCGGCTCCATCGGAACCGCAACTCCGCGCGCCAGTGCTGCTATGCGCTCTTCGGTGTGCAGTTTCCGTACCCGGTAGAACGTGTACATCGCGGCAATCGGAATACCGAGCGCCATTATTACTGCCACAAGTCCTATCAGTTGTCCGTCCATTGTGGTGCTCCTTTTCCGGTACGCTACGGGCATACCGCTGATCGATCCGCTTCCACTTTGAGATACGAAAACCAGCATCTGTCAGTTCCGTGAAGATACACTTGGGGCGCCCGCATTTGCTGCTCTCGGCAGACTTGGTTCTGCCCCCGACTCGATGCCGATTGATAACTGAAATGTTCCAACTGCCCATTGGCTGCGGGCCACCGGCTGCTGGAGAACTGGGAACTGGCAACTGCTTGGTTACCTTCGTAACTTCGCCTTGTCGATTTCGCGTGACTCGGTAGGCTCCAAAGCTGTATTCAGAAAGTGGGCATGTTCCGCGTCCAACCAACGGCGCAGAACTAGACGCCTGTCAGGCTCGTCGGATTCGGCTGGACTGGCAGCGTCGTGCATCGCCGGGTCAGTCCCGGTCGAGTGACTTGGTTCTTTGTCATGACGATTTTTGTGAGCCCATGCTTCGCCAGTTTCGCGAAGTGGTGAATAATTCTGCCTGCAGTGCCATCTAAGTCATTTGTATGGAATGCTTTGCCAATAAACATCACGTGCTCAATAATTTGCCGACACTTTCGCCTTTCGCCCCCTATGTTTTCAATGTTTTACGGACATAGGGGGAGGGGGAGGGGTACTAGTTTGTGGGGCACGGACCGCCCACAACACACACGGATGATTGTTGCTGGCTACTTGGTCACCAACTCCGCCTCTTTCGCTTGTGGCTTCCAGCGCAGTACTGGCTTGCGCGCCGCGGCGGTTTCGTCCATGCGCGACACCCGCGTATTGTGCGGTGCGCTTGCCACGATCTCCGGCGAGTCTTCGGCTTCTTCGGCGACCGCCTTCATGGCGTCGATGAACTGGTCAAGTTCTTCCTTCGACTCGCTCTCCGTAGGCTCGATCATCAACGCCCCCGGCACCACCAGCGGGAAGCTGACAGTGTATGGATGGAATCCATAGTCGATAAGACGCTTGGCAATGTCGCCGGTCTTCAGTCCATTGCGAGCTTGAATGCGGTCGCTGAAGACGACCTCGTGCATCGTCGGCGTCCGATAAGGCAAGTCGTACACGCCTTCAAGGTTCTTGCGGATGTAATTCGCATTGAGTACGGCGTCTTCGGTGGTCTGGCGCAAGCCCTCGGGTCCATTGGCCATGATGTACGCCAGGGCGCGGACGAACATTCCGAAGTTCCCGTAGAACATGCGCACCCGCCCGATCGACTGTGGCCGGTCGTAGTCGAAGCCCAGCGTGCCGTCAGGCTTAGTGATGACGACGGGTGCCGGCAGAAACGGCTCCAGGATTTTCTTGCACGACACTGGCCCCGAGCCCGGACCGCCTCCACCATGCGGCGTGGAAAACGTCTTATGCAGATTGAGGTGCATGACGTCGGCGCCGAAGTCACCGGGACGCACTTTACCGACCAGGGCGTTCATGTTCGCGCCATCCATGTAGAGCAGCGCGCCCTTGGCATGAAGCAGGTCGGCGATCTTGTGAATCTCCTGCTCAAACACGCCGAGGGTGTTGGGATTGGTGAGCATCAGCGCGGCAACGTCTTCGTTGACCTGCGCTTCGAGCGAGGCGATATCGACCATGCCTGCAGCGTTCGACTTCAGGTTCTCGACCGCATAACCTGCCGTCGCCGCAGTCGCAGGATTGGTTCCGTGCGCCGAGTCCGGCACCAGGATTTTCTTGCGCGGGTTGCCCTGCGACTCGAGATATGCGCGCACCAGCAGGATTCCCGTCAACTCGCCATGCGCCCCGGCCGCCGGTTGCAGAGTGATGGCGTCCATGCCGGTGATTTCGATGAGCTGATCGCTGAGCATCTTGATGATGCGCAACGCGCCCTGCGAAATCTTCTCTGGCTGATAAGGATGCGCTTCCGCCAGTCCCGTCAATCGCGCCACGGTCTCGTTCACCCGCGCGTTGTACTTCATGGTGCACGAGCCCAGTGGATACATGCCGTGATCCACCGCGTAATTCCACGTCGAGATGCGAGTGAAATGGCGGATGATTTCGATTTCGCTCACTTCTGGCATCTGGCCGAGATCGTCGCGCATCCTATCGCCAAGCAACTTCGCGGCGTCCACCTCTGGCACATCGAGCGGCGGAAGCTTATATGCTTTCTTGCCGGGAGATGATTTTTCGAAGATCAGACCTTCGTTCTGGCTGATGTGAGTGGTGGCTTTCTTGATCTTGTCATTCATACCCATTACGCCACCTCTTTCGCAGCCGCGTCGATCGAGGCCTTGGAAGTAGTCTCGGTGCAACACCACAGGGACGCGTTGCCCAGTTCGGGATAAAACTTCTTCAACGGGAATCCGCCGACAATCTTTTGCTCCAGCAGCTTGTCGTCGATGACCCGCGGATCACGGCTGGTCTGGATCACGAACTCGTTGAAGAATGGCGCGCCATCGAACAGGAGTTTGGCGCCATTCTTCTGGAACTGCTCCGCCGCGTAGTGCGCCTTTGCCAGGTTGTGCTGCGCCAGTTCCTTCATGCCTTCACGCCCGTAGATGGTCATGAAGATGTTGCACATCAACGCGACCAGCGCCTGGTTGGTGCAGATATTCGAGGTCGCTTTCTCGCGCCGGATGTGCTGCTCCCGGGTCGATAGCGTCAGTACAAATCCGCGCTTGCCGTTGCGGTCAGTTGTCTCGCCCACCAGGCGTCCGGGCATCTGGCGAACGAACTTATCGCGTGTCGCCATCACTCCGCAGTAGGGTCCGCCGAATCCCAGCGGCACACCGAACGACTGCGCCTCCAGGCTGACAATGTCGGCCTCCGATGGTGGCTTCACGATGCCCAGCGAAACCGCCTCGGCAATCGAGACGATCAGCAGCGCGCCTTTTTTGTGCACGATATCCGCAATCGCCGCAATATCCTCAATCACGCCAAAGAAGTTCGGCGATTGAATGAGCACGCCCGCGGTTTCGTTGTCCACCGCTTTGTCGAGGGCCTCGAGATCGACGCGTCCGTTCTTGGCGTAGCTGACCGTCGCTAGCGGCATTCCCTGGTGTCGCGCATAGGTAGTGATCACCTCCCGATACTCGGGATGCACGCTTGTGGCGATTACCGACTTGTGGCGGCCGGTCACGCGAACCGCCATCATCAGGCCTTCCGCCGCGCCGGTCGAACCGTCGTACATGGACGCGTTGGCAACATCCATGCCGGTCAGTTCGCAGATCATCGATTGAAACTCGAAGATGGACTGCAGCGTGCCCTGGGCGATTTCGGGTTGATAAGGCGTGTAGGCCGTGAAAAACTCGCCACGTGAGATGAGAGAGTCGATCACGACCGGCCGATAGTGCGAGTAAGCCCCCGCCCCGAGAAACGACGCATACCCTTCGCCGTTCTCGGCGGCGCGGTCGCGGAAGAACTGAACAATTTCGCTCTCGGCATAGGAACGAGGAATCTTGAGGTCGCCGGTGAGCCGATACTCCGCTGGGATCGCGGCGAACAAATCGTCCACCGACTTCACGCCGATGTCACTCAGCATTTCCTCGCGGTCTGATTGTGATTTTGGAAGATAGCGCATGGGTACCCGTAGCTTTCAGAAAAATGTGCAGCCGCGCAAGAACGTTACCGGCAACACTGCAGGCGCTGCGGCGGGCTTGCAGTGTGAGGGAGCGACTTAGTGGCCCGCTTCGTCCGCCGCGAACTTTTCGTAATCGTCAGCTGAGAGCAAGCTGTCCGCTTCCGCGGGATTCTTCAACGTCACCTTGATCATCCACGCGGCGTGAGCATCCTTGTTTACCTGCTCCGGCGAGGTGTTCAGTGCCTCGTTGACCTCGGTGACGGTACCGGACACCGGCGCGTAGAGGTCCGACACGGCCTTCACCGATTCGACCGACCCAAAGGTCTGTCCGGCGGTGATTTCGGCACCGACCTTCGGCAACTCGACAAACACTATGTCGCCCAGCGAATTCTGAGCGTGGTCGGTGATGCCGACTGTGCCGGTGCTGCCGTTCACCTTCAGCCACTCGTGCTCTTTGGTGTACTTGTAATCAGCGGGATAAGCCATTTTTGATTTCCTCCTCAGCACTGCACGCAGTGCATCGGTGACGTTCGAATAACCTTCAACGAATCTTATGACTGCTTCTTAGGGCGCTTGTAAAACGGTATTGCAATCACTTTGCACTTCACCGGCTGGTTCCGGATTTCCACCGCAACTTCGGTATCGACTGCCGACAACTCGAAGGGAACGTAGGCCAACGCCACGTTCTTCTTCAGGAAGGGAGCGTACGATCCGCTGGTCACGGAGCCGATTTCTTTCCCGTTGAGGTCGAGGACCCTGTAGCCGTCGCGTGGAATGCCTCGCTCGACCGACTCCAGGCCCACCAGCGTTCGCTTAATACCAGATGCCTTGGCGCGCTCCAAGCCTTCGTGGCCGATGAAGTCGCGTTTCTCCATTTTGAGAAAACGGTCCAGTCTTGCTTCCCATACGTTGATGCTTTCGGAGATCTCATGTCCATACAACGAGAGCGCGCCTTCCAGGCGCAGCGTGTTGCGCGCACCCAGTCCGCACGGTACGATGCCGAATTCCTCGCCGGCTCGCATCACTTCGTTCCACACCCGGGCGCTTGTGGCCTCGTCACTTGGAACGTAGATTTCAAAACCGTCTTCGGCGGTGTATCCCGTGCGCGCAATCAGCGTGTTCGGCAGCCCGCACACCGTCCCATGCGTGAACCAGTAGAACTTTACTTGCGACAGGTCGGCGTCCGTCAGTTTCTGCAGAGTTGCCGCGCCTTTGGGGCCCTGGATCGCAATCTGGGTGTAATCGTCACTAAGGTGCTCGACGGCGCAGTCGAACTGCCGCGTATTCTCGTTCACCCAATTCACATCTTTTTCACGAGTCCCGGCATTGATGACCAAAAGGTAGTCGCTCTCTCCCAATCGGTGAACGATCACATCGTCCACAAACGTGCCTTCCGGATAGAGCATGGCCGAATACTGACATTGCCCAATCGCCAGTTTGGAGGCGTCGTTCATCGTGATATGTTGCACCGCCGCCAGCGCCTGGGGCCCATGCACACGGATGTCTCCCATGTGACTGACATCAAAGACGCCTACGCCACTGCGGACAGCAAGGTGTTCCTTCATCAGGCCGCCATATTTGGGGTACTCGACAGGCATGTCCCAGCCACTGAAATCGACCATTTTGGCGCCCAACCCGCGGTGGACGGCGTTCAATGCAGTTTTGCGTACCGTGGTGGACTGAATCTCGGAAGGCAAAAGGCGTCCCTTCGGCGCACTGTTGGCGCAACTGAGGATAGGGCAACCAAGTACGGTAACACGCGCTTTTTCACGCGGTCAACGACGGGAATAGTGGCGTACTACGACGTTTTGACTATGGTCAAACGTGGTCCAGGTGCAGTACAAATCAAGCAGCCACTTCTTTTCGGCATTCCTTTTCGCCTTTTTGGGGGTCTCGGAGCGGCTACCAATTATGTCTGCTCCGGTGTTTTTAATTTCCGCTTCTGCAAGTGAGTGGGTAACCAAGATGGTGTCAGTGCCTTCGAAGACGGTGCTGTGCGTTGACGACGAGAAGATCGGCCTGCGTGTCCGCAAGATCATGCTGGAGAGTCGCGGCTACGCGGTGTTGACCGCTAACAACGGCCCGGAAGGGCTGAAAGTTTTCGACGAGAACCACGTTGATCTCGTGGTACTGGACTACTTCATGCCCGAGTTGAATGGCGGGGAAGTGGCTTCGGAAATGCGCCGCCGCAGGCCGGGAGTGCCCATCGTATTTCTTTCCGCGTACTTTTCTCTTCCCCCTGAAGCGCTCGAGTTGGCCGACGCGTTCATCACCAAGGGAGACCCGCCCGACGTGCTGATCGACAGGATCCAGCAGCTTCTGTAAAGCGAACGCCAGCGAAGAGTTGTTCGCGCATCAAAGCACCATGCGGCGTAATGACGCAAATGTCATGTGTCGAATCCTGATTCGCGCCCGATTTAACCACAAATGCAAAAAGGACACACCCACGGTGTGCCCTTTCGCCTACAACAGCAGACTCTAACGGCCGAAGTATTTGGCGTTGCGCTCGGTGTACTCTTTCCATTTTTCCGGCAGGTCATCGAGGGCGAAGATCGCAGAAACCGGACACACCGGCACGCACGCTCCACAATCGATGCATTCGACCGGATCGATGTAGAGCATCTCCTCGCCCGCAAATTTTTCACTGTCCTTCTTAGGGTGGATGCAATCCACCGGACAGGCATCGACACAGGCTGTGTCCTTGGTGTTAATACACGGTTCCGCAATTACATAGGCCATAAAACTGTGTCTCCCTGAGCTTTTCCGATGTCAGCGATTCCGAATCGGACTGAATGATTGATGTTACCAAAAAATCGCGTCGCTTGGGAGCAATGGACCGTTGGCGGCGCGTCTCTCTCCACGATGGCCGACTGTTGCGTCTGAGCTACTCTCTGACTCCGACGGCTTCGCGCAGACCCGCAGGCTCATACTCCGCGATATAGCCGGCGACTGCGCTGGCGGCGACTGTGAGCGGGCTGGCAAGATACATCAAACCGGGGCCGCTGCGTCCGGGAAAGTTACGGTTTTGCGCGCTGATCACGACCTGGTCGGGACGCGTCGAAACCCCCGGGCCAGCGTTAATGCATGCCCCGCAACTGGGCTCGATCACTTGCGCTCCCGCCTTCGCGAAAACCTCCAGATATCCTTTACGGACGCAGTATTCGCGAGTCTCCTGCGATCCGAACTGGATGTAGAACCTGCAAGTCTCGGCCACCCGCTTTCCCTGCCTCAGCGCGGCGCTAAGAACTTCCGCGTACATGTCCATGTCTTCATTCTTGCCGGCGGTGCAAGTGCCGCCGTAGGCGATTTCCACTGGAACCGGCGTGTTGAGCTCGCGCACGAACTTGCCGTTCCCCGGATCGCCCGGGGTCGCCACCATCGGATAGATGTCGCTTGCGTCCAGTTCAATCACGTGGGCATAGTGCGCGTCAGGATCGCTCTGCAGACCCGCGACCAATGTTTCCGCTTCATTCCGGTTCGATGCCGCGCCGCTCCATCAGGAACTCAACCACTTTCTGATCGGGCGCGACGATGCCGGTGAATCCACCTATCTCGGCTGCCATGTTCGTCATGGTGGCGCGCTCGTCCACGCCCAACGCTGTGATCGCATCTCCGGAATACTCGATGACTTTCGCCAGAGCCTTGCCGCTGCGAACGTAGTCCATCGAGAGCAACTTCAAGATGAAGTCTTTCGCGGTGACGTTTTCGCGTCGCTTACCGCGAATGACGACCCTCACCGATTCCGGGACCTTCACGCGAACGTCTTTCGTAAACCACGAGTTGAAGACGTCCGTGGTCCCGATGCCGAACGCGATGCATCCTGTCGCTCCGGCATGCGGCGTGTGCGAATCCGAACCAACAACGAGTTGGCCGGGAAGAGCATAGCTCTCGGTGACGATCGAGTGACAGATGCCTTCTGAGCCTTTGCGGTCGCGCAACTCACCGTGCAACTTGATGCCGCGCGATTTGGCGAAGTCCTCCTGCTTCAGCTTCAACTGGGTTGCCAGGTCGAGCAAGCCCATCTTGCGTTTTTCTTCCGACAGCACCTCGTCGAGAAACGTGAGGTGATCACGAAAGAACAGGATCGTGCTTGCGTCGTTGACCGGCTCTTCTTTGCCCAGGTAGTGCTCATAGAAAATTGCCGCCATCGGCGTAACGTATTCGTGGCTGAAACGCAAATCGGTGCGCGCGAAGCCGGTATCACCTGGCTTCACCGCTTCGACTCCCACTTGATTGGCGCCGTGCACCATGTGACGCGCGAAGATTTTTTCGGCTATCGTCATCGCTCGCGGCTTGGTCGCAATCGGCGGCAGAAATACCTTGCCCTGTAATCGCGCCACGTTGAAGGGAAACAGTCCGCCATATTCGATCACCTGGCGGGTGATTTCGTCCTCGCCCTGGGTAAACTCGCGCAACTCGATTTCCTGTCCATCACGGATCCGGTCGATCAGGCTGAAATCGGTGGCGGCCAGCAGCCCAAGGTTCTGACAGTTCTGCTTGTAGATTCGCTCGATATTTTCGGCGATCACCAGTTGGATGCCGGCTGCCATCTCGGCATAAGGCGACTGCTCGCGGCTCGATCCTTTGCCGCGGCGCTTGCCGCTGACGCATGCCACGAATCCGCCGCGCTTCACGTCGCCGCGCTTGATGGGCGTTTCGCTGCCGCACTTCAGGCCCGTGTAGGGGAACTCTCCCAGCGTCTGATCGAAGAAGAAGCAGATGTGTGCCGGCGTGATTTCGTCGGTCGAAATGTCATCGCGCAGCTTGGGATTGCGCTCGGGATCCTGTGTGTCCCACGGCAGGTCTTCTCCCGCGAGTTGACGCTTGATGAGTTCAGGATCTTCGGTGAGGAAAAGGATGCGCCCCAGAAGTCGAACGCGGTCAGGGCGCTTGGTCACGCTGCGATGCAACAACGACTTGTTCACCGCAAGATTCTATCGCAGATTCACTCCGGCAAAGAGCAGGGTTGGATCCGACTACTCTTGCATCGGAACGGGACCCTTCTTGATTTCGCTGAACACCGCGTTCGCCACCCGGTCCATCACCTGCGACACGGCGTCAACTTCGTTCATGGCGAGCTGCGTCGAATAGGGCGCGCTGGCAACGACATTATTGCTGCCAACACTTACCAGTTTGTAACTAACGGTTACGCGAACTTCCGGATCCTGGCTCTGAGCTCCGGCGGTTCGGTTGCTCCACTGGCTGTTGGGATTGGTCTCTATCGTGCCCGGCACGTGTTGATAGGGATCGTCGGAGGTACGCAATTCGGTCAGCGTCGTATAGACCACGTATTGGCATTTCATTTGCTGCGCTTGCTCGCCAACTTCGTCGCGCGTATATCCCTCAAGCGGCACGCCCACGACTTTGACGTGCGTCTTCTTGTCCGGCTTCAATTGGTTCAGGGCCTTCACCAGTCGATCGCGCTCGATATTGGATGGAACAGACCGCCCGGCATTATTCTGCAAGAGAGCGACGCCAACACGCACGGCGTTCTCCTGGGCCATAACCGAAACTGAGGTGAGGACCAACGCAAGAAATAAGAGTCGTCTGCCAAGGCGATGCATAGTAGAACCTGCCGGATAAATTTGCCCGCCGATTGTAAACGCTAGGAACGCGTCTTGGCGTATTCAACGGCGGAAGGCAATGGTTCCAACCCCCGTCCGGCGAAAATCTCTCGGAAGTTGGTGAGCACTTCTTCGTGAATCAAGCCGTTGGTCGCCAGCACCTCGCGGCTGTCGAGACGGAACGGCGCGCCGTCGAAGCGTGTCACCGTCCCGCCCGCTTCCTGCACGATCAAAACTCCGGCCGCGGTGTCCCAGGGGTTCAGGTTGAACTCCCAAAAGCCGTCGTAACGTCCGGCAGCAACGTTGGCCAGGTCGAGCGCGGCAGATCCGGCCCGCCGCACTCCATGGGAGCGCAAGGTGATCTGCTGATATAAGTGGATGTTCGGGTTCTTGTGCCGCTTGTGACTGGGGAACCCGGTGCCCAGGATCGACTCCGCCAGCCGAGCGGTCTTCGAGACGTGCAGCGGCTTGCCGTTCAACGTCGCTCCCTGTCCCCGCTCGGCAGCGAACAATTCATTGCGTGTCGGATCGTAGAGAACGCCAGCTTCGAGCTGGTCATCCTTGCGCGCCAGCGCGATCGAAACACAGAACACAGGATAGCCGTGCGCGAAGTTCGTCGTGCCGTCGAGCGGATCGACGTACCAGCGATAGTCCGCCCCGACATCGCTGCGGGTGCCCTCTTCGCCTACGATTCCGTGCTGCGGCCAGCGCGCCTGCAAGCGCTCGACGATCAGCTTCTCCGACGCGCGGTCGGCCGCCGTCACCAGGTCAGCGTCCCCTTTGTATTCGATCTTGATCTGCCGGTCGAAATAGCTCATCAGCAGAGCCCCGGCGTCGCGCGCAATCGGTTCCAGGTCTTGAAGGTATTGACTCATTTGCGACGGATAGGTAGATCGCGATTGACAATCTTTTCGCTGCGCGGCTTACTGACAACGTCTTCCGCGATGTACGAGATGTCGTGTTTGAAAATAAAAAGGTTCGGAGCGCCGTCACGAGTCAAGCGCACCATGCGTCGGTCGTAGTATTCGATCCAGCCGCGAACCACTTCTCCATCCATCAGCTTGATGCTGACAGGCGCCTTCGTCTCGCCAAGTGCCTTAAGGTACGCGGCTTCCTGACGGGTGTCTTCGGGAGGCGGAGTCTTCCCCGTACGCGCATTCGAACTGCTGGTGGTGCCTCGCAATCCCATGCCCTGATTCTACACGCCGAGGCGCGCCACACCGTTCCGGCTCCCACCCCTGTCGCCATACTCAAGCTAACAAGGGTGGGATGCTCGGTGAACCAGGAATCCAGCGGTGAGCTATTTATAGGTGGCGTTGGTGCGAGCCAGATAGTCGCGGTGCGCGGAGAAGTCCACCATGGATTCAAATGCCGGGCCGCGCAGCGGGTTCGCCTTCTGGGCCTCCCGGATGGCCGCGTTGGCCTTGTCCAGGCCTTCCGCGTTAGCCGCGATATATACGACCATGAACGTGCCCGGAGCTTCGGTGTGGATGGCCTCGGTGTCGATCTCGTACTCGTGAATGGCACCGTCGGCGAGCAGTTTCTCCAACACCGGCCCGATCACGTTCTTGCTGAGTGTCCCAACGGCGTCGTCGGGCGCGTCGGCCTTCAATTTGTAGGTAGATACGTGGGTGTATGCACCCTTCCACGACCCGGCATGCCAGTTGTAGTAGCGGCTGACGTAGATGTTGTCAAAGTGCTTCGTGGCACTGGCCAGCACGGACGTAGTCGCGCTGCCGCTCTTGTAAAACTGCTCCAGTACGTTGAGCAACCCGGCCATGGACATGGCCGACCACCAATTGTCGTGAGTCGGTCCGTCAGGCTGGTGGACCAGATTCACATCGCTGCCATAGGCCACGATTGTTCCGCTGCCCAAGGCTTGTTCCAACGTCTTCTGGTCAGCCGCATCTGCCTTTTCCATGTCGGCCCATTGCGCACGGGGAATACTCCAATTTCCCACATACGAGTACATCGGCGGTTTTTCCGACGTCTGCGCAATTGCCGGTGCGGCCCAAACCGCAGCCAACGCGACTGCGCACAACCCTAAAAAAACTCCCTTTAGTGTCCTATTCATGCTTTCCATCCTCCGTAGTTTAGTTGAAGCCTTTTGTGCACCCACCTATGAGTTTCAAAGCGCCATGCGCCGATCCCTTCTTAGCGCATCACTCTTACTTACTGCTGATTGCAAAACGATTCAAATTCTCAGGAATAACAGGCAGACGGGTTTAGAGACGCAATAGTTGGCAGCTCGATCCGACGTGCAGTTGGTCTCCGATCGAGACACCTCACCGCACTTAGCTTGAAACTGAGGTTGACCAGCGGATTATCGTTGTTGGTGCGGTAGAAAGCAATTGGGCGATAGTGCTCAGTCGGTCTCCCACCTCTCGGGTCGTTAGGTGGCGAGCCGCCCCCACCTGGGTGCCATGGAGTGACGATGCGCACTGTTGCGGCCCTGAGCCAGATCGATTGATGCAGCGAAGCGCTTGCCGCTACGTGAGCACTTCGTTTTTGCGCAACACGACGCGACACTCTTCCTGAAGTAACGCAAACAACTCCTCCATGTGTTCCTCGCGGGTCCGGAAGTTCACTGGGTTGATGCGAAACCAGGCCTTACCCTTCAGCTCCGTGGTTGAGATCCAAAAGCGCCCGCCCTGCTCCACTCGGTTGGCCACCTCGGCATGTAGTTTCTTGCCCCCGGATTCATTCAGTCCGGCATTCTTATACCGGATGCAGATCGCCGACATGGGCGGATTGCTCGCAGCCTCGAACTCCGGATGCGCCTCAGCCAGGGCGTAAAGGTGTTTTGCCTGGCGCACATTGTTATCGATCCACTCGCCGATCTGGAGTGCCCCGTAGCGCTTGAAGCTCATCCACACTTTCAGGCCGCGAAAGCGCCGCGACTGCTCGAAACCGTGCACGTAATACTGGTAACGCTCGTTGGCCTCGTCCAATTCGTCAGTGAGATAAGAAGGCTTGATGCCGAAGGACGCGGTGAGCCGGCGTTGGTCCTTGACCAGCACCGCCCCAGCGTCGAGCGGGGCATAGAACCACTTATGCGGGTCGATGGTGATCGAGTCGGCCAATTCCAGCCCGCGATCGCGCATCGGCCAGTTATGGGAGAGCAGCATGCCTCCACCGTACGCTGCATCGACATGCAGCCACATACCTTCACGGTCGGCGATACGGTGCAACTTACGAATATCATCGACGGCGCCGGTGTTGGTAGTTCCGAACACACCCACGATGCACATCGGCCGAATGCCAGCCGCCTTGTCTTGAGCTAGTGCTTCTTCCAGCGCGTCGAGGCGCAACTGAAAACTCGCGTCGGTCGGCAGAGGACGCAGCGCATCGCGTCCCAGACCGATCGCGTCCACAGCTTTATCAATCGACACGTGACGTTCTTCCGACACGTACACTGCCCATCCTTTGTCGATCCCCTCGTGCTGCGCCCGGTCGCGTGTCACAGCATCGCGCGCCAGCTTCAGGGCGATAAAGTTGGCCATCATACCGCCGCTGGTGAGATTGCCTCCGGCTCTCTCATCGTAGCCACAGAGATCACTCAACCAGCGCACTACCCGACGTTCCATTTCCACCGCGGAAGGGCCGATGGAGTACGCTCCCAGGTTTTGGTTGATGGCCGAGCAGATGAAGTCCGCGATGACACCCATGGGATTGGGCGACGGCGTAATCAGCCCCATGTAGCCGGGATGGCCAACGTGAGTGCAGTAGGGAAGCAACTTGGCCTCGACCTCGCTGAGCACCTCCTGAGGTGAGGTTGGGAGCTGTGGCAGCGGCTCGGAAAATAGCTCTTTTACCGCTCGTGGCTCCACGTCGGGGAACACGCGTTTCTCCTCGATGTGATCGAGATACTCCGCGAGCAGATCCACAACCTGGTGCCCCATGTCCCTGAACTCTTTGGCATCCATTGAAATCCTCCCAAAATTATTCGAGTACTAAACGGGAATGTGACGACATGCGGTTCGGCCATGACCGCAAGCTAGTTGGATGCGGACCGGGAGTCAAGGAGCGGTAAAACAGGAAGCGGTAAAACTGCTGCACTGTTTTGCATACATGTGGCATCTGATGACGACAGCCGTGCGATTGTTGTGAAAGGGATTCATGTACGTAGCGGAATTGTGGCGCTATCCAGTCAAGAGCATGCGAGGTGAGCTGTTAGAGGAAGCAGAAGTATTGACGACCGGCATTCGCGGTGATCGCGAGATTGTCGTGGTATCGAAGTCGCGGCAGCGGGTGATCACCTCGCGAACTCATCACCGGCTGCTTGGTCTGCAGGGCGGCATATCTACCGAGACCGACGGAGCCACGATCAATGGTATTCCGTGGAACACTCCCGAAGCTCTTGCATTGGTCGAAGAGGCAGTTGGTGAAGCAGTGCGGCTCGTGCACGTTACGGGCACCGAGCGTTTCGACATATTGCCGCTGCTGGTTGCGACCGACGGAGCTGTCAGTGCTATGGGCGTGGACCGCCGTCGATTTCGCCCCAACATCCTTATCGGTGGAGTCGAAGGACTTGCGGAGCGGCAGTGGGAAGGGTGGAAGATTAGAGCCGGTGAGGTTGAGATTCACGCGGCGCAGTTGCGGGCGCGCTGCGTGATGACCACCTACGATCCCGATACCTTGGAGCAGGACCGCAACGTGTTGTTTCGCATCGTGAAGGAGTTCGAGGGGACGATGGCGCTGGATTGTTCGGTGCTGAAGCCGGGAAAGATTCGAGTGGGCGATGAGGTGACGGTTAACTGGAGTTAGCCGCCACGCGGTTTCCGTGGTTGCAAATTTACACTCGCATCGGTCGAGTTCGCCAAACGCAGATCCCCCGGGAGCTGAAGCTCCCGAGGGACGACAAAAATAAAGGACCTGTCCGGCGCGCCCGCTCTACCGTATATCGACATCACCCGAGCCGGTGGAGACTTCGACTTCGGGACCGCCGCCGCGCACCGCCCCCTTGAGTTCGTGACGACCCAGGGTGCCCTGCACGGTGATGGGCAGATCGGAGTGGATTGATCCCGAACTGGTATGCACATCGAGGTTGAAGCCGCCGCCCGACGACAGCGCCAGGCGGATGCTTCCTGATCCACTATGCAACTGCCAGGGCCCTTTCACATCTCCGTCAGCGTCGATGCTGCCGCTGCCGGTGCGGGCGCGCAGGCCGCCTTTGACGCCGCGAACGCGAATTCCGCCAGAGCCGGTGTGCACGTCAACATCGCCGCTTCCAGTGAGATCAGCCTGAATATCACCGCTGCCCGTGCCAGCAGAAAACGGAGCCGCGACAGATTCGGCGTGGATACTTCCGCTGCCGGTATCGACGTGGGACTGAGGTCCGAGATCCTGCACCCGGATGTCACCCGAGCCAGTATGCAGCTTTACCGGCGAACGCACCCCTTGAACAGAAAGCTCGCCCGAGCCAGAACCTGCCTGCACAGTGGTGTCGGCGGGAACGGTGATTTCGTAGCTGATGGAAACGTGGTGCTTGGCGTCTTCAGGCAGGTTGTAACCGATACGAATGGTGCTGCCATTCTGCTCGATCGGGGGATTGGATGCGACGCTATGAACAAGGTTGTCGGCGTTTCCGCCAAACCAGTCGTTGTTGCTGTGGACCCGTCCGTGCACGACCACTTGATTTGAGCCGCCGGTTTTGATCATCACTTCGCCGGAACCGGTAGTGAGGTCAAGGTTCACGGCTCCGGAGACCGGGAGAGTGCGATCGAACTGAGCTTCAGCGCGGGCAAACAAGAAAACGGGAGCCAGCAGGAGGATGGGAAGAATTGCGATGAAATGCTTTCTCATGATTTCGCCCCGGATAATTGAGACTGCATTGCCAGAAAGATGGGCTGCCGTTGCCGGCAGCCCCAGGAGGAAAATGGAACGTTACTGCTGTAACACGACCTGGTCGCCTTCCTTCAGGCCAGACAACACTTCTGTCTTGGCGCCGTTGGAGATGCCGATAGTCAGTGCAACC
Source organism: uncultured Acidobacteriaceae bacterium (assembly GCA_963779555.1). Lineage (GTDB taxonomy): Bacteria > Acidobacteriota > Terriglobia > Terriglobales > Acidobacteriaceae > DASRAA01. Next base: position 15,384 of record CAVZYS010000032.1, read on the forward strand.
TTGCGCTTGCCTTCTTTGCCCTTCGGGTCGGGCACTTCGGTGGAAGCCTTCTTGTCCTTGTCGTACAGAATCGCGCCTTCGGGGATCATCAGCACATTCTTATGCTCGTCGAGGATGATCTCCGCATTGGCCGTCATCTCAGCCTTTAATTCGCCGCCCGGATTGTTGATCGACACGCGGACTTCGAAGGTGGTGACGTTGTCCTTTTCTACGCCCATGGGCGAAATCTTGGTTACGTGGCCGGTGAAAGTCTTGTCCTTAAAAGTCTCGACGCGGATACGTGCGGGTTGTCCGAGGTACACCTTCCCGATATCGCTTTCGTCGACCTTGCCCTTGACGTAGACCTCGCTGGTATCGCCGATGGTCATGACCAGCGTAGCCGCCGATCCCATCACCAGGATGGAGCTGACTGCATCACCCATTTCCACATCGCGCGACAGAATGATGCCGTCGATGGGAGCAACGATGGTGGTGTAGCTCAACTGCTCTTCCAACTGCTTAAGGGTGGCACTGCTCTTCTGGACGTCAGCCTTGGCCTGAGCGACCTTGGCTTTGTTGACCACTAATTGCGCACGCGCTACGTCACGCTTGTTGACCGCCATAATGTAGCTGCGCTGCGCATCGTCGAGGGCGGAAGTGGATACGATGCCACCCTTGGCCATCTCCTGCGCGCGTTCGTAGGCGCGTTGCAGAGTGGGAATGTCCACGCCCTGGGCGTCAACTTCGGCGCGCGTCATATCGGCTTCGGCGCCCTTCTGGTTGGCCTCGGACGAAAGCAACTGCGCACGCGAGGAGTTCACCTGCGCTTCGATCTCGTCACGGTCGAGATCGGCGAGGACTTGGCCTTTCTTCACCGTGTCTCCAGCATCAACATAGAGCTTCTTCACGATGCCGCTGGCCTTCGACTTGATCTCGACCTTGGTGATGGGTGTGACCTTGCCGGTCGCCACTACGCTTTTGGCTAGATCGCCCTTCTCGACCTTTGCCAGCTTGGTGGGATCGATCTTGGTGCCGCCACGCGTTGCCGCTACAGCCACGATAACGAGTGCCACAACTGCCACAGCCACAATCGAAATAATGATTAGGCGCTTCTTCTTGTTATTTTTGCCGTTGGCCACTGCCGCCTCCCGACGCTAGGTAGCATTCTGTCCTGATGGTGTGTACGTACTAGTATGAAGAGAAGTTCCGTGCCCGATGATGAAAAAGCCGCTCCGGATCGCGGTTTTCCATCGCATTAGACCGATATGGAACGGGAAACGATAGCAGAGTTTCACAACTTGTGTAAGTTGCTGGTCGGGAAGCGGTTACCTCACCTTGCGTCGGAATCGCCGGAAGCACGATGGTAAGATTTCAGGTTCATGGTTACCTTCGTTGTGCTGCGGATCGTGGCGGTGATTCTGCTGGTCGCGGCAAACGCATTTTTTGTGGCCGCGGAATTCGCCCTGGTCAGCATCAGGGAAACCCGGCTGCAGCAACTCATTGCCGCCCACCGCATCGGCGCACGCACGGTCCAGAAGCTCCACCAGAAGCTCGACGAGTTTATTGCCGCGGTCCAGTTCGGCGTCACGCTCTCCAGCCTGGCCTTGGGCTGGATCGGCGAGGCCGCCATGGCCCGCGTGCTGGAGCCGCTGTTCGTCCGTCTGCCCCACTCCCAGTTTTATGCGCACGGTGTGAGCATCGCATTCGCATTCATTTTGATCACCTACATGCACGTGATTCTCGGTGAGGTCGTGCCCAAGTCGGTAGCCTTGCAGCGAACGGAACGCGTTGCTTTAGCCGTGGCGGGCCCGATGGACGTATTCATGACCGTGGCGGCCCCTCTGCTGGCTGTCATGACGGCCTCCTCGCGCGTGGTGTTAAAGGCCTTTGGGGCGCGGCAGGTGCGCGAAGGCGGAGTCCATTCTCCCGAAGAGCTGAAACTGATCGTTTCGGCCAGCCGCCGCATCGGGATCCTGGAGGCGCCCCAGGAGCAAATGATCCAACGCGCCCTCGATATGGAAAATGTATTTGTGCGCGAGATCATGGTTGCGCGGCCAGACATCTTTTCACTGCCCGGCGATATGCCGCTGGATGAGGCGTTCCAAAAAGTAGCGGACGAGCAGCACTCGCGAGTGCCTGTTTACGATCCCGAGCTTGGCCCAGAGCACATTATTGGGGTGTTGTACGCCAAGGACCTCATGCGCTGGCTGCGCTATCGCCTGGGACAACTGATGGCTGGCCCACTGCAGAGCCGATCGAGCGACCTCAAAGTGCGGCACGTAATGCGCGAGGTGCTGGTGGTTCCGGAGACCAAGCCGCTGACTGATCTGTTAATGGAATTCAAGCAGCGCAAGCGGCACCTCGCGGTGGTGGTCGACGAATTCGGCTCGACCGCTGGAGTCGTGACCGTCGAAGACATACTCCAGCAACTGGTGGGCGAGATCGAAGACGAGTTCGACATCAGTGAACCGGTGTTCGGACCCGGTGACGCCTCGGTGGAACTGAATGGCGCGGTCAACATCCGGGACCTGGAGTCGCAGTACAAAATCAACCTACCGCGCGATGAGGGTTTCGAGACCCTAGCCGGCTTCGTGCTTGCGAAACTGCAACGGATCCCCGCTCTGGGTGACAATTTCGAATTCGATGGCCGCCGTTACACCGTGGTTGCCATGGATGGCCTGCGCGTCGACACGGTGAAGATCGAGGTGCTGCAGCCCCAAGCCCCGGCGGCAAAGTCGGCGGTGCAGTGATGCTCCGCTATCTCTTTACCCGCCTGCTCTACATGCTGCCGGTGATCTGGCTGGTGGTGTCCGTGGTCTTCCTGATGATTCACATTGTGCCCGGCGATCCCATCCAGCAGATGCTGGGCGAAGGAGCACCGGCCGCTGACATCGCTGCCGCACGCCACGCGTATGGACTGGATGTCCCGCTGGGGACGCAATACGTAAACTATTGGCGCGGACTGCTGCACGGCGACATGGGACGCTCGTTTCGCTTCAACCAGAATGTCGGACACATCATCGCGCAGGCGTATCCCTGGACGCTACAACTGACGCTGGCGGCGCTGACCGTGGCGTTGTGCCTGGCGGTTCCGGCGGGCGTGCGTTCGGCGTTGCATCGCAATCGCTGGGACGACCGCGCGCTCAGCTTCGTCTCGCTGCTGGGATTGTCGTTCCCAAACTTCGCGCTGGGACCGATCCTCATTCTGTTGTTCGCGATCGAACTAGGATGGCTGCCGGTTTCAGGTTCAGGCTCGTGGCAAAACCTGGTACTGCCAGCGATCACCATGGGAGGCGCGCTCGCCGCGATCCTGACCCGCATGGTGCGCACCTCGATGCTGGAGGAGTTAGGGCAGGACTACATCCGAACAGCGCGCGCCAAGGGTCTGACCGAGCGCGCGGTTGTGTATCGTCACGCTCTGCGTAACGCCATGATTCCGGTGCTGACCGTGGTGGGATTGCAGTTTGGCGCCATGCTCGCTGGAGCCATCGTGACGGAGACGATTTTTTCGTGGCCGGGCATTGGACGGCTTACGGTACAGGCCATCTCCAACCGCGACTATTACCTGGTGCAGGGCTGCATCCTGGTGATCGGCCTGACCTACGTGCTGGTGAACTTCCTCACCGACCTGATGTACTCGGCGCTGAATCCGCGCATTCGGCAATAGCCGATTTCAATGCGCGTCCGGCGCAAAGCAGATGCAAGATTAACGATGCGCTGGCGCGAAGGGGACGTGCTGCCCTGCGACGATGGCAGCGGGATTGTGTGTGACCAGCGCGTCGGCGGTTTCAATTCCTGCGAGGGCAGCAACTCTGTCACGCGCTTCAGAGAGCACGGGGCGCCGCAGTTTCAGATCGTGAGCGTCGCTGGCGACCACGTGGATGGCTTCGTGGTGTAGCAGCCACTCCGCTGCCTTTCTGGACTTAGGACCCCAATAGCCAGTGAGTGCATTCGCGGTGACCTGCACCAGACAGCCCTGCTCGATGAATCGCAACACATTTTCAGGGTGCTTCATCAGGAAAGCGTTTCGCTCCGGATGCGTGACGATCGGCACCATACCACGGCTGATCAGTGCCATTAGTAGCTCGCTGGCATTGGTGGGAATTCCGTGATGGTCGAACTCCACCAGCAGGTATTGCGAATCGCCGATGGCAAAGCGTTGCGGATCGGCCATGGCGTCAGCCACCGTGTGGGGAGTGACGTGAAAGTCACAGCCGATGTTGAAGGTGAGTCGGCCGTCCGCGACCTCGCTTAACGTCGCCAGCATGTCGGTGAAGTGTTCGCGGTCGTAGTCATAGTGCCCGTCGCAATGGGGAGTGGCGACGATGTGCGTGATGCCGTCCAGGGCTGCCATGCGGCACATCTTTGCGGTCGTCTCCCAAGACTCGGAGCCGTCGTCGATGGCGGGAAGAATGTGGCAGTGAATGTCGACCATTGGCAATGCGCCCCAGCGAAAATCAAAAAACAACCACGGGATTACACAGATAAACATAGATCGGATTAGATCTCGAGAATTCTTAATTCATCCCTGTTCATCCGTGTTGATCCGTGGTTAATTGCCTTTACTTATATCGCTCCCGCATGAAGTCCGTAATCTTCTCATAAGCTGCGTGCAGAACGTCGTCCTGAGGCAGGAACACGATGCGCATGTGGCGCGTGCCGGGTTTCTGCCCGAAGCCCGAGCCATGCACGACGAGCACGTGCTTCTGCTTCAGCAGGTCCGTGACGAAGGTCAGGTCGTCCTCGGGAATATCGAGGCTGGGATGTGCGTAGAACGCTCCCTTGGGCGCGACCAGGTTGACACGCGGCGTACGCTTGGCCCAATCAACCGTGATCTGAGCGCGGCGGCGCAACTTCTCCAGCATCACTGGAATATGATCCTGCGGGCCTTCCAGCGCGTGGCTGATGGCATGCTGAAAAGGATGCGGCGCCGACAAACGCGCGCGCAGAAGACGGTGCACGGCTTCCAAATAATGATGCAGCGACTCGCGCGGACCGGTGGCAATTGCCCAACCAATACGCCATCCGGGAACAAGGTACGCCTTCGACAGCCCATTGAAGGTGATGATGGGCACGTCTTGTGCCAATGTAGCGATAGAGATGTGTTTCTCCTGCGGATCAAAGATCAGCTTGTCGTAGATTTCATCGGCGAGAATCAACAGGTTGTGCCTGCGTGCCAGACCCAGCACCTGCTCCAGGGTCCGCCTCGACATTACCGCGCCCGTCGGATTGCTGGGATTGATCAGCAGGATCGCCCGCGTCCGCGGATTGATCTTGCGCTCCAGGTCGGCGAGATCGGGCTCCCAGCCATTCGACTCGTCGAGGTCGTAGGCGTTGGGAGCAGCGTCGAGCTTGGCCAGCACCGCTCCGTAGAGCGGATACTCGGGACTGGGCGTCAGCACGTTGTCGCCAGGATTGAGCAGCGCCGTCAGGCAACTGTCGATGACCTCTCCGCTGCCATAACCAACGAAGATGCTCTGAATGTCCTTGAAGCCGTTGGCCTCGGCCTGGCGGTGAATAGCGTCGATCGCCGGCTTGATGCCGAGCGATTCGCCATAGCTGTTGTGGCCGTCGCGCATGGCCTTGTGCACCGCCTCGATCATGTGCGGCGGCGTGGGGAAGTCGAACTTACACGGATCGCCAATGTTGAGGTAGAGGATCTTGTGACCTTCGCGGGCGACCTCGTCGGCGACCACCGCGAGATCGCGAATGGCATAGCGCACATTGGCCATGCGGCTGGCGGCGAGAACTTCGGTTGCAGTCTTCGTAGGCATGATGACGACCCTTCTTAGACACCCAACTAATCACTAATTACTGACAACTGACAGCCGACCACTGACAACTGTCTTCTTACTCCGGCCGGTCGATCTGCGCCTTCTGCAGCTTGTCGGAGTAATCGATGTACACCGACTTCCACTCGGTATAGAAATCGATCGCGCCGATGCCGCCTTCGCGGTGGCCGTTGCCCGTGGCCTTGGTGCCGCCGAACGGCAGATGCACTTCCGCGCCAATCGTCGGAGCGTTGATGTACGTAATGCCCGCGTACAGATCGCGCATCGCCGTGAACGCCTTGTTCACATCTTTCGTGTAGATCGACGACGACAGCCCGTACTCGATGTCGTTCGCGATTTCGATCGCGTTCTCCAGCCCGTCGCACGGAATGATCGACACCACCGGCCCAAAGATTTCTTCCTGCGCAATCCGCATCTTCGGATTCACGTCCGCAAACACCGTCGGCGCCACGAACCATCCATACTTGTACGCGTCGCCTTCCAGCCGATGCCCGCCGCACATCATCTTCGCGCCTTCGCCCTTGCCGATCTCGATGTACTTCAAGTCGGTCTCCATCTGCGACTTGTTCACCGCCGGACCCATGTCCACGACTCATCCAGCCCGTTGCCGACCTTCAGCTTCTGCGCGCGCGCCACCAGCTCATCCACAAACTTCTTGTACACGCCCTTCTGCACGATGATGCGGCTCGTCGCCGTGCAGCGCTGCCCGGTCGTCCCGAACGAGCCCCACAGCGCGCCTTCGAGCGCCAGCTCCAGGTTGGCGTCGTCGAGCACGATCATCGGATTCTTCCCGCCCAACTCCAGCGAGCAATGCTTGAACGTCTTCGCCGCTTCCTGCCCCACCACGCGTCCCACGGCCGTCGAGCCCGTCAGCGACACCGCGCGCACCGCCGCATGCTGCGTCATCGGAGTGCCCACTTCGCTGCCAAACCCGCTCACGATGTTCACCACGCCCGCGGGAATGCCCGCCATCCGTCAGCGCCTGCACAAAGTTAAACGTCGACAGCGGAGTGTCCTGCGCCGGCTTGATCACCGCGGTGTTGCCCGCCACCAGGGCAGGGAACAGCTTCCACGACGGAATCGCCATCGGGAAGTTCCACGGCGTAATCATCGCGCACACGCCCAGCGGCTGGCGCACGGCCATGGCGAACTTGTTGGGCAGCTCCGACGGCACCGTCGGCCCAAACAGCCGACGCCCTTCGCCCGCCGTGTAGTAGCCGCAGTCAATGGCTTCCTGCACGTCGCCGCGCGTCTCTTTGATGACCTTGCCCATCTCGCGCGTCATCAGTTGCGCGTACTCTTCCTTGCGCCCAATCAGGATCTCCGACGCCTTGTACAGCATCTCGGCGCGCCGCGGAGCCGGCACCAGCCGCCACTTCTTATAGGCTTCGCTGGCGGCATCGATGGCGCGGTTCACGTCTTCCGCGTCCGAGCGCTGAAACACGCCGACCACATCGCGCGTGTCGGCGGGGTTCAGGTTCTCAAAGGTGCGTCCAGTGTGGCTCTCCACCCACTCGCCGTTGATGAAGTTCTTGTACACGGTGGCCTTGCTCGCCGCCGTTTTCGTCACTGTCTGTTCCACGGTTGCCATAAAAACTGCCTCCTACCAATGCCTTTTAGAATCTGAGTGCAAACTCTCCAGTTTATGGGGGACTCTCACTGAGCCGCAACCCAGGCTGAGTGGTGTAGATCGATCCTGTCTCGACCGGGCCATCCGCCATGTAATATCTGATTTATATGTGCTTCGACGAAGATCCATTTGGCGTTGTTGGCGGGGAGGCGGCGGAGCAAACCCTAACGCGCCAGATGCGCGGACTTGAAAAGCGGCATTTCAGTAATGTCACGCCGATTGACAGGTTGGAGGTAAAGAATCTTGACGGGCCTGCTAAGCTACTTTGCATCGGCAAAGAGCGGGTGTTGCTTATCAATCACGCCGTCGCTTCTTATCCGCACCTATCCAGCGTGCTCATCCTGCACGAACTCATCAACAACAAGTTGCTATTGGAAGGCAGAGCCATCGTAAACGGTCGCCCGCTCTACGAAATCGACAAATGTGCCTACGAGGCGCTAGTTCAAACCGAGGTTGATCGTCTTTGGCGAGACGGTGCATATATTGGACTGGTCTGAGTCCGCCGGAGTCTCCGAAAGACTTATCAGCGCAGTGTTGGAGCCCGTGTATTGTCTGACAAGACCACTCGCCGGTCTCGGGAATCAATGGTGACGCGATGAATCTCACGGTACGTGCTGAAGACATCATGACGCCACGAAGGCTTCTAAGGCATGCGGTCGATGACCCTGAAGGGGCGACAGCGGCCGACAACGAAGGCTTTGACGCGGTACCTATTCTCGGTCGGGATGGGTCGGTCCGCGAATTTTGGAGTCGAAATGACCGCAAGAGGTTGCGAATCACGCGTCAACACCGTATTGCGCACGATTTAACCATCGAGCGGATTCTTCCAACGCTTGGCGCACACATCGTTCAGTTTGTGTATTACCGCTCAGAGATGGTCGGATTGATCGACGCAAGCGACCTTAATAAACCCATCGCCCGCATGGCCTGGCTTCACCCGATGGTAGAGCTAGAGCGAGCGATTCTCGACGCCGTTCGGGAACTAAAAATAAACGAAGCAGCGCAGTCTGATGCCTTGGGCGATCAAGCAAAAGATGCAATGAGTCGGCAGGGAAAGGCCAAGCGGCACAACTTGGAAATGCCACTCCTTGAGTACGCTCAGTTCAAGGCACTGCTTTGCGCTGGGGTACGCCTCGGAATCATTCGACTCTCAGAGCATGATATCGCCGAACTGAACGACTTTAGGAAGCGCGCAGCTCACGGGGCAATCCACGCGGTCATTTATGACCGGAGCGACTGCGGTCGCTTGGCTCAGACACTCAAAACTGCGCGCTCAGCGGCACAGGAGGCAGCTCGTTGCTCTGTGCTCCGGCGGCGTTGAAGATTCGAGTACACCAAGGCCGCTTCTCAGTCGCTCGCATCGGTTAGCCGCCCACAAGGCCGACGCTAAAATGGTTCCTGCGACACTGGTTTTTGGTTCGCACAAAGAGCTGCAGCGTGATTAAAAGCGTCCGCTACTCGCTTTGCGAGATCTTCGTTATCCTCTGCTGGATATCGAGAAAATCGGATATACAGGAAGTCATCCAACATGTCCCGGCCGTCGGTCCTTCCAGTTTTTTTTAGCGAGGTATCCCGACAGCCGATCCTCGACCAAACGCCTTCCACATGCGTCTTATGCTTCTTCCCATCAAACTTCAGTTCAACGGCGGGAACCGCTCGATCAAGCATAATAAGCCTCGCCTGCCTTAGGTAGTAAACTGGCAAAACTTCCGCATAGTCATCGTCGGACATTGTCTCGCATCCCGCTTGCGTATCTTTCATGATCGAATTGTAGACGCTGTGCGTGAGGAGGTCCCTCTTGAATGTGAGCAAGAATACACACTTCTCGCTTGACTGCTGCAGGGTCAGGCCGTGAATCTTCTCTAGACCAACTTCCGATGGGTCCGGCAAGTAATTCTCGTAATCAAAAGTCCCGCCAGCCTTCGACTCGACCTTGCCCTTGATCCATTCAAAGGTGTCACTGAGATTAGGCGACGGCCTTGCGTCACCAGGCTCAGTTGCTCCGGCAAAAGGCTGGTTCATCGTTGGCGACCCTTTCAACAATTTTTTCACGGTTCCCACGCCGATTGAGAAATAAACTCCGGGTGTGTCGACTAGGAGCGAAGTCGTTACTCCAACTACCCGGCCGTGTGAATCGAGCAAAGGGCCACCGCTCGAACCTGGCGCAATCGGAGCGGTATTTTGAATTAAGAACTTCTTTTCTGAGTTCCTGAACGCGCTAATGATTCCGTTAGTTAGTGACAGTTCCAGGCCTTGGGGCGCGCCGATGGCAAGAACGGCGTCGCCCTCGTGCAAATTGAGCTCGTCGCCGAGAGGGAGAGCAGGGCGGGTGCCTGTACGAACGCTCAGAATCGCAGCATCTTGATCCGCGTCTGCGGCAACGACTCCCGTGACTGGTTCAGTGTGACCGTCCGCGAACAGGACAACGGCTGCCGACAATCCGGCGATCACATGGTAGTTCGTCACGATTTTATCTTTGCCGACAATGAATCCCGAGCCCTGGGCAACCTTGTCGCGACCTTCAGAGCCAACAATCAGGACTACAGACGAACGGGCTTGTCGAAAGACTTCTGCTGGAGAGCGTGCAGGCGGATTCTGGGCGAAGCTAACGGGCATGGCAAAAGCCCCAACCAGCAAGGTAAAAGCGGTCCACGCGAGCCAATTATTGAGGGGCACCACACTCCGGTGCTTGTGTTCAGTCCATTGCATCGCGCTAGGCCTCTTTTTAAACCCGACCGCTGCCGGCGGGTTCCCACCCCGTCAACCTACTCATACGAATAAGCGTACATGAGAGGGTGGCCCACATATCCCTTCTTTTGGGCAGGTGGCCCACATATCCCGTGGCCCATATTTGCGCTGGTGGCCCAGGTATCAAAATCAAAATAATGGGTGCCCCACGTTCGGCCATCTTTTGGCCTAACGTGGGTTCGACGCGAGTGGGGCTTCTCCGAACGAACAAGGCCGCCTCATCAGGCGGCCTTGTTCATCAAAAGCGACTTGTGTTTACGCGATGGCAGAGAGCCCCTTCTTCTTCACCAGGCTGGTGGCCCAGGTATCAAAATCAAAATAATAGGTGCCCCACGTTCGGCCTTCTTTTGGCCTAACGTGGGGATTTTCGTCACGAATCCCGACGAGTGCCCGACGGCGGGGGGCCCACCCCGTCGACTTATTCACGCAAATAAACTCACATGATAGGGTGGGCCCATCACCCCGCGCTCCAATTCACAAAAAACTCAGAACTGGGTGGCCCATCCCGCCTTCCTTTTGGCGGGGTGGGTCTTTTCGTCACGACGCCGCAATCGCAAGGGCACCCGCAACAGCAATGGAAAACGTGGTGGCCAGGTATCGGCGAGTCATGCTGGGAAGTTTACCGCCGACGCTTTGTGGCGACGCGCTTGGCGGCCACCTTGCTCGCCGATGGGGCGCCTTGCTTCGCCATCTGCGCCTGCCCCGCCTTGGTCCTCAAGCGCGATTGTTCGTACATCTCGATCCACTTCTCGCTCGAAATCGCCGAGATCAGCTTGCCAATCGCTGCGAGCGGCAAATCGTCCGGCGACTTGAAATGAACGCAACACCCTCCCATGTCGAGCTTCTTCCCCGCCGCCTTGAACGCCGCCTTCAGCTGCTCGAGCTGGCTCGCACTCCAAAACGCGCCCATCAGGTAGAGCGAGCAGTAGTTCTTTTGCGACGAGAGCCCGACGTAGTAGATCGGCTGCTGGTTGTGAGTGTCTGGATAGCGAGACAGGGGGATCGTCCAGCCGATCGTGCCCCAGACGAGGCACTCATCGTAGCCGCGCGGAATGTGCTTGTTCACGAGTGCGCGCACCGTCGCGATCGTCTTCGCACGATCGGCGGGGAGTGAGGCGATGTATTGCGCTGGCGTCTTGACGTTCGATGGTGGTTTCATGGATTCGTCGTCTTCCCGAACGAAGTGTATCAGCGAACGTTTGAAAACCAGTCGGCAGCAGAGGCTGTGAGTATCGCGTAAGTTCTAGCCGTGCGCAAGGCTGGTAGCCCAGGTATCAAAATCTCGCACGGTGCCCCACGTTCGGCCCTCTTTTGGCCTAACGTGGGCTTTTCGTAGCCCTAACCTGCGTCATCCGCGCAATCCGCGGTTGCTTTTCTGCCAACTGATAACCGACAACTGACAACTTCTTGTTATCACACTCCACCGTGACCTGCGTCCTTTCGCATCCGCCTCCATCGACGCGAACCATAGCTGCGAGGAGAAGGGATTGGTGTCTCTCGCCTCGGTCCGCGCCCAGTCCGTGGATCTGGGACGGCTCTTTGAAATCTCGGCGTGCCCACGGCGTCAGGTCGAGCCCTTGCCATATTTGTATGGAATGTATGACAAAATCCTGTCATACTTGTATGCAATGTATGGCAATTTCGTGTATGACTTGTATGTATTGTATGACAACTTGGGCCTCGAAAAACGCTCCAAATCGCACCTAAACCATTATGGCTCACATGGATACGTATAAGTCGCCTGAAATCAATTACTTGCGAACAATTTCTGGCTAACCAGCTGATTCTAAAGAGGCATGATAACAAAATGAAAGACAAAGCACCCAAGACCGAAAGAAATCTGCTTCAGGTTCGCCTTTCCGAAAACGAAAAGCGCAACATCAAGATGATGGCTGCAGGCCAGGGCTTGACCCTGAGGGAAGCGACGCTGGCGGCATTTACCGCATGGGCGGAGAAGCTTCGGGCGCAGGCTGCGGCTGCCAAAGCGGCGAAGGCTCCTGGGCAGAGATAGAGCCGGAACCCGGCAGCCTGCTGGTGCTGAGAAGCTAGGAAAGCCGCGTGATGCCGGGAAAAGCGTCGAAGCCGGCATCGAAACTGAGGATTTGCTCTATACCGTGCTGCTTGACATATCTTACAGACCGTCCCGCTACTCAACGAGTTGATGGCCGATCTCCCAGTGAAGCCCAAAAGGATCGACCACGCGGCCCAATCGCCAGCCGTATTCTTCTCCCACAGGGAAGACCTCGGTTGCGCCGGCCTTTAGCGCTTGCGCGAACGCGGCATCCGGATCAGCTACCGTCAAGATCATGCGGACCGTGCCGCCGCCCACAGATTCGGGGCTTGCGTTGGCAGCTTCTGGAGATCCTCCGCTGACCCAAAATTCGGCGCCGTCAACTGAAAGCTTTACCACCACGCCTCCGCCGGGATCTTCCAGACGATAGGCTTCGGTCGCACCGAATGCGGCTTTGTAGAAGGCGATCGCTTCGGCGCCATTGCGAACCGACAGCCAGGGTGCGATCGTGCAGCGGAACAAAGCGGGTATTTTCGAGTCAGAGGACATGGCCCCTCCTGAGAGAACGATCTTATCGGATTACCCGACGCTGGGGACGTAACGCATGCTTACGATTATCGACTCGAATTGATAGTCCATACGGGTTGACTTGAAGGGAACGCCCTTGGGATAGTACCCGCATGAAAAAAGCGAAATCCACGGATGGGGGTCGAGCTGCGAAGGGCAACGCCGCTCCGAAAACTGTGGACGAATACCTCGCACGCGTTCCGGAGCCCGCTCGCACCACATTGAATAAGATCCGCGCGACGATTCGGTCGGTTTTGCCACCGGAGGCGACGGAGGCCATCAGCTATGGGGTTCCGACCTTCAAGTACAAAGGGCCGGTAGTCTGGTTCGCCGCGTTTTCGAACCACTGCAGTTTGTTCCCTACCGCGGCGGTAATCGAAAGGTTCAAGGATGAACTCAAGGCCTACCGCACATCCAAGGGCACCATCCAGTTTCCTGTGGACAAGCCGCTGCCGTCCGCTCTGTTGAAGAAGATGGTGAAGGCACGGATGGCGGCAATTGAGCATGAAGACCAAGCGCTGAGCGGCACCGTCGTGTTCAGCAGCGGCGTCGTGCACGGTGGCCACTTCCGCCGAAGAAGCAGGCGAGACCGAAGAGGTATCCGAAGTTGTACCAGGCGCCGTTGTTATGTACTTCGTAGATGTTCAGCCCGCTCTTGAACAGCGAAATCACGAACACAAACGGCGCGATAAAGCCCTGCCACACCCCTAGCCAGAATCCGGCGACGGAATCCTTGTCGCCTGGCGTGCCTTTCAGGTTGTTGGGTCCGGGAGCGCAGGCGGCGAGGATGAAGAGGAGGAGGAGAGCGAGGATGAAAGCGGTGAATTTCATAATGGACTTCTCCTGCCAATGGATACGTGGGAGAGGGGGAAATTGTCTCATGGTCGACGCAGTGCCGCCGGCTGATCAGGTTTCTGGGACTCTGAGACAGCGTCAGTTTGGCGGTGCTGGGAGTCAGTCTCACCGGGTACGCAGCGCTTTTATGGTTTGACGTGTATCGTCCGGAAGTAAGATTGACCGACGAATAGATTGCCTATCCGAATAGAGTGGAGGAGTCTCGATGAAGCGCCGTTGGAACTGGCACCTCTGGGCGGGGTTCCTGCTCTGCGTCACCGCCTTCGTCAGCTATCCTTTCGTTTTTGCCCGGTATCCCGTCACCCGCGACGTCCCGTGGGCCAACTTCCTGCTCTTCGCGGCGGGAGGGGCGCTCCTCGTTGTCGGCTTGCAGCGCGCTTTTGGACAAGCGCAGCAATATCGGGGAAAGATTTTCGGGCCCGTTCTGGGCGCTCTCAGCCTCCTGGCGTTGGGGTTCTTTTGTTACATTGTCTTCTATATGACGAAGCAGTTGCCGCCTCCTTCCGCGGCATTGCAAGTCGGTCAGAAGGCCCCTGAGTTTGTGCTTCTCGATACGAACAACAATCCGGTTGCACTTTCGAGCCTGCTGACCACTCCATTGCCGGGATCGCAGACGCCTCCGAAAGGAGTGCTGCTGGTTTTCTACCGCGGCTACTGGTGACCGTTCTGTAACTCCGAGTTACGGGGTATCGAAAAACAGCTGGCAGAAATTGAGCAACTGGGTGTTCGCCCGGTAGCCATCAGCGTGGATACGCCGGAGGTGTCGCGCGACCTTTGTGCGAAGGCGGGATACACCTACACCTTTCTTTCGGACCCGAATGCGGAGGTAATTCGCCGCTATGACCTTCTTCATCGCGGCGCGGGCCCCAACGGACACGATATCGCCCGGCCGGCGGAATACCTTCTGAATGCATCCGGAACCATTCGCTGGCTAAACCTCACCGAGGACTATCGGGTGCGGGCGCGGCCCGAGCAGATCATCGAGCAGGCGAAAGCGTTGCAATAAGCTCTTCGGTGTTTGCGGGACTGGCTCGCTAGTTAGTCCCGCCGACGCCTGTGCTGCACGCGCGAAGGCGTCGGTGAAGGAGAGGAGCACCGGAAAAGTCGCGCCGAACGGCCGGCGCTCGCCGATTACTGCCAAAGTAGCACTGACCGCTATTTCAATGTTTTAGCCTTGGGTGATACTCTGTTTTCACACGGAGCGACCATAGGTTTTCCCGTACAATTGTGCTTCGAGGCGAATCGGTCCCCCGATAGCGGGCGGAGCCGACGAACTCGAAATGCCGTGTAGTCGTGATGGTTTAGCGGTCCGGAGCAAGCGGGCTAACCGGTCCTGCCGGCGGTGTCCTCGCAGCGACAAGACTCTGGAGTTGCAGCACTTTGTCATCCTTAATGTTTGCGGATGAGGGCATCGGGTTACGAGTACGCGAGTGCAGGTGCGGAATACAAGTGGCAGCAGGGTTCTTATATTCATACGGTCCTCATAGAAAGAAGCAGTCGTAATGTCATCCAACGGATTCCATAATCGTCCCTCGCGCGTGGGCAACATACGCTCGCTGTTCAGCATGTTCTCCAGCGATCTGGCCATCGATCTGGGAACGGCAAATACTTTGGTGTACGCGCGCGGCAAGGGCATCGTGGTCAACGAGCCGTCGATCGTCGCGATCAACAAAAACACCGGTGAAGTAGAAGCCGTGGGCAAAGAAGCCAAGGAGATGCTTGGCCGCACTCCCGGCAACATCGTCGCCATCAAGCCCATGAAAGATGGCGTCATTGCGGACTTCAAAGTCACCGAGAAGATGTTGAACTACTTCATCCAGAAGGCGCACAACCGCAAGATGCTGGTGCATCCGCGCATCGTGATCGGCGTGCCTTCGGAGATCACGCAGGTGGAAAAGCGCGCGGTCATGGATTCGGCGTATCGCGCAAAGGCGAGCGAAGTGCACCTGGTCGAACAGGCGATGGTGGCCGCGATTGGTGCAGGGCTGCCCATTACCGAGCCCAGCGGGAACATGGTGGTGGACATCGGCGGCGGAACGACGGACATCGCAGTGATTTCGCTCAGCGGCATCGTGTATTCGCGGTCCGTACGAATGGCGGGCAACCAGATGGACGAAGCCATCATGAATTTCATGAAGCGCAAATACAACCTGCTGATCGGCGAACGCACGGCCGAGCTGATCAAGGTTGAGATTGGCTCCGCTTACCCGCTGGAGAAGCCGCTGACCATGGAAATCAAAGGTCGCAACCTGATCGAGGGCGTGCCCAAGACGATCACCATTGACGACAGCGAAATCCGCGAGGCAGTCGCCGAATGCGTTTCTACCATCATGAACGCCATTCGCGTTGCGCTGGAGCGTACGCCACCCGAACTGTCGGCCGATATCAGCGATCGCGGCATCGTATTAACAGGTGGTGGCGCGTTGTTGAAGAACCTCGATAAGCGCATTCGCGAAGAGACCGGCTTGCCGGTTTCGATTGCGGATGATCCGCTGTGCAGCGTGGTGCTGGGCACGGGAAGAATGTTGAGCGACTTCAAGTTGCTGCGCAAGATTTCGATCGACTAGCGGATTTCACCGCGGAGGCACGGAGAGCACGGAGAATGTTCTAGTCATTGATTCTCCACCCTTGATGACGCCTGTCATCACACCAAGTCGACTGCGATAATGAGTCTTACTCCGGCCCGCTGGTGCCGGCATTGGTATGGACACAATTCTCGGCCGTTATAAGAACCTGATCGTGCTGGCGGCCATTCTGTTCGCCCAAATCATTGCACTCGCGATGCAGGTGCGGCGTCCAACAGGCGAGGGCGAAACCCGCCTGATACGCGTGTGGGCGACTGAAGCCGTAACTCCCTTTGAAAAAGCGGTCGTGCATAGCCAGAAATGGGTCCATGACAAATGGGACGGCTATGTCTACCTGCGCCACGTGGACCAGGAAAATCAACAATTGCAGGCCGAAATCGACCGCATGAAGCTGGAACAGGCCCGACTGAGGGAAGACGCCACCATGGCGCGGCGCATCCAGACGCTGCTGGCATTCAAGGAACAATATGTCGACAAGACCATCGCGGCCCAGGTAATCGGCACCAGCGGCAGCGAGCAGTCGCGCGTGCTGTATATCGACAAGGGCTCCGGTGACGGCATCAAGCCCGACATGGCGGTGATCACGCCCACCGGCATTGTAGGCAAGATTGTCCAGGTATTTCCCGGGTCGGCGCAGGTGTTGCCCATCAATGATCAATTGAGCGGCGTCGGCGCGGCACTAAAAGCATTACGCCTGCAGGGGATCTTGAAGGGCGCTGCCAACGGCACTACAACGTTGCAGTACATCATGAGCGATGAGCCCGTGAAGCCGGGCGAGGAAGTCATCACCAGCGGTGGCGATCGCATTTTCCCGAAGGGACTTCCGATAGGAACGGTAGCTTCCGTAGAACCTGGAAAGGACTTGTTCCTGAACATTCGCGTGATTCCGTCGGCGCACCTCGACCGCCTGGAAGAGGTGCTGGTGGTAACCAAGATTCAGGAAAAGCTTCCTGACGCGAAAGATCTGGGACCGATACGCGCCTCGGACATCCTCAGCGAGCGGCTACCCGGAGTGCCAGTCACCCAGCCTGTTGATGCAGCAGGGAACGCGACGGGGACTAAGAGCGGCGCTGCCAATCCCGCGCAACCAGGTACGGTGCCAGGCGCGGCCACCGCGAAAACTGGGACAAGTTCAAAGCCGCCAAGCTCCGGTACTACTGCCGCCGTGACCACGGCGAAGCCCGGAACTGCGCCGGTTCCAAATGCAACGAGGCTTGCGGCCAAGCCCGCGGACAGCAGCACGACTGGAACCCCGACGGGCAAGCCGGTACGCAAGCCGCCTGCGCCAGTCTCGCCAGACGGTGGCGCGACGCAGCCAGCAACGCCTCCCAAGACCGGAGAGAACCCGCCGCAATGAGCACACGATCGATGCCATTTCGTGGAAGCTTCACCTCGCGGGAACAAGTTTCTGTCTACGAGTTCAGTTGGCTTGCCACCCTACTGATCCCGCTGGCGGCCATCTTCATCCAGGCGTTCCTGCCAACCAAGATACGCTGGTTGCCGATCATCGATTTGCCGATGATGGTGGTGATTTTCTTTGCCGTGGCACGGCGCAACCCGATTAGCGGTTGCGTGACGGGCGCGATCATAGGACTGCTGCAGGACACGCTGGGCGGCCCGGCGCATCCCATCGGAATGTACGGCATCACCGACACCATCATCGGATATATGGCGTCGTCATTGGGCGTAAAGATCGACATCGACAACCCGGGATCGCGCTTCCTGATCGTCTACGGGTTCTTTGTCGTCCACCAGGCCCTGTACTACGGAGTGGGACATGGATTACTGCGGCAGGCGCTGCAATGGAGTTGGAGCCACGTTGCGATTTCCGCGTTGGCCAACGCTGTAGTGGGGATTTTGGTTTTCAATCTGTTGGACCGCTTCAAGCAACGATGATCGTTGACGTAGCCGTCACGGGAACGTCTCCTGTCAGGCCAGCCGGAAAGTCATCGCGCTGCTGCCACGACACGCAGGAACGAAAGTAGCGTGACTTTTTTGAAATCCGCGTGGCGGCGACTCGGATTAGAATGGGGAGAGGGCTCTGCGCTATTTCTCGCCTGCGTGAGTGTTGCCGAACGACAATTTGGCCGGTGCGTGCGCGTTCGCGCAAGTGCACATGTGCGGGCGCAAGCGGAATAGAATTAGTTGCAGGATGCTACAACTGTTAACAGGTCTCGATCGAGAGCTTTAGTTACAGATGTTTGGTCGCGAGGAAAAGGTTTCCCCATTCCGGTTGACGGCAGTGCAGTACGTGCTGCTGGCGATATTTCTGGTCCTCGCATTTGGCTTGTGGAGGCTGCAGGTCGCGCGCAGCGATTACTACAGCTCACTGGCCGAACAGAATCGCATCAAACAAGTCCCCATCCTGGCGCCCCGCGGCAAACTGCTCGATCGCGAAGGCCGCATCATCGTTGACAACTACCCGTCATTCTCCGTGCTGCTGTTGCGCGATCAGAATCGCAATCTCGAGGTCGATGCGGAAAAGATCGCCGAGGGCCTGCACATGCCTCCCGACGAGTTGCGCGCGCGCCTGAAGCGCATGGCGGCCGTTCCGGGCTATCAGCCGTTGTTCTTGAAGGACGACATCACGCCTGACGAATTGGCGTTCATTGAGTCGCATCGCGCCGACCTGCCGGAACTCGACATCATCACCGTCCACCGCCGCCTGTATCCGAAGAATGGTTTCATGGCGCATGTGATCGGTTATGTCGGGCAGGTGAGCGAGGAGATGCTAACCCAGCCGCAGTGGGAGCTCTACAGTCCGGGCGACGTCGTCGGCATGTCGGGGGTGGAGCAATATTACAACGACATCCTGATGGGCAAAAACGGCTCGCGCCAGGTGCTGGTCAACAGCCGAGGCAAGGAAGTCGGGACGCTGAGCGATGTCCCGGCGGTTCCGGGCAAACAGCTCAAGCTCACCATTGATCTCGATCTGCAGATCGCCGCCGAACAGGCGCTGGAAGGCAGGCCCGGTGCCATCGTGGCGATGGATCCACGCACTGGGGAGATTCTGGCGATGGTCAGCAGGCCGGCGTTTGATCCTAATGCCTTCGCGGTGCGAGTCAGCCGTGACGAGTGGAACCGGCTGATTCAGGACCCAGGCAAGCCGCTGCTGAACAAGGCGATTCAAGCCCAGCTTGCGCCCGGTTCAGTCTTCAAGGTCATTATGGCTACGGCCGGCCTGCAGGAGGGCATCGCGCAGGACCTGGTGGTCAACTGTGGAGGCGGCAAGACTTTTTATGGTCGCTTTTTCAAGTGCTGGATTGCGTCGACGCACGGAACCCATGGCAGCGTGGGCATCAGCAAGGCGATCTTCCAGTCTTGCGACTCGTACTTCTACACGCTGGCGGAGAAACTGGGTATTAGCCGCATCGCAAAGTATGCGACCATGCTCGGCCTGGGACAGAAAACGGGTGTCGATCTTCCTCAAGAGGTGGCGGGAGTGATGCCGTCAGAAGAGTGGAAGATCAAGAACTTTAAGCAGAAGTGGTATGCCGGTGAAACGATTTCCGTGGGCATCGGGCAAGGCGCGGTGGCGACTACCCCGATTCAACTCGCCCGCGCAGTTGGCGCAATTACAACGGACGGATCCCTTCGACGGCCGCATATTGCATTCCCCGAGCAGTTTCCGCCGGAATTCAAGCAGGTCTCCAAATACAACGACGAAACCAAGATTCCCATTGACGAAAAGAACTGGGTGACCATCACTGACGCGTTGGCGCTGGTAGTTTCCCCGGGAGGAACAGCGGCGAGCGCGCATCTGCCGGGCATCGACTTCGCCGGAAAGACAGGCAGCGCGCAGACGGTGTCCAATGAACTGAAGAAGAAGATGTCGGCCAGCGAGAAGAGCAAGTTCAAAGACAATGGTTGGTTTGTTGGCGTCACGCCGCGCCGTAATCCCGAGTTGGTGGTTGCGGTGCTGCTGGAAGAAGGAGAGCACGGATTCTTTGCTGCGCGCGCGGCGTCGCAGGTCATCAAGGCATACGTTGAGAAGCAACGCAATCGCCAGACGCAGGTTGCCAAGTCCAACGCCTCAAGTGCAAGTCAGGCAGAGGTCGCGGCGGTCTGGCATGACGGCGACGCCAAGCCCGGCGAAAACAAACTACAGGGTGGACACTTCAACCTTCCATTGGATTCCACAGCCAAGCCAGCAAAAACTGCTCCCGGTATGGCCCAAGTCGACAAGACTCAGCCAGTGTCAGCCCTGGAGGCAACCGAGTCGCATACCGAGATGGCCAGCCCCGAGCCAGAGACTCCACCGCAAGCGCAGCCGACGCAGCCTCCACTAGGGCAAGAGGCCGCGCCTTACGGACAACCTGCGACTGATCCGAGTCCCAAGAAACCAGTTACTAAGACCGCGATCGCGCCCGCGGCGGCTGCGCTTCGCCGGAGCCAGCCATGAGCCGCTACGTCTCGTACCGTGATTTCGACTGGGTCCTGCTCGCGCTGGTGCTGCTGATTTGCGCCCTCGGCGTCGTAGAAATCTACAGCGCGACGCTCAACACCAAGTTCGTGGGCGTTCACATCAAGCAGATCTACTGGGTGCTGGGCGGCGTAGGCCTGATGTTCGCCATGAGCATCGTCAGCTACCAGGCGCTGATCGAGCGCGTGCCGGTGTTCTACATCATTTCGATCGCGTCACTGCTGGCAGTGGAGATTTTTGGCAAGAAGTACCTCGGCGCCCGCCGTTGGGTGCAGATGGGCTCGTTTCACTTTCAGCCATCGGAGTGGGTGAAACTGGTGCTCATCCTGGCGATGGCGAAGTACTTCGCCGACAACAAAGGCGAGTGTGACGCCCAGGACATCGTGAAAGCGGGGGCGTTAGTGGGGATCCCCATGTTGATGGTGCTGGTGCAACCTGACTTGGGGACCGCGTTGACCTATCTGCCTATTGCGGTGATGGGGTTGTTTTTGGGTGGGATGAAGGCCAAGCACGGGCTGGTCATTGTGCTGATCGCGACGCTGTTGGCTCCGGTGGCGTGGCACGTGCTGAAGCCCTACCAGCGTGACCGCTTGACCACGTTTATCGAGCCGGAAGCCGATCCCCAACGCAAGGGGTACCAGTTGATACAGTCCCTGGTGGCGGTGGGGTCGGGTGGGATATTTGGCAAAGGGACCGCCCATGGTAGCCAGACCCAGGGCCAGTTCCTGCCGGTGCCTCATACCGATTTCATTTTCGCCGCTTTCGCCGAGGAACATGGATTCATAGGCGCTATGGGGCTACTACTGCTATACTTTATCGTGCTGATGCGTCTGATTCAGAACGCTCAGACGGCCCCTGACCGGGCTGGTGCCTTCGTGGTTATGGGTGTGGTGGCGGTTTTGGCTTTCCACATCCTGGTGAACGTGGGCATGGTAGTTGGGTTTATGCCGGTTACGGGTATCCCCTTACCATTAATGAGTTACGGGGGATCGTCGGTACTGTTCATGTTTCTGGCGCTGGGGATCGTGATGAACGTCCGCATGCGCCGGTTTGTGAACTGAGGTAGCTACCAGTTTTGCTGTGCTTCAGATTACGCGCCAATGCGGCGCGTATCAGCAGCGACCGGTTTCACCCGCCGGGGAGACCATCTGAATCAAGGATTCAGGTCTTCGAAGAGTGACAAAAGATTACGAACGCCCTCACGTACGAGGGCATGTATCGGCCGCAAGTTGAAAGGGCCGGACTGGATTGCAAGGTAAGCCGTCAGAGGCGGGTAACGACCCCTTCCGTGGTCGGAAGGTGTGGTCACAAACTTCCAACGGCCTGCCTAATTACGGTGCAGACGATTCCAAATGTTGCTGTAGCCAATATCAGGCTGGGAGCGCGGCCGGGCGAAGGCCCACCTGTGCCCCGCAGCGTGATCACACCGTTGATTACTTTCTTGTCCGCTTCCTGAGCGCGCGCGCCGGTCCACCGGAGCGTCCATGAACAAAGAACTTTACGTCTCATCCACACCCCACGAAACCAAAGTGGCCCTGGTGGAGGATGATCAGCTCGCCGAAGTGTTCTTCGAGCGGGACAACGAATACACCCTCGCAGGATCCATCTACAAAGGCCGTGTCACCCGCGTGCTTCCGGGAATGCAGTCCGCATTCGTCGAAATCGGGCTGGAACGCGATGCCTTCCTTTACGTTTCCGATTTTCTCGAGTTGGGAGACGACGAAGAGTCGGAGGAGTTTGGTGAGATTCCCGCCCCACGCACTACGGTCAGCCTGAATCAACAGCCACAGAACGCAGAAGCGCAGGCCGCGATTGTTGAGCCCCCAGTAGACGAAGAGGCTGAATTCCTGGCGGCCGTCGAAGATGTCGCTCCCGTCGAAGCGGATGACGAAGGCGAAGGTGAAGAGACTTCCGCTTCACCTGCTGCAGACCAGAAAAACGGGGAAGGCGCCCGCCGTTGGCGAGGACGCCGTCGCCGCGGAGGACGTCGCGGTGGTCGAGACGATCGTCCTGAGCGCGTGGAGCCGAAGGTTGAAACTGCCAAGTCAGAAGAGTCACCGGTCGAAGCAACCGAGCCCGTGATCGAAACGCCAACGGCACATCATGCGGAGCCGCCGGCGGATTCACGGTACGAAGGGCGTGGTGAGGCTCGCTATAGTTCGCGTGGGGAAATGCGGCCGCGTTCCGATTTCGGGCCGCCCCCGGGGTACACGCCGATGGTGCTGCCCGGAGAATCGATCTCCAAGTATCGCAATCTGCCGCAGCAATCCGCACCCGTTGTAGCAGCAGAGGAACCGGAGAGGGCGACCGAGTCAGCTGAAAGCGTTTCGGCAGTGCCCATCGAAGATTTTGTTGTGCCCGCCGAAGCGCAACCCGTTCAGGAAGTGGTTTTCACCGAGGCGGAGGAAGTGATCGAACCACCTGCCGAACCTCATGAGCCGGTTGCAACGGTTCATGCACCGGCACTTGCCGAAGAGCAGCCAGCGCCGGTTGGGTCAGTGGCGGTGCACGAGCCTGAGATCGAGCCATCCCCCGAACCGGACCACCCGGTGCAGGAACCGGCGCAAGAAGAAGCGGCGTTGCCTGCAGTGGCCGAGGCTCCCCTGCGCCACGAGCATATTGAAGCTACGGAATACGGGACGATCGAGATCGTGCCCGACGTCACCGAGGAAGAAGAATCGCATCCGGGCTCCCAATCCACGTCGCAGTTTGCTTCCGGGTTTCCCAAACACAGTGCGCCTTCCGAAGCTCCTGAAGGACGCACGCTGGAGCACGAGACGCTGGAAGATGACGAGATGGAATTCCATCCCATGCCCGAGAACATCGAGGCGCTGAGCGAAGTGGCCGGCGATCTCGAACTCGAAATGGAGGAGGAAACACTCGACAGCAGCGACGGCTACTCGGATCGTTGGATTCCCAAGGTGGCTGACGTCGACGAAGACGAAGTGGTTGCCGCCGAAGAGCGCGGCGAAACCCGGTATGCCGCGGGCGAAGAGGAAGAGGAAGGCGAGGAGGAAGAGCCGGTTGAAGAGGAAATCAATGGCCAAGCGGAATTAAGGGCAGCGCCTCCGACCGTTGGCTATCAGCAACGCCAGAGCGAACGCCAGGGATTCAATCGCCGCAATGACCGGTTCCGCCGGGGAGGACGCCGCAACAATGTCCGCACCAGTCCGCATTCTCATCGTCCGCAGCCGCTGATTTCAGACTTGCTGAAAGAGGGGCAGGAAATCCTGGTGCAAATCGCCAAGGAGCCGATTGGCAAGAAAGGCGCGCGCATCACCAGCCACATTGCGCTGCCGGGGCGGTTCCTGGTGTACATGCCGACGGTGAATCACGTGGGCGTGTCGCGCAAAATCAATTCCGAAGAAGAGCGCCAGCGCCTGAAGCGCATCGTTACCAGCGAACGCGAGAACGGACTGGGCGGATTCATCGTTCGGACGGCTGCCGCCAACATCAAGGAAGACGAGCTTCGCGCGGATATTCGATTCCTGAAACACCTGTGGGCGGAGATCAAGAACCGCGCCGACAACAGCAAGTCTCCGGCGCTGATCTATCACGACCTTAACCTGGTGGAGCGTGTGTTGCGCGACCAGGTGAACGCCGATTTCTCGCAGATTTGGGTGGACACGGAAGAAGAGTATGAGCGCGTGGTGAGATTTGCGCAGCGCTTCCAGCCCTCGCTGGTGCGGCGCATCAAGCTGTACACGAAAGCCACTCCGCTCTATGAGCACTTTGGGATTCAGGACGAGATTAACAACTCCTTGAAGTCCAAAGTCTGGCTGAAGAGCGGCGGACACATCGTGATCAACCAGACCGAAGCGCTGGTGGCGGTCGACATCAACACGGGCAAGTACGTTGGCAAGACGCAGCGGCTGGAAGACACCATCGTGAAGACGAACGTGGATGCGGTCAAGGAGATCGTGCGGCAGATCCGGCTGCGCGACCTGGGCGGCATCATCGTGATCGACTTCATTGACATGGACGAGCGCAAGAACCGGCAAAAGGTGATGCAGGCGCTGGAAGAGGCACTGCGCTACGACCGTGCGCCGTCGAAGGTGCTCCAGTTCAACGATTTCGGATTGGTGGCGATCACCCGTAAGCGCGTCAAGCAATCTCTGGAACGCACGCTGGGCGAACCCTGTCCGTATTGCGTGGGTGCAGGCTTCGTGAAATCGGTTACCACGTTGTGCAACGAGATCTATATCGAGATGCGCAAGATGATCAACGAACACGAGCGCACAGACATCTCGCTGCGCGTAAATCCCGAAGTCGCGAAGGCTCTCAAGGCCAACAATGGAAAGCTCATCACCGAGATGGAAGATTTGACAGGGAAGACGATCCTGGTGAAGAGCGATCCCCTGCTGCACCAGGAACATTTCGACATCCAGTAGCGCCGAGTAACTCAAGACGAATCGCCGGGCCCGCGCCCGGCTTTTCTTATTGAAAGGCCATTGCTCTATGCAAGAGGCGGCACCTTGGGCAAGTCCAGTTTGCCGAGCTTCTGTTCGAAGGGCAGGAACACCGAGAACGCGGTGCCGGTTCTACCAGGTCGCACAGTACTGATGAAGTAGATGGTGCCTTCGTGCTTTTCGATGATTCCGCGCGTGACCCACAAACCGAGTCCCGTGCCAGCTTCGCCCTTGGTGGTGTAGAACGGCGCGAACAGGTTCTTGCGAACGCCCGGAGGTATACCTGCGCCGTTGTCGAGCACCGTCACCCTGACTCCCTTGCGTCCTGGATCCGACAACAGACTCGATTCATAAACATGCAGGAAAAGCTTGCCGCCGTCTGGCATGCTATGGATCGCATTCACGACGAGGTTGGAGAAGACCTGCCGCAATTCACCCGGAAAACCGCGCACCGGACGCAGCGTGTCGAAGCGGGAACTGACAGTTATACCGCTCATGCTGACCTGCGGAGCGAGCAACGCAAGCACACTCTCCAGTACCTTGGCGAGATCCACCTGGACAGGAGACTGGGCCTCACGATGGAAGGTCAAGAGTTGCCCAGTGATCTGGGTAATGCGCGCCAGTTCCTCGCTGGCCAGGTCGAGATAGTGCTTGGTTTCGGGATTGGGGTAGGATTCATGGCGCAATAGAAAAATCAGGTTGCTGACGGTATCCAGGGGGTTGCGAATTTCGTGGGCAATGGTTGCGGCGAGCCGTCCCACCTGCGTGAGGCGATCGCTGGCGCGAAGTGTCTGCTCAGTTTGGCGCCGCTGGGTTATGTCGCGGAATACCAGCACCACTCCCACCAGGTGGCCGCGATCGTTCATGATGGGAGCGCCGTTCATCTCAACGGGATACTCCCGTCCTGAACGACTGAGAAGCAGCACATGATTGAAGAGAGCTACCACCTTTTCCGCGCGGCGCACGATGTCGACCGGGTCGGTTAGTTCATTACGGGTGCGTTCATCGACGAGCCGCGCTACCTCACCGAGGGGGCGGCCTTTGGCCTGCATGTAATCGTCCCAACCCGTGAGGTTCTGCGCCACCGGATTGATATACGTCACTTTGCCGGCTGCATCCGTGGCGATGACCGCATCACCCAAACTGTTAAGCGTGATCTGGAAACGCCCGCGGCTTTCCTCCAACTGCCGGCTTTTTTCCTCTTCCGCGATGAGGTGGTGTTCGTACGTGTCTGAGAGCTGGCGCAACTCACGTCGCGTGAGGGTGAATAGCAAGCCTGCAACCACAATAGACAATCCGACTGCAGTAACGAGAACCACGCGGCTCAAGTAGGTGGCCCGGCGGGTGCGCAAATGGAGCAGCTGTTCTTCCTCGGCGACGATGTCTCTTTGCCGGTTCCGGATCTTCTCCATAAGGGCGTCGCCTTGCAGTAATTCATCTTCCGTCGGCCTCTTATCGGCGTGAGCAGCCATCTCTTTTTCGGCCCAGCCGATCCAGTTTTCGTCCAGACCGCGAATGTCCCGAACGCGGGAGTGTTGTGAAGGATTGTCACTCGTCAACTCGTTCAGGGCATCTATGCTTGCGGGTAGCTGCGACTTGGCATTCCGGAACGGCTCAAGGAATCTCTCATCGCCAGTCAGTTCAAAGCCGCGGGCACTGGACTCCATGTCGACCATGTAACGCATGGCCTGGCGAGCGTAGCTGATGACCTGATCGGTGTGGTCAACCAGATGCAGTGACTCCGTCAGGGTGAGTATCTCAACCACCAGGACGATGGCCAGCAATACCAGCAGAGCCACGGGTATGGCTATGGCGCGGCGCAGCAGCTGGTGGAAAGTGCGTTCATCCATGGCGGGCGGCGCTCTCCTGAGCGCACTGGCGGTCCACCACGATGATACCGCAGGCCGATCTCACATTCGTGTGAAGCGATTCTACTCAGCGGCCACGGTGGTGTGGTCAATGCGGGTGCTGGGCGCTTCCATGCGCCGCTGGACTGGGCGTCGTTCAATCGCCCACACAATCAGGCGATAGAGCAGGAGGACGCTGAGGATTATGGCGTAGATCACAGGCTTGCGAATGTCCTTTTTCACCAGCCAAATGTAATGCACGACACCCGCGATGGCCGTAGCGTAGATGAGCCTGTGAAGCACCTGCCAGCGCTTGCCGAGCCAGCGAATAGAGCGTCGCGTCGACGTGAGCGCAAGGGGAATCATCAGGACAAAGGCCGTGAAGCCGGCGGTGATAAAAGGCCGTTTCACGACGTCCTTCGCGATACTATGCAGGTCAAAAAACTGGTCGAGCCAGATGTAGGTGGTGAAGTGCAGGCAGCCGTAGAAAAAGGCAAACAACCCAAACATCCGACGGAATTGGATGAGCCAATACTGTTTCGTCAGCTTCCGCAGCGGGGTGACGGAGAGTGTCACCATCAGGAACACGAGTGTCCACGTGCCCGTCGACCAGGTAATCACCTGAATGGGGTTGGCGCCCAGTGCGGAGTTATACGCCTTCCACGCCAGCCGTCCCAGGGGGATGAGGCCGGCAAGGAACACAACCGGCTTAAAGTATTTAGCCTTCACCAGACCGTCTTTCAGAAGTTCTTCTTCAGGTCCATTCCGTTGTACAAGGAGGCGACCTGATCGCCGTAACCGTTGTACATGAGCGTTGGCCGCTTCAGGAACTCACCGATACGCCGTTCCTTCGCCTGGCTCCAGCGCGGATGATCGACATTGGGATTGACGTTGGAATAGAACCCATACTCGTTGGGTGCGGCTTTCGTCCACGTCGAAGTCGGCTGCTTCTCAACCAGCTTGATATTCACGATCGCCTTAATGCCCTTGAAACCGTACTTCCAGGGGACCACGAGGCGAACCGGCGCTCCGTCCTGATTGGGAAGGGTCTCGCCGTAAAGCCCGAGGGAGAGGATCGTAAGCGGATGCATGGCTTCGTCCATTCGCAATCCCTCGACATAGGGCCAATCCAACACGCCTCGTTGCTGGCCCGGAAACCGCTTCGGATCGTGGAGCGAAGTGAATTCCACGAACTTGGCTTTCGAGTTCGGTTCCACCTGGTTCAACAGCGCACTGAGCGGAAAGCCGATCCACGGTATCACCATGGACCAACCCTCCACACAACGCATCCGGTAGATGCGTTCCTCAAGAGGCATCTTGAGCAGCGTGTCGATGTCGAAGGTCTTGGGCTTGTTGACCAGTCCGTCGACTTTGATCGTCCAGGGGCGCGGACTGAAGTTTTTCGCCAGGTCTGCGGGCTCGTACTTGTCGGTACTGAACTCGTAATAGTTGTTGTAGTGCGTGATGTCGTTGAATGGAGTTTCCTTCTCGGACGTGCTGTAGGAACTCTTGCTGTAATCCAGCTTGGTGCTCGCCGTAACCGTCTCAGAAGGCGCTAATATATTGCTCAACTTTTCGCCAGCCAGCGCGACGGCAGTCAGCACTCCAACCCCAGTCAAAAAGTTGCGCCGATTCAGATAAAGGCCCTTGGGTGTTACCTCCGATTCAGTAATGTTGGACAATTTCTTGAAAGACATCTACGACTCCTGGCCGATCCAAACTTCTTTGGTATCTAACCCTTATTCGTATTGATTCGCCAGTTTGGATTTAGATACAACGCGGAACTCGCGGTCATTCTGCGCGCCGGCCTGTATGCGCTAGATGTCTGTTCGAGCCATTGCGGTGTGCAGGTCGTCAGGAATGCACTCTTGTGCTTGGAGCGGCACGAAAGAGCCATGTGGATCGTGGTTCGCCGCTTGAAACTTCGGAACCAAATCTCGCGAGTTTCCGTATATCTCATAAGTCAGTAGTGTGCCCGGCAGGAGATTGAACATATGAACATCCGCAATTGCTCAGTTCTGATGTCTCTGGTGGTTTTCATGATGGCCGTCTCTACCATGGCGTTCGCAAGCGACGGCGGAGACCGAGTGCAATTTTTCCAAAGCATCAATGTGGGCGCTGACGATCACGTTGGCGACGTGGTTTGCATGTTCTGCTCCATACGGATGTCGGGTACGACGTCCGGGGATGTCGTCTCGATTTTCGGCAATATCATCGTCGACGGAACCGTGAATGGCGATGTGGTGTCGGTTGGAGGCGGGATCAAGCTCGACGAAGATGCCACCGTCAGTGGCGATGCAGTGGCCATTGGACAAGGCCTTTACCGCCATCCTAATGCGGTGGTCAAAGGCGAGGTGGTTAGTCAGGCCGGTCCCATAATCCTGCTGGGATTGATCATTGTTCCATTGCTGCCCGTTATTCTTGTGGTCGTGCTCGTGGTCTGGTTGCTGCGACGTAACCGGTACGCGACTCCCGCACAAGTTGCATACCGGCGGTAGCCCCAGTCACACAAGCTCTCGGCTTGTCGCGATCCGTCCACAGACCGAGGCATTTTTTGCAGACAGGGAGCGTCCAGCTGCGAGGTGTTGACCGTCCAAAACATGGACAAGATCTCCAGTCTGCGACTTTTGTGGGAACCCTTAAGTTGCAAAGTTGCTTCATTTTGAGTCATGCATCACATCGAGGCAGGTAATGTGTCACTGCCTGCGCTCGCACAGTAGTGCAGAGTCAGGGATAGCCGACAAGTCCCAGACCGCGCCAGTCTAGTTTCATTCGGATGGGGACTCGGTCCGAGGTTGGAACTAGCGGGGTGCAGTCAGTGGCACAAACCAGCCTGAGTTATTCCGACGAGACCAACACAACACCACAGCCAGATCTGATCTCCCGCTCATGGCCGTCAGCCGTCGCGGTGAGCATTGGACTAGTTGCCGCTGCGTCATACTTCGCCGGTCTGCGATTTGGAAGCAACTCTGTCGCGCTTCCCTGGAGTGAGTTGCTGCGCGCCAGTCCGATAGTGGTCATCGTCGTTCTCGCCAGTGCCGCTGCCTACGCGATTCTGAACCGGCACAGAAGCCGGTTTCGCAAGCTGGAACTGGCGCAAGCCAATGAGGAACTGCAGGCGAAAGCCGCGTCTGCCCGGGAAACTGATGAGCGCTTCCGGCTGATGTTTCATGGGAACCCCCTGCCGACGTATGTCTACGACTGCGAAAGCCTGCGACTGCTGGACCTGAACGAAGCGGCTGCCGACAAGTACGGATACGCTCTCGATGAGTTTCTGCAGTTGCGCGTTCCCGACATCAGACCGGGCAAAGACATCGCGGACCTCGTGCGAGAGCTGCGAGGCCGGCAGGCGGGATTCAACCACGCTGGAGTCTGGCGGCAACGCAGCAAGGACGGTTCCGAGTTTTCTGCTGACGTCACGGTGGTGAGGTTTGTACGAGAAGGGCGCGAGCAGGAACTGGTGCTGGCCACCGACGCGACGCACCGGATTGAGTCCGAGAAAGCGCTGCGCGAGTCCAGGGAAAGGCTGCGCTCCCTGGTGGACCGCGCGCCCTTTGGCATCTGTCGAAGCGTTGTATACGGGGAACGATTCGAGACGGTAAATCCGGCGTTCTGCGAGATGCTGGGCTACACCGAGGAAGAGTTGCTCAACCTGTCGCTCTCGACCCAGTTGTACGCCAACCCAAGCGACCGAGCGCATTTCATGGAACTCCTCAGTCGAAGCGGAAGCTTGCAAGGCCACGAACTGACCTTACTCAGGAAGGACGGAAGTCCGATCCGGCTGCGCATGTCGGCGATACTCACGAAGCACGATGACGCGAAATCGGACAGGGTTGAAACATACATTGAAGACCTGACCAAGCAGAGCGCGCTGGAGGAGCAAGTCAGGGCGGTGCAGAAGCTGGAAGCCGTTGGCCGCCTGGCAGGTGGCGTCGCTCACGACTTTAATAACATTCTGGTGGTCATCAAGCTGTCGACTGAGATGATGCTGGGCCAGATCACGCCCGACAGTCCATTGAGCAAGCCTCTCCTACAGGTTTCCAACGCGGCCGACCGGGCGGCGGCACTCACCAAGCAGATGCTGGCATTCAGCCGGCGCCAGATGATGGAGGCTCGGGTAGTCAATGTGAATGCCATCGTCAACGACATGTCGCACCTGTTGCGCCGGATCATCGGGGAAGACATTCGGCTGATGACCACGTTGGCCGACAACCTGACGAATACCAAGCTCGATCCTGATCAGCTTGGTCAAGTCGTCATGAACCTGGCGGTAAATGCGAGGGACGCCATGCCCGGGGGTGGAACGCTCCACCTAGATACAGCAAACATTGATCTGGATAAGGTTTTTGCCAAGGCACACCCACCGGTGCAACCGGGGAGCTACGTCGTGCTCACGGTTTCCGATACCGGAACGGGCATTGCCAAGGCTGACCTTCCGCGCGTCTTCGATCCGTTCTTCACCACCAAGGAGATGGGCAAGGGTACGGGGCTCGGATTGTCGATTGTGTATGGAATCGTGAAACAGTGCGGAGGATACATTTGGGTCCATAGCGAGCTGGGGGACGGCACTACGTTCGAGCTGTATTTCCCCGCTACCAATGCCCCGCTCGAAAGGTCGTCGCGGCAAGCAGGCATTGCGGGAAACGCAACGGGACAGACCATTCTTGTCGTCGAGGATGAACCTGTGATTCGAAGCAACGTTCGCGATTGCCTGCATCAGTTGGGATACAACGTTCTGGAGGCAGGCTCAGGCGAAGCTGCCCTGGAACTGTGCGAGCAGAAGCAGGGCAAGATCGACCTGGTCATGACGGACCTGATCATGCCTGGCATGGGTGGACAGCAGATGGCGAGAGCACTGACGGAACGATTTCCCAGCATACAAGTGCTTTACACGTCGGGATACACGGAAGACAACCTCATCCGACGCGAGATGATGCAGGCGGGAAATGTGTTTCTCGAGAAACCGTTCAGCGTTTCCGAACTCTCCCACGCAGTTCATCGGACGTTGGCACTGCGAGCCCGTCTGATGGACGAGCACAGCTCTCGAGCCGTTACAACAAGCTCAGCCTGATATTGCAAGCATAACGCGACTCAAGTACTCCAGACCTGCGGGTGAGCTGCCAAGGGATGCGGCGCAGGACTAACCAGCGCGGAACAAGCTCGACCACGATTCGTCCAGATTGCTCCAGCGATCGCGATCCAGCGAATTGGCAGTTGACTCGGGCAAGTACAGCACTCCGTGTCCCTGGGAGCAAACCAGTTCGGTCCCTGCCCAATTCAGCAGCACGGAACCGGTGCGCCCGATCTCGACAGGTAATTCCAGGCGCCGCAAACAGGTGCGGCAGCGACCCTGCTGATCGCGGACCGACCAGGACAGGGCCGCAATCGCCAAAGGCAGAAAAACCCAGATCGACAATTCGTCCACCAGCGGGTAATCCGAACCCACAACCCAGCCGGAAATCCAGTGCACCATGCACCAGGCAGCCAGCGCTGCGCTCGCCAGCAGCAAGACAGACTTCGCCAGGAAAAACCCGATCCACACAGTTCGACCGCGTAGCCCATCGGGAAGCCGGCCGAAACCATTGGCAGCATGACGCAGAATGACAACAAATGCGGCACAGCCCGCCGCCAGCAGCACAAACCAGATCGAACTCCGTAGATTGTGGCGCAACTGCTCCTCAACTGTGGTGACCTGCAGCTGCGAGGACGGATGGACGTATCCCGCGCTCTCGGTGAGGTCGGTCAAGTCGCGTTGCACATGCTGGGCTGAGACCTGGCCCCGTACGCGAGCCACGGCGCCGACCCGGCGCTGAAAGTTTGTAAACAACAAGGCCGGGTCGATCAGGCTCCATACGGCAATGCCCGACGAAATCAAGCGGAAGTCAGGGGGCAGGACCCCGATCACAGGTCGAGGTGTGCCGTTCAAATCAACCTGTTTTCCGACGATACTCGGGTCGCTACGGAACTCATGTTTCCAGGCAGAGTAGCTAAGTAGAACGCAACTGGAACAATTCTGCACGTCGTCCGACGCGAATGTGCGACCCAAAGCGGCGCGCACGCCCAACGTCGCGAAGAATTCGGGACCAACCCGAGCCGTCGCCACCGGCAAGTCTCGCCGTTGCAGGAGGAGATTGCCGGGCGCCCAGGAAAACGGCGTCAACCCGTCCACTAACTTTGACTTGCTCCAAATTGAAGCGAGGTCGAGCAGTGTGTCAGACCGGGTGCGGCTGAACTCCCCATTGATTCCACTGCCGTCCAGGGTGATGAGGACGACCTGAGAGGGACGGGCTACCGGCGAGGCAGACGCCAGCCTGGCGGCCGGGACGAAGCCGCTGCCGAGGACAAGCACCAGGAGTCCCACCGCCAACGCGGTCAGGAAACTCAGGGGAGATCCGAAGAAACTCTGTGACCGGGCATGGAATCGTTCGCGATCGATTCGTCTCCAGAACGCGTCCGGAAACGTCGCCCAGCAGTGCCTGGCTACGAGCAACCGGTTGCGGGCAGTGAGCAGCCCGGCCTCAGAAAGGTAATAGCACCAGTGATAGAACTTGCGGTCGTGCTCGGAGCGCCAATTTACGCGCTGATCGCTTGGCACCAACCAACTGGCGATCCACACTAACGACTGGCATCGCCAGAGAGTCGTCTGCAAGCGATCTGGGAACCACATCGCGCCGCTCCTCGACCAACGCACCCACGGACAGCGTTGTCTGCCATTCTAGCCCAGGTTTTCTCCTGTTTAGACACCCGAAACGTGGACAAAGGTTCTGCAAAACAGTGACCAGCGCTGATGGCACCAAAGGCGAGTCCCTAGTGGTTTTCGATTATTGTTCCGGAGTTTTGAGCGCGTTGTAATCGCAGTAACTGCAATCGAGGGGTGAGCAGCTAACGGTGCTAACAACGGATGGAGTTTCGTCATACCTCGGAGCAACTAACCGTGGGGATGATGCTTCGGGCGGGTGAGTCTTACAGCGCAAAGACGAAGACAGAGATCGACTGGCAAGCGGCTCGCCTCGTGACCATGTCGCTTGGCGGATTTGCAGCGGGCAATCTTGGCCGATGTTAGCGGCACCGGGCGGAGGTGGCGCGAAAACTGCTGGGTTGGAACCAGACGCGGCAGCGCGGGGAAGTCAAGTCGGAAGCGGCGGCAACCCCTATAATCATAGGTATTCTCGCCGTCGAATCCGAGGAGACAGTCTGAATGTTCGCAATTTTGCGCCGGTGGACGCCGGGCCTGGTAACAACCTGTCTGCTGATAAGCACTTGTTCTGCCGAGTCGCCGAAGGTCCGCGCTGAGGCGGCCAAGCTGAATAACCTGGGTGTGGCGATGATGAACCAGCAACTCATGGAGAAAGCTGTGGCGAATTTCGATGCCGCCTACAAGCTGGATCCATCGCTGGCGACCGCTACCTTGAATAAGGGAATTGCGCTGCTGAACCAACAGAAGCTCCCGGAGGCGGAAGCAGCGTTGCAGTTGGCGGCGGCCGAGGAACCGGAGAATCCGCGGGTCTGGTACAACCTCGGGCTGGTACATCGTGGCGAGGGCAAGACGGCCGACGCGATTTCAGATTTTCTGCGGGTCCTGAAGATCGATCCCACAGATCCCGACGCCTACTACTTTCTCGGCACGTTTTACAGCCAGCAGCAGGACTACCCCAAAGCCATTGAGGCGTTTCAGCAGGCGCTGAAAATCAATCCGCTGCACGCCTCGGCGGAGTTTGGACTGGCGCGCGCGTTGCAACGGTCGGGCAAGACCGACGAAGCACGCGTGCACCTGAAGAAGTTCGAGCACTTTAACGCGCGACAAGATTTCGGCTCCCATCACGCTGACCTACGGCGAGCAGGGGCGGTACTCGGTTGCGCAGGACGTGATCACGAATGAGCCGGCTGTGGGACCGATGATTCCGGTGAAGTTCGTGGCGCAGGAGTTAGGAACGGCGAAGACAGGCGCGGCGGGCGTCTGCATGCTAGACGTGGACGGGGATGGACGCTGGGACTTGATTTCGCTGAGCGAGGGC
Organism: uncultured Acidobacteriaceae bacterium; assembly: GCA_963779555.1. Taxonomy (GTDB): domain Bacteria; phylum Acidobacteriota; class Terriglobia; order Terriglobales; family Acidobacteriaceae; genus DASRAA01. The sequence goes on from CAVZYS010000032.1 coordinate 50,245, forward strand.
GATGCCGCGGTTCGCGTGTTTCGCAATCTCGGCGAGGGAAAGTTCAAGGAAGTATCGGCTTCGGAGTTTGGGCTGGCGCTGAAGGGCAAGGGCGTTTCGTGCGCGGTCGGGGACTACGACAACGACGGCAAGAACGATCTGGCCGTCGCGCTGTCAGACCGCGTGATTCTGTTTCACAACGATGGCGGCGGCAAGTTCACGGACGTGACCGCGAAGGTGGGGATCTCGACGTTGAATGAGCCCGCGGGCATGACGTTTGTCGATTACGACCACGATGGCGATCTGGATTTGTTCGTGACGGGCAAACGCTTAGCGGGGTCAAAGACTCGACCGACATACGTCGTGTGGCGCAACAACGGCAATAGCACGTTCACCAACTGGACGAAGGAAGCCGGATTCGCAGGCGAAGGTGCGACGACCAGCGTCGTGCTCTCGGATATCAACAACGATCGCGCGGTGGATTTGGTGATCGCGGGATTTCAAGGCTCTCCGAATTTTTTCCTGAACCAGCGCGAAGGCCCATTCAAATTTGTTGGCGGACCTTATGACCAGTTCGGGGAATGGAGTCCGACGGTCGGAGTGTTCGTATTCGACTTCAACAAAGACGGCCGGATGGACATCGCCATGACGCACTCGGGACCGCCGGGAATTAGTTTGTGGCGAAATGTTGACGGCATCCGCTTTGAGAATGTGCTGCTACCCATGACCGACGTGAAGCGTGGATGGGGCATCACAGCCATTGATTTCGACAACGACGGATGGATTGACCTGGCTGCCGTCGTGGAGACAGGCAAGGGCCCAGAGTTGCGCGTGCTCCGTAACAAAGGTACGCAAGGGTTTGAAGATGTCAGCGCCGCACTCGGACTCGACAAGCTTAAGCTGCACAATCCGCGAGCGTTGATCGCCGCCGATCTCGATAACGATCTAGCCGCAGACCTGGTTGTTACGCAGTTGGGTGGCGACCCCGTCGTGCTTCACAACGACGGTGGCAACAAGAACCATGCCTTGCGCATTGACCTGAAAGGGCTGGCCGACAACAAGACCGGACTCGGTACGAAAGTCGAGGTCTTCTGCCAACGGTCTGTGGCAGAAGTTCGAAGTCGCGGGAGGCGCGGGTTATCTGAGCCAGGGGCCGCCCGAGATTCTCGCCGGGTTGGGCAAGAACACGAACGCGGACATCGTGCGCATGCTGTGGCCGACAGGCGTGCTGCAAGACGAGATCGATGTCGCGGTGAACAAGCCGGTGTCGTTCATGGAACTCGACCGGCGTGGCAGCTCGTGTCCGACGCTGTTTGCGTGGACTGGCGAGAAGTACGAGTTCATCACTGATGTGATCGGCGCAGGCGTGATCGGCCACTGGATTTCGCCGACCTCCAAGAACACTCCCGATCCCGACGAGTGGGTGAAGATCGACGGCTCGAAGCTGCGCGCCAAAGACGGATACCTGAGCGTGCGCTTCGGCGAGCCGATGGAAGAAGTGAACTACATCGATCAACTGCGCATGGTGGCCGTTGATCATCCGGCGGATGTTGATGTGTATCCCGACGAGCGCTTCCTTGACGATCCGCCCGTTCGCCAGCGGCAAGACGGTTGCGACTTCGGCGCCGCATGTTCCAGCGGGCGCATGGGACGATCATGGCCGCGACGTGCTGCAGTTGTTGAGCGCGCGCGATCATCAGTACGTTCGCGATTTCACCAACCTGCCGTATGCGGGGTTTGCCAACACGCACACGCTGACTCTCGACTTAGGCGCATGGACTCCGCAAAATCCGCTGCGGCTGTTCCTCACCGGCTTCATCGAGTACTTCAGCGCCACGTCGATGTACGCCGCGTGGCAGGCGGGATTGCAGCCGATCTCGCCCTACATCGAAGCGCAGATGCCGGACGGCACGTGGAAACGCGCGGTGGATGAAATGGGTTTCCCGGCTGGGCTGCCGCGCACCATCACCGTCAACCTGACCGGCAAGCTGCCAGCAGGCACCCGCAACATTCGCATCACCACCAACCTGCAGATCTACTGGGACCAGGTGCTGGTGGACAACGGTCCGGCGCGCGAGAGCGAAGTACGCACCACCGAGTTGCCGCTGGCGGCGGCCACGCTGGGGTTCCGCGGGTATCCGCGGCAGGTGGACGGCGAGACTCCGGGCGATCTGACTTATCACTACGAGCAGACCAGCACGACGGGGCCGTTCTCGCGCTTCCGCGGCAGCTATACGCGGTACGGGGATGTGACGTCACTGCTCACCTCCATCGATAACCGTTTTGCAGTTTTCGGAACGGGCGAAGACATCGACGCCGAATTTGATACGGCTGTGCTGCCTTCGCTTCCGGACGGCTGGAAGCGAGACTACTTCTTCTACGCCAACGGATTTGTGAAGGACATGGATTTCTATGAGGCGATTCCGTTCACCGTTGCCGAAATACCGTTCCACGGAATGAGTGCCTACCCGTATCCGGCGAGCCAGCATTATCCCGACGATCCGGCGGCCAACGGATATCGGCTGGATTGGAATGATCGCTACGAGTCGGGCGCAAGTAGAGCGGCGGGCTATCGTTTTGAGTTTGCGCCCCGGACTATTGATCCGGAGCCGTTGACACCTGCTAAGACGGAACAGGTTCTTTCACCACAGAGGCACGGAGGACACGGAGAAGAGGGAACAGAAAATACTTCCTTGCTCTCCGTGTCTCAATGGTGAATTCGTCGCAGGTAGGAGCCGGTAGTACCAGGCACTCGAGCGGACAAGAATGAAGAAGTTGGCTGTATTCTCGATTGCTGCGCTGACGTTATCGGCCATCTACTTGTATGCATGGCCGGCGGCGAATTTGTTCTACGCAGCGGTAGTGTTGTTTCACGTTGGATTGGGCGTGGCGTTCTGCATTGGGGGACTGCGACTGCTGCCGACGGTGATGCGCCAACCTGCTGTCGTGAAGTTGGGTGTGCTGGTGCTCGCAGCCGGCGCAATACTCGGGCTGACGTTGATCTACACCGGGGCCACGCGGCCGTACAGCACGTTGCTTTGGTCGCACGGAGCGGTGTCGGCGTTGGCGGTCGCGTTGCTTGCGGGATGGTGGCTCAGCCAGCGTGAGGGCAAGACACGCAGCCCGTGGGTCCCGGCGTTGGGCATGGTCGTTGTCGCTGTTGTTGTCTCCCTTGGCGCTACCTATTCACGCGATTCGTGGAGCAAGCGCTACGTCATCCAGAACCCGCAGATCGCTCCGGTGTCGATGAACAACGAAGGTGATGGCGCCAATGGTCCGTTCTTTCCCAGCTCGTCGCAAGTAGCGGGGAAGCGAAAAATCCCATCGAAGTTCTTCATGGAATCCGACGCCTGCGAGCGCTGTCATCAGGACATTTACAAAGAGTGGCAAAGTTCGGCCCATCACTTCTCATCGTTCAACAATCAGTGGTACCGCAAAAGCGTCGAGTACATGCAGGACGTGAACGGGGTGAAAGCCGTCGAAGTGGTGCGCGGGTTGTCATGATCCGGCACTGTTGTATAGCGGCATGATGGACACACCGATTAAGCAGATTGTGAACCGGCCCGAAGCGCAGGCGGGCATGGGATGCATGATGTGCCACTCCATTGTGAAGGTGAAGAGCACGATGGGGCAGGGCGACTTCATGCTGGAGTACCCCGAGTTGCACGAACTGGCGGCGACGAAGAACCCCGTGCTGCGCTGGCTGCACGACTTCAGCATCAAGTTGAATCCCGAGCCGCACCGCCGGGTTTTCCTCAAGCCGTTCATGCAGAAGCAGACGCCGGAGTTCTGCTCATCATGCCACAAGGTGCATCTCGACTTGCCGGTCAACAATTACCGTTGGTTGCGCGGGCTTCAACGAATATGACAACTGGCAGGCCAGCGGCGTGTCGGGTATGGGTGCGCGTTCGTTCTACTACCCACCGAAACCGCAAGGCTGCCCGGATTGCCACATGCCCGACACCAGGTCGAATGACATGGGCAACATCGCCGGCATGATCCATTCGCATTCATTTCCCGGCTGCCAACACCGCGTTGCCCATGGCCAATGAAGATGCGCACCAGATGGCGATCGAGGAGAACTTCCTGAAAAGTGGCGTGGTGAGCATCGACATCTTTGCCCTGTCGAACGCGGGGCCGCTGACCAGCGCCGGGGGCGCTCCGCAATCCGAACTGCAGACCACCTTCGCCGTGGGCGAAGAGGCAGAGATGAAGACCACGGGCGAGACCAGCGGCGTAGTGGCTCCCGGTGACTGCGCCGCTCGATAAGACCAAAGCCGCGGTGCGGCGCGGCGACAGCGCGCGCGTCGACGTGGTGGTACGTACCCGCAAAGTCGGACACTTCTTCCCCGGCGGCACGGTAGATGCTCCCGACACATGGGTGGAATTGAAAGCAGTGGACGACAAGGGGCAAGTGTTGTTCTGGAGCGGCAAGGTTGAGCAAGACGGCAAGGGGCCGGTTGACCCCGGAGCGCACTTCTACCGTTCGCTGCAGATCGACGAGCACGGCAATCCCATCAACAAGCGCAATGCATGGGCCACTCGTGCGGTGGTGTACGTTCATCTGATTCCGCCGGGTGCGGCTGACACGGTCCACTACCGGCTGAACATACCGCAGAGAGCGGGCAGCAAGATCACGGTCACAGCAAAGCTGTGCTATCGCAAATTCTCCTGGTGGAATACGCATTTTGCCTATGCCGGAGTTTCACAACAAGATGCGACTGGTCCGCAGGCCGCGAAAGGATACGACGACCGGCAGTTTACGTTTGACGGTGACTTGACGAAGGTCTCAGGCAAGCTGAAAGAAATTCCTGAGTTGCCAATCGTCGTGCTGGCTGAAGACACGGTCGAACTGACAGTGCTGCCCAAAGGCGCTCCGGCTGATTCTCCGAAGACAGTGGTGGAGAAGGCCGACTGGCAGCGCTGGAACGACTACGGCATCGGCCTGTTTCTGCAGGGAGACTTCAAGGGTGCTGCAGCGGCATTCGAGAAGGTGACGGAAGCTGATCCTGACAATCCGGATGGCTGGGTGAACCTGGGCCGCGTGGCGGTGCAGGAAGGCGACATGGAGCGGGCGCGGACGGTGTTGCTGAAGGCCCTGGCGTTGAGTCCGAATCTGGCGCGGGCGCATTACTTCTACGCGCGCGTGCTGCGCTCCGATGGCGATTACGACGGTGCAGCCCAGCAACTGCAGAAGGTGCTTGAGCAGTATCCGAAAGACCGCGTGGCGCGCAACGACCTGGGGCGCGTGCTGTTCCTGTCGCGCAAGTACCCGGAAGCGATCACGCAACTGCAGGAGGCCATCGCCGTCGATCCTGAGGACTTGCAGGCCAATTACAACTTAATGCTCTGTTACAAGGGGATGGGCGACACCGCAAAGGCCGCGGAGTATGAAAAGCTTTATCTGCGCTTCAAGGCGGACGAATCGGCGCAGGTAATCACCGGACCCTACCGGCGACTTCATCCCGAGGACAACAACGAACGCCAACTGATTCACGAACATGTTTCGGTTCCGCTTACGCCGGTGAGGCGGGCTTCGCCGGTGGCGGAAAATCGTTTCATAAGCACGGCGGGCAAATAACTGGATCCCATGAAACTCATACCAAAGTCATCCTTAGTAATGTTGCTGTGCGCCACTCTTGCTTCCGTAGGAGCGGCCCAGGTCACCTTCCGCGATATCACTAAGCAAGCGGGCATCAACTTCGTGCACAACAACGGTGCGGCTGGCAAGAAGTGGTTGCCGGAAACCATGGGCGTAGGGTGCGCCTTTATCGATTACGACAACGACGGGTATCCAGACATCCTGCTGGTGAACGGCAAGGACTGGACCACATCGGGCAAGCCTTCGACCCTGAAGCTCTATCACAACAATCGCAATGGCACGTTCACCGATGTGACCGCAAAGTCAGGGTTGGGCATTTCGCTGTTTGGCATGGGCGCGGCGGTCGCTGATTACGACAACGACGGCTTCGACGACATTTACGTTTCGGCGCTTGGGACAGAGCCATCTTTTCCACAACAACGGCAACGGGACGTTCACGGATGTGACCAAAGGCCGCGGGAATGATCGGCCCGAACGAGTTCAGCACCAGCGCGGCGTGGGTGGATTACGATCGTGACGGCAAGCTGGACCTGGTCGTCGTCAACTACGTGCAGTGGAGTCCGCAGGGGGACATCTATTGCACGCTCGACGGAACCCACAAGTCCTACTGCACGCCGGAGTCGTACAAGGGTGCGTCGGTGCGCCTGTGGCACAACCTGGGTAATGGGAAGTTCGAAGACGCCACCGCAAAAGCCGGGCTGTTCGACAATTCTTCCAAGTCGCTGGGTGTAGCGGTTCTCGACGTGAACGGCGATGGCTGGCCCGACTTGGTGATTGCCAACGACACCCAGCCCAACAAGCTTTACATTAACAACACCAAGGGAGGCTTCACGGAGTCGGCGGTCTCGGCCGGTATCGCCTTCAGCGAAGATGGCGTGGCGCGCGCCGGCATGGGTGTCGACGCTGCGGACTACGATCACACGGGACGTTACAGCATTGTGATCGGCAACTTCGCCAACCAGATGTTGGCGCTCTACCACAATGAAGGCAACGGCTTGTTCGTGGATGAAGCGCCGCGTTCAGAGATTGGGCGGCGCAGCTTGTTGACGCTGGGGTTCGCTACTCTCTTCTTCGATTATGACAACGATGGATGGCTCGACATTTTCGTGGCCAACGGACATATCGAGAATGAGATTGAGCGCATTCAGAAGCGCGTCAAGTACGCCGAATCGCCACACTTGTTCCACAACCAGGGTAAAGGCCAGTTTGTCGAGGCCACGCAATCGGTCGGTCCCGACCTCGGCACTCCGCGCGTGGGTCGCGGAGCCGCTTATGCTGACATCGACAACGATGGCGACCTTGATCTCTTGCTGACTACCAATGCTGGGCCGGCAGTGCTCTTCCGCAATGATGGTGGGAACGCGAATCACAGCTTGCGCATCAAGCTGGTGGGGACGCGGTCGAACCGCGATGGCATTGGAACTGTCGCAATCGTAAAAGCCGGCGGCGACCGGCAAACGGAGATGTTGCGCAGTGGCTCGGGCTATCTTTCGTCGAGCGAACTGGTGCTGACCTTCGGACTCGGCAAGTTGGGGCAGGCCGATGAGATCGAGTTGCGCTGGCCGAGTGGGCAGGTGGATAAACTTTCGAAGATCGCAGCCGGACAGACCATCACGGTGAAGGAAGGCTCGGGCATCGTGCAGCAGCGCGCCTTCGGGGCGCAGGCGCAAGCGGTGCCGCCGGCGGTGCGGCAGAGCAAGACCGCCCGATGAAGCCGGTCACCCAGCAGTCCGCGTCTGAACTGCTCGTTCTCCTGCGCACGAACAAGATCTCCGCGCTTGAGTTGGCGGACGAATACATCCGGCAAATCGAGCGGCTAAATCCGCAGACTCAACGCACTGGTGGACTTCGACGGCGAGCGAGTGCGCGAGCAGGCTCGTGCGAGCGATCGCTCGGCCAATCCCGAAAGGCCCTCTTGCTGGATTACCGGTGACGGTGAAGTCGTCGATCTCGACGGCAGGGTACCTCTGCGAAATCGGCAGCTTGGTCAACCGAGGGAAATGTCCCCACAAAAGATGCGACGGTAGTGGCGCGCCTGCGCAAGGCCGGCGCGGTGATTCTCGGCACGACGAACTGTCCCGAGTACCTGATGGCCTACGTTACTGAGAATCTCCTGCACGGCCGGACCAACAATCCCTGGAACCTCGACTACACGCCCGGCGGCTCGAGCGGAGGAGAGTCAGCGGCAATTGCAGCAGGAATGTCTGCCGGTGGCCTGGGCAGCGACAGCGGCGGCTCGGTGCGCGTGCCGGCGCACTTCACCGGGATCTGCTCGCTGAAGCCAACGCCCGGACGCATCCCCGGTGAAGGGCACCTGCCGCCGTGCATCGGGCCGTTCTCGTTTCTAGGTGCTATCGGCCCGATGGCACGGACCATTGACGACGTTGGGCTGCTGTTTCACGCGCTTTCGGGACAAGACACCATTGATCCGGTTAGCCCGCCGATCGCGCTGCGCAAGCCGACCTTCGAGGAGATCAAACGGCTTCCGGTCGCGTACTTCGAAGATGACGGCTTAACACCTGTCACTCCCGAGACCCGTCAAGCAGTTCAGGATGCGGCGCAAGCTCTACGTAAGCAGGGATTCGACGTTCGCCCGTTTCGTCCCAAGGGTCTGGAGCAAGCACGAAAGCTGTGGGAGTTGTTTTTCGTGCGCTGCGGGGCGATGTTCGAAGAACCCTTGGTACGGGGACAAGAAGACAAGTTGAGTCCGGTGTTCCGCGACTTTCTCGCCAGGGCACATGCGGCTGGGCTGCTTACTACAGAAGAGTTGCTCAACGCGTGGGCGGAGTCTGACATCATTCGCGGAAAACTGCTGGTCCAGATGCAGGAATTTCCGCTGTTACTTTGTCCGGTCTGCGCAGTGCCGGCTTTCCGGCACGGGGAGCGTAGCTGGATCATCGACGGGCAGTTGGTCGAGTATCTCGACGCCATGCGTTACTCGCAGTGGTTCAATTTGCTGGCGGCGCCGGCGGCAGTCCTACCCGTGAGCCGATCGCCGGAGGGATTACCGATCGGCGTGCAGATCGTGGGCCGTCCGTATGAAGACGAAATCGTGTTGAAGCTGGCGTCGGTAATTGATCATGAGTTCGGCTATGTTCCTCCGCCGATTTCGTAGTCAACACTGCACATCCGGATTACCATCACGGACGCTAGACGTCCAAGATGCAGCCGCAGAAATGTGGATTCCTGCCTGCAGCGGTCGCCAGAGTTCATCTCATCTCACCTGCGATAATAGAAAATTGGATCATCAATCTATGGCAATCCTGGTACGACTGCGCACCGGTCTGGCTCTTCTCCTGACGGTGCTCATGGCAAGTAACGCCTTCTCCCAAGCACATGCCGTTGCTCCCCCGCCGCCGCCGGGAGCGAAGAACGTGGTTTGCAAGGACCGGCCCATCCCCCAATTGGTGGACATCACGGACAAAACCGGCATCAAGTTCAGGCACCAGTCCGATCCGGAAAAGAAGTACATCGTGGAGTCGATGGGCGGAGGCGTGCTGGTCCTCGACTACGATCGCGACGGATGGCCGGACATTTATTTCACCAACGCGCCCAACGTTGCCATGGCGCTGAAGGGACAAACTGCCCACAGCGCGCTTTACCACAACAACCACGATGGCACGTTCACCGACGTCACCGATAAAGCGGGAGTCGCGACTCCCTGCTTTGCTATGGGCGGCGCCGTTGGCGACTATAACAATGACGGCTGGCCCGATATGGTCATCACCTGTCTCGGTCACACCATCCTCTACCGGAACAACGGCGATGGGACATTTACCGATGTAAGCAAGAAGGCGGGGATCGACGATCCGCGATGGTCGACCGGTGCGGCGTTTGGCGATTACGACAACGATGGTTTCGTCGATCTGATGATCACGCGGTACGTAGATTTTCAACTTAGCGATCTTCCCGGGTTCGGCAGCAGCCCGACGTGCAAGTACCGGGGGATCGATGTGCAGTGCGGTCCCCGCGGTTTGCGCGGAGCGGGCGACTCGCTCTATCACAACAACGGCGACGGAACCTTTACCGAAGTTTCCAAGCAGGCCGGAGTGGACGATTCACGAGGCTACTATGGGCTGGGGGTGATTTGGTCTGACTTCAACAACTCCGGCCGCCCGGACATTTACGTGGCCGATGACTCGACCCCCAAATATCTTTACCGCAACGACGGCAACGGCAAGTTCACGGACATTGGTCTGGAATCGGGGACGGCAGTGAGCGCCGACGGTTCCGAACAAGGCTCGATGGGAATTGCGGTCGGCGATTACGCCCATAACGGGCGGCCGTCGCTGTACGTCACTAACTTCGCTGATGAATACAACGTCCTCTATCTCAATCAGGGGGACTACGATTTTCGCGACGTTTCTTACGACGCGGGAGTGGCGGTGGCGTCGCTACCGTGGGTGAAGTGGGGCGACGCATTCGTCGATCTCGACAATGACGGCTGGCTCGACCTGATTTCCGTCAACGGCCAGGTGTATCCGCAGGTGGATCAGTTGCCGTCCGGCGCGCGTTACCGGCAGCCCAAGAACCTGTTCATGAACGAACGCAACGGCAACTTCTGCGATGCTGCGACGCAGGCCGGTCCGGCGCTGCAAATTCCGCGGGTCGGCCGGGGATTGGCGATGGCCGACCTCGACAACGACGGCAACGTGGACATCGTGGTGGAGGATCTCGATGGCGAGCCGATGATCCTGCATAACCAGGGACTACCCGGAAAACACTGGGTGAGCTTTGAACTGGCGGGAACCAAGAGCAATCGCCTGGCGCTCGGTGCGCGACTGAAACTGGTGGCTGGCGGCATGACGCAGACGGCGGAAATCTTCAGCGGCGGAAGCTATCTATCGAACCATGATTTCCGCGTGCATTTCGGTCTGAACGAAGCCACCAAGATCGACTCGCTGGAAATTCGCTGGCCGTCCGGCAAGGTGGAGACGATCAAGGACCTCAAGCCCGACCAGTTCTATGCCGTGCTCGAAGGTAGCGGCATCGTGGACCGCGACAAGATCGTGCCGAAGAAAAAGTAGGAGCGGCGCGGCGGTGGAATCGGTGACTGGAGTCTTAGGCTGCGCAGGTTCTGGGGCGGCACATTCTTACTTCCACTTTCCGGTGCCCTCAACCAGCGTGACGTAGCGGTCCATGGGCAGATTGGTGAAGCGCTCGACAGCTCCGCTGGGCTGCGGCCACTTTACTTCCACCCAGTCGATCTTCGGTCGCTCGCCGATCCCCAATACGACGCGAGGATCATGGGATGACAGAAAGCTACCGCCAGCAACCTTAAATCGGCTGCGCTTGAGGTCGCCTGCTTGATAGGTCACCAGCGCGCCGACCGCGTCGGCATTGCATTTCTTCCCGACCAAGCGCACTCCCAGCCAATGGTTCAGCTTGCCGATTTCGTTCCGCAGCAGCACGGGCGCTTCGTCGTTGACCGAGATCAGAACATCGAGACCTCCGTCGTTGTTGAAGTCGCCGACCGCCAGCCCGCGCGCGGAGAAAGTCTTCGTGAAGACGGGTCCGCTTTGGGCACTGACGTCCTGGAAGTTTTTCCCTGAGTTGTGAAAGAGCAGCAGCCGTTCTTTGAAGGTCACGCGGTTGGAAAACTGCTCGACTAGATCGTCGGGGAAGCCATTGGCGACGATGAGATCGAGGTTCCCATCATTGTCATAGTCGAAGAACTTCAGGCCCCAACCGCTCATCCATCGAGTTGGCATGCCGATGCCCATCGGCATGGCCAGGTCATCGAAAGTTAAGTCGCCATTATTTTTGTAGAGAGAAAAGATTTCCTCATCGATGTTGGCAACGAAAATGTCCATCCAGCCATCCTGGTTGAAGTCGGCGGAGTCCACTCCCATGCCCGAGCGTGCTTTGCCTTCCGCGCTGTACGCCACATCTGCCGGGAGGCCGATCTCTTCGAATTTTCCATTTCCTTTATTCAAGTAAAGAAAGTTCGCGACCGTGTCGTTGGACACAAAGATATCCATCCGCCCGTCGTTATTAATGTCAGTCGCAACCACGCTCCAGGCTTTTCCGAGGTGCTCGGCTATGCCGGCTTCCTTGCTGACATCGGTGAAGGTGCCGTCGCCGTTATTGTGGAACAGCCAACTCGATGTGGGCTTGAAGATGCGTGGGATGCAGTAGTGGTGCGCGCCATCGGCGGTGATTCCGCAGGTTTGCGATGGGTCCCATGCGGCAAAGTGGCAGACAAAAAGGTCGAGCCTGCCGTCGTTGTCATAGTCGAACCAGGCAGCGCTGGAAGCCCAGCCTGGCGCAGCCACTCCCGCTCTTTCCGTGACATCGGTGAACGTGCCATTGCCGTTGTTGTGGTACAGGATGCTGCGGTCGTACTGGGTCACATATATGTCGGGGAGGCCGTCGTTGTCGTAGTCGCCGACCGCGACTCCCATGCCGTAACGACCGCTGCCAACGCCCGCCTTTTCAGTGACGTCCGTAAACGTTCCATCGCGGTTGTTGTGGTATAGCGCATTCCGCAGCGGCTTGGCCGGAGTATAGAAATCGGCCTGACCGCTGTTGACCAGGTAAATGTCCATCCAGCCATCATTGTCGTAGTCAAGAAACGCACAGCCCGCGCCGCTAATCTCGGGCAGATGCTTAAGCGCAGACTTGCCGGCGGTGTGGACCCAGCTAATCCCGCTCGATGCCGGTAACACCTCGACAAACGGGTAGGTGGGAGCAGGGAGCGCAGCGGCGAATTTGGACAATTGACTTGCGGCAAAGGAAGAAATCAGGCCCTGGAAAAAGAGACGACGCGTCGTTACGAGCGTTCGCCACGCCGGAACTGGAAAAGCTCGCTCCCTCCTCATAAGAAAAACATAACACGAAGCGTTGGGCCTTCGGGACGGCGGCAACGCCGCGCAATCCGTGACTCCGCATTACTTCGATGGATAAGAGACGGGAAGGAAAATTCGCATGCTAACATCGGGAGTGAGTGTTCTGCTTAGGTTACACGGTCATGCCTGATCGGCGGCCTGGTCCGCAACATCTTTCGTTGGCCGCGGTCGCAATTGCCCTGCTGATCCTTTCACCGCCATTTCTCTTCAGTCAAACAAGTACGCCGGAAAGCGAGCCAGCCAGCTTCGAGAGCCTTGCGCGCCAGGCCACCACCGCCCGCGAGCAGGGCAAGCCCGACGAGTCGATCCGCTATTACCAGCAAGCTTTGCGAATTCATCCTGAGTGGGAGGAGGGCTGGTGGTACGTCGGCATATTGCAGTACGACTCGAATCACTTCGCGGATGCTTTGCCGGCATTTGCCAAGGTCGTTGAACTGGATCCAAAACTGGGGCCGGCGTGGAGTTTTCTGGGACTCTGCGCGTTTGAAACCAAGGACTATCCGACCGCACTCACAAGTCTTGACCGAGGACACGAACTAGCGACAGCTCAGGTGGAGGAGATCGCCAAGGTGGCTGACTACCATCTCGCGCTACTGCTCATTCGTAAAGGTGAATTTGATCGCGCCACGAACCTGCTCTCGTCAGAGTTTGTGCATGGGCAGGTGCCGGATCAGGTGGAGGTGGCCCTGGGATTGGCCCTGCTGCGGGTTCCGCTTTTACCCGATGAAGTGGACCCTTCCAAAGATGGCGTGGTCGCTACCGCCGGTGGTATCGCTGTGCTGCTCGCGCAGAACCAGCAGACGGAAGCGTTAAAGGCGTTCCAACAGGCCCTGAAGGACTATCCCAATGTCCCTAACCTGCAATCGGCATACGCCAATGCGACACAGCGCAAAGAAGCCAGGTCCCGGACGGCAGAGGCAGACGAACTGGCGCGGAGTGCGCATCTATTTGCTCGAAGTACAGCGGAAGCTAAACCTGGCGGCGCCGAACGACCCACGGGTTCCTCGTCGGCCGGCTTCGACGAAGCCGCGAAGCAAGCCGCAGCGGCGCGGGACGCAGGCAATCTCGATGAGGCTATTCGCAACTACCACCAGGCGCTGCAGCTGCGTCCCACTTGGGAAGAAGGCTGGTGGAACCTCAGCCTGGTTTATTTCAGTAGCGCTCGCTATTCGGACGCGATCGATCCACTCAAGCATGTGGTTGACCTCAAGCCAAAGTATGGCACTGCGTGGGCGATGCTGGGTCTGAGTGAATATGAGACCAAAGACTACAAGAACGCGCTCATCCACCTCGAAAAGGCGCAAGGATTGGGCATTCAGGGAAGCCCTGCAGCGATAGCAATCGCACAGTACCACCTCGCCTTGTTGCTGAACCAGAGTCATGAATTCGAGCGGGCCGTAGAACTGCTGTCGGCAGGGCATCCGGAAGGGCAACTCGTGACGCAGTGGAATGTGGCTTTGGGAATGGGACTGCTGCGAGTGCCGCTGTTGCCGGAACAAGTCGATGCTGCGCAGCAGGCGATGCTGTTGGCGGCGGGGCAGGTCGCATCCTTGCTGGCTAACTCCAAGTATGACGACGCCTTCGTTATTTTGCAGAAGCTGCTGAAGAGTTATCCAAATACTCCGTTCATCCACTACGTTTACGGATCGGCGCTGGCGTCGCTTTCACAGTATGACGAGGCTGAAGCGCAGTTGCGCGAGGAGATACGGATCTCGCCGGACAGCGCACTTCCTTATATACGAATCGCATTTATTGCGCTGAAGACACAACGTCCCGCCGACGCGCTAGCGGCGGCTCAGCGCGCCGTGCAGTTGGCGCCTCAGTCGGCGGAGGCCCACTACATCATGGGACGGGCCCTGTTAAGTTCCGGCGAAACCGGGCAGGCCATCAAGGAGCTGGAGATAGCCAACGGAATGATGCCCAACAGCCCGGAGATACATTTTCATCTGGCTCGCGCCTACAGCAAAGCCAAGCAACCTGAAAAAGCCGACCAGGAGCGCGAGGTCTTCGCGCGGCTGAATGCAATCGCGGAGCGTCAGCGCGCCAGCAGGGGAAGTCAGGCATATGGTGCGTCGCACGAGCAACAAAGCGATCTCTCACTCCCGCCGGTCGCCGCGACCTCAGAACCGGATCCTGGGCCGCAATGATCAATAAAGTGCAACGACAATACGATATGTCTGCTCGCAATTGCTCGATTCTGACTGATCGTGTTTGAGGTTTGGTTGCCGGGAGGCTGTCGGTCACCGGCATGGAACTTTCACCCAGATGCAATTTATCGCTTAACGATTTTGGGTGCCGATCCGGTGGATTCTCGCACCACGAGTTCCGGCTCCACCAGAATTCCGGCCTCGCGTCCGTCGCGCCCTTCAATGCGATCAATGAGCGTCTCCGCGGCCATGACCCCGATCTTTCGCAGCGGTTGGCGCACCGTGGTAAGGCTGGGCAGATGGTAAGCCGCCTCGCGAACGTCATCGAAGCCGACGACTGATATATCCTCCGGCACTCGCAGTCCAGATTCCTTGATGGCGCGGATCGCCCCAACGGCGGAGATGTCGTTGTAGGCGAACAGCGCGGTAAACGGTACATTGCGCGATAACAGCTCTTTGGTGGTTTTGTAGCCTTCTTGTGGCGAAGGATCGTCCGCCGTCAGTTGGGTGACGAGTTCGGTGCGCAACTGGATTCCCAGACCGCGTGCCGCCTCCGTAATGCCATGCCATCGGGCGCCCGAGTCAACGCTAAGCGGCTGGCCCTTGATGATCGCGATGTCGGTGTGACCCAGTTCGGAAAGATGTGCGAGTACCAAATGAGCGGCCAGAAAATGATCAAGAGTGATATTGGTGATGCCTTCAATCTGCCGATGCCCGGAAATTACGATTGTGGGCACGCGTGGACTTTGGTTCACGGTGGTGTCGATGGTAATAAAACCCTCGACTCCCCGAGCCAGCAGTATGTCGGCGTACTGGCGCAGCATTTGCGGATCATGATGATGCACGACCGTCACGAAGAAATACTTGCGATCGCTCAGAGCGGACTCGATGCCGCTGATCACCACGCTACCGTAGGCGTCGCCGATTTCTGCCGCAATCACGCCAACTGTGAACGTGCGCTTCTTACGCAGCGAACGGGCGAAAAAGTTGGGGTAATAGTTGAGTTCCTTAGCGGCCGCGGTGATACGGTCCTTGGTGTGCTGAGGAATGGCTTTCGCGTAGGGAGAGTCATTCAGGACTGCAGAAACCGTGCCCTTCGTGAGTCCCAGGTGTTTAGCCAGTTCCTTGAGGGTGGTTCCGCCGTTATTGGGTGGTTTCGTGTGTCCCGGCATGCGCACGTCACACAAACCTTCAATCTACGCACTAGTGTGCGCTTTACGCAACCGGTTTTGTTAAGGGTGAGGGCAGATTCGGGAAAAATCGCACAAATTGATTCCATTTCGGGAATTGATGTAGATTTTTAGGCTCCGATGCGCGAAATCCTAAAAAGATCGTGTTTTTTTGTTGACAGCCATACCCGTCAATAACATAAATTGATTAGTCACGGGGTTGTGAACAGAATCGGTTCTCTGGGGTTAGAGAATCGGTACTTTTGAGTATCAATTGAACGATCTTTTTCGAGCACGCGTTGGTAATGACGTGCGCGGCGAAACTCATCGCGAGGGTCGCGACGGCGCACGTGGCAACACAAAATCGTTTCTGGTGGGGGAACAAATGAATCGTTTGGGCGGTTGGCTATTACTAACTCTGTGCATCGTATCTCTGCTTGCTGTGCCAACGGTGGCACAGAAAACATCAGGTACGATCCGCGGCGTTGTTACTGACCCGTCGGGCGCTGTCCTGGCCAATATTCCGGTAGAGATTACAAATAACGACACTGGACTGGCACGCACCGTAACCACTAACACTCAGGGCGAGTATGTAGCTCCTGAACTTGCCGTCGGCACATACACGGTGACCGTCAAGGCTCCGAACTTCAAGGAGTCGGTCTCGAAGAATGTCGACATGCACACGTCCAGCACACAGACGTTAAATATTCAGCTTCAGGTCGGTAGCACCTCGGAGCAGGTCACAGTAGCCGCCAGCGAGGTTCAGGTTCAGACTGACAACGCGGCACTGGGCGAAGTTGTCACTGGCGAGCAGGTTCGTGAACTGCCGCTGAATGGACGCAGCTTCGTACAGTTGACCCAGTTGCAGCCGGGCGTCTCCGCTGCCGACAACTTCAGCGCGAACAACAAGGGCCTACTGGCCGGAGTTGACTTTTCGGTGAACGGCAACGCCACCACGAACAACTTGTTCCTGGTTGATGGCGCCAACAATAACGACGTAGGTTCCAACCGCACCATTTTGATCTACCCGTCGATCGAAGCGATCAGCGAGTTCAAGATGCTGCGCAACTCCTACGGTCCGGAATATGGACAGGCCTCCGGCGCGGTCATCAACATCGTGACCCGCAGCGGTTCGAACCAGTGGCACGGCGATGTGCTCTACTTTGGTCGTAACGACGCACTCAACGCCGAGGACTGGTTCTCACATGAAGCGGGCGTCGCGGCCGCCGCGTCTGGCACCCCCCTGCACAATAATGGAAAGAACGAACTGCGGCGCAACGACTACGGCTATTCTCTCGGCGGGCCCATCAAGAAGGACAAGCTGTTCTTTTTCTGGAGCCAGGAATGGAACAAGGAGATCCGCGGTATTACACGGCAGTCGTGCGTGCCTTCGCAGGCCGAGCGCAATGGCGACTTTAGCAACCCAACCTGCAGTGAGACTCGGCCGACCGGTCTGGTCGCGGCTGGGATGGCAAATCCGGCAACTCCATTCACCTTTATTCCAAGCCAAATCAACCCGGCTGCCACGACGCTTCTGCAGTGGCTGCCCTTACCGAACCTGGGCACGCCGCTAGCCAGCGGTGCGGACTGGAGCCAGTCGTTGAACACGCCAATCGACTGGTCGCAGTGGAATATCCGTCTGGATTACAACATCAGTCACTCGCAGACGTTGATGTTCCGCATGACCAGGGACAGTTGGACCAACAATTCTCCCAACGGCGGTTCGACGCTTGGGCTGTGGGGTGACGCAATCTACCCAGCCTTGAACAGCAACTGGGCGCAGCCGTCGCAGCAGGTCATCGGCCGCCTGACGTCAACCATTGGAACCTCGATGGTCAACGACTTGGAATTTGCCTATTCGGACAACCGCATCAACATCACCCCGGGCGGCACCGACCCTGGCCTGTTACCGCAAATTACGGCCGCTATCCCGCCTAGCTACCCGGAGGCGCTCAAGACCTCGAAGCTCGGGACTCCGACTTTGTGGGGCGGTATGGGCGGATACACCAGTGGCAATACCCTGTGGCTGATTGCTCCTTGGAAGAACAGTCTCGATATCTATACGGTTCGCGACGACTTCTCCAAGGTGCTCGGGACGCAGACTTTGCGATTCGGAGCATTTCTAGGATGGAACGGCAAGAACGAATACAATGGTTCCACCAGCTCGACGGAGTACCCGCAGTTCGGCACCGGGAGCGGCAGTACAACCGTTCCCACCGGCAACGACTTGGCGAACCTGATGGTCACCGGAGCCCAGTGGAACAACATGGGCGAGTCGTCCACCAACACCTACGTGCATCTCCGTTGGCGTGACTACGAGTTCTACGGGGCCGACAACTGGAAGGTACGTCGCAATTTGACGATTGACGCCGGCCTTCGCTACTCCATTCTGGCGCCACCTTTCCAACCCAATAATCAGTACACCAGCTTCCGTCCCGACCTGTATAACTACGGTCTGCCGTCGTCGGATGCCTGCAATGGGTTGGTCACGGTGCCGGGTTACAATCCGTGCCAGAATGCGAACGCGATATACGGCACCAGCTTCACCCCGGCCGCTTACGGCCAGAACAAGTACTTGAAGGACGTTAACTACCACCTGTTCGCCCCTCGGATGGGTATTTCCTGGGACCCGCAAGGCAATGGCAACATGGCACTCCGGGCTGGCTTTGGTATCTTCTACCAACGTGATCGCACCACTCCGGCGTACGTGAACGCCAACAACGCTCCATTCTCGGTCAGCAACACCTTTACCCGTACTCTCAACACTCCACCCACGAACATTCTGGGAGGCGGTGCCTCTCCGTCTGGTGGGTATGACCCGAACAACCTCGTGTCCAATTCTCTGCAGTGGAACTTGACGTACGAACTCGCTGTTCCAAAGATGGGTAAGAACACGACTTTGGAGGTGGGATACGTTGGGAACCACGCCGTTCACCAGTTGAACGACTACAATGTCAACCCGGTTCCGCAATCGATGTGGATCCAAGGTTCATTCACGGGCAATCAGAACCCACTCCGGACCTATCCGGGATGGGGAACTATGGCTTGGTGGCTGAACAATGGCAGCGCGTCGTACAACGCTTTGCAGGTGTTGTTTAAGACGCAGATCCAGAAGTTCCAGTTACAGGCTGCCTACACCTGGGGTCATTCCATCGGCGATATATCTCAGGAGAATTCGTCGGGCGGTCTCAATTGGGAAGCGTACACCTGGGGTGCAAATCCCAGCCTCGATCGCGGCAACACCACGATCAACAGGCCGCAGGTCTTCGTGGCCAATGCGGTGTACTACCTGCCTGAACTCAAGGGCCAGAATGAGATCGTGCAACAGGTTGCCGGCGGATGGGAGCTGGCGGCCATCACCCAATACGCCTCGGGTGCCTCGCTATCCTTCTATCAGAACGGTCTGAGCGAGAACACGAGCTTAGTGGCGAAGGCTTTTGATGGTACCGCGCTTCCTGGTACTGGTTCGCTGACGCAGCTGTTTGGATTCGGTTCCGGTGGCAACCCGCCGCCGCGGCCGCTGCTCTCGGGACAAAGCTGCTACGCGAATCTTGGCGGTTCGCAGGTGCTCAATCCTGGAGTTGTCACTCTACTCGGGTATCCGATCGGGACCTATCCGGCCGGTGTTGAGGGACGCGGCTATTGCCACGGGCCTAGCAACGTCAATACCGACTTCTCCGTGGATAAGAACTGGCGGGTTTGGGGTGAGCGAGTGCGGATCCAGTTCCGCATGGATTTCTTCAACCTGTTCAACCATGCGAACTTCCGCGGCGACCAGACCAACGGCATCGCTTGGAATGGCACGAACACAACCTTCCAGAACGTAAACTGTGGGGCGACAGACGCGTTAGGCCTCTATCAGCCCTGTTCGCCAACCAACAACATCATTACCAGACAGACGTACAACGCGGGACAAGGACAAGCGACAAGCGTGAAGAACGCACGTGAACTGCAGTATGGTATGAAGATCATCTTCTAACCGTGCTTAACCACAACTCGTAACCGTGACCGGCAGTGCCTGCTACAATCAGGAACTGCCGGTTACTTTTTAAGGGAACTTTCTGACTCATGGGCTTGGGATACCACGTTTCCCACATCGGAAGTGCTTAAAGCTGTGATCTCCCCTGGTACCGTTTCCAACCGTCGACTTTCCTTCCTTCTCCTGTTGGTCATGCTGCTAGAGGCTTTCGCTGGTTCGGCCCAGGCTCCGGCACCTAGAAAGCAACCGTCGACCTCCCGAAAACCGCCCGCCGCGCAAAGCCAAAACAATGGAACCTCATCACCCTCACAAGAGTTGCAGAAGCGCTTGCAGGCTCAGCGTGACGCCGTTCAGTCGGGCAACCCAGCAACCGTCGAGGCCGCAAGCCAAGCGTTGGTGGCGCTCGCTTTGCGCGGAATGGCCCAGATAAGGTCGTTAGAAGCAGCATGGCCCCAGGCCGTCGAACTCTACCGGCAATCCCTGGCACTGGATGACGATCCCGCATCCCGGCTAGGACTGGCGAATGCCTGCATTTCAACCGGGCAGTACGAGGACGGACTGGCAGAAATTAACAAGGTATTGGCCGCCGATCCGAAGGACGCCCAGGCTTGGCAAGTCAAGGGAAAGCTCCTAATGGCGAAAGAGGATTACCGCGGCTCGGCCGACGCCGTGGCTCGCTCGCTGGAGTTGCATCGTGACGCGAATGCCCAACTGCTGCTGGCCCAGGATCTGCTAAATCTCAAGGAGAAGGAGAAGGCGCAGGCCGTCTTCCAGCAGATGTTGCAGGACTATGGCAATCGAGCGATCTGGCATTTCGTGTTTGGCGGCGTCTACCGCGATGCCAGCTACCAGGAAGATGCGATTCGTGAATTCAAGAAGGCCCTCGAACTCGACCCGAACCTCCCGCACGTGCATTATTTTCTGGGCTTGACCTACTTGGAAATCAACAACATGGGCCCGTCGCCGGAGATCATCAAGGAATATGAAGAAGAAGTCCGACAGTTCCCAAATGACTTCTTTGGAAACTACACGCTGGGGGCGCTTGAGTCTGGTGCGGGCCAGTATGAGCAGTCGAACAAGCACCTCATGATCGCCGCAAAGGCCGACCCAAACAACCCTGATCCGTGGTTGTATCTCGGTCTCAACGCCTCCAAACAGCGAGACAGCGTGACGGCCGAAACTTACTTGCGCAAGGCGATCACGCTCACCGGAGATGACACGTCGCGCAATGGTTACAACATACGCCGGGGCTATATCGCGCTGGCCCGCATCCTGGCGAGTGAGGGAAAGAAAGAGGAAGCGCAGCCCTACTTTGACAAGGCGAAGGAGATGAGCGATCAGGCGCTGCATCTGAGTTCGGAGGCCATTCAGTCCGAAATGGCGGGTAATCAGGATTCGTCGCCGGCGGTCATCCCGAGCACGGTGGCTCCCAAGCCTCAACTCCCCTCCACGGGCACGAACAAGGTCGATTTCACCGCAGATATCGGAACTCCGCAGCTGGAACATACTCGCCTCACTCCGGCGCAATTCGAAGAGGCTGAGAAGCGTGCGAAGACCCTGCGGACGATGCTGGGTAGCAGCTATAACGACTGGGGAACATCGGAAGCCAAGCGCGGTCAGTACGGCATGGCCCTGTCGCACTTCCACGACGCTGAGAAGTGGGACGACTCCAGCCCGGGATTGATGCGGAATATTGGTCTTGCCGCACTGAAACTAGGAAACAACGAAGAAGCGGCACGCGCTTTCCAATTGGCGGTGGACAAGGACCCCAAGGATTCATCCGCCCACGCCATGCTGGCTATTTCCCTGTTTTCTTCGCATCAGTACGAAGAAGCTGCCAAGGCATTCGGCGATGTCGGCGATGCAGTGTATCGCGATCCGCGCATGGCCTACGCCTGGGCGTTCTCGCTCGCTCGTATTAACGATCCGCAAAAAACGATCGAGGTCCTGAACAAGCTGACGGCTGGGCCTCTGCCGAAAGAAATGTGGATGACCACCGGCGATCTCTACACCCAGGTGGACGATCAGCAAGACGCTTTGCGATGTTTCCTGAAGGCGATTGAGTTGGATCCCACCATGGAGCGCGCGCATCACTTCGCGGGCGTCGCTCTCATTCGCCTGGCGCGCCCGTCGGAGGCAATACCGGAGTTTCAGGCCGAACTGAAGCTGAATCCAGACGATCCTGATACACAGTACAACCTGGCTTACGCATTGCTTGAGACTTCACAGAAGGAGCAGGCCCTGGCCCTGCTGCGAACCCTGCTTGCGGCCCATCCCGATCACGCGCAAGCCCAATATCAATTGGGAAAAGAGCTGCTGGCTTCCGGGAATACAGCCGAGGCCGTACCGCACCTTGAGGCGGCGGCGCGTCTCGATCCCGGGGAGGACTATATTCACTATCAACTGCAGGCGGCCTATCGCAAGGCGGGCCGTACCGCCGACGCGGACAAGGAACTACAGGTTTACCGCGAAATAAAAGACCAGAAACGGCAAAAGAGCGTTTCCCAGCACAGCCAGTAGGTGGTTCAGGACCTCCAGGCGACGACGCAGCGCCGGCGATTGCTCTCCTGCGCCAGTTCCAATGCGCGCATCACTCGCAAGGCCTGTGTGGCGGTGACCGCCAGAGGCGCGTCGCCGAGAATGGCGTCTCGAACGTTCTGGTAGTACTGGCGGTAGTCGCCGGGAGCGGTTGGGAGTTTCTCGGTGACGAAGGAGTCACCCTGCGCCACCAGGAGCGTTCCCCAACGCTCAGGGGCCTCGTAGCCCCAATATTCTCCAGTGGGCGTCTCGCCGCGTTTCAGGGCATCTTCCTGGGGATCCAGCCCGTACTTCTGATAGCCGCCGTGGGTTCCGTGAATTACGAACCGTGGTGTTGGCGTACTGACCAGCATTCCAGCACGTAAGAGAGCACGCATGCCTGGATATTGCAGGACAACATCGAAGGCGTCGTCCACCGAAGCTCGGTCACGCTCGATCCGCAGGTCGGCGTAGACCGCCTCAGGCCCGCCGAAGAGCATCATCGCCTGGTCGATAAGGTGAGGTCCGAGATCGAAGAGTGCACCACTGCCGGGCTCGGGGCGCTCACGCCAGGCATTCTCTTTGAGTTGTGGACGGAACCGATCGAAGTGCGATTCAAAGAGGATGGGGCGTCCCAGCTTGCCTTCGGCGAGCAGGCGTTGCACGGTTAGGAAATCTCCGTCCCAGCGTCGATTCTGGTAGACGGAGAGAAGGCGCTTGTTGTCATTCGCCAGACCGACTAGTTCGGAAGCTTCGGCATACGTGGTCGTGAACGGCTTGTCGATGACCACATCGCGGCTAGCGAGCAGACACTGCCTTGCGAGGTCGAAGTGCGTGGTGTTGGGCGTGGCGATGACAACCAGGCGGATCGTGCCAACGGCAAGCAGTTCATCCAGGCTTCGAACAAGACGCGCTTTCGGATAGGCTTGCTCTGCGTCGGAGCCGTGACGCTGGAGTATCGCGGCAAGGCGCAGACCCTCAACCGCGGCGATTATTGGCGCGTGAAACGTTCGTCCAGCAAATCCGAAACCAACCAATCCTACATCGATCATGCCAACCCCCAACGCCCGCTCGATACAAAATGAACAGCCAGTGTAATGGATGAGCCGCCGCGGCGATGCGTCACAGCCAGTACTCGACCGGCTTGGTAACATGGCTGCGTAGCATCCCAATCAACTTGATTGCCGGCGATGAGGATTGACAATGTTGCGACGCCTATTGCTTTCCGCGGCTGTACTCCTGACGTGTTTCAGCCTTAATGCTCAGCAAGCGTCCCCCGCCTGGAAGCGTGCCGAGCACCTGCGACACGGCATCAACGCCAGCGAATGGCTGGCGCAGTCGCACGACTATAGTCCGCAAAGGCTGCGCACGTTTACCACGCTCGACGACATCGCGCGCATGCACAGCATGGGATTTGATCACGTGCGGCTGAGTATCGATCCGGCGATCTTCAATTGCCAGAGTGCGTGGAACCAATGCGAGCGGGTACAGGTTCTGGATGAAGTGATTGCCAAGGCGCTGTCGCAGGACCTGGCCGTCATACTCGACATACATCCCGGCGATGACTATAAACGCCAGTTGGCGAGCAGCGACAGCGCGGTCGATAAGTTCGCGTCATTATGGAACCAGATTGCAACATACTACGCAAAGACGGACCCTGAACGGGTCTTCTTCGAAATCCTCAATGAGCCGGAAGTCGGGGTCTACCGTTGGGCGGGAATCCAGCAGACACTGGTGACCGCAATCCGGCGTGACGCTCCCAACCACACCATCATCGTTACCTGCGGAGAGTATTCGAATGCCGATGACTTGGCCCGAATGCCGCAAGTGGCGGATGACAACATCATCGCGAATTTTCACTATTACAATCCGCACATCTTCACACACCAGGGAGCGTCGTGGGGCGAAGGCTATTGGGCCAGCCTGCGGCAAGTGCCGTTTCCAGGTACCTCGGATCTGGTTGCTGCCGCCATTGCGAAGCAGACAGATGAATTCGCGCGCTGGAAGCTGACGCAGTATGGGCTGGAGCACTGGGACGCGCAACACGTAGCGGGCGAGATTCAATTCGCGGCCGAGTGGGCCAGGAAGCGCAACGTGCCGCTCACCTGCAACGAGTTCGGCGTCTATCGCAACTACTCAAATCCCCAGGACCGGCTGCGCTGGCTGGAAGCGGTTCGTGTTGCGCTCGAACAAAACAAAATCGGATGGACGATGTGGGATTACCAGGGCGGCTTCGGAGTAGTGACCAAGAACAACGGGACTACCGTGGAGGATAGCGGCGTAGTGCAGGCTCTCGGATTACGCCCACGTTAACCACGGCTTGAATCGATCCCAATTGACGATGGCAGAAGAATCCACCATTCCGCGCAAGCGTCTACTCGACCCGACCGAGAGGCTCTCGGAAATATTGTTCGGGTTAATCATGGTCCTCACTTTCACCTGCTCGTTTAATGTCGCCCAAGCAGGCCAGGGAGGAGTGCTCAAGATGCTGCTCGCGGCGCTGAGCTGCAATCTGGCGTGGGGAATTATCGATGCGATCTTCTACTTGATGGGCTGCTTCAGCGAGCGAGCGCACAATTTTCTCACTTTTCAGGCGGTACGAAAGGCGAAAGATCCCGGCGAAGGCCGGCGCATTATTGCTGAGGCAATGCCGCCAGTGCTTGTGTCGGTACTGCCTGCGGGAGAGTTCGAGTTGATGCGGCAGAAACTGCTGCAAATGCCCGAACCGCCGGCGCGTCGGCGATTAAGGAAGGACGATTGGCTTGCCGCCGTAGGCGTATTCTTTTGGGTCTTCCTTTCCACGTTTCCCGTGGTGATTCCGTTTATG
Organism: uncultured Acidobacteriaceae bacterium; assembly: GCA_963779555.1. Classification (GTDB taxonomy): domain Bacteria; phylum Acidobacteriota; class Terriglobia; order Terriglobales; family Acidobacteriaceae; genus DASRAA01. The sequence goes on from CAVZYS010000032.1 coordinate 75,313, forward strand.
TTCTTCAGAGACGTGACGAAGGCGCTTCGCATTTCCAACGGAGTTGCCATCGTGATGTTGTTTGTGAGCGGCTACGTGTTTGCTGACTATGCTGGGCTGCATAAGTGGAAGACCGGAGTTGCTATGGTGGTGCTCGGTGGTGCAATGGTTGCGGTAACGATTGTGTTTGGCGGATGAAGGAGAGAATCTGAATCGATTGGCTGCAGCAACGGGATCAGACTGGAGATGATACAGCTCGCTATCTTCGTGCTGCTTGTCTTCGGATATGCGCTTATTTCGCGGCGCCTTGAGCGGACCATCCTCACTGCACCTATCGTGTTCACCATTGCCGGGATGCTGATGTTCCCTGCGCTGCCGACGATCCTCCAAATGGGGTTCAACGTCAACATCTTCCTGCACCTGGCCGAGATCGGCCTGGTGTTGCTGCTCTTCACAGACGCCAGCCGCACCGATTTCAAACTGTTACGGAGTAGCGGAAACCTGCCGATACGCCTGTTGAGCACCGGCCTGCTGTTGACGATCTTTCTCGGCATGGTCGTGGCCCGTCTGGTGTTTCCAGACCTTTCCCTTTGGGAAGCGGGCATCCTTGCAGCCATCCTTGCGCCCACCGACGCCGGATTAGGCCAGGTGATCGTGAACAGCTCGCGGGTGCCAGCCCGCATTCGCCAGGCACTCAACGTGGAAGCGGGCCTCAACGATGGGCTGTCCGTGCCGTTCCTGCTTTTCTTCATGGCCCTCGCCGAGGCCAAGATCGAAGGCGGGGCGGCGAGCTTGGCGCAGTTTATTGGAGAACAGCTTGGTTTGGGCTTGGTGGTTGGCATGGGAATCGGCCTGGTTGGAGGATGGTTGCTGGGCTGGGCGCGCCGCCGGGAATGGGTTTCGGCGCCGTTCCGGCAAATTGGCGTGGTGGCCTTACCGTTGCTTTGCCTGGTGATATCGGAAATGGTTGGCGCCAGCATGTTCATTGCGGCCTTCGTCGCCGGCCTGACCGTGCAAGTGGGTTTCAAGGACGCGGGCAAGGACAGCGTCGAGTTTGCGGAGGAGTGGGGACAGTTGTTCAACCTCGCCGTATTCTTCCTGTTCGGCGTAGTGGTGTTGAAGGATTGGCCGCAGTACACCATGACGGCACTTCTGTATGCGGTTCTCAGCCTTACTGTCGTGCGCATGGTTCCAGTGGCGATCGCGCTCATAGGCACGCGCATGAGCCCGTCAACGGTGATTTTTATGGGCTGGTTCGGCCCTCGTGGGTTGGCGTCCATCGTGCTCGGCCTGGTGTATCTGGAGCAGGGTTTGTATCTGCCCGGAGAGAGCACCACTCGGGTGGCGGTGATCATGACCGTCGCTCTCAGCATCTTCGCTCACGGGTTCAGCGCAACGCCCGGAATCGCGCTGTATGCGCGCAGAATCGCCGCACTCGATTCCACCGCGCCGGAACACCAAGAGGTCTGAGCATAAATACGGCCCACGTTGGCGGGTGAGAGCCACGCATTGTATGCTCAAACCGTGGCTGCTCCTGTGAAAGCCAAACGCTCGCCCACTCCCGGTCTGCTGTTCGGGTTAGTGGTCACGCTTGCGGCCGTGGTGGCGTACACGGGCTACATCACCTACCAGATTAAAGGGCTGCGGGAACTGCAAAGCAACATCATCGATCGTAATCGTAAAGACTCTCTGCAACTGTTGCGCATCCAGAACGACCTCAACCTGCTGGGGATCGCCATGCGCGACATGCTCGACAACACCGAGCCCTATCCGCTGAGCGCATGGTCAGGGCAGTTCCAGCGCATCCGGCAGGACCTGGACGATGCCATGCGGCGGGAAGCGGGTTTGTCGGTAGCTTATCGCACGGCTGAACAGCGGAACTACGTAGAAGACTTGATGAGGCAGTTCTGGGGTGCGGCGGACCACATGTTTACGCTGGCTTCGGCAGGCAACGAAGCCGAAGCTCGCCGCCAGATTCGCGTGTCGTTGCAGGCGCACCAGGCGGCCCTGAGTATTGCGGTAGCGCGCCAGTTGGTTGCCAACAACGAAGCCGAACAGCAGGCCGGAGAGCGGATCCAGGAGATTTACTATCGCGTGCAGCGGCAGGTGCTGCTGTTCCTGCTGGCTACGCTGGTTCCCATTGTGCTCACCAGCTTGTATCTGATTCGCTCGAACCGGTTGCTGTTTCAACGGCTGTCTGACTTGTCGGAGCAACGCAGCGAACTGGCGCAGAAACTGATTGCCACGCAGGAGTCGACGCTGCTCCATATTTCACGCGAACTGCACGACGAGTTCGGCCAGATCCTCACCGCCATTGGATCGATGCTGCGGCGGGCGGGACGGCAGGCGCCGGAAGGATCACCTCTGCGAGCCGATTTGGTTGAGGTGTCGGAGATTGCACAGTCGACGCTGGACAAGGTGCGCAGTCTTTCACAGGCACTGCATCCGGTGACGCTGGAGGAGGCGGGACTAGAGAGTACGGTGGACTGGTATCTTCCGGTGGTAGAACGGCAGAACGGAATCGTCATACACTACAGCAAGACGGGAACGTCCTTCCCGGTCGAAAGCCACACAGGCATCCATGTGTATCGGGTATTGCAGGAGGCGCTCAACAACGCCACGCGGCACTCCGGCACCAAAGAAATCTGGGTCCGGCTGCGGTTTCGCGAACAATCGCTGGAGTTGGACGTCGAGGACCATGGCAGCGGCTTTCAGTCCAACGGCAAGCGGGGCATTGGGCTGGTGGCGATGCGCGAGCGCGCCGAGTTGCTGAACGGAAGGCTGGAGTTTCTGCACCCCCATGGCGGTGGAACACTGGTGCGGCTTTCCGTCCCGAAAGAAGCCGCAGAAGTTGGCGTATAGGAGCCCATGACAGAAAAAATTTCGGTACTGCTGGTTGACGATCATGCCCTGGTGCGCCGGGGCTTTCGACGCATGCTCGAAGACGAAGAAGACATCGTCGTCAAGGGAGAGGCGAGCGACGGCGAGGAGGCCGTGCGCCTGGCACAACAACTACAGCCCAAGGTGATCGTGATGGATTGCGCGCTGCCCGGAATCAGCGGACTGGTGGCAACGCGGCAAATCCTCGAGCATAATCCGAAAGCGGCTGTGCTGATGCTGAGCATGCACTCTGAGGACACGTGGGTGCGGCAAGCTCTGGAGTCCGGCGCGCGCGGCTACATGTTGAAGAACGCGGTCGATATGGAATTAGTTACGGCCATCCGGCGCGTGGCGGCAGGAGAAGAGGTACTCGATCCGCAGATAGCGCGCCGGGCGACGCTCAAAGGTGAACGCGAGACGGGCCTCACGGTCCGGGAGTTGGAGATTTTGCAACTCATCGTGGGCGGCCTGTCGAACAAGGAGATAGCATCGCAGCTCAATCTGAGCGCGAATACCGTGGCCGTGCACCGTGCCAATATCATGGATGCGCTGGGAATTCATAAGACCGCCGAGCTGGTGGTGTATGCCATCCGCAATGGACTGGTCAATATTCCGTAGGATGTCTATGTAAGTCGTTTATTTTAAGCAACTTGTGAGTCACCACAATGGTGACCTTGCGATACCCAAAAAGGTATTGAGAATTTAGTACATTTGGGCTATTGCGGGGCTTCGTTCGGTGCAGTTATCTTAAACCTTGCGAGGCTGAATCGACCCTTCGAAGGCTTCGCGATTCTTCTGGAGCAAGTTTCGAGTCCCTATGGTCCCACCCCATGAGAGATTCGCAAATTGCTCCATATTTTTTGCAATGACGGAACATGTAAACCGCTCTCCCGATTTGCAATTGATGGCATGTCAAGTGCCGCCGACCGCGCCCTGTCATCACGTATCAGCCACAGTTGCAGTAACTGATGGTGTAACGCGACTGCGGCGCCAGCAATAACCATTTAGTACAGATGATCGTGAGTTGTGCACTATAATTTGTTGCGCCTGGCAACTACAGTTCCGGGCCACATCTATGCGAACTCATCTGCTGTTTGCGGTGCTCACGTTGGCGGCAGTTTGTAACGGTCAGACCAACCCTCCCCGGCCACCCATCACCGGCATTTCCCACGTCGCCTTTTACAGCAGTAATCTTCCGGCAGCGAAGCAGTTCTACGCCGATTTATTGGGATTGGCAGTGGACAAGTCACGCCCGAACGATTATCACGTCGGAGTGCAGTCCGTAGAGCTGGAACCGCTTCCCGCACATCACGGACACGACTTACTTTCTCACGTTGCCTTCGAGACTCCGGACGCGGATGGCGTTCGCAAATACCTTGCGAGTCACGGGGTACCGGTGCCCGAGCGTGTCAACACGGGTAGCGACGGCACAGTCTGGTTTGCGATGAAAGATCCGGAAGGCAATCCGATCGAGTTCGTGCAAACTCGTCCGGGGCTTACAGCCAGGTCGGCTGAGGTTCCGGTTTCCAAGGTCATGATTCATGCTGGATTTGTGGTGCATGACCGCGCAGAGGAGGACAAGTTCTATAAAGACTTGCTTGGCTTCCATCTTTATTGGCAAGGCGGCATGAAGGACGACGAGACAGACTGGGTGGACATGCAGGTCCCGGATGGAACGCAATGGTTGGAGTATATGTTGGTCCGCGGAACGGAGCAGCCGTCGCCCAGGACGCTGGGCGTTTTGAATCACATTGCGTTGGGCGTTCCGGAGATGAGCGAGGCTGCGCGGTTGCTGAAGACGCGAGGCTGGAAGCCAAGTGAGAACGAGAAAGAGCAGATAGGCAAAGATGGCAAATGGCAGTTGAATCTTTACGATCCCGATGGGACGCGGGTTGAATTGATGGAGTTTACCCCCGTGCAGACGCCATGTTGCGCTCCCTATACCGGGCAGCACCCGCACTGAGATGCCGCAAACAATCCTAGTTACCGAGGACAGGTGGTCATGATCACACGACGCGATTTTCTGCAATTATCCGCCGCCGGCGTGGGAACGCTGGCTCTTCGCAACCTTGCATTCGCAGCCGGTAATCGCTTTCCGCTGGGCGTACAACTTTATACCGTGCGCGAGCAGGCCGAGAAAGATCTGGGCGCAGTGCTGGCGCACATCAGCATGATCGGCTACACGGAAGTCGAGACCTACTGGAACGTGTACACGCATCCGGCCAAGAAGTTGCGCAGCATGATCGTCGACAACGGACTGAGCGTGCCCAGCGGCCACTTTAATTACGATGGCCTTGATTCGAAACTCGATTACGCCAAAGAGCTGGGAGTGCAATATGTGATCTGTCCCATGCTTCCCAAGGACATGTGGACCTCTGCCGATGGCTTCAAGAAAGCCGCCGATCAGTTCAACAAGTGGGGTGAGCAGGTGCAGAAGTTGGGAATGCAGTTCGGCTTTCACAACCACAATTACGAGTTCCAGAAGTTCGGCGATACTACGGGCTTCGACATCCTCACCCAGGCCGCTGATCCCAAGCTGGTGTGCCTGGAGATGGATTGCTACTGGATCACGCAAGCCGGCCAGGATCCCGTCGCGATGTTGAAGAAATATGGCAGCCGCATTCAGTTGCTGCATCTTAAGGACCGGCAGGCCGGCTTCCCGACGACGCAAATGTTGAGTCCGGATGCCGAGCACATGACCGAAGTCGGCAGCGGCACCATCGACTGGAAGGCGGTAATCAGCACCGCTGAACAGACCGGCGTGAAACATTATTTCGTGGAGCGGGACAATGGCAGCACCCCGGCCTTCGAGAGCCTGCGCATCAGCTATGTGTACTTGAGTAAGTTGCTGGCGTAATGCTAATCAGCTTGCGAATTCCGACAGGCAAAGGTCCTTGTTCTGCTACGGGTCTGTTCATGCGGCGAAACATCTTCGAATGGCTTGGCGTCCTCTTGCTCACGCTATCGCTGCCGCTTTCCGCCGCGGCAGACGATCAGAAGCCTACTCTACTAGTCGACGCGGATAACCGGACCTCAACCAGCCTCGATGGCGACTGGCATGCGATTGTCGATCCTTACGACAACGGATACCTCGACTTCCGCATGCAGCCCCGCCCCGATGGCTACTTTCTTAACGAAATGCCTGGGACAAGCAACAAACTGGTCGAGTACGACTTCGCCAAGTCGGCGACGCTAAAGGTGCCGGGCGATTGGAACTCGCAGCGTGACACCCTGTTCTTCTACGAAGGTACGGTCTGGTACGAGAAGGATTTTCAGTATCAACGCAAGCCCAATACCCGCACCTTTCTTCATGTCGGCGCAGCCAACTATTTGGCGAGCGCATACGTGAACGGCAAGAAAGCCTGCGAACACGAAGGCGGATTCACTCCCTTCGACTGTGAGGTCACCAACCTCGTCCACGACGGCGATAATTTTGTGGTCGTTCACGTCAACAACCAGACGGACGCGTGAAGGCGTGCCCACGCTGAACACTGACTGGTGGAATTACGGCGGGCTGACGCGTGATGTGTCGCTGATCGAGACGCCGGAAGTGTTTGTCGATGACTATTCCCTGCAACTGCAGAGGACCGCCGATGCCACGATCGCCGGATGGGTACATCTGGTTGGCGGCAGCGCGGGAATGAAGGTCACAGTGAAGATCCCCGAGCTGAATCTTGCGCAAACCGCCTCTATCGATGCGCAGGGACGCGCGGCGTTTTCACTCAAGGCGGCGAATCTGCAGCGTTGGTCCCCAGAGACCCCGAAGCTCTATGACGTCGAAATCAGCGCCGGCAGCGACCACCTCAAAGACTCCGTCGGCTTCCGAACGATCGAGGTCCAGGGCGACAACATCCTGCTTAACGGCAAGCCCATCTTTCTGCGCGGAGTTTCCATCCACGCAGAGGCTCCGTATCGTTCCGGTCGCGCCTGGAGCGAGCAGGATGCCGAGACGCTGCTCGGCTGGGCAAAAGAGCTGGGAGTGAATTTCGTGCGTCTGGCGCATTATCCGCACGATGAGCGGATGACGCGACTGGCGGATCGCATGGGCATCCTGGTGTGGTCCGAGGTGCCGGTGTACTGGATGATTGAGTGGGACAATCCCGCTACACTGGCCAACGCTACGAATCAATTGCAGGAGATGATCCGGCGCGACCGCAACAAGGCGTCGGTCATTCTGTGGTCCGTAGCGAACGAAACGCCGAACACACCCGCGCGGCTTGCATTCTTGAAGAGTCTGATCGCAACAGCACGTGCGGAAGACCCCAGCCGACTGATCACCGCAGCCTTGCTGGCGACACCGCTGCCAGAATCACCCGAGGGCGTTCACACCATGGTAATCGAGGCTCCACTTGCCGAGTACCTCGATGTGATGGGGTGCAATGAATATATTGGCTGGTACGTAGGCGCTCCTGAACTTGCTAGCCGTACGCGATGGACGTCGAAATACAACAAGCCGCTGATCATGAGCGAATTTGGGGGCGATGCCAAGTTCGGCCTGCATGGAGCGCCCGACCAGCGCTGGACCGAGGAGTACCAGGAGAGCATCTACCGCCAGCAGATCGCGATGCTCAAGCAGATTCCGTTTCTTCGCGGAATCAGTCCGTGGATCCTGATGGATTTTCGTTCGCCACGGCGGACCTTGCCTGAGATTCAGGATTTCTACAACCGCAAGGGCCTGGTGTCGAATGAAGGACAGAAAAAGAAAGCCTTCTTCGTGCTGCAGGAGTACTACAAAGGCCTCGCCGCGCAGCCGAACTAGCAGGCAGCTATTTCTTGGCGGCTGTGACTCCAGGCACGACCAGCGGCACATCCAAGGTTCCGATCTGCTGCGAACTCCGGTCCATCACACCTAGGCGCAGGTTATACGCACCCGGCGGCAGGCTAATCTCCTGCTGCGCGGGTATGCCGTTGTTCATCACGGTCTCGTAGGCCGCGGGCTTAATGGTCCCGTCCAGAGTGTCCGAGGCATGTCCCACTTCCTTGCCGTCTTTGTCGTAGGCGATGGCGATGCAATCCAGCGTGATTTGCTTGTGCTGATCAGGCTTATCCGTGAATGTCACGCCATTGGGATTGATGATGTATTGGAGCCGTACGTCTTTGTGAGTGGCATCGGGAGGCAGTACGGTGGCAGTCATGAAGAGCATGGTCGATGGCGGCATTCCGGGCTGTAGCGCGCCACGTAACGCGGCGGCTCCCGTTGCCGGAGACGCCGCTTTCGCGGGCGAAGAGTAGTAGCCACGACGGTAAGCCAGCCTTATGTCTGGATGATCAACTTTGACTTCTATGCGATGGAACACCATTTGGGGATCCACCTTGTCGGGGGTGTAGGCCAGGGTGTAGTAGGTCGAGCCGTCCTCCATGCTGCGCTGCATCGCGCGCTTCAAATCATTTGTGCCAAGGAATGCCTCGCCCCCGGTCTGCTCCGCCATCGCTTTCATCGTGTAACGCTCGTCGCTATAGGTGGAGGCTTGAGAAGCCAGCAGGTCTCCGTAGTTGGGCGCGTTCCCCGGCGTGGTCCAATTTCCGGCTTCCGTAGCGCTGTTGGAGATGTCGACACCTCGCCCCTGCAATCCACGCACGTCAACTGGATAAAGGGCAACGCGAGACTTGGCCAACAGGGAGGAGGCCGCCGCCAATTGCGACTTGAAGTTCGCGCTGTTCCGCCATGGCTGCGTCTCCATCTTCGGGTCGGGCTCGATCTGTACTGGAAAGCTAGCCGAGAGCCAAATCAAATTCTTGCGTCCGGGATAACCGGAAACCGCACGAGACAGGGACTCGAACGCTGCCAATGTGAAGTTGACGCGGTCCGCAAGTTGAAAGCTTTCCATGTCGCGAAGCTGTTGCTGTTTGCCCTGCGTCATCTGAACCATCATCGCGCTGTCCTGAGCAGTGGAGCCTGAAGGTGCGCTTTCGGTAGCTTCGTGGGCGACATAGGAGATCTGGCCGTCGTTATGCTGGCGCTCCGCCTCGGTGGTCAGTACATGCGAACGCGCGGGCTTCAAGTTCTCTGCTGCTTTCAGGAGTTTCTCGGGCTCATCAGTAAATCCCTGAACCATGGCCAGCCGGTTGGTCAGAAGATAAAGCGCCACGGGTCGTCCCGTGGGTACTGTGCGCAGCAATTCCATCAATTGCTTTCGCGCATACTCCTGATCGGCGGTGGCAGTATTCAGCAGGTCGAACAGTACGATCGTCCAACTGTCAGCCGTGGCTGCCGAAGGATGATTGGAATACGTATTCGGCGGAAGCCTAGGAGCACTGCTTGCGGCGGTCGAACTCGGCGCTCCTGCGGTGCCGATGTGCGGCTCAAACACCCGAACCTGTTGCGGCTTCCCATCCTGCAGTACCGCGAAGTCAGATTGCTTCATTCCGGGAACAGGGTGTCCCTGCTTGTCGGTGACGACCACGTCCACCTGCACCAGGCGCGTTGTGGTTCGGAACACCGGGTTGGTCGGAGTTCCTTCGGCTGGCGGAGGAGACGGCTGCAAATGCGATTCAGGGGCTGACGCCGAAGGAACGACTGCATTTGCTGCGAGAGTTGTGCTCCTCGAGGATGATTCCCCAGGTGGCAGGGCGGCTGCGGACTCCGTGTGTCCTGTCGCCGAATCTCCGTTCGGAGGAACGGGCGTCGACTGCGCAGTCTGTGTCGCGCGCGCCTTGGACCACGCCAGGGAATAGACCTTGTCCAGATAAAGAACATAGACGCACATCAGGTTATAGGTGTCGGCGTAGACGGAAGGATCCAGCGCCGTTCGGGAGAGGCGTACCTGTTCAACTTTACCGGGCGGGGTAATGGTGGCAAAAGCGACGGAATGAATCACGATCGCGGGAATATTCGCTTCCTCGAAAGCTCGCGCCTCGGTGGCGGGAATGTCATTAATCTCTTTTGGGTTCTCGGGTGATTTGAGGCTATGCCCGGCGATTGGCAGGACCTTGCTCAGCGTCGTGGGGTCGTGCGCAACTTCCTTGAGGACCGGGCTCTTCCCAACAGTGGCCATGCGCGAGGTGTCGGGGCCGGGGAACGCATAGGCTGCGGGCGTCCTGCCCACCTTGTCGATTTCGATCATCCCCCTGATCTGGGCGCGCTGGTCGCTGGTTAACTGCTTCAGATACCAGTTGGCGCCTGCAAATCCCCGATCATGGCCGGCAAACGCAGCAAACACTAAGGCCTGGCGATGCGGCGCTGAAATCAGCGACTCCGCCAGCAAAGGAAGCATGACCGGCCCGCCCCAATCAACCAATGCTTCTTCGCCATGGGCCTTCGAGTCCAGGCGGGTCGCAATCACGATCGCTCCCGGCTCTGGTCCGGGTATGGTGCAGATAACGTTCGGAAGTTCCTCGTTCGGGATGGCCTGCTCCTGAATCTGATCCGAAGTGCATCCTGCGGCCCGGAATTGGGCGGTGACGGCGGCAACCCGGTCTTTATCCGTGGCGGGTACTGTCTGTAGCTTTTTGTCGATGACAGAACGGTCGATGCGCAAGTATGTGAGATTGTCGGCCAAGCAAGCGACAACAAGAATCAGTAGTAAAAGTAGCTTGGAAACACGATGCAAGATGAACCTCGTGGGCAGAGCGACAGCGGCAGCAACCATATAGGCTAACACTAAGTCGGGCAAACAGTTGTCTCGGGTTTACCGTGTTGAACGATCCAAAAAATGAGTTCCGCATTTCTTGCTACGTGCTCACGACCTGGCTGAGAAAACAAGGCATCGAGGCAGCAGAACCACGCAACGCAATCGCCTGTCGATTGCATATTCTGGTCAACCAGCGATAATGAACGTAGCTCAGCAATAATCGAGAGGCTGAATGGTTTCGTGGTTAATTCGGTACGCGATGCTTAGTGTCGCTGCCATCCCCTTTATTTACTACGCCATAGCGCTTTTCAGCTCATGGCGATTCTTCCGCCATGCGGCCGAGTCAAATCCCCCTCAATCGAGGTTTACTCCCCCCGTCAGCATTCTGAAGCCGGTGCGGGGGCTCGATCCAGATGCCTACGAAAACTTCGCGAGCTTCTGCAAGCAGGATTATCCAGAATACGAAATCGTATTTTGCGTTGGTGACCGGTGCGACCCGGTGCTGACGATCATCGAAAGGGTCATTGCCGACTTTCCTGAACGAACCATTCGCGTGCTCTTCGGCTCCGGTCGTGAGGCCACCAACGATAAAGTGGCGAAACTGGCGCGTCTTTCCAAAGAGGCGAAGTACGAGACCCTAGTCATCAATGACAGCGATGTGCGCGCGGAACCCGATTATCTCCGCAGAGTGGTGGCGCCGCTGGTCGATCCAAAAGTTGGCGCTGTAACCTGCTTTTACGTGTCAACTGACGAAAGAACGCTGGTGCAAAAGCTCCAGACGGTTGGCATGTATTCCGACTTTTACCCCGGAATTGTAGTTGCTTGGCAATTGGACGGGGTGAAGTTTGCGCTTGGTCCCACGATTGCCACGTCGCGCGCGCGGTTGGCCGGCTTCGGCGGCTACGAGAAAATCGAGAACCGCCCGGCGGACGATCTGTTAGTCGGGAGGTTGATTGCCGAACAAGGGTACGAAGTGAAGTTGATTCCGTACTCCGTGCTGACGGTGGCTGACTTCCAATCGTTGCGCGACTTGTTTCTGAAGCGTCTGCGGTGGATCGTAGTCATGCGCCACATGCGACCATGGGGACACTTTGGACTGATATTCACGCTGGGTTTGCCGTGGTCTCTGGTGGCCATTACCATCGCCCCGACTGCGGGGGTAGCGGCGATATTCCTGGGGATCTATCTCGCCCTGCGCATCGTCATGACGCTGCAGGTTGCCGCCTGGGGACTCAAGCAACCGGTGCCGTTGATGGGATTGGCGTTGATTCCCATTTGGGACGCGATGGCTTTCGTGATCTGGCTGGTAAGCTTCACGCGCAGCACCATTCGCTGGCGCGATCGCGACTACTATATCCGAGACGGCGAACTCGTGCCCGTCGCAGCCAGCGCTGCTGGCGACTGAAAACCGCCTGCAAACCCGCCCTCAGACTAGGCTCTTATCCAGTACAGCTTGCGACTGGTTTATCTCCGTGCGCCGATCATTCCGCGCGTTGCGCCAATTTACCGTGGGCAGGAATTGGGATGGGTCAATGCGGTCGCGGTAACGAATGGCGATGTTGATCAGCGAATCCAGCAAAGAATTGGACAAAAGATGCGGCTGCAACCCGAGCTTGATCAAGCTCGAATGCTTAGCGTTGTAGTAATGGCTCTCAGCCTCGACGCGGGGATCGGGCAAATGCTCGATCTCGACCTTCAGCCCTAACTCTTTGCCGCTTTCCTTCACCATCAGCGCCAGTTCCAGCACGTTGAATTGTTCAGTGAACTGATTGAATACGCGGAATTCGCCGGGCTTGGCAGGATTGAGACAGGCTATTTCGATACAGCGGACCGTGTCGCGAATGTCGAGGAAGCCGCGAGTCTGGCCGCCCTTGCCGTAAACCGTCAGCGGATATCCCAAGGCAGCCTGGGCGCAGAAGCGGTTCAGCACCGTTCCGAAAACTTCGTCGTAATCGAAGCGATTGACGAGGGCTTCATCCACCGCCACCTCATCGCTCATGGTTCCGTAAACCACTCCCTGATTAAGGTCTGTGGCGCGCAGTCCCCATGCCCTGCAGGTGAAGGCGATGTTGTGGCTGTCGTGCACCTTGGAAAGGTGATAGAACGAACCGGCCTGCTTGGGGAAGGGGAGCACGTCTTTGCGGCCGTTGTGCTCAATGGTTATGTAGCCTTCCTCGATGTCGATGTTGGGGGTGCCATACTCGCCCATGGTGCCGAGCTTTACCAGATGGCAATCGGGAACGAATTCGCGAATCGCATAGAGGATGTTCAGCGTCCCGATCACATTATTGGTCTGGGTGAACACCGCGTGCTTGCGGTCGATCATCGAATAAGGAGCAGAACGCTGCTCTGCGAAGTGGACAATCGAATCCGGCTCGAACGAAGTGACCATCGAGGAGAGGAACTCGTAATCGGTAACATCACCGACGTACGATTCGATGGTGTTGCCCGTGAGCTGCTGCCAGACCGCCAGGCGCTCTGCCAGCGGGCGAATCGGGGTCAGGGTCTGCGCTCCCAGTTCGTGGTCCCACTGCCGGCGCGCAAAGTTGTCGACGATCGCCACGGAGTGTCCTTTGCGGGACAGGTAGAGAGCCGCCGCCCAGCCACAGAAACCATCGCCTCCCAAAACGGCGATCTTCATAGTTATTCTTCTCCTCGGAGTATGGCCAAAATCAGGCCCTTCGCGACTTACCAGTACTATTAGAGTGCCTCAGACCCCGGCCAAGTTGCAAGAAGCGCCAGCGGAACCTCAATATTCGGGCCTGAATGGTGCAAAATCACGGTCGATTTCTTCGATGTACGATAGGGTGGTTGGCAATGAGAACCTTCCCGCCGCTGACCGTGGCCGGGGTGCAGGCTCTCGGCTCCAATCAAGCCTTCCAGGCGAGCCTGTGCCGAATCCCCGAGAACAAGGTATTTCACCTCGGCTGGGCCCAAAGTTCCAGAAATTTTGCTTCTTAGATAAAAATATTGCGCACGCCGGGGCATAGGAGTCACACAAGAGGCTATCACTTACGTCCCTCACGCCTCTGTGCGAGCACCAGGCCACGGGGCGTCGAGAGCATGACCACAGAAAGCAGTCCTTCTTGTTCCATTCGCGATGCCAGGTCGCGTACGACCCCGAAATGCGAGCTGGCGTCGTGGATAGCGATAAGACCCCGCGGATCCACCTGCGGCAGCAGCCTGCGAATCTCCGGCTCGCGAACTGCTAGCGCGCTGTCACTAAACAGGAGGTCGATCGTGCCGTTGATTCGCGTCTCCAGGCTGGATTCATTGCGCGACTCGACCCAATCCCCCAAACCCGCAGCCTCGATCCGCTCTCTCGCCTTGGCGTAGATCACCGGATCGTATTCAATGGTAATGAGCTTCCCAAAACCATTTGCCCTCAGACCTTCCGCCATCTTGATGGTTCCGTAACCGAGGAAAGTTCCAGTTTCGACGATGAGATGGGGTTTCAGTGCTACCACCAGAGACTTAAGGAATTCGAGTACTTCCAGCTCCGTTGTTTGCGAGTCCACCATGCTCCAAAGTTCAGGATTTGGGCATTCGGGGGTTGGTGGCGTGTACTCCCGTTGAATGGACTCGCCCTGTTCGTCGAGACGGTCCAGAATTCGGTGATACTCAGAACCCTTTCGTACGAATGGGGGCACGATTTTCAGGAGAAGCAGACTGCCGCCCAGAAGGGCGATGATGCTAATCGAATAGAAAGTCGCTCCGCCTGTGAGTCCGTGCGAACGGCTGAAAGCGGCGAACATGACGATCGCCGAGACGGAAGCCAAAATGAGCCACTCAGCGACCACTATCCCGTGCGGGCGCTGGAATTGAATCTGCCGTCGTCCTTCGCTCCAGAGGAACACGAAGATTGCTGTGCTCGCTACTATGCCCCAGGTAGCCGGTAACCAAAGCGGCACAGCGGCCTGTGAAATCACGGTGGGTATCAGCAATAGTAGCAGCCCTGCGGCAATTGCGAGCGTCACAGAGGAGGAGGCGATGTCGAGCCCGGTCAACCAATGCCAGCCCGTAGAGCGGGTCAATGACAGCCTGCGGCGGCGAAGATCGGCTGCCGAAACCAGTCCTGCAGCGAACACGCCAGCTACGAAAATGTAAGGTTTCAAGCTCACACAGATTTGAAAGGGTGATGACTACTTGAATGATTGGCTACGTTTACTGTACCTCAAGCGCGCCCAGCGGTTGGTTGGTGAGCAGGCTTTTGCCGCCGCTGGTGGCAACTGAAGTGAGTCGCTCCTGGCCAACCAGCGATCGTAGGCGAGGCAAAGCTGAATCCTGGGCGAGAACATAAAAGCGGCCAGGTTCGAGCCACAGTTCACGGAACCTGGCATCGTCCACAAAAACGTCAGGAACGTTGGGTGCGGATGCTCCGTAAGCGAGCGTGTTCCAGGCCCCGTTCAGCAACAGGGCGCTGCGATTGGTATAGAAGAACACGGACGAAAATGTGTAGTAATGATGATCGACGATGAGTGTTCCTCGTGGCGATCGAAGTAACGCTTCCGCCAACGGCCGCGACGATAGATAGGGATCGAACCTGACCATGGCAATTCGAGCTGCCTGAAAGAACAGCACCATCATGAGGGCAGCGGCGACAAAAGCGCCGCGCCCCCGCAAAAAGAGTGCGCCAATTGATCCGATGCAGAAGGCAAGGGCAGCCACGCCAAGCGGCAAGCGAAGGTAGGCAAATGACTGCAAGGTCAGGTCTTCCATGTGGCCCAGCGAGAGCGTATAAACGCCAGGGTGGTGGCTGAGTGCACGTGAAATGTCGCCCGGATCAGGCACGTGACGCACCGCGACCAGAATTCCGATCGCTGCCAGAGCCGCGACGCCGCTTAGTACGGCCAGGGCGCGGCTGCCTCGCTCGATCCAGCGATCGCTGGTCGCCATGGCTGAACCCAGCAGCAGCGCCAGCGCGGGATAACACGGCATCGAGTAATACTCTTGCGTTGTCGAGAAAGTGAAGAACAGCAGGACGAAGCCAACCCAACACAGCGCCAACAGGCGCGCCCTGCCAGAGCGGTCCACAGGCTTAAATGAAAGCTTGGCAACTGCCGGAAAATAGACGCTCCAGGGGAAAAGCCACGCCAGGTGGAACAGCCAAAAGTAGAGTCGGGGGACCGTGTTGTAGTCGCGCGGGTAGCGCAGATTCAGGAAACGTAACAACTGCTCGTTGATGAAGAAAAACCACAGAAATCCGTGGTATTGGCCTGGCACACTGCGCAACGTAAAGTCGAAATACGGAGGATTCCGCAGGGTCGCCAAAACATGCCACGGAGCGGCAATCAACAAGATGATGGCGGCTGCTGCGAACGGGTGCAACCGCCTCCAGGTCCGTGCCGAAAAAAGCTGGCCCGTGATGGCGAGGTAGATCAAGCCCGCAGCGATAGGGAAGACTACGCCGATCAAGCTCTTCAGTAACAGTCCCACACCCAGACTGGCGGCCAGTGTATACGCCCACAAGCGGGGGTGTCGTTCGGCGTCGTCCAGAGCGCGCAGGAAAGCCCACATGGCGAGTGCGATCGTCAATGTAAGCATCACATCCGGAATCAAAATGCGCGTGAACAGCCACAGCCCAACGCAAGTTGCCATGCAGACACCCGCATAGAAACCTGCCCGCTTGCCGAACGCCCACACGCCGAAGGCGGCGGTCAGCCAGCACAGCGCTATGGCTGACAGCGCGATGGGAATACGCGCCGACCAGTCGTGGACACCAAAAGCTTTGTAGGTGATGGCGATCAGCCAATAAATCAGCGGCGGTTTCTCGAGATAGATGACCCCGTCGAGGCGCGCGGTGACCCAATCGCCCGACGTCAACATGTTCCGCGCGATCTGTGCCTGGACTGCGTCTACATCGTCTTGCAGCGATGGTGGAGAGACTATGCAGGTCAGGTAAACCGCAGCGGCAATCAGGATGACTGCCAAATAGACGCCCCAATTTCCCAAACTCGGCCGCAGGATTGTCCTGCTCATCCAGTCGTCATGGATGGCTGTGATCTTCTGGTCGGAATCGGAAGGGTTAACGATGGAAGGTCCTGAGATGTGCGGGCGAATGTCGCTTACCAACGGCATCGGAGAATAGCTTGCAACCGGCCGACTGGAAACCGCATCACCCGAGTCGCAAGCGCTGTTTGCAATATACCAATGATCGAGGTCCGTGCGCACGCGGAGACAGCACGCATGTTATAGCATTGTTTTATGTACTTTCATTGTTCGCCTCGGCTCCCGAGGCCGGGAGCCTGATGGACTCTCATAAGCGGCTCCAATTCAAGACTTTTGTCATGATCCTGATCATGATTATTACCGGTCCCTTGGGCAACGTACTGCTGGGCAAAGGCATGCAAAGTGTCGGAACAACGACAATCGCTTCGGCGTCTGACTTGCTGCATGTCGTCGGGCGGGTGTTCACCACGGGCGCGATCTGGATGGGAGTGGCTTCACTCTTGACATTTTTTGTCGCCAACATTCTGGTGCTGTCATGGGCTGACTACAGCTTTGTGCAGCCCGCCGGGTCGATGGCGTATGGCGTGGCTGCCTTGCTGTCGGTCTTCTTGCTGGGGGAATCGGTTTCGCCACTGCGATGGGCTGGTATCGCCATTATCTGTCTAGGCGTTTTTATCGTCGGCCGGACTAATCCGCGCACAACGGAGCAACGCTGACCGTGTTTAAGTTCATTTACCTCTTCATGGTTATCATCGCCGGCACCGCTGGAGAACTGTGCGTCTCGAGGGCGATGAAGGAAACAGGCGAAGTCAAGGACTTCCGCCCGGCAGCAGTGGTGCGGGTCATCCTGCGGGCCTTGCGGGTGAAGTGGATGGGAATCGGTGTCGGGTTAATGACGCTGGCGTTCTTCTCATTGCTGGCGGTCCTGTCTATCGAGAAAGTCAGCTTCGTAGTTCCGGTCACGGCGCTGAGCTACGTTGCGGGCGCTTTGGGGGGCATGTTCCTCTTGGGTGAACGTATCAGCCTGCGGCGCTGGACCGGAATCGCGCTGGTCTGTATCGGCGTTACTCTGGTTTTCTTGGGAAAGGGATAAAAGTCGATGGCGCACCAGGGAGCCGGGCCCGCTCCCCTGACGATTGCGGGCGTAACCAGGAACATGGCCTTTGGCGAGTTTCTCGTGCAGGCATTTGCCGCTTTTCGTGCCGACAAACTGCGCGCCACCATGACCGCTTTAGGCCTGGTGATTGGAACCAGTTCTCTGATCCTGGTCGTGACCATCGCGCTGTCAGGGAAGCAGTACGTCCTGGCCCAGATCGAAAATATCGGCACCAACCTGGTGTGGGCGGAGTATGAAGGACTGTTCAACGCCGGCGCCAACGCGTCGGTGCGCGATTATCTTACTTACGACGACATGATCGCCGCCGAGCAACAGGTGCCTGAGATCAAGGCGGCCACGCCGGTGCTCAATCTTCATGAGCGGATTGCCGCGGGTAGTGATAAAGAGCTCGACATCCTGATACTTGGCGTCGAGCCCAGCTACAAAGACGTCCGGCGCATGCGGGTCGTGACAGGCAGATTTTTTGACGAACAGGACTCCGAACTTTTCAACAAAGTCTGCCTGATCACGCAGAAGTTCGCCGAGACCCACTACGGCGGAAGCGAACTGGCACTCGGACGGCAGCTCAAGATCGTGTCCGTGCCCTTCGTGATTATCGGAATCTTTCGCGAAAGCATGGAAACCTTTGGCCGTTCGGAGATCCAGGACGACACGATCCTCATTCCGTACACCGTGGCGCGCCGCCTCGCTGGCACCCAGTCAATTAACCAGATCTACTTCACGATGTACAACAGCGACAGCGTGCCCGCGGGTACGGCGGAGATCCTGCGGGTAATCAAGTCGCGGCATCGCCCGGAATCGGAGTATAAGGTCGACAACCTCACGGATGTGCTGCAGGTTGCCGAAAAAACCGCGAACGCGTTTACGCTTATCCTCCTGCTGTTTGCGGTGGTGACGCTGATCGTGGGTGGTGTCGGAATCATGAACATCATGCTGGCCACCGTCAGCGCGCGCATCCGGGAAATCGGCATCCGCAAGGCCGTGGGCGCGACCCGGATCGAGATTGAACTCCAGTTCCTCACTGAGGCAGTGCTCATCTCGCTGGTCGGTGGAATCATTGGCACGCTGATTGGACTGGCGATTCCGTTATCGCTGCGGCTGTTCACCGATGTCTACATGCCGATCCCTTTTCTCGCCGCGCTGATTGCCATCGCCGTATCTTGCTCGGTTGGAGTCGGGTTTGGAGTGCTTCCCGCC
Organism: uncultured Acidobacteriaceae bacterium; assembly: GCA_963779555.1. GTDB lineage: Bacteria > Acidobacteriota > Terriglobia > Terriglobales > Acidobacteriaceae > DASRAA01. The sequence goes on from CAVZYS010000032.1 coordinate 94,006, forward strand.
AAGCTAGCCGCCAAATTGGATCCCATCGAATCGTTAAAGTACGAATAGCTGCCATTGCCAGGCAGCCAGCACGGGGATCGTCTAGCGAGGCCAGCGTAAAGAAGCGGCACGCGATGTTTGGCTGAGCAATTCACCGCTCTAACCGCTCTATCGGACGGGAGTCGACGGCCTCTTTGTCGGCACGAGGGCCGGTCTCGACTTGGCGCCTCCATTATCGTTGGTCCAATCCTTGCTGTTGGAAGAGCCAAAGATAAAGTTTTCGATTTCATCGATCCGCCGGTCGGCATCGTTGTACCCGATATCAATCAGGGCGCGCGTGTACTTAGGAGTGAAGAGCAAGTAACTCATCAGGTCGGAGCACGACGCCGCGTCGCGTCCCAATCCGTTCACAAAGTACTGGATCAGGTAGGGCATATCTTTCTGGTGCTGGCCCGCCAGTTCCGACAGATCGACCGACGGCGTAATAAGGAACGTCGCCAACTCTCGCATCTTTTCGCATCCCTCAACACCTGCCTGGCTGATATGGCCTTCACGCAGCAGCGTATTCAAGCGGTCAAGGTGCTCAATATCAGTCGCCAGGTGGTCCAGGAACATCACGTTAAAGATGACCCCCATGACCTGCGCTAACGAGGGTTCTGTGTCCGACGTGGCTTCTTCCTGATGTTCGAGACTCTGGCCGCGGGCCCCGATAGCAAATACGCGCTCCGCACCAAGACGAATGACGGGACTGAGCGGCTGCTGAAGGCGCAGGCAACCATCACCGAAAAACGCCGTGCCTCGTGCGGTCTTAAGCCGCACCGGTTGAAAGACCAGGGGAATCGCTGCCGACGCACAGACGTGGTCGGTCGTGATTTTCGTAGCCAGGGTGACCCGCCGGCTACGGTTCCACATGGGATGACCCTTCACTCCCTGAATGAAGAGATAGCTCTTTCCCGAGTTGTAGTTGGTTGCCGAGATCGCCAGCGCATAGAGATGTCCGCGCCGGATGTTCGTCTGGATTTGATCGCAGTCAAGATGGGTTCTAAGAAAGTGCCGCAGCGGCGACGCATCCAGAAAAGACCGCGCATTCCCTCCACCCAACACTGCTCCGAATGAAAGATCCATGATCCAGGTAAACGAATTGCGAGCCTGTGCAAAAGCATCGCAGCGGAAAATATCGGAAGGCCTGAGTTCGGCCCAGAGCTTCGCCAGGACCCTCGTAGCAATGGAGAACTCGTGACACCCAACCGCCAGAGCGCAACCATTCACCGATCCCGCGGAAGAGCCACCTATGATTGGAAAGGGGTTGCCATGCGACTGAACGCTCTTTAACTCACCAATGCGCTTGAGAACACCGGCCTGATAAGCGCCGCGAGCACCACCACCTGTCATTACTAGACCCAGAGCGTTGTCCATTACGTTTCTTTCCCGAGCATTGCCTTGCACCATTCCAATTGTACGAGCAGGTAATCGCAGGCGGCAGAGTCGCGATCGTAAGCCATCAGCCGGCAGCTTGTCGGATAAACAATTGCAATGATGATTGCTGTGTTGTGGACCGCGGCTGTGTGATTGAGGTCCAAGTGAGCCAGACAGGACTGCTTCTGTCGGCGAAGCCGCGTATGCCGTGCACCACCGATCAGGGTTTTACTTTCAGGTGCGGTATCGATTACTGCTCTATGTCCGCGCATGATGTCATCTCGTGCACGCGCGTATCCGTACGTGGTTGATAAGTTCCGCGGGACGCTCCGCTGTGGTTGCAGGGGAACGTCCCAGGGTGTTCAACGGCCATTCTCACTTTCCCGAAGCGGGGAAAGATGCCTGACCATACTGTCTGTTTCTGACGATTACGCAGTCACTGGAATGACCCGCGGCTTCGTCGCCTTGGTCGCGCGTTTCACCTTACGCGCTCCCTTGACCGGGGCTTTCTTCATTTCCGGACGCTTGGTCACGGATTCGATCACGGCCTTCTCGGCCTCGACGAAACTCCGGAAGCCTTCGCGAGTCAGATCCGGAATCTCCCTGTAGGGGACCGCCGGCATCATCTTCGCTGCGGTTCCTGCTGTCTTCAGGCTGACGTGGATCTGTCGCGCGGCAACGTCCATCAGCTTCTTCTGGGCATCGATGAATGTATCTGCCGCCTCACGCGCCAGTGCGATCAACTCAGTCTTCTTGGCCTTGCTTACCGGCGTTTCCTTGCCACCAGTCACCTTCGAAGTTTCCTCGGCGATGACATGGAGGAACTTCTTCTGGGCCTGGACGAAGTTCTCCAGCCCTTCGCGAGCGAGTTCAACCACGCTGTCTCCGTCGTACATCTCACCAGCCTTGACGGCAGCGAGACGTCCATGCACCTGCTTGCCGGCGCTCTTCAGGTAATCCATCTGCATCTCGACGAAGGTGTCGATGCTGCGGCGAATGGTTTCAACCATAGCATCGGCAACGACGAATCCGCCGACCCGCTCTTTCACGCCGGTCGCCAGGATCTCGCTTTCCTTCTGCGCGAGTGCAAGAATCAGCTTCTGGCCCTCGATGAAATTGGCCAGTCCCTCTCCCGCAAACTCTTTGACAACGGCTACAGGGCGAAAATCAGGCGCAGTCAGCTTCTCGCGCAACACATCGATCACCGTGCCGTTCTGGCGCATTGCCAGGTCGACCAGGATCCTCTGCGTTGCAAAGAAATTCTCAACTCCCTGCTGCACCCACCCCGACATGAGATTGATGAAGGACGACTCCCGAACCTGAGGCTCGGACTTATGATCTTGTTTCATGAAATCCTCCTAGTTTGCTGCACTGCAGCATCCAAGAAAACTGTAGTATTAAGCCGCAGGAATGTCAAGATCGAATACTGGATACTGCGACGCAGCAGACGGTTGAGCTCGCGAAGAGAGTCACGACTGGCGCGTCGAGCGCCGGAAGCCGCAGACTCTGCAGCACTTGCGCTGGCTACGAGCGCAATGAGAACGTCATTACCTGTGTCCCAAAATGGGAAAGAAGGAATCCTCTAAGATGCCGGCAGCAGATCAATTGGCTTTGGCCTCGCGGACTTTGAGCGTGCACTCAGCATTCTCGCTGAACCGATGAGCCTCAAAAGTAATTGAGCGTGCGTCGTTTGCTTGACTTTCAAGTATCCGCAGTTCACGATGCGACAAGGCCGGCGTTCATGACGCAAACTGTGAGTGTCGTGCAGTTGAAGCAGGAAACGCTTGAGGCGTTCCTGTCATACACTCACGAAGCCGAAGCAGGGATGGAGGCGACCTTGAATGGAAGCACTTCTTTCTTGTGGTCGGACGAAAATGATGATCGGGCCCGTCGCGTCCGCAGCGGGAACATTCTGGCACAACTCTGGTCGGACCGATCGCCGGTCCACATCACGAACGGTCTGATTCACGACTGGATCGGCGCTGTATCCATCCCCGCAACGACCATCGAAAAGACCCTGGCTCTTGTTCAGGACTACGACAATCACAAGAACATCTACAAGCCTGAGGTGATGGACTCGCGGCTCATCAGCCATCACGGAAATGATTTCACAATCTACTTGCGGCTTCTGAAGAAGAAGATCATCACCGTGGTGTTAGACACCTGTCACGATGTGCACTATCAGCGTGTGCACGATGATCGGTGGTTTCTCCGCTCCTATACAACGAGCATCGCCGAAGTGGACGATGCCGGAACCGCCAAGGAGAAAGTGTATCCGCCCGACACCGGATACGGGTTCATGTGGCGCTTGTATTCCTACTGGAAATTCATGGAGGAAGGAGAAGGAGTTATTGTGGAATGTCGAGCCATTTCGCTGAGCCGCGACGTGCCCCTCGGCTTAGGCTGGATCATCGAGCCGATTATCAAGAACCTTCCGCGAGAGTCGCTGGTCAATACGCTAAAGGCCACCCGGCAGGCGCTGATAGCCAGCCATTCATCGCCGAGAGCCGCCGAACGTTAGTCGACTCTCGTGCCACCCGCTTCGCACTCAGTACTCAATCACCGGAATGCGCCAGCAATTCTTGAGGAACCGCTATCGATGGCGGCGGCGCCTCGGCCGTGGCTGGGAAGGGAACTGCCTCTGTCGTGATGATCGTTCGACGCTTTGGTGTCGCCGGCTGTGGTGAAGGAACGACCTTCGCCTTCGACTTTGCCGGTCGCGAAGCCGCCGCCTTAACCTTCTTTCGCTTGGCTGCGCGCGGCGACTCTACCACCTTCGTCTTCGGCACGGAGAGTTTCGTGCGGGGCTGCTTCCCGACTGCAGCTTCACGCAATTCTCTGAAACTCACCTTCAGGAGATCCTCAAAGCGATCAATGTCGGGCACTGCGTGAACGTCACCACCAAAGCCAACGTATGCCGTGCCGTTGTAACTGAGAATGGCAACGTTGACCCCCATCTCACCGCCGATCGGTACGTAGGGATAGGCACGCAGCATTTTATGTCCGAGCAGATAAAGCGGCTGCTGTGGTCCGGGGACGTTGGTGCAGATCATGTTGCAGAGGCTAAGAGGCAACTGACTCAACACGGGCGCCAAAATTGCCTGCAACGGAAGCGGAATCTTGGACACCAGGGTTCCGACCAGACCGACCAAATCCGTTACCCCGAGGCCCCTGAGAAAGACCATTCTTTCGCTGACTTTGGCCAGCAGCATTCGTGGATCGCGAACATCGAGCGGCACATTGATGGGAAGAAAGGTAATCTTGTTTCCCAATTCGCTCACATCGCCGTTGCCGCGAACGTTCACTGGAATCATGAGTCTCAGTTGCCGTCCTTTCATTTTCACGCCGTGCAATTCAGCATAGCGGCGGACGGTCGTGGTCAACACCGTGAGCACGACATCGTTCACCGTGCCGCCGAAGTTCTCGCGAATCGCCTTGATGTCGGCCATCGGAATCTCGCCCCACGCGATTTTCTGCGGTCCGCGGCAAACTTTGTTGAACGGCAGCCGATCTGACGGGGAGCCCAGTTCCGGCACCAGGTGGATCAACTCTTCAGTCTGGCCTTTGGCAGCGCCTGCAAGCAGCTCTCGAGCAATGGTCACCACCTCGGTTTGCGCGGTAAGGGCGCCTTGCACAAACGACTGGTAATTCTTTAGCAAGCCGTCAAGCAACAACGCGACCGAGTCGGTTTGTTGCGGTTGGTCGTTCCGTTGCATCCGAGGCGGCTCGTTATGCGGAGTTGGAGACGCATCCAGCAAAACGTTCATGATCCCGACTCCGGATATTCCGTCAGCCAGGCAGTGATGGAGGCGGATGATAAAAGCAGTGCGATTTCCTTTCAGCCCTCGCACCAGGGTGAGGTCCCACAACGGCCGCGCCCGGTCCAGCGTCGAACTGATGATGCTCGCAGCCACTTCCTTCAGATCGTTGTCTGTTCCCCCTTTGAGTACCACTTGGTGAACGTGATTCCGAATATCGAAGTTGGGGTCGGGCTCCCATGTCGGCAGGCCTAAATTAAATTGGGGGAATACCGCACGTTGCTTATAGCGGGGAATGAGATCCAACCTCGACTCGACATACTTTGTGCAGGCCCGCAGCGAGAGCGAGCCCTCGAGCTCACACGTGGCGGCGACATTAATCGGCTGACCCTCGCGTTCTAAATACAGAAAGAAGGTGTCTCCCCATGACAGCGAATTACTCCGGCCCGCTTGTGACATAAGCCTTTCCTCCACGCATCCACTGCCGGCCCACTCCACAGTCGTCGATCGGCAGACGATACTACAATCCCACGATTTGGCTGTCGCTGCTGTGAGAATTGTCACAATCCATCAGGTCATTTCGGTGGTGGGCTGGTTTTTGAGCTGGGGCACTGATCGTTGTCAGTCCGGATCTGGGCGGGAAGTGGCATAATATCGCGTTCTGGTGCCCACCATCACCACGGTGCGTGCCATCGGTCACATCGGTAATGTCCACGTCGGATGTAAGAAAGATTTAGGGCGAAGCCTTCACAATGCGGCTTCGAAGGAGTACGCAGTATGCAACCGAATAGAGCGGTCGGCACCTATTTACGCTACGGTCGATCACTGGCCAACTCTGGCGCAGCCGGAATGCGGAGCGGCCGCGATGCTTATCTCAACGGCAAGCCTCTGGGTGCGGTCCTGACGCAAAAGGCGCGTGCATCACTGGGTTTGGCGGCCATCGGAGCGTGTGCCGGCCTGCTGCAGTGTTTCGTGTCCGGGCGCGATCGACGCATTCCGAAAAGCATTGTGCTTGGGGCCGTGGGCAGCGCGGTTGGATTCATCGCCGGATTTTCCTGGAAGACCCGCGACCTCACCACGAGCATGGTTCAGGGCGCCGCCAGGAACATGGGTTCGGTTCGTGACGAGCATTGGCTCGATCGTCATCCGATCGACTACGCCTAGACAACACAATTAACGCAAAGTAATGCAGTCAAGCAGCGCGAAACCGCTGCTTTGCTGTTTCGGACGGTGAAACGTTTCAATCCGACGCATCGTCTCGCAGTCGTCAATATGATTCTGCAATTCAGCTGGTTTCCGTAGTCTCATCAATGGTTGATGTGCGCTGTTGACGGGTGCACTGTGATGCAACTCACAGACTGTCCGCCCGCAGTGAAGAAATAATGAACCACGTAAGCGGGGCATTGACATTCTCCCAGAGACAGCGATTCCCCGTGATGCCCCGTCGATGTGGCATCGGCGGGTGGAAGCAGCCCATCTTGCTGGGGACCCGGCAGTAGACCATGTTCGATCGACGTCGTCAGCCTGACGACGGCTCATGCAAGATCCGCTGCGAACTGTGGGGAAATCGTTCAGCATGCAAATGTCGCTGACGCTCCCAAAGCGATCGTCCGCTTCAGTCAACCGGGATGAATTGGACGACAGGCTATATTTTTTTCAGCGCGTCTTCGTCTCGGCACAGAAGTGAGACTGTTGTTTTCAGAAAGAGTGCGCATATGTTGGATAGCATCCCTTCAGCGGCGCAAGCGACCTACTGGTCGATCCCTGGGCCAGTTCTGTTTTCCGTGATCGCTTTCCTGGGACTCGCGTGTTTCGCATACATCGTTGCGAAGCGCCTGACTCCCCTTGTCCGCGGCGAGCGCGATGTTCGTTTCGATCGTCCCCTAGTCCGGTTGGAACGGGTCTTCAAGTATTGGCTAGGGCAATGGAAACATCCGCGTTTTAGGACCGCAGGCACGATTCATATCCTGATTTTTGCCGGTTTTCTCATCCTGGCATTTCAGGCATTCTCGCTCCTTATATTAGGGATCTCCGGTGATGCTGTTCTCTCGCGCGTCTCGGAAACAGCGGGTCATGCTTACGGCCCGATTAAGGACTATGCCGCCACCATTGTTTTTCTTTGCATGGTGATCGCAGCAACTCGCCGCATCGTCTTCAAGCCTGCGCGCTACGAAGTGCCGGCGCGGTACGGCAAGGGACACAAGGCCGACGCTATCTTCTTGTTAGCGCTTATCGCGACACTGATGGCGTCTGAGGGCTTAATTGAGGCCAGTAAAACTGCGCTGCAGACCCAACGCGGGCTACCCGTCGAATTCCTGGCTGTCTTCTCACTGCCATGGATGATGAAGAACGCGCTGCTCACAGCTTCGCCGGCGACTCTCTGGAATGTTTATCGTGGCGCCTATCTGGTCGATGTACTGACGTTTTACTTCCTGCTTTGCTACCGGCCGTTTGGAATTCAGTTTCACGTCGAGACCTCACTCTTCAATGTTTACTTCGCGAAGTTGGATCGGGGCACGGTCAAGCCGGTCAGATGGGGGCTCGGGCAGGACAACCTCGACAATGTGAAATCGTTTGGCGTGAAAACGTTTGAGGACTTCACCTGGAAGCACATGCTCGATTTTTATTCCTGCGCCGACTGCGGTCGCTGCTCGGACCAGTGCCCGGCCAACGCGGCGGGAAGGCCGTTGTCGCCCCGGTTCCTGACAACCAAGGCGAGAGATTACAGCTTCCAGCATTATCCGGTTCTCGGCGCGACGGGCAACGGCACGCCACTCATCGGCAGTATTTATTCCGAGGATGAAATTTGGTCGTGCACCACGTGCGGCGCTTGTGAGGAAGAGTGCCCGCTGCTCATCGAGTACATCGACAAGATCGTCGATCTGCGGCGCGGCATGGTCGACGACGGGAACGTACCGAAGTCACTGCAGAAACCTCTCAAGGCGCTGGAGAGCCGCGGCAATCCATACGGGAAGATGGAAAAGAAACGGGCCGAGTGGACGAAGTTCGCGGATTTCCAAAAGGTCTGTGAGATTCCCATTCTGGACGGCAAGAGAGGCGCCGACACCTTATATTTCGTCGACAGCATCACTTCCTACGATGACCGCATGCAGTCGATCGGACGCGCCACCGCGAAGATTCTCGACCATGTTGGAACGAACTTCGGGATCCTCGGTGTTGCAGAGAAAGACAGCGGTCATGAAGTCCGTCGCTTCGGCGAGGAGACGCTTTTCATGGCGCTGCGCGACGACAACATTGAAGCCATCAAGACCTCGGGCGTGGAACGGATCGTCACCTCAGATCCGCACGCCTATAACGCTCTGAAGCACGACTACAAAAATGTGCCGCCGGTCGAGCACATCAGTCAGTTCATCGCACGGGAAGTAAAGTCCGGCACGATCAAGTTCAATCCGGTAGAAGACGGCGACAAAGTCTACACGTATCACGACCCGTGCTATCTGGGACGTCACAACCAGGTTTACGACGAACCGCGCGAGGTGCTCGACGCGATTCCTGGGTTGAAGAGAGTCGAAATGACACGGTCACGCGACCGTGCGCTCTGTTGCGGTGGTGGCGGGCTGATGCTGTTCTACGAGCCAAAAGAAGACCAGAGAATCGGCGTGTTGCGAGCCAAGATGGCGGCGGAAGCAGGGGCTGATGTGATCGTCACGGCTTGTCCTTTCTGCATGGTGAACATGGAAGACGCAATCAAGGTTGCGGGCTTGGAAGGCAAGCTGACCGCGATCGACTTGACGGAATTGGTGGACAAACAGATCGCACGCGAAGGTGTGATTGGCGTCGCGACCAGTGAACTGGTTGCAGAAACCACACACGAAGTGGCGCCGGTTTAGTTCCGCCTCGAGGCAAAGTTCCACCGCGAGTGAATGTTAGTACCGAAACGTTTTTGGGAGAACGAATGTGGAGATTCTAGTTTGCGTTAGACGTGTACCCGACACGGCGGAAAACGAAATTGAGCTCAACCGTGCCGGAAACGACATTGAACGCGACGACTTGGTCTATTCGATCAATGAATGGGACAACTATGCCGTCGAAGAAGCGCTGCAGATCGTCGCGAAAGCCGGCGGCAACGTCACAGTTGTCACGGTTGGTGGCGAAGATGACGAGGAGGTCCTGCGCCGCGAGATGGCCATGGGCGCCAATCACGGCGTGCTGATCACCGACGAGGCCTTTAACGGATCGGACGGGAAAGGCATCGCGACAATTCTGAAAGCCTACGTGCAGAAGGGCAAGTTCGACCTTATTTTGACTGGCGTGCAGGCTGAGGACGGAGGAGCGCAGGTGGGCGGAATGCTGGCGTCGCTGCTCGATTATCCCTTCGCTTCGCTGGTGAATTCCATCGAAGTTCTCGATGGCAAGAAGCTGAAAATCAGCCGTGAAATCGCGGGAGGCAACAAGGAGATGAACGAGATCGATCTCCCCTGTGTGCTCTCGATCCAGACCGGAATTAATGAACCGCGCTATGTCGGGATGCGAGGCATCCGGCAAGTGGCGTCGCTGGAAATTCCGACCTACGGCGCATCCGACCTCGGAGTTGATGCGAGTTCTGTCGGCGATGCAGCCGCGAAGGTGAAACGAGTCGACTACTTCGTGCCCGCGCTGGGTAAGGGCGCTGAAATTCTTCAGGGCAGTCGCGACGAAATCATCGACAACTTGATCGGTTTGCTGAAGACCAAAGGAGGACTCAAGTAATGGCACGGATCTTTGCCTACATCGAATACAAAGGCGGCGTGGCTGACGATTCCGCGGCCGAGTTGATCGCCGCCGCAAGAAAGATTGATCCGGCAGCGTCTCCTACTGCGGTTGTGACGGGTTGGGGTGCGGACCTCGATGCCGTCTGTACGGCCCTTACCTCTTCTTACTCGGAGGTGTGGAAAATTGCGAATGAAGCACTGGCCTACCCCAATGCCGAATTCGTACGGAAGGCGGTCGCCAAAGTCGTACCGCACGACAGCATCCTGCTGGTTCCACACGACCACTTCGGAGTCGACCTCGCTCCCGGTCTTGCCATCAAGATGGACTCAATTTTCGTGTCCGACGTAGTGGCGATTGACGGAGTGGATGGCACTTTTCTGAAAGTTGTCCGCCAGGAGTACGGAGGACAGGTGAGCACTCACGTTCGCTGTGACATTTCCTCCGGCGCCGTAGTGAATGTCCGACCGGGATCGTTCAAGCCGTTGGAGAGCGCTCCGGTCAATGGGAAGGTGGTCGATAAGTCTTCGGAGGTCGGCGCTCTGTCATCGAGGCGGCGTTATCTCACAACGGTTGTGGCCGAGTCGGGCGATGTTGATATCAGCAAGGAACCAGTTCTAGTCTCCGTCGGTCGAGGCATCCAGGAGAAAGACAACGTTTCCATCGCGCAGGAATTGGCTGATGCCATGGGAGCGGCCGTAAGTTGTTCGAGACCCGTGGTCGACGCGAAATGGCTGGAAAAATCCCGGCAAGTTGGTTCATCCGGACAAACCGTGAAGCCTAAGGTGTACATGGCCTGCGGCATCAGCGGCTCGTTCCAGCATCTGGCCGGACTCAAAGGCAACCCCTTCATCGTCGCCATTAACAAGAATCCCAAAGCGCCGATTTTCCAGGTGGCAGACGTCGGAATCGTCGACGACATTTTGGAGTTTCTGCCGGAGTTGACCGCCAAGATACGTGGGCTGTAACACGGAAAGAATATCTAATTCTCGGATTTGAGCGAAAGAGAGGCACCGCCAATGATCACCAATAAGACCCTGAAATTAAGTTTGAAATCGCTACACGATTTCGCCAAGAAACGCCTGCCGGACCAGGAACTCATCGACCTGGATGCGCGTGACGAATGCCCCGTCGAAGTCGTTAAGTACATGTGCAACCCGGATAAATTGGGCATCCAGCTTCTGTTCGTTCCCGAGGAATACGGCGGGATGGGCGGAAGTACCTTCGATGTGTACCGTATCTGCGAAGAAATGGCCAGGATCGATCTTGGCGTGGCCACGTCCTTATTTGCCACATTTCTTGGCAGCGATCCGATTACGGTCGGCGCCACGGCGGAGCAGAAGAAGAAGTGGCTTAGCCGCATCGCCGAGGACGGCGCGCTATTCGCCTACGGTGCTACTGAGCCGGAAGCCGGCAGCGACCTGGGTTCACTGAAGACTACGGCGGACCGCGTCATGCAGGACGGCAAAGTGGTCGGGTACAAGATCAATGGAAGCAAGCAGTGGATCAGCAACGGCGGAATCGCCGACCTGTACACGGTCCTGGCCAATACGCCGAGCGGTCCGAGTTGGTTCGTGGTCGAAAAGGACGTGCCGGGGTTTACTCACGACAAGCCAGAAGACAAACACGGCATCCGCCTCAGCAACACGGCCGCTCTCGCTTTCAATAACGTTTACGTTGATGCCGACCGGCTGATCGGACTTGTGGAAGGGCAGGGACTTCTGCAGGCGCAAGCGGTGTTCGGATACACGCGGCTCATGGTGGCGGCGTTCGGTCTGGGAGCGGGCTGGTCCGCGCTGGACCGGGCGATTCCGTATTCCACCAAGCGCATTCAGGGTGGCTCTCCACTGTCGGAAAAGCAGGGTTACACCCACAAACTGATGGTCCCGCACATTGCACGCCTGGAAGCTGGCCGCGCCTTTATCGAGGAAACCGCGGAGCGGATCGATGCCGGCGAGGGAAGCTTGAACACCGAGGGCGCCATCGCGAAGTATATGTCGACGGAAGCGGGCAATGCGGCGGCCGAAGCCAGCATCCAGGCGCTGGGTGGTTATGGCTACACGCATGAGTACATGGTCGAGAAGATCAAGCGCGACGTTCGCATCACCACGATCTACGAAGGCACCTCCGAGATCATGGAGATGACCATCAGCCGCGACCGTTGGCAGTTGCATCTGAAGACGCGTGGGCAGCACTACCACGACCAAGCGCGCCTGATGGAAGCTCTGCACGCCCAGCATCCAGAGGCAGGCGCCGACATGGCGGCCCTGGCCATGCACGCACTAGCCGAGGTGATGGAGAAAGCGCGGGCTGCTCGACTGACGCGCTTCCAGCATATTCTCCTGCGGCTGGGCGAGTTGATTGCTTACGCGGAGTGCGCGGGCTGCTTGTCGCGCCGTGCTGCGCGTTCGGCGGAAAACCGGCTCAACGAGAAAGCCAACAATCGCTTCGACGCGACCGCGTTGGCGGCGCTGGCCCGTATCTTCGGGCGGGAGGCTTCGCTCAAGGTTGCGGAAGAAGGCTTGCGCTGGGTGACCGGAGCCGGCGGCGTGAACGACTCGGAAATGGCGGCGTTCGAGACCAGCTTGGGACTGCCCGCGGTTCATCGCGTTCAGGCCGGACTGATTTCGGACATGGACTACGTCGCCGATGTGATCTTCAACCGCACGGCGAGGCCGGTAGCGGCGCCCGCCCTGCAGCTCGCGAGCGTTTAGTGTGAAATACGACAGGCATCCGGCACGCACTTTCGTGAGTCGGGTGCCTTTGTTGTTATTGCCGAGAATATCGATGTGAGTGATGCAAAAAGTAGCTGAATTTTCTTGTCTTAACTGGGTGTCACCTTCTTGCGTAGTTGACTCACAGACCTCAGTGCCACACATCACATTTCAAACGCAGTCGAATCACATAACCGGGTCTTCTGCATCACTGACACAGACCCCCCTCTCACCGCAAAGTTGTATTACTCTCGGTCGCCCAGGTTCAGTAGGGCCTTGTGAGTGAAATACTCCTCCTCGTTTCGGCGAGGGAAGCAAGACCTGACATCTCAATTTCTCACATGTGCGCCAGGGGTCATGCTCTGCGTGGGGCTCCGAAATTTGCCTCGAAGGAAGTGAAATACCATGGAATCAACCGCCTATCGCGCGATCGCAATTGTAGGGGTGGGAGCCGTCCTGCCCGATGCCGCTAACGTAGAAGCTTTCTGGCAAAACGTGAAGCAAGGCCGTTACAGCATCACCGAAGTTTCGCCCGAGCGCTGGGATCCGGCGCTGTATTTCGATTCTGACCACAGCGCGCCCGACAAGACTTATTCGAAGATCGGCGGCTGGGTACGGGACTGGAAGTGGGAGCCTGCCAAGTGGCGCCTGCCCATTCCTCCGCGCGTCGTTGATGCCATGGACGAGGCGCAGCGCTGGGCAATCGCCTGTACTCGCGAAGCGCTCGAAGACTTCGGCTATCCAACTCGGCCGCTTAACACCGATCGCACCGCGGTGATTCTCGGCAATGCGATGGCAGGCGAAAAACATTACCTCACTGCGTTGCGCGTGTACTTTCCGGAATACGCCAGCCAACTGGCACAGTCAGCTACTTTTGCTGCGCTGCCTGCTGCTGCCCGAGATGAAATTACCCGCGAGTTGCACGACCGCATAGCCAAGCGCATTCCCGATATCACGGAAGACACCATGCCGGGTGAATTGGCCAACTGCATTGCCGGGCGCATCGCCAATGTTTTCAATTTCCACGGACCCAACTACGTTGTCGACGCAGCATGCGCCTCGGCGATGGCGGCGATCAGCTCCGCGGCCGAGGGACTCGTAGCCAACGATTTTGACGTGGCGATCAGCGGCGGCATCGACCGCAACATGGGCGCCTCGACTTACGTCAAATTCAGCAAGATCGGGGCCCTATCGGCCAGCGGCACCCGCCCCTACGCTGAGGGAGCTGATGGCTTTGTTATGGGCGAAGGCGCTGTGATTTTTGTGCTGAAGCGCCTAGCCGATGCTGAGCGCGACGGCGACAAAATCTACGCCGTGTTGCGCGGTATAGGCGGGGCCAGCGACGGCAAGGGAAAAGGCATTACGGCTCCCAACCCCGTGGGACAGAAACTTGCCATCGAGCGCGCCTGGGCTAACGCCGGACTATCGCCCGCCACCGTCACGTTGATGGAAGGCCACGGCACATCGACCAGCGTAGGTGATCTAGTCGAAGTCCAGAGCATGACGGATGTGCTCGGCAGCTTCAATGTGCCCGTCGGATCCGTGGCGCTCGGCTCGGTCAAATCGAATATCGGCCACCTGAAAGGCGCCGCCGGAGCCGCCGGACTGTTGAAAGCCACACTGGCGCTGCGCGACAAAGTGCTGCCGCCCAGCGTGAACTGCGAACATCCCAACCCGAATGTCGATTTCGCTCACTCGCCGCTGTACGTCAACCGTGAGCTCAAGCCGTGGACCGTTCCGGCGGACTGCCCGCGGCGCGCCGGGGTAAGCGCCTTCGGATTTGGCGGTACCAACTTCCACCTCGTGCTTGAGGAGTTCATTCCTCACAAACTCAATGGCAATGGCAAAAAAACGGTCGCGGTCACTGACACTCCAGCGGCTGTCGTGCAGGGAGCAGCAATGTATTCAAAAAGTAGTACGCTCAGTATTTCGGGTGAAATTTCTTGCAAAGCGCCGCTGCGTGGTGCGTTGGTCGTTGGCGCTGCCACCGGGGCGGAACTGGTCGAGCGTTTGCGCTCGATACAGAAAGCCGCCGCGGCGGGCAACGCGCCAGCACCTGCCGCCCCAGCTGATGCCGATCTGCGCGCGACAGAGCGCATCGCAATCGACTACGCCGACGCCGCCGATCTGGCAGTAAAAGCGGCGAGTGCTCTCAAGGCGCTAGCGGCTAACCAGGCGCCGATCTGGAAAGCGCTGCGCGCCCAGGGCATCTTCCGCGGACATGGCGCCCCGGGCAAGGTGGCGTTCCTGTACACCGGACAAGGCTCACAGTACGTGAACATGCTCGCGCCGCTTCGCGCTGCCGAACCGATTGTGGCCGAGACCTTTGCCGAAGCCGATCGCATCATGACGCCGCTACTCGGCAAGCCGCTGAGCGAGTTCATCTTCGTGGACCAATCCGACGCGACAGCGGTCGCTAAAGCGGACGAAGATCTGCGTCAGACCGAGATCACGCAGCCCACCGTGCTGACGATCGATTTGGCCCTGACCCGGTTGTTGGACGCATATGGCATCCGCCCCGACATGACAATGGGACATAGCCTGGGAGAATACGGAGCGCTGGTTGCATCCGGGTCCCTTACCTTCGAGAACTCGTTAGCAGCCGTCAGCGCCCGCGGTCGCGGCATGACCCAGGTAGCGGTGAATGACACAGGCAAGATGGCTGCGGTGTTCGCACCGCTGGCTGAAGTCGAGCGCATTCTGAAGACCATACCGGGCTACGTGGTGATCGCGAATGTCAATAGCAGTTCCCAATCGGTCATCGGGGGAGCGAGCGACGCGGTTACGAAAGCTGTCGAGGTGTTCCAGGAGGCGGGTTACGTTGTAGCCGAGTTGCCGGTAAGCCATGCATTCCACACCTCGATTGTTGCTCCGGCCAGCGAGCCACTCCGTGAGATGTTGTCGCACCTGCACATCCAGTCGCCTCGCCTGCCAATCGTCGCCAATGTAACCGGCGAGTTTTATCCCACCGGACCTGGGCGTTGTTCCGCAGATGCTGGACCTGCTCGCTCAGCAGGTCGCCTGTCCCGTTCAGTTTGTGAAGGGCCTGAGCACGCTCTACGACGCCGGCGCGCGCATTTTCGTCGAAGTTGGTCCCAAGAAGGCGTTGCAGGGATTTGCCGAGGACGTGCTCGGTTCCCGCGGCGACGTGGTTTCCCTGTTCACCAATCATCCCAAAGTCGGTGACATCGCCAGCTTTAATCAAGCGCTCTGCGGACTCTATGCGGCAGGACTGGGCGGCGCGCCGACGGACGGCTCGCGCGAGACCGCTCCATCCGACATCACCTCGACGAAAGTCTCATCGACAGCTGTAACCACGCCGGAGATTAAACTTCCGGCGGCGCAAGCCCCTGAGCCGATCGCAGTCGCCCCACCCGTGGTTGTCCCCGTCCCGGTTGCAGCCGCTGGGCCCGCTTCGTTTGCCCTCGCCAAAGTTCCATCGAATGGCGATCGCTACGGCGCCCTCGGTCATTTGTTCGCCGGCGTGCTCGACCGGGCCTCGGAGATTTATCACGGCCAGAGTGTTCCACTGGCCAGCGAACCGGTTGCGATTACCGGAGCAGCCATGGGCTTGCCGGGAACTGAGCACATCTTTGACGATGGCAACGTCGAGCGCATTCTGCGCGGCGATCAGTTCATCAAGTCGATCCCGTCGGAGTTCCGCCAGGACATGCTCGACCGGCGCATCACGCGCCTGGTGAAGAGCGAAAGCGGCGAAGCCAGGTTCGACACCATCGAAGATGTCGCGGACGTGATCAAGCTGGCGGGTCGCGGAGGCGATTTCGATCTGCAGAAGGAATTTGGTGTTTCTGCCGAACGCGTGGCCGCGCTCGATCGGGTCACTCGGCTGGCTATCGCGGTGGGCATTGACGCCATGCGCGATGCTGGAATTCCTCTGGTGATGCGCTACAAGACCACGAGCAAGGGAACACAGTTGCCCGACCGCTGGGGCCTGCCGGATGCGATGCGCGACGACACCGGCGTGATTATGGGTTCGGCCTTCCCGGGATACGACTCCTTCGCCGACGAGATGGCGCGCTATTATGCAGACCACGCCCGTCGCGAGCAATTGGCTTCGCTGGAGAACATGGTCGCAGCGGTGGCGGGGACCAACGGTCATTCGGCCCTGGCTCAGGAAATTGTCCGCAAGATCGAGGATCTGCGCGCGGAGATTGAGAAGAACCCCTACATCTTCGAGCGGCGCTTCCTGCTGAGGACCTTGTCGATGGGACATTCGCAGTTCGCCGAATTCATCGGTGCTCGCGGTCCCAACACGCAGATCAACTCCGCGTGCGCAACGACCAGTCATGCCGTCGCTCTGGCGGGGGACTGGATCCGCTCCGGGCGGTGCAGTCGAGTCATTATCATCACGGCAGACGACGTCACCTCTGATCACATGATCGGCTGGTTTGGCGCTGGGTTCCTGGCCAGCGGAGCAGCGGCCACCGACGAATTGGTCGAAGAGGCCGCCACTCCCTTCGATCGGCGGCGGCACGGGCTGATCATGGGCATGGGCGCAGCGTCACTGGTCGTCGAGAGTGCGGCGGCGGCGCGCGAGCGTGGAATCCAGCCCATTTGCGAAGTCCTGAGTGCAGTAGTCGCTAATAGTGCTTTCCACGGCACGCGTCTCGATGTCCAGCACATAGGTCAGGTCATGGAGAATCTGATCTCGCAAGCCGAAGCGCACAGCGGCATTGAACGTCATCAGATCGCGCCTCGTACCGTTTTCGTTTCTCACGAGACCTACACACCCGCGCGCGGCGGAAGCGCGTCGGCAGAGATCCACGCGCTGCGCCGCATCTTCGGCGACGCTGCGGACCAAATCGTCATCGCCAACACCAAGGGTCTTACCGGCCACGCGATGGCTACCGGAATCGAGGAAGTGCTGGCGGTGAAAGCGCTGGAAACGGGAATAGTTCCGCCCGTGGCCAACTTCAAAGAAATCGACCCCGAACTGGGCGCATTGAACCTCTCGAAGGGCGGCGCCTATCCAATCGAATACGCGTTACGGCTCGGCGCTGGGTTCGGGTCACAGATCAGCATGGCGCTGTTGCATTGGGTCCCGACCAAGGACGGCGTGCGCCGCAGCGCGAATGATTTAGGCTACGCTTATCGGATCGCCGATAAGGTTGCCTGGGACGCGTGGCTAACCAGAATGGCGGGACGTCCGGCGGCAGACTTAGAAGTAGTGAACCGTACGCTCCGCGTGCGCGATCAAGGGCTGTCCGCCCGGATTGCCGAAGTCGCAAAAGAAGTCAAACCGGTGCCGGCACCAGTTCCCAAGATTCCGGCGACACCGCCCGCGCCGAGTGCACCGGTCGTCGCGTCCAAACCAGCGCCTGCAACACCAGTCGTTGCTGCAAAGCCCGCACCGACGCCAGTGCGAAAAGTGCAAGCCGAGGTGAAACCGGCAGCTCAGGTTGTGGTGGCAGCGCCAGTCGCGAAGCCCAAACCTGCTGCCGCAGGCGAATCAGTGAAAGACCGAGTGCTCGCTTTGGTGGCCGAGAAAA
The DNA here is from genome assembly GCA_963779555.1 of uncultured Acidobacteriaceae bacterium. Classification (GTDB taxonomy): domain Bacteria; phylum Acidobacteriota; class Terriglobia; order Terriglobales; family Acidobacteriaceae; genus DASRAA01. The sequence goes on from CAVZYS010000032.1 coordinate 112,093, forward strand.
CTGGCTACCCCATCGACATGCTCGACCTGGATCTGGACCTCGAAGCTGATTTAGGCGTCGATACGGTCAAGCAGGCGGAGGTCATGGCGACGATCCGAGAAGCTTACGGCATCGCTCGTGACGATCAGATCAAACTGCGAGACTACCCGACCCTGGCTCACGTAATCCGCTTCGTAAACGAGCGGCGCACGGACGCCGTCGCAGTAGCGGCACCCGTCGTCGTCGAAACAGCGCAAAAGGAAACTACCGAACCTGCGACAACTGCACCCCAGGCGACCTCTGCGCCTGTCAGTGCTGGCGACGCCGTGAAAGAACGCATCCTGGACCTGGCGGTCGAGAAGACTGGCTATCCGAGGGACATGCTCGACCTGGATCTCGATCTTGAAGCCGACCTTGGCGTCGACACCGTCAAGCAGGCGGAGATGTTTGCGGCCATCCGCGAGATCTACGGCATTCCGCGCGACGACAACCGCAAGCTGCGCGACTATCCCACGCTGGCTCACGTGATCCGGTTTGTGTACGAGAAGCGGCCTGACCTTGCGCCGGGGGTTGCGCCCGTGCCCGCGAAGGTTGAGGTGGCCTCAGCCACTGAAACGACCGCCACGGCAGAAGCGCCCGTGCCCGCGCCAGCACCGGTTGCAACGACGCAGCCTGTGGGCGACGGCGACGCAGTGAAGGAACGCATTCTGGACTTAGCGGTCGAGAAGACTGGCTATCCCAGGGACATGCTGGACTTGGATCTCGACCTTGAAGCCGACCTTGGCGTCGACACCGTCAAGCAGGCGGAGATGTTTGCGGCCATCCGCGAGATCTACGGCATTCCGCGCGATGACAGCCGTAAGCTGCGCGACTATCCCACGCTGGCCCATGTGATTCGGTTTGTGTACGAGAGCCGTCCCGATCTGGCGGGGCTCGTTTCGCCAGAACCGACAATCGTTGAGCCGGTCGGCGCGATTGAGGCAAACGTCAATCCGGTAGTGGCAGCACCGGCGCCCACGGCACCAGTTCAGTCCGCCACGCCGGACGAGTCGGTCAAAGAACGCATCTTGGCGTTGATGGTGGAGAAGACTGGCTATCCGAAAGACATGCTGGATCCTGATCTCGATCTTGAAGCAGACCTCGGGGTCGACACCGTCAAACAGGCGGAAATGTTTGCCGCGATCCGTGAGATCTACGGCATTCCGCGCGACGACAACCGTAAGCTGCGCGACTATCCCACGCTGGCTCACGTGATCCGGTTCGTGTACGAGAGTCGACCAGACCTGGCTGGGACAACTGCGCCTGCACCGGCAACCGTTAAGGTAGCCGCTATCACGACTCCGACCGCCACGGTAGCAGTGGCCGCAACCGTACCGGTGCCTGCCGCGCCAACCGTTACCGCAACCGTGACCGCGCCCGCTGCACCGATTCCAGCGGTTCAGCCTGTCGCCGACGGCGAGTCAGTCAAGGAACGCATTCTAAGCTTGATGGCGGAGAAGACCGGTTATCCGAAAGACATGCTCGACTTGGAACTGGACCTAGAAGCCGACCTCGGGGTGGACACCGTCAAACAGGCGGAGATGTTCGCAGCCGTTCGCGAGATCTACAGCATTCCGCGTGATGACAGCCGCAAACTGCGCGACTATCCGACGCTGGCTCACGTTATCCGGTTCGTGTATGAGAACCGTCCCGATCTAGCGGGGGCAACTCCATCAGCGCCCGTAATCACGGAGCCGGCCGCGACGGTTTCCCCTGTCGCACCTGCCGCCTCCGCGAACCTGGTCAGCGACGACGCCATAAAAGAGAAAGTGCTGGAAATCGTCGCTGAGAAGACCGGCTATCCGAAAGACATGCTGGATCTGGATCTCGATCTCGAAGCCGACCTCGGCGTCGATACCGTCAAGCAGGCGGAGATGTTTGCGTCGGTGCGGGCGGCTTACAACATCCCTCGCGAAGAGAACCTCAAGCTTCGTGATTTCCCCACGCTGGCGCACGTCATCAAGTTTGCGCGCGATAAACAGCAATTGTCGGCTCTGCCCGAAACATCAACTCCGGTTGCGGCTTCACCAGCTTCGACTCCAATCCCGGTTGACCGCCCGCGTCTGCCGCTGGCCAGCTTCGATGCAGCGAACTTAATTCCGCGTCGCTTCCCGGTGCCGAATTTGAGGCCTCCGCTGACCATCTGCAAGCCGACGGGAGTGACGCTCGATCCGGGCAGCCGCGTGGTAGTCATGCCGGATGAGGGAGGTGTGGCGGAAGCACTCACGCAACGGTTGCAAACCATTGGTGTGGAAGTGCTGGCACTCGATCCCGCACTGGACGCAAACGCGTTGACCGAACGCCTGAAGCAGTGTCTGACGGCCGGTCCGATCCTGGGAGTGTACTGGCTGCCCGCCCTCGACCACGAGGGCGAACTCAACCATCTGGATCTGACGGGCTGGCATGAAGCTCTGCGAGTGCGAGTCAAATCGCTTTACTCCACGATGCGCGCTCTCTACGAGCAAGTGGCGAAGCCTGGCACGTTCCTGGTATCGGCTACGCGCCTAGGCGGACAACAAGGATACGACGACGCGGGAGCATTTGCGCCACTAGGCGGAGCCGTTGCCGGCTTCACCAAGACGTACAAGCGCGAGCGCACCGACGCCCTCGTCAAATCGGTCGATTTCGAGGGCGGGAGGAACGCGGCGGAAGTTGCCAACGCGATCCTCGAAGAAACCCTGCGCGATCCCGGGGCAGTCGAAATCGGGTACAAGAACGGGCTGCGCTGGACGGTTGGGCTGCACGAACAGCCGCCGGTCAGCGGTCAACTCGGTCTCACGTTGGATCAGGACAGCGTCTTCGTAATCACTGGCGCGGCTGGAAGTATCGTGTCGGCCATCACCGCCGATCTCGCAGCTGCATCGGGTGGAACGTTCTACCTGCTGGATCTGGTTCCAACTCCCGATCCGAACAACCCCGACCTGGCTCGCTTCGCGAGCGACAAGGAAGGCCTAAAGCGCGATCTGTTCGATCGGATCAAAGCACGTGGCGAGCGTGCCACGCCAGCTCTGGTCGAGAAGGAACTGGCAGCCCTGGAGCGGGCGCAGGCGGCGCAGAGCGCGATCGACGCAGTGCGTTTGGCCGGAGGCACGCCGTATTACTTCAGCATCAACCTTACCGATGCGGAAGGCGTAGCCAGCATCATCAACCAGGTGCGCCAGCGCAGCGGTCGCATTGATGTGCTTCTGCATGCTGCCGGCATTGAGCGCAGCCACTTCCTGCCCGACAAAGACCAACGCGAATTCGACCTGGTCTTCGACGTCAAGAGTGACGGCTGGTTCAATCTGCTTCATGCCATTGGCGACATGCCCCTGAGTGCAACCGTGGCCTTCAGTTCGATCGCAGGCCGCTTCGGCAACGCAGGGCAGTCGGACTACAGCTCCGCCAACGATCTGCTGTGCAAGATCACGTCCAGCTTCCGCACGACGCGGCTTGGCACGCGCGGCATCGTGATCGACTGGACTGCCTGGGGTGGCATTGGCATGGCCACGCGCGGTTCCATCCCCAAGATGATGGAACTGGCGGGCATCGACATGCTCCCGCCCGAGGCCGGTGTTCCGATGATTCGCCGCGAATTGACCTCGGGAGAAACACGCGGTGAACTCGTGGTCGCACAGCGACTCGGCGTAATGCTGAACGAATGGGACGAGACCGGCGGACTGGACACCCAGGCGCTGGCCGTTTTGCTCGAGAACCGGAACCCCGCGCAAGGACCGATGGTCGGCAAGATCACCGGCATGACTCTCAATGCCGGTCTAACGATGGAGACAACGCTTGATCCTACGGCTCAACCGTTCTTGTACGACCATCGCATTGACGGCACGCCGGTGCTTCCAGGCGTCATGGGGATCGAGGCATTCGCCGAGGCTGCCCTCTGCGTGCACCCCGGCTGGCATATCGAAGCCATAGAGGAAGTGAATTTCCTGGCGCCGTTTAAGTTTTACCGGGACGAGCCACGAACGGTGTTTATCCAGGCTCTCTTCTATCCGCAAGGTGAAAGGCTGGTAGCGGAATGCCGATTGGTGGGGCGGCGAACGCTCCCCAATCAACCACAACCGCAAGAGACAGTGCACTTCACAGCTCGTGTTCGGGTCACCAAGCAGCCGCTCGAAGCGTTTGCCGGCGTGCCACTCCGGCTGTCGTCAGAGGGCATTGTCGATGCCGCTCAGATTTATCGCATCTACTTCCATGGGCCGGCGTATCAGGTGCTCGATCATGCGTGGAGGGACGGAGAAAAGATCGTTGGCCAGATGTCCGAAACTTTACCGAGCGATCAGAATCCATCGCAGGGACCGACGCTGATCGGGCCGCGGATGATTGAATTGTGCTTCCAAACCGCGGGTCTGCTGGAAATCAGTGAGCATAACCGTATGGGCTTGCCGCTCTATGTTCAGCAAGTCAGCTGGTCGCGTCGCTCCCGAACTGGCCCAGGGCCCCTTGTTTGCCATCGTCACTCCTGACACGGCAGGAGAAAAGTTCGATGCGGAAGTTGTCGATACACAGGGCAACCGGTACCTGCAGTTGACGGGTTATCGGACTGTGACGCTTCCGGACAGTGTCAATGCCGAGCCATTGCAGGCTCTGCAGCATGTCACTGCGTGACGAACTTAACTGGCATACCGCGAATTTCTAGCGATCGGGTGGATTATGCAACGCGAATTTGAACGGGTAGTTATCGTCAATCGCGGTGAAGCCGCGATACGTTTCATTCACGCCGTGCGTGAGTTCAACCGGCAACATGGCACATCGATCAGTACGATCGCGCTCTTTACCGAACCCGATCGCCATGCCATGTTCGTCCGCGAGGCGGACGAGGCATTTTGCCTCGGCGCGGCTCGCGTCACTGATCCAGTCACAAATCAGTCCAAGAGCACCTACGTCGACTATGTGTCTCTGAAAGCGGCGCTGGAAAGCGCCCGCGCCGACGCTGTCTGGGTGGGATGGGGCTTTGTGGCGGAGCATCCGGATTTCGCCGACCTTTGTCGCGAGATGGGCATTGTGTACATCGGACCGGACGGCGATGCCATGCGGAAGCTGGGTGACAAAATCACCTCCAAGCGCCTGGCCGAGGAAGCGCAAGTGCCAGTGGCGCTTTGGAGCAATGGGCCGGTGGAGACCATCGACGATGCCACGCGCCACGGCGAGCGACTTGGCTACCCGCTTCTGATAAAAGCCACAGCCGGCGGCGGTGGTCATGGGATTCGGCGTGTGAACTCTGCGAACCACCTTGCGAGGGCATTTGAAGGTGCGCGCGCCGAGGCCTACAAGGCCTTTGGGGATGCTACCGTCTTCATGGAGCAACTGGTGCAAGGTGCGCGCCACGTTGAGGTACAGGTTATAGCTGACGACTACGGAACCACATGGGCCGTCGGCGTGCGCGATTGCACCATCCAGCGGCACCATCAGAAGATCCTGGAGGAAGCTCCCTCACCAGCGCTCACGGCGGAGCAGGACCTGGCGTTACGCCAGGCAGCGGTGCGACTTAGCCAGGTGGCTGGCTATCGCAATGCCGGCACCGTCGAGTTCCTGTACGAGCCCGCCAGCCAACGAACCTTGTTCATGGAGATGAACACCCGGTTGCAAGTCGAACATCCCGTCACGGAATGTACGACGGGGCTGGATCTGGTGAAACTGCAGATCCATGTTGCGCGAGGAGAGCGTCTGGAAGGTGAGCCGCCGCTCACTTACGGTCACGCCATTGAAGTGCGGCTGAATGCCGAAGACCCGGAAAACGGATTCGCGCCGGCTCCGGGCATGATCGAACGGTTCAAGCTGCCGTGCGGACCAGGCGTGCGTATCGATACGGGTGTGGCAGTGGGCGACACCGTCCCGCCAGAGTTCGACTCGATGATCGCCAAGATCATCACCTATGGCCAGACCCGGGAGGAAGCGCTCGCGCGCATGCAGCGGGCGCTCCGCGAAAGCGTCATCGTTATTAAGGGAGGCGCCAGCAACAAAGCATTTTTGCTGGAACTTCTGAATTGCCCCGAGGTGCTTCAAGCCACGGCCGATATCGGCTGGCTGGATCGCAGGTCGGCAGAGGGCGCGCACTTGTCCGCGCGTTACGCCGATGTGGCGCTGGTGCAGGCGGCAATCGAAGCGTACGCCGCTGATCTGGCAGTCGAAAAAATACAGTTCTACGCGTCGGCAGTGCGCGGGCGGCCCCAGGTTCGGAGCGACGTCGGGAGGACTGTGCAACTCCTCCATCGAGGACATTCCTACGCGCTGAAGGTCTATTGTCTCGACCTGCACCGCTACCGCGTGGAAGTGGATGGAGCGCGCATCGATGTTCAGATGCATCGCCTGGGGCAGTTTGAATACTGGCTCACCGCATTCGGCAGCCGCTTCCATGTCGTCTCCGCCGTTCAAGGGCTGACCTACCGTATCGAAGTGAACGGGGTGTCGCATTCCATCGATCGGGATGACGGTGGCATTGTGCACGCGCCGGCGCCGGCGGTAGTGGTTTCCATCGCGGTGAAGCCAGGCGATACGGTCTCGGCCGGCGACACTCTAGCCGTGCTGGAAGCCATGAAAATGGAGATGTCGGTCCTGGCTCCGTTCTCGGGGAGAGTACGGAGTGTAATGGCGATTCCTCACGTGCAGGTAGACACCGGAGCTCCTCTGTTGCAAATCGAACCGGAAGCAGGCGACGAAGCGTCGCTGGCCATTACCGGGCGAATAGAGTTTGGTGCATCACGAACCTCAGCCGGAACCGCTCAAGCTACTCAACGCAGCTGGATCAAGAATCTCGAGGAACTTCGCCAGCTCATGCTGGGTTTTGAAGTTGACCCTGCGCTTCTCATGAAGGCCCTCTCCGACTGGAACCCGTCTTCGGAAGCCACCGCCGGGCGACAGGAAATGGCCGGGCGTGAAGATGAGATACTCGGCATCTTCGTCGACATCTGTACCTTGTTCGAGCGTCAGCCGGAAATGGACGACCTCAATGGCGGAGAAGAACGAAGCGCCGAGACTTATCTATTTTCGTACTTACACATGCTTGACACGCGCGGCAAGGCCCTGCCGGCAACATTCGTGGACGCACTCCGGCGCGCTCTGGTTCATTACGGTATCCGGACACTGGAGCGCTCGCCTGAATTAGAAGAATGCATGCTGTGGTTGTGCAAATCGCACCACCGCGTTGACCAGCAGGTCGCCCCGATTGTGGGATTGCTGGAAAGGCATCTGCAACGTGTCGAAGCTTCGTCGCCACGCGCCGATGAGCCGTTCCGCAAACTGCTAGGCCGGCTGATTCATGGCACCCGCGGCCTGTTCCCCGCGGTCAGTGATCTGGCCCGCGAAGTGCGCTATCGCTGCTTCGAGCAGCCGGTGTTTGAGCAGGCCAGGCAGCAGATTTACGCGCAGGCAGAAGAGCACCTCGCACACCTTGCTGCCAATCCCAACCAGATGGATCTTCGGCAGAAAGTTGCCGCCCTGGTCGACTGTCCTCAACCGCTGTCCGCCCTGTTCGCAGGAAGGTACGCTGCTGCCCCTCCCGCCTTGCGGGAATTGATGCTTGAGATCGTTACGAGCCGATACTACCGCGGGCAGGCGCTCTCGAAGTTTCGCAGTGTGCCGATGGATGGTCAATCCTGCGTGTCGGCTGAGTACGACAGTAACGACAAGCACGTTCACGTCTTCAGCACCAATACGGAATTTCTTGGGCTGTCGGTAGCCGCCCGCGCTCTGTTCCCGTCCATTATCGCGGTGCCCCTCGACCATGACATCGTTCTCGATTTCTACTCCTGGAATCCGGAGTTCTTGTCGGATCCAGACCTCATGGAGAAGGAAGTTCGCTCAACGCTTAACCAAGTCGGATTCCCTCGGGCGATTCAGCGCATCGTGGTGGCTATCGGAGGCCCCGGACGCGGTCCAGGCATGGCTGGGATGCAGCACTTTACCTATCATCCCAATGCAAGTGTGTACGAAGAGGAATTCCTCGTGCGTGGCGTTCACCCCATGATGGCGGAACGGTTGCATCTCTGGCGGGTCAGCAATTTCAAAGTCGAGCGACTGCCGTCCGTCGAAGACGTCTACTTGCTCTATGCCGTTGCCAATGAAAATCCCAAGGACGAGCGGCTATTCGCGGTTGCGGAAATTCGCGACTTAACGCCGGTGCGAAATAAGGAAGGCCGCATCGTACAACTTCCCCACCTGGAACGCATGTTCGCCGAAGCGGTGGCTGGTATGCGGGTGTTCCAGTCACGGCGCAACCCGAACCGGCGCCTCCACTGGAACCGGATACTGCTTTACGTTTGGCCAACTGTCACTTTCACCCGCGAGGAGTTCGATCAGATCGTGCACAAACTCGCCCCATCTACCGAAGGGTTGGGACTGGAACAAGTGGTGGTGCGCGCTCGTATTCCGCAACCCGGGACCGGCGAGGTTCGTGACATGATCGTGCGCATCTCCAGCCCCGGCGGCACGGGCCAGATCATGACCTTCAGGCCGGTTACCAAACTGCAACCGCTGAAACCGCTGGATGAATACACTCAGAAAGTCGTCCGCATGCGCCAGCGTGGACTCATCTACCCGTATGAAATCATCAAGATGCTGACCCCTGCTCCGGAAGGCATCGCCACCCAGTTTCCTCCCGGCGATTTTGTAGAACACGATCTCGACGCGGACGGCCAACTGGTTCCGGTCGATCGTCCATTCGGTAAGAACAAGTCCAATATCATCGTTGGCGTCATCCGCAACTTCACCAGCAAGTACCCCGAGGGCATGACACGGGTCGTATTGATGGGAGATCCGAGCCGGGATCTTGGCGCGATTGCCGAGCCTGAATGCCGGCGCATTATAGCGGGACTGGATCTGGCGCAGGAGATGGGTGTTCCCCTGGAGTGGTTTACGCTTTCGGCCGGCGCGAAGATCTCGATGGACAGCGGCGTCGAGAACATGGACTGGATTGCCAAAGTCCTGCGTAGCCTGATCGAATTCACCCAGGCGGGTGGCGAAGTGAACCTGGTGGTAAATGGGATCAACGTCGGCGCCCAGCCCTACTGGAACGCCGAGGCGACCATGCTGATGCACACTCGCGGCATTCTGGTCATGACTCCGAAAGGGGCAATGGTCCTCACCGGCAAGCGAGCCCTGGAGTATTCGGGAAGCGTGTCTGCCGAGGACAACGAAGGCATCGGCGGGTACGATCGCATCATGGGTCCCAATGGCCAGGCACAGTACTGGGCCCGTAACATTGCTGAGGCCTGCCAAATCCTCCTGCGCCACTATGAACACACTTACCTGGCGCCGGGCGAACGTTTTCCCCGCAAAGGGGCAACCACCGATCCCATCGATCGCGATGTCCGGTCGTATCCGCACAGCCACGGCAGCGACGAAGGTTTCGCGCATGTGGGCGATATCTTCTCTGACGAGACCAACCTCGGACGCAAGAAGTCATTCGACATTCGCAAAGTGATGCGGGCGGTCATGGACCAGGACCATCTTCCTCTGGAGCGGTGGTCTGGCATGCGCGCCGCCGAAACGGCAGTGGTCTGGGACGCCCACCTCGGTGGCTATCCCGTTTGTCTCATCGGTATCGAGTCGCATCCGTCACCTCGCTTAGGGTTCGTTCCCGCTGACGGCCCGGATCAATGGACGGCCGGAACGCTCTTCCCGCTCTCCTCAAAGAAGGTGGCGCGCTCCATTAACGCGGCCAGCAACAATCGTCCCGTGGTGATATTAGCCAACTTGTCTGGATTCGATGGTTCGCCGGAATCGTTGCGCAAGTTGCAACTCGAGTACGGAGCGGAGATCGGGCGAGCGGTGGTGAACTTTAAGGGCCCCATGGTCTTTTGCGTGATCTCCCGCTATCACGGCGGCGCTTACGTTGTCTTCTCTCGCGCGTTAAATGAGAATCTTGAAGTCGTCGCGTTGGAGGGAACGTTTGCATCGGTTATTGGCGGCGCGCCGGCAGCGGCCGTAGTTTTCGCCAGTGAGGTGGAAGCCAGGACCCGCAAGGATCCGCGCCTACTGGCGCTAACTGAGACGATGAATAAGGCAATGACTAAGGCTGACGGCGTAGAGAAGAACCGGTTGCGAGCTCAGTGGGACGAGCTATTCAAAGTCGTACACTCCGAGAAGCTCGGTGAAATGGCTGTGGAGTTCGATCATGTGCACAGTGTGCATCGGGCCCTCGAAGTGGGCGCGTTACATCACATTCTTCCGCCCGCAGACCTCCGCCCATATCTCATCCATGCAGTGGAAAGCGGTGTTGCGCGGGAGATTGAGAAACTGGCCAAGGCATCTACGATCATGCTTCCAGATCCCACCCTGGTTTCGTGATGGACGTATTTTGGCTGGAACAGTCCGAAGCGGATGTGCCGACTGCTGATGATTGGCTTAGCGAGAGCGAAGCGCTGCGATTGAGCGGCCTTCGCATCGCCAAGCGCCGCAGTGACTGGCGCTTGGGACGATGGACCGCGAAGTGTGCCGTCGCGACCAGCCTGAAATTAGCGCACGATCTTCCGACTTTCAAGCTCATCGAGATTATCCCGGCGCCGACCGGCCAACCCGAAGTGATCCTTCGCGAACGCGCGGAGACAGTAACGATTTCGATCAGCCACCGCAACGGCATCGCCATCTGTGCTGTCTCCGTTGGCAACGTAAAGCTAGGTTGTGACCTGGAACTGATTGAGGCCAGAACCGATGCTTTCGTCACCGACTACTTCACACCGGAAGAACAGAAACTGATTGCTCAGGCCAGTGGGGAAGAACGACACCTGCTGGTGTCTCTGCTGTGGAGCGCAAAGGAAAGCGCCCTGAAAGCCATGCACGTTGGCCTCCGGGCTGATACGCGAAGCGTTGAAGTCAAGCTGCTTCGCTCAGAAGACCCGGGGTTCAAAGAAACTACGAAGGGGGCGAAGGAAGTTGGGCGTTCGATTGAGCAATCAAATGATCCTGCCGGCAACTGGCATCCGCTGCAGGTTCATTGTGTTGACGGAATTATTTTTGGGGGATGGTGGCGACACTCGGAAAATATCTTGCGAACGATAGTTGCCGCTCAGACACCAGCCGAGCCGATTGAACTTCGATTTCAAAGTCACGCCGCTAATATCTTGTAATCGTGATAGTCCGCCAGATATAAGTTAGTAAGTTAACTTCACGCAAATGTTTCTAGGGACAGTCTAAACAAGTTAAGCGCCCTTTTTCCGGGGCTGAAGCCCCTGATCATTATCAGTAGCTTCGACATCAGTGGCTTCGACGCAAGCCTAAAGGTCAGCTCCTCAACCGCGTCCACTTGTTCAGAGCTTCCTTAGCGCACACATAGAAATTACCGAGCCGTATTTCCAATTCTCCACTCGATCAGCCGCGGCATTTGCAATCTTCAGAATCTCTTCAGAATTCCTTCAGAATTTCGTCATGATTGTTTCTTCATTTGCACAACTCAGCTTCCAAATCCAAACTTCAGTGGCTGATGATGAGTGTTGACCATAAGTCAAGCAGAAATCCCACTTCAATTTTGACAAAATCCGTAAGAGTCTAGTCGCGAAGCTTGTCATTTCTTTGACATGATCGTCACCAATCGCTGACAACCCCGCTGATGAGCAGCCGTAGGCTGGCTTAGATTGCAAAAGAAAGCATATGGGGCGGAGCATTTTTACCGTGAAGCCAACTTACCGTGCCACAAACGTGCTCTGGAGCAAACACTTCGGAACCGCAATGACATATAGTTCCGCGCACTTAGTCACACGGGCCGCCTACGACGCAACTGAGCGTTGGAGGAAAGTGATGAACAAAGTTCTAAGAACTCTGATGGCGGGGGTATTCCTGGCGGGATGCTGGCTGCATGCACAAAACCTTCCGGTGACGAACGTTGAAGGTGAGAGTTGGCTCAATCATCTCGCTAGGAACTTTAATGAAACCAGCATGGGCAAGACTGGCCGTCTGGGTCCGTCTGAGGACATGCCTGGCGACGACAACCCTCGATGGGAATCACAACCTCTGCCGGTTGTCGCGGCTCAACCGGTCACCGTCCGCGGTGCTGACCTGTACCGCATGAATTGCCGTGGATGCCACGGCGAATATGGCTTTGGCGCTCCTCCGGAAATCAACTCCGTCATCAATCCGGTTCGTTCGACTTCAGTCGCGCTCGTCATGGAACGAATGAAAGCGGTCGGCATGGATGTCAGTCCGGCAACCGCGGCGGATATGGCGACCCAATCCAGGAAGGCATTGCTACTGCGTCTGCATGAAGGCGGCCAGAACATGCCGCCATTTCCTCACTTGAGCGAACCCGAAATTCGTGCGCTCATGGCCTACCTGAAACAGGTTGCTGGTGTACCGGGAGCGCAACGTGAGCAGATGACGTTACAAATATCGCGAATTCGCGTAGGCGAGCACATTGCCAAATCCACTTGTCACACCTGTCATTCTGCCGCCGGATTGAATCCCAGCCCGCAGCAAATCCTGGAAGGTGCGATTCCGCCGCTGAGCACTCTCACCACGCGGAAGGATTTGTCGGGGTTCGTAAGGAAGGTCACCCAGGGAGCGCCGGTGGTGATGGGCACTCCGCCTTTGGTTTGCCGCGGCCGGATGCCGGTGTTTGGTTATTTGAGCGAGGATGAGGCGGAAGACGTCTATCTGTACCTCACGCTGTACCCGCCCCACACACCCGCAGTTATGAGCGCCTCCATCATTTCCGTCGGATCGGGACCTGCGAATGGAGCGCCGCCAACTAGCCGCGCGTCCTCGCCGAGAGACACGGCCCAATCGGATCCTCTGCAGGTTTCTCTGGTGCGATTCGCGGTGTTCCCCATTGTCCTTTTTGTGGTTCTAGGAGCGATAATGGCCAGGTATCTACCCTTGTTGGTGAAGATCAAAGCTAACCACGATATTAAGAACGCCCCATTAAGTGCCGCCGCCGGCGCGCACACCAACGCCGCTGCCCCCGATATTGGCGGGGACGGGGCACCTGCTATGAGGTCAGCTGTAAATCTCGAGCAATCGCCGAAAGATCTGGCGTAGCAGTGCCGCTATCACGTATGGTTGTGACGTACGTCACTCATGAAGGGTTAACCGGAAGTTAATACTTCCGTTCCCATAGGCAAACCACACGACCGCAAGTGACGGCACCTTTGACCGTCGCTTCGGCGTCCCAAAACAGAGGAGAGTCGTCATGTCGTTGCATTCGTGTCGCACAGCTAAAGCCCTTCTGTCGGCTATCGTGTTGGTTCTATTGGTGGTTATGGCGCAGCCAAGCTATGCAATTCCGGCGTTTGCCCGGCAATACGGAACCAGTTGCAGCACCTGCCACATCGACTTTCCGAAGCTGAACGACTTCGGCAAGGCGTTCAAAGATGCTGGCTTCAAGTTCCCCAAGGACGATGAGTCCATGCTGAAGATTCCGCCGGTTATGCTAGGAGCACCGGCGAACGCCGAAGTTTGGCCGAAGGCGATTTGGCCTGGAACCATTCCCGGGCATCCCACCCATTGGGCTGCGCTACAACAACTATCTGCAGTTCACGCAGCAACCGCAACTCTTTCAGACTCGCTGCCGCGGGGACCCCTGGTCCGATATTCGTTCCGACCGCCGACTTTGAGACCGGCCTGTTCAGCCTGTTCACCGCCGGAAACTTCGGCAGCGACATCGCCTTCTGGGTCGACAATGACATCAGCGTCAGCGGTGCGAACGGCGCCGCCGGACTAGGCGAGGCCTATCTGAAATTCGTTAACATTGGGCGGTTGCTTAAGTTGCCCGAACATGCCTTGAACCTGCGCGTAGGGCAGATGGAGTTGGACATCCCGTTCACCGCAGTCGAAATCCGTCTGGGTCAGTCCGTACGATATCTACACGCAGGCCGCAGTTGGGGTTGTTAACCCAGCCTTCAACCAGCAGTTCGTGAATAATGGAACTACCTTGGACCTATCCGGACAAGGCATCGAGTTCAGCGGTGGCTTACACACTGGCGGCTACAACTGGTCAGTTGCTTTCATCAACCAAAACACCAGCGGCGTGGGGCAGGACTCGAACCCAGGCAGTCCATACATTCCGCAGGCGACGGGCAGCAACAACGGCGGCTTGGGCGTGGCGTCCGATGCCAACTTTAAGGACATTTATGCCAGCTTCAATTACCGCTTCAACCTGGAAAAGGACAAGGAAAGCCGCACTGCCATCCAGGCTGCCGGGCCCAGCGGTCCGCACGACCATACCTACCTGAACTTAGGGACCTATTATTTCTACGGACGCTCGGTGCAGCGCCTGACCGGGGCTCCGCTTGACGGCACCGAAGTCACGCTGACCGCGCGCGAACCGTTCTACCGTGTGGGCGGCAACTTCACCTACAACTATCGCTGCTGCCTGCAATTCAACGGCCTGTATATGTACGGCCACGACTACAACCTGCTGCCCGTGGACTCGATGGGTGCGGTGATCCCTTGCCAGTGACCGGCGAAATCACCCCAGTTGGATTCGTGCACGGATCACCGTCAACCTTTAGCGGCGGCTTTGCAGACGTCGAGTGGCTGGCCTATCCCTGGATGTACGTCATGTTTCGGTGGGATTCGGTCAATTCGAACTCCGACTACCACAATGCCCTGGTGCCGGGAGGGTTTGTCGACTCGCCCTTTAACGGAGCGTCCAGCGTGACCCGCAATCGCTTTACGCCGGCGGTGCAATTCCTGATCCACCCCAATATCAAGGCGGTTGCCGAATACCAAATCAGGCCCTCGCAATCGGTCGAGTTTGCGAACAACCCGATCACCGGTTTGCCGGTGGCCATAAACTCATTCCACGCAAACACACTGGTTTTGGGATTTGATTTTTCGTACTAGCAGGCCTCGGAATAACTCGAAAGCGCAGATTCCTCGCGGGCTAAAGCTTGGCTGAAGCCTGCGAGGAACGGCAAAATATAGCGCTCATACGGCGCACTCAAAGGTGTACCCCTTCAAAACCTGACAATACTCGCATTTTTTCGCAGCCTGCTAGACTGGTATGCAGCGAAATCAGTCTTCAAGAAAGGGGAATCCTTACGATGAACCGCTTTTTACTCTCGATCATTCTCGTTCTCGCTCTTGCGGCCGTCGCCGTCGCAGGCACAATTACAGGCACAGTCTCTCCCGGGAAAGCCTCCGTCGTTTATGTCGACGCCATCGCCGGCAAGACTTTTCCCGCCCCGACCCAGAAACCGCTGATCGACCAGAAGGGTCTGGCATTTAACCCGCACGTCACGGCCATACAGCAAGGCACGACGGTTGAGTTCCTGAACAGCGACACCGTCCAGCACAACGTTTTCTGGCCCTCGATCAGCGGCAACAAGAAATTGACCGGGAACCTCGGAACCTGGCCCAAGGGCGAGAAGAAGTCCTTCAAGTTCGATAACCCGGGCGTGGTGCCTCTGCTCTGCAACGTGCACCCGGAGATGTCCGGATACATCGTGGTCAGCCCTACCCCCTACTTCGCGGAAACGGATGCCAGCGGGAACTACAAGATTGACAACGTTCCCGACGGCAAGTACAACGTCGTCGCCTGGCATGAAGGCAATAAGCCGCAGACCAAGTCCGTAGATGTCGCCGGCTCTGGCAAGGCCGACTTCACGCTCTCGAAATAGCGATCGCTGAAGGCGTGTCCGGGCGGGCGCGCCTTCGCTCTTGGCGATGGTAAAATGTGCACCTCGTCGAAGAGAGGGCTATGCTTAGCCGCTTCACCAAGAAGACGGTCGACCGGGAATGGCTTAATACCAACTTTCCCTGCATGATGGCGTGTCCCGCGCACACCAATGCCGGCCGCTATGTGACCCTGATCGCCGAAGGACGGTTCGAGGAGGCGTACAAGTATGCGCGCGATCCGAATCCCATGGCCAGCATCTGCGGTCGAGTCTGCGCGCATCCCTGCGAAACTGCCTGCAGACGCGGCGAAATCGATCGGCCCATCGCGATCCGCGCCCTCAAGCGCTTCCTGACGGAGCGGCATGGCCCTGAATCGCGGCACCCTGTTGCCCCAACCACCCGGCCGGCTGCGAAACTACCGTACAAAGTCGCCGTGATTGGCGGCGGGCCCGTTGGGTTGTCTGCGGCGCACGATCTGGCTTTGATGGGCTATTCCGTCACGATATTTGAAGCCTCGCCGGTGGCTGGCGGAATGTTGTACCTCGGCATTCCCGAATACCGTTTGCCGCGCAGCGTGGTCGAAGCGCAAGTGCGCGAGATCCTGGAGACTGGCGACATCACTCTTCGCCTGAACACTGCCGCCGGGCGCGACTTCACCGTCGGCGAGTTGCGGCATCAGGGCTTCGACGCCGTACTGATTGGCGTTGGTGCGCACCGCAGCCGTGATTTGTCGATTCCGGGTGTCGATCTCGACGGCGTACATCGCGGCATTGATTTTCTACTGAACGTTAACCTCGGCTACAAATTCACCATTGGCAAGAAGGTGCTGGTCATCGGCGGCGGCAACGTCGCCATGGACGTCGCCCGCTCCGCCGCGCGTGAAGTACTGCGTCAGCATGATGAGCCTGGCGACATTACTCCCTCGGAAGAAAACGTACAGGCCGTCGCCGCCCACGAGATGATGGATATTTCGCTGTCAGCGCTACGTATGGGCGCTCGCGAAGTGGGTCTCGTCTGCCTGGAGAATCGAAATGAAATGCCAGCCGCGCTGGAGGAAATCGAAGAGGCGGAGACGGAAGGCATCATCATGCATCCGGGTTTCGGGCCGAAGCGGGTGCTCGGACGCGACGGCAAGGTCGTCGGCTTGGAGTGCCTGAAGACCAAGTACGTCTTCGATGAGAATCGCCGGTTCAACCCCGCCTTCTATGACAACAGCGACACGCAGTTCGAGTGCGACACCATCATTCTCTCGATCGGACAGGCGCCTAATCTGGATTTCCTGCGGCCTGAAGACGGCGTACAGGTTTCTCCGCGCGGGCTCGTCACGGTGAATCGCGACAGCCTGATGACCTCCGCGCCTGGGGTCTTTGCGGGAGGCGACTGCGCATTCGGACCGCGCCTCATCATCGATAGCGTCGGCGATGGCAAGCGCGCGGCGGTGGGCATCGACGAATACCTTCGCGGCGAGAAACATCCCGAGCCCAAGATCGAAGTACAGGTGCTCGATCGCTGGCAGATGGCCGTGGACTACATGAACATTCAACGCCAAGCCATTCCGATGCTTCCGCTGGAACGTCGCACCGGCATGACTGAGGTGGAACTGGTTTACACCGAGCAAGAAGCCATGGCGGAGGCCCAGCGCTGCTTGAAGTGTTACGTCAACACCATTCTTGAGGGCAGCGAGCAGGACGGAACCGACTGCATAATCTGTGGCGCCTGCGTTGATGTGTGTCCGGAGAACTGCCTGGAATTGGTGCCGCTCGATCGTATCGAATTCGAGCCGAACGCGATTGATGCACTTGCCAATAATCCTGAGTTATTCAACTTCGAGCTGGAAGGTATCCAGCCGTCGGAGCTGGGTAGCATCAGCGGGACCGCGATGATCAAGGACGAGACCCGCTGCATTCGCTGTGGGTTGTGCGCACTGCGCTGTCCCGCCAACACCATCACTATGGAGGCTTATCACCTCGTGCCGTCTGAACCCACGGGACTCATCACCATTCAAAGCTTCGATGGACCCAAACCAGCCGTTGCGGCAGCGGCCAAGTAGTCATTCAGCGAGGAATTATGGTTGATGATCCAAAATCCGCGCCTGCTCCCGATAGTCCGGAGGAAATGAGCCGGCGGCAGTTTTTCGTCAAAGTCGGAGTCGGCTCGGCGGCGGTGGCGGCCCTGGGCACGGCTGCTTTCGCCTACCAGTACCTCTCGCCCAACGTGCTCTACGAACCGTCACCGATCGTAGATGTCGGGAAGCCCGACATCTATCCTCCTGACTCAGTGACGATGGATCCGCAAGCGGCAATCTACATAGTCCGTACTGCGGAGGGGTTCTTCACACTCTCAGCGATCTGCACTCATCTCGGCTGCCTTACGGCATATAAGCCGGACCTCGGCATCATCGCCTGCCCGTGCCACGGCAGCAAATTCACCACGGAGGGTGTGAAAATCGCAGGTCCAGCCCCCAGGCCGCTCCCTTGGTTGCGCATGTGGCTGAGCGACGATGGCAACCTCATGGTCGATCGCTCCAATGCCATCGCGATCAAGCAACTGGTGAGGGTGTAGCCATGGCAAACAGCGTCGACAATCTGATTAACCAGGTGCGCGAGAACCGAATCTGGCGGTCCATCTTTCGCAGCGGCAGCGGCGACAGCAATTTGCGCCGCTCGCTGTTTGTGCAGCAGAACGTGTTTCTGCACCTGTTCTCTATCAAGGCGCGCAAGCGCGTATTGGAGTTCAGTGCGACATGGTATTTGGGCGCTCTCACCTTCGGAACTTTTCTCATCCTGGTAATCACCGGCATTCTGCTGATGCTTTACTACCATCCCTCGGTGCCCCAGGCGTACGCCGATATGAAAGATCTGCAGTACGTGGTTTCGTCTGGAGTGTTTCTGCGCAACCTGCATCGGTGGTCGGCGCACGCCATGGTCTTCCTGGTATTTGCGCACATGTTCAAAGTCTTCTATCGCGGAGCCTACCGTACACCTCGTGAGTTCAACTGGATCATCGGTGTGATTCTGCTACTGGTGACCTTGCTTCTGAGCTATACCGGCTACCTGCTGCCATGGGACCAGTTGGCTTACTGGGCGGTGACGGTGGGAAGCAACATTGCATCTGCAGTGCCGCTTGTCGGCGCAAAGATGCGCTTCCTGATGCTGGGCGGAACCACAGTAAACGCCAACGCGCTGCTGCGCTTCTACGTTCTGCATTGCGTCATCCTGCCGGTGACTGCGGTCGTCCTCATTGCCGTACACTTCTGGCGGATCCGCAAAGACGGCGGAATTTATCCTGGCGAATCGGCTTCGGAGGTGAGCAACAAATGAGCGACCCCAAGGACTTCGTCGCCGTAGTCGACTCCGATGCGCGCAAGACGCCACGCCGGATTGCGTTCATTACCAAGCGCAGCTCGCCACAGGTACACGTGAAGGATGAAGACCGGGTCATGACCTATCCCGAGGTCTTCTTCCGCGCGGCCGTTGCCATCGAGGTGATGACAGCCGCCCTGGTCATCGTAGCGCTTCTGTGGGACGCACCGCTCGAAGGTCTGGCCGATCCCATGCACACGCCGAATCCAGCCAAAGCCCCGTGGTACTTTCTCGGTCTGCAGGAACTGTTGCACTATTTCCCGCCCGTTGTGGCAGGCGTTCTAATACCGGGCCTGGTAGTGATGGCGCTGATCGTCATTCCGTACTTCAAGATCAATGTCGAAGCCGAGGGGTTGTGGTTGCGTGACAAGGCGAAGCGCCTGCGAATCTTCGGAATAGTGGTCGTGCTTTTCTGTATTTTCCTGGCGGTCTTCGATGTCTGGGTGGCACTGGTTCCCACGCTTATCATTGCGGGATTCATGTTACTGGCGGCACAAACGGTTCCTCAAACGGCCCAGGGATTTCGACGATGGCTGGTGCGAAAGCCACTTTCTTTCTGGGTCATGACCTGGTTCCTGTTTGAACTGGTGGTGCTGACCGCCATCGGAACCTTCTTCCGCGGCCCGGGATGGTCCTGGGTCCTGCCCTGGAGGGCCTAAGTGACGATGAAAGATAGACTCAAGTCACTGTGGCGTTTCTTCTTCGGGGACAGCGCTCGCGCATTTGGCTCGATGAGCCTCATCTTGCTGGTGCTGCTGGCGATCTCCCCAGCCAAAGATCGTTTCAGCCAGTGGCGCCATTATCAGAAGCAATACTTACATCTCATCCGTGGCCGTGCTGACGCTGTGACCCTGGAACGCCATTTTGATGGCGGCATACAGCAGATTTGGATTCCCGAGCAGCAGGTCACAGACCGCTGTACCACCTGCCATCTTGGATTGAAAGAAAACAGCCTTGCCGATGTCAGTGCGGTAGCGTACCGCAAGCATCCGGTCATTCCGCACAAGCTGACTGAATTCGGTTGCACGACCTGCCATCGCGGACAGGGCGCCGCGACCACAGTGGAAGAGGCCCACAACGCCACCGAGCAATGGGAGCAACCATTGTTGCCGGCGAAGTACATCGAGGCCGGTTGCGGACAATGCCATCTGGAGAAGCAGACTGCAACGCCGTTCCTGAACCAGGGCCGGCAGCTTATCTCCAGCTACGGTTGCACGCACTGTCACACCATCAAGCGCGGCGATGGGACATACATTCTTCCCGACGATGATCCGCCATCTCTGAAGCACATCGCCGACAAGACAACCCGCGAGTGGGTTTACGCCTGGATCAAAGATCCGCAGGCGTATGCCAGCACGGCGACCATGCCGAACTATCACTTCGGCGACGACGATGCTCGGGACGTCTCGGCGTTCATTCTGGCGCAAAGCACGCCGCTGGAGCCGCCCCTGCAATCGTTCAACGCCAAGGCGAATCCCGATCCTGCTGCAGGAACAACGCTGTACGGCCAGTCCTTTTGCGCCTCATGCCATGCTACGCAAAATGCTGCTGGCCTAATGGTGGGCGGCAACGTCGGCCCCGAGTTGACAGGCATTGGCACGAAAGCAAAGCCCGAGTGGATCGCCGACTGGGTGGCTAACCCAGACCACTACGATCCCGGAACGAAAATGCCGCATTACCGCTTCGATCCTGCTCAGGTGGCCACGTTGGCCGGTTTCCTGGAGTCGAAGACGGAGCCTGATTTTGTCGCCAACGTGCATCTCGATGCCGCCACTCCGCAACAGATCGAACACGGTAAACGGCTGGTCCTGGAGAATGGCTGTGCCAGTTGCCATGAGATCAACGGCATCAAGAAGCCGGATAACTTCGCGCCGGAGTTGAGTCGCATTGGCAGCAAGCCGATCTCGCAATTGCTTTTTATCGAGGGCGTCGATCATAACCTGCCTTCGTATGTAGCCGCGAAGGTAAGCAATCCGCGCGCATTCGGGCCAGCGCTGAAAATGCCGCAGTTTAAGTTCACACCGCAGCAAGTGGATGCCATCACCACCGCGCTGCTGGCGCAGACGGATCGCGCGGCAACCCAGCCTCCAGCCATGCGCATCGCGACAGTTCAGCAATCGAAATACGAACCTGCAGGACATGCTGGACAGCTCATGCACGATCTGCGCTGCTTCAGTTGTCATATGATCGATGGGCACGGCGGCGACATGGCTCCCGACCTCACCTTTGAGGGAACCGCCGTGCAGCGGGAATGGCTGACCCAGTTCCTCAAGAATCCGGAAACCCTGCGCCCCGCGCTAATCCGGCGCATGCCGAAGTTCAACCTCAGCGACGCGGACATTAACACTCTCGCCGACTACATTATGACCGTGTACCAGACACCGCAGTTTGACCGCGACTCGCTGCCGGCGTCAGAGTTGACACCTGCGGCAGTGGAGCAGGGAAGGGAACTCTTCTACTCGAAGTTTGCCTGCCAGTCGTGCCACATCGCAGACTTCGCGAAAGACAAAGGCTACATTGGTCCAGCGCTGGCCAGCACCGGGAAACGCTTCAATCCAGCCTGGGTTTATCACTGGTTGAAAGATCCGCAATCGCTTAGGCCGGGGACCATCGAACCCAACCAGCACATGACTGACGACGAGGCCCGCTCGCTGACCGCATTCCTGATGTCGCTCAAGCCGGCTGGCGCGAAGGAGGTGGCCAAGAAATGAAACGCTTCCTCATCGTTTTTTGCGCCCTGACGCTGTGTGCCCTGACCCTGCTGCCCGCGGGATGTTCGCATAGGACCAAGCAGGCTGCTCCGCTTCAGGCCACCGCCACAGGAGCTGCCATCGTCGAGTCCAGTGGCGGCAAGCAGATTGGATATATCGGAATGCCGCTGGACCAGCCAGTCGTCGTGCAGGTGAACGACGGCTCCGGCGCAGCGGTAACCGGGGCGGCTGTCTATTTCCGTGGCCCGTCCGGAGTGAGCTTCACGCCAGCCGCGGCGCTGACCGACTCCAGTGGCCAGGTCACCACCGCCGTCTCGCTTGGTCAGCAAGCCGGGAGATACAAATTCATCGCCAGCACGCGCGATGCATCGGGAAAGAGCATCGAGCTCGCGCTGGAAGAAATCGCTCTGGGCTACCAGCAGACGGTGGGAGCGCAACTCAACGCGCAGTACTGCATTCGCTGCCACGATCCTGAATCTTCGGCAGAGAGAGTGTCAAACATGGGTAATCTTTCGGTGAAACCGCACGCCTTCACCGAAGGCGACACGCTCAACAAGATGAGTGACGCGGACCTGATTGCCATCATCAGCCACGGTGGCCCGGCCTTGAACAAATCGGCAGAGATGCCGCCCTGGGGTTACACACTCTCCAAAAGCGATATTGCCGCTCTGGTGTCTTACATTCGCGCCGTCGCCGATCCGCCTTACGAGGCTGGTGGACTGGTGTACGCTCAGAAGTGATGCACCGGGAGACTCTGCCGTAATGAAGTGGGTAACGCGTGTTGGGTTATGGCTGGCCGTGATGGGAACATCTGCGTCGCTCGCGGCGCAAGTTCTCACGCCGACGGAGTTGTCCGATCCGAAAACACAGCGCCTGCAGCAGAAGTACTTCAAGGCGTTAGTTGCGATCGGCAGCGAGGTCGAGGCGCACAAGTTCCCCTATCCGTTCTACTTCAGCCGCGTTCTCGACGTCGATCAGTCAAAGATGCCGATGCAGGACCAGCGCTCCATACGCTTTGACTTCTACAAGAACCAAACTGTGCTGGAGATTACCGGCAACTACTACGCCGCATATTCTGCCGACCGCATGGACGCTTACGCCCGCTTGAAGGCGACCTTTCAGCAGGTCGTGATGCCGATTCTGCAAGCCTCGGTCCCGCATTTTCCCGACGACTCCGCGTTCACTGCGTACGCCATCGAGGTGTCGCACCACGTGCGGCAAAAGGAGTTGGGGCTCAGCGCCGAGCATCCCGAGAACGTTACGGTCATTATTCCGGTGCTATCGGCCCAGAAATTGGTGGACGCTAAGACGGATGACCAAAAGCAGTCCGCCATTCTCGAAGCCCAGGTATTCCTGAACGGCCAGCCTTACTCACTGTGGATGTTGGAGGGCGCTCCCTCGGAGGAGTGGAAGGAAAGTAACGCACCACGACCGGCGGAAAAAAAGCAGCCCGTCGAAACCTCAGCAGGAACCGCGCAACCACCGGCATCGAGCAGCCCAGGTGTCTCTGCCGGTCTGATGAAGTCCACACCGCTGACTCTGCGGATCTATACGCAGGAGGACTTGGCCAAGCTGCAGCGCCAGAACGACGACGCAATCGGCCGCATGACCAAGGGCCTCGACAAGGAAGCCCACTTCCTCGCCTATGCGCCGCCCAGCTTCATAGGATTCCGCCAGGGCGCGTATCTGCAGCTCTCGATCACCACCCAACTGAATGCGGCTGCTGGAACGTCGCGTTACAAGCTGGCCGCGCTCGCCTTCGATGAGCACATCTCTCATCTCGTCCGGCCCGTGCTGAATTACTTCCCGGGGGAACCGGATTTCGACGGGTTTAATTTCAGCAGCATGATCCACATTGCTGACGGCTCCAGTCCGTTGGCGGTTGAGTTCTTCTTCCCCTTCCGCACCATGCGTTGCTTTTCCAACTACGACTGCACGGGTCAGCAACTGCTCGACTCCGGCACGGTGGTCATCAACGGCGAACGCTCCGCCCTCGATCTGCAGGTTGCCGAGGGCAAGAACTGACGCCCAAGCGGCCATAGTTTCGCGATGAATCGAAAGCATGACTCGGCGTGCGGGCAGAGAAAAGCCGGGGAGCATATTCCCCGGCTTTAAGACGAAGCACAAGCAAACTAAAGTTTGATCCTGCGGCGCAGCAGGCCGGCCAGGCCGAGCATGCCAGAGCCAAACAGCATCATGCTGCCCGGTTCAGGGACTACGGACGATACCGTCACTCCGTCCAAGGCCGCGCCATACGCATTATTATCGAGAGACGTGAACTTAAGGACATCGTTGCCCGAAGCCGTGAACGACGCCGATTCCAGAACCCACCCCATCGAACCTCTGCTCTGACCCGACGTATCAAAGTGAAACGTCTGGTCGAGGCTGCCGACTTGAACCTGAAGTGATTTGACACTATTGCCGCCATCAGTATTGCCGGCCATATAGAAGTTGAGCGTATAGCTCTGGCCCGCGACCGTACTCAGAGTCGTGCTGAGCGACCCAGCATTATTGCCCGACATGTCGATGCTGCCATTGCCCTCGGCCGGCTGCCAGTAGCCGCCAATCCAGTCCACGCTGTTGCCGCCGACGGTCCAGGGACCGATCGTCCCGCCGCTTCCCACTGTGGTGAAGGTCGAAGGAGGGTTCGTGAAGTTGAATCCGTCGCTGAAGATGGTGGTAGCTGAGGCCTGGAAGCCCAAGGCCAGTGTCAGGGCCAAAACCGACAGCGTTGAAAAGATCAGATATCTTGAATGTGTTTGCTTCAAACTTTTGCGCTCCTTGACAACTCTTGCTTGCAGCTCAAAAGTACGACGGGACAGCAATCCCCACAAGAGATAGAACGACCTACCGCTGCCCTTCTCAGTCACCGCCAAATAAAGCCACAAGAGCTTCCAGAGAAGGTCGTGTGGAGATGAATGAGACGACTGACCGCGAGAAGATACGGGATAGATCCTTGCGTCACGAAGACAGCGCGATGGCCTTATTGTCAAACTGGAACATCTAGCCGTCTAAGGAAAGTCGATAGAAAAACTAAGGTTTTCGCCCGCTACCTCGTTTCCGAGTATTTCGAGATATTTCTAGAAGTAGCGGAGGGCAGCACGACTGCTTTCCCCAGTCGGCCAAGGTCGAAGCGCCGCTCCGCCCATTATCAATCGCAACCCGTTGTTGTTCTGGGTTTGCACAGGAGGCTACATTGACCCAACCTACTTCAAGAATTTGTCACGTAGGGATCGCAGCGGTAGTTGCGACATTCATATTGACGTTCGTCCTGGCAGGGTGCGATCGAAACACCCGGCACCCCGACGTCAAAACTGCCGTCGATACGGCCATGACCCGCAACGCTCTCGGCGTGGTGAAGGTGTCGCAGGATCGCGAGAAGGGTGTTCTCACCCTCACGGGCGACGTTGAGACGCCAGATCAGAAAGCGCAGGCCGAAAACGTTGCCACCCAAGCCGCTCCAGGCTATGCCATCTCGAACGAAATTGGCGTTCGCCCTGTCGGCGAGGAGAGCCAAGCGAAAGCTGTGGACTCTAACCTTGACGACGGCATAGAGAAGAACTACAAAGCGGCGCTGTTAGCTCACCAGAATCTGGACGACCAGAGTATCTCCTATGACGCCAGGAATGGCACGCTTGTTCTGAAGGGCAGCGTGAAGACCAGTGCACAAAAGAGTGAGGCTCAAAAACTTGCGAAGGCCGTTCCCAACGTCAAGGAAGTGGTGAATGAGATTGAGGTGAAGCCCGACAAAGACTCGACGGGGAAGTGACTCCGAACAGGGAAATCAAAGGGGCCGCAGCGTCTAATCTGCGGCCTTTCTCGTCAGAATTGAATTCTGGAATCATGTACTCTGTCTCACATCCCGAAACGCAACGCTTGCATGTTTGTTTGCAAGTCCGCGTTCTGCTGGTGCTCATTGCTCTCGTCGCTATGGCTGTAGATTCGCAGGCACAAGCGACAAAGCCGGCTCCACCTACTCCTATCGACAAGCAGAAAGTCGAATTGGGCGGTGCACCTTGGAATCCGGAATGGGACCGAATCATCGAGCAAGCGCTGCCAGAAGAGATGCTCTCTTCGCAGGTCCCTCGCGACGTTCGCCGGTTCTGTCCGCGATTTTACGATATGGGCGAAACCGACAAACGCGCATTTTGGGCTTACTTCTTCCAGGCACTTGCGGGTGCGGAAGCGGGTCTCAATCCCAAAAACCGCGCTCACCACACTGAGCCAGAAGTTGCGAGTCGTGACCAAGTGAGCGGCATGTCAGGTCATACCGAAGGCCTGCTGCAACTTACCTACGCAGACCAGAAGCGTTACGGCTGCAATTTTGATTGGCAAGCCGACCGTATCTTGAAGCCGAACGATCCTGCTAAGACCATTCTCCAACCTAAGAACAATCTCGAATGCGGAGTCAAGATACTGGCCAACCAGATCATCACGCAGCACAAGCCATTGCTCGCCCGTTCAGGATATTGGTCAACTTTGCAACCCGGTCGGCCGAGTTATCGTGTGTTTGCCAGGCAAATGACCAATCCGCCCGCAGCTTGCGCTTTGCCTGTCAAATCGAAAATCAACCACGCTGAGACCACTGAAACCGTGCAAGAACAAGCCTACCAAGCGAAATCCTCGCAATAACGTTGCGAGCCAATCAGTTGCTCTCGCGTCGGGCATCCTGAAGATCAGTTCCTGCCATTGAACATGCCCTTTGGTCCGCTCTAGATGTTCCTCAAAGTCGACAGGCCATCCAAATTGCAAACAAAGGATGACGCGGCCGACCGCAGTCAACTGTCGCTTGCATCTTGAAGCCGGGAATCGCAAACTATAACGCTATGAAACACGCAATTCTCGGAGCAGGCGCTATCGGTGGACTGGTAGGCACGGCGTTGGGGTACCTAGGCGATGACGTCACTATGATCGTCCGGCCGGAGAAGGTGTCCAGTTATCCGCAAACTTTGTCGCTCGAGCGTCCCTCGGGTACACTCACGGCTTCGGCCAAAGCCGTCTCCCGCCTGACCGATCCCGTCGACGTGTTATGGATCGCAACCAAGACGTACCAACTGGAAGCCGCGTTGAAAATGGTCGAGTCGGTGCCGGGGATCGTCGTCCCGTTGCTCAACGGAGTGGACCACATTACGGTGCTTCGGTCGCGCTTCGGGCACGATCGCGTGGTTCCCGCGACCATCGCGGTTGAAGCCGAGCGCACTGCTCCCGGCCACTTCGTGCAACGCTCGCCGGTGCGGCTTGGCATCGCCGCCAGTGGAGAGCCAATGCTGAAAGCGACGATAGCAGGTCTGCAAGATCTTGGCTTTGTATGCCAGTTCGTCGCCAACGAACAGACACTTTTGTGGAGCAAGCTGTGCTTTCTCGGGCCCTTCGCACTGGTGACTTCCGCGTCGGGGAAGAACTTGGGCGAGATCCTCGCTAACGCTGAGTGGAAGGCCAAACTGGAATCCGCTTTCGCCGAGGTTCGAGCTGTGGCGGAGGCGTCGGGCGCGGAAATAGACCCGGCCAAGGTACAGGCGATTCTCACTACGGCACCAGCCACCATGCGCAGTTCAATGGCAAAAGACCTTGCGGCAGGGCGGCAACTGGAACTGGATGGCATTGCCGGGCCCATTGTGCGGGGCAGCGCGCACTACGGGATTCCCGTGCCCATCACGGTTAGCCTGATTGCTGCCATTGAGTCGCGGGTTGCCGTACAGCACGCCTGACCAGACTCCCGGACGTTGTCAAGGTTGGGCACCCGCGCCGGACCAAATCGTTCGCATATGTGAGCAAAATCACATTCTGGCGTGACTGCTGTCATAGGTTGGTCTAAACTGCCGCCGTACGCTGACTGCACGCATAAATCTCTCTGTGATGGCCGAGGTTCAACCGTGAAACGACTCACCCTCACCTCTCTCTTCGTGCTTGCGATCCTCCTAACCTCTGGTTTTGCCCAAAACATCAACATTGGGTTCACCGTTTCCAAAACCGGCGCCCTCAACGTGGATTCGCTGGAGCAGTACCGCGGCTTCGAACTGTGGCGCGACCAAATCAATGCGACTGGCGGCATCAAGGCTGGCGGCAAGAGTTACAAGGTCCAGTTCGTCGGCAGTTATGATGACGAGTCCAACGTCAAGCGCGTGCAGCAGCTGTATACGCGCATGATCCTGGAAGACAAAGCCGACTTTCTTTTCAGCCCGTATTCGTCGAGCCTCACTGCTACGGCGGCGATTGTCACCGAGCAGTATGGGAAGATCATGCTGACCAGCGGCTCGGCCGAGGGCAAGACTTACACGCTGGGCAATCATTATCTGTTCCAGATGTTCGCACCCGCCACGGAATACCTCAAAGGCGTGCTGGACATGCTCAAGACCAAGGACCCGAAGGCAACGGTAGCTTTCGTGTATGAAGATTCCTCGTTTTCAGTGGCGGTCGTGACTCCGGCGAAGGCTTATGCGCAGCAGTCGGGGTTCAACGTCGCGTTCAGCGAAGCCTATGCCCCAAATACCACCGATTTCAGCGCGATCATCGATAAGGTGATTGCCTCGAAACCCACCGTACTGATCGGTGGCGGGCACTATCCTGACGGTTCGACCTTGGCGCGGCAGCTCTATAACCACAAGGTCAACCTGAAGATGATCACCTTGCTGGTGGCCCCGGACAGCCCGCAGTGGAGCGAGCTGGGAGATGCCGCGGCGGGAGTCGTCGTACCGTCGCAGTGGGAACCGCAGACGGCTTTCAAGGCGGAGTACGGGCCGAGCGGCGCCGATTTTGCCAAGGCATACACAGCGAAATACAATGTTCCGCCGAGCTACGAATCGGCCGGTGGCTACGCCTGCGGCTTGATTCTGCAGCGCGCTATCGAGCAAGCCGGCTCAACCGATACGGCAAAGGTGGCGGCGGCGCTTAATGCCACTGACATCACTACGTTCTACGGAAAGACGAAGTTCGCGACGGCTCCGAATGAGCATGGTCTGCAGATTGGCCACTCGATGGTTCTGGCGCAGTGGCAGAAGGACAAATCGGGCACGCTGGTGAAGCAGGTGGTTTGGCCCATGGCCGGCAAGAGCGCCAATTTGGTTTATCCGATCCACTAGGAGTGGGGAACAAATTCAGGATGATTGCGCCGCCGCGCCTCATCAGCGCGAAGGGTGGCGCAAGGGTGGGATATGTCTGGAATCTTAGCTTCCATGATCGACGGTCTGCTCATCGGTTCCGTGTACGGACTGGCAGCGATGGGACTGAGCCTCATCTGGGGGGTGATGGATGTTATCAACCTCACTCACGGTGCGGTCATCGCGCTGGGCATGTTCGGCATGTACCTGTTGTTCACCGCCCTCCACATCAATGCCTACCTCTTATTGCTGCCGATTATCGCAATGGGGCTGATCTTTGGCACGCTGGTGTACTGGACGTCGGTGCATTGGGTCATCGGCCGCCCACAGCTGTCGAGCCTGCTCTCCACTTTCGCGGTGAATATGATCATCATCGGTGCGGGGACCGCAATCTGGAGCACTAGCCCATACAACGTGAACTTCAGCGTGCCCGGCTTCACCGTTGGACTCTATACCTTTACCGGGAACCACATAGCGGCGGCCACGGCGGCGGTAATCATCGCCTTGGCGCTGGAACTGTTTCTGAATCGAACTCGTCCCGGAAAGGCGATTCGCGCGGTAGCCGACAATCGCGAAGCAGCGGAGTTGATGGGAATCTCCTCGACCACCGTTCTCGCGCTCGCCTTCGCCATCGGCATTGCGCTGGCTGCGGCCTCGGGCGCGCTAGTTTCTACTCTATTTCCGTTCACGATCCTTTCGGGCGGGAGTTATCAATTGAAGAGCTTCGTGGTGACCGTACTGGCGGGATTAGGTAAGCCGTTCGGAGCGCTGCTCGCGGGAATCCTGCTCGGCCTGTTGGAGGGCGCGGTGACTCCTTTCATTGCGGTCAGTTGGATCCCACTGATCGAATTCGGCCTTTTCGTGGTTGTGCTGGTCGTTTTTCCACGAGGCATCTTTGCAAGGGCCGCCGCATGAGCCCACAGCCGTCTTCCGGTGCACAAGCTGTTTCTACAGAAGGCGTGCCTATCGGCTCGCGGCCCGCACCTCTACCGAAGGTGGCTCGGCGTGGCGGCATTTTGCTGCACCCCGTGTTCTGGCTGACGCTGGTGTTCTCGGGCCTCATGATCGCTGTTCCCCTGCATGGCAATAATGTTGCCCTGCGCGAGGACCTCATCCTCGTCGCGGTGGCCGTAATTCTAGCCAGCAACTTGAACCTGATGATCGGCTACACCGGCTACGTAAACTTCGGACATATTGTCTTTTACGGCCTTGGCGGCTACGTCGGTCTTTACCTGGCGACCGTTCGCAACTGGAACCTCGTGGCAGCAGCGCTGACTGCCGGAGTGAGCGTCAGTTTATTGGCACTGCTATTTGGTATCGGCATCTTGCGGCTGCGCGGAGCGTATTTCGCACTGGCGACGATCGGCGTTCTGGTTGCGGTCAACTCGTTCGTCTCGAACTTCGATCCCTGGGGCCGCTCCACCGGAATGTATGTTTCCTTCGACGCCTATGCTCCGCTTGGCGGGCCCATGCGTGCTCTGTGGATAACCTACATCCTGGTCATCGTCGTGATGGCCCTTTCGATGATTCTTAGCCTCGCCATCAAAAAGTCGAAGTTTGGCCTGGGCCTGTTCGCCATCCGCGAAGACGAAGACGCAGCCGTTGTGCTCGGCATCAATGCCAGGGTTTTTAAAGCGATCATCTACAGCGTGTCCGCGTTCCTGCCCGCGGTCGCGGGGGCGCTGATGTTCTATAAGAACGGCATGATCGATCCTTCCATTGCCTTCGAATACATGCTCTCGCTGGAAGGCATCGTGATGCTGATGCTCGGAGGGCAGGGAACGGTCGTCGGCGCGGCGCTGGGCGGCGGACTTTACGAATGGTTGCGCTCCTACCTGCTGACTTCGTCCCGCCTGTCGAACTTCCACTTGGTGATCGCCGGAGGGCTGCTCTTGCTGGTGGTGCTGTTTGCGCCCGGTGGCCTGATTGGATGGCTCTATCGCCTGGTGCCGCGTGCGAAGAAGGTGATCGAATGAGTGCCTTGTTGGAAGTGATGGGCGTCAGCTTGCGGTTTGGCGGATTGCTGGCGGTGTCTGACGTGAGCTTCAGTATCGCACGGGGCGAAATTCTTGGGCTGATCGGTCCCAATGGCGCGGGAAAGACCACGCTGTTCAACATTGTCAATGGCGTTTACAAGGTCGACAAGGGAAAGATTCTCTTCGAGGGCAAAGACATCACCAATCGGCCGCCCAATGAGGTTGTCCACCTGGGCCTGTCACGTACCCATCAGATCGTCAAGCCGCTGAATGGGATGACGGTGCTGGAGAACGTGACGGTTGGCGCTTGCTTTGGCCGTGATTACCTGAGCCTGCAACCTGCGCGTACAGCAGCCATGGAAGTGTTGGAGCGTGTCGGTCTGGCTGACCGTGCCGAGGCTTCAGCGCGTTCGCTCACCATCGCCGGCAAGAAGCGATTGGAAGTGGCCCGCGCACTGGCCGCACGCCCCAAACTGCTCCTGCTGGACGAGGTGCTGGCAGGGCTCAATCCAACCGAAATCGATCAGATGATCGGTATCATTCGCGGCATTCGCGAAAGTGGGATCTCGGTCTTCATGATCGAACACGTGATGCAGGCCATCATGAACCTCTCCGACCGAATTGTCGTGCTCAGTTTCGGTCAGAAGCTTGCCGAGGGACTTCCCGCGGAGGTTTCGCGGGACCCGCAAGTGATCGAAGCTTACCTGGGTGATCCCGATATCGCTGATAAACTCCTGGAAAATGCGTGATGGACACCATTCTGGAAATCAAGAGCATCGAGTCCGGCTACGGCGAGGTCCAGGTGCTATGGGGAATCTCGCTGCAGGTGAAGCCGGGCAAGCTGACCACGATCATCGGGGCCAACGGTGCGGGGAAAACCACGACGTTGCGAAGCGTCATGGGCAGCGTGCGCACCTGGAAGGGCAAAGTTGTGCTGAATGGCGAAGACATCACCAAGTTGCCGCCACACGCCAGGGCTAATCGTGGCTTGGTGCTGGTACCCGAAGGACGTCAACTTTTTGCTGATATGTCGGTGGAAGAGAACCTGGAAATGGGGGCATACTCGCGACGCGCGCGCAAAGGGGAAAAGCAAAACCTGGAACGCGTGTATGACGCCTTTCCCCGATTGAAGGAACGGCGCAAGCAGCAATCATCCACGCTTTCTGGCGGCGAACAGCAAATGCTGGCCATGGGGCGTGGCTTGATGCAGGAACCGCTTGTCCTGATGATCGACGAGCTTTCGCTCGGACTGTCGCCGCTACTGGCGCAACAGCTCTTTCTCTCACTGAAAGCCCTGCGCAAGCTGGGACTCACCATCGTGTTGGTCGAACAGAACGTACATCTCGCGCTGGCACTGAGCGACTATACGTATGTTCTGGCTGAGGGGCGTGTGGAAATTGAAGGGAACTCGCGCGAGGTCGCCGGTATGGATGCGGTGCGAAAGGCGTATCTGGGATTGTGACGCCTCCTCTTTTCTATTGATTGCTTTGTACCGCTCCTATCAGGTCGTTTATTTCCCTCGCAGAATTCGGTTAGGGAGGTGTCCGTGTCATCGCTCGAATTAAAAGATCTTGGTGGAACAATGAGCGGGGATAACGGCTCCAATAAGCCGCCCCACACCAATCGTCTTCCACTAATTGCGCACGCCGAACGGCATGCTGCACGCACAGCAATCGTCGATGCGCAAGGCGCCTTCACCTATCGCGATTTGCTGGATGCGTCGTCGCGCGTGGCGACGGCCTTACTCGCTGGCCGCAATGACATTCAGGAACAGCGCGTGGCATTTCTGGTAACGCCAGGCTTTCCATGGGTTGCGGTGCAGTGGGGTATCTGGCGGGCCGGTGGCGTTGCTGTTCCGTTGCCGCTCAACTCGACACGGCCTGAGCTGGAGTACTTCATTGACGACACCAAGTCATCGACATTGGTGTTCGATGCTCTCGCGGAAACATTGCTGGCCCCAATCGCCACGGCACGCGGCATCAACGCATTGTCGTGCGATCAGGTCCTCGTCGGCCAGTCAGGGGAACTGCCGCAAGTCACCGGTGAGCGCCGCGCCATGATTCTCTACACCAGTGGCACCACCAGCCGGCCGAAGGGTGTGGTCACAACTCACGCCAACATTGCGGCGCAAATCGCGAGCCTGGTAGAAGCATGGGATTGGTCGGCCGACGATCGCATCGTGCTGTGTTTGCCGCTGCACCACGTGCACGGAATCATCAACGTTGTTTCTTGTGCCCTATGGTCGGGTGCGGCCTGCGACATGCTGCCACGCTTCGACGCGAGTGCCGTGTGGGAGCGCATAGCCAGCGGCAGCGTCACTCTGTTCATGGCAGTCCCGACAATCTACGTGAAGCTCATTGCGGCTTGGGACGCGGCTTCTCCGGAACATCGCGGGACGCTAAGCCAGGCATGCGCCGGGTTACGTCTGATGGTGTCCGGCTCGGCAGCGCTGCCGGTGAGCACGCTCGAACGCTGGAAGGAAATCAGCGGCCACACCTTACTGGAGCGTTATGGCATGACAGAAATTGGCATGGCGCTATCAAACCCGTTACGTGGTGAGCGCGTGCCGGGCTCAGTCGGGGCTCCTCTGCCCAGCGTCGAGGTGCAACTTGTCGGCGAACAGGGCGAGCCCATCACAGCGGGAACACCGGGCGAGATCGAGGTCCGCGGTCCCAGCGTGTTTGCGGAATACTGGGGCAAGCCCGACGCAACTCGCGATGCCTTCCGCGATGGATGGTTTCGCACTGGCGACACTGCGGTCGTGGAGAACGGTGTTTATCGCATTCTCGGCCGAACGAACATTGACATCCTCAAGACCGGCGGACACAAGGTATCCGCGCTCGAGATCGAAGAAACGCTGCGCCAACACCCAGCCGTTGTCGAATGTGCGGTTGTCGGCGTGCCCGATCCCGAGTGGGGTGAGCGCGTCGCCGCCGCCCTTGTGCTGCATGACGGCGATACTCTTGATCTTCCATCGCTCCGTACCTGGGCCAAGGAATTTCTCGCGGCACACAAACTCCCGTCACGGCTGCTTGTGCTGGACGAGCTACCGCGCAATGCGATGGGAAAGGTCATGAAGCCGGAGTTGCGGCAATGTTTCAAAGCGCGGACAGCAGCGATTAATCGGGCCGAGATTCGAGACTTGAAATTACGTGTGATAAGGCCTGATCACAACAGCTCTGATTTCACTCGACCGCAATCAACAGAATGCGATGGGTGAATCAGATCACTTGAATCTCATTTGAGATAGTGGCCGAAAAGATAGCCGATCGCCCCGCCGAAAAGACTGCTAATCGTTGATGTGACGGCTTGTTGCGAACTCTTCTCGGTTCGGCTTTTCTTGCCTTTCAAAGGATCGCTCAGCCTGAGCGTGGCCGCGGCCTCAGGCATTGGCAACGTGGGTACTACGCCGCAACTCCTCGTGTTGTACCCACTGGTCGGCTTGGTTAGCTCTCAAGATTGGTCGGCGTAGCGTACAGCGTCAGGACGCCCACGGATGCCAATGCGCGGCAGCAGTCGGTACGCATTCGGTAGTTGTGGAAACATCGCCATATCACTCGTTATCTGGCCAGTGCTCCTTGACCACCCACGCTATGCTGCTCACGCTCCGCAATTCTGCTTAAGTAAACTCGGAAATTGGATTGAGCCGCGGAGCGGCGGCACTGGTTGCGACACAGTCGCTTTAGTCCGCGGGGAATCTGCTCTTGCTGGCGACTAGTTACTAAAGTTTCGTGCTGCCCCCGAATTCTCTTGCGTCCGCCCTCCCGCCCCGCTACAACCAACTCAGTGACGCTAGGGGAAATGTGTCTCTAGCCGTCTCGCGGCAATGCCGCGCACGCAAATCGCTCTTTGACAATTTCCAAATTGGAACGGAAACGCGCCGATCTGCGTCCGGAGAACCTAGCTAAATCCCACCCGCAGACATGGTATCGCGGCACCGAAAAGGCGTATGACTTGTATTGAAAGTATGGAAATTTTTGTCATACAAGTAATAGAAGTATGACAAAAATGAGTATGACTTGTATTGAAAGTATGACAACTTGCCTGTCATACAAGTAATGATAAGTATGACAATTTTTGGGCCAAAATTGTCATTTTTGGCAGCTAAGTCCTACGCGCAGATATGGATACGTATAAGCTAGCTAAAGAATCAATGACATGCGAACAATTTCCGTCCAAGCCATTGATTCTAAACAGTCGTGAATTTCTTTTTAGCGTTACCGCGATATACATCACCATAACACTGGCCTCATTGAGTGAGTGAATAGCGCCGGTTTGTCGGCTCGCCTAACCGCAACCTGCTTGCGCTCCTATCCATGGAGAGAGATTGACACGCCGTGGTATGCTTCTGCCCTCGCCGAAGCCCATTTAGGTTGAGTGGCCTGACTGCTGAAGGTCCCATGACTCGCGTGGGACCCGAAATATTTCGGCGACTGGTTGCCTTCGTTTTCGCGCTGACCCTTGTGCAGAGGAGTACACGATGGCCGACGAAGTAGCGTCCGTTCCACTTCCCCCAGTTCACACCAAGCTCAACCGCCAGCAGATCACCGGGTTCTGGGGTGCGTGGACCGGCTGGACGCTGGACGGCATGGATTCGGTGATCTATGCACTCGTCCTCAGTCCGGCGCTGACCGAGTTACTTCCGAAATCGGGCTACAAAGCCACTCCCGCCAATGTGGGGTTCGCTGGATCCACGCTGTTCGCACTCTTCCTCGTCGGGTGGGGACTCTCGCTGATTTGGGGACCAATCGCCGATAAATTTGGTCGCACGCGGGTGCTGGCTGCCACAATCTTCGTCTATGCGATTTTCACCGGAGCCGCAGCTCTGTCGCAGACCGTGTGGCAATTGGGACTGTTCCGTCTACTGGCGGGCATCGGAATTGGCGGTGAATGGGCGTTGGCGGGTACCTACGTTGCTGAAGCGTGGCCCGAAGACCGCCGCAAGATGGGCGCCGGATATCTCCAGACTGGCTATTACTCCGGCTTCTTTCTGGCTTCGGCCCTCAACTACACCGTGGGAGCGCATTATGGCTGGCGCGCCATGTTCTGGTGCGGCCTGACGCCTGTAGTTGTGGCGTTAGTGGTTTTGTTGCGCGTGAAGGAGCCTGAGCGCTGGCAACAGAAAGCCAAAGTGAAAGCCACCGGCGGAATTTCTTCTCTTCGCAGGATATTCAGCCCGCCTTACACCCGGCGCACACTGGTCAACACCGTCCTCTTGGCTTCCGCGATCTGCGGCCTCTGGGCGGGGGCCGTTTACGCACCCACCGCCATCATTAACTTGGCGAAACGTGCTGGCATGTTGCAGCCGCAGGCCGTGCGCACCTCCTCCTTGGGCATGGGCTTGCTCTCCCTGGGAACCATCCTGGGATGCCTCGCGGTTCCGCCACTAGCCGAACGCTTTGGCCGCAAGCGAACCTTGGCCTTTTACTTCTTCGGGATGGCGATCTGCATCCTTCTCAGCTTTGGATGGGCGTTCTACCTGCCCCAGGGACTCCATCCGTTCATCGCGGTGCTGTTCTTTTTAGGCTTCTTCGGCGGCAACTTCGCCGTCTTCAGTCTGTGGCTGCCAGAGCAGTACGGAACCACCGTGCGCGCCACCGCGTTCGCCTTCACCACTTCCTTCGGGCGCTTTATCGCCGCGGGAGTCAACTTTGCGATTGGCGCGCTGGTCAACCAGATGGGAACTCTCGGCAAGCCAGTTGCGTTCACTGCGATTGCCTTTGGGATCGGCCTGCTGGTGATCCCGTTCGCGTTAGAAACCCGTGGCAAATTTTTGCCTGACTAAGAGCCTGAATAGCAGGCGTCAGACAGTAGCGCGGCATGCGTTTCGTTGTGGAGCGCTGACTACGCTGCTGTCTCGTCTGTAAAACGACTTCGACGAAATCCGAACTCGCCCTCCATGCGGTGATAACCTCCGTAGGGGTCCTCGCTCCGGGGCAAGTAGAATGGCGCTTGACGAATAGCACGAGAGGCTCTTGATGAGGTTGTGGCCCCGTAACGTCCAGCGCCATAATGCAAACGAGGTGAGGTATCTCGGTCTTCGAACCAGGGAGCTTTTCATGCGGTTGCTCATGAAGTTTTCATCGCTGCTCATCGTTTTCTTCATCATCGGAACTGTCTCGGCACAATCCACGCCGTCGGCTGGCCAGCTCGACCGCATCGAGCAACTACAGCAACAGATTGCCGATGCCAAAGGCTCGGCCGACAACGCTTGGATGCTGATGTCAAGCGCACTCGTCCTCATGATGACGGGTCCAGGTCTGGCGCTTTTTTACGGCGGCTTGGTTCGACAAAAGAATGTCCTTAGCACGATGATGCATAGTTTTGCCATGATGGCGATCATCACCGTGCTCTGGGGTTT
Source organism: uncultured Acidobacteriaceae bacterium (assembly GCA_963779555.1). Taxonomy (GTDB): domain Bacteria; phylum Acidobacteriota; class Terriglobia; order Terriglobales; family Acidobacteriaceae; genus DASRAA01. Next base: position 149,161 of record CAVZYS010000032.1, read on the forward strand.
GTTCTCTTTCAGCCTTTGCTTTGCCTCGGGCAATAGCTTCATCGGCGGATTCAGCCACGTTTTCCTGCGGGGGGTGGGCGCGCAGCCGGAATCCGCTTACTCGGCCACCATCCCGCTGCAGACGTTCATGATCTACCAGTTAATGTTTGCCATCATCACCCCTGCCCTCATCAGCGGGGCCTTCGCCGAGCGCATGAAGTTCAGCGCCATGACACTCTTTATGGTGCTGTGGTCGCTGATCGTGTACGCCCCCATGGCGCACATGGTGTGGGGCAAGGGAGGGCTGTTGAACTCGAACCTGGGCGGGCGCTTTCCCACGCTCGACTTCGCTGGTGGAACCGTCGTGCACATCACCTCAGGAGTTTCGGCGCTGGTGTGCGCCCTATACTTGGGACGCCGCATCGGGTATCCCAAGGATCCGACGCCTCCCCACAGCGTGGTGATCAGCTTCATCGGTGCGTGTCTGCTGTGGGTAGGCTGGTTCGGATTCAACGCCGGCAGCGCGTTGAGCGCGGGTAGCTTGGCGACCAGCGCATTCGTGGCCACACATTTCGCCGCGGCGGCGGCTGCGATCGGATGGGCGGGCGCAGAGTGGCTGCACAGAGGCAAGCCCAGCGCTCTGGGTGCGATCTCCGGATGCGTCGCCGGGTTGGTCGCTATTACTCCGGCGTCGGGGTACGTTGGGCCGATGTCATCGCTCCTCATCGGACTCGTGGCCGGCTTGGTCTGTTTCGCCATGGTGACGCTGGTGAAGGCCCGCCTCGGGTACGACGATTCGCTCGACGCCTTCGGCGTGCATGGCGTGGGCGGGACCGTCGGTGCATTGCTGACTGGCGTGTTCGCCAGCAAGCTCATCAATCCCGTTTTCAAGGATGAACGCGGTGCCGTGCTGGGATCGGGCATGATCGACGGCAATTTCCACCAAATCTTCAACCAACTGGTGGGAGTTCTAGTCGCCGTCGTACTGGCGGTCATCGGAACGCTTGCCATTCTGAAGCTGGTTGACCTGGTTATCGGTTTGCGCGTGCCGGCCGAGCAGGAGATCGAGGGACTCGACATCACTCAGCATGGCGAAGAAGGCTACAACTGGGAAGGCGCTGCGCCGTAGTTGTGCGGCGTAAGGTTGAGCAAGCACACGATCATTACGAATTGCTAAAGGACAACCCATGACCAAACTGGAAGCTATCATTCAACCGACGAAATACGAGGCCGTAAAGGAAGCCCTGCTTGAGATTGGCGTAGAGGGTATGACAGTCCTCGAGGTGCGGGGACACGGAAGGCAAAAAGGCCACACCGAGTTTTATCGTGGTCGCGAGTATTCCGTTGACGTGCTGCCCAAGGTGAAGATCGAGACCGTCCTGCCCGATCGCTTGGTCGAAAAAGCCGTCGCTGCCATCACCGGCGCGGCACGCACCGGCAAGATCGGTGACGGCAAGATATTCCTCACGCGGGTGGACGAGGCCATCCGCATCCGCAACGACGAGCGCGGAGAAAACGCGCTGTGAGCAAGGGGGATGCGGCGGGTCGCGAACACCGCATACTGCCTTTTCGGTCCTGGCACCGGAACCGCCGACGTACTCGGGCCATCGCACCGCCGAAATGGCAAACGTGAGTCACGCGGGCGTACGTGGCTTACAACGGATTAGGATTTTGTCTGGCCGATTTGTTGGCCATCGTGAGTTGGTCGCCCAGCAGGATAAATCAGTACCATGAGGACACTGAGTTCACGGAGAAGCTGGAAGAAATAGAAACTCCGTGTCTTCCGTGCCTCCGTGGTGAATATCTCCGTCCGGACACAAGAAATTCCAATCTGTGCTAGCTCATAGGCATCGCCGGCAATAATTCGCGTCTTCTAGCGGTCAGCCACGTTCTAACACTGACCTTGCTTTACGGTCTCGTTCGGGCCGGGATCTAATTCTTCTGTTTCTGCAATTGGGCAAGAGTTGCAGGTTTCTCCTGTTTCTTCGTCTGCTCGGTTGGAGCAGCGGCCGCAAGCGCGATGATCACTGCCGAAGATCGGTGCATCACGAGTCGAGTTTCAGTTCACGGCAAGCATTCATCAGCCGTCTGACGTTGTGGCAGCCGTGTCAAACTTGCCCGGAATCGCGTGCCGTTGGCTATCGTTTTTCTTCCATTGCGACAGCGCGAGGGAAGAGGATGTTGTTTTCCAGATGTATATGCTGATGCAGATCCGATTCAAAGCCTTGCAGCGCCTGGTACAGCGTGCGATAGCTGATGCACGCGTCTTCCGGAACCTTGTAATCGTTAGTAAGGGACCGCAGCGACCTCAGCGCATCGCCTGCGCCATCATGCTCCTGCATCATCATGCGTATCGGGTTCACGACCGTTCCGAACATCGCCGGAGGCACAGGCTCTCCCGACAATACGCCTTCTTCCATGCGCATCAAGAAAGGGAAGAGGATTTGCTCTTCCTTCAGCAGGTGAACTCTCAACTCCTCTGCGAGCGCAGAAAAGACTTGCTGCACCTGCAGAAGTTCTGGATGATTCTTGCCGTGGACTCCAACAACCTTGGCGCTGAGTGCCTCAATGCGCGGGCTTTCTTCTCGCACAAAAACATGATGGGTACTGGTGATATGACCGATTAAGTCGGCCAGCAACTGGCTTTGCCAGTCTTTGCCGTCCTTTGACGGCGGGGATGCTTGGCTCTTCTCCAGGCGCGCAAGCGCCTCGTCAATCGAAATGTTAGCTTCAGCGCAGGCCTCGCCCAGAGTGCGTTTCCCGCCGCAGCAGTAGTCGATTCCCAGCTTTTCGAATTCGCGTGTGGCATTGGGCACGTCGGCAGCAATCTCGCCTACGGTATTGGTGGGTGTTAGCGTCATCTTCATTTCCTCCTGCGGGTATCGGAACCTTGCGCGTGTTCCCGCCTTCTAATACAGAGTAGTAGCTGTGCCGAACGGCGCCTATGACTTCTGTCACGGACAGACGAAATTGGTGAAGTCGCGAGAAATCCAGCGGGACTACAAGTAGTCGCCTAAATGCGATTTGAAAGGGCACGGCTTTACAGGCTACTGAAAAGTCGGCTTTCGACTTGTTTTGAAAGGGCATGGCTTCAGCCATGCCGCACGAGCCCTTTGTTTTTGTCATTCCTCGCGGGCTTCAGCCCGCGGAGAATCTGCTTTCCAGAATTTTTCAGCAGCCTCTTTAGCCGTGCCGCATCGAACCCCGTAAACACGGGGCTTTACAGGCTGCGGAAAACCCTGCTTCCGAGCAGCCTTGTATCAGGGCACGGCTTCGGTCGTGCCGACAAGTCCGGAACGCCGCCGATACTACTCGGAGACTCTGGTCCAAATTGTGCATTCATGCGTTCTTACTTAATCCTGACGGAGCTATGGATTTTCCGTCAAAAGTTCTATATCATACCCCCCTTGGGTACTCGCCAAAAAGCAAACGAAGAAAGAAAATGAAAGACAAGATTCCCGAGATTTCTAAAGAGAAACAGAAGCTCTTATTTCGCATCAAGCGAATCCGGGGCCAGTTCGCGGCTGTGGAGCGCGCCCTGGAGGATGGGGACGAGTGCGCCGACATCCTGATGCTGCTGGCTGCCATTCGCGGCGGCGTCAATGGCCTCATGGCTGAAGTTCTTGAGGACCACATCCGCCTGCATATGATCAATCCCGACCATGAGATGGACTCGCCCGAGGAGTTGGGTGAAGACCTGATCAGCCTGGTGCGCGCTTATCTGAAATAGCCGCCACGCCGGCCATACCGCGTGTCGTTACCAATCCAGCGCCCCGTCCGATGGCGATCGTGCGCATGCACCAACCTATGTGGTGACGAAATCTATGAGCATTACAACGATCCAGTTCACTCTGCGGCTCTTCACGGTTCTGCTTCTGGTCGCGGCTGTCGGCTTGGAGCCGTGGCTGTCCTTTCCTGTTACGTCGACGGAGTAGGCAACTCCCGCGAGCGCCGTTAACTCACAAACCACGGCGAACAAGGTCGCATAAGATTGCACTCTGGACCTCACCTTGGAAGACCCCTGGAACTAGCGGGCCTGAGACGTCGAGACTAGTCCGAGCGGTCGGGATGCTCGGTCCAATCGTCATCGTCGATGGTCTTCGTCCGCGAAGGCCTCAGTTTAGCGGCTGCGCTGCAGGCTATCTCGGCCGCCTCGCGGGCAATTTCAAGGTTTTTGTATTCGAACTGCCCTTCGACATGGACTTTGCCGTTACTGGCTGGTTTAAGTTCCGCTTCCTCTTCTTCGGTCATGGTGACATGAACTACGTAAGACATGGATGATCTCCTCAGTTATTAAATCTTGCTTGGTGTTTGCCAGATACAACAACCATGCCTGCGATAAGTACGGTAAAAGTACGGTGCAGACGCTTCGCGATGGCCCTGGCCGCCATGCTGCTATGAACCCCTTCGTAATAGACTGGTCGATCTTTGACCCAACTCCATTTCACTCCTGGCTTCGAATCTCGTCCAGCAATTCTCCATTCGCGCTAACCAGCGAGATGCTCACTGCCGGCATTCCGAAGGCGTGCGTCGAGCAACTCAGGCACGGATCGTAGGCTCGAACCACCGCCGACACCCGATTCAGCATGCCCTCTTCCAGGTGCGATCCTTTGATGAAGTGTTCGCTTACCTGTCGGACGCTCTTTCCCATGGCCTGGTTGTTGTGTCCGGTGGCGACGATCAGGTTTGCCCAGACGATCGCTCCATTCTCGTCGACTTTGTAGTGATGAATGAGTGTTCCCCGCGGCGCCTCGATAATGCCGACGCCTTCCAGTGCATTCACATTTGCAGTCGCGCGAACATGCGTGTCCAGGATCTCAGGTTTCGCCAACAATGACTTCATTCGTTCGAGCGCATAGAGCACCTCGATGAGCCGGGCGTAGTGATACAGAAATGCGCTATGCGGAACCCGGCCGAAGCGCTGGCGAAACTCCTTCAGCTCAGCGTCCGCTACCGGAGTGCCGCACCTATTAGCTATGTTGATGCGAGCCAACGGTCCGACGCGATAGATACCCTCGGGATAGCCAATTGGCTTGTAGTAGGGCGCCTTCAGATACGACTCACGCAGGGTCGCCTCGCCAATGTAATCGGCGTATTCCTCAGGCGGAATACCGGGCTGCACGATCTCCCCTGTTGCGTCGATAAATCGCACCGGGCCATCGTAGAGCTGCAGATTGCCTGCTCCATCGACCAGCGATGCGTACATGGTCGGCGCCGACCCGAAGTTCTCGATCTCCTCCTGGAATGCATCCAGCTTGCTTTTGAACAGGTCGAGCGCGAGCTTGGTGGTTTCGATTGCATCGGGAATTCCACCCAGCAGGCGATCGCGTGTTTGCGCCGACATGGGCGTCTTCACGCCGCCAGGTACGATCCACGAAGGATGCACGCGCTCTTCGGCGAGGCTCTCGATTACCTGCAAGCCGAACTTGCGCAGCTCGATGCCCGCCCGGGCAAGATCAGGGTTGGCTTCAATCAGTCCGGCAACGTTTCGAGTGGCTGGATCGCTATCCATCCCCAGCAGCAGGTCCGGCCCCGAGAGGTAGAAGAAGCTCAGCGCGTGCGACTGAACGAATTGCGCGCAATGCACGACTTCGCGCAGCAGCTTCGCCGCCCTGGGTATACGGACCGCCATGATGGCGTCGCACGCTTTCGACGCCGCCAGTTGATGGCTGATGGGGCAGATTCCGCAGATGCGCGAGGTGATTCCCGGCATTTCGTAGAACGGGCGGCCCTCGGTGAACTTTTCGAACCCGCGCACCTGCGTCACCTGGAACCGCGTGTCGGCCACGTTGCCGGCATCATCCAGCTGGATGGTGATCTTGGCGTGGCCTTCGATGCGGCTCACCGGCTCGATCGTAATGCGCTTCATCGCCGCTCCTATCCGAACTTGATCTTGGTATTGTTTTCGGTCTTGCGCCCGTCCAGCAGATTCGTCAACAACGCAGAAATGACCTTGGTCTGCGGCGGACAACCCGGAACGCTGAAATCCACTTTCACGAAGTCGTGTGCCGGACGCGCCAGCTTCAAGAGTTGCGGCAAGCCATCGCCCGGAACGCGCTTGTTAACATCCGACCCTTCCACATAGATCCGCTGCAGCAGCTTGTTGACCGGAATGGTGTTCCGCAGCCCGGCGACGTTCCCGGTAACCGCGCAGTCGCCCAGCGAAACCAGCGTCTTCGTCCGCTGGCGAATTTTCTGGATGTTGTCCGCATCCGCCTGCGAACTCACCGCACCCTCCAACAGCGTCACATCCACATCTTCCGGGAACTCCTGCGCATCCACTAGCGGACCGTAAACAATGTCCACCTTACGAAGGATGGGAATAATAGCAGCGTCAAGGTCGAGCACCGACATGTGGCAGCCCGAGCAGCCGTCCAGCCAGACCGTAGCCAGCCTGAGTTTCCTCATGCGTGTACTCCTCCCCGGTGACGAGCCAGCGAACTGATCGAAGTTGTGGCGCGCGTCATCTCTTCCACCGCCTTGCCTTTTTCCGCCATCGCGCCGGTCGGGCAGACCTGTACACACTTTCCGCAGTTGGTGCAGGTCTTCGAGTCTCCCCAATTCTGGTTCAGGTCGGAAACGATGCGGGCATGAATGCCGCGCGAAACCATGTCCCATACGTGCGCGCCTTCGACCTCGGCACACACCCGCACGCACCGGGTGCAAAGGATGCAGCGATTGTGATCGAGCACGAATCTCGGATGGCTCGCATCCACTCTGAGCTTGGGGAAGTTATAGGCGAAGCGCACGCTGGTGACGCCCAGCGAATACGCCATGTCCTGCAAATCGCAATGCCCGTTGGCCACACACACGGCGCAAACGTGATTGCGCTCCACCAGCAGCAGCTCCACCGTGATGCGCCGGTAGCGCGACAGCTTGGGAGACGTGGTCGTCACCGACATTCCATCCTGCACCGGGGTCGTACAAGCCGGAAACAGCCGATCGACGCCCGAAACTTCAACCATGCACAGCCGGCAGGCCCCGACCGAGCTCAACCCGTCCAGGAAGCACAGGGTTGGAATGTACTTCCCGCTGGCACGGGCAGCGTCCAGAACCGACTGCCCCTCCAGGGCATTGACCAACTCGCCGTCGATGCGAAGCGAGACTTTCTTTTGCGGCAAGTTTGACCTCCCTTTCTAACGCGATACCGGTACTTTGACATCGCAGCGCAGGCAGCGGCAGGCTTCCTCGTGCGACTCTTCCGCCGACAATCCCACCACCGCTTCTACCGACGACTGCATGCGCTCGCGAACGGATAGCTCATGCGGCACATGGCGGTGACACTCGCTCACATCCTTGGGTGGAGACTGGTCGTATTCCCACGCAGGAAACAACTCATCCCAACGTTTGGCGTCCATGAGTTGTTCGTCGATGGCGCGCGCCGCCCTTTTGCCGAATGCCATTGCGTTGGAGACATTCGACGCGCCTGTGACCAGATCTCCGCCGGCGAAGAAACGAGGGCGGCTGGTCTCCAGTCGGTAGCGGTCCACCTCGATGGTGCCACCTTGCTTGATCTGCAGACCTGACGCCTTGCAGAAATCCAGGTCCACGGTTTCGCCCACAGCGAGAATCACCGAGTCACATTCGATACGCTGCACCTCATCGGTGAGCACCGGCTTGCGCCGTCCCGAAGTGTCGTACTCACCCAGCCGCGTTTTGACCACTTCCAGCGCTTTCACATTCCCTTTAGCGTCGCCGATGATGCGATGTGGCGCTGACAGGAAAACGATCCGCGCACCTTCCTTCTCGGCGGCTTCGGTTTCTTCTTCAATCGCGGGCATGTCTTTCCGCTCGCGACGATAGACCACGATGACTTCCGCTCCCTTGCGCAGCGACGAGCGTGCCGAATCGATGGCAGCGTTGCCGCCTCCGATTACCACCACCTTGCGCCCAAGGTTCACCGAGTCGCCTTTTGCAATCGACTCCAGCAAAGGCAGCGCAGGATAGACGCCCTTCAGTTCAGTGCCCGGCAAGTACACCCATGACTCTTTCCATGTGCCGATCGCCAGGAACACCGCATCGAAGCGCTCATCCAACTCGTTGAGCGTGATGTCGGTGCCAACCCGAGTGTTGAGCGTGAATTTCACTCCCAGTCGTTCGATCAAGTCGATTTCGCGCCGCAGGACAGGCTTCGGCAGCCGATATTCCGGCAGCGCGAAGCGCAACATTCCACCGGGCTCGGGCAGAGGATCGAACACCGTGACATCGTGTCCCAACAGCGCCAGATAGAACGCTGCTGTCAGTCCGGTTGGACCGGCGCCGGCGATCGCGATCTTGCGGCCGGTATGTTCCAGCATGCGTTTCGCAACCCGCTCCACAGCCGCGTCGAACTGATCCGACAGAAGCACAGCGTCAGCAATGTAGCGATGCACCTCGCGCATGTTGACCGAGTCGTCCATGGTCTGTCGGCGGCAGCGCTCGTCGCAGGGATGCTGGCACACCCGTCCTGTCGACGACGGCAGAGGATTGTCGAGGATGATCGAATCGAAGGCCTCCTCCAGGCGGCTTTCCTTATACAACTGCAGGAAGCGCGGAATGTTCATGTGCAGCGGACAACTGTTTTCGCATGGCGACAGCGCCAGTTCCGTGCAGACCCCTGCCTGGCAGCGCCGGGCTACGATGTGGTCTTCGAACTCATGGCGGAAGTGGCGCATCGTCGTCAGCACTGGGTTCGGGGCCGACTGGCCTAGACCGCACAACGAGCAATCGCGAATGTATGGGCCAAGTTGCTCCAGCGTCTCCATGTGCTGCATGCGTCCGGCGCCCGAAGTGATGCGATTCAGGATGCGCAGTGACTTGTTCAGTCCCACCCGGCAGGGAACGCACTTGCCGCACGACTCGGAGTTGGTGAACTCCACGAAGTAGCGGGCGACGTCCACCATGCAGTTGTCTTCGTCCATCACCACCATGCCGCCCGAACCCATGATCGATCCGAGTTGCGCCAGGCTTTCGTAATCAACCGGGGTGTCGAACATCTCGTGCGGAATGCATCCGCCCGAAGGCCCGCCAGTCTGCACCGACTTAATAGTGCGGCCTCCTACGCCACCCTCGCCAATGTCGTAAATGAATGTCTTCAGCGGCGTGCCCAGTGGCATCTCCACCAGTCCGGTGCTGTGCGCTTTTCCGACCAGAGAAAAGACCTTCGTCCCTGGACTCTTGGCGCTCCCGGTCTCGGTGAACCACGCGGGTCCCTTGGTCACGATGGGAGCAATGTTGTACCAGGTCTCGACGTTGTTAATGTTGCTGGGCTTGCCCCACAGCCCTTTCTGAGCAGGGAAGGGAGGCCGCGGCCGGGGCCGTCCCGCTTCGCCTTCCAGCGACGCGATGAGCGCGGTCTCTTCGCCGCAGACGAACGCGCCCGCGCCTTCCACCACTTCGATGTCGAACTTGAAGCCGCGGCCCAGGATGTTGTCGCCCAGCACTCCGTATTCGTGCGCGTGCTCAATGGCCTTTTTCAACCGGTGTACCGCGAGTGGGTACTCGGCGCGCACATAGATGATTCCCTGGGTGGCGCCCATGACGTATCCGCCGATGATCATGCCTTCCAACATCGAATGTGGATCGCTCTCGATCTCGTTGCGGTTCATGTACGCGCCGGGATCGCCCTCATCGGCATTGCAGATGATGAACTTCTGGTCGGCCACCGCCTTGCGTAGGAACTCCCATTTGTTGCCGGTGAGGAAGCCGGCGCCGCCGCGGCCCCGCAGCTTGGCGGCCTTGATCTGCTCGATGATGCTCTCTGGTTTCGCGTCAATCAGCGCCTTGTACAGTGCCTGGTAGCCACCGACGGCGATGTATTCCTCGATGTCATCGGGGTTGATCAGGCCGCAGTTGCGCAACACGATCTTTTTCTGCCCCTTGAAGAACGGGATCTCATTCCAAGCCGGCACCTCGGGGTATCCATGTCCATAGCGGATCGATCCTGTGATGTGGTCCCATTCCTCGATCTTGCAATACACCAACTCCGGCGTAATATTCCCGCCGGAAATATCGTGGATAATCCGGCCTGCGTCGTTGGCCTGCACCTCACGCAGTATGAGCAGGGGTTGGCCCGGCACGCGGATATTCACCAGCGGTTCCTGGCAACATGCGCCAAAGCATCCCAAGCCTGTCAGAAAGAAGTCGGTGCCGCTGCGCTCGATCGCCTCGATGAAGGCGTGATACAACCCCTCGGCTCCGTTGCCCCGGCCGCAGGTTCCCATGCCGACCCCGATACGCGGAACCGGCGGCACGAGCTTGTTGAGACCAGCCTCGCGGACCGCACTGAATACGCCAATGTCTTCAATTCGCGGCATCACTCACTCTCCCGTTCCAGTGCCCGGACCTCGCGTTGCAGGGTGCGCTCGTTAACGTGTCCGCAGATCCGGTGATTGACCTCCACCACGGGGGCGAGGGCGCATTGCCCAAAGCACGCCACGGTTCGCACCGTAAACTTCCCATCCTTCGTCGTGAGCGCCAGTTTGTCGGCGTCCCCGAGTTCCTCGTCGTCGCCGAGGCCGAGTCCCAGTTCCAGGCGCAGGCTCTCGAGTAGGCTGCGCGAGTTCCGAGTGTGACACGCAGTGCCGCGGCAAATACAGACGGTGTTCTCGCCTTGGGGCTGCAGGTTGAACAGCGAGTAAAAGGTCGCGAAGCTATAGATCCGCGAGAGCGGGATATCCAGCTTTCCAGCTACATACCGCAGCGCTTCCAAAGACAGATATTTGTGAGGATGGTGTTCTTGTACCGCTTCTAGGATGCCGAGCAATGCACCCGGGCGGCCAGTATTTTCGGCGATGGCCTGGTCGATGTACGCTTGTTCGGCGCTATCAGGAAGAGTCGGCAATGCTGACATGTGCTTGGGCGCTCCTTTCGTGAGAGACCAGCACCGGCGGACCATTCGACGGTCCGATAAGTGGCGTCAGGGTTGCACAACCGTTCGCGATGGACGGCTGCGATCCTGCTACTTCACAGGTTCTTACAATTCCGCACGGAACTCTGTGAGACGGGTCACGTCAGGGGGTGACATCGCGGACGCAAGGTGCAATTCAGAACAGGCTGTTCTGATTTGGAACAAATGTTTCAGGGGTTAAATGAATGCCTTCTTGAAGGGGCAAAAGAGATGTCCGCTCGGAGCCGGTGGAAGGGCACGGCCTCAAAGGATGCTGAAAAACGCCTCCTGAGATCGGTGTTTTGAAGGTGCACGCCTTCAGGCGCTGTCAAACTCTTTAGTCTTGTCATCCCTCGGGGCTCAAGCCCCGGGGGATCTGCACGTCCGAGTTTTCAACAATACCCGAAGTTCGTTATTTCCCGCTCGTTTCATTCCACAAAAACGACAGCTCATCTGCGACGTCGTTCACCAACTGCGTGATCGACACTCCCGCGCTGTGGCCGGCCTTCAATTCGTAGTGCAGCAGCACTGGCCGGTCGCTTCCAGTATCCGCCTGCATCAGCGCCGTCATCTTGCGGGCGTGCAGCGGATCGACACGCGTGTCCGAGTCTCCGCTATTGAACATAATCGCAGGATACTTCGTGCCCTTCTTCACGTTGTGGTAGGGCGAATACTTCAGCAAGTAGGGGAACTGGTCGGCGTTTTCGGCGGAGCCATACTCCGATGTCCACCAGCGTCCGACCAGGAAATTCTGGAAACGAATCATGTCGAGCAGGGGATAACCGCACCAGATAGCCCCGAACAACTCCGGCCGTTGAGTCATGGCCACTCCCATAAGCAGCCCGCCGTTCGAACGTCCCCGCGCCGCCAGGTGCGACGGCGAAGTGTACTTGTTATTGATCAGGTATTCCGCGGCGGCAAAGAAATCGTCGAAAACGTTTTGTTTCTTTTCGAACATCCCCGCCTTGTGCCACGTCTCGCCGTACTCACCCCCTCCTCGCAGATTCGGTTGCGCGAAAAAGCCGCCTTGTTCCATCCACCACGCATACTCCGGATCCCAGTGCGGGGTTTCGCTCACGTTGAATCCGCCGTACGCAAACATCAGCGTTGGCGCCTCGCCATTGCGTTTCAGGCCCTTCCTTGCGGAGATGAACATAGGCACGCGGGTGCCGTCTTTTGACTTGTAAAACACCTGCGACACTTCGTACTGCGCCGACTCGAACGGTACTTGCGGCTTGGCGAAAACATCAGTCTTCCCGCTCGCCACATCGTAGCGATAAATCCCCGGCGGGAGGTTGAAGGATTCAAACAGGTAGAAGCCATCATTCGTCGACTGCCGGCCAACTACGCCCGACGCCGCACCCAGCGTCGGATATTCAATCTTGCCTGCAGGCTTGCCTTCCAGCGTGTAAATCTGAGTCTCGGTAATCACGTCGTGAAGTCCGGTGGCGAACAGCTTGCCGCCGACTATGGAGATCGAGGAGATGACATCCTTCCCTTCGGGCACGACGGTTTCCCAATGATCCGTCGCCGGATCGCTTAACTTGATCTTTACGACGCGATAATTCTCCGCCTGGTAATCGGTCAGGACGTAGAGATCATCCCCATAATTCACTGGTAAGAAACGGTTGTCGATCCCATGAATGATCGGCCTGATCGGAGCGTCAGGACTCCGTAAGTCCTTCACGTAAACCTCTACCCGCTTCGCCGGTACGCCGTGGGCCACGTGCACGATCAGGTAGCGGCCGTTCTCGGTCACCCGCGGATAGATCAAGTCCATGGGGCCGAAGTTCTCCCCTCCAAATGTCTTTCCAAAGATCAACTGGTCGGTTGTTGCAGGTGTGCCGAGCCGGTGGTAATACACCATCGAACCCGTCGGCTCGAACTTGCCATAGTAGAGTCCCTGCTCGTCCGGACTCAGGTTTATGCTCGCGTACCGCGCCTTGGGCAGCACATCAGGCAGGTCCCGCCGCGACTTCACATCGAGCACGTGGACAGACTCTTCGTCAGCGCCGCCTTCGCGCACGCCGTACACCAGAAGGTTTCCGTCGTTGGAAACGTCGGCGATTTCGACGGAAGTGTTCTGATCTTCGCTCAATTTGGTCGCATCGATCAGTCGCTCGTCTCTGCCCTTGAGCCCTTCTCGAAAATATATGGATCCTTGGTTTTCTTCCTTGAGGCGTTTCTTGAAGAAGTACTTCTTCCCCCGCTCGACGGGAATGCCGTAACTCTCCACCCGCATCAGTTCCGTTAGGCGCTTCACCACCTCGGGGCGCACCTTCACTTGCGAGAGGTAGTCCTCGGTGTACTTCATTTGGGAGGCCAGCCACGCCCGGGTCGCCGGACTCTTGGCGTCTTCCAGCCAACGATAGGGGTCAGTGAGTGCCACTCCGTGGATCGTCTCCGCAAGCGGCTCCACATTCGTCGGCGGAGGAGGCGGCAAGGTAACTCCATTGCCACCATGGACCACGGCTTGGTTGTCGGCAGCTATCGAGAATTTCGTGACACACACTAGCACAAGGGCGAGACAGAGCTTGGTCATCATTGAAGTCTGTCTAGGATACAGCAGATGACTCGAACTCAGCGGGACTGTGGTTGCCCGCAACGTCAGAAGGTGTGCTGAATTGCAAGCCTCACTGCGGAGCAGGCCGACTGGCGGCGGTGAGCCTCGTCAACGCGCTTCTCACTTGGCTGGCCTCGGCGCCATTTGGGCTCTCATGCAGGTAGGTTTCGTACTCCGTGTACGCCCCTTCGGGCTGGCCCTTGCGCTCCAGCGCCTGACCCGCGACATAATGCACCACGGCGTATCCCTCATGCGGAAGCTGGTGAACTTTGCGTTCGGTCAGCAGTGCGCCATCGACGTCGCCTGTCTCGTACTCCGCCACGCATATCAGGGTCAGGCTGACTGGGTTCAGCGGCTCCACCATCAGCGACTTCTTCAGTAATTCTTCCGCGCGTGCAAAATTACCATCGTGAATCAGTATGCGCGACAGGTTGCGGTCTGCGTCCGCGTTGCGGTCATTCAAGGCGACCGACCGCTCAAACGCGGCGCGCGCCTTCTCCGTCTGGTTCATCTGGTAGTACATCACTCCCAGGTTGTTGAAGGCGGTTTCGTACTGTGGATAGATGGTGACAGCCTTCTCGAATTGCTCAGCCGCTTTCGGAAAGTCGTTGCGTTCCCAGGCTTCCATTCCCTTGTGAAACGCTTTCTTGGCGTCGGAGGGAATTCGCAACTCGGCGGCTGAAGTCACCTGCGGAGCATTCGACTTGACTGCGCTCGAAGCGCTATCCACCCGCGGCTTTACCCGAACGAACACGGACCTGCTCTTGTCCATCTCCTCGATGCGTATGCTTTCTGAAGTTGTCCCTTGAATCGGCGTCCCTGAAACCAGCACTTGGAACAGTCCGGCAGACCCGATGTGAAACGTCGCTCGCCCATCGGAATCGGTAAAGGTCTCCCCTACCGGAATCCCTGTCTCATCCCGCAGTTCGACCCGAATCTGGTCGCCGGCAGCCCGGTCGTCTTCAAAGGTCACGCGCACCAGAATTTGACAGCTCGTCTGACGCATTGAGCCCATCCCTTGCCCCATGCACAGGGTTGGGGCCAGGACGAGCAGAAACCAGGCAACCCGAGCTGGAGTGAGCCGGAACATGCGGCCTTAAGACGCGATTCTCCTCACGCCCTAGGCCAAAATTCTACGCTAGTTACTGAGAGCCAGTTGTCAAATTTCTGTAGATTTCAACAACTGGACTAGTGTGGTGTCCCGCAAATTCGTTACATGAGTGCCGACCATCTTTGAAAGGGCACGGCTTCAGCCGTGCCGCAACCTGGCGCATGAAGACAAGGGCTTTAGCCCCTGAGGGCAATACCGTAAGACAGAGGCATCGTTTCGGGATTTGTTCCGCGAACTTGCGGGACAGCACACTAGAAGTCGTCTCACAAACGCGATTTGAAAGGGTACGGCTTTAGCCGTGCCGCATCGAGGCCCGTGAACACCGGGCTTTAGCCCCTGAGCGAATTCCAAGTTCCCCACGGGCACTATTTATGAGACCGCTTCTGGTCTCACAAGTACGATCTGGAACGCCACGGCGTACGTTTGTCGATTAATACCGCGCGTTCGCAGGCCATGCAAAAGCGGAGGCCGGCAACGGACCTCCGCTCAATGGCTCTGCCGAATTGTCTCTACGGCTTCGCAGGCATGTACATGATCTCGTTAGGTCGGCCAGCCTCGATCTTGTAATCCGAAGGTACCTGAAACAGGGACGCATCCGGGTCCCCGCGCGAAACGTTGACCAGCTTGGTCGTGACCGTTCCCATCATCGGATCCGTATGCACCGTCAGCACCGCAATCTGCAGGTCTGGCGAGAACCAGCGCTCGGTTACAACTTCTATGGGTTTGTCGTTCCCAATCGCCCCGGCAGGAATCGTACGGGTCACGCGTACACCTTCCGCTTGGAGCCCGTTCACCGCCTTGGTTCCCAGTTGCTCCTTCGCAACTTCTCCAGGACCGCCCGGGCCGCCCATGACGTTAATCGCTACAGGACCGCCAGGGCCACCCATCGCGGTCACATTCATGTGCTCTTCACCGTTTTCACCGGCGTGCCGCGGCCCATGCATTGGCATCTCATGCGCCGTCTTGTTGTCCGGATTCAGCATGTAGCGCTTCCCCGCCACGGGATCGGTGATCACCACCATATTTCGCTTCACGCTCCCGGTTGCCGGTGTCGCCAGATTCACCCCCACCTCGCGGCGGATTCTTCCCTCCGAATCCCGATAGACCCGCGACTGTGACTCATTGTGAATACGGTTGCCGTCCGCCAGAGTCGAGTCATGACTGACGACGAAATCACCGCTGAGCGGAGCGCCCTTGACGATTCCGCCCTCGCCAAATTCGCCAAAAAACATTCCTCCCCCGAGGCCCGCGCCACGCACGAACATCGCATCGTGGGGTGGTGGGGGCGGCGGCGGAGCCGATTGTCCGAGAGCCACCGTCACCGCCAGCAGGGCCAGAACTATGACTAGTGTGTAATTACGAATTCCGAACTTCATAGAGCTCATTGCTTCAACCTCGAGTCGCGCTAATTTCTCCTAATTCACGATTCGCATCGCTCTTACCAGGCCGTCATCCCCGACCACAACATCAGCGATCACCGGCTGACTGCTGTCACCGGAAGCCGACGCGTTCCCGGGCAATTCCATACGAATGACCTGCTCGTCCCCTGAACAGATCAGGGGATCGCAAAGCATCAATGCCACAAAGCCTTGCCGGTCGATGGTCGTCGCCGCGGCTTGTTCATTGGCCGGCTGACTAGGCTTGGCGACCAGCACAGCGCTCTTGATTGTGGCGGCACTGGCGGTCTTCAACGCTATATCCTTGGGCACATTCCCCGCCGATTCAGTTTTGCCAACCGCTGTTTCCGCCCGAGGATTGACCGGCTGCGCTGGCGACGTCTCCCGCGCCTGAATCCCCGTCGGCGGAGTTCGCCCATCCCGCCACATCCTTGCTCCCAGAAAGATTCCGACGATCAGCGCGGCCGCCACCGCGGCATAAGCGCCCACCTCAAAGATGCGGCTGAGCTTCCACACCGCCGGCGCGGCGCGATCGGGCGCAATCTCCGCCACCAGCTTCGAATCCCTGTGTCCGGAATGCCTCGAGGACCGCCGCTTCAACCTTCGGCCCGGCTTCGCACTGCGCCGTGTGGACACGCAAAACTTGTAGCGCGTTGCCCAGCAGCCTCTTCGACTCCATCCACTTGCCACAACCGCTGCATTCGCGGGCATGGGCCCACATCGGTTCGTTCTTGGTTTCCATCAGCCGCAACTCCGAAGCTGTCAGGAACTCGGCGGCTTCAATAAATTCATGGCATGTCATGACAAACACCTCGCTGCATCACCCGAGATCCCGGTTAATGCCGGGGCTGAGCTTTGCAGCTTCCTCACCAGCATCTCGTGCGCTCGATGCAGGCGCGATCGAATTGTGCCGATAGCGCATCCCAGCGCCTCGGCCGCGTCGGCATAGCTCAACTCCTGCAAATCGCACAGCACCACGGCCTCACGGTAATGCTCTGGCAACGACAGCACTGCCTTCCAGATCGCCTTCGACGTCTGACCTCGCGCGATATCGCTCACGGGGTCGAAGTCCGTCACCAGCAGCGGATCATCGTCCTCGGCAGGCGTTGTCATCACCGCTTCTGAATGACTTTTTTCCATCGCGCGCCGGACGTAATTTCTCGCCACTCCGAACAGATAAGCCCCCACGGCTCCGCGCGCAGGATCGAATCCACGCCCCCGTTGCAGCAGAAACATAAACACGTCCTGCGTCACTTCCTCAGCCACCTGCGGAGAGCCGCTCATGTGCAAGGCAAACCGATACACAGGCCCCTGCCTGCGCCGATAGAGGGCGGTGAACGCGTCTTCGTTTCCGTCCAGCGCCAGTACCAGGAGCTGTTCGTCGGTTTGTTCGGTCAGCAACGCCACCTCGGCGATGAAGCGGATGTCGTTTCCATTAGTATTTCACCCGGATGGGCAAGAAAGTTCCGGCAACTTCCCTTACTGTAACTCAGATTGGTCACCCATGCGCTCCCCGGCTCCGCTGTAGCCGACCCCGTCATTCCGACGTAAGGCACTGTAAACAAAAGAAAAATCACCCGAAAGGAACAACCCGCAGCCGGCGCCTCTGTGACACGCATGGTTTTGAAGGGGCACGGCTTCAGCCGTGCCGTTGGGAGGCCGAGAAACCTGGGCTTTAGCCCCTGAGGGAATTCGTCTCTCTCTTCCTCGATGCATCGATTACGTCGCCGCAGGCAATTGTGCCTCCCCCGCATTTCCTGCTGACTCCCTCTCCGTCCTCTGCTACGCTTCGCCTGTAACCCCCGACCAGCGCCATGAAAGTCTTCCTCTCGCACAGCACCAAAGACGCCGACTTCGTGAAGCAGCTCGCCGCCGCCATCATCGGCGCACGCTCCGAAGCTTGGCTCTGCGAGATCGATGTCGGAAAGTACGAAAACTTCGTCGCCAGAATCGAAGAAGGCCTCAAGTGGTGCGATGTCGCCCTCCTCGTCTGGTCGCCCGACGCCGCCTCCTCCAAATGGACCGAAGAAGAATGGACCTCCGTCCTTGCCCGCCAGGTGGCCGAGCAGAAGACCCGCCTCGGCATCGTGATGCTGCGCGACCATCCCCTGCCCGAATTGCTGCGCACCAAGAACTACATCGACGCGCGCCGCGACCAGCAAGAGGCCCTTCGCCAAACCGTCGCCTGGATCGAGCAACGCGAGAGCGTCAAGCGCTTCCTCGGTTTGCCCGAGTATCGCCCCCAGGACTTCGTCGGTCGCGGCCCTTATCTCCAGCAACTGCGCAGCACCTTCTCCGGCGAGCCCATGGTCTTCCTCCTCCACGGCGAGCCCGGCACCGGCAAGTCCACCCTCGCCCTGCAATTCGCCTGGGACGCCCAGAAAGACTTCGACGCCGTCGTCTTCCAGACCTGCGGCCAGCGCCCGCTCGACGCCATCACCGCCGAGCTGGTCGACCGCCTGCCCATCGACGTCAAGACCCTCGCGCCCGACCGCCAGCGCGACGCCGCCAGACAATGGCTGCGCCAGCGCCAGTCGTTGCTCGTCCTCGACGACGTCTGGCCCAACGGCGACGGCAAAATCGAAGTCACCCAACTGGAGCCCGGCCCCGCCTGCTCCGTGCTCTACACCTCGCGCCTCAAGTCGCTGCCCGGCCTCACTCCCAAAAGCAGACCTCCGAGGTGGAGAAGTTCACCGAGCTCGGAAGCCGACGAACTCTTCCACACCTACCTCGATCCCGTGTTCAGCCAGCGAGAGGTGGACAAGCAACCGCCAGCCGCTGCTCGACTTCGCCGCCCGCGTCGAGATGCTGCCCATCGCCGTGGCCGTGGGCGCCAGCCTGCTGCGCGGCACGCGAGGCCAGCGCGCCTCGAGCAAGGCCGTCTTCAAGCTGCGGCTCAGACCAGTTGGCCGACGGCGCCAAAGACGTGAACGCTCTCTTCCGCACGGCCATCGAGTCGCAGCCCGAGCGCGAGCAAAAGCTGCTGGCCGCCTGCGCCGTCTGCGTGCAGGAAGGCTTCTGGCTGCCGCTGGCGGCCCAGATCGCCGGAGCTCAGCCGAAGACGAAGCCGATGAGGCCGCGAACGTCTGGTGCGCGGCTCGCTGCTGCGCGTCCTCGACCGCGACCGCCAGCGCTTCCAGTTGCACGCCCTGCTGCGCGACCAACTGCGGGCACGCGCGGGCGAGGATGGCCTGGCTGAGTTGCAGGAGCGCCATGCAGCAGCACTGGAGAAGCTTGTTCAAGGACTGGGAGACGCGCTGGCGCGACTGCCGCGAGTGTCTGGAGGAAATCATTCCGGCCGCCGACTTCTCTGCGAACACGCGGCGAGAAGCGATCGCGAACTGGCCGACTCAGCTTTAGCGGATTCACTCGGCGAGTCGGCGGATTGGTGAGCTGGATGTCGGCTCTTCGCATCATGCAAGCAGGAGGAGCCACTGCAGGCAGACCGCGATGATCGCGAGGCGAAGATCAACTTGCAGCGCAGCTACGGCAACCAGGCGACTGATCCTGTCGTCGTGGGGGCGGCTGGAGGAGGCGATGGCCCTGCACAAAAAAGAAGAAGCCATCTGCCTGGAGCTGGACGACAAGGATGGACTGCAAGCCAGCTACGGCAACCAGGCGCTGATCCTCAAGGCCTGGGGGCGGCTGGAGGAGGCGATGGCCCTGCTCAAGAAACAAGAAGCCATCTGCCTGGAGCTGGGCAACAAGGACAGCCTGCAGAGCAGCTACGGCAACCAGGCGGCTGATCCTGCTACGGCTGGGGGCGGCTGGAGGAGGCGCTGGCCCTACACAAGAAAGACAGAAGCCATCTGCGCTGGAGCTGGGCAACAAGGACGGGTCTGCAAGCCAGCTACGGCAACCAGGCGCTGATCCTCCAGGCTTGGGTCGACCGGAGGAAGCACTGGCGCTGCACAAGAAAGAAGAAGCCATCTGCGAGGGGCTTGGCGACACGGGCGGTCTGCAGCGCAGCTACGGCAACCAGGCACTGATCCTGTTGGAACAGGGTCAACTGACGGAGGCTCTAGCTCTGTTCCAAAAGAAGAGGCCATCTGCGTTGAGCTAGGCTGAAGATAGACCTCGGCTATTGCTACTGGTACTGGGGCTTGCTGGCGCGCGCGCAGGGCGACCGCGCAACCGAAAAGCAGAAGCTCCAGCAGGCCCTCGCCCTCTTCACCGAACTCAACATGCCCCGCGAGCGCGACGCCGTCCAGGCCGCGCTCGACCAACTCAACTCACACAGAACCGTCCTGCGAAATCGCAACGCGCCCTTGACCGCCATCGGTTCGTGTAGTGAGCCCGCAGGGCGGAATTTGTGTGAGCCGTGGGCGTCAGCCCGCGTATATCGGCCCTCTTAAACAACTCCGAGCCGGTTTTAACGGGCGCCATAATCTCGCGAGGGCGTGAGCCTGAGCGTCATTTGCTGCGTGACGAAAACGGCCCTCGTTATCACACACGCCTGTGTCCCAAGTCCTTGCCCGTCCCGCTCCCTGCCCGGTAAACCATCTACGTGAGGCGAGGGATTGGTGTCTCTCGCTTGCGGGCCGGCACCGAGGGTGCAGGTCAATGGGGCTCTTTGATAACTACAAGGTAAACTTGGGCCATCCCAGCCTATAAACAGCCGCAGCGATTTTACCCCTTTGTTTCTAAGACTTTAGCTATAAGTGCTAATATTTGTGCGAACTTACGCACAGTCGTGCTATAAACCCTTTGTTTTCAAGATGGGGGGAGGGGGGAGGGGGTACCTATGACGCGGCTTTTGCCACGGCCAGGAATACCGCCCCGACACAAAGAAATAAGGCCGCCATCGATAGCACTATCAGAGGCAGGGCAAAATACGTCCGGTTCCAACCCGCGCCAATGCGCGCCTGATTCGGATTCGCCGGGTCGTACCGAACGGAATGATGGCTGCCAACCGGGAACTGCTCGACCCGCCGCAGCGTCGCTTCGTAGTTGGTGCTCTCGAAGCTGGTCAGATCGGAAATGATCGGATTCCCGCGACGGTGTACAGCACCGCCAGCTTTGCCCGGTACACCATGTCGTGGCCTGGCGATGGCTCGGTCACTACTTCGCTTCGCAACACCTGCGCATCAACTTCAGGCCAGTTCCGCAGCACTTGCACTTGCCGCCAAAAATACGGCAGGCTGAACACCACAAACAGCCCGCAGAAGATGAAGTTGGCCGCCGCGATCACTCGCAGTGTGCCGCGCTTTTCGCTGCTCAAGCCAGTCTCCTCACGAAGACCGCTTGAGGTCCTTCATCTCTTCGCGCACTTTGCGATACCGGCTCAGCAGGTAGCCCAGGTATCCCAACTGGATCACCCACGTGGCGATATAAGCCGCCTTCAATGCTACCGCTCCCGTCATCGCACACCTCCCTGCAGGGCCAACTGCGCGTGCGCCGCTTCCACCGTCTCCTCCATGCGCTGCAGGCGATAACGAACGATTACCAGCAGCACAGCCAGGCACGAGAACGCCAGCCAGTTCCACAGCACGGCATGCCACATTGTGGGATCGAGTCCCGAGCCTTCGCCCCCGCCAATCACCGGCGAAGGATGTTGCGTGCGGAACCAGCGAATTGCCATGAACACGATGGGCACATCCACAAAGCCAAAGATCGCCAAGGCTGCCGCGAGCACCTGCGTTTGGCCGCCTGCGGCAAACCGCCGCAACACCAGGTAGCTGACGTAAATCAGCCACAGCACCAGCGTCGTCGTGAGCCGCGCGTCCCACGTCCACCAGATGCCCCACACTGGCCGCGCCCAGATTGGTCCCGTGACCAACACCACCGTGCAGAAGACGACTCCCACCTCGGCTGACGCTACCGCGATCGCATCGCTGCCCGCGCTTCGCTTCCAGAGATAGATGATGGACGCGATAAAGTTCACGAAGAACAGCAGAAACGCCGTCCATGCCGATGGAACGTGATAATAGAAGATGCGCTGCACGTCGCCCATGGTCCGTTCCGTAGGAGCCACCACCAGCCCCTGGTACAGGCCGTATCCCAACAGCGCGACCGTAATGACTACGAAGATCCAGGTAACAAATTTCATTCCGCGTTTAACACACTTTCGAAAAGCAGCAGACACACTGCGGTAAAGATGACATCGTAAACCAGCAGCAACTTGATCCAGAAATCAGGCGAAGACTCGCCCGTCAGAATGCCCGTCGTGGCGTCCACCATCGCCAGCAAGGCCGGAATCGAGATAGGGAACAGGATCAGCGGCAGCATGATCTCGCGGTTGCGGGTGCGGATCGACATCGCCGCGAAGAATGTCCCGTTGACCACCAGCGCCCACGTTCCCAGCAGCGCAACCACCACGAGTTGCCATGCCGGTCCGACCGAGCGCAATTGGTAAAACACCACGAACAGCGGCGCCATCAGGGCTTCCAGGATCACCACGAAAACGAAGTTCCCCAGCGCCTTCGCCAGAAACAGCGCATGCGGCGGAGCTGGCGACACCCGGTAGGCATCCAGCACCTGGTTGCGCAGTTCGCGTGCCCAGGTCTGGTTCAGCGCGACCACCGCCGCGAACAGAAACGACACCCAGATCAATCCGCCCGCGATCAGCCGCGACTCCTCCGCCGTGGGGTTAAACGCGAAGCTGAAAATCACCACCACCAGCAGCGAGAAGAACAGCATGGAGTTGATGGCGTCCTTGGAGCGCCACTCCATGCGCAGGTCCTTCAGCAACGTCGCCCGGGTCACGCCAAACGTGCTCATCGCGTACTCCCGGCGGAGCTACTCACGGACACCGCTTTCCTGGTCGTCTTCTCGCGTTGCACAATCTGTCCCGCCGACATGTGCACAAACTCATCCGCCACGCCTTCCATCAGCGGTGCCTGGTGCGTCACCACGAAAATTGTCTTTCCCTTGTCGCGGACGCGTCCCAGCACCGCCGCCATCTCCCGTGCCGAATGTACATCGACGTTGGAGAACGGCTCATCCAGCAGCATCAGCTCCGGATCATGCAACACGGCTCGGGCCAGCGAGAGCCGTTGCCGCATTCCCTGCGAATACTGTCCCACCCGCCGCGTCAGGTCAGGATCGAGTCCGACCATCTGCATCGCATTGCGGCAGGTGCTTTCGTCGTGCAATCCATACAGCCCGCCGAAATAGCGCAGGTTCTCCATGCCGCTCAATTCGTCGTAGAGCAGGGGAGCATGTCCCATGTAGCCAATACGGTGAGCGACATCGCGCGCGCTTCTCGCGCCGAGCAGCGTGACCGACCCCTGGCTGGGCTGCATCAGTCCCGCGACCACCCGCAAAAGGGTGCTCTTGCCGGCGCCATTGTCGCCGACGACGACATACAGCCGTCCCGGCGCGAAGCTATCTGAAATGTCGCGTAACGCGGCAAAGCGCCCAAAGAACTTGACCAGGTTTTGCAGCGTGATGACAGGCTGATCGGATCGCTCGCTTGTGCCTGGCATCGGTTGCGCTTCTGTGAAGCCGTCTTGCGGCAATCTACTGGCCTTGGGTGCCAGACTGAGTTCCGCTCAACTCCGCCTTCTGCGGATTCTCACCCTTTGCCGGCGCCGCTCCCGGCTGATCAGGCTGTTTGGGAGCATACTTCGAAGCGCACTTGGCCTGGATGTTGGTTGCGTGAAACACGCCGTCGTGTCCGTACTTGCCTTCAGCCAGGGCCTGGGCGTTGTCCTTAAAGGTGTCCGGAGGAGCTTCGCTGCCCGCATAAACCACCGGGATTGTCCGGCCCTCTTCAGCAAGCAGAAATTCCAGATGCGTTCCCTGGCGCTTTATCGATCCGGGCGCCACATTCCCCGCTACCCGCAAGCGCTTGCTGTAGGCCTCGGGGCCCATGCCGTTCAGTTCCTTGATGGTGACGTAATAACTCTTGCTGTCGCGCACGCCCGTGTAGGCGAGATACGCCAGCGAAATCACGATAACAACGATCACTGCGCCAAAGCGCAAATACCTGCGTCCCTGCACTGACATACGGCGATAAACCTCGTGGAACCGGACTTCCGCTCTTAGACGGGGAGGCGCGTTTCCCGCTCCCGTAAGCATACTGCGTTTGGCAACCCGATGCTAGGTGATTCAGATCACATTGGGTTGTGAGGTTTGACAGCGGCCGCCCTCCAGACTCCTCCCAAAAATTGGTACTGGGAGCCGGCCTCAACGGAACGGCTCCCATGATTGCTATTTCGGCGTGATGTTTGAGGGTTGGATTTGGCCCGCAGCTAGCTTACCCACGGACCGACTGTCAAAAGCCGGCCGTCGCAGAATCTATAACCGCTGCAAATCGCAAATCCGTCAGGCTGTGTTACGCGCCAGACTGGCCATGAATCTCCGCCACTGCCTGGAGCCAATCCTGCTCCGGAGATCCCCCGTAACCTCCGCGCTTCAGAAACAGTTCATAAGCGCGAGCGCGGATCTTTTCTTCAATCGAGTTAGATGATTTGGTTTCGTGAGCAAGGGCGGGCGTCGCCACCGTTTCCACCACTTCAGTGCCATTCGATGGCGCAGATTTGGCCTTGGTGGTGCGTTTCTTCGGTGTCGTGCTATCGGTAGCCCGAGTTGCTTTAGCCATTTTTCGTTCACTCCTGGTTTCTGGTGATTAAGTTTCTGATGATTTGCAGCAGGCCGCCAACCTACATCGCTGGCCACCCATTGCGTTGCTTCCATGATACCCAATCTGGAGCCAGTTTGCCGCACCCAGGTACCGATTTCCTCAACATTCACGCGGTCTGTGATCATTAATCTGCAATCCATCCCGAATCTCGCCTAAGTTGCTATCGTTGCATCAGTTGTGGTGTCTAATGGATTAATCGACTCTTAACATCGGCGCCCGGTAAAGGGGAACCAATCGGCGTCGGCTTTCGTATGGATTATTAGGCAGGGGGCCCGGTCTACCGATGTTGTTTTTCGAAATCCTGCGGCAGATGTTGCGCACCCTCTGGGCGCATAAGTTGCGCTCGTTCCTGACCATGTTCGGGATCGCCTGGGGCGTCGGATCGTTGCTGCTGTTGGTCGGACTGGGCGAAGGCTTCCGCTCGGGGAATAAGAAGGAGCTGAACTCCTTGGGCGAGGACATCATGTTTATCTTCCCCGGCAGGGCCCCCGCAGTGGCTGGCAATATGAGTTCCGGTCATCCCTACAAGCTCACCTACCAGGACTACCTCGACATCCAACGAGAAGCCCCCCACGTGCGCGCGGTCGCCCCGGTCTTGATGCGCACGGACATGCGTGAGGTCAGCGAATTTGGCAACACCAACGGTCAGGTCGTTGGCATCCCTCCCAACTTCAACACCATTCGTTACCTTCCGCTGGCCGCAGGACGCTGGCTGAATGACGCCGACGACACCCAAAAGCGCTTCGTCTGTGTCATCGGCGATGAGATGCTGAAGAACCTGTTCCCCGGCGGCAGGACCGCAGTTGGCAACTCCATCCTTCTGAATGACGTGCGCTTCGAGGTCGTGGGAGTCGTGAAGCGCGTCGGGCACGGAGACGACAACTCGACCAACAACCGGGTATTTCTCACTTACAGCATGATGCACCAGTTCTTCCCGCTCAAGGGCGAACGCGAGGAGACCGCAGTTTCCTTCCTGAACTACCGCCCCAGAATTCGGGAGGAGCATGACCTGGCCCGCCAGGAAGTTCGCAAAATCATCGCCCGCAATCATGGATTCGACTGGCGCAACGATGACGCCTTCGAAGATTGGGACACCGTAAAGAACGCCGAAGCCGTGGGCAAGATATTCGACGTTATGGATATCTTCCTGGGTGGAGTCGGACTTGTAACCCTGGCTCTGGGAGCGATCGGCATCATCAATATCATGCTGGTAGCGGTCAGCGAGCGCACCCGCGAGATTGGTTTGCGCAAGGCGCTGGGCGCCACCAATCGCAGTATCCTTCTGCAGTTCTTTCTGGAAGGCTCATTTCTCACGCTGATCAGTGGCGCCATCGGAATGGGTGGAGCAGCATTACTCATGGGAGCAATGAGCGGAATGGCCGACGGGGCACCCGGCTTTGATCCCCCAACGATGTCTTTCATGTCGGCGACAGTTGCAATCGGAACGCTGGCGATCGCGGGTACCGTGGCTGGGCTCTACCCAGCGCGCAAAGCCGCCATGTTGCAGCCTGTTGAGGCTCTCAGGCAGGAGTAGTCATGGTCAGGGATTTACTATCGCAGGCCTACGAGGCGATGCGCTTCAACCGCCGCCGGACGGCTCTCACCATGCTGGGCATGGCTTGGGGCATTGCAACTGTGGTGCTTTTGCTGGCCTACGGCAACGGCTTTGGCCGTGCCATCGAGACCATCTTCGCGCAGTGGGGAACGCGCATCATCGGCATTTTTCCGGGACGCACCTCGCAGCAGGCGGGCGGCCAGAAGGCCGGCACCCAGGTTCGTTTCACCATGGATGACGTCGATCGCATCGTGAACGCAGCTCCCATGGTCAGGCGTATCTCTCCCGCCGCTTACAAGCAGTCAACCGTGCAATACGACGTTCGCAGCTACACTTTCAACGTCGAGGGGATTTATCCCAGCATGTTCAAGATCCAGGCCATGCACTTGGATGAAGGTCAGTTCTTTGGCGAGGAAGAGGAGGAAGCCAAGGCGCGCGTCGCGGTCATTGGTTCGGAAACTAAGACGAAACTCTTCTCGGGTCAGTACGCGCTGGGTCAGTACATTCGCATCGACGGCGTCGGTTTTAAAGTCATTGGCGTACTAGCTCCGCGCATGCAGGAAGGCGACGACGGCGTCAACCGCGTCGTTGAGATTCCGTTCTCCACCATGGGTGACCTCAAGAACACCCACTATCTCGATGGCATCTGGGTGGCCTATGAGGGGGACCAATTCGAACAGGTGGAGCGGCAGGTGCGTCAGGTTCTCGCCGATCAGTACCAATTCAAGCCCGACGACAAGCGTGCCGTATACGTCTTCAACATGATGAAGCAGTTGCACCAGTTTCAGGTCATAACCATGGGCCTCAAGATCTTGCTCGGCTTCATCGGGACGTTGACGCTCGGTATTGGCGGAGTCGGGTTGATGAACATCATGCTGGTGTCGGTGACACAACGTACCCGCGAGATTGGCGTCGAGAAGGCCCTGGGCGGACGGCGTCGCGACATCCTGTTCCAGTTCCTCGCCGAAGCGCTGGCCATCACTGCGGTTGGCGGCATCGCGGGAATTATCCTTGCCTATGCCGTCTCGATACTGGCGGGACGGATCACGTTTTACAGCGCGCTGGCCAAAAATGCCGAGGCAGCCGACATCCGGCTGATCATCGACCCGACGATTGTGGTCGCGGCGACGATCATCCTGGGATTGGTCGGACTGATCAGCGGCATGCTGCCCGCCATCAAGGCGTCGCGGCTCGATCCTATTGAAGCTTTGCGGTACGAATAGAACACCTCGGCTACAATCGCGAGGTGACCCTCGACCGCCTGGCGCGCGTGCTACACCAACTTCGCCTCTACGAGCACCCTCTCGTTGAGTTCGATGCCCGCGCCAAGGACGAGTCCGTCGAAGTAATCATCAAGCCGCGCTTCACTGATCCGCCGGTTCATACCTACTACTTCGAGTTGCACCCCCGCGATCTCGACGATCCACAGTTCGAGTGGGCCTTCCAGCGCCAACTCTTCGACTGCCTGCACGACTACCTGGTCGAGATGTTTATCCGCACCCCGCAGCACCGCAAGGAACATCAGCAGATGGAGCGTGAGGGCAAGCTGTGAGCCTTCGCCAGTTCATCGTGGACGAAATCCGTCGCGATGGTCCGATGCCCTTCTCGCGCTACATGGAACTTTGCCTCTATCACCCTGAGTTCGGCTACTACTCGCGCGCGACCGAGCAGTTCGGCAAAGCTGGCGACTTCTACACTTCCAGCGACGTGCACGCCGTCTTTGGACGTCTCCTGTCGCGCCAGTTCGAGGAGATGTGGCGCGCGCTCGATTCACCCGACCGCATCGATGTGATCGAACTCGGCCCCGGCCGCGGATTATTCGCCTCTGACGTCCTTGACTGGTCGGCAAAGCAGTTCCCTGATTTCGCGCACGCCCTGCGCTACAGCCTCGTCGAGCAGTCCTCGAGGTTTCGCGGCCGTTTACAGGAACGGCTGTCCGCCCGCATCGCGAGCGGGCAGGCGGCGATCTTCGAGACGCTGGAGGAAGCCGCCGCGTCAGCGGGAGCCCACCTCATAATCTTTGCCAACGAGTTCTTCGACGCCCTGCCGGTCGAGATCGTCGATTATCGCGGTGTCGTGCGGGTAGCAGAGAACGACGGCAGTTTCCGCGAGCAGTTCGTGCCACCGTCACCGCCGGAACTCGACTTCCTCGATCGCTACAGCGTCCATCCTGAAGCCGGAGAGCGCGTCGAGGTCCCGCTCGCCTCACTCGGATGGATGGATCGCATCGCAGCCGTCTTCGACCACAGACGAGGCTTTCTCGTCTTGATCGACTACGGCTACACCCGCGAAGAACAGCTTGCCGGACGCCACCGCGACACTCTGATGACTTACCGCCAACATCGGGCGAGTCCGTCTCCTTACGAAGCTCCCGGCGAGCAGGACATCACCACGCACGTAAATTTCACGGCCCTCCGCTCGCGCGCCGGTAATCGTGGCCTTGAGCCGCTTGCCCTGCTGACGCAATCGCAATTCCTCATCGGCATCGGCGAAGAAACCCAATTTGCCGATGCGTTTCAGGATTGCAAGCTCCCGCAGGAGCGCGCCAAGGTCGCGCTTCAACTCAAGCACCTCATCAGCCCCGAAGCCATGGGTGAAACCTTCCAGGTGCTGCTAATGTCCCGCGATGTCCCAAAAGAAAAGGCCGCCCACTTGAGCGGCCTAAAACTTGCCCACTAAACGACTGCTGCATCAGGATTGGCCAGGAGAGTTTTGAAGGGGCACGGCTTCAGCCGTGCCATTCCGGACCTTGTAGACACTGGGCTTTAGCCCCTGAGGGAAATCGCATCCCTCAGGCAAGCAATTCAAGAGATCGTATCTATTGCCCGCTCGGTGCACTCTGCGGAGTAAACGGAGCCTGCAGGTACTTGCGGGCTTCGTCCAGTGCCCCCGCCGTATTGTCGTTGGTCTGCAGCGCCTGGCGATACTCGTTGCTGGCGCGTTCACGCTGTCCCGTGAGGTCGAAGATCTTTCCCAATTGAATGTGACTCCAGACCTCGGTCCATCGCGGTTCGCCATCGCCGTTGAGCGCTTCGCGATACGAGTTCGCCGCCGACTGGTAGTTGTGCTGCAGGAAGAACACTTCGGCGATGCGATAGTGCGCCAGCGAACTGTTCTTGTTGACGTCCAGGCCCTTCTGGAATTCCTTGAGCGCCTCGGTCAGGTCGCCTTGCTCGACGTCCTGCTGTCCGCGCACAATCGAGGTCCGCACCTGCAACTCTGGCGAATTCTTCAGCACGCGATTGTTAGGATCGACGGTAATCTTGCGCGGTTTGCCAAACGTCTCCACCGCAAATGCGGAGTCCGTGCCTGACACCTCGATGCGCTTGGTTTCAGTCTTGCCGTCGGTATCGATCCTCAACTCCACGGGCATGCGAAACAAATCGAGGTCCTGCTGGATTTCGCCGACCACCCGAAATCCCTTCTGCGTACGATAGATCGTGTACTTAGTCTTGAATTCCGGTGCGCCCGTGGAATCGAGCCACTGCGTAAAGAACCACGTGAGCTGCTGACCCGAGGCCGCCTCAGCGACTTTGCGCAGGTCGTCCACGCTGGCTCCCTTGCCCGAGTATTGCGCCAGAAAGTCGCGCATGGTCTTGTCGAATGCCTGATCGCCGATGACCCAGCGCAGCATATTCAGCACGCTGGCTCCCTTATCGGTTACCAGCGACTGAAACTCCGGCGAGAACACATCCAGCTTGCCCACCTGCGACAGTGGAACGCTGATGTAGGCCAGCGCTCCCACCGCCATGTCCTTGGTCACTTCCTCGAAGCCCGCCTGTCCGGCCACATACAGCACGTAGAGTGCTTCCGAGTACCGCGCGAAGCCGTCGCTGATCCACCAGTCGTTCCTGGTCGCGGGGCTGACCATGGTCCCCCACCACTGATGCGCGATGGTATTCGCCAGCAGCCGGTAGTTCACCTTCGGACTAAAGGCCCGCGAGGCGATCGCCGCAATCTCGGGCGCCCAGGCCGACGGAACCGTGTCATTCGGCAGCTCAACCACGCTCAGTTTGCCGCTGTAAGAAGGCCCGAACGACGACGTAAAGTAGAAAAATGCTTTGGATGCAGCTTCGGCATACGCCTGTGCCACAGGCTTGTTCTCGGGCGAGGTATAAACCGTGACGTCGAGCCCGCCCTCGCTGCTCTTTGTCTGCTCGTACTTGCCGATCAGGATGGTCCCCGGAAAGCTCAGCTTCTCGTAGGTAAACGTATAGGTCGAGTTGCCCGGCGGAATGGCGAGCTTCATCGGGCCGGAACTCGCCGCGCCTTTCTTCGCTCCCGCACGTGCAGCCCGCGGAGCTTCGCCTTCACCTTCTCCCATCGACGCCATCGACCCCGTCGATTCCTTGCCGCTACCAATCACGGTATATCCCGTAGGAGCACTAATACTGATGGTCGAACTGAAACGGTTCGTGCCATATCCGACCATGGGAAACCATGCGCCCGCGTATAGCAGATAGGTAATCGGATCCCCGATGTAGGCCAGCTTCAATCCCGGGACAGGGCTGTCATCGGCCGACTGAAGCGCGCCCTCGTACTCAAACGTCAGGGTGGAACTCGCTCCCTTGGTCAGGCCGCTAGGCAGCGAAATACGCACCGTCGAATCCTGGCTGACGCGTTCCGCCGAAAGCGTTTGTCCGTCCGCGTCGAGCACCCGCGTCGGGCGCAGCCCGTTGTGCAGCACGAAAGTCGCAATACTGATGTCGTCGAGCGCGGTGAATCTTACCCGTGCAATCGCCTTGATCTGGTGTGTCTGCGGAGCGACAACCGCCTGAATGACATAATTTTCGACTTGAATGCGCTGCCGATCAGCAGCATACGAGGCCGGTACCAGAGCCGCCAGAGTGAGGATCAGAACCACGCGCCGCCAGCATCGCGCTGCGATTTGCATTATGGAGAGAACTCCTGCCCTTCTGGTCACTATAAATGATGGAAAATCCACATGGAAGGATGCCTGCCGCGCTCTCACGCTCGTGGCCCTGAAATTATTCTCACAAATGCGATTTGAAAGGGCACGGCTTCAGCCCTGCCGTTCCGGACATCCTGAACATTGGGCTTTAGCCCCTGAGGGAAATCGAACTTGCTCCCGTGCATCATTGAGAAACCGCTTCAAGTACGGTCAGCACGGCCCGTGCCGCCCGCTCGCTGGCGCTGCCCTCGGTGTCAGAAGGACGCAGCCGCCGCCGGACGTCGTCAAATCCTTGCATCATAGCGTTGCGCGCGCTGCCGTCAGGCAAAACCCTCCGCAACTCGGCGCCAACCCGTTCGGCGGAGAATCCGTCCTGCACCAGTTCAGGCACCACATCGCGCTCGGCAATCAAGTTCACCATCGCAAACCGGTCCACCTTTACTAGACGGCGGCCAAACCTCCAGGTAAGCGGAGCCACCTGGTACACCATCGCGAACGGCGTGCCGATCAGCGCCGCCTCCAGCGTTGACGTTCCACTGGCCACCGCCGCCACCCGCGCGTGACGCAACGTGGCCCGGGCATCGTTGGTAAACGTAATCGGCGGACCGGCGTAGCTGTCGAGAAACGACGTCATCCAGCGGATATCGAGCGTTGAAGCTACTGGCACTATATAAACGTATTCCGGCCCTAGAAGTTGCGCTGCTTCTAACAGCTTGGGGAAGATGCGCGACACCTCGCCTCGCCGGCTGCCCGGCAACAGCGCAATCCAATCGCGCTGCGCATCGATCGCATACTCGGCGGCAAACTCCTCGCGCGTGATCGACGGCAGCGGCAAGTCCGCCAGCGGATGCCCCACAAACTCCGCTTCAATGCCACGCTCGCGATAGAACTTCTCTTCGAACGGAAAGATCACCAGCATCTTGCGGACGTACTTCCTTACCAGCTCGATGCGCGATTGCCGCCACGCCCACAACTGCGGACTGACGTAATAGATCACCGGAATTCCGCGCTTGTGCAGCTCTCGCGCCAGGCGAAAATTGAAGTCGGGGAAGTCGATCAGCACAGCGGCATCGGGACGCCGCCGTTCCGCCTCGGCCACCACGCGCCGAAAGCGCCGGTAGATGCGCGGCAGGTGTTCGACGACCTCGGCCAGTCCCACCACCGCGATCTCGTGAGCGTTGACCACGAGTTCGCATCCGGCCTGCTGCATCCGCTCGCCGCCCACGCCGAAGAACTCCAGCGCCAGCTGCGGAGATCGCCGCGCGCCTTCCCGACGAAGCGCCTCGATCAGTTTCGCCCCATAAAGCTCGCCAGAAGCCTCTCCCGCGGAGATAAGGATTCGCACCTAAGGATTATGACATTCGGGTGTCCGGCGGAGAGGTCTACTGCGTTGTCATCACGAGGCGGAGCCGAGGGATCTGCTCTTTCTTCGCGCTCCGACGAATGTGGGTGCCCCATCCAAGCGCAGCTTGGGTGGGAAGGAAGCTGATCCTTCCTTTTCACCAGCGTCACCTGTTCCCGCATCCGGGCGTTAGCGAGTCGCCGCGGCGACGAGCGAAGTCGAACGACCTGTTGTCTCCCGGTGGAAGCACCGGCCTTTAGGCCGGTGAATACAGCCACCCACCACCGAAGGCTTTAGCCGTGGCCTCGTGGGACGAGCCTATCCCGCTCCGGGTGCCCCACTCAAGCAGCTTTTGCTTGAGTGGGTCCTTTGACTTTAACTGGCAACTCTTATTCTTCCTCCGCCGTCATCGCGACCGGAGCCGCCGCTTCGGCGGCGGAGCGGAAGGACCTGCTCCCTCTTACGGTTTGTCATCACGAGGCGCAGCCGAGGGATCTGCTTTTCTGGCGCTAGCCACTAACCACTGCCTTGTGGGTGCCCCATCCAAGCGCAGCTTGGGTGGGAAGGAAGGTGATCCGTCCTTTTCACCAGCGTCGCCTCTTCCCGCATGTTGCTGTCGCCCGGTGGAAGCACCGGCCTTTAGGCCGGTGAATACAGCCACCCACAACCAGGGCTTTAGCCGTGGCCTCGTGGGACGAGCCTATCCCGCCTTCAAATCCTTCGGGCGAAGTCGAGGGATCGGCTTTTGACTTTAACTGACAACTGACCACTGGCAACTGATTCCAGGGTTCGCCATTGCCGCGTGACCTCGCTTGCTTCCGCGATGCTACGTATGATTTCGGATGTTCTCAGAACGCCACACTCTACCCGCCCCTCCCCGCCTAGTCAACGCAGGCAAGCAAGGGCCTGTAGAGATCGATCGAATCGGGTCGAGCGCGTCCTTGGCACGGCCCCACATTTGCCAACTGCGGCAAATGTGGGCCACCCGCGAACCATCCGCCAATGAGATAGGCGATTCTCTTGGCAAACACTCTTGGTGAATAATAGATACTTAGACCCACATGACTGAGCATGATTCCGTAGATACCGACAGCGGTTCCAAAACAGCCAATAAGGAGCCATCTCCACCGGAAGTCGTAATGGGATGGTGGAGTCTTATAACCCAACATTCCAATGGAATCATGGCCGTCACGACGATTGCCATATTCCTGAGCGGGTTGGGGTACACGGTTTTTGCTGGCCTTCAGTGGTGTGCTAACAAAAAAGCTGCCGACGCTGCCTACAATGCCTCCGTAACAGCATCTCGCCAACTGGAAATGGCGGACCGACCGTGGATCAAGGAGAGTGTTAAATCCGGAGCCAAGTTTCAATCCGACAAGAACGGAAACATCACGTAGGCAATTAATATTCAAGGCGTCAACGTCGGGCATTCGGTTGCAACTGGAATGTTCGTGCAGGGGAAACTGATAGCCATGCGGGGAGCCGACTATGTGGATGGCCCAAGCGCGCAACTGAAGGAATACTGTGATGGCCTTGCAAAAACCAAAATTAGGAGCGCTGAAAATTGGGGCGTGTCTGTCTTCCCCGGAGACCACGCCGATTTGCCCTTCGGGATAAACGGATGGGAAAAAGATATTAAACCCGCGATCATAGATGGCGGACAGAAACTCGGGCCTAGCATCTTTCTCATGTTTATCGGATGCATCGACTATGAATATCCCACGTCCAATTTCAGGCACCAAACCAGATTCATATACGATGTCTTCCACAAGGACCCGACGAGCGGCGAGAACGACCCGTTTCTGAGTCTCGAAAAAACGTTCCCTTCCGAAGAGATGGTTCTCTGGCCGCATCGGGTGAGTGGCCAGTTTGCCTACTAAAAGCCCTGCCACGGCAGCTATGATTATCCACATGACGCACATGTGCGTCTCCTCGGGTGCCCCACACGAGCCGCTTTTGCTTGTGTGGGTCTTTTGCACGTGTCGGGTCGTGTTAGTGTCACATTGTCGGCCGGGTGCCCCAGGTTCGCGCCGCGCTTTTCGGCGCTAACCTGGGAATCTCAGGGCTAAGCATCCCGTGGACATCATCTGAGCCCGAACCCACGACAATCCAGTCCCGCCCCGCGGGACGACAGAGCTTAGCCCAGCGTTTCAACGCTGGGGAGGCATCCCCCTAATATCCCGAGTCCCGTAGGGACGACAGGCCCTCTCATCCCCAAACGAATCGCTCATCGTAGGGAATTTCCGATTTCTTCAGCAGCGCGAGAAACTCCTGCTCGAAGCTCCACTTCTTGTGATGCTCCACCTGGCCGTCGATGTAGTCAATGACTCTCTTCCGCTGCGATTGGCTCACGCTGAATGCGCCATACCCTTCCTGCCATGCGAAGCGCGAGCCCGACTCATTCAGCCACCTCGACGTATTCCCCTTGATTTCTTGTACGGCCTTCGCCAACGTCACGGTCGGCGGCAAGGACATCAGCAAGTGCAGGTGGTTAGCGGTTCCCCCG
This sequence comes from uncultured Acidobacteriaceae bacterium, assembly GCA_963779555.1. Taxonomy (GTDB): domain Bacteria; phylum Acidobacteriota; class Terriglobia; order Terriglobales; family Acidobacteriaceae; genus DASRAA01. The sequence goes on from CAVZYS010000032.1 coordinate 183,980, forward strand.
GCGGCCGGCAACAACAGCTTCTTCTGACGTGCAATTCCGCCGACATATTGCCAGAGTCGTTGGGGATCGGGGATCGAATTGATCCGGCCCTTGGTGCTGAAGACGCAATGCACAAGGTTGCAGGTATAGGTATGCGCCATGCCAAAACGCTATGCGCGAGACCTTGCAATTGCGGTGATGCACCGCACAACACGACGTTCATCTCTGCCGTCCCTACGGGACTCCGGATCGATTGGGGACGCGTACCCCAGCCCGCCGCGGCGGGCTGGGCTAAGCTCTTCTGTCCCTCACGGGACAGGAATCCCGGCATGAGATGAATTACGTTCTGCCCGGTGCCGTCCAATCGCAGCGTTCCCTCTCTCCGCACTGCTTCTCGAGACTCGAAACTTGAAACTGGCAGGCGGCCCGCTCTTTCCTTTCCAACCAAGAATGAATGTGGGTGCTCCACCCTTATCGCCGGGTGCCCCACACAAGCCGCCCTTGCTTGTGTGGGTCTTTTGACAGTGCGAAGAAGCGTGTGCAAGCATCCCAAGAATATCCGCCGACCCCGAACCCGCAACAACCCAGTCCCGCGTCGCGGGACGACAGAGCTTAG
>CAVZYS010000033.1:0-105265 GCA_963779555.1 uncultured Acidobacteriaceae bacterium
CGTCAGGGACAGAAGAGCTTAGCCCAGCCCTCCAAGGCGGGCCGGGTACGCTCGTCCAATCGATCCGAGTCCCGGAGGGACGGCAGAGATGAACGTCGTGTTGTGCGGGGCATCACCGCAATTTCAAGGTCTCTCGCGCATAGCGTTGGCATGGCGCATACCTAACTGCAACCTTGTGCATTGCGTCTTCAGCACCAAGGGCCGGATCAATTCGATCCCCGATCTCCAACGACTCTGGCAATATGTTGGCGGAGTTGCACGCCAAAAGAAGCTGTTGTTGCTGGCCGCCGGGGGAACCGCTAACCACCTTCACTTGCTGATGTCCTTGCCGCCGACCGTGACGTTGGCGAAGGCCGTGCAAGAACTCAAGGGGAATAGTTCGAGATGGTTGAATGAAGTGGGGTCGAGGTTCTCGTGGCAGGAAGGGTATGGCGCATTCAGCGTGAGCCAATCGCAGCGGAAAAAAGTCATCGATTACATCGACGGCCAGGAGGAGCATCACAAGAAATGGAGCTTCGAGCAGGAGTTCTCGGCGCTGCTGAAGAAATCAGAGATACCCCGACGATGAGCGGTTCGTTTGGGGATGAAAGGCCTGTCGTCCCTACGGGACTCGGGACTCCCGTGGGGATCCAAGCCTACCCAGCGTTGAAACGCTGGGCTATGCTCTATCGTCCCGCGAGGCGGGACTGGATTGTCGCGGGCTCGGGCTCGGATTAGTGGTCAGTTGTCGGTGGCAGTCGGTGGCTTGTCAGAAAGAGTCAAAGGACCCACCCAGCCAAAATCGCTTGAACGGGGCACCCGAAGAGTTTTTGGAGGTGAAAACCTTGCCCGGGACCACCCGCCAGATCAGGGAACGACCGTGAGGTTTCCAGAGGTTGGCGTGCTTCCGGCAACAGCGGTAACAGTCACAGTCTGTCTTCGGGGCGCGATGACTCTGGCCGCGAAACTTGCTGTAATCTGGCCCGGACGAATGTAGATGTTTGCGGGCACGTAGACTGTCTGCGGTTGGCTGCTTGTAAGACCGACGGTAACTCCTCCACTCGGAGCGGCTGCCGAAAGGGTGAGCGTACCAACAGCTATTTGTCCGCCTCTGACGGTGGCCGGCTTGAACCGGAGAGAACTCAATGCAATGTGCACAGCAGAGAAGTTAGCCGTGACTGATTGGGCACTCAGCACGGTGACGGTGCAGGTGTTGCCCTGGGAAGTGTCGCAGCCGCTCCAACTGCTGAAGGTCGAACCGGCTGCCGGAGTTGCAGTGAGGAACACGTTTGTTCCCAAATTATACGGGGACGAGCAAGCCGTTCCACATCTTATGTAGCCGTCGCCGCTGGTCACCGTCCCATTGCCGCCTTTTGAGACGAATAGCGAATAGTCGGAGGGCGCCCCCGCCACGACCGTGACGGTATTAGTATCAGTGCCGGCGACGTAGGAGACATCGGTGACGTAGACGACGTTGGTTGCAACGTTGACGGCGACCGCCCATGGAAATCCCGGGCGCGGGACGTTCGTAACAGCGTTTGTAGCTCCATCGATAATCGCCACCGATCCGGAGTTCTGCGTAATGCCGACCTGAACAACTGAGACATAGACCTTATTAGTAAGCGGGTTCACTGCGGCTTCCGCGGAAGCGGCCTGGGGCTCAAGCGTAGTTATGGAGTTAGTCGCACCATCGACCACGGTCACACCCCAGTCTGCGCCAAGGGCGGAGCCATCAGTTACGTAGATCTTGTTCATTGCGGTGTTCACTGCCATGTTGCCGGGGTTGAATATATCCGCGGGAATGGTGGTGATCTGGAGGGAAAGCCCGTCGATCACGTATATAGATCCCGGGAATCCCCCACGCGCGCCATAGATCTTGTTACTCACCGGATTGACCACCAGAGTGGCGGGCGAAGGTGTAATTGCAACGGTGGAGGTGGTGTTGGTCGCACCGTCAATCACGGTCACACCCGCAGACGTGACCGTATAAACTTTGTCGGTGACGGGATTGACCGCAAGAAGGCCGGTAAACACACTGCCATTAAAACCGTTACTTCCAACTGGAACTGTTGTGACCGCGTTGGTCGCACCGTCTATGACCGAGATCGTGCCATCCCCTAAATACCCGATATTATCGACGTAGATCTTGTTGGTCACCGGGTTCAACGCGATTGCCATTGGAAAACTGCCGACGGGAATCGTACTAGTAGAATTGGTCAATCCGTCAATGACGGTCACAGTGCTGTCGTGAGCGTTGACTACGTAAATCTTGTCCGTGATCGAATTCACAGCCACGCCGGATGGATATTGTCCTACCGGAACGGTGGTGGTTGAATAGGTGCGCCCATCGATGACCGTGACATTGTTGCTGTTGGCATTCGCAACATAGACCTTGTTGGTCGTCTCATTGACAGCCAGGCTCGACGGATACTGGCCCACCGGCACGGTTGCGATCACTGTTTGTGCATGGGCAGCAAGGGAAAGCGCCATGCAGAAGGCGGCAACGGGAAGTGCCAGGGGACGGCGTGACGCGTGCATCGGTTCGCTCCTCGCGATCCGTGACCTGTCAAGGCCCCCGGTGAATCTTGACGAACTCGACGGACTTGACTACGGATTCAGAAAGAAGAACAGCAAATCGTAGCATGAGCTAGATCCTTTGACGAGGGACAGTCGCGTCCGCCATCCGGCTGCCCGTCCCGCCGCCCGAAGTTCAAGTTCTCAGTGCAAACCGCAGGCGCATCGTCACCGAGGTCAGTCGCCTGATCCGTAACGCGGTGACAAGTCGGAAGACGCTCATTGCATCTGGCAGGCCCTCGGTGCGAAGAAACATCCCCGCCCAGCAAACCCGGCGCTCGTTGGGGACCACGGCTTGGACTCGGCAAGTCAACCAAGTCACCTGCGCGTGACCTTGGCCGAGCCTGCAAGTCCCACCTTGTCGCCGAAGCGGCGACAAGGATGGGGCACCCACATCTTCGCGCTGCGAAGAAAGGGCAGATCCCTCGGTTGTCCGCCGCTGCGGACAACGGATGACAGTGCTGAGAGTGTTGCAGTAGTGGTTCGTCTTGACGCGAAGAGACGGCAGATCCCTCAGTCGCTGCTGCGACGTGATGACAACCCGTGAAGGTTGTTGCGGGGAAAGGGGTCCTTCGACTTCGCTCGGCGGCTCGCTCCGCTCAGGATGACAAATCGAAGCTCGGGGGGATTTGAAGGCGTGGTAAAGGTCGTCCCGCGAGGCCGAGGCTAAAGCCTACGGTTGTGGGTGGCTGTGTTCACCGGCCTAAAGGCCGGTGCTTCCACCGGAAGACAGGAGGTCCTTCGACTCCTCGTTCAGGATGAAAGCGGAAAGAAAGAGCATATCCCCCGCGTCTCCGCAGCGGAGACACGAGGGATGACAAATCGGAATAAACAGCAAGTGCTTCGTCTGCGCCGATCGCGCCTACTTTTGCGATGGGACGAAGTTTTCCATCACCGCCTGGTGCAAGAGATCGGGAGGCAGCAAGCCCTGGGCCAGGATGAAGTCGTGGTATTTCTTCTGGTCGAACTTCACACCCTTCGCCGAGAGCGCCTTTTCCGTATCTTCCCGCAACTCGAGTAGCCGGGTGTAACCGTAGAAGTAGCTGTTGGCCTGTCCCGGAGCGCGGTAGGTGAAGCGCTCGACTTCTTCCTGCGCGAAGGCGTGCGAGAGGACCACATCCTGCTCCAGCACGCGATAGGCGTCGGCTGGCGTGACCTTGCCCTGCTGCAACTCGGGATCGAGAAACGCCCGCGCCGCCCGCTGCAGCCGCAGTTGCAGGGAAATCAACTGGCCTTCCAGCGGCATGTAGGGCTTGATGAGGTACTCCGCGTAGAGTCCCCAACCTTCGACGTTGGTGCTGTTGAAGGCGTAGCGGACCCGGGCCAGCGAGACGCCGTGCTCCAACATGGAATCGAACTGGAGCTCGTGTCCTGGGCGCGCTTCGTGCGCGGTCAAGGTCCAGGCCGCCGCATCGAAGGTGAAGTCATCGTACTTTTCGGTGGCGGTTTGTCCCGGGCCCGCTGGAATGTTCAGCGGTAAAACGAATTCGCCGCGCTGTCCGGTGTTGTGGACGAACGGCGGAGGCACCATGTGGGGCGCGGGCTGCTGCGCGGTTTCCGCCGCCGTGGCGATGCGGATCTTCGCCGGACGGTCGGGCAGGCTGACGATCTGCTGGTCGACAATGATCTTTTCGATCTGCTTCAGACGGTTTTCGTAGAACGGCAGGATGGCGTCGCCCACCAGTTGCTGCTTTTTCAATTCGCGGATGACATCGCGATAGTCGCTCGACGGCAGCTTGCGCTCTTTGGCAATCTTGGCAGCGACCACCTTCATCTCGCCCTGGTACTCGATGAACGCGTCATGCGCCATGGAGACGAGTTTGTCCTGTGGAATGTCGATGCCGTAGAACTCCAGGGACAGCGCGTATTCTTCGGGCGGCATGCGGAAGTCGGTGCGGGCCTTGGGAAGAACTGTGGCCTTGATCCAGTTGTCGTAGTCGACGAGTTGGGTCTTCAACTTGTCGAATGCTTCCTGCCAGCCTTGCAGGTTGTACTTCTGCATCAGCGGGGGAATGCCTTCGAGGTAGTTCGAGTTGCGCGCCATCTCGGTTTCGATCTCGACCTTGGCGGGATAGATGATCCCGGGCTTGGCCATCTGCTCGGTCACGCGCTGCTTCAGGATCTCGGTCAGCGAGGTGTAGCCGGGTTCCAGTCCGGCATACTCGCGGATGCGCACGACCGCGGCGGGACGGCGAGCGTCGGGCGTCTGGTCGTCGAGCAGAATGCGCACTCCGCTGAAAACGGCCTGGCTCGCATTGACGTACGGGACCTCGTGCGCGCGCTCAAAATCCTCACGCCGGAAATTCAGGTTCACCCTGCGGATCATGATCTGCAGGTCTTCGGCCACATCCTGCTGCTGTTTTTCAGCCGAGGCGGCCTTGAGCTTCTCCAGCACGGCCGTGGTTTCACGCCGCTCGGCATCTTCGTTGGCCAGCGTGGGTTGCGAGATCTGGTCGTCGAACTGGCTCAATCCCTGGGTGGAGGCAAACTCGGGATGAAACTTGAAGCCGACGGCGATGAGCATGTTGGCGTATTTATTGCTGATCACGACCCACTCCGGCGCACTGGAGGCAGCGGAAGACGGCTTCGCGGTCGCCGTTGCCGCGGCTGGGGGCGCGGAGCTGCCCTGCGGAGTCTGTGGCTTAGCAGTCTGGCCCTGCGAAAAAGCGGAGAGTATAAGCGGTAACATGAGCAAAAGCAGAGAAACTTTGCGGATCAAGCTTCCTCCTGGTGGAAACCCAAGTGGGTAGTAAATCACGCTGGCGCAGCCAGCGCAATTTCGGAGGCGCTGCATCCCGTCCCGTTTCGTTGATTCGCGTCTTACCCGCGTAGTACCATCAGTTTCGAGCCGCAATCTTTTCATCGGGAGAAGTTTTTTCGCAAGCATGAAGTTCCTAAGATGCATGGTTGCTCCCGCCCTGCTGTGTGCCGTGCTGTTCAGCGCGGGCTGCGAGACCGACCAACCCAAGAAGACTGCCGCCAAGCTACCGTCGCAGGCCACCGCTCCGAGCGTCGCCACATCAAACGCAAGCACCAGCGCATCCCCGGCGACCGAGACTGCCGCGGCGGCCAGTCCCCAGCCTGACGCGACCGATGCCCTGATTGCGCAAGCCGAAAAGCTCTACACCGCTGGACAGGCCGACTACCAGGCCGGACACCTCGATGCCGCCAAGCAGAGCTTCGACCAGGCCTTCAACCTGCTGTTGTCCAACTCTATCGAAGTCCGCGACAACCCGCGCCTGGAGCACGAGTTCGACAAGATCGTCGACGGAGTCCACCAGCTCGAGATGGTCGCGCTGCAGCAGGGAGACGGCTTCACCGAGCAGCGCTCCGAGCCCGCACCCATCGACGAAGCCAACGACATTACTTTCCCCATCGATCCGAAGATCCGCGCTCAGGCAGAAGCCGAGATCAAGACCACCAAATCCGACCTGCCGCTCATGCTCAACGATCAGGTCGCGATGTTCATCAATTACTTCTCCAGCACCAAGGGACGCCACACCCTCGAACATGGACTGGCGCGTGCCGGCCGCTACCGCGACATGATCTCCCAGACATTCAAGCAGGAAGGCGTACCCCAGGACCTGATTTATCTCGCCATGGCGGAGTCGGGATTCCAGCCGCTGGCCTTGTCGCGTGCCGGAGCCCGCGGCATGTGGCAATTCATGGCCGGACGCGCATCGATCTACGGCCTGGAGCGCAACTGGTGGGTCGATGACCGTCAAGATCCGGAGAAATCGACGCGCGCCGCCGCCCGCCATCTCAAGGACCTTTACGCCCAGTTCGGCGATTGGTACCTCGCCATGGCGGCCTACAACACTGGCCCGGGGAACGTTCAGCACGCTGTCGAACGCACCGGCTACGCCGATTTCTGGGAGCTCTACCGTCGCGGCGTGTTGCCCCAGGAAACCCGCAATTATGTGCCGATTATCGTGGCCGTCACCATCATGGCAAAGAATCCAGCACAATACGGCCTGGAAAATGTAGTCCCCGATAAGCCGGTTCCGATGAACGAGGCGACCATCAACTACCCAGTCGACCTCCGCCTGGTGGCCGAATGCCTGGACACCTCGGTGAATTACCTGCAGGAGCTGAACCCGAGCTTGCTGCGCATGACCACTCCCAAGGACCAGACCTTCACGCTGCATCTGCCGGCCGGGTCCAAGGACAAGTACGAGACCGCTATCGCCCTGATTCCGCCTGACATGCGGACCTTCTGGCGCTATCACCGGGTCGAGTACGGCGAATCACTCGCAACCATTGCACGGAAGTACCACACCTCGACTGCGGTGATCGAAGAGGCCAATAACCTTTCCAGCGATGAGGTGATTGCGGGATCAAAACTGATCATACCGATCGCCCCCGGCAAGGCCGGAGAGACGGTTTCGTACTCCAAGAAAGCAACGCACTACAAGGTCCGCAAGGGCGACACCGTCGCCTCGATTGCCGACGATTTCGACGTTCCGGTGGACAAATTGCGCAAATGGAACCGTCTGCGGGGCGACACTGTGACCGTCGGACGCACTGTAGTCATCTACAAGCCAGTGGCAGGCGGAACAGGCTCAGAAGTGGCGTCGGAAGGCAACGATCCGCCGCGGCCGAAGTCTAGCGCGAAAGGAAAGTCGGGGAAAACGGCCAAATCCAGTTCCAAGGCCGCAACTCAGTCCGCGACGCTCCATAAGGTACAGCCGGGCGAGACCCTGAGCGGTATTGCGCAGTCTTATAACACCACCGTGGCGAGCCTGAAAAAGAACAACGCGAATTTGTCTGCCAACCTGCAAGCGGGCGAGATCCTGGTAATCCGAAGGTAACTTCCCAGCCGGCCGATGCGAGCCCCATCACTCTTATCTGTTTACGCTCTTCCCTTGTCGCGGTTGATCTGATACAACAAGGCGCGTCGCAGTATGTGCATGCCGCGGCGTTGCAACAGGTGTATCGTTTTACCGTGCTATGATCGCGCGCCTGTTGATGCGGCATGATTTGCAGTTCAACTTTATTCAGCCTTGCGAGCTGCCTCCGTTAGACAGCGGAGTCCGGCAACCTCAGGAGGACACATGACGGCTTTCGATGAGACCCTGTACGGTCGTGATGACGAAATGGACGACTACGGAGACGGTTCCTACGGCGATTCGCTCGACGATGAGGAATACGAAGAGGAAGAAGAGGAAGAAGAAGAACCCGAGTCGATTTCTGTAATCGAAGAAGTGGTGGAGGTGGAAGACAACGAACCGGAAGAGACGACGGTCACCACCGCACCGCCAAAGCCTAAACCCGCGAAGAAGGCGCCGCCTAAGCCTCCAGCACCAGCGGCTGCGAAGCCTGCGCCCAAGCCGGCTCCGCCCGCCGCCAAAGCGCCGGCGAAGGTGGCAGCAAAGAAGGCACCGATCAAAGTGGTGAAGAAAGCGGTGAAGAAGACTCCAATCAAGATGGCGAAGAAGGCAGCCAAAAAGACCCCAATCAAAATGGCGAAGAAGGCGGCTAAGAAGACGCCTATCAAGATGGCGAAGAAGGCGGCCAAGAAGACTGCCGCGAAAAAGTCAGCCAAGAAGGCGAACTTCCTCCGGCGTAGATAGAGCACCCTCGACTGGGATAGCCGCGTGAAACCGCGCGGCTTTTTCTCTTAGTCTAACCCGTCTGTTTGGGCGCCCTGTTCAACCGCGGCTCGTGTAGCAGTTCTGCGTTCTGCGACAAGAAGGATGACGGTCGGACCAAACTGAATTAGGATTGCCACGGCAAATTTACTCTCTCATTTCATCGAGGTGTCCCCTTGATCGACAGTCCCTGGACTCGCCGTCAATTCATGCGCATCGGAGCGGGAACACTCGCAGCCGGCGCCGCCGCAAAAGTCACGTTGCTCGAACCCTCCGCTCTCTGGGCTTCGGGTGCACCAGTGCCGCCCAGCGACACCGTGCGTTTCGCCTCCATTGGCACCGGAGTCCGAGGTTGCGAGCTGCTGCAAGCTTCGCTGCGCGTCCCCGGGGCCGAGTGTGTCGCGGTATGCGATCTGTGGGATGGGCGCCTCACCGCCGGGCAGGAGGCGGTGAAAAAAACAGTTGCAACAACTCGCAACTATAAAGAGATCCTCGACCGCAAAGACGTGGATGCGGTCATTGTTGCGGTCACCGATCACCAACATCGCCGTGTGGTGGTCGACGCCTGCGCCGCCGGCAAGGACGTCTATTGTGAGAAGCCGCTGTCGCACACGGTTGACGACGGCTTCGCCATGATTGCTGCCGCGCAGAAGAACAACCGGATCATGCAGGTTGGCAGCCAGCGCGTCAGTTCCATCCTTTACGAGAAAGCCCGCGAAATTTACGCCTCCGGCAAGATGGGCGAAGTGTGCTGTATCCAGGCCTATTGGGACCGCAACTCAGCCAGTGGCGCGTGGGTCTATCCCATTCCTCCCGGCGTGAACGACCAGAACATCGACTGGAGCGCCTTTCTCAACGGCGCACCCAGCATTCCCTTTGATCCCAACCGCTTCTTCCGCTGGCGCTGCTTCACCGACTACGGTGAAGGACTCGGCGGCGACCTTTTCGTGCACTTGATCTCGGGGATTATGTTCATCACCGGAACGAACGGAGCGGCCTCGCGCGCACAATCCACCGGGGGACTCTTCCGCTGGAAGGATGGGCGCCAGTTCCCGGACCTCATCGAAACTTACTACGACTATCCCAACTTCCGGGTCGACATGCGATGCAATCTAAACAACGATGGCGGTGAGTTCATCGGATTCTACGGCACGGAAGGCACCCTGATCATCAAGGACACTACCCTCACCTTCTCGCCGCAGAACACGCTTCCGGAAATGGAAGGCTACTCCACAAAGGGCTGGCCCGAGACGATGCGCAAGCAGTACCAGGCGGATTGGAAGAAAGAGCATCCGCTTCCTGCGCCGTTTGTCTCAAAGCTGACCGAGGAAGTCGAGACCTTTATTCCACCGCCGGGATACAGCGACGTGGTTGATCACGAGGCCAATTTTTTTAACGCGGTGCGCAGCCGCAAGCCGTGCGTCGAGAACGAGGTGTTTGGCAACAATGCGGCGATTGGCTGCCATCTCGCGAATTACGCATACTTCAATAAGAAAATTGCGACGTGGGACGCCGGCGCAAAAAAGATCACGGGCTAGTGCGATACTGGTTAGGTCACGGTGAACGAAGGGTCAGGAGAAATGATCCCGGCCCGACGCCGCAGGAACTGCTTCACTAGCTTCCGGATCAGTGACGGAACCTTCCGGCCCGGGGGATGTGGTCCAACGGATCAGGGCACATGGCTTCGAACCATGAGATCAGAGTTCGATTCTCTGCATCCCCGCCACCTTTATCGCCTGTTGGTTGATTGGCCGCGCTCTCAGTCTGCCACTGTGGTTAGCGGCGATTCCACGTGATGTCGCCGGTGTAGCCTTCGTTGCGGCGATCGCCATTGTCGATTCGAATTACTGCAACGCCATTATTTGAACTAGGATCTTGAACCAGGCTCTGCTTGCCGTGTCCATCGACTCCGGAAAAGCGGAAGCCTGCGGGTTGTTGCGGCAATGGCTGATTGCAGTCGAGACGGCGCCACTGTGCCGGGCCGCCTGATAGCGTCCGGAGCCTGCCCTGGTCGCCGCGTATCTGGACTTCGGCGCCTGGACCACTTATCACAACTTCAAAGGTGCACTTGCCCGATCCCCCTCCACCAGAAATGCTGGCGCGAATGTTCTGTGCCTGGGCGTTCCAATGGTTATTTGCGTTTCCGTAGCTCCGGTCGTCGTTGTCCTGGTGGCCCCCGTTGCCCTCGCCGTTCCAATTCTCTTGATTGTTATTCCAATTGTCGTTGCTATCGCCGCCGACGTTCCACGTGATGTCGCCGGTATAGCCCTCATTTCCACCCGTCGTATTTTCGATCTGGATTACCGCGACGCCATTGTTGGAATTGGGATCGACCGATAAGCTCTGGTGCCCATGGCCGTCGACCCCATTGAATCTGAGATTCGCGGGATTACGGGGGAGCGGCTGGTTGCAATCGAGCCGTCGCCATTGGGCCGGAGCGCCCGATAGTGTGCGCAGGTTACCCTCGCCGCCGCGAATTTGGACTTCAGCCGTGCCTTGCACCACCACCTCGAAGGTGCACTTGCCGCTACCGCCGCCGCCCGATATGCGAGCCTGAATCACTTGTGATTGTGCAGCCGCCGGAAACTCGGCGAACGATACGCACACCGCAAGACCAATCAGCATAAATTTAGTTTTCGAGCACATCCAGAGGCACCTCCCATGAAAAGCCACAGTCGAAATTCTAGACGGACGGCGCGCCAGCGAACAACTGGGTCATCGCTTACTTAGGCGGGAAAATTACCTTAGGTTAGGACTCAACGTCGTGAGGCCTTGGGAACGCATCCCTCTCGGCGCACTTCACCCAAGCTTACGGAGCCGGCCAGCTCAGGCGACCAGTAGTACGATGTTGAAGCTTAGGGACTCATTGCAGATGAGGGGAGATGAGAATGGCGACGTTACGCAGCTGTGATGCCCAGCTTTTTTACGAGACATTCGGCAGCGGCCCCGACGTGGTGTTGCTGCATCCGTTCCCTCTCAATCATCACTTCTGGGGTGCGGTTGTACCCCAGCTCAGCACACGCTATCGGGTAGTGCTGCCAGACTTGCGTGCGCACGGCGACTCGGATGCGGGAGAAGGCCCGGTGAGCATGACTAAGCTCGCCGACGACCTTGACCGCCTCTGTCGCGAGTTGGCCATCAAGCGGGCAATCTTCGTCGGCGTATCCATCGGGGGCTATGCGTTGTTCGAATTCTGGCGGCGCTACAACGAGCGTGTTGCCGCGCTCGTGCTGGCCAACACGCGGGCAGGAGCGGAGAATGCCGAGTCTCGCGCCAGCCGCCTGCAAGTCGCAGAGAGGGTTCTGCGCGAAGGCACGTCTGGATTCACCGAAGAATTACTGCAGAGGCTGTTTTCGAAAGCGACGCTCGCCAATCGTCCAGACATTGTCGATGCCGCTCGCGCCATGGCAAAAAAGATGTCGGCCGGCGACGTGGCGGACGTGCAGCGCGGGATGGCCGACCGTGCCGACTCAATTAGCACGCTCACCGCCATTGACGTTCCAACGCTGGTCATCGCGGGAGAAGACGACGGCGTACCTGTCAGTGAACTTGAGCTGATCCACCATGGCATCGCAGGCAGCCAATTCCGGGTTATCGCGAACGCCGGACACTACGCCGCGATGGAGCAACCCGCCGAGTTCGGGCGCTTGCTGCGGACTTTCTTCGACGCCCTGCCGCGAACGTAAGGCAACCGGGCTGGGCATGTATTGACGGCTACTTCTTCGTGGACTTGCCTTCCATGATGGTGGTCCAGTCGGTGCCATCCTTCGACATTTCGTACTTGTAGGTGTACTCCTTGGGCGATGCCGTATTCATAGTGAAGCGGCCCTTCATCATTTGCCCGTTAAAGTTTTCGTCGCTCGTGAATGTCCATGTGTTGCCGTCGAGTGTGCCCGTAGAATGCTCGACTTGCCCCATGCTGTTGTACTCGGTGTAAGTGTAGACCTTGTGCTCGGGATCGTAGCCCATGATGGAGAGCGAGGAGCCATCGCCCATGGCGCCCTTAAACTTCGAGTGCAACACCAGGAAGAATTTGCCTTCCATCCAATGCACGTCGTCGCTCGAAGTCATCTTTCCGCCAGGGCCCATGGGACTGGGCTTCAAGTCGGCGTCTGAAATCCAGTTCCCGGCAAAGTACTCAAGTTTGCTCAACTCAGGCGCAGGCTTGGGCATCGGCATCTGCGAGATGGCGGACACGGTGAGAAACAGGATGACAAACAGGCAAGCGACGGAGGTGGAGATACGACGCATCGGTGATCGCTCCTTGAATAGATTGATTTCAACTAAAGCGGCGGGACCCTGAGTGCCGGAATAGTATGTCGCCTGCATGAGGTTGTCAAACGCCGGTCTAGCGAAGACGTCGGCGATTCTGGCCTCTGTGACCACCATCACTCCGCAACCGCATCCTGCTTCAGTAGAATATTGCTGTCATGATCGATGCCATCCTCGTTCCCAAAAATACCGTCATCGCTGCCAAGGGCGACAGCGAAGCTCTCGACGTAAGCTCCGCCGCCAACCCATTCTTCCTGGCCACGCTTTCCATCACGAAAGTTGTCGAGCAGGAATCCATCGAAGTTGCGTTTTTCACTTCGGCCGACGGCACTACGTGGGAGGCCAAGCCGGTGGCCTCGTTGCCGCAGAAGTTTTACGTCGGCGAGTATCCGTTGCTGGTGGACCTCTCGCAGGCCAACGGCGCCAAGTTTTTGCGTGCGCACTGGGAGGTCGGCCGCTGGGGACGCGGTCCGGTTACACCGAATTTCGAGGTCAGCCTGCGGGTACGCGAAATCCCGGCGGAACTGCTGCAGGAAGCGCGCGCCGAAGCCGCCACGAGGCGCTAGGGATTTCGCAGCATTCGCGCGCCCGCTTCATCGGACATGGCGATCCCGTCCCGTTTGTTCCGGGCGCGCCTTCCGGTAATGTAGATTCAGCACGACCAACAATCAGGACCCTAACTTTCATGCACTCAAATCAGTCGGTGGTGATTCGTCCGGCGCGCAACCTTTTGGGAAGCATTCGCGTACCCGGCGACAAATCGATCTCGCACCGCTATGCCATGCTGGCGGCGCTGGCATCCGGACGCTCGCGCTTCGAAAACTACTCGCCTGGCGCCGACTGCAACAGCACGCTGGGTTGCGTACGCGCATTGGGTTGTAATGTCGAGCGCGACGAAGCGGGGGCCGTCGTCATTGACGGCATCGGCCAGCTATTGCGTGCTCCCCAAACTGCGCTCGACTGCGGCAATTCCGGCTCGACCATGCGCATGTTGTCGGGTATCGTGGCGGCGCAGCCTTTCACCAGTGAGCTGATCGGCGACGAGTCGCTGTCGCGGCGGCCCATGAAACGCGTAATGGAACCGCTGCGCAAGATGGGCGCGGAGATTGCCGCCACCGACGACCACGCCCCACTGCACATTTCCGGCACGCGGCTGAAAGGCATCGACTACGTTGTCCCGGTGGCCAGCGCGCAGGTCAAGACCTGCCTGCTGTTCGCCGGACTGCTCGCTGAGGGACAAACCACCGTAGAGGAGCCGACGGCCACGCGCGATCATGGCGAACTAGCGTTGCGCGCTTTTGGCGCAGAAGTCATACGTTCGCGGAACTCTGCAACGATCACGGGCGGACAGACGCTGCATCCGATTGACGCGTTCATCCCCGGAGACAGCTCATCGGCGGCGTTCTTTCTCTGTGCTGCGGCGATTTTCCCCGAGTCCAACCTGGTGATCGATGGCGTGCTGTTGAACCCCACGCGCTCGGCATTGCTGGACGTATTGACGGCCATGGGATGCCGTATCTCGGTGATGCGGGTCGAGGAACAGCATGGCGAGTTGGTGGGCACCATCTCACTGGTGCCAGGCAGAGCCAAACCGTTCGAAATCTCCGGGGCAGAAACTGCCTTGTTGATTGACGAGTTGCCTGTGCTGGCGGCGACTGCCCCGTTCGGCGCCGGCCTGGTGGTGCGAGACGCTGGCGAGCTACGGGTGAAGGAATCCGACCGGCTGACTGCAGTGACTCGTAACCTGGAAGCGATGGGCGCGCAGGTAGAGCAGACCGCCGACGGTTGGCGCATTCCTGGCGGTCAGAGGCTGCACGGCGCCGAGATCGAGAGCTTCGGCGATCACCGCATCGCCATGGCGTTTGCCATCGCAGCATTGCGGGCCGAGGGTGACACGCTCATCCACAACTCGGAATGCGTGGCGATTTCCTATCCCAGCTTCTTCGCGGATCTGGAGAAAGTGCTGGAGCGGTAGGACGTTTGCGGCCGGTGATACGACGCGACCCATAAATAGAACGGGCGCCTTAGAGTCCTGCTCCACCGGCGCCCGCTCGAATGTCTCTATCTTCTAATAATCAGTATCGACGGGTTGTGGACCTTCGCCTTCCCCTTCGTCCGTCTCAATCGCGAGTTCTTCGCCAGGCTCCTCGACAGCACCCGCCGCTGCGGGCTCGCTATCTTTCCGCTTCAGGCGCACTACGGTGATCTTGGCGAAACCCTCCTCGAACTTCGGCGGACGCAACTTGCTGGCCATGCGCAGCATGACATCCTCGGGAACGTTGCGCTCGCGGCGGCGATTGCGCTCGATGCACACCTCCGGCGGAACGTCGAAGAAGACGGCTTGCGCTTCGTATCCGAAATCGTGAGCCAGTTTCACCCAACTGCGGCGCTCGTGGGGCGAGAGGTTGGTAGCGTCGACGTAATTCCATGGACGCTTGGCCAGCAGACGCGCGCGCAGCATGGAACGCAGCGTGGAGAACACGAGGTCCTGGTAGCGCTGCTCGGTTACATCGTCAAACAGCAGGATGCGGACCATGTCGCTGGAGAGCGGCAGAATATTGTGGCGCTTGAACCAGGTGCTCTTGCCGGAGCCGGGAAGTCCGATCGCCAGCACGACAGCGCCCTTGGTTTTCTTGGCCTCGTGCGGAGCAGGCGGACGCGCGGCATTTGCAGCAGCAGCCGCAGCCCCTTCGACCAATTCTGGAGTTGTATCTGCCTCGGAGGCTTCGCCCGTCGGCCCGCCGGGAGTGGGCATCGCCGGCGCCAAGGCCGGTGGTTGCGGGCGACCGCCACGTCCGCGGCGACCACGGCGGCGGTTGCGATCACGATCACGGCGCGGGCCCTGTGGAGGTTCTTCTCCGCCGCCAGTCTGGGCAGCGGGCTGGCTTTCCTGGAAATCCGGTTCGGCATCAGCCCCTGCAGGCGCCTCGTATTCCGGCGGCTCCGCTCGGTTGCCAATATCGTCAGGTATAGGTTCGGGAAATTTAGGTTGGAGAGGCGCCGGCTGGTCCGGCCCCTGTTTTTCGGTTTGCTGTTTGCGCCGCTTCGAACGGTCGCGCATCCATCTGCGCATATTGCACTTGTAACACGCTTGGGCGGCTGGCGGCAATGCTTCGCCGGATGCTCGCTCGCACCTTCCAACCGCACTTAGGTGACCTGCGCCCCACCCACCTTGTGACGTCCGGCATTTACCGCACCCCGCGCTGGGTGCTAACCTTTTCCTTCACGTACGTGTAGTGGCTCTGCATTCATATTCCGGCAGCTTCGGATTAATTTGGCTCCAACCAGAACATATTTCATGAGAGGTGACATGGCGATTAAGGTAGGCATCAACGGATTTGGCCGCATCGGCCGCAACGTTCTTCGTACCGCACTCAATGACAAGGAAATTGACATCGTAGCGGTTAACGATTTGACCAGTCCCAAAACGCTGGCGCATCTGCTGAAGTACGACTCCGTCCTGGGCAATCTGTCCAACGACATCACCGCTGGCGACGACTCCATCAGCATCGATGGCAAAAAGATTCGCGTGTTCTCTGAACGGGAGCCGGCCAAGCTCGACTGGAGTTCGCTCGGCGTGCAGGTCGTGATCGAGTCCACGGGAAAATTCACCAAGGCGGAACTCGCCAAGCAGCACCTGCAGGGTACGGTGAAGAAGGTCATCATCTCCGCCCCAGCAACCGGCGAGGACATTACCATCGTGATGGGCGTGAATGAGGACAAGTACGTTGCCGCGAAGGACAACATCATCTCCAACGCATCGTGTACCACCAATTGTCTGGCGCCCGTGGCCCTGGTCCTGAACGACAAGTTCAAGATTGTCAGCGGCACCATGACCACCATCCACTCCTACACCAACGATCAGGTGATCCTGGATTTCCCGCATAAAGACCTGCGTCGCGCCCGCGCGGCTGCTCTGTCCATGATTCCCACCTCGACCGGCGCGGCCAAGGCGCTCGCGCTCGTGATCCCCAGCCTGAAAGGCAAGCTGGATGGGTTCTCGATGCGCGTGCCCACGCCCAACGTATCGGTGGTTGACCTGGTCGTGTTCGTGGAGAAGGCCACCACGGTTGAGGAAGTGAACGCGGCCCTCAAGGCGGCCGCCGATGCTGGACCGCTAAAGGGCTACCTGGGGTACGAGACCGCCGAGCTGGTGTCGTCCGACTACAAAGGCGACTCGCGTTCGTCGATCGTGGATGCGCCGATGACGCGCGTGGTGGCGGGCAACTGCGTGAAGGTCATAGCATGGTACGACAACGAGTGGGGATACTCCTGCCGTGTGCGTGACCTGATCCACTACATCGCCGGCAAGGGTCTGTAGTCCCACGCTGTGGGACTCGCAACTGCGTTAGGGGCGGCGTAGTTTGCGACGACATTATTTTCCGGCAGGTCACCAGGCCTGCCGGGAAGCCCCATCGGTTCCTGAATAAATGCCTCGTCGGCTCGTTCTCCACCATCACGTTGCCGGCACGAGGCTGAGCTTTCGGCTGAGCAGTTCAATTTTGCACACCACGGCGTGCGGGGGCTGGTTGAATGTCGAAGTTATCCATTCGTGATCTTCCTCTCAGCGGCAAACGGGTCTTCATGCGGGTGGACTTCAACGTTCCACTCGATGACGGGCGGGTAATGGACGACACCCGCATTCGCGAGACCCTGCCGACTATCGAATATGCGCTGCGCCATGGCGCGCGTCTGATTCTCGCTTCGCACCTGGGACGTCCCAAGGGCAAGCCGAATCCCAAGATGAGTCTGAAGCCGGTGGCCGAGCGCTTGCGCATCCTGCTCGACGAAGTCCTGCGCCGCGGCGAGAATGTCGGGTTTTCCCCCGACTGCATCGGTCCTCAGGCTGAGGAGATGGCGCTGAAGCTGGAGCAAGGGCAAACCCTGCTTCTGGAGAACTTGCGCTTCCACGCTGAAGAAGAAGCCAACGATCCGGAGTTCGCCCGCCATCTCGCCAAGCTCTGTGACTACTACGTGAACGACGCTTTCGGATCGGCGCACCGCGCTCACGCCTCGACCGAGGGCATCACGCATTTCATAGAGAAGAACGCAGCCGGCCTCCTCATGGAGAAGGAATTGGAATATCTCGGCAAGGCGCTCAGCCATCCCCAGAAGCCGTTTGTGGCGATCCTGGGCGGAGCCAAGGTGAGCGATAAGATTGGCGTCATTCATCACCTGATGACCAAGGTTGACGCGTTGATCATCGGTGGTGGCATGGCCTACACCTTTCTCAAGGCGCAGGGTCACGAGATCGGTAAGTCGCTGCTTGAAGCTGACAAGCTCGATCTCGCCAAGCAGACGCTGGCGGAAGCCAAGGCCAAACATGTGAGGTTCCTGCTGCCCGTCGACCATGTCGTTGCCGACAAGGTTTCGGCCGACGCGCGAATTCAGCACATCGGCGAAGGGCAGGCGATTCCGGCCGACATGATGGCGCTCGACATCGGCCCCAAGACGATCGACCTGTTCACTTCCGAGATCGGCACCGCCCGCACCATCGTCTGGAACGGCCCGATGGGTGTCTTCGAAATCGATGCCTTCGCCAAGGGAACCAAAAAGATTGCGGACGCGGTGGCCGACAACGGCGCCGCCACCTCAATTGTCGGTGGCGGCGATAGTGTCGCAGCGGTCAAGGCGGCGGGCGTGGCCGACAAGATTTCGCACATCTCGACCGGTGGTGGCGCTTCGCTGGAGTTCCTGGAAGGCAAGAAGTTGCCAGGCGTGGAAGCGCTGACCAATAGGTAGTACAATTACGCCCACACCATCAGACAGTAAAGGCGGCACTTCAGTGCAATAGCTTCCTTCTGCGTCATGGAAAGGGGTGTTATGAGTTGGTTCAAGAATCTCTTTCGCCACGTTAACACGCACAATCTTGCCGGTGCTCTCGGTGCAGCAAAGACTTCCATCGATCAACTTGCCGTCGTAGAGAAGTGGAATTGGATCTCTCAGTTCGATCAAGCCGCAGGTTCAGCGATCACATCACTGAATACCTGGCAAACGGGGGATTCAACAGCCGAGATAACCCAGTCGCTAAACGCCGCTGTTGGGATTGTTAATTCCGCACAGGGCGTCAGTGACAAAGACAAATTGGTTATTACGGTCTTTGTGACTACTGCTGAAACGGCTCTTGCTTTTTTGGGCTAAACACAGAAGTGCGACGGGGCCGGACCATCGGCCCCGTCGATTCTCCCCATCGCATTAGAAACTCCACGTTCGGATTGCTGATTCCTGTGCCGAATGTCATCGATCCCGTACGACTTTACGTTTCAGCCGACCGTTTGCTGGTCATCAAGGGTCCTGGCGACATCACTCGGGAAACCTGCGACGCCATCGTGAACGCCGCAAACTCTTCACTCATGGGAGGAGGCGGCGTGGACGGCGCCATCCATCGCGCGGGAGGCCCCGCCATTCTCGATGCTTGCAAAGAGATTGTCGCTCACCAGGGACGATTGCCGGCGGGCAAAGCGGTCGTAACTCCCGGAGGCCGGCTGGCCGCGAAGTACGTCATCCACACCGTCGGTCCGATCTGGAGCGGGGGCCGGCAGGGCGAGCCTGAAACGCTGGCCAGCTGCCATAAAGAGGCGATCCGCGTGGCCGACGAATTGCGCCTTGCCACCATAGCCTTCCCTGCCATCTCAACCGGCATTTACGGTTATCCTGTTGAGTTGGCCTCGCAAGTTGCCGTTGCCAGCGCCGCCTCGGCTTTGGAACACTCGGCGCACGTCCGCGAAGTAAAGTTTGTCCTGTTCGACAACGGTGCTCTGCAGCATTTCTGCCGAGCTGCTAAGTCTTACGCCGAAAGCAAATCCCTAAGAATGGACTCCTGCCATGTCACGTAAAAAAGTCATCGCCGCCAATTGGAAGATGTACAAAACCCCCGAACAGACTGCGGCATTCTTCCAGGAATTTCTGCCCCTTGTGGCCGACCACACCCGCGACGAAATCGTCGTCTGCCCGCCGTATATCGACCTGCATACAGCAGTCGCAGCCGTGAAGGGTTCCAACGTTGCCGTGGGCGCTCAGAATACGCACTGGGAAAAAGAGGGTGCATTTACCGGCGAGATCTCCGTCCCCATGCTCACTGACATTGGTGTCACCTACGTGATCATCGGACACTCCGAGCGCCGCCAGTACTTCAACGAAACCGACGACTCGGTAAACCGCAAACTGGAATTTGCTCTCGAGGGCGGACTTACACCCATCGTCTGCGTGGGAGAGGTGTTGGAAGAGCGAGAAGCCGGACTGACCGAAGACGTACTGCGCCGTCAGTGCATGCGGGCATTCAACGGGATTTCTGCCAAGAAGGCGGCAAAGCTCTGCATCGCCTACGAGCCAGTTTGGGCGATCGGCACCGGCAAAACTGCAACTCCCCAGATGGCCGCCGACGCTCATGCGGTGATCCGTCACGAGGCAGCCAAGGCGTTTGGCGACGACTTTGCGGCCGCCTTGCGCATACTGTATGGCGGCAGCGTAAAGCCGGATAATGCCACCTCATTAATGTCGGAAGAGGAGATTGACGGAGCGTTGGTCGGCGGCGCCAGCCTCGACCCCAAGAACTTCGTCAAGATAGTTAAGTACTGAGCGCGATATCCGTTTTGACGTCGCGGTTAACCCTTCGCCACGGTCGCGCGGTTGCACTCTCGCGATGCTCGGCGCCTTCGACCGAGTCATTGTCTTTGCTATACTTAGGGAGCCTTTACGTAGGGCTTGGAAGACGGATTTACGCCGTCCTGGCCGGGTGCGCGGAAGTGGTGAAATTGGCAGACACACCATCTTGAGGGGGTGGCGCCCAAAAGGCATGGGGGTTCAAGTCCCCCCTTCCGCACCATTATTCTCATATCTAGAATCAACAACTTATGTCGGCGTTTAAGTAGTTGTACGCAAACATCCGCCGCTCATCAGGGCGGAATTCTGCAACCGCTCAGAGATGCGCCCGCATCGGAATCGCCACCTCCAGCGCGGTTTAGTTTAGTCGGTGTTGGTGACGGGGAGAAGGAAATGCTCGCGAGCCAGCCACTCCGCGGCTTCCGGCACGGCGTCGCTGACTTCCTTCGATAAACCTTGTGAGATTTGTTCCGGTAGCGGCCCGGTCTGGCAGGCCAGCACACGCACCTCGACTCCGCACATTTCCTGCAACTCGCGCAGCAGGTTGGACGTCGGCAACTGGTGCAGCGAGAAGTCGTCGAGCTTAGCTACAGGAATTTCCGAAGGATTGATCTCGAACACCTCTCCGGGAGTGCGCCCGGCGTCAATCGCATCCAGAATGATCAATCTTTCTGGCCGAGCTGGGCTCAAGCACAGAGTGAACAGCAGCTTGCGGACACCCGTACCTACATCGAGCAGGCAGACGGCTTCGGGCACTTGGTAATGGGCCTCGACATAGTCGATTACCGCGCAGCCGAAACCGTCATCCCCGAACAGCGTATTGCCGCAGCCGAGCACCAGCGTCGGCTTGCGGCAGAATTCGGGGAGATCGGATGGTTCGATCTCCCACATTGTCTCTTCCTTGCGCTCCGCTTAATTTCCCAACGAGCCGAGCAGCTTTCCCTCGACGTCGAAGATATCCAGCTTGACTGACATTTTGCCATCCAGGCGATGGGTCGCGCAGGACAAGCACGGGTCGTAGGCGCGGATCGACATTTCCACCTTGTTCAGCACTCCCTGATCGTACTTGCCGTCATGGATCAGGCTCTTGGCCGCCTGCGTGACGGACATGTTGATGGGACCGTTGTTGTGGGTTGTGCCCACAATCATGTTGACGTTGGTGACGAGGCCATCAGCGTCGGTCGTGTAATCGTGAATCAGGGTTCCGCGAGGCGCTTCGGTGCATCCCACGCCGCGAGCGGCGCGAGGTGTAACCTTCACCCGTGTCTCCAGGCTTGTAATCTCTGGATCGTCCAGCAGGCGGATGGCGTTTTCGGCGTTGTAGAGCAGCTCGATCAGCCGCGCCCAGTGATACAGCAGCGTGAGTTGAGATCGCCGGCCAAACTTCTCCCGGAACTCTTCCAACTCGGCCTGCGCCAGCGGCGTGTCGATATGATCACACACATTGATGCGGGCCAGGGTGTTGGCGCGATAGATCCCCTTGGGATTTTCCTCGTCCAAAGAGAAGCCTTCGCCCCACTGTTTGGCATACGGGAACTTCAGATAACTCCACGGCTCGATGTGCTCGGCGATGAAGTCGGTGTAATGATCGTACGGGAAGTCCTGATACGAGCCATCGGGCGCCATCAGTCGAAGATTGCCGTCGTATAGATTGAGAGCGCCGTCAGCCTTGACGGTGCCGATAAAGCCTGTGTTGATGACCCCTAGCGATTTCACCACGTCCAGGTACTTGGGGAACACATTCTCCTTGGCAAAAGCGATGGAGAATTTGGCAAGTTCCAGGGCTTCGTCGGCCTGCTTGCGCAACTCGTCGCGCTCAGCGGGAGCCAACGGTTTGGCGAATCCTCCGGGAACGGCGGCTTGCGGGTGAATCGCCTTGCCCGCCAGGACTTCGAGCATCTTGGCGCACATGTGACGCACCTTTACCACCCGCCGCGCGACCTCTGGGGCGGCCTGCAATACACCAATCACGTTGCGGACCGAATAAGGAGCATCCGGGCCGAGCAGGAAGTCGGCTCCGGCGAGGAAGTAGAAATGCAGAATATGCTCTTCCATGAAGGCGATGCTGTTGCAGAGTTCACGCAGCTTCTTGCCGGCCGGAGGAGGCTCGACTCCAAAGACCGCGTCGCAAGCCTTGGCCGAAGCCAGGTGATGCGACCACGGACACACTCCGCAAATGCGGGGCGTGATTCGAGGAAGGTCCTCCACGGGACGTCCGATGCAGAAGCGCTCAAAGCCGCGCAACTCGATTACATTCACCCGGGCGGTATCCACGTTGCCAGCATCGTTGAGCTGGATGGTCACCTTGGCGTGGCCCTCGATGCGGGTGACAGGTTGAATTACCAATGTCTTTGCCATGGCTTACCTCTTGGGGAGTGGCCGTAGGCGGCCAGCGCCAGCGAAACGGTTGAAGGTTGCAGCCCGATCCGGAATCTGCTTGGGATCAAGGCCAATGGAGGAGAGTGCGCCCATCATGTCCACCATGGGATTGGCTTTGTCCGACATCGGTCCAAAGCAGCCTTCACATGGCATGTAGGTGCGAATGCATCGGGGTACGCCGTCGCTGCCGCCGCATCCACTACGCGTCGCCGGGCCCAGGCACAGGATGCCCTGCTCCATCAGGCAACGCATTTCGCTCAGTGGCGCTCCCGGTGTGAATTCCGGCGCCTCCAGACGGCGCTTCAAAGTCGAGACCGCCTTCTTCTCGCGCCGCGTGGGACACTCGTCACACACGCTCTTGGACGCCAGGACCGGTAATGGCTTGCCTTCCAGAAGAGCCAGAAGCGCATTGGCAACCATTTCCGGGGTGGTAGGACAGCCCGGCAAATAGGCGTCCACCGGCACCACTTCGTGAACCGCATAGACGCGGTCTGTAAGTGCGGGAATCTGCTCGTGGGGAATGCCGTTCTTTTCCGTGGTCACGCTGTCGCGATACACCTTCTCCAGCAGTTCTTCCGTGCTGAACTGGTTGGCAAGTGCTGGTATACCGCCGAAGCACGCACACGATCCGAGAGCAATCAGGAGCTTGCATTTCTTGCGCATCTCCTGCGCCAGCTTTTTATGCTCTTCGCTGCGGATTCCTCCAGATATGAGTCCAACATCAGCCGCCGGGATATCCATCTCGGCATCTTCACCAGTCTGACCGAAGAGCTTATGATCCATCAGAACTGGCATATGTACGATTTCTACCTGTTTGAGTACGTCGATGAGTGGTTCACCAATGTCGAGGATCGTTACCTCGCAGCCTCCACATATGGCAAACCATTCTTCGGCAAGCCGAGCCGCCATGCTACACCTCCACTACCTGACTTGAATTTATGAATGCTCCGTTCTCATCTTTCTCGATCAGTCGTTCTGTGTTCCCTACAAACCTGCGCCGAGCTTCCACGTGTCGTTACTGCCTGTACGGGCTGGCGCCCAACTTCTGCACCTGCTCCGTGAATTCCCTTACCACCTGCGCGAACCGGGCGCCTTCGGCGGCCGAAACCCATTCCAGGCGAAAGCGCTCTTCTTCGATACCGAAATCCGGAAGCATCAAACGAATGGCTTCTGCACGTTTCTCCGCTTTCAGATTGCCCTCCTGGTAATGGCAGTCTCCGGGATGGCAGCCGCACATGAGGACGCCATCGGCGCCCTTGGTGAGCGCCTCGATTACGAGATTGGGATGTACCATGCCCGAGCACATGACGCGGACGATACGAATGCTCGGTGGGTACTGGCTGCGCGACACGCCCGCCAGATCCGCGCCTGCATAGGAGCACCAGTTGCAACACAGGGCGATAATCAAAGGTTCAAAGGTGTCTGCCATTACGCCACTCCCAACGCTGCGTGGATCTGCGCCTCGATCTGATCGAGGGTAAATCCGCGGACGAATACGCCCTTCTTCGGACAGGTGGCCTCGCAGCAGCCGCAGCCCTTGCAGGTCGTCTCGTCCGTATCCACAATCTTCTTGACGGATCCCTGCCACATGTACTCAAGCAGGGTGATGGCCTTGAACGGACAGGTGTCGACGCAGTAGGCGCAGCCGTCGCAGTTTTCGTCCACCACTTCGGAGATGTTGGCCTCCATCTCGATGCTGTCCTGCGTGAGGATGGTGGCAGCCCTCGATGCGGCCGCCTGCGCCTGCAGGATGGATTCTTCAATGGTCTTCGGCGAATGAGCCAGCCCGCAGAGATACACGCCGTCGGTCATGAAATCGACGGGCCGGAGTTTCATGTGGGCCTCGAGGAAGAACCCTTCACTGTTCAATGGGACCTTCAGGAACTGCGCAATCTCATGGTTGCTTTCGTGCGGATGAATGCCCGCAGACAGTACCACCAGGTCTGAAGCAATGCTCAACGGCATTCCCAGGGTCTGATCGACGACACCTACCTTTAGCCCATGGCCGTTGGCCGAAACTTCAGGTTTGCTGGCTTCCTCGTAGCGCACAAAGATGACGCCCTTCTTGCGCGCTTCCGTGTAGTAGCTTTCCTTAAAGCCATAGGTCCTGATGTCCCGGTAGAGAATGTAGACATGCGTCTCCGGCGACAGTGTCTTGATCATGAGAGCGTTCTTGATGGCCTGGCTGCAGCACACGCGCGAGCAGTAGGGACGCGTTTCGTCCCGCGAGCCCACGCACTGGATCATGACCACCGTCTTTGGGCCGCGCCCATTGGCTGCGAGGAAGGCATCTCCTGAAGCCAGTCGTTCCTCGAGCTGACGTTGCGTCATTACCCTGTCATCTTGGCCATAGAGATACTCTTTCGGCTGGTACTCCTTGGCGCCAGTGGCCACGATCACGACGCCGTGCGTCACCTCTGCGCTTGCGCCATTGGCTGCAATCTTCGTCTTGAAGTCGCCAATGCTGCCCTCGAAGCTCTCAATGGTCGCTCCGGTGAAGAGATGGATCCGGCCGTTCTCTTTGACCTGCTTGCTTACGCGCCTCAGTTCGTCCTGGGGATTCTCGCCATTGAAGAGGTAGTGGATATGGCGCAAGTTTCCACCGAGTTCCTGCTCTTTCTCAACCAGGTGAGCATCGAAACCCTGGTCCGCCAGTGCCAGGGCGGCGGTCATGCCGGAAAGGCCGCCTCCGATCACCAGGGCGGATTTGTTGATCTTGACTGACCGACGGGTCAGCGGCTCGAGCAGCCGGGCCTTGGCCACTGCCATCCTCACCAGGTCCTTGGATTTTTCTGTCGCCTTTTCGGGCTCGTGCATGTGGACCCAGGAACACTGGTCGCGAATGTTCGCCATCTCAAAGAGGTAGGGATTTAGTCCGGCCTCGCGCAGCGTATTTCTGAACAGCGGCTCGTGCGTTCTGGGCGTGCAGGAAGCGACCACCACGCGATTCAGGCCGTGCTCGGTGATCTTCTCCTTGATCAAGTCCTGAGTGTCGTTGGAGCAGGTGTAGAGATTGTTCTCCGCGTACACCACGTTGGGCAGCGTCTTGGCATAATCCACCACGGCAGGGACGTTGACCACCCCGCCAATGTTTGTGCCGCAGTGACACACGAAGACTCCGACGCGAGGCTCTTCCCCTTTGACCTCCCTCTCCGCCGGGTATTGCTTGGGGGTGACCAGCGTACCTCGGCTGTCCTTCAGCAGGGCAAGCGCCTTGGCCGCCGCGGCCGAGGCCTGCATGACGGTTTCCGGAATGTCCTTGGGACTGGCGAATGGGCCGGCCACATAGATTCCTTCGCGCGAAGATTCAGCAGGCTCGAAGAGAGTGGTCCCACAGAAGTTGAATTTGTTGAGTGCGACGCCGAAGCGTTCGGCGATGGCATTGACGTTCTTCGGCGGCTCCATGCCGACCGAGAGGACGACCAGGTCGTATTCCGCGACGAGCTTTGTGTCGTTCTCGCCGAGATAGTTAACCACCAGGTTCCGCGTCGCCGGGACTTCATGGATGGCCGGAACGCGCGAGCGGATATAGTGCACGCCGAGCTCTTGCGCCCTGCGGTAATACTGTTCGAAGCCCTTGCTGAAGGCGCGCATATCCATGAAAAAGATGTCGCACTGCAGTCCTTCGCCAAGATGCTCCTTGGCGATGATCGCTTCCTTGGTTGCGTACATGCAGCAGACCGAGGAGCAGTAGTCGTGTTCGGCGTCACGTGATCCGACACATTGAAGAAAAGCAATGCGCTTTGGTTCTTTGTGGTCAAAAGGCCGTACCACGTGGCCGGAATAAGGCCCGGACGCCGACATGACCCGCTCGAATTCCAGCGAGGTGAGCACGTTGGGAAAGCGTCCATAGCCGAGGTCTTTCTTCAAATGTGCATCGAAGACTTCGTATCCGGGAGCGAGAACGATTGCACCGACGTTGACCTCAAGCCTCCGCTCCCGCTGCGAGTAGTCGATGGCGTGGGCCTGGCAGGCCGTCTCGCACAAATGACAATCGGAGCAGATCCCGCAGGCCAGACAGCGTTTGGCTTCGGCCACGGCTTCTTCCGCGGTGTAGCCGACGTGGACCTCGGCGAACGTTCTTCCCCGGGTCGCGGGGTCGAGGGACGGCACTGGAATCTGCCGTTGCATCAGCACACCGGTTGTGTCCACAACGTACTCGGTGTGAAACGGTCCCTTCCCGCTCGCGTCCGCCCTGCAGGTCGTGGTGATTGAGCCAGCGATCGATGGATGTCGCGGCTTTCTTACCAGCGAGTTCAGCGTTAATCACGACGTCGGGACCGGTTACACAATCCCCACCTGCAAACACTCCAGGCAGCCCGGTTGCGAGCGTCAGCGGATCGGCAGCGAGGGTCCCCCACTTCGTGGTCTCAAGACCCAATCTCTCGCCTAAAGCGGCCACATCGGGAGACTGGCCAATCGTAGCGATGACTGCATCACACGGGACAACAAATTCGGAGTTAGAAATCGGTTCTGGAGCGGGCCGTCCGCTGGCATCAGGCGGGCCCAGTTTCATTTTTTGGCACACCAGCCCGGCCACATGACCATGCGTCCCAGCCTTGAAGGATTTCGGCGCAACCAGGAACATCAACTTGATGCCTTCGCGGGCCGCGTCCTCGACCTCGCGCGGATCGGCAGGCATTTCGGCCCGTGTGCGGCGATAGACAATTGTGACCTCCCCGGCTCCGCTCCGCAGAGCGGTGCGCGCCGCGTCCAGAGCGGAGTTTCCACCGCCGATCACTAGTACCTTTTGGCCTGGCGTGACGGCCTTTCCGAGATTGACTCGGCGCAGGAAGTCCACTCCCCCGATGACGCCGGGCAGGTCTTCTCCGGGAATACCAAGTTTCCGTTCGACGTGGGCGCCAATGGCAACGAAGACCGCCGAAAACTCTTTTTGCAGTTCGTCGAACGCGATGCCGTGGCCCACGGGCGTGTTCAGCTTGATCTCGATTCCGATTGCGCGCAGCCTGTCTATTTCCGCATTCAGTAATTTGCGCGGCAGACGGAAGGCTGGAATCCCGACTGCCAGCATTCCACCCGCGGTTGAGAGCGCCTCGAAGATGGTCGTGCGGTAGCCCTTTTGCCGCAACTGATACGCGCAGACCAGTCCGGCCGGGCCGGAGCCGATGATCGCAACTTTTTCCGGACGGTCGGGAACGACGGGTTGGGGCAGCTTGTAGTCGGGATAATAGTCCGTGACAAAGCGCTTTAGCGCCGGCAGATTGACCGCATCGTCCACTCCTCCGCGAGTACACGCGGCGGCACAGGGGTGTGTGCAGACCCGGCCACATATGGAAGGAAGTGGATTGTCGCGCAAGATGACCTGCAGCGCTTCGTCAAAGCGCCCCTGCGCGATCAGGGCCACGTAGGCCTGTCCGCCCTGATGTACCGGGCAGGCAGCCTGGCACGGAGACGTTCCGCGGCGAGAGATGGAGAAGACGTTGGGAACAGCTTGTGGGAAGGACCGGTAGATGGCCTTCCGGTCTGACAATCCCTGATCGAATTCCGACGGGAGCGTTACCGGACACTCCGTCGTGCACGCGCCACAACCGGTGCACTTCGTCTCGTCAATAAAGCGAGCTTGCTTCCTGATGGTGACGGTGAAATTGCCCGGCCCTCCCTCGACCTGTTCGACTTCGCTCAGGGTCAGGATCTCGATGTCCTTGTGGCGTCCGATCTCAACCAGGCGCGGCGCCATCGTACACATCGCGCAATCGTTGGTAGGGAAGGTCTTGTCGAGCTGCGCCATCACGCCGCCGATAGCGGACTTGTTTTCGACCAGGTAAACCTTGATGCCGGAACCGGCAAGGTCCAAGGCGGCCTGCATCCCGCCGACACCTCCACCCACCACCAGCGCAGCACCGACCGGCCGAACTTTGGAGTTTTCAGATGACATGCGGCACCGCCTCCGGAGCAGGCGACTGCTGTGCGGCCCTTTCTCTTACTGCCAGGAAGTACAGGGCCAGCGGACGATAGATCATGTGCGACCACTTGCCGAATGACATTTCGATCAGCAGCATCGGAGTCGCAATGACGACGTGCATCGCGTAGGCATAGTGACAACCGAGACCGAAACCGGCATAGCGGAGAACGTGCGCTGCCAGGCCGCTGAGCACCGTCAGTACGATGAGGACAGGAAAGACCAGATCGTTAAACTTGGTTTCTTTGTAGATCTCCTTCTGCGCACGCCACCGTCCGACCACGATGTCTCCAATTCCGTAGAGAATGAAGCCCGTGGCCAGGTAGCCGAGCCAGCGCTGGGGATTGTAGAAGGGATAGATATTCTCGGTCTGAAACCAGCGTAGCCCGAAGGTCTTGATGGTGAGCATCATGACGGTGCCAAGCGCCAGCATCCAATGTCCCAACCATCGGCCTTTTTCTGGACACTTCCGCATCAGCGAGTGGGTCACCGACTGGTAGCCGTAAATCCAGGCTACGGCTGCGTAAGCCGATAGTGGAACCGAGCTCCATCCTTCACCTTTCATGGTAAGCAGCCAGACACGGTGCACACGGGACAGCAGGAGCGCCAGCGGTAGCAGGATGACCGCTAACGTGTAGTACGTCATAAGAGGGAACATGTGGTCGAGTCCCAAGTGGCGTGCGGACAAAGTCGCCCATTGGCATCGCAACGTACCAGAGGTGATAGCCGACAATCAGCAGAAGTGTGAGGACCGCGACGAAGATCAAGGAACCGAGATACCAAGCCGTGGACTGAAGGAGCTTGGAGGTTATGCCGGTCCAGTCGTACTGCGCGCTCAGGAAGCGTCGCAGCGTCATCATGGAGATTCTCGGATCGGCTTGGCGGGGGCAGGCAGTGGAACACTCGCCACAGTCGTGGCAGACCCACGGCTCCAGGCCGCCCAGCAGAGGCACTCTCAGCCCCAGCAGTGCAAAACGTATGCTTCGGCGGGGAAAGCTTGCTGTGTCGTTGACTAGATCACAGGAGAGTGTGCAACTCCCACACTGATAGCAGGCCGCACTGTCAAATGTCCCATATCGTCGAATCTCCCCAATCAGCGTGGGATCGCTTTGAGCCGGGAGCGTAACTACTGCCATTTGTCACCCCCTTAGCCAGGGTGGCTGCTAGGGCGTGCTAACGACGACCTCCTTGACGACCCTTCTGGTGTAAACGAGGTGCTTCCCGTCTGCTTCCACCATCTGGACCTCAAAGTTGTCGCTCTTATACGCCTCGGCCTTACATGAGGCGTCGTCATGGGTTTCAAAGAGCCGGCCATCCCACAGGAATTTCTTTCCGTCGATCATCAGGGCTCGGTTTGGTTTCGGCGAATCCTTCAATGCGACCGTGGACACGTTTTGCCGCCTGCTCGACGTGGGCCCGGTTGTTCGGCCCACTGTTGGATGGACAGCTCGCTTTTGCGAGGGTCTTGTACTGGTCGATCCTATCGAACGATCGTTCGAATAATCAGAACCGACGTGGTTGTTTTTTATCGCGATTCCGCTAATGGTTCTGTGATGGGGCTCACCGTTCGACGTGATTAGCGGGCCACAGCGAATCTCTACGTGCGGTCTGCCGGGTTACGAATGTACTTGCACGCACTGAGCAGGCAGGTGTGTTATGTTGCACGCGCCAATCGACTCCGAATCAGCGCGCGGAACTCCCGTCCGGCGCAGGCTCTACGGTACGGAGCAGTAGGCAGCTATGGCGGAAGTCTTGTACAATATTTTGTGTCCCGTTTGGAATTTGGTGCTGAATGTCCGACTGGATTCTGTACGCTGTACGGACGAACTGTTTTTAGGGTACTTTGGTGACTTCGGGGATTTTGCAAGTTTTTGAAGCTATTGAAAACACAGTAGTTAAGATAGCCTCAATCTCCCTTCCGCACCACAATTCAGTCTAAGTCGGGAAGCATCGAGAGTTTGAATTTACAAGTGTGGGCGTGATTTAGCGTGGCCTCAAGCCGCCGCCCGAAGCGAGAACTGAGACATCCATGGTTGTTATGATCACCATCCTTCACGTACTGGTTTGTGCCTTCCTCATCATTGTCGTGCTGCTGCAGCACGGACAAAGCGCTGACATTGCGGCCGCGTTTGGCGGAGCCGGCAGCCAAACCGCTTTTGGCACACGCACTGCTGGAACCGTGCTCAGCCGGGCCACGACCTACGCTGCTATCGCGTTCATGGTTACCTCGATCACGCTATCGGTGCTGGCTACCCGCCGCGGCATCAGCAGTGGATCGGTGCTGGGCAACACCAAGTCCGCGCCCGCGCAGAAGGCTCCCGCGCCAGCGCCGGCAGCTCCAAGCCGTTAGCGTCGCTGGGCCCTTCGTCAACTTTGGAATCACGGCCTCTGTCGGGCGCAGAGGCCTTTACTTTTGCTTCTTTGGATCTTCTGTCGCGGATGGCGACGGTTCTTCGACCAGGTACTCCAGGGCTTCTTCGCGGGTCTCAAAGGTGGGAATTTCGCGTCCGGAGAACGTTAGCACCGACTCATAAAGCGCTTTGGGAAGGTTTTGGGTCAGCACCCACGCTGCCCTTTTGATATGCGGACGATCAAAGACGGCGGCGAGCTTCAGGTGCTCCACGGTTTCCTTGGTGAACTTCGAGCGGCTGAAATCGGCCAGCACCAGCACCGAGTCATGAGGATGCTGGGTGACGTGCCTCGGTACCTCGTCGATCACTGCCGCCAATTCTTCCGGCGAGCAATCACTGCAATCCGCCAGCAGCACCTGCTGGTTGCGGAACGTCAGGAATACGATTCGCTCCAATGGCGGCTTTGGCATATGCGTGCAGACGTTGTACCCAACTACTAAGGGGTGGGCGAAGTTTACCGCAGAGCGTTTCTTTGTACAAGGCAAGACGCCTCGCGACGGATTGGTCGCCCCGAATTGGTTATGGAATCTCGCCTTTGCTCACGTGTGTCCCCTGGCCATTCCCGTTCATGGTAGCTTGAAACAATGATTCACGAGATATTTCCGGTGGGCCCGCTGCAGTGCAACTGCTCCGTCGTGGGAGATGAGCAGACGCGCGAGGCCATGGTCATCGATCCCGGAGATGACATCGACGAGGTGCTCGCCATCCTGCAGCGTCACGGACTCACCGTGAAGCAAATCGTGATTACACACGCGCACATCGATCACATCGGCGGTGCAGCAAAGTTGAAGCGCGTGACCGGCGCTCCCGTGCTGCTGAACGCCAACGATCAGGCGCTCCTCAAGATGCTCGATGTGCAGGCAACCTGGCTGGGCATGCGTCCGCCGGAGAACACCACGATCGACGCCAGCCTCAGCACGGGAGACAAAGTCCGCACCGGCAGCCTGGTGGCCGATGTGCTACACACCCCCGGACACACCGAGGGCAGCATTTGCCTCTACTTTGCAGCGGAGAACAAGTTGATCGCCGGCGACACGCTGTTTGCCGGCTCCATCGGCCGCACCGACCTGCCGGGCGGTTCCTACAAGAAGATTATGGAGTCACTGCGTGGACCGGTTTTAGCGCTGCCCGACGAAACTATCGTAGTCCCAGGACACGGACCGCTGACTACCATCGGCGACGAGCGCGAAACCAATCCCTTCCTGGTGGGCTGACGCATGCCCTTCACCTTGTCTCATGCCGCCGCTGCGCTGCCCTTTCGCAAGTTCAAGCCAATTTGGCCTGCGCTGGTAATCGGGACCTTCGCGCCCGATCTGCAATACTTCATCTGGATCTCCGATGAAGATCGCAGCGGCCATCACTTTCCCGGCGTCCTGCTATTCTCGCTTCCGCTGGCTTTGCTGTTGTTGTGGTTGTTCGAGTGGTGTGTCAAGGGTCCGGTCATCGAGCTATTGCCTGATCCCATACTGCGCCGGTTGCAGGACAAAGTACGGCCTCTGTCTTTCTGGGGCTGGCAGCGGTTCATGTCCATCGTGATGTGGATCTTCGTCGGGACCGCAACCCATGTCCTGTGGGACTGGTTCACTCATCCCCGCACCTGGATCACCGCGCACTGGGCCCTCTTCAGCTACAAGGTTCCCTGTCCCGTTTCATTCCCCAGTGACGACGACAAAAATTCTGCAGCATATCAGCACGATGCTGGGCATCCTCGTCCTGGCAGTCTGGTGCGTGGCGTGGTATCGCAGGACCGCTCCGGTTCCGCGCGCCAGCCTGCGCCAGATGTCGTCAATTCGTAAAGTAATGATTGTCTTAAGCATGGCGGTAGTCGCCGTTTTGGCCGGCTATCCCCTGGCGATCGTCCGCCTGACTGATCACCCGCCTCCCCTCAACCGTCTGTTTTTTACCGTGACAGTTTTCGAGGCAATGACCCTCGTCTTTTGCCTTCAGGTGCTCATCTACGGGGTAGCGCGCACTATTGGCACACACTCGCGTCCGGCGCATACCGCCGCCCGATTGAACAACAAGGCGGCTAGATCGTGATGATCATGTCGTTCAACCTCGTTGGATAGCGGTTCATGATCTCGCCGGTGGTCTTGCCCACGATCACCGTATCGGAGTGACGGAAGCCGCCCCAGCCGGGATCGTACACACCGGGCTCGCAACTGAAGGTCATGCCCACCTTCAGCACGGTCTTGTCGCCCTCGGCGATCCACGGCGGCTCGTGGCCTTCAAGTCCAATGCCGTGGCCGGTGCGATGCTTGAGAAACTGCGCAAACCCCGCCTGACGAATCTGGTCGAGGCTCATTTTGTCCACGTTTTCGGCGATCATGCCTTCCTTCAGGTTCGCCGCCGCAGTATCGTGCGCGGCCAGCATGGCGTCATACAGCTTCTTGGCGTGGTCGCTGGGCGGACCAACGCAGAACGATCGCTCGCACTCCACGTTGTAGCCTCCCACCATGGCTCCGTAGCTGAGAATGAGCGCGTCGCCGGTCTTCAGGTGGTCTTTGCTGGGGATCGCGTGCGGAAACGCCGAGCGCTTTCCGAACGGAACCAGACCGCCGTACGGGGCCTCGATGCCGACACCCACTACGGAGGTCAGCTCCTTCGACATCTTGTCGGCCACGGCATCGGCACTCGCCTTGAGAATCTGGTCCTCGGTAACGCTGCCATTGGCCTCGATGTAAGCCCGGCCGGCTTGGACCGTGTAATCGGCGAAGTAGGTGGCGCGACGCATCACGCCGATCTCGTCCGCATCTTTGACCCATCGCATTTCCTCGACGATGTCGCCGGCATCCACCAGCTTGGCCTTGGGCGCACCCAGTTGCATCTGCGCGTGCTTCGATGGCGTGCATTCCTCGATGCCGATCGTGCCTCCGCCTAACCCACGCGCCGCGACGCGCTCGAAAATCCAGCGCACGCGGTTCACCGGACCGGGATAATCGAAGTACACTTCGTAGTCCTTGATCCACCACAGCTTCACCTGGTCCGATTCGAGATCCGGGATAAAGAGGGCCGGTTCACCGGTTGCTGGAATCAGCACCGCCAAGGGGCGTTCCGTTGGGATATGAAAATAGCCGGTGGTGTACACCACGTTGTGGGCGTTGAGTAGCACCAGCGCGTTCAACTTGCGCTCGGCCATCTTCGCCTGTACCTGCTTGATCTTGCGCTGATACCACTCCGGAGGCAGCCGGTCAGGGCCGGGAGGCGCAGGAAAGTTCGTCGCTACCTCGAGGATGTGCGTGTTTCCGAAGGAACGTGATGATGTCGTAATGGTCAGAGCGGCGGCTCCCGCCGCAGTCTGCAGAAATCGCCGGCGCGATGGGATCATGGACATGGCCTCTCCTGAAAGCGAAACATCTTAGCATTTTTAAGATTCGGAGGGTCTCCCGCTTTTCAGTGAGCGAAGGACAAAAGGCAACGACGGATTTGCGCGCATAGCACGGATACGCCCGAGGTATCGGTCGAACCGGCACTTACTCGAAACTTGAAACTTGAAACTCGAAACTTTCGACCTCATCTGATTGCAGCGAGGTTCGCAACACACTGCGCACGATCATGCTCTGCGGAACCACCAGCACCAGCAAGTACGACAGGATTGTCCCGGCAATTACACCAACGGAACCGACGCGTTGCACCAACACAATCGACAGCCCCAGATTCACCGCAGCGGCTACTAGCGACAGCACTCCCTGTTCGCGGGTCCGGTTTACCGCCGCAAGCAAGCACGATTCGACTGTCATGAACCCGCTGATCACTGCCCACAATGCCATCGCCGCAAGTAAAGCGGAGGACGGCACAGCTGCGGCCCCTGCCCACCAGCGAATCACAGTCTTCCCGGTTACGACCAAGAGTACAGCGTATGCAACGTTGAATGTCAGCGTCCCCCGCAGCGTCAAACGAAACGCCCGCCGCATCCAGGCGTAATCGCGCCGCGCGTAGGCTTCGGCATAGGCTGGCCACAGCGCCGGAAAGATCAGCGACTGCAGCGCGGCAGTGAGTGCGACCAGTCTCCATGTGACGGCGTATGGCGTTACCTGTGCCGCGCCTAGATAATGGCTCACCACCAGGTTGTCGGAGCTGAACACCACCGCGCCCGCAATCTGAATCAGGAAAAACGCCGATCCGGAAGCGAGCAACTCACTCACCATGGAGCGATCCAGCAACTCCAGCCGCGGACGCAGCCATGGCTTGTACACCAGCAGCGTCACCATCAGCGCCCCGAAGTTGCACAGGGTTACGCAGCCCGCCGACATCACCAGCAGCACCGGCATCGAAACGTTCAGCGCGATCCCTGCAAGTAATCCCAACAGGTTCGCCACGGTGCCCATGGCAACCACGAGATTGTTGAGGTGAACTTCCTGGTATCCCGCGAATACCTTGCTCCCCAACGCCGCGGGAAGGCCGAGCAACATTAACCCGGCGGCTACGGCGACCGTGTCATTTACTTCGCTACGTGGCACACTGGCTGCCACGTTGAACAGCGACATCCAATCGATTCGCGGCCAGAGCCCAGTAAATGCCAGCCCCGCAATACCTGCGAGCAACGCCGTCAGCGCCAGCGCATTGGTCGTGCAACGCGCAGCGTATAGTTTGTCGCCCAGGGCGTAAGCGCGGGCAACATGATTGGTCAGCGTGCTGGCGATGCCCAGGTCGAGCAGGTTCAGCAGTACCACGGTGCTGGTGATCGTCGCCCACACTCCAAAGCGGTCGGCACCGAGGTAGCGCACGGCCATGGGCAGCGACACCAGCGTCAGCAGCGACGACAGCACGCGCGCCGCCGCTCCCGACGAAGCCGCAACCGCGATCCGTCCACCGCGTGTCTTCCGCCATGCTGACTGGACGAGCATTAATCCGTACCCGCGGCGTCGAGCGCGATCCTCTTGTCGGTAACCAGAACTCTTGCCTGAATGATGCTGCGGCGTGATGTCTCTGCCCTAACCGCAGCGCCCCGCTCCAATCGCAGCAGATCAAGCGCGGCATCGACGACCATCTCCACAGTCACCAGCTTGATGCAGTGGGGTTCGGTTGCTCGGCACGAGTTGCGGCAATCGTCCGCACCCACAACGGGCTGGATCACCCGATAGTGCGCGCATCGGGAGCGAATCGCACCGGGCTATTGGCGTGATTGGGATCGCCTTCTTTTGGATGTCTAGAAACCACGATGGTTCGGCAGTCCATGGCGGCGGCGAGGTGGGCCGTACCGCTGTCATTGCCAACAAACAGATCACAACGCGCGAGCACAGCACACACGGCGCGCAACGGAACTCCGCTAAGAATGTACGGCCTGACTAGCAGCATGTCGGCTAGTTCAGTCGCTTCTGCTTCCTCGTCGTCCGCGCACGCAATGATGGGCTGCACTTTGCGCTGGTCATTCAGCCGTGCGATCAGCTTCGCATAATTCTGCAACGGCCACTTGCGGCTTGCCGCCCGCCCTCCAATGCCGATAGCGATGAGAGTCCTGTTTTGCTCGTGGTGTGTCAGCAATTCTTTAGCGAACTTGCGGTCGTTGGCAGTCAGGCAAATCTCCAGCCGCCGGTCTTCGATGTGCCCACCCAGCGCTTTCACGATTTCAAGGTTGCGATCCACCTCGTGCCGCACCGGTCCAGGTGACACAAGCAGATCGAAGGCGCCGTCGAACCCGCGATTGATGCGCTGCTTTGCCGCCGATGCGAACTCGCTGTAACCGACGCGCCTGCCGGCATTCGTCAGCACGCACATTATCGTCGCCAAGCTTTCATCCACGTCCCAGCGCGGCGAAATCGCCAGATCAAATTGCCGATGCCGCAGTCGCGTCCAGTAGAACATCAACGCCGAAATCAAATGCCTCGCGCGAGCAGGCAGCCACTTCGCCTCGACCTCATGCAGCGGCAGGATTTCATCGACGTTGTGGTTGGTCGTGAGAATTGCCCGGTAAGCCGGTTGCACGACGACGGTGCATCGCGAGTTGGGATACATACGCCTCAGCTCGCGAAAAAGCGGAGTGGTGAGCACCAGGTCTCCCAGTTGGTCCAGCCGGAAGACGATGATGCTCCTTGGATTCGTGAGGGACTCTCCCGTCCACACCTTCGGCGCCAGGCGCTTGCGCCAGAAGATAGCGAGCAGCGTCGGAATGCGGACTGACAAGAGCAAGGGCACCACGCTCAATCTCCCACTGCCGTGAGAGAGCACGACCGCTCGATCAGGTTGGTGGTGCTCGATCCCGCGACTAGTGGAACCAACTCGACCCTGCCTCCCCAACCACGCACTTCGGTGGCTCCTACAACTTCGTCTTCGGTGTAGTCGCCTCCCTTCACCAGTACGTCGGGACGGATCATCTCGATCAAATGCAGCGGCGTGCTTTCGTCGAACACCGCCACTGCATCCACCACCGCCAGTGCAGCCAGAATCCGCGCCCGGTCCTGCTCCTGCACCAGCGGACGCTCCGACCCCTTGATCCTTCGCACCGAGTCGTCGCTGTTAACCGCAACGATCAGCCGGTCTCCCATATGCCGTGCTTGCTCCAGCAATTCGATATGGCCGATATGCAGCAGGTCAAAGCAGCCGTTGGTGAACACCACCTGCAGGCCGCGAGCCCGCCAGCCGGCCACCCGCGCCAGCAGCAATTCCAGTGGCACGACCTTTTCCTCCGACCCGGGCTGCAACCCCTCCGACAACGCGCCCAGCAATTCGCCGCGCTGTATCGGAACGGTCCCGACCTTGCTGATCACGATTCCCGCGGCGACATTTGCCAAGCGCGCACCGTCTTCAATGGAGACTCCCGACGCCAGCGCCGCTGCCACCGCCGCGACCACGGTGTCTCCCGCGCCCGACACGTCATACACCTGTCGCGCCGCCGCCGGACAATGCCTTCGCAAGCCAGGCCGTAGAATCGCAATTCCCTTTTCGCTAAGCGTCACCAGCATGTACTCCAGCCCAAGAGCAGCCGTCATAGCCTGTCCTGCCGAGAGCAGCCGGTTCAGATCGCTGGCTGACTCTCCCGTGACCGCTGCCAATTCCTTCGCGTTCGGGCAAATCGCGGTGGCGCCGTAGTAGCGAGTAAAGTCGTGCCCCTTGGGATCGACCACAACTGGCACGTGAGCGCTCCGCGCTTCCGCGATGATGGTGCGGCACACCTGATCGCTCAACACTCCCTTCGCGTAGTCGGAGAGCACCACGATAGACGTTTCTGGTAATGCCGCCGCCACCCCCTCCAGCAAACTCTCCGCGGCAGCGGCGGGACACGCTGGCCTGGCTTCGTAATCCATGCGCAATAATTGCTGGTGACCGGCCAGTACACGCAGCTTCGAGGTTGTTGGCGATCCTGGGCAGGCGACGATGGAGCATTGCACGCCCGCATCGCGAAGCAGTGCTTCCAGCTCATGCTGGTCGTCGTCGCCGCCGCCGAATCCCATCACTGTCACGCGCGCGCCCAACCCGGCGAGATTCATGGCCACGTTGGCCGCGCCGCCGGGCTGCTCGCTGTGCCGCCCGGTGCGCAACACCGGCACCGGAGCTTCTGGCGAGATGCGCTCCACCTCGCCCCACACATACTTGTCGAGCATCAGGTCGCCCACCACCAGGACTTGCGGATGCCCGAATCCGTTTTCGACCAGGCTGACGAGGTCGGATGGGCTGTTCATCCTGCGTTCCGTTGCGCTTCCATCGCGTTGGCGATGCAGGTAGCCAGTTCGACCCAATCACACAGCATGTGGCCGCAAAGCATGTAAGCTTCCTGGATGCGCGCTGTGTCGCGCGAAGGTATGCGAACCCAGACATCGGCGGAACTGCCCAAGCGCCCCCCGTGTTCGCCGGTGATTGCCACGGTGAACGCGCCCATTTCCCGCGCCCGCGTCAGGGCGACGAGAACGTTGCGGCTGCTTGCCCGAGGTCGAAATCCCGACGAAAACATCTCCGGGAGTGCATAGCGCTTCCACCTGGCGCGCAAATACTTCGTGAAACCCAAAGTCGTTGGCAATCCCGATCACCGCGGCCGCGTTCGCGGTAAGGGAAATGGACGCCAGCCCCGGACGGTCGCGGCGATACCGCCCGACCAATTCCGCCGCCAGGTGCTGCGCGTCAGAGGCACTGCCGCCGTTGCCGCACCAGAAGACCTTGTGGCCCTCGAGCACCGCCTGGGTCATGCGGCTCGCGACTTCTTCCAGACGTTGCCGTTGCGAATCTAACTGGTGAACGACGGCCAAATGCCCGGTGATGGCCTGGGAAAAAACGCTTTCCAGATTCAGGGAAGACAGCATTGCACCCTCAAGAGACAAGAATTCCGAGGGTCTAGCTGCCACATTGGGAGGGATCTTAACTGGAGATAATTCTAATCGTCCGCCGCAGCAGCACGGCGAAGTCTTACTGAATAATCGTCACTCTATTCCCATATCGGGACGAATCTCATGAGCGTACGCCGACTGACATCGCTGGCTGCTTCACCCTAATCTTATCCGCGTTGATCCGTGCAAATCCGTGGCGCTTTTGCTTTTTGCGCAGGTGGCGCATCTCTGGCCACTGGCCACTTCTTCTCAAGCTCCCGCCGCTTTGAACGTTCGCGAGATCAGCTCCCGCGCCTCGCTCTGCAGACGCCGCAGATGTTCCACTCCGGCAAAGCTCTCAGCATAGATCTTGTAAACATCCTCGGTGCCTGACGGCCGCGCCGCAAACCACCCTCGCGCTGTCTCCACCTTCAGCCCGCCAATCGGTGCCCCGTTTCCCGGAGCCGTGGTGAGCATCGCCGTGATCTTATCGCCTGCCAGTTCCGTCTCCTTCACGTCGCTGGGAGACAGCTTGGCCAGCACCGCCTTCTGCGCCGGATCGGCCGGCGCATCGATGCGTTCATACACCGGATCGCCAAACTGCGCCGTCAACTCGCCATACAGTTGCCCCGGGTCCTTGCCCGTCCGCGACAACATCTCCGCCGCCAGCAGCCCCATGATGAGGCCGTCTTTGTCGGTGGTCCACACTGTGCCATCGAGCCGCAGAAACGACGCGCCCGCGCTCTCCTCGCCGCCGAAGCCCAGCGATCCATCGAGGAGTCCATCCACAAACCACTTGAAGCCCACCGGAACTTCCACCAGCCGACGCCCGAGGCTCTTCGCCACGCTGTTGATGATGTTGCTGCTGACCAGCGTCTTGCCTACTCCGGCGTTGGCGCTCCATCCGGGACGATTGCGAAACAGATAATTGATCGCCACCGCGAGGTAATGATTCGGATTGAGCAAGCCCAAACTGCCGACCACGCCGTGACGGTCCGCGTCGGTATCGCAGGCAAAGGCCACCTTGAACTTGTCGCGCAGCGCAATCAATCCCGCCATCGCGTAAGGCGACGAGCAGTCCATGCGGATCTTGCCGTCCCAATCTACATGCATAAAGCGAAATGTCGGATCGACCGTCGTATCGACGACTTCCATCGCCAGCCCGTATTTCTCGGCGATGCGTCCCCAATACGCCACCGACGCGCCGCCCAGCGGATCGGCTCCCAGCGCCGGACGCGCGTTGCGTATCGGATCGAAGTCGATAATCGCGCCCAGGTCGTTGACGTACTCCGCGACGAAGTCATGGCGATGCGTGTTCGGCGAGCCTAGCGCCACGCGATAGTTCACCCGCCGCACTTCTTTCATTCCGTCGGCCAGGATCGCGTTGGCGCGGTCCTCAATCCATTTCGTCGCCGTCGTGTCGGCCGGACCGCCGTTGGTCGGGTTGTACTTGAAGCCGCCATCGTCCGGGGGATTATGCGATGGGGTAATCACGATGCCGTCCGCCAGGTCGCCCTTGCGCCCGCGGTTGTGGGTCAAGATGGCATGGGACAGCGCTGGTGTCGGCGTGTAGGCCAGTTCCGTATCCACCATCACTTCCAGACCGTTAGCCAGCAGCACTTCCAGCGCGCTCGCAAACGCCGGTTCGCTCAGAGCATGCGTGTCCTTGGCGAGGAACAGCGGGCCACTCGTGCCCTCGCCTCTGCGGTATTCGCAAATCGCCTGCGAGATGGCAAGAATGTGGTTTTCGTTGAATGACACTTGCAGCGACGATCCGCGATGTCCCGAGGTACCGAACGCAACCTTTTGCGTTGGCTCCGAGACATCAGGCTTTTCCGCGTAGTACGCGGTGATAAGTAGCGGAATATTGACCAGCATATCGGGCGTGGCCGGCTTCCCGGCGCGAGGATCGATAGACATAGCGACCCATTTTCGCACACGCCGCTGCGGTTCTATTTCGTTTGGATTCGGATTTTGCTTAGCCGCCTTTGTCAGCCATCGAGAGTTGGTCGCCCAACAGGACCAATCAGTACCACGCAGACACCGAGTTCACGGAGAAGCTGAAAGAAATAGAAACTCTGTGTCCCCCGTGGTGAATATCTCCGTACCGACACAGGGAATTCTAATTTGCTGTAGCGCGGCCTCCCTTCTTGCCGCAAGCCATCCATCACATCCCGCCCACCTCACTGCAGATTACAATGGCTCGCGACACCCGAGGGCCGCAACATGGAAACAGCAGACGTGGTGATCGTTGGTGGAGGAATCGTCGGCGCCAGCATCGCCTGGCATCTCACCGAACAGGGATGCCGCAACGTGCTCATCGTCGAGCGCGAAACCCATCAGGGCAAGGGCTCCACCGGCAAGAGTATGGGAGGAGTGCGCGCCCAGTTCGCCACCGCCCCCAACATCCAGATGTCGATGTATTCCATCCAGTTTTATGCCGAGTTCGACGAGCGCCTCGGCCAGCCCGGCGGATACCGTCCGCAGGGATATCTCTTCGTCGCCACCGTTGCCCGCGCACCTCGAATACCTGCGCACCAACCAGATTCTGCAGCACTCGCTCGGCCTCAAGCAGGCTCACATGGTGAACCGCGATACCATCAAGGCCCGCGTCCCCCAGCTTTTCTACCGGCGACGTTCTCGGCGGCAGCTTCTGCCCCACCGACGGCTTTGTGGATCCTTACAGCGTCATGGTTGGGTTCACCGCTTGCGCAACTGAACGTGGAGCCAGAGTCTGGAAATCGACCGAGGTTACCGCCATCCGTCACGACGGCACCGGCATAATCGGCGTCGAAACCACGCGCGGACCTGTGAGCACGAGGGTTGTGGTGAACGCCGCTGGAGCATGGGCAGCGCAGGTGGCGGCTCTCGCCGGCATCGACCTTCCCGTGCAACCGCTGCGCCGCATGCTGGTCCCGACCGAGCCCTTCGACGGCGTCTCGCACGAAATCCCCATGGTCATCGACATGACCAACGGCTTCCACTTCCGTCCAGAGAGCCTGGGATTTCTGCTGGCGTGGAACGATCCCGAAGAAACCATCGGCTACAAGACCGACTTCGAGCCGTCGTTCATCGAGAAGATCCTGGTGCGCGCCGCCGACCGCGTTCCCTGTTTCGAGAATGTCGCGGTCAATCCCAAGAAGGCGTGGGCGGGACTCTACGAGATGTCGCCCGACCACCACTGCATCCTCGGTCCGGTTGAGGATGTGCCGGGCTTCTTCTGCGCCAACGGATTCAGCGGACACGGCGTGATGCATGCGCCCTCGACCGGAAAAATCCTGGCCGACCTGATTCTGCATGGCAAGACGGACGTGGTAAGCAACGTAGAGGCGCTCAGTCCCGCCCGCTTTGCCAAAGGCGAACTGCTGCACGAGACGGCCGTGCTGTAGTTGTTTTCATGGAGGGAGTTTGCATTCCCCCCAGTCGCCCGTATGTTGACTCATATCTATGAGTCAGATATACTCATAGCATGGCTAAACGACTACAAGTGATCCTGCAGGATCCGGAGTACCGGGAGATCCAGCGGGCCGCCCGATCGCAGCGCATGTCTCTTGCGGAATGGGTCCGCCGGGCGCTGGCACACGCCCGCCGGCAGCAGCCCGACACCAGCAGCAGCAAGAAACTGGAGGCCATCGCCCGCGCTGTGCAGCACGAATATCCCACCGCCGATATCGACCCCATGCTGGCAGAAATTGAGGCGGGCTACCGGACGGGTACGCCCGCTTGATTCTGGTTGATTCCAACATCCCCATGTACCTGGTGGGCGCGCCGCATCCCCACAAAGTCGATGCCCAGCGCCTGCTGGAGAAACTCATCCGCGACCGCCAGCGCTTGGTGACCGACGCCGAGGTGCTGCAGGAAATTCTTCATCGCTATGTTGCCATCCATCGCCGCGGCGCCATCCAGCCGGCGTTTGATGCGCTCTTGGGCATCGTGGATGAGGTGCTGCCGGTCGATGCCCGGGGGGTCGAGCGGGCCAAGCAAATCGTCCTGGAATATCAGGAACTCTCCGCTCGCGACGCCGTACATTTGGCGGTCATGGAGCGGCACGGCATCGAGCAAATCCTCAGTTTCGACGCGGGCTTCGACGCTTTTCCCGGCATCACGCGGCTCTCCTAGCTCCGCCGGTGTTGCGCGGCAAGACTCAACCCTCCCTGGCTGGTGGCCCACATTCGGGTGGTTCGTGGCGAAAAGTCCCACCCCGCCAAAAGAAGGCGGGATGGGGCACACTCTCATGTAAGTTTATTTTTATCAATAAGTTGACGTGGTTTGCCACCAGTCTTTTAACAATATAATAAAAAGTAAACCAGCCTTGTTTTTAGTTTTATACGTATAAATTATTTGTATTTTACACTTTATTCTTGCTTTTCTCCGG
The DNA here is from genome assembly GCA_963779555.1 of uncultured Acidobacteriaceae bacterium. Taxonomy (GTDB): domain Bacteria; phylum Acidobacteriota; class Terriglobia; order Terriglobales; family Acidobacteriaceae; genus DASRAA01. The sequence continues at coordinate 43,341 of CAVZYS010000033.1, forward strand.
CAGCCGTGTAAACTGAGATCGAGCATGAGTGCTACGCAATGACTGACGGACATTACAAAGACTCGCTTGAAGCCGCTAGAACTGAGATGGAGGCGCTCCTTACTGAGCAGACGCAGACTGAACAGCGTTTGAGTTATATCTCTGGGCGAATCCAAGTTCTCAAGAAGACAATACTCAGTCTTGGCGAATTGCTGGGTGAAGAGTTCGAGCCAGAGTCGGTTGGAATTACCAATGCGATACGGAAGGTCTTGAGAGAGGCGCAGGATGATAGGGGCACATACATCTCGCCGATTGGGGTTCGAAACGCCCTGCAAAAAGATAACTTTCCGCTGAGCGAGTACAAGAACGCGCTTGCAGTCATTCACACGACATTGAAGCGGTTGGAAGACCAGCACGAAGTTGATAGCAAGACGTGGAGTAACGGGAAGTCTTCTTACAGATGGAATAGAAGCGCAGAAATCACGGACGAAGATATTCCGTTTTGACTAGGGGCGGATCCCTTCGACTAAACTCTGCAAGCGTCCCGTTTTGTGACGGAAAGGTCAATATGGTTGGTGTTCGGCCTGCAACGTACAACGTCTATTGCGATGAAAGCTGTCACCTTGAGCATGACGGTCACTCTGCAATGCTTCTTGGAGTAATTTGGTGCTCGGTTGAGCATTCTCGGGCAATCGCCGAAAGGATTCGGGAGATCAAAGTCAAGCATCGCCTAAACCCTCGCTTCGAGATGAAGTGGTCAAAGGTTTCTCCCGGTGGCGAACCGTTTTATCAAGACATCATCGATTACTTTTTTGACGAGAGTGATCTTCACTTCCGTGTTCTCGTCGCCCACAAGGACGGTTTGCGCCACGAAAGTTTCGAACAGAATCACGATGATTGGTATTCCAAGATGTATTACTTGGCTCTTCATTCGATCTTCTTTCCGAAGAGCTCATATCGAATCTACCTTGATTTGAAAGACACCCGAAGTGGTGCACGGAACAGACTTCTGCATGAGGTTCTTTGCAACAAGCTTCATGATTTCGGTCGCCAATCGATTAGAAGCATTCAGGCGGTGCAGTCCCATGATGTGGAGCAAATTCAGCTCGCGGATTTACTAATTGGGGCGGTGGGGTATGCAAATCGAAACACTTCGACCAGTTCGGCCAAGACCGCCCTTGTTCAACGAATTCAAAAGCGTAGCGGATACTCCCTCCGCACTAGCACCCTTCTTCGCGAAGACAAATTCAATATCTTTCACTGGACACCACAAGGAGCCGAGTGAGGCATGGAATGGCTTCCCGAGTTGGTGTGCTGCAACGGCAAGAATTGGGTTCAAATCGTCGAGGAGATCTACCCGATTTTCGCGAGGGACTTCATCGACACCAAGCCGACAGTGGATGGAATGCAAGTGCGGCTGAGGGAAGCACCCTTACTCGATGGAAAAGAAAGAACGTTTTGGCACTTCGTATCGGAGAGCTTTACTGATGCTCAACCACGGATTCCTGACCTAGCGCGTTGTGAACGGATTGCTTGGGTGAGAGCAATTATCGACCATGCGACTGATCGAAGACTGAGGCGATGGGAGCAAAACCGGAATGGCGATATTAACCTCGCGATTGCGTTACCCGACTTTTCATACGTGGTGATCCTAGGCCGCCGCCAGGCCGGTGAAACGTCTTATCTGTTAGCGCTCACGGCATATTGCGTGGAGAAAGAAAGACGGCGGGAAAAGCTAAGAAAGGAGTGGCAAGCCTTCACCCATACGCCACTTTGGCCCTAAACACCAACGCCGCCCTGCGAACAGGACGGCATCTCAAACTCCTTCCACACGTGGTGGATGAGCACCTCTATGATGCTCTACTGAGGACCAAAGATGCAAGCATCAAATTTTAAAGTTGGCAATGCCTTATTCCCCAATTAGATACACGTTTCATTTTGGGACGCTACCCGCCAAAAGTCTGTCGCGCCAAGGCAAAGTTGTTGGTAAGCCCCCTCATCCAGAGACACGTTACAGCGTCGCAGCCTTCGTCTCGATCAACCCCTTTACCTGGCGGGTGGCCCGGCCAACGATTATTCAATATGGGTGCCCCGTTCTACCGTCCGCGCAGCGGACGGTAGGGCGGGATTCGGCGGGGCTATCATCAATCTATGGACCACCGCACCCTCCCCCACACCGACCTCACCGTCTCGCGCTTCTGTTTCGGCACCATGACCCTCGGCAAGCCGCTCGATCAGGCAGGCACCAACCAGGTCATCGACCGCTGCCTCGACGCCGGCATCAACTTCTTCGACACCGCCAACATGTACAACGCGGGAGTGGCCGAGACGCTTCTTGGCGCCGCTCTCAAGTCACGGCGCGACCAGGTTGTCCTCGCCAGCAAGGTCTGCTGGAAGATGGGCGACGCGCCCGACCAGCGGGGTCTCTCGCGCCCGGCGATTCTGCGCGCTATCGACGAGAGCCTGCAACGGCTGCAGACCGACTACCTCGACCTTTACTACTTCCACATGCCCGACCACTCCGTCCCCATCGAAGAGTCGATGGAAGCGATGGAAACGCTCGTCCAGCAAGGCAAGGTGCGCTATCCCGCGTCATCGAATTACGCCGGATGGGAAGTGGTGCAGATGCTCTCGATCGCCAAAGAGCGCGGCTGGCACGCACCTTATGTTTCGCAACCCATGTACAACCTGCTGACGCGCGGCATCGAGCAGGAATACCTCGCCATGTGCAAGGAGTTTGGGGTCTCGACCGTGGTCTACAACCCGCTGGCCGGAGGTTTGCTCACCGGAAAGCATCGGCAAGACCATTTCATTCCCGGAACGCGCTTCGACAACAACAAGCTCTACCAGGACCGCTACTGGCACGAGCAGTACTTCCACGCGGTCGAGCAGTTGCGGCAGATCGCGCAATCGGCAGGACGTTCGCTCGTCAGCCTCTCGTTGAACTGGCTGCTCCATCACACCGTGTCGGACGTAGTGATTCTGGGCGCGTCGAGCTTGCAGCAATTGAACGAGAACCTCGCCGCCAGCGAAGAAGGGCCGCTGCCTGAAGATGTGGTGAAAGCCTGCGATCAGGTCTGGCGGGACTTGCGCGGGCCATTGCCGGCCTACAACCGCTGAGACGTGCTCGCTTGGAACGCTTATCGGGTGGAGAACCGCTTAAGCGGTGCATGTGCGCGAAAAAAACTTCCACGAGTCCCGGCAGGGACGGTAGATCATAGCCCAGCGCTTCAGCGCTGGGTGAGTCGCAATCGATTGGCCCGAGTCCCGGCAGGGACGGCAGATGCTCCTGCGGCAGTTCAGTTCCGCATTGACCCCATCCGAATTCCCCCTGGTTACTTTAGTTTCCTCGGCCTGCGGATTTCGCTTGCCTACCCTCACGCGGCCACTTACAACCAGTCTGTAGGCCAAGGGATTTGTGTCTTTGGCCGATCCGCGCCCAGCGCGCCGGGAAAACTTGTTCTTTGACATCCTTTCGTGGCACCGAAGACAAGTATGAGTTGTATTGAAAGTATGGCAAGTATGACAAATTGGATGTCATACAAGTATGGTAAGTATGACAAATCTCGGTGTAATACAAGTATGACAAGTATGACAAAATTTGGGCCAAAAGGGCCGTTTTTGCCAGCTAAGTCCCACGCGCAGACATGGATACGTGTAACTATCTTTAGAATCAACTCTTACAAACATTTTCCGCCCAACCCATTGATTCTAAACAGTCGTGATAAAAGATTCTATGTATTAGTGTTGTATACGGCTACGTCAGCACCCGCTTGATGAATCCTCGCACCCCGAACGTCCCCAACACTGCCAGCCCGATCAGTAACGCGAGAAACGCCACCCATGCGGGCATGTGCGGGATCGCCGGCGTCAGTGCGGTGCGCAGCCCCTCGCTCATGTACACCAGCGGATTGATCAGCACCAGGATCTGCAGCCAGCGCACGTTGTACATCGCGGCCCACGGGTAATACACGCACCCGAAGAACGTCACCGGCACCACGATGATGCCGAACATCAGCGCGATTTGTTCCGGCCTCACCACCGTGCCGATCGCCAAGCCCACGGTCCCGGCAACCAGCGAGGCCAAGATCAGGATGCCGATCAGCGTCGCCCAACTCGACACGTGCACCTGCACTGGAGTCGCCGGAATGAAGTACACCAGCGGGAAAATCACCAGCGCCGCCAGCAGGCTCTGCACCGCGCTGAAGACGATTTTCTCGATGGCCACCCAGGTCACCGGCAGCGGCGACATCACGCGGTCGTGGATTTCGCGGGTCGCGCCGATCTCCATCGAGAGCGGCAACGCCGTCGCCATGATGCCCTGAATAAAGATGCCCACCGCCAGCAGTCCGGGCAGAATCAGCGTGCCGAACCCCGCGCCCGCGCTGCTCTGGAAGCCCTGCCCCATCTTGGGGAACAGGTAGGTGAACACGAAGACGAACATCAGCGGGTTCATCACGGTGCGGATCAGGAAGGGAATGACCTCGCGTCGCAGCACGCTGATGTCGCGCAGCAGCAGTCCGCGAAATGACCGCGCATAGAGGGTGTAGTTAGTCACGCAGGTCCCTCCCCGTCAGCTTGATGAAGACCGATTCCAGCGTGGTTTCGCTGACCGAGATGTCGCGCAGATTGTCGCCGGTTATACCGACGATCTCCGGCAACAGTCCGCCGCGGCCATCGGTGAATACCACCAGTCCGGCGTCGGAGCCTTCCACTTCGGTCACGCCCGACAGTGCTCCCAGGCGGTCGCGCAATCCGTCGGCGTTGGAGTTTTGTAATTGCAGCTGGAATATCTTCTGCGCGCGGACGCTGTTCTTCAGTTCCTCGGGAGATCCGCACACCAGAATTTTTCCGTGGTCGATGATGGCGACCCGCCCGCACAACTGGTCGGCTTCTTCCATGTAGTGCGTGGTCAGCACGATGGTGATTCCACGTTGTCGGAGCACGCGGATGATGTCCCACAATGCCAGACGCGTCTGCGGATCGAGTCCCGCGCTGGGCTCGTCGAGAAACAGCACTTCGGGATCGTGGGCGATGGCGCGCGCGATCTGCACCCGCTGCGCCAGTCCGCCGGACAGTGTCGCGCACAAACGACTTCTCGCGCTCGGTCAGCTTGAACAGCTCCAGCAGCTCATCAGCCTTTTTGGCCGAGTGTGCATGACTCATCCCAAAGTAGCGGCAGTGGAAGTACAGGTTCTCCCACACCGTGCACTGCCGGTCGAGCGTGTTGAACTGCGTTACCACACCCATGAACCGCCGGGCTTCCGCGGGATGCTCCACCACATCGATGCCGGCAATCGTGACGCGGCCGCCGGTGGGAAGCGAGCGCGTGGTGCAGACGCTGATGGTGGTGCTCTTGCCCGCACCGTTCGGCCCCAGCAGGCCGAACAGCTCTCCGCGCTCGACGGCCAGGTCGATTCCCTTCACCGCCTCGACCGGCGTCTTGCCGGGATAGGTCTTCGCCATCTTCTGTATGTTGACGATCGCTTCAGTTGTTTTGGTCACGGCTCTCCACTTGCTATCGGTTGGATCACCCCAAAGGCTGTAGCAGTAGTTTATCAAGCAAATGAGGTTTCACCACGGAGACACAGAGGCACTGACGGAATCGTGAGATTCGACCCGAGCAGTAACGGCAAGACGATTGCGAAGCGCAGTCAAAAGCAGATCCCGACTTCGCCCGCGATGCAAGCGGGCGAGAGATGACAATACTCCGCGTCGGCGCGCGGGCGAGAAGCCTTCAGATCAGATCGCCTGGCCGGCGCAGAATCCCGAGGCCCATGCCCACTGGAAATTGAACCCGCCGAGATGTCCGGTGACGTCCACCACTTCGCCGATGAAGTAAAGCCCCGGCACTTTCGTGCTCTCCATGGTCTTCGCCGACAGCTCGTCGGTGTCCACGCCGCCGGCAGTGACCTCGGCCTTGTCGTAGCCTTCCGTGCCGGATGGTGTCACATTCCAGTGATGTGCGGCTCGCTCTAATTCCTCCAGCGCAGGATTCGTCCAGCGCTCGGGAGCGTGCAGTTCGAGCCAGCGATCCGCCAATCGATCTGGCAGCACCGCGCGGAATGCCGTCTTCGCGGAGCTGAGATCGCGGCCGGCCGCCTCAAACCGCAACCGCTTCGTGACGTCTCTCTCAGGTGCGAGATCGAGGGCAAGCGGCTTCGCCCGGCTTCCAGTAGGACGAGATCTGCAGTATCGCCGGGCCGCTCAGGCCACGATGGGTGATCAGCATCTTCTCGCGGAAGCGCTGCCGCCCAACCGACGCGATTACTTCGGCGGAAACTCCGGCGAGATCGCAATAGTGCTTGCGGTCGTCGGCATCGAAGGTCAGCGGAACCAGCGCGGGCCGGCACTCGCGAATCTTGAGCCCGAACTGCCGCGCCAGTTCGTAGCCAAACGCGGTCGCGCCCATCTTCGGAATCGACAACCCGCCCGTCGCGACCACCAGTGCAGGCGCATGAAATTCATGGGTGCCAGCAAGCACGACAAACTTGTCGCTTCGTCGCACTTCCTGCACCCGGGTCGCAGTGAAGATCTCGACGCCCGCCGCGCGACACTCTTCCTCCAGCATCGCGACGATCTCCTGCGCCGAGCGGTCGCAGAACAACTGCCCCAGCGTCTTCTCGTGATACGGAATGCGATGCTTCTCGACCAGCGCGATGAAGTCCTGCGGCGTGTAGCGCGCCAGCGCTGATTTGCAGAAATGCGGATTCGACGAGAGGAAGTTCTCCGGCCGGCAATGCAGGTTGGTGAAGTTACAGCGCCCGCCACCGGAGATCAGGATCTTCTTGCCGATGCGATCGGCGCGCTCCAGCACGGCAACGCGGCGTCCGCGCTGGCCGGCCGTAATGGCGCACATCAGCCCGGCGGCGCCTCCGCCCAGGACCACCGCGTCATAGGAATGGATCACAAACCAGTTTCAAGTTTCGAGTTTCAAGTTTCAAGTGCGAACACAGGAATTCGGAAACCGGGCAGGGATTGCGCTCAGCGCTCCGTATGGGAACATGCAGATTCAGCCACCGAGGAAGCCCGCTCTGCATCAGTCCCACTCACTGAAATCAGCACCAGGGTCGCGTCATCCGTAAACTTGCCGCTGGCGTGTTGGCGGATGTTTTGCAGGATGCGCGAGTGACGTTCCTGCAGCGATTTCCCAAACTCGCTCTCGAGCAGGTCGCGCAAGCGTTCCGGCCCGAATTCTTCGCCGTTCTCGTCTGCCGCTTCAGTGATGCCGTCGGTGTAAAGTGCGAGGCCATCGCCGGGGAAAAGCCGGACGCGAGACGCGCCCGCAGCCTTCTGTTCCAGCAATCCCATCACCGGGCGCGTCGGCTCCAGCAACTCGATCGCGCCATTGCCGCGCCGCACGATCGGCGGACAGTGTCCTGCGTTGACATACTCAAGCACGTGGCTGTTCAGGTCGAGGACACCGTAGAACATGGTCACGTAATGTCCCTCACCTAACTGGTCGTGAAGAATTGCCTCGACCTCGCTGACAATCTTCTCTGCTCCACTGCCAGACGCCGATAATGTGCTGACCGAGGCATAGAGCATGGCGGCGATGAGCGCGCCAGGGGTGCCCTTGCCCGACACGTCGGCCACACACAAGTGGAGCGACTGTGAGTTCGGTTGCCAAACGCCGAAGTAATCGCCGCCCACGATCCCGGCAGGAACGCTCTCTCCGAACAGTTCGATGCCACCCACAACCAGGTGACGTCGGGGAACGATGCGCGTCTGCAGTTGTTGCGCGTCCTGCTTCTCGTGGTCGAAAATGCGCTGCGTCGAGCGCGCCTCGCGGCCATGGCGGACGAGCGACTGGACCTTCTCCAGCAGCGAATCGTTGCGCCACGGCTTCTCGATGAAATCCGATGCGCCCGACTTCATCGCGTGCACCGCCAAGTCAACGTTGCCCCATGCCGTGAGCGCGACGATAGGAAGGGTGCTATCCATCTGCCGCAGGGTCTCGATCAGGTTTAACCCCTCGATACCCGAGGTGCTATCTCGGCGGTAGTTCATGTCCACCAGCGCGAGGTCGGGAGACTGTTCCCTCGCCGCGCTCAACGCTTCATGGGGCGAGGCACAAAGCACCACGGAATAATCGTGCGCCCGCAGCAACATCGCCAGCGCCTCGCGCACGTGTTCCTGGTCTTCGGAAATCAGAATCGTAGGCTGCTCGTCATGGTCCGGCATAACTGATCCGCAGTGGTAAGTGCAGCCCGCTTGCCACTCTTGGGCAACCCCAAGTGCAACGGAATCAAAGAGGCCTCTCGGGAGTTCGCGCGATTTTGCCCAACCGCGGGATTGACGTGTCCGAAAACGGACAGCGCAACATAGAAGACGGCTCCTAAGTGCCACCGCTCATGGCCGTCACATCCAAAGACGAGTGAGGTACTTTTTCCCTCGATTCGGCTTGCAACTTAAGGGAAACGGCGATACTTTAGCCCGCATTCGACGGGACACGTATCGACCCGGGCGTGAACTTGCAATCGCACGAAGGAGGTTCAGGTGAGACGTAAGAAGAAATATTCAAAACACGACTTACTGCGCATTGGGGCTCGACCAAACGTAGTGCAGATCGTTCCGCCACGCGGTGTGATGCGGCCGCGAATCGTGCATGATGATGAGACTGAGCAGGACCACGAACTATTAAGCCAGCCCCTGGCTTCCCCAACCGGTCCCGGCGGCGCCGCAGGATTTCAGAATGTTGCCGGCAGCCAGATTCCGGTTCCGCAAGTTACCAACATTTACCTCGGGCAATTCTGGGGCGATCAGAACCTGGTCGAAGCCTTCAGCAAGGCTATCGTCGAAAATGGCTATCTGGACCCATTGCAGCAGCTAGGGTACGGAACGGGCCCCGGAACTTACAGCGGGTTCATCAACGGACCAGCGCTTCAATCCGGTACAACCTTCGCTGACAGCGACGCGCAGAATACGGTGCGCGCGCTCCTCGACCAGGGACAGATTAGCGGAAACATCAACAGCTTGTTTGTGCTCATTTTGCCCGACGGAGTGACTGCTGAATTGGGGAGTGACCAGTCCTGCACCGCATTCTGCGGCTATCACGACGCCTTCGACTACAACGGAACCACGATCGCATACGCCGTGATGCCTTCCGCGTTATGCCAGGGCTGTGGCGGCCAGATCGGGGACTTCACCGCCGTGTACTCGCACGAGTTGGCGGAATCGTGTACAGACAAGGTGCCGGGACAAGGATGGGTCGCCGCTGACGGCGAAGAAAATGGAGACCTCGAGGCGTGGATCCTGTTCGGCTGGGGGCCGCCCGACAATCCCAACCTTTATACGATTCAGGGCTACTACACCAACGAGCAGGGCAACACTGTGGGCGCGTGGCGGGATGCCTCCGCACCGGGAGACGGCGGATCTTCCGGCAATGGAGGATCATCGGGAAACGGCGGCTCTTCCAGCGGTGACGGAAGCTAAAACGGATTAGGAGTTCGTGTAGCTGCATCTGGATTTGTCGGCCATCGAGAGTTGGTCGCCCGACAGGACTAATCAGTACCACGGAGACACTGAGATCACGGAGAAGCTTGGAAGAAATAAAACTCTGTGTCTCCGTGCCTCTGTGGTGAATATCTCCGAACGGCCGACTACATCGTTGCCTGAAAACTCAATCCGCGAAGACGGGAACTTCCTTCTTCTGCAACTGCTTCTTGCGCCACGGCAGGTGCGCGACTAGCCATGTCTGCAAGCGGTCGAGGTACAGATAGACCACAGGCGTGGTGTAAATCGTCAGCATCTGGCTAACCATCAAGCCGCCGACTATCGCGACGCCCAGCGGACGCCGCAGCTCCGAACCGGTGCCCCGGCCAAACGCCAACGGAACCGCACCGAGCAAGGCGGCCGCCGTGGTCATCATGATTGGCCGGAAGCGCAACAGAGCCGCTTCGTGAATGGCGTCGAGCGGCGTCTTGCCCTGCCGTTCCATCTCCAGCGCGAAGTCAATCATCATGATCGCGTTCTTCTTCACGATTCCAATGAGAAGCAAGATTCCCACCAGTCCAATTACGTTCAGTTCCATGTGAAACAGCATCAGACCCAGCAGCGCTCCAGTGCCAGCGGAGGGAATTGTGGAGAGAATTGTGAGGGGATGGACGTAGCTCTCGTATAACATGCCGAGCACGATATAAACGGCGAGCAGCGCTGCCAAAATCAGCAGTGGCTCCGAGGAGAGCGAGTCCTGGAACGCGGCGGCGGTGCCCTGGAAGCTGCCGTGAATTGTCGCCGGAAAACGCATCTGCAACTCGGTCTGTTCGATCAGCCGGGTGGCATCACCCAAGGCCGCTCCGGGGGCGAGATTGAAGGAAATCGTCACCGCCGGGAATTGTCCCTGGTGAGCGACTGCCAGCGAGGTGCTAGTTGGTCCGAAGTGCGCAAATGCAGACAATGGCACTTGCGCACCTGGCGGAAGCTGTCCCGCAGTTGCACCCTGTACCGTGGTCGCAGCCTGTCCTCCACCCGGCAGTTGCGCGGCGGTGGGCAACTGGCCCCCAACCTTGGTGATCACGTAGACGCTGTTGAGAGCGTCGGGCGTCATTTGATATTGCGGGTCGACCTCAAGCACCACGTGATACTGATTCAGCGTCTGGTAGATGGTAGAGATCTGACGTTGTCCGAAAGCGTCGTAGAGCACGTTGTCGATTTGCTGGGGAGTAATTCCCAGGCGCGCAGCAGTATCGCGATCGATGATGACGTTCTGTTGCAGGCCGCGCACCTGCTGGTCGCTGCTGACATCCTTGAGTATGGGAATCGCCTTCAACTTCTCCATCAGCTTCGGAGCCCATGCGTATAACTCTGCCAGGTCCTCGCCCGACAGCGTGTACTGGTACTGGGCGTTGGCAAACCTTCCGCCAATCTGCAAATCCTGCGCGGCCTGGAAAAACAACGTCGCTCCGGGCACGTGCGATGTCTTCGGACGAATGCGATTGATCACCTGATCAATGCTGACCTTGCGCTGGTTGAGAGGCTTTAAGGTGACGAACATGCGGCCCTGGTTCTGCGCTGTGTTGCCCCCGGAGAAGGCCACGACATTGTCGACCGCGGGATCGCTTTTCACGATGCGAATGAATTCGGCAACTTTTTCCCGCATTCCAGAAAACGCCATGTCCTGGTCAGCCATGATGGTGCCCATCATGCGTCCGGTGTCCTGTTGGGGGAAAAAGCCTTTGGGCACGATGATGTAAAGGTAAACGTTAATAAAGACGGTGATGACGGCAACCGCGAAGATCAATCGCTGATGACGCAGCACCCAAGCCAGCGAACGTTTGTAGCCTGAATTGAGGTGGACAAAACCTTTCTCGCTAATCCGGTAGATCCTGCCATGCTTCGTGCCGTGAGGTTTGAGAAGCCGGGCGCATAGCATTGGCGTCGTGGTTAACGAAACGACCATCGAAACCGCAATGGCGCCGCTGATGGTCATAGCGAATTCGTGGAAGAGACGGCCGATCAGACCGCTCATCAGCAGAATCGGGATGAACACCGCGATGAGCGAGATGCTCATGGACATCACGGTGAAGCCGATCTCGCGGGCCCCGAGCAGCGCCGCTTCGTGCGGGGCCATACCAGCTTCGACGTGGCGCATCACGTTTTCCAGCACCACAATGGCATCGTCCACCACGAATCCGGTGGAGATGGTGAGGGCCATCAGGGAGAGATTGTTGAGCGAATAGCCCAACAGGTACATGATCCCGAAGGTGCCGACAATGGCGAGAGGCACGGCAACACTGGGGATGAAGGTGGCGCGGACTTCGCGCAGGAACACAAACACCACCAGGACGACGAGTATCAGCGAGATGATCAGGGTGCGTTCGACGTCGGCTACCGAAGCCCGAACGGAGGTAGTACGATCCAGTGCAATGTCGAGCTTAATGCCCTGCGGCATCGATGCTTTCAGGAACGGCAACTGTTCGATGACCCGGTCCACGGTGTCGATGATGTTGGCCCCGGGCTGGCGGAAAATGATGATCATGACGCAGGGTTTGCCATTGAAGCGGCCGGCAACGTGGGTGTCGGAGTAGGAATCCTCCACATCGGCAACGTCGCTCAAGCGAACCGGAGCGCCATTGTTGTAGGCAACGATGATGGGGCGATAGTCCTTGGCCTTCTTGAGCTGGTCGTTGTCGCGAATCATCCAGCTCTTGTCGCCGCCCTGCAGCGAACCTTTCGCCTGGTTCACGTTTTCCGCCGCAACTGCCGTGCGGACCGCGTCCAAGCCAATGTTCAATTTGTTGAGGAGGTTGGGATTCGCTTCGATGCGCACGGCGGGCTGAGACGAACCGCCGACGTACACCTGTCCCACGCCCTGAGACTTGCGCCAGCTTCTGAGAGAGGATCGAGTCGGCCGCATCGTACATCTGGTACTGCGTCATGGTGTCAGACGTCAGCGCCAGGATCAGGATGGGCGCATCCGCGGGATTCACCTTGCGGTAGCTGGGATTGCTGGGCAAATCCGCAGGCAGGAACCCGCGGGCGGCATTGATGGCTGCCTGCACGTCACGCGCAGCCGCATCGATGTTGCGGTTCAGATCGAACTGCATGGTGATGCCCGTCGATCCGAGCTGGCTGGACGACGTCATTTGGTTGATCCCGGCGATGCGGCCGAACTGCCGCTCCAGAGGAGTCGCGACGGCTGTCGCCATGGTCTCGGGGCTGGCACCAGGCAGACCAGCGCCGACTGTTATCACAGGAAAATCGATTTGTGGTAGCGGCGAAACAGGAAGCTGCAATATGCCAGTCCACCTGCCAAAAGCAACGCGATGGTCAGAAGAAAGGTCGCGACTGGCCGCTCGATTGCTGGTCCGGAGACATTCATGCTCAGTCTCCCATGGCCTCTGCGGGCTTCGGCGCGCGAAGATTGCGCAGCGCTGTGCCGAGACGGTCAAACCACAGGTAAACCACCGGAGTGGTGTACAGCGTGAGTATCTGGCTGAACAGCAAACCCCCGATGATGGTCACACCCAGCGGGCGTCGCAGTTCGGAGCCGGTGCCCGAACCCAGGGCCAGCGGCACCGCGCCGAACAACGCCGCAAACGTGGTCATCATGATGGGGCGGAAGCGCAGCAGGCAGGCCTCGTAGATGGCGTCCAGCGGCGGCTTGCCTTCCTTGCGCTCGGCTTCGAGCGCGAAGTCGATCATCATGATGGCGTTCTTCTTCACGATTCCGATCAACAGAATGATGCCGATGAGCGCCATCACTCCCAGATCCATGCGGAAGATGTTAAGCGCCAGGATTGCGCCCACGCCCGCCGACGGCAGCGTGGACAGAATAGTGACGGGATGAATGTAGCTCTCGTACAGCACTCCCAGCACGATGTACACCGTGATGATCGCGGCCAGGATCAGCCAGCCTTCGTTGGCCTGCGAAGCCTCAAACGCTCTCGCCGTTCCCTGGAACCTGACTTGGATGCTCGGAGGCATCCCGATCTCCGACACTGCTGCGTCAATCGCGTCCACCGCTTCGCCCAGCGAGTATCGGCCGCCCAGGTTGAAGGAGATCGTCACCGCCGGAAACTGCCCCTGGTGGTTCAGCGACAGTGCGCCGCTGCCCGTCTCGAAATGCGCGATTGCGCTTAGCGGAACCTGCCCGTTGGTGCCGGGCACGTAAATGCTCTTGAGCGAATCAGGATCGTCGCGGAACGAGGGGTCAACCTCCAGCACCACGTGGTACTGGTTCAACTGCGTGAACATGATCGAGATCAGGCGCTGTCCAAATGCGTCGTAGAGCGTGTTGTCCACCGCGCTGGCGCTCACGCCCAGGCGCGAAGCGGTATCACGGTCGATCTCGGAGATTGGCTACCGCTGCCTGGTTCTGCTGGTCGGTTGCGACATCGCGCAACTGTGGAAGGGTCTTCAGCTTGGCCACAAGGGTGCTCGTCCACTGCGCCAGTTCCTTCGGATCGGCATCCTCCAGGCTGAACTGATACTGCGTGCGGCTGACCCGGTCTTCCACCGTCAGGTCCTGCACCGGTTGCATGTAGAGCGTGATGCCCTCGACCCCGGCTGTCTCCTGCTGCAGCCGCTTGATGATCGCGGAAACATCGTCGCTGCGTTCGTCTTTGGGCTTGAGGTTGATCTGGAACCGCCCGCTGTTCGGCGTGGTATTGGTTCCGTCCACGCCGATGAACGACGACAGGCTGGCGACGTCCGGATCTTTCAGGATGGCCGCAGCCAGCTTGACTTGCCGGTCCGCCATGGCCGCGAACGATATACTCTCCGGCGCATCCGAGATGCCCATGATCACGCCCGTGTCCTGGATGGGAAAGAAGCCCTTAGGCACCACAATGTACAGCCAGATGGTCGCAACTAGGGTCCCTAATGTGATCAACAGAGTCAGCGTCTGGTGCTCCAGCACGACCTTCAGCGTTCGCCCATAAAATGCGATGGTGTTGTTGAAGATCCGCTCCGATGCCTCGTACAGCTTGCCATGCTTTTCTTCGCTCTTCTGGCGCAGCAGGAGCGAGCACATCATGGGCGTCAGCGTCAGCGAGATAAATGCCGACAACAGAATGGTGACGCTCAACGTCACCGCAAATTCGCGGAACAGCCGGCCCACGATGTCGCCCATGAACAGCAGCGGAATCAGCACAGCAATCAGCGAAACCGTCAACGAAACAATGGTGAAGCCAATCTGCCCGGAGCCGCGCAGTGCGGCTTCCAGCGGCGAATAGCCGTCCTCGATATAGCGGTCGATGTTCTCGATCATGACGATCGCGTCATCGACCACGAAGCCGGTCGAGATGGTCAACGCCATCAGCGACAGGTTGTCGAGCGAATAGCCCAGCAGGTACATCACGCCGAACGTGCCCACGAGCGAGAGAGGCACGGCGACGCTGGGAATGATGGTTGCTGCCAGCGTGCGCAGGAATATAAAGATCACCATCACCACCAGCGCGATGGTCAGCAACAGGCTGAACTTCACGTCGGCAACGCTGGCCCGGATGGTGTTGGTGCGGTCGGTCAGCACCGTAATTTTGACCGAAGCCGGCAGGTTGGCCTGGAGTTGCTTCAGCCTCAGCTTCACGCTGTCGGCAACCTTGATAATGTTGGCCCCGGGCTGGCGCTGAATATTCAGGATCACCGCCGGCGTGGTGTTCATCCACGCCGCCTGGTTTACGTTCTCCGGGCCTTCGATCACCGTCGCCACATCCGACACTCGCACCGGGTTGCCATTCTTGTAGGCAACGATCGTGTTGGCGTAATCCTCGGGCTTGAACAACTGATCGTTGGCGCCGATGGTGTACGCCTGGCGATTGTCCTGCAGTTGTCCCTTGGCCTGGTCAACATTGACTGCCGCGATCATGTTGCGCAGTTGCTCCAGGCTCATGCCATACGAAGCCAGCGCGGTCGGGTTGGCCTGAATTCGCACTGCCGGCTTCTGCCCGCCACTGATCGAAACCAGCCCCACTCCCGGCAATTGCGAGATCTTCTGCGCAAACGTCGTATCCGCCAGGTCCTCGACCTTGGGCAGAGGCATGGTGTCGGAGGTCATTGCCAGCGTCAGGATCGGTGCATCGGCGGGGTTGACCTTACTGTAGATCGGCGGCGTAGGCAGGTCGGGCGGCAGAAACGTCTGCGCGCTGTTGATGGCCGCCTGGACTTCCTGCTCGGCCACGTCGATGTTCTCTTCCAGAGCGAATTGCAGCGTGATGACCGACGCGCCGAAAGAACTGCTCGACGTCATCTGGTTCAATCCCGGGAGTTGTCCAAACTGTCTTTCCAGCGGCGCGGTGATCGACGAGGCTGTGACGTCGGGACTGCCTCCCGGATACATCGTCACAATCTGAATCGTCGGATAATCCACCTGCGGCAGGGCCGAAATCGGAAGTTGCTGGTAGGCCACAATCCCCACCAGCAGCAGCGCCACCATCAGCAGTGAGGTCGCGATGGGCCGCAGAATGAATGGCCGCGAAATACTCATGACTGCGATCCGTTGGCCTCGGCTACTTGCGGATTCTTCGATTGGTTGGCCGGCGCCTGTACGCTGACGCGGCTTCCCGGCTGCAGTTTTTCCTGTCCGTCGGTTACCACCTTGTCGCCGGCCTGCAGGCCCGACGCGATAACGACTACGTTGCCCTGCGTCAGCGCGATCTGTACCGGCTTGACTTGCACTGTGTTGTTGGCATCGACCGCATACGTAAAAGTCCCCTGCGGGCCACGTTGTATCGCACTGGCGGGCACGGTCAGAGCGTCCTTGCGCGTCTCCAGCAGCAGGTGCACGTTCACAAACTGGTTAGGCCAAAGATTGTTGTCCGGATTTTCAAATACTGCCTTCAGCTTTGCAGTGCCGGTGGTCTGGTCGATCTGGTTGTCGATGGTCAACAGTTTGCCAGTGGAGAGCTTGGTCTGGTCATCGCGGCTATACACATCCACCACCAGCGTCCCTTCTTTCATGCGTTGCCGCACCGACTGAAGTTGGTCTTCCGGCAGAGTGAAGTCGATCGCGATGGGATGCAACTGCGTGATGATGACCATCGGCGTTGTGGCGGAAGCTTGCACATAATTGCCGATATCCACCTGCCGCAGACCGATGCGTCCGTTGATGGGCGAAGTAATGTGGGTATAAAAAAGGTTCAGCTTGGCGTTCTCGATGGCTGCTTTGTCGGCAGCGATCGTGCCCTCATACTGCCCGAACATAGCCTCCTGCGTGTCCAGGTCCTGCTTGGCGATCACGCCGCCAGCATATAGCGCTTGCATGCGCGCGAATTGCACTTTGGCGTTATTCAGTTGGGCTTCATCGCGTTGCAGGTTGGCGTTCGCGGTTTGCAGCGCGACTTCGTACGGCCGCGGATCGATCTGGATCAGCAACTGTCCAACCGATACGTCCTGGCCTTCCTGAAAATTGACTTGTGTGATCTGGCCGTCGATACGGGTCTTCAAGGCGACCGTATTGAACGCCAGCACCGAGCCCAGTCCGGTCAGATATACCGGAAAATCGCGCTCCTGTACGGTGGCTACTCCGACCGGAACCGCAGGCGGCGGACCGCCGGCTTTGGCGTTCTTGTCCGCGCGGCTACAACCGGCCAAAGCAGCACATATCAATAGTGCGATTCCCACTCTATGAATTCGCAGCAACGTCAAACCTTCCTCCTGGCTGGCGCCTGGAATCGTGCGGGAGAGGAGGCCAGTCGCCAGGGGGCACAACCGATCAAGGCCGCGCCAGTTACAATACTATGAAACCCGCCCCTGCTAATTAGACTGGATGGCCGACAGACACGCGGTTAAGAGAGAGTGAAGGAAGGTTAAGTTTTGTGAAGGGTCCTGCCACATCCCGAAACAATTCTTCACCGCAGCAACACACTGGAAAAGGCACAATGAATCCAGTGAATCACCTGCTCATCATCGACGACGATCACGCACTCGTCAATCTGTTGAAACGATTTCTTGAGGCGGAGGGCTTCCGTATCGATGCCGCCTACGATCATGACACCGGTCTGGCTGCAGCCCTCGCCGACCACCACGAACTAATTATTCTTGACGTCATGTTGCCCGGCGGCTCCGGATTCGAACTGCTCAAGGCCCTGCGCCACCAGTCCGCCGTGCCCGTCCTCTTGCTGACCGCCCGGGGAGAAGCTGTCGATCGCATCCTCGGACTCGAAATCGGCGCTGATGATTATCTCGCAAAACCCTTCGATCCGCGTGAACTGGTGGCCCGCATCCGCGCCGTACTTCGTCGTACTCGCGAGGCCGCTTCCGGCTCAGTGCGGGGCGATCATGATGAACTCCTCAGGGTCGGCGATATTGAGCTTTCACTCGGCAGCCGCGCCGTCACGTGCGCCGGCAAACCCGTCGAGTTGACTTCGGTCGAATTCAATGTGCTGGAATTGCTGCTGCGCAACGCCGGCAACGTTGTCACTCGCGAGCAGATCGCCGAAGTCGCGCTCGGACGCCCACTGAACGCCTTCGACCGCAGCGTTGACGTCCATGTCAGCCGCCTGCGCAAGAAACTTGGCAGCCTGCCCGGCAACGACGATCTCATTCGTCCCATCCGCGGCATTGGCTACTTCCTCTCCGCCAGCACGCCGGAAAAGAGCAGGGCATGAACCGCCGGCTCTTCTGGAAGATCTTTCTGCCCTTCTGGGTTGCGCAGGCGCTGTTGCTCGGCGTGCTCTACATGCGCCTGCACTACCGCCTGCACGTGGAGAACCCCTGGTGGGTGCAGCCGGAACGGCGCCTCGTCCCCACTCTGGCAGATCTGGCAGTCCGTCGTTATGAGGACGGCGGGCAACCCGCGCTACGCGCCGTGCTCGATCAGACGGCCATGCCCCATCGTTCGAACTATTGGCTGCTTGATGGCGATGGCCGTGAGTTGAGCGGTCGCCCCATGCCGGACGACATCCGCGAGCATGCCCAGCGCGCCTTGCGGCATGAGGGCATGGTTCGTCCCGATGAGGCCGTCGTCATTGTCGCTCCTGTCACCACGCCGAGTGGCCGCTACTTGTTGATCAGCGAGTTCATTCCGCCGCCGCTTTCTGAGCGCGTACCCGGCGACATCATCTGGGTATTGAAGCTCGGAACCATTATCTCGGCGCTGATGTGCCTGGTCATCGCCCACTATCTCAGCAAACCCATCGAGCGGCTGCGCCTCGCCACCAACGAACTCGCCCGCGGCAATCTGGACATCCGCGTGGGAGCCACCATCGGCAGCCGTCGCGACGAGATCGCCGACCTGGTCCACGACTTCGACTCCATGGCCGGAGAGTTGCGCAACCAGATCCAGAGCGAACGCAACCTGCTGAGCGGCGTGTCGCACGAATTGCGGTCGCCGATTGCCCGCATGCGCCTGGCCCTGGCGCTGGCGCGCACCTCCGATCGTCCGGAACGCGACGAAATGCTCGACCGCATCGAGCAGGACACCATCCAGCTTGACTCCATGCTGGAACGGATCCTCACCGTCGCTCGCCTCGAGAACGGGCAATACAAGCCGAAGTTCGAGAGCCTCTCTCTCAACGACCTCATTGACGAAGTGCTCGACGATGCCCGCTTTGAGGCAGCCGCCACCGATACCACCGTCAACTACGCCGACGACGCCATGCTCCACGTCAACGGCGATCCGGGTTTGTTGCGTAGTGCTATCGAAAATGTAGTGCGCAATGCCATCTTCTATTCGGGACAAGGTGGCAGGCTTGACGTTCGTCTGCGTTTCGACGATGGCCACGCCATTCTCACTGTGCGTGACAATGGCAAGGGTGTACCGGACGATGCTCTGCCCCTGCTGTTCAAGCCCTTTTATCGCGTGGATGACGCGCGCGGCACCACGACCGGCGGCATGGGACTGGGACTGGCTATTGTGCGCAATGCCGTGGCTGTTCACGGCGGCTCGGTGACGGCCCGCAACGTCTCACCGCATGGTTTGGAAGTGGAATTAAGCCTTCCCGTTGCCGGCAGCGCCCTGCCCACCCGGAATTCGACCACTCAGTTGATCGCTCCCCTGCAGGGCCGGCGCTGAGTTAACGCTCGACCCGCGCAACCATGGCTGCGCTTTTAGCCTGGGGAGATTCAAACCAACAAGCCAGACCCGTAGGGTCGGCAGATCATGGCCCAGCACGCAGCCGAAGGCGGAGTGCTGGGTAAGGCGGAAATTTGATCCGAGTCCCGTAGGGACGGCAGATGTTATTACCGAGCGAGCGCTACATGCCGTGTTTAGCGGCCACGCTCACGACTCCCACATTGTCAGACTTGCAATAACCCCGAGTAAATCGCCATCCCCACCACGGCATCCACACCCATCGCATCGAGCTCATCGATCTCCTGCTGGCTGCGAATCCCCCCTGCCGCAATGAACTGCCGCGATGTCCGCCCTTTCAAGTCGCGCACTATATCCATCGGAATCCCCTGCAACAGTCCTTCGGTATCGATGTGGGTGTAGAGAAACGCCGAACAGTATGGCTCCAGCGCCTGCATCATCTCCGCCGGCGTGATCGCGGTGATGGTCTTCCAACCGTGAATCGCAATCCTTCCACCGCGCGAGTCAATCGCCATCACCAGTCGCTTGGCCCCTAACTCCTCGCAGAGCGTGCTGGCGAACAATGTATCGACGACGCCGTCCCTAATTAAAGAAGATCCGAGAATGACCCGTTTCGCCCCTGCTTTCAGCACCTGCCGCGCATTTTCGGCAGACCGGATCCCACCGCCGACCTGGCATGGCAGCTTGCCGCAGAACTCGGCAATCAGCGCCTGGTTATTGCCTTGGCCCATCGCTGCATCCAGGTCAATCAACTGCACCAGTGGATAGCGCGAAAACCGCTCAACCCACGATTCAAAATTGTCGAACTCCAGCGCCTTCTTCTCGCCTTGCACCAACTGGACGATCTTGCCGCCCATCAAGTCGATCGACGGAATCAGCACACGGGCCTCACTGGAATGCCCGCGTCCCGTAATTCCTGTTTGATCGCAGCCACCGATTTCAGCCCGAAGTGGAAGACCGATGCTGCCAGCGCCGCATCTGCCGCCCCTGCCTGGAACACCTCCACAAAATGGTGCGGTTCGCCCGCTCCTCCCGAGGCAATCACCGGAATACGCACGCTGGTCGCAATCGTCCGGGTCAGCGAGCAGTCGAAACCGGCCTTCGTCCCATCGCGATCCATCGAGGTCAGCATGATTTCCCCTGCACCCAACTCTTCGGCCGCAATCGCCCACTGTTTCGCGTCGCGCCCGGTGGGCTTCCGGCCTCCCCAGACATATACCTCCCACGCTGTGGGAGTGTGCTGCCTGGCGTCAATCGCCACCACCACGGCCTGCGACCCATAGCGCTCAGCAACCTGCGTGATCAACGTGGGATGAGCAATGGCCGCCGAGTTCATCGCGACTTTATCGGCACCGCAATCCAGCACCGCCGCGGCGTCGTCGAGCGAGCGAATCCCACCTCCCACCGTGAAAGGGATAAACAACTGCCGCGCCGTCCGCCGCACCGTATCGAGCAGCGTGTTGCGCGACTC
The DNA here is from genome assembly GCA_963779555.1 of uncultured Acidobacteriaceae bacterium. Classification (GTDB taxonomy): domain Bacteria; phylum Acidobacteriota; class Terriglobia; order Terriglobales; family Acidobacteriaceae; genus DASRAA01. The sequence continues at coordinate 64,265 of CAVZYS010000033.1, forward strand.
CGCGGTGGCCGTGATGTCCAGCAGGACGATCTCGTCGGCTCCTGCCTCGCTGTGCGCCAGCGCCAGTTCCGCCGGATCGCCCGCGTCTCGCAATTGCACGAACTGGATGCCCTTCACCACCCTCCCGGCATGTACGTCGAGGCAGGCAATGATGCGTTTGGCCAAGGTCTCACAAGGCACAGAAGTTCTCCAGGAGGTGCAACCCCACATCACCCGACTTCTCGGGATGAAATTGCACGCCGAACAGATTGCCCCGCTCCGCTGCCGCGGTAAAGGGCTCCTCGTACATACAAGTCGCTACCGTGTCGCCGCAGACTGGCGCGCGATAGGAATGGGTGAAATACACATACGCGCCCGAAGCGATACCCGCCAGCAGCCGTGAACGTGCGTCAATCGCAATGCTGTCCCATCCCACGTGCGGCGACTTCACTTGTTCGGAAAAGCGTGTGCACTCCCCCGCAAACGTCGCCAGCCCTCGCAATTCCGGAGCTTCGCTGCTTCCTTCGAACATCCACTGCAGCCCCAGGCAGATACCTAGAAGTGGCCGGCCATCAGGATTGGCTGCGCCGCGCAACACCTCTCCTAATTTCCCGTTGGTCAACGGCGCCGTCGCCTTGAAGTTGCCCACGCCGGGGATGATCCATTTGATCGGCACGTCCCACAATGTCAGGGTCGTTGGTCACGACACATTCTTGACCGAGGTGCTGGATGGCCTTCACCACCGACGTCAAGTTCCCCGCGCCGTAATCCACAATCGCAATCATTGTGTCATCCTGAAGAAATCGGGCTCCCCACGTGCTCCCGCTTTTGCAATGTGCGGAAATCACCAGTTACCAGTCACCAGTTACCTATTACGCTTTACAGCAATCCCTTCGTGCTGGGCAGCATGCGTCCCAGTTGCTTGTCTTTCGAACACGCCACCCGCAGCGCGCGCGCAAACGCCTTGAACAGCGCCTCGATCTTGTGATGGTTCGACCGGCCATAAATCGTCTTCACATGGACATTGGCCTTCGCGCCGCGCGAAAATCCGTCGAAGAAATCGGCGACCAGTTCCGTTTGCAGATCGCCGACCAATCGAGTGCGCACCTTGGTATCCACGACCGCCGCGCTGCGTCCACCGAAATCGACGGCCACCACGCCCAGCGTTTCGTCCATGGGCATCACGAAATATCCGGCGCGCAGGATGCCCCGCTTGCTGCCCAGCGCCGCGGTAAACGCCTCTCCCAGCGCGATGCCCACGTCCTCCACGGTGTGGTGTTGATCGACATCGAGATCGCCCGTGGCTCGCAGTTCCAGATCAAACGCGCCGTGTCGTGCCACCAGTTCCATCATGTGATCGAGAAAACGGATGCCGGTTGCTGACCTTCGCCCGCCCATGCCCTTCGATGGTGAGCGCGAGCCGAATGTCGGTCTCGTTGGTTTTGCGATGAATGCGCGCCCTCCTCATGCCGTCACCTCGGCTCCCAGCTTCAACTCGGCCACAACTTCGCGAAACGCCGTCACCAGCCGCTCCGTCTGCTCGCTGGTTCCGAGGGTGATCCGCACGCAGCCCTCGCATCCCGGATCGGACGACCGGTCGCGCACCAATATCCCACGTTGTCGCATAGCGGCCACGAACTCGCGATGCCGCTCCCCGATCCGCATCAGCACGAAATTCGCCTCGCTCGGCCACCAGGCGATGCCCGCTCGTGTCAGCTCGTTCTCCAGTTTCGCGCGGCCGGCTTTCACCTGTGCCACATAGCTCGCGACGTACTCGCCATCTGCCAGCGCCGCCGGCAGCGCCAGCAGCGCCACCGCATTCACACTGTATGGCGACGACACTCGCCGCACCATCGGCATCTGCTCTCGCGGTCCGGCGAGGATGCCGATACGCAGCCCCGCCAGGCCGTATGCCTTTGAGAACGTTCTCGCCACGAATAGATTGGGCACCGCTCCAACGTCGGGCATCACTGTCTGACCATGAAAATCAAAGTACGCCTCATCGACCAGCAAAGCCGCATCCGGTGCAGCCTTCGCAATCGCCAGCAATTGCTCGCGCGAAGCCACACCGCCAGTGGGATTATTCGGACTGGCCACCGCGATCAACTTCGTGCCCGCACCAATGTTGGACAGCACCTTTTCCAAGGGAAACCGCAGGTCCTCGCCGCACTGCACCCGGACGACGTTCGCTCCCGTCGCCTCAGCGAAAATCTCGTACATGCTAAACGTGGGAGTCACCACGATGACTTCGTCCTGCGGCTCCAGATACGCTTCGCACAGCAGGTGGATGCCTTCATCCACGCCGTTGGTAAGCAGCACCTGCTCTGCGGTCAAGCCGAGATGCGCAGCGGCGATCGCCTCCACCGGCTCGCGCTCGGGATAACGTGCCAGCTCATCCGCCGTGATCTCGCGAATACGCGCCAGCACCCGCGGCGAGCATCCCTCCGTGTTCTCGTTGAAGTCGAGACGCAGCCCCTTCCGTCCCGCCAGCGGAGGATGATACTCGTGCATCTGCAGCACGGCTTTGCGCGCGCTAAGCATTGCCGCACCTGACTCGCACCGACTCGGCGTGGGCCCGCAAGCCCTCAGTTTCAGCCAGCTTCGTCACCACTGGCGCGATCGCGCGCAAGCCTTCGCTCATGAATTTTTGCACCGTGATTACCTTCACGAAGTCCGCAACACTCAGTCCCCCGCGAAAGCGCGCCGCGCCTGCCGTCGGCAGCACATGGTTCGGCCCCGCTGCGTAATCTCCCGCGGATTGTGGCGAATAGTTGCCGACAAACACCGACCCAGCGTTGCACACCGCCATCAAGTCCGAGTCGTCGTCCACGGTCAGGTGCTCGGGGGCGATGCGATTCACCCACTCCATCGCCTGCTCGCGCGTCGCCGCAACCAGCGCATAGGCGTTGCGCCGCACGGCCTTCACCGCAATGGCGTTGCCTTTCGCTCGACGCTTCATGTCTTCCACCACGTCCCTCGCCAGCGCCCTGTTGGTCGATACGAATACGACGACCGCGTCCGGATCGTGTTCCGCCTGTGCCACCAAATCGGACGCGAGAAATTCTGCATTCCCGCTGTCGCTGAGCACCACTGCCTCCGTTGGCCCTGCCAGCATGTCGATGGCACAGTCGAAACTCACCAGCTTCTTGGCTGCCGTGACGAACGCATTGCCCGGCCCGACAATCTTGTCCACCCGCGCGATAGTCTCTGTCCCGTACGCCAAGGCCGCAATCGCCTGCGCTCCGCCGCAGCGGTAAACCTCGGTTATCCCCAACAACGACGCGGCTGCCAGCGTCGCAGTCTGCGGATTCGGCGTGACCACCACAATGCGCTCGACCCCCGCCACCTCCGCCGGTATTGCCGTCATCAGCAGCGTCGAAGGCAGTGGATAACGGCCGCCCGGCACGTAACACCCCACTGACGCCAGCGGACGCACCATCTGCCCCAATTCGCCTCCCGCGATCTTCTTGCGCCACGAACTGGGCATCTGCCAATTGGCGAACCGCCGGATGTTGCCGGCCGCCCGCTTCAACGCATCCCGAGTGTCGGCGGGCGTCGCCTTCCACGCCTGCTCAATCTCCTGCTTAGAAACCCGGATCTCCTGCCCCCTTTTCAGGCTATCCCACAATGTGGCATATCGTACCAGCGCCTTGTCGCCCCCCTTGCGCACGCCCTGAAGAATCCTGCGCACCGTGGGCTCGACTTTCTCCAGCCGCGATCCCCGCCTTTCGATCTCTCCGACCGCGCGTTCGGCAACTTTCCCCTCGAGGATCCGCATCACATCACCACCTTGTTCAGCGGATACTCCACGATGCCCGTCGCATTCGCCGCCTTCAGCCGCGGAATGACTTCCCAGCACAAGCTCTCTTCCATGATGGTATTCACCGCGACCCACGCCTTGTCGCTCAGCGTGGAGATGGTCGGGCTGTTCAGCGCGGGAAGTACGGCCAGGACCGCCTGCAGATCTTCGACTTTTACGTTGAGCATCAGTCCCACACGCCCCTGAGCTTCCATTGCGCCGCGCAGCATCAGTGCCAGGTTCTCGATCTTCTGCCGCTTGCCGGCGTCGTTCCACGCCTTCTTGTTGGCGATGATTTGGGTGTTGGATTCGAGAAGCGTCTCGATGATGCGTAGGCGGTTGGCCTTGAGCGAACTGCCTGTTTCAGTGACTTCGACGATGGCATCCGCCAATGTGGGAGGCTTCACTTCCGTCGCACCCCACGAAAACTCGACCTTCACGTCTATCCCACGTTGTAGGAAGTACCGAGTCGTGACGTTTACCAACTCGGTCGCGATGGTGGCGCCTCGCAGGTCCTCCAGACGCTGTGCCGGAGAGTCTTCCGGCACCGCGAGCACCCATCGCACCTTGCCGCGGCTTTGTTTCGCATAGATCAGGTCTGCCACGGTCACGACTTCCAACCCGCTCTCCGTCACCCAATCCAGTCCGGTCATTCCCGCATCCAGCGCACCGTGTTCGACGTAGCGCGCCATCTCCTGCGCCCGAATCAACATGCATTCGATCTCAGGATCGTTAGTGCCGGCAAAATACGATCGGGGACTGACATACACTTGCAGCCCCGCGCGCGCGAGCAGCGCAAGCGTCGCCTCCTGCAGGCTGCCCTTGGGAAGTCCCAGTCGCAATTTCAACGTCCACCTCCCGCCACGGTGGCCACCGCCAGTTCGGTGTTGAAGCAGGTACGGGTGCCGGTGTGGCAAACCACGCCCTCGCCTTCCACCTCCACCCGGCAGAGAATAGTGTCGAGGTCGCAATCCGCCAGCGCACTGATCACCTTCAGGCGATTGCCCGAGGTCTCGCCCTTCGTCCACAACTCATTGCGCGTGCGACTGTAAAACGTGACGTAGCCCGTGGCCAGCGTCTTGTCATAGGCGGCGCGGTTCATGAAGCCCAGCATCAGCACCTCGCCCGTGGCCGCGTCCTGCACGATGGCGGGAGCCAGCCCCATCATCTTCTCGAAGTCAATCTCAACCGGCATTAACTCTTTCCTTTCGCCAAAACAAAAAGCCCGCTGAACCTGTGTCAGCGGGTAGGAGGTATAAGTACCAAAAGCCTATACGATGATCTCCGCTGACACGCTCGCCACGTGCGAATGGTGATGATGATGGCGATGGACCAGCGAAATCATCTTACTCTGACCTTACCCAAAAGCGCGCGGGTCTGTCAATGCAACTTTTCGGGCCGCTCCGACGAACCAAGTGCTTCCGCACGTCACTGCAAACACCGCAAGCGTGTGCTACTTTTATCCGTTTTAGAAAGGTGCCTTCATGTTTACCAGTGATCTCCTGAAGAACAAGCGTTTCCTCGTTACCGGCGGCGGTACCGGCATCGGCCGCGCGCTGGCTGAGCGCTTCCTGCAACTGGGCGCGACCGGCTATATCTGCGGACGCCGCGCCGAAGTCGTGCAGCAGACCGCGACCGAACTCGCCACCACCACCGGAGGCGCCATCGAAGCCTTCACCTGCGACGTGCGCTATGACGAAGATGTCGAGAAGCTCATCGAACAGATCTGGGCCAAAGGGCCGCTCGACATTCTGGTCAACAACGCGGCCGGAAACTTTCTCGCAAAAACGGAAACGCTTTCGGCTCACGCTTTCGCCGCCGTCATCAGCATCGTGCTCAACGGCACCGTCAACATGACACTCGCCTGCGGTAAGCGCTGGCTCGCCGCCAAGCATCCTGGCATGGTGCTCAACATCGCAACCACCTATGCCGACACCGGCTCTGCCTTCGTCGTCCCCAGCGCCGTGGCCAAGGCTGGAGTCGCGGCCCTCACCCGCAGCCTCGCGGTCGAGTGGGGAGGCCGGGGGGTGCGCTTCGCCGCCATCGCGCCCGGAGCTATTCGCACCGAAGGCGCATTTTCGCGACTGCTGCCTGTGCCGGAGATGGAAAAGGCGCTGCTCGACCACAATCCTCTGCATCGCCTCGGCACGTTGGAAGAGATCTCCAATCTCGCCGCGTTTCTAGTCAGCGATCAAGCGGGCTACATCAACGGCGACATGATTTACATGGATGGCGGTGAAACCCTGGCCGGCTCCAGTGTCTTCAGTCTTCTCGGACGCAAGGTCCCCGATGCGGCTTGGGAGATGCTGAAGCCGAGAAAGAAGTGATCAGGGGTTAGTGGTCGGTGGCTAGCGATCAGCCATCATTGAGCCGATGCTGATCTGAGCCCGCAGGGCGGAATTTGTATTAGCCGTGGGCGTAAGAGGCTGCTGAAAAAGCGATTTAAGGTAGAGCTGGCCTTTAGGCCAGCGTCTAAGCCGTTTATTCTTGATACCGCTCGCGGAATTTAGTCCGCGAGCGTCCCCCAATTTCGACTTTTTCGGCAGCCTCGTGAGCCCGCGGTCAGCGGCAATAAAGAAGATCCAGAGCCGCGCAGGCACTTCATCAACAGAGAACCGGCGGCCGCAGGCTGCCCGACCAGCTAGCAGTCACGAGTTACCAGCTACATGATCCACACGTGCGCTCATCTCACCTTAGAACCTGTATCCCACTCCGAACTGAATCACTGGAAAGACCTTGTACGACGACGCATCGCTGCTGTACTTCGCCTCTTGCGCTTTGATGTTCGCCTGCACGGTCGGATCGGAACTAATCGCCCGGCAGTTTGTCTCACCAAAGTCGCAAACGTCGCCCGTGAGATTCATAGTGACGTTCGGCGATCCCCAAAACAAAACCCCCGCATCGAAAATAAAGCTCACGTGTCTTGTGCGCGGCAACAGTGTGCCCCATCCAAACAGAATCTCGGGGGCCACTTTGTTCAGTCCGATGGTGGCGGACCCAGTCACCGGGTTGGTCGTACTGCTGAAGTACGGCACGCCATTTAGCGTGAAGACCTGCCCTCCCGTAACGCTGGCGCCGCCCGTGATTTTGTTGCCGTTGTACACCAGAAGCCCAGGGCTCAGGTGGAAACCGTTGGCCCACGGGAACCAGTCCAGCAGCAAGCCAACATTGCCGAGGTGGATAGAGGCATCGTAGGTAATTCCATTGCGGACGGTGTTGCGGCTGATGCGGAAAAAGTTCAGCTCACCGCGGACATCCAGTTTCCTGTTAAGACCGACCGCTCCCTGTCCGCCCAAGCCCAGCGTGCCGAACACAAGCCCTATGCCTACCTTATGCGCGTCCTGGTCCGCGCTCGGAGCCTTGGGGGGCGCCGAATTCGAGCTCGGCTGTTGGTCGGCGCTATTGTCGGCAGACGGTGCTGACGGGCCTGAAACCGTTGCATCTGCCGTGGAGGCTGAGGAAGCAGTCGCAGCGTCTTCTGCACCCGTCGCTGCAAACGAGCAGATCGCGACCGTGACGCTGAAAGCGAGTAGAACGAAGACAGTCCGTGCCTTCATCGGGTCTCCTTCGAACTGAGATTTAGCACAACTACTACTATAACCAACGACTTTGTGACGTCGCGCGTGATTTTTGAATTGTCAACATCTCATTCTTCGTGAGCAGGTATGTTTTTGTCGCCGGATGTGCGCGGTGAAGATTCCCCCGCAAACAAGTTCCACCAATGAGCTAGTCACTTATGTCTTAAGTTCATGGCACAAAGACTCGATCAAGGGCGAATCCGGGTGACGGCAGCGCCGCGCAAAACGGGCGGCCCTCAGGCCGCCCGCACCAGTTACCAATTACCAGTTACCAATTACTAATTCAGCACATGAATATTCTTCTTCTCGCACATCTCTTTCAGCACCTTCGGCCACACTGTAACGCTCACTTCGCCAAGATGCGCTTTGCGCAAGATCTGCATCATGGTGCGTGACTGCCCGATCCCCCCGCCAATGCTCAGCGGGATCTCATGGTTCACGATCGCCTGGTGATACGGATACTTCAGGAGGTCCATCTGGTGCGTAAGCTCCAGTTGCTTCTTGAGCGATTCCGCATTCACCCGGATGCCCATCGACGTCAGCTCATGCCGCCGGCGCGTGACCGGGTTCCATACCAGGATGTCGCCATTCAGGCCATGCATCATGTGGCCGTTCTTGGTGATCGTGGGTGTGACCCAGTCATCATAATCAGCCGCCCGCATCTCATGCGGATAGCCGTCGCGCAGCATCCATCCAATTCCAATGATGAACACCGCCGGATACTTCTGCAGGATCGCCGTCTCCCGCTGTTTGCGCGGCAGGTCGGGATACAGGTCGAGAATCTCCTCGGCATGCAGGAACTTGATCTGCTCCGGCAGGTCGGGATACTTCGGATCGCGCAGCGCCGGGAACAATACCTGCGCATAACGCTCAGCCCCGACGATCACCTTCCAGATCTTGCTGACGACGCCTTTGAGGAAGTCGAGATTGCGCTGCTCGGGCGTGATCACGCGCTCCCAGTCCCACTGGTCTACGTAGGCGCTGTGGTCGTGATCAAGGAAGTAGTCTTTGCGCACGGCGCGCATGTCGGTGCACAGGCCTTCGCCAGCCTGCATGCCGAACTGCTTGAGCGCCATTCTCTTCCACTTGGTGGCCGCCTGCACCACCTGCGCGTTGATGGGGTTCTTGTCGCGGTCGTTTGAGATGTGGAACTGGATTGGAGTACGCGACCCATCGCGATCCAGCAGGTCATTGACGCCGCTCTCTTCATCGACGATGAGAGGGACGCTGACCATCATCAGGTTTAGCTCTTTGCAGAGGTTCTCTTCGATATAGCGCTTCACCTCGAAGAGGGCTTTCTGCGTCTCTTTCGGTGACAGCAGCGAGCTGTAGTTCTCCGGCAGGACTTTCTCAAGTTCCAGGTAATCGCCAATGCCGGGTCCAGCGAGGTCCGCTTTCTTGTCAGCCATGCTGTGCTCCTTATGATTGCGGTCGGCGGGCGGGACATCGTGCTCTGCAGGCTTAACGGCTGCAGCCCGTACGTCGCCACCTTAATGAGACCACCAGCCGACATAGCACGCTGTAACCTGCATCACGTCGCAGTGTGAGAGTGAGCCCGCGGTAGGGCTGCCCCTCGATACACCGAGCCACGGAAAGGCAACACTTTTCGGTGTGTGCCGTGCAAGCCGATAATTAACAAGAACTATGAACGAAGACAATTTGACTTGCTTCGGCTCAGTAGTCATGCGACTATGGGAAACCCTTTGACCAAAGCCAATTCCTTGATTGAGGGAGAGGAGAGTTCATGAAAGCGCCTTTCGTCGCAGCAGTGTGCCTCGTCGCACTTGCCTTCACCGGAGCTGCTCTGGCCGGCCCCGGCCCCACCAGCCCCCTCTACCTGACGTACACGTTCGACCTTAATGGCGGGCACAGCATCGTCGTCGTCCAAGGCAATTCCATCACCTCCTTCGCGGAAGCCTACGGCGGCCCCGACGAGGTACCCATCGCCGTGTGGGGCGATGTTCGAACCAGCGGGAACTCCCTCACTACCGTTGGTGGCCAGTACTCATTGGCCGGAAGCTCCCACCGGCACAACGTACACTCTGCCTTCGATTGGTAGCACCGCGTATGATTCCACCACTGACGGCTCCCACAACTATCTGGTGGACTACACCTACGGAGGCGTTTACCAGACCGCTCGTGATTTCACCAATCCCGTGGCTCTGTTTACTTCCACCGGCTTGTACAACCTGGGAATCACCTACGATTCAGCCAACAACTCGCTGTGGATCTCCGGGTGGGGCAACACCACGGTGACCGATTATTCCCTGAACGGAACTGCCATCTCTTCGTTCGATACCGGGCACTACTTTAATGGAGCCTTGGCGATGGACCCGGCGACGCATACGCTGTGGCTGGTGGATGACGAGAACACCTTCAGTTTGGAACAGTATTCGACGGCAGGCGTGCTCCTGAGCACCGGACCTTACGTCGGCTATACGCTCGGCGGTGAGTTCAACATGGGCGCCACCCCTACGCCCGAACCCGGCACCCTGATTATGTTCGGCTCCGGCATCCTCGGCCTCGCCGGCATCCTTCGCCGCAAGATCAACTTCTAATCGAATCGGTTTTCGATTTTTCCAGCCGGGGGCAAGTGTCCCCGGCTTTTCTCTGCCCGCCCGCACTTGCTCGGCAGCACCATCAACCAGTTGCCAGTTGCCAGCTACCAGTTACCGTCGTTTCCCGCGCCCGGAATGTTACTCTTGTAGCGCTTCGCTGGCGCACTCGGTTCCTGGGTGCGCCGCCGCAAGTGGCGCTCTGTCACGCCAGTCACGAGGAGAACGCGACCATGGCACCATCGGATCCTAAAGAGATCGCCCCGGCCACGGAAGAGGCTGCAGCCATCGAGCAGGCCCCTGCCCAAGAGCAAGGCGAAGACCAAGGCTCGGTCCTGCTCACCAGCTTCGATCTCCACCTGTTCAACGAGGGCAAGCATAACCGGCTGTACCAGAAGCTGGGAGCCCACCTCGCCGAGATCGACGGCTATCCGGGCACTTACTTTGCGGTCTGGGCGCCCGACGCCGAACGCATGTCCGTGGTGGGCGACTTCAACGGCTGGAACTCCGATTCCAATCCCATGACGCCTCGTGGCAGCTCAGGCGTATGGGAGTGTTTCGTCCGCGGTCTTGGCAAGGGATCGATCTACAAGTACCACCTGCGCTCGCGCTTCCACATGTACCGGGTGAACAAGGCCGACCCTTACGGCTTTCACCATGAGACCCCGCCGCGCACCGGTTCCATCGTCTGGGACCTCGACTACAAGTGGGGCGACGAAGACTGGATGGCTCTGCGCCACAAGCGCAACGCCTTCGACGCGCCCATGTCGGTTTACGAAGTGCACATCGGTTCCTGGATGCGCAACCAGGAAGAGAGCAACCGCTGGTACAGTTACCGTGAACTCGCGCCCAGGCTCGCCGCCTACGTCAATGAACTCGGCTTCACCCACGTCGAATTTATGCCCATCATGGAGCATCCGTACTACGCCTCGTGGGGCTACCAGGTCACGGGGTACTACGCGCCCACCAGCCGCTTCGGCACGCCTCAGGACTTCATGTACATGGTGGACTACCTGCACCAGCGTGGCATCGGCGTGATTCTCGACTGGGTGCCGTCGCACTTCCCCAACGACCAGCACGGACTCGCCTACTTCGACGGCACGCATCTCTATGAGCACGCCGATCCGCGCAAGGGCTTTCATCCCGACTGGAAGTCGGCCATCTTCAACTATGGACGCAACGAAGTCCGCGCCTTCCTCATCAGCAACGCCATGTTCTGGCTCGACGAGTACCACATCGACGGCCTGCGCATGGACGCCATCGCCTCCATGCTCTACCTCGACTACTCGCGCAAGCGCGGTGAGTGGATCCCCAACATGTACGGCGGCCGCGAGAACCTCGACGCCGTCTCTCTTTTGCAGCGCGTGAACCACGACGCCTACCAGGAGTTTCCCGACATCGTGACCATCGCCGAAGAATCCACTGCATGGCCCATGGTGTCGCGCCCCACGTATATCGGCGGCCTCGGCTTTGGCATGAAGTGGGACATGGGCTGGATGCACGACACCCTAGCCTACTTCCAGCAGGACCCGATCCACCGCAAATATCACCACAACAAGCTGACCTTTCGCGGACTCTACGCCTTCACCGAAAACTTCACCCTGCCGCTCTCGCACGACGAAGTGGTGCACGGCAAGGGATCTCTGATCGGCAAGATGGCTGGCGACTACTGGCAGAAGTTCGCCAATCTGCGGCTGCTCTTCGGATACATGTTCACGCAGCCCGGCAAGAAGCTGATCTTCATGGGCGGTGAAATCGGCCAATGGTCGGAGTGGAACCATGACGCCAGCGTGGACTGGATCCTGCTCACCTTTCCCTCGCACCAGGGAATCAAGCGCTGGGTCAGCGACCTGAACGCCTTCTACCGCGGCGAGCCCGCGATGTACGAATACGACTTCAATCCCGCCGGATGGCGCTGGATCGACGCCAATGACAACGACAACAGCGTGCTCACCTACCTGCGCTATGGCAAGGACGAAGAAGCACCGTTGGTCGTCGCCTGCAACTTCACTCCGGTCCCGCGCCGCGGCTATCGCATTGGAGTTCCCAAGCCCGGACACTGGCGCGAGGTGCTGAACAGCAACGCCGCCATCTACGGCGGCACCGACGAAGGCAACTTCGGCGGCGCCAACAGCGAACCCATCTCCACCCACGGCTTCAAGCAGTCGCTCCTGCTGAACCTGCCCCCACTGGCGATGGTGGTGTTCAAGCAGTAGCGATTCGAAACGGAAGCGTGTTTGCTAGAGCTGGCCTTCAGGCCAGCGTTCAAGCCGTTCAATTTTCTCGTTTCGCGCGGACTTTAGTCCGCGCCGTCTGATTTGTCATCCTGACGTCCTCCGACAGTCCTGAAACATTCCCATTGGAAGCACGTCTAATCGCCCAGAGGACAGCCGGTCATGCTGAGGGTCGTTGCAGTCTTGCTGCTTTCTTCACTTGCGATGTCCCAGGACGCACAACGCCAGCAGGGTGTCGAGAAACGTGGCGATCAGGCCATGGGATTTTCGCACCAGATGACCACACACCACTTCGTTCTCACCAAGAATGGCGGCACTATCGAAGTCGAAGCCGATGACCCCAACGATAAAGCAAGCCGCGATGCTATCCGCCAGCATCTCGACCATATTGCGACTCTGTTTAGGCAGGGCGATTTCGACATACCGATGTTCATTCACGACCAGACACCACCAGGAGTGTCCACGATGAAGCGTCTGAAGGACGAGATCACGTACGACGCACAGCCAACTGCCAAAGGAGCGGAGGTGAAAATCGCCAGCACAAACTCAGAGGCGGTGTCGGCAATCCATCAGTTCCTGAAGTTCCAGATAGAGGACCACCAGACCGGCGACACAACCGAAGTGAGTCACTAAGCCCGGCCCCAGGGCAGGTGGCCCGGGTAACGCTCCATCTCGCCCCAAAAATCTTCCCGAGGGTGCCCCATTCAAGGGCGCGAAGCGACCTTGAGTGGGGTAGTTCGTCTCCGAACCAGATGTCATCAGAGTGGAGCGACCGGAGGGAGCGAAGTCGAAGGACCCCTTTTACTCGCGACAATCTTAAATTGACCCCCGTCATCCCGACCTATTCCCCCGGGTGCCCATTCAAGGACGCGCAGCGGTCTTGAGTGGGGTTTTTCTGGCTTGTCATCACGAGGTCGCCGTGGCGACCGAGGGATCTGCTTTCCCGCACGTCCTCGGAAAATCCATCCCCGTCGTAGGTTGATGTTCACACATTAGTATGTGTGCTACGCTACACAGAGAGGCACACCATGGCAACCAACCTAGCCTTGGACGACAAGCTAATCGAGGAAGCCCGTCGCATCGGCGGTCATGTGACCAAGAAGGACGCGGTGACGGCTGCGCTGGATGAGTACATTCGACGGCGCAAGCAGGTCGATGTCTTGAAATTGTTCGGGACCGTGGAATACGAGCGCGGCTACGATCACAAAGCCAACCGGCGCCGCGACCGGATCGAGCACGACTGATGAAGCTGCTGGCCGACACGTCGGTGTGGTCGCTAGCCCTGCGTCGGCGGCCTAAGGCGACACTCAGCGCGGACGAAAGTCGGCTGAAGGCAGCCCTCGCAGAAGCGATCAGTGACGGACGAGTGGTGATGATCGGGCCGATCCGGCAGGAGTTGCTGTCGGGAATCAAAGAGCAGTCGCAGTTTGAGAAACTGCGAACTACGCTGGAAGCATTTCGCGACGAAGCGATTGATACTCGTGACTACGAAGCAGCGGCGCGCTTTTACAACTTGTGCAGAAGTCACGGAGTGGAATGCGGCCCAGTCGATATTCTGATCTGCGCCGTGGCAGTACGACGCAAGTGGAGCGTGTTGGCCAACGACACTCGCCTGAACCAGTGCCTGCAGATCATCGTCGCGGATCGTCCTTAGCGCCGAATCGCCACGCGGTTCACCCTACCCGCTGAAGGTTCTCCAAGATCTTCTCAACCTGCCCACGAAACTGCAGCTTCAGGCCTTCGATATTGTCGTACTGGTCGTAGAAGTGCTCGAGCGCCTTCAGTTTGTCCTGAAATGCCCACAGAGATTGCAAGTCCTTCCTGGGTGCACTGCTGGTCTTGATCTCAGTGTCTTTGAAGAATGTGTAGACGAGCGGCTTACCGCTGCTCTTGAACTGGCGGCACGCGACATCGAACTCTTCTTCCGTGTACTGGCCAGTCTTAGTACCGAACAGGCTGACGAAGACATCGCACTCGCAGATCACTTTGTTGTACTCGTCCTGAGAGCGAGTCTTGGACATCGCGCTGGAAAAACTCTCCCAGCGCTCAACCTTCAATTGGAATCCCTTTTTTAGCAGTTCGTGGTTCTGTTGGAGAAAGTAGAGTTCGAATGCGTCTCGGTCTTCGCGCAACTCAGCGGAGGAGGCGAGAAAGATGCGAATCTCGCGGGGTGAGGCGGCGGCTGGCGCCTTAGACCTGGCGCCGGGATCCTCCTTCGCCCATACCGGTGGCTTCTCCATTTTTGTCCCGTCCAACAGCTCCAGCACGTCCACATCTTCGTAGCTTCGTGGGCACTCCACTTTCAACTTTCCGTCTTTCTTCCGCTGCTCCAGCCCTTTTGTCCGAAAAACTCAGGCTCAGGACTCGTGCGGCATTTACTACAGTTGCAAGGAATCCGCTTGTCCACCTTATCGCGCAGACCCTGGAACGAGTCATTCAAAGCATCCAAATCGGAGGCGACGACGCTAAGAAGTACCTTTCGTTCCGGCCCCGTGCCCGCAATTCAATCTCGCCACTCGCCAGAATTTCTGCCGGGTGCCCCATTCAAGGACGCGCAGCGGCTTTGAGTGGGGGTTTTTGACCTTATCCGTGTCATCCGTGCAGATCCGGGTAGCTCTTGCCGGGTGCCCCATACAAGCGAAGCTTGTGTGGGGGTTTTGACTCTATCCATGTCATCCGTGGTTCCTTTTGTTTTTTCCTTTTCTCCGATCCGCGTCCTCCGCGAAATCCGCGGTTGCTCTTGTTCTTGAAACTAAGCCTTTGCCTTTCTCTTCTCCGTGCCCTCCGTGCCTCCGTGGTGAAAACCTCTCGAAGTTACTTTCGTAACGTCCATGCCCCTGAAAATCATTGATTCTTGCCTTCCCGACACGCACCCTTGAATCTGGAGAACTTTCTCCAGCGGCACCCTACTGCGCGGGCACTGCCGGCTGGCAAAGCGAACACTCATGGAAACGAAAATCGCAACTTGTAATCATCTCTACGACCAAGGCGGCAAATGCAACTCTGCCGCCGTCACGGACCAGAAATATTGCACCTACCATTTGCTCTACCGTGCTCGCCAGCTCCGCATGGCACAACACCGCGCCCGCAACCAGCGCTTCGACATCAAGCTCCCACCGCTCGAGTCCATGTATGCCGTGCAGTCCGCGCTCACGCAACTCGCCGAGGCGCTCGCTGCCGACATGATTGACCCAAAACGCGCGCAACAGCTCCTCTCAGTGCTGCGCCTCGCTTCCCGGAACCTGCTGCACTCCGACAAGTGGCAACCCAGCGTCTACCACACCGATGTCCCCGCCCCCGCCATCGATCTCGCCGCCGAGTTCGGCCTCCCCAGCGACCTCGACCTCGACACCCCTCCCGATGTCGCCTTCCCCTCCCCTCCCTCGCCCGCCGCATCGGAAACCGAGAACTGGCCACCGGCACCTGACAACTGTTTTTCCTCCCCAATGCCCACCGTTGCCTATTGCAAAGACGGCCCCGGCTGCCCCGAGCACACCATCCGCGCCGACTACCCCGAGACGCCCGAACT
Source organism: uncultured Acidobacteriaceae bacterium (assembly GCA_963779555.1). GTDB lineage: Bacteria > Acidobacteriota > Terriglobia > Terriglobales > Acidobacteriaceae > DASRAA01. The sequence continues at coordinate 79,939 of CAVZYS010000033.1, forward strand.
CGCCGAACTCCGCGAGATCCAGGTAACTCAGGGCAACGACGCAGTCGCCGAGCGCTACAAGCAGCAGCAGCGCAACCGCCAGCGCCGCCATGTACGCACCGACCGCAAGCGTTACGCCGCCATCGCCCTGGAAAAGAATCTCCGCCTCGCCGCCGAGCGCCTGGCCGAGCAAAAACTCGCCGAGAAAGAAGCGCTTGAAAGACTCGCTGCCAAGAAGCCCTCCGCCTCTGTCGAGAATGGCGAAACCTTCGCTGCAAAGGAGGCCGCCACCGCCTGACTTCTTACTGGCCCACCAAGGCCGGAATTCGAGAGTCGTCCGGATCGGACAGTTTTTCCTGCCGCCGGCGCCGACGTGTGTTTGACGACGCTTCATGCCATGCCCGATGTCTGTCAGATTGGCCGAAATACCGGTAGCCACATCCGGTGGAAGCGCTGGGCTCTAGGTCAGCGAAAAAGGTGGAAGCGTTGGCCTTTAGGCCAGCGAAGAAGGCGAGGCATCGGATGGGCTTTAGCCTTGGGTTTCTCGGTTGCACTGGCTTGGCCGTAACCGTTAACTCCAACGGGCTGAATTGGATACGTATAAATATGAATTAAATCAATGGAATGCGAACAATTTTCGCCTAACTCAATGAAAACAAAGGAGGGCAGAAACGAATTTTCAACACCTACTCGTTGGGTACGTCGAAGTTCACCAGGTCCGCCTGGAAGCCGCGGGTCTTCCACGCGCCATACGCAACGCCGGCGAGCATCCAGATCGAGCCTGCGATCTTGGCGGCGTGCGACAGGTTCCACCAGATGGCAGCGCAGATCACGAAGCCCGCAATCGGTGGCAACAGATGTCCCAAGCGTGCGCTGTGTTGCCGCGAATGTAGTAGTGCGTCAGCGATGCCAGGTTCACGCCCATGAAGGCGATCAGCGCGCCGAAGTTCAGCAGCTCGGCGCCGCGCTCGTAGCTCATCAGGAACGCTCCCAGCAGCGCGATCCCTCCCACCAGAATCACGTTGTTGCGCGGAATGCGTGTGCGCGGATCGATGGCTCCGAAGAAGCCCTTGGGAATCGCGTTGCTGCGGCCCATCCCGTAGAGCAACCGCGCCGCACCCAGTTGCGCGCCCATGCCCGAGCCGATGGTGGCGATGATCAGCGTGAGGCTGATGGCCTTCGAGAGGAAGATTCCGCCTGCGATGGCGGCTACGTGAATGAATGCGGTCTCGACTTCCGATTCGGGGAACTGCCATTCGGGCCGCAGCAGTTGCGCGCCATACACTTCCGCCGATGCCAGCACGCCCGTGACGACGCACACCAGCACCGTCGCCAGCAGGATGTTGCGCTTCGGGTTGTGCACTTCTTCCGACAGCGTCGAGATGCCGTCGAAGCCGATGTAGGTGAGCACGGCCAGCGACGTTCCGTGAAACACGATGCTGGGCGAGAACGTCTGTGGGTTGTAGAACGGCAGGGTGAAGAACTGCGCTCCTTGCGGCGGAAGATGCAGAAGGTAGCGCGCGGTGGCGACGAAGAAGACCAGGACGACCAGTCCCATGGCCGCGCACAGCGCCTGGTTGATGCGCGCGGAGGTTTCGACGCCGCGCAGGTTCATCACGGTGAACAGCACGGCGAACGCGATGAACCAGATGGGCAACGGAACTTCGGGAATGAGATCGGCCATCGCCTTGCCGCACCAGATGGTGCAGATGAGCGGGTTGAGCATGTAGTCCATGGTCATGCTCCAGCCGGTGACGAAGCCGAGCGAGGGATGCAGCTCGCGGCCGACATAGGTGTACGCCGAGCCGGCGCTGGGATAGACGCGCGCCATGCGCCCGTAACTGATGGCGGTGAAGATCATGGCGACCATGGCGATGAGCACGGCGGTGACGACGTGTCCTTTGCCGGCGTTGGAGAACGCGCCGTAGGGGCCCATGGGCGCCGTCGGCTGGATCACGATGATGCCGTACAGTACGAGGTCCCACAGACCGAGCGCGCGCTTCAGGCTGGGTGCGCTACTGGTGGTTCCTGCGTGGGTGGTGGACATGTTTGGTGAAAACCTTTCCCCTGATTAGCGACGTCGCATCATTGTATTCGGTGTGGTGTCAGGGTGACTGGTAGCTGGTAACTGGGTGGCTCCTGTGTTGTTATCCTGTTGGCGTGTTGGTTCGCGTTTTCATTCTGGCGCTGTTTCTCGCCCTGCCCTGCCTGGGGCAGGACAACTACGAGATCCAGGTCTACGGTTCGGAGACCGTCGCGCCCAAGACAACGATGCTCGAATTGCATTCGAACTTTACCTTCCAGGGCAGCAAAGAGACGATCGATGGCGTGCTTCCCAGCGAGCATGCGCTGCACGAGACGGTCGAGATTACGCAGGGTCTGACATCGTGGTCCGAAGTCGGCTTCTACATCTTCACCTGCGCCCGCGATGGCCAGGGCTGGGACTGGGTGGGAGATCATATCCGGCCACGCGTGCGCGCACCGGAGAGCTGGCATTGGCCGGTTGGTGCGAGTCTCTCGATCGAGTTCGGATATCAGCGCGCCCAATATTCCACGTCAACCTGGAACATCGAGATTCGCCCTATCATCGACAAGCAGAAGGGGCGGCTCTACTGGTCGGTCAATCCCGCCTTCGATCGCGGGATCGTCGGGCTGCCGAGCGACCAGCAATGGAACTTCTCGCCCGACGCAAAGATTTCGTGGGACTTCACCAAGCAGGTTACTTTTGGACTGGAGTACTACGGAGGATGGGGACCGGTCAGCAACCTGTATCCCTTTACGGTGCAGTCGCAGGAATTCGTGCCCGCCTTCGACTTGAACGTCTCTCCCAAATGGGAGATCAACTTCGGCGTGGGCGTCGGCGTTACCGCCGGGACAGATCACATGCTGGTGAAAGCGATCATTGGGAGGCGCTTCGACTGGGGAAGAAGCCATGCCAAGGGCGATGGTTCAGGCAACAAAACCAACTGAACCCGACTTCGCCCGCAGGAATCGCGAGCGCCTTTGCCTATGCGCTCTTTTTCGCCTTCTTCTTCCCTTTGGCTTTGTGCTTGGCTTTAGGCTGAAGCCTTCTTGCTTCTTCTTCTCCTTTCCCTTTCTTCTTCTTTTTCTCTTTCACCTTCTCGGCGACCGGCTTCAGCACTTCTACGGTTCCCGCCTTGATCGCCTTCAGCCATGCTTCGAAGTCGCGCGTCGTCTGGTCGGCATAATCGACGGCGAAATTGACCAGCGCCTTGTCGAATCGATCCGAGGTCCCAAGGTATCCGGTCAGCATGCAGGGATCGCCCGAGCGCGCGTGGCCCTTGGCCAACAACTCACCGCAAACCTCGGCGTATTGCAGCAGCCCGTTGCCCTGCAAATCCGACTCTTCGATGCCCGCCCTTATAGTCGCGCAACTGCCGCACCAGATAGGGCACGCCGCCGATGGTGGCCCATCCGAGGAAAATGTCGAACTGCACCAGCATCCGCCGCACGCCTTCGACCACACGCTCGCCATTGTGCTTCGGTGGATGGCTGTTCGGCAGGTAGTTCGTATAGGCAGACGGCAACTCCTGCTTCAGTTGCAGGAACAGTGGATCCTCCACCGCCCCGCCAAACATCAGCAGGGCATAGTCCCGTGTGCCCACACTGCCAGTGCCTACGATCCGAAATCCCACGTCCGCCGGTTGGTACTGCGCGAAGAAATGCCGGCGCTCGGGCAGCAACGTCTTTACGTAGCCAGGTAAAGCGTCCAGCACTTTCTTCGCGGTTGAATCGTCGACCCGGTACTGTACCGGAACCCCGTACGTTGGGTCCTTCGACTCCTTGAATTGGCGCTTCTCACCCTGTCCCTCCGTCAGCTTCGCGAGGTTGTTCAGAGGCGTCGCTCGCTCCGCCTTGCGGAGCACGGACCTGACCGGCGAAACTTTCAGGTCGCGCATGACCAGATAGCGCGCCAGTTCCAGGACCGGCAGTTCCGAGAACGCTTTCATCGATTCGCGGTAACTGCGTGCGAATTGCAGCGCCGCGTCCTTGCACTGGCGTTCCGAATTCTTCGCCTCGCGCCCGGCCAGCACCAGGCTGGTGGCCATGCGCTTCGCGTCCCACTCCCATGGGCCCTTGATGGTCTCGTCGAAATCGTTGATGTCGAAGATCAAGTGGCCTTCGGGGCCGCCGCCGAACGCGCCCAGGTTTTGCACGTGCGCGTCGCCGCAGATCTGCACGTCGATGCCGGTGCGTGGCAACTCCGCCAGGTCCGCCGCCATCAGCGGCGCAGCCCCACGGAAAAAGGTAAAGGGCGTCGCCGCCATTCGAGAGTTCTTAAGCGGCACGAGTTCGGACACGCGGCCCTTGTGTGCTGCATTCATCAACTCGACCGGATCGAACTTTCTCGCGGTGGGATCGAACTGTCCCTGGCTGACTCGGCTGACTTTATCGCGGCACGCCTGCCCAGCTGCGCGCCGCTCTTCCCGCGTCGGATTTTGTTTGGATTGAGCTGTCATATAGGTCGATCAAAAATCATACTCTTGTTGTCTCGCGCTGCAATGAGACTACTGTGCCCACCACTAAGGTTGACCGTAGCCCCACCCCGAAGTGATCTCATGTACCATTCTTTCCGAGGAACTTCTATGTCCCTGCCAAGCTCGGTAGTTGTCAGAAGTCTTCTCCTGTTTGCGGTGTGCGCCGCTTTGCTCGCATCGGAGAGCCTTTTCGCCACGATTCCCGCCACGTCAACCGCACCTGCCGCGCGCTTCGATCTGCATTCGGGATGGCAGTTGCAGTCGGCGTGCGTGCTGCAAGGCTCGTTCACTGGACCTTCCGGACTCAAGGACAACTCTTATCCTAGCCTTGATGGTGAAATACTCTCCTCTCCACTCTATCGCCCCATCGGGTGGCTTGCAGCCACGGTGCCCACCACCGTGGTCGCCGCCCAAGTGGCAGCCGGCATCATCAAGGATCCGTTCTACGGGATGAACCTACGCAAACTCCCCGGCATGGACTATCCCATCGGCAGCCAGTTTGCGAATCTCGCCATGCTCGACGACAGTCCTTATAAGTGCGGCTGGTGGTTCCGCACCGAATTCCGCCTGCCTGCAGGTTTTGCCGGTCGCACCATCGCGTTGCACCTCGACGGGGTGAACTATCGTGCCGACGTCTGGCTGAACGGAAAGCAGATTGCGAGCAAGAATGACCTCGCTGGAACTTGGCGTGTTTTTGAAGTAAACCTTACCAGCGGAATCTCCACCAGCAAAGAAAATGTACTCGCCATCGAAGTGTTTCCGCCTACTCCCGACGATCTCGCCATCACCTGGGTGGACTGGAACCCAGCGCCGCCCGACAAGAACACAGGCCTCTTCCGCGATGTCTATCTCACCGCCAGTGGTCCGGTGCAGTTGCGTTTTCCCTACGTCGCCAGCAAGCTGGATGACAACTTCACCACCGCGCAATTGACTCCGGTCGTCGAAGCGTGGAACACCACTGCCCTGCCGGCAAAAGCTGATGTCGCATGGGAGATTGACGGCACGAGGATCCATCAGGAAATCGCGCTCGCCGCCAGAGAGCACAAGACCGTCTCATTTGCGCCGGAACAGTTCCGTGAGCTCACTATCAGAAACCCCAAGTTGTGGTGGCCCGCCCAACTCGGCACGCCCACGCTCTACCACGCCCGTGTCAGCGTCACGGTGGACGGCAAGCCCTCCGAATCGCAAGAAGTGACCTTCGGCATACGCCAGGTCACGTCGGAGATGAACAACCAGCACACGCTATTCAAGATCAATGGCAAGCCCATTCTCATTCGCGGCGGTGGCTGGGCGCCCGATATGCTTCTGCGTTCCTCGCCGCAGCACATGGACACCGAATTTCGCTACGTGCGCGATCTCGGGCTGAACACCATCCGCCTCGAAGGCAAACTCGAAAGCCAGGCGTTCTACGACCTCGCCGACAAGTACGGCATCCTCATCATGGCGGGATGGTGCTGCTGCGACATGTGGGAGCGGTGGAATGAGTGGGGACCTGAACAATACAAGGTGGCCGAGAATTCCCAGCGCGATCAGATGCGCCTGCTGCGCAATCATCCCAGCATGCTGGTGTGGCTCAACGGCAGCGACAACCCGCCCATCCCCGCCGTCGAATCCATGTATCTGCGCGTCGGCAAGGAAGAGTTGTGGCCCAATCCCTTTCTGTCGTCGGCGTCCGCTACTTCCACAACGCTTACTGGGGCGTCCGGCGTGAAGATGACCGGTCCCTACGATTACGTTCCGCCCAACTACTGGCTGACAGATACGAAGTATGGCGGCGCTTGGGGATTTAACACCGAAACCAGCCCCGGCCCAGCCATTCCGGCCCCCGACAGCCTGCGCAGATTTCTGCCGCCCGACAAACTATGGCCACAGAACGAAGTCTGGGGGCTGCACGAAGGCGGCGAACGTTTCCAGACCATCACCTTTTACAACACGTCCCTCGAGCATCGTTATGGCGCGCCTAAGGACCTCAGCGATTTCGTGCGCAAAGCCTACGCCATGGATTATGAGGGCGAACGAGCCATGTTCGAGGCCTATGCGCGCAACAAGTACAACTCCACCGGAGTGATTCAGTGGATGCTCAACAACGGCTGGCCGTCGCTCATCTGGCACCTCTACGACTACTACCTGGTTCCCGCCGGCGGCTACTATGGCACGAAGAAAGCCAACGAGCCGATGCACGTCCTGTACGACTACGCCACTCGCTCGGTCGTAGTTGTGACCGACATTGGAGAGAACGGATACGCCGTCAAGGTGACCGCCAGCCTCTATAACCTTGATGGAACCGAGAAGTGGACGCATGACGCAATGGTCGACGTGTCTCGCGACAAGCCTACCGTGGCGTTCACCGTTCCGCAGTTACCCGAACTCTCGACCACGTATTTTCTGAAGCTCTCTGCCACCGATCGCTTTGGCAAGGTCACCAGCGATAACTTTTATTGGCTTTCCACCAGGCCCGACGAAATGGCGTGGGACAAAACTCACGATACCGTGAACACACCGCAAAGCGCCTATGCCGACATGACCGGACTGCAGGATCTCGCGCCGGTTGCGGTGCGGGTGCAGACCAAGCCCGCCGATTCGGCGTGCTCCCTTCCCATCGCAGTACGGCCCACCGCCGCACCCATCACCAAGCCGGTGGTGTCACCCGAGTGTGAACAAGGACTGCAGTTCGTGCAAATGACCCTCACCAATTCCGCAAGAACCCCGGCCTTCATGGTCCACCTGCGTCTGGTGAAAGCCGACGGGGAAGATATGGTTCCCGCTTTCTTCGAGGACAACTTTGTTTCGTTGCTTCCCGGCGAGTCGCGCTATCTGGCGGTCTTCTATCGCGCAGCCGACTTGGGCAAAGCCCCCGCACGCCTTGAGGTCAGCGGCTGGAACGTGCAACGGGACGTCATCGTGCTGCGTTAGCCAAATCTTGGCCTGTCATCCTGAGCGAAGCGAGTGCAGCAAGCGAAGACGAAGGACCTGCTTCTCTTCCGACTCGAAACTTGAAACTTGAAACTCGAAACTTGCATCTAGGGCAATCATGAAAATCGCATTCCTCGGACTCGGCAACATGGGACTTCACATGGCGCGTAATCTGCTGCGCGCCGGTCACGATGTAACCGTCTGGAACCGCACCCTCTCCAAAGCCGACGAACTCCGCACTGACAATGCAAAAGTCGCCGACTCCGTCTCCAGGGCAGTGCGTGGAGCAGATGTCGCCATTACCATGATGGCGGACGATCATGCCGTCAGCTCAGCCGTGTTCGACACCGGCGGTCTCCTCGAAAGCCTCGCACCGGGAGCCGTCCACGTCTCGATGAGCACCATCAGCGTCGCGCTCTCACGGCAGCTCGCCGCTGAACATGACACGCATGGCCAGCAGTACATCGCCGCGCCGGTTTTCGGCCGTCCCGAAGCTGCCGCAACCGCCAAGCTATTCATCGCGGCGGCCGGTGACACTTCGACTCTCGATCGCTGCCAGCCCATCTTCGACGCCATCGGCCAGCGCACGTTCAGGATTGGCCCCAATCCCGAGATGGCCAACGTCGTCAAACTCAGCGGCAATTTCCTGATCTTCTCGGTCATCGAGTCGCTAGGCGAAGCAGTTGCCCTCACTCGTAAGTACGGCATTGATCCCCACGACTACATCGATTTCCTGACCAACACGCTTTTCTCCGCGCCTGTTTACAAAACATATGGCGGCATCATCGCCGATGAACGTTACTTTCCTGCCGGATTCAAAATGCGTCTGGCATTGAAGGATGTCCGCCTGGCACTGACGGCAGCCGAGGCTGTCGACGCACCCATGCCCTTCGCCAGCGTGGTTCGCGACAACATGCTGTCAGCGATCGGACGAGGCATGGAAAACCTCGACTGGAGTTCGATCGCCAGGTTTGCTGCCGAAAACGCAGGGCTACACGAGAAGAAGTAAAGCGAACAACCAGAGCCCGACAGTGGAGCTATCATCCCGAACGCAGGCGGCCTTGCCGCCGTAGTCGAAGGACCCCTATCGTCACAACAGACCCTCTGGCATCTTCGATCTGGACCAATCCGCTTTCCTTTAACATCGTAGTACACTTGTCTAACATGCCACCGAAATCCAAGCAACGCCTCGCCTTGGCGACCTATGCACGCCTCATGCGGGCCGCCAATGCCGCCCGGAACGACGCCGCCCGCCACCTCGGCGAAACTGGACTCACCCTCACCCAGTTTGCCGTGCTGGAGGCGCTCTATCATCTCGGTCCCATGTCGCTTTCCGACATCGCCCAGAAGATCCTGACCACGGGCGGTAATTTGACCATGGTGGTCGGCAACCTGGAGAAGTGTGGTTTGGCGCATCGCCAGCAGTCTCCAGAAGACCGCCGTGTGCTGATCGTCGTGCTGTCTGCCAAGGGGAAGACGCTCATTCGCAAGCTCTTTCCGGAACACGCCGCCGGCATCACCGGATTCATGGACACTCTGTCTCCCACCGAGCAGGAGAAATTGTCTGACCTTTGCAGAAAACTCAGCGCGCAGGAACTACTGTCATCCTGAGCAAAGCGACTCCCGGACCGACCTTAGTCGAAGGGCCCCATCGTCACAAATCATGCCTTGAATCTTTCTTTAACGTTAAAGCATCTTATGATATGAATGCAGGAGGACGCTATGATCAGAATCCGCCCATCGGATGCCCGTGGACACGCCAATCACGGCTGGCTCGACACCCATTTCACCTTTTCGTTTGCCAATTACTACGATCCGAGGCAAATGGGCTTCCGTGACCTGCGCGTCATCAATGAGGACTGGATCAGTGCCGGCAAGGGCTTTGGATCCCACCCTCACCGCGACATGGAGATCATCACCTACATCATCGAGGGCGAACTGAGCCATCGCGACAGCACCGGCACCGAAGCGACCATCAAGCAGCATGACGTGCAGCGCATGTCGGCTGGCACCGGCGTGGTACACAGCGAGTACAACAACTCGGACAAGCCTGTGCACCTGCTGCAGATCTGGATCATGCCCGAAGCCGACGACCTGCAGCCAGGCTATGAGGACCGCACCTTCGCGCGCGAGGAGAAGCATAACCAGTTGAGACTGATTGCCTCGCACGACGGCCGTGACGGCTCGACCCGCATCAACCAGGATGCCAGCGTTTATGCTTCGCTGCTCGACAGCAGCAAGTCGCTTGACCTCGAGCTGGAGGCCGGGCGCCATGCCTGGGTGCAGTTGGTCGGCGGTGAGCTCGAGGTGAATGGAACGCGGCTGACAACGGGCGACGGGGCCGCCATCAGCGACGAGAGCAAGCTCACGCTCGCTAGTGTCAGTGGCAACGGCGCGGCGGAGTTCCTGCTCTTCGATCTCGCCTGATTTGCAGCGCGAAGCGTTGCACGGGAGGCTGACCGGCCTCCCGCCCGCGTACTTCTACTTAGCTTTTGTGATCTTGAACGACTTGGCGAAGGCGTCGAACTCTGGCGAGAATTTCTCCGCGTTCGCGGCGTCCACCGTCCCGCTCAGCAGAATTTGCGAATCGCCCTTGCCGCGGTATAGGTATTGGTCGCTAACTAACTGATCGCCATTCGCGGCCTTCAACTTCCACACCAGCTTGTAGCCCCTCTCTCCGCTACTGGACTCGAAGTCGCCTTTGGACACCAGCGCGCGCTCCGGGCTCGCGGTCTTGATCATCCGCTTAATCCAGTCGTCGTACGAGAAATCGGCGCGCGCCAAGACCGCGTGAAAACTGGCCGTAGGATCGCTGGTACTTACCAGCCAGGGCAGCTCGGTGGCGCTTCCGCCTTTGCGCGGGCCCTTGCTCCAGCCGTCGCCATAGCTAAATGAAAACACGCTCGGCACATCGTATTGTTTTTCCTGGGCGATGCCGATTGACGCGAACAGCGCCAGCATCGCAGCAACAACGAATAACTTTTTCACTCGGGATTCTCCTTGGCACCGGTACGGCCCAGACCCGTCAGTAGCTGGTTCGTGGCGTGTTCCGGAAGGGCGCGACGCTCGTTGGGTGGTACACCTAATCGTAGGCGATCGGAAGATTGCAAACTGTTCTAAATTGTACACTCTGCGCGAGGGTCACGTTTTTCCATGACCTGCGTTGCTCGCTGCTTCATTTACCATCGCGGGGTGACCCAACCGAGAGTGCCGCCGAGAGTGGTGCGCACAGACAACGCACTTGTCTGGATCCGCGATGCCGTCCGTTCCCGCGGCTGGCTTGGGGCGCTTCGCTACTACGCCGCAGAAAGCGTCGATCTGCTGCGTGACCTGACTCCTACACGCCGCCGCTCGCGCTACGGCGACATTGATTACGACTTCGACCACGGCGTGGATACCACCTGGGCCACTGTTACGCTCGGCACGCGCGTCCGCGAACTCCTTTCCGGAGCCAGATACCAGCCGTCTGAGCCTTCGCTGTTTCACCAGATTCTGCAGGCCTTGCCCATCGATCCCAAGGGGTTCACCTTCATCGACCTCGGTTCGGGCAAGGGACGCACGCTGCTGATGGCATCGTCCTATCCCTTCCGGCGAATTGTGGGCGTTGAATTACTCGCCGAGTTGGACGTGATCGCCCGGCAGAACATTGCGAGATACCGCGGCAGCCAGCAAAAGTGTTTCGCACTGGAGTCACACGCCAGCGATGCGCGTGAGTTCGTTTTTCCCGTCGAGCCAACCGTGTTGTATCTGTTCAACCCGTTTCCCGAGCCGGTTTTACGCACTGTACTTGCTAACCTGCGTAGTTCTTTGACGGGCTCACCGCGTCCCGTCTACGTTCTCTACCACAACCTTGTACACGAGAAGGTATTCGCCGAGTGCGAGTGGCTCCAGGCTATCTGCAGGACTCCGCAATACGCCGTCTATCAGGCCCGCGCAGTAGCCACCTCGAACCATCCAAAATAGGTCTAGCGGGGATACAAATGCGCTTCCCGAGGAAAGCGCGGTCGAAAGTGCTTCAACATTAAAATGTAATAGAAGGAGGCCTGGCAGCACCGGCCAACCCAGGCAAACCGATTCCCGCATTTTCACTCTCTAACTGTTGCGCCCGGAAGCACAGCTCCCGAGGCCTCTGTCGCAATTCCCAGAATCAGTCTTTGAGCTTCTGATATTCGGCTCGCGCGTCCGCCAGAAGAGGCAAATTCGTATCCGCCTGTTTCCATAGTGACAAAAAGTCCTGGTACGATCGCCGCGCCGCCGGCTTGTCTCCGCTCATGGCCTGCGCGCGCGCCAATTGCAATCGGGCCAGCGCCATCACTGGAGAGTTCTGTCCCAGGCCACGGTGTTTGAGCATATTCTCGAACTGGGCCGCAGCCTCCGCTCCCTGCCCAGCTTTCAGGTAGGCCATGCCGCGAACATAAATTGGCACCATGACGCTGGTATTTACGGTTCCCAATTCGTAGGGAGTCGCGGCGTCCAGCAGAGTCACTGCCTGCTTGGCATCGCCATGATGCAGCGCCAGTGTAGCGCGAATTGACGGTAGCCAATAGTTTTGGATGATGGTGTCGAGCGGCGACTCCGCATTCAACTGCTCGGCGATCTTCTGCGCCTGCGCGGCGTCGCCCACCGTCGCCAGGGTCAACGCCACTCCAACCCGAACGTCGCGCCCGGGGAAGAGGGCCAGGGCTTCGTCGGCTAACCGGCGTGCTTCACTGGCGTTGCCGAACAACGCCTCGCGATAGGCGCCGGCGGCCAGCCAGAGCGCGGCGCTTTCATCGGCTCCCTCGCGCTTGGCTGCACCCATCGCTCGCCTCGTCGCCTCACGCGCCTCGTTCAGCCTCCCGTAAAACGCATCGGTGTCGGCCTGGGAAGCCTGCAGCGTGGCCTCGGTGCCGGGAAGGTCCGCCGCGGATTGCAACTGGCGCAGCATTTCCGTTTCGTCATTCTGCAGGAAGGCAATCGCATAGCGCATTTCGCGCAAGTATTCATTATCGAATTTGTGCTGCTTGGCCTGGTCGTAGATGACCTTGGCTTCATCCACGCGATCGAGTGCAATGTAAGCACTGATCAGGTTGGCATAGCTGGTGACGGAGGTATCGGAAATGTCGATCGCGGCCCGCGACTCCTCGGCTGCCTTTTCGAAGTCGCCCATGGCCTCGTAGTTCACCGACAAGTTGATGTGCGGAGTGGTGCTGGTGGGGTATTCCTGCGACCACTGCTTATACACCTGGTTGGCTTTCTCCAGCTCGCCAGTTGCGAAGCTGTAATATGCCGCCTCGATGTAAAAGCGCTCCCACTCGCTCACCCGGTCGCGCAGTTCGAAAGCCTTGCGGAAGTTCGCGGCGGCCGAGGAGGTCTCCCGCAGGTTGTATTGCGCCATGCCCAGCGAGGCATACGCACGGGCGAAGTTCGGGTCCAACGCGATGGCCCGCTGATGATAAGGCATCGACTCGGCATCGCCCTTGAGCGCCTGCATGGAACGCCCGATCGAGTAAGCCTGCAGCGCCTCCAACGATGAGGTTGTCACCTCATCCAGAGGCTTGTTGTAGCGTTTCACCGAGATGAGCGATTCCCCTAGCTTCTCGCGCAGCTCGTCGCCCGCCGCGCTCAATTGCTTGAGCACGTTGTCGCGATTCGCGGCTTCCGCCTGTGCGCTGGCAAGGTTGTCGCCCGTCTGGCAGTTCACCGCTTTCAGTCCGATAAGGTAGTGGCTTCCGACGCTACTGATCGAGCCTTCGAGCAGAGCCTTACTGTTGCTGCGCAGGCACACTTCCCGGGCCACGTCGTAACTGAGGCGCTCGTCGGAAGGATGGTCCATCATCCTCAGCGTCGCGCTTACCCGCCGGTCCGCGAGCACATTCAGCACCGGCGACTGCTCCAACTGGATGGCCAGCGCCTGCTTTAGCGTTCCGTCAAAAACCGCATCGCCTGTAGTGTTGACAAAGTCCGCCAACACGATGTTGTCTTTCTGGCCAAGCTTGGCCGGCTGGTGCGATTGCCTGTAGAGCCACACTCCCGCGACGGCCGCCAGAGCTATCAGCACAGATCCTATCGCGCCCAGCAGTTTCCAATTCCGTGCCACTGGCGCATCATCTTCCACCACGGGCTCGGGATAAACCGAAACCGACCTGGCCTTCTCGTTCGATTTGCGCGAGGGCGGCCGCACTCCCACTCTCGATGGCTTGGGTACCGGGCGCTCACCGGCTTCGGAAACCACGAAGTGGTGCGTGTCGGTGGTATCGCGCCGCAACCGCTTGAGGTCAGCACAAATTTCTGATGCGTGTTGGTACCGCATTTCGCGGTCTTTCTCCAGGCACTTGGAGATGACGTCTTCCAGCTTGGAAGGGACGTCGGGATTCAAGCGCACCGGCGGAATCGGTTCCGAGTGGAACAGCGCATCGAACATGTTGGCCGACGTGCCGCCGCGGAACGGAAGCAGCCCGGTCGTCATTTCGTAGAGCACAATGCCGAACGAGAAGAGATCGGTCCGCAAATCGAGTTCCCAGCCCCTCGCCTGCTCCGGAGACATGTACGCCAAGGTCCCCATCAGTTTGCCCGGATTCGTCAGCCGTGCCCCTTCCGGCTCCGTCCTCAGGGTGCTGCTCTCCGCGTTAATCAGCGGCGATGGCAAAAGCTTTGCCAATCCGAAGTCCAACACCTTCGCGTGTCCGCGGTTGGTGACAAAGATGTTCGCGGGTTTGATGTCGCGGTGCACGATACCCTGACCGTGCGCCGCGTCCAGCGCTTCAGCAACATCCAGCGCAATCCGCAACGTCTGGTCGATGTGCAGGGGATTGCCGTCGAGAATCTGGAAGAGCGTATGGCCGTCCAGGTACTCCATGACGATGAAGGGACGGTCACCGTCCTGGCCGATCTCATAAACTGTGCAGATGTTGGGGTGATTCAGCCCCGAAGCGGAACGTGCCTCGCGACGAAAGCGTTCCAGCGCGCTGGCGTCCTCGGCGAGATCGTCGGGCAGAAACTTCAGGGCAACAAAGCGGCCGAGGTCGAGGTCCTCGGCTTTATAAACCAGCCCCATACCCCCACCGCCAATCAGTTCTACAATGCGGTAGTGTGATATGACCGTGTCGATCATTGTGGGGACAATAGATTGAAGCCCTTATGCCTGCATGTTAGGGAGTGCTGCGAGCCAAGTCAAATAATATGCGGGTTGCCACACGTAGGTAGCAGTTCGCGCTCCCTAAAAGGGGAATAGCGTCCGCAAAAACGTGCCTTCACTCCGGGTTGGTCTCGCCCCCATCTGCGATGAGCTCATCCAGCAGGGAAGAATTAACTTCTTCCTCGTGTCCGCTTTTGCTACGAAAAAAATCGGGACCGAAGTGACTCCGATCCCGCTGAATCGACGTCTGCAACGTCGCGCTAGTGAGCCATGCCGCTCGCGGCTCTTGCCGTTATCGGAGTGCCTTCAAAGCTGGTCATCTGCACCTTGCCGAAGTTCAGGCCCTGCAATCCGCTCTCAATTTTCTGCTTGTCCCCCACCGCAACGACAAACATTTTGCCGGGAACGAAATATCGTTTGGCCACCTGTACTACGTCCGCGCTGGTCACGGCATCGACCTTGGCAGGAAGCTGGCTGTAGAAGTCCAGCGGCAGATCAAAGGTGAACAACTCACTGGTGGTCTCTACCGTTTGTGGCATGGTTTCAAAGCGACCCGCCAGGGAACGCGCCGCCGAGTCTTTCGACAACGACAGTTCCTCGGGCGTTAACGGCGATGTCTGCATGCCCTCGATTTCCTTGTACATCTCCCGCAAGGCGTCGGCCGTCGTGTCGGTGCGTACGCTGGTGACCACGTAGAACGGCCCGGTACCGCGCCGGTAATTGAAATACGAAGAAGCGCCGTACGTATATCCGTTCTTTTCCCGCAGGTTCATGTTGACGCGGCTGGCAAACAATCCTCCTAGCGCGTTGTTCGCCACTTCCAATGCTGCATAATCGGGAGTGGAACGCGCCGCTCCCAACGTCACCGCACGCAAGGTGGTTTGCGCCGACCCCGGACGGTCGACCAGGTAGATGGATCGCGAAGGATTGGCCGTCACCTGCGGCACGACTGAGCGCTTGCCGGAGTTCTTCCATGCGCCGAAATATTTCTCACCGAGGCTGCGGGCTTCCGCTTCCGTAAGGTCGCCCGCCAGCACCAGGGCCGCGTTGGCAGGTACATAGTCCTTCTTCCAGAACTCCTCAAGTTCGCCCCTCGTCGTGTTCTTAATCGATGCCTCTGTGCCTAGCGGCAGGTAACCGTAAGCGTGGTCGCCATACAACAAGCGCTGTGAGACCCGGCGCGACAGCGCAAAGGGATCGTCGCTCGTCTGCAGCAGAAGCGTCGCTCGCTCGCTGCGCACCCGTTCTATGTCTTTGCCGTCGAATGCGGGATGCAGCACCACGTCGGAAACCACGTCAAGATCGGAACTGACATTGCGCTTCAGTACTTCGCTTGAAATGGCTGAGTTGTCGGGATCGCTGTCAGATTCGATTTTGGCGCCGATTTGCGCCAAGTCATCGGCAATCGTTAGTGCGGAGCGTCCTTTCGATCCTTCCGTCAGCATGCGAACCGTGAATCCCGCTAGCCCTGGATTGTTTGCGGGATTGTCGCCGTTACCGCCCAGCACCACAACGCGTGCTGCCACCACCGGCAAATTGTGCTGTTCGGTCAACAGGACGGTCAGCCCGTTCGACAATGTGAATTGCCTCGGAACTGGCAGCAACAGTTTCGATAGCGGTCCCGGTACCGGTGCGGCCTTGCGCCACTCTTGATTCGGAATATCCAACGACGCCACGGTCGACGCCTTCTCCGGCTCTGTACTCTTTGGTGGATCGTCGATCGTCTTCTTGCCTTTGACCGCGTACAACACTACACGCGAGTTGTCGGTCAGCGAGGTATCAGCAAACTTCTTCATGCTCTCGGCCGTCACCGCGTCATAGCGCGCCAAGTCCCAGTCGAGTTTGCCGGGGTCTCCGAGAAACTGGTTGTACTGGTTCAACAGGTTGGCCACACCGCCCATGCGTTGCAGCCGGAACACCAGCGCCGACTGGATGGAATTGCGCGCCCGCTCCACCTCTTGCGCAGTGGGGCCGTCCTTGCGCAATGCCGCAAGTTCCTGGTTGATGGCCTTCTCCAGTGTTTCCGGCGTCACTCCCGGTTTACACGTGGCCTGGATGTAGAACATCGATCCCAGCTTCAGGGGATAGCGTTGCGTGTCCACATCCTGGGCAATCTGCATTTCGTACACCAGCTTCTTGTAGAGACGGCTGGACTTGCCTCCACCGAGCACATGCGCCACCATGTCGGCCTCAGCGTCGCCCGGAGTGAAATAAGGTGGCGCGATCCAGAGCATGTACACGCGCGGCAGCTCCACTTCATCACTCACGGTCAGCCGCTTTTCCTGCGTAATGGGCTGCGTCTTTGCGTCCGACGCGGGCACGGGCGGACCTGAAGGAATCGGGCCAAAATACTTTTCGATCATCTGTTTGGCGGCTGCGGGATCGAAATCGCCAACGACGGCTATGCTCGCGTTGTTAGGCGTGTAGTACTGGCGGAAGAACTCCCGCACATCGTCCAGCTTGGCGGCCTCAATGTCGGCATGCGATCCGATAACGTTGCCGTGGTAAGGGTGCGGCGCCGGGTAGAGCGCCTGCGTCATCGCCTCTTCCGGCAGACCGTAGGGAGCGTTCTCCGTGCTCTGTCGCCGCTCGTTGCGCACCACATCACGTTGGTTAGCCAGTTTTGGACCGTCCAGAGTTTCCAGCAGGAAGCCCATCCGGTCGCTCTCCAGCCACAGCGCGAGTTCGAGCTGGTTAGAAGGCAGCGTCTCGTAATAGTTGGTGCGGTCGTAATCGGTGGTGCCGTTGATGTCGCTGGCCCCAGCGGCTTCCAGGTACTTGATGTGTGCCTTTTCGCCCACGTTTTTCGAGCCCTGGAACATCATGTGCTCGAACAAATGCGCGAACCCGGTGCGCCCCGGTTTCTCATACATCGGCCCCACGTGGTACCACAAGTTCACCGCCACCAACGGCAGGCGATGGTCTTCCGACAAGATCACTTCCAGTCCATTCGCCAGCTTGTACTTTTCGAACTTGATCTGCGGCCAGGCCGGAGTTTTGTCGGCTGGAGCTGCTACCGCAACGGCCGTCACTAACAGGCTGAACAGCAGGACCCAAACCACCACTCCGAACTGGTTGCCGGCTTTACGCATCGTTCACCTCGCTGCGCCTTTGCGCGCAAAAATTCTGCCGCCACATTGTAAGCCTGTTTTGACCTCGGGCTGTCATTCGGAGGCGGGGCTGAAGGACGAAGCTGCGGGTTGCAGGGACGAGTTGCTCTAGCCAGCCTCGCGCGCTGCATCCTGTTGCCGATTAGCCGGCACGTCCCCGGCCACCGGAGGCAGTGAAATAGGAACTACCTGCGCCGTAGCAGCCGCTGGTTTATGCGGACGAAGCTTGCGCCGTGCAGGTTCCTCGATAAAGCGGTACACCAGCGACGAGATGGTCAGCATCAACACCGTCCACACTGCGATACCAGCGAAGTTGTTGTGCTGCACCGCTTGTGTTTTGAAGTTGTAAAAGAACATTCCCATCACGGTAGTGTGCAGCAGGTAAAACGTGTAGCTCGCGTTGCCGAACAGCACCAGCAGACGATTGTTCAGCCATGCCGCCCATTTCGGTTCCAAGGAGACGCCGTACACGATCGCCGCAAATGCCGGGCCTGACATTGCGGTGTGCACCACTAGATATGGCACGAATCCCGACACCACCACCGTTGCCGCCACACCGAGCAATCCGAGTCCAACCAGTGGCAGCGCCAACTTCGGATTGTGCTCGCTGCGTAAGAACAGGTAGCCGCACGCCATCCCCATAAGGAATTCCGGCAGCCGCACCAGGGGAAAGAACTTCACGAACTGGACGGCGCTGCTCCAATCGGCGCTGCTGACGTACGCCGCGCCCGCCGGACGCAGGGCGAGAAATCCGGCAGACACGCATAACCCGGCAATCCAGCAGAGGGGGATGAGCGCCCCCAACGTCGCGCGCGATAACTTGCTCAGCCGTGTCAGCGCAAACGGAAAGACAACGTAGAAGAACGCTTCCACCGAAAGGCTCCACGCCACCGGGTCCCACGACAGCGCCGCAGCAGGCACCCACGCCTGGAGTAACAGCAAAACCAGCACGGCAGTCAGACCGAAATGATGATCCGCAAAAGCGAAGAACGGCACGTGAAACATGTGCGTGCCGAAATAAAAAAACGGAAACGTGAGCACCAGAGCAAACAGATATGCCGGGTAGATGCGGGCGAAGCGAGTTTGCCAGAACTCGCGCAGATGAATGTCGCGGCCAGCATAGGTGTAGACGAGGATGAACCCCGACAACACAAAGAAGAAACTCACCCCCACGTAGCCGATTCCGGCGAGCGTCATTAGCCAGTGCGGTCCGGAGAGAATCCGCATCTCTTTCATGTGGTAGAGCGCTACATGAAACGCCGCAAAGAAGCGCAGCGATGTGACCGCTGGCAAACGGGGACGGGCTGCTTCAAATTCCATAGGAAAGTTGACGAGCCGACAGCGAAAATGGTTCCGTAAAGTGAACCGGTCTAGCAGATTTATTTGACCACTAACTAGGAGTGACCACGAGCCACTCAGTTGGCCACACGAGCCGTCAGTCGCTCAAACGGCACGTTCATGGTCGGATACAGACGCCAGTCCCCGCAGTCCTCAGGATTCACGGTGAATCCCGCCGCCTCCATCGCATTCACAGGAGCACGCGGTCCGCGTTTCTTTACGGTGCCGCCAGCACCGTCAAGGTCGCAGCGTTGCTGGTCGCGCTGCCGGATTGATTGCTGACCACCACCGCAAACGTGGAGTGATTGTCGGCCAGCGCGACGGGCGGAGTGGTGTAGCTGGCGGAGGTCGCTCCTGCAATCGTCATCCCGTTCTCCATCCATTGATAACTGAGAGACATACTGCCCGTCGCGGTCACGGAAAACGTCGCCATCCCGCCGACGCCTACCTTCTGATCTTGAGGTTGCGCGGTAATGTTGGGGGGCATCCCGGAGGAACCGCCACAGGACATCGACCCTATGGCAAGCGCACAACAAATCAAGAGCAGAACTACTCGTTGATGGAACATTGGCGTCACCTCGTTCACAAATTTCAGCGGCGCAACGAGACGGACGGCGGACTTCTGACGGCAACCATGCCGGCGAAACCCGTTTGTTGGATGAATGACGACTCACCTTGGTTGCGGTAAACCTAATCTCGGGGCCGTAAACTGGTGGATCGTCAGAGTGTGCGCAGCCAGCGGCGGTGTGTCCCACAATGTCAGACATCTTCCACACTGCATTGGCGTCGTCTGTGAGGCGATTCACAATCCTGTAACATTGGGGTTGCTCCCATGTTTCAAGAGGATGTGAGTTTCAGATGGTAACTGCGATTGGAGCGATCCCGCGAGTTGCAACCGCGCAGTTCCGCGTTAGTCGATGGAAGAAGTTCGGCCTGGTTGTCTTGCTGTTGGTCATCGCGTTCGCCGCGTACGCGTGGCTACGGCCTCTGACTGTGCTGCGTGCCGCAGGACGTTCCGCCTTGTGGTGCGGCGGCGTTCACGGCCATTACACCCAAGTAGGCCCTTATCGCGTGCATTACTACGAAGGAGGCGAAGGCCCGCCGCTGGTCTTCGTCCACGGACTGGGAGCTGAGTCGCTGAACTGGGTCCCGGCGATGCTCGACTTGCGCCACCAGTTCCACGTGTACGCCATCGATCTGCTGGGACACGGCGACACCGAAAAGCCCGATATCGCTTATTCCATTGAGCAGCAGTCGGAGATGTTGCGGCAGTTTTTTGCCACTCAGAACATCAAGTCAGCGGACCTCGTCGGAGTTTCCATGGGCGGTTGGGTGTCATTAAAACTGGCCGTCGAGCATCCGGAACTCGTCAATCGGCTGGTGGTCGCCGACGCCGCCGGACTGAAGTTTCAAACCAGCATTACGGTCAGGAATTTTCTCCCCGCCACGCCGGAAGAGTTCGCCGCATTCATGACCATGTTGACGCCGCGGCACTACTACGTGCCATACCCGGTCCAGCGCGACTTCTTCCGGCAGGTTGCGAAGAACGCCTGGATTATGCGCCGCATCTTCGACTCGTTCCTTACCTATCAGGACGTGCTCGACGGCAAGCTGGAATCGATCAAAGCTCCCGTGCTCGTTATCTGGGGGAAAGAAGAGAATCTGATTCCGCTGTCCGTGGGCGAGCAGATGAAGCAGCAACTGCCCAACTCTTCCCTGCTGATTTGCGCTGACTCGGGTCATCTGGCCGTGTATGAATGTTGGAACAAGCTCGAGCCGGACGTCGCGACGTTTCTGTCGTCGCCGAATCCGCCCGCACCATACGTGCGCGAGGTTGCGATAGGCGCAGCAGCGAAGTGACGGAACTGCACGGGTGCTTTTGCGCAGCCGCACATTTGCAACGACCGGCAAGTGCGGGCACCCACCCCCTCCCCCTCCCCCCTCCTAGCGCAAAGTATTGATAATAAAAGGCTAGAAAAATGGTGCTGCGCAAACTATTGAGCGCAAAGGAGATTAAGGTAAAGTATTAAAAACAGGGGAGTTAGACGCATCCTGCGGAAAGGTAGCCTTTTAGAATCAATGGCTTAGCGTCACTTCGCTCGTAAAATATTCGGCCCTTTGGGGTTAACTTTGATTTGTCAAAGAACTGGTATCTCGGTCCTTCGGGCTGGGACAAACGAGACATCCTGCGCTCTCCCGAGGATGGGAGACTGGCGCCGAATCCATCATGGCGCGGCGGGAGGGGACAGGCAAGGAAAAACCGACCTGTCAATGTTACGAAGGTAACCGGATGCTCCCCGATTTGGGAAAAGGCAAGACGCCCACGGATGCCGCGGTGGAGACGATCGAGCATCGGAGAACTCAGAGTTGCCAGTGGAACAGCGGGCAAACGTGGGTCTGCGGCCAACCGGTGCTTTGCGACCGGCTTACAATTACAAAGGGCGAAGTCCTCTCGCCCATTCAGATGATCTTGACTAAGCCGCCTCACCTGAATTTTATCCCTGCTTAGACTTGTGTGAGGTCAGTCATGAAACGATGGGGATTCGCCATCACGCTGACATGCGGGGTCCTGTTTGCCTGCTGCATCGCTCAGGCGCAGTTGGAGGACCTGTGGAAGAAAGCTCAAACCACAACGCAATCCACCAGCCTGCCCGGTATGTCGTTGAGCAACGACAAGATCGCCGGCGGCCTGAAAGAGGCGCTGACCAAAAGCACGGGAACGGCGGTAGCCTCCACCGGGCGGCCCAACGGCTACTTCGAAAACCAGGCCATCAAGATCCTGCTGCCCAGCCAATTGCAGACCGTCGGCAAGGGAATGCGGATGATGGGCATGGGCGCGCAGGTCGATGAACTCGAATTGTCCATGAACCGTGCCGCCGAGCAGGCCGCTCCCGCGGCCAAGCAGATCTTCATCGAAGCCATCACCAAGATGACCTTTGCGGACGCGCGCAATATACTGTCCGGCGGCAACACCGCAGCCACGGACTACTTCAAGAAGACCAGTTCCACCGAATTGACGCATGCGTTCACCCCTATCGTTCACCAGTCGATGGAAAACGTGGGGCTCATTAAGCAATTCAACGCGTTTGCTCAAAACTCCATGGTGGCCCCGTTGCTGGGAGGCCAGAGTTTCAACCTGGATAGCTATGTGGTCGGCAAGGCCCTCGATGGCCTGTTCTACGAACTGGGGCAGGAGGAGAAGCAGATTCGCACTAACCCAGCAGCACAAACCACGGCCCTTCTCAAAGAGGTGTTTGGCAAGAAATAATAGGCGCAGCGAGGGTGTGATTGTTGCCTGCGGGCAGAACAGCGGCCGCGTGGCGATGACCTGTATGTGTGCTGTTGCGCCGCCCGACATTTGCCACTGCCACGCAAATGCGGCCACCAAGCGAAATGGGTGCCCACCCGGGCCGGTTTTGCCCGGGTGGGTCTGTTTGATCACGGAAGTTAATTAACTCACAAACGAAAACCCCCACCTCCAGATCTTTTGAAAACTCGGAAGCGCGGGGTCGGCCACCCGCGGCCTGGCGGATCCTCCAGGAGCACCCACACTTGCGCATCGAGACCGGCCTGGGCTACCCAACCATTCGTGACTCCCATCACAGACGAGCTATCCGGGGGCATCATAGAATTCGGCGGTTTCGGGAAACGACAACGGGATTGCAAGTAGGGGCAAGAACCATGAGAATTCGCAGCGCGCTTCGCTTCGTTACGATCGTTTTTGTGCTGAGTTCCGCCACGATCGCATTCGCTGGTCTAACCATCTTCGGTTCCGGGATGCAGCTCCCGGAAGACATTTCTGGAGTTCCTACAGGTTTCGGCAGCTTTGGCCCCGGCTACTTTGTGAACGATCCGGGTCTGCACGGTATCGGCCTGGGCAATATCGATTACCTGCCGGCAACGCGGCGGCTCGGCCACTGTTTTCGTGACGATTCCAGGAGGCCCGTCGAGCCCGATTGGGGGAGTGTTCCTTCCCAGCAATTATGGCGCCTTCGGCGGCCAGTACCTTGCGGTCGGCTACAACGGGAACGGGGCAATTTCGCTGTCACCGTCGCCGCTAACGGCACGGTGACGCCGATGCCGCTGGCGACGGTTCCAGGGGGTGAATACTCGGGGGCCGTTCTTGCACCCGCCGGGCTTTGGCTCGGTTGCTGGAGAGGTACTCTTGACATTAGCTGGTGGCCCGATCATCGCCCTCGATCAAAACGGTAATACGTCCACCTTTGCCACGGTGGCGGGTGATCCGTTTAGCGCTGCATTTGCGCCGATTGGCTTCGGATCAGTTGGGGGCGATTTGCTGGTGAGCGATTCTGGGTCCGGCAAAATCTTCGCCGTCGATGCCAATGGAAACTCGAGCGTGTTTGCCACCTTTCCCCTGGGTGCCAAACCAGTACGGGTTACGCCAGATGGCATTTGCTCCGGCCGGTTTCGGCAGACTATGGTGGAGACCTGTTTGTATCGATTACCGGTAGCGTTCTGGGAGGCGGAATTTACGGCGCAGTTGTGGTGCTGGATGCCAGCGGACAGGAGATCGCGGTACTGAAAGTCAGGCATTTGACTAGCCAACTTCGATCCGCGCGGGCTGTATTTTGTGGACGATCAAACTCTCCTGATCGGCGCTTCAGATCCTATTTATTCTCGCAACGCCGCAGGACTTTCAGGCACCGACCCCGGAGCCGGCGACTCTACTGATGTTCGCTAGCGGACTCATGGGCTTGTGGTGGAAGCGCTCTCGCTGAGAGCCGGTGGTCCTTTTCCAGGTCGGAGCCCACGCCACACATGCCGATGTGCTGCCGCAACCATGGAACGAAGAGACCCGCAGGAACGAAAGAGCTTAGCCCAGCGTTTCAGAGCCTGTTACGAAACTCGGTAACCGGGGAAAAATACAGATGGGAGTTGGGGGCGAGGGTAGTAAGTTAGCGGACATGGCTTACATCACAGGAGAAGCGCGGGAGCAGGTGACGATGTTTCCGGTGACGCTGGACGAGCTGATTCCGGCAGACCATGTGTGCCGGGTGATCGAGGTGTTTGTGAACCGGCTGGCAATGTTGGAGCTGGGGTTCGTGCGCAGCGAACCGGCGGAAACGGGGCGACCGGGCTACGATCCGCGGGATCTGCTGAAGCTGTATTTGTATGGCTACATGAACCAGCTACGTTCGTCGCGGCGGCTGGAGGCGGAGTGCCAGCGCAACGTGGAGGTGATGTGGCTGTTGGGGCGGCTGCGACCGGACTACAAGTCGATCGCCGAGTTCCGGCGGCTGCACCGGGAGGCAGTGAAAGAGGCGGGGGCGGAGTTGGTGCGGCTGGCGCGTGAGGTGGGGTTGGTGCGCGGGGAGTGGGTGGCGATAGATGGCTCGAAGTTCCGGGCGGTGAGCAGCGCGGCGCGAGTGAAGGAGCGGGAGGCGGTGCAGCGCTATCTGGACGAGATGGAGTTGGCCGACGCGCAAGAAGAGGTGGTGATCGATCCCAGCGCGGTGCAGGCGGCGCTGGAGAAGTTGCGCAGCGATGCGGAGCCGGAGGCGCGGTTTATGCGGACGACGGAGGGGAAGCGTCCGGCGTACAACGTGCAGACGGCGGTGGATGCGGAGTGCGGCATCATCGTGGCGCAAGAGGTGACGACGGAGGCCAACGATACGCGCAGTCTGCTGCCCATGGCGGAAGCGGCGAAGCAGGCGTTGGGCGATCCGGCATCACTGCAGGTGGTGGCCGATGCGGGCTACTCGAACGGGGAGCAGGCAGCGCAGTGCGAAGCGCAGGGGATCGAGCCGCATGTGCCGGCCAATCGCGGCGTGAACCATTCAGGCGATGGAACGCTGTTTGATCGCAGTGAGTTTTCCTACGACGATGCGAGCGACACGATGCAGTGTCCGGCAGGAAAGATTTTACGGCGGCAGGCGGTGCAGAAAGCGCGGCGGCAAGTGGTGTATGCAGGCGAGGCGATGGTGTGTGGGGCGTGTCCGTTGCGAGCGCGCTGCACTACGGCAGGGCGCCGGGTGGTGAAGTGGCACGTCTATGAAGACGCGCTGGAACGTATGCGGCAGCGGGCGACGGCGGAAGCGATGCGACTGCGACGGTGTCTGGTGGAGCGTGTGTTTGCGGAGTTGAAGTACCGCAGCTTCGGGCATCCGCGCTTTCTGCTGCGCGGGCGCGGCGGAGCGCAGACGGAAATCAGCCTGGCGACGATGGCCTACAACCTGAAACGTATGCTGAAGGTGCTGGGAGGCGGGGCCTTGCGACTCGCCCTGGCCAGCTAAACGCTGCCCTTGCCGCCGGACACGAAAGGACGCAAAGCAAATCGCGATCGGAGGTTGTCAGAAACTCCAAACCACCGGGAACCAGACCATCGGCTCGACGGTTTCGTAACAGGCTCT
>CAVZYS010000034.1:0-112449 GCA_963779555.1 uncultured Acidobacteriaceae bacterium
AGATTCCGATCGCAGCTCGCAAGTGCGCGTTCTGCACCTCGGCGGTGGCGTGAGAGTAAGTTAATTGTCGGGCCTAGATCGATGACTCGGCCAAGACTCGATGTCGTCGCGGGCGGTGGGGTTGGTCTGATTGGCACTTCGACCCACAACTGCATCACGAGCTTTAGTTTCCACGAACACGCTGAATTTGGACGCTTTCAAAGCGGGTCGAAAGGTGGTTTACAGTGACATTGAAGCCGCTCTCAACAAGGACGCCGCGCCTGCCGCCGTGGTAATCACGGAAATACCCGTCCGCAAGCCACTGATTCAGCGATGTTTAGCAGCGTCAAGCCCGCCCCTTCTTCAGCCCAATCTGTGGTAAAATTGAGAAGGATCGTAAGCCTCTCAAACCGTTGAAATTATTAGTACTTGAGGGTTAAGAACGAAGGCAGCCGGCCACGCCTCCGTTACGATCTGTGCGCGATGAAGCAGGAACCGCAACTGGTGCGCGTTCCTGACGAAATGGAGCAGGATGTCCCCGACCGATACGCAAGCCGCCGCAGAAACTCCCGAAGAAAAAAGCAGTCTCGCAACCCAGAATCTGAAGCAGCCGAATGGCAATGGCAAGAACGGCAATGGCCAGTCTGACTCTGACTACAATGCCGATTCGATCAAGGTCCTCGGCGGCATGGAGGCGGTTCGCAAACGGCCGGCCATGTATATCGGGTCGACGGGCGAGATGGGATTGCACCACCTCGTGTACGAAGTCGTCGACAATTCGATCGACGAAGCGCTCGCGGGATACTGCCGATCACGTGACGTCCCATCCACATCGACAATTCCGTAACTGTAATCGATAACGGGCGTGGTATTCCGACCGAGATCATGACGCGAAGGCGAGCGGATCCCAGCGGCGGAGGTCGTACTGACAGTTTTGCATGCGGGCGGCAAGTTCGACAATTCCGGTACAAAGTTTCCGGCGGACTCCATGGTGTGGGCATCTCTGTGGTGAATGCTTTGTCGGACTGGTCGAACCTGGAAATCTGGCGTAACGGCGAGTGTGGGAGCAGACCTACTCAAGGGCGAGCAACCAGCGGCTAAGAAAACGGGCACACGGAGGCGCGGGACGAAGGTGCATTTCGTACCGGACACGAGATTTTCACGGTCACGGAGTATAACTTCGACATTCTTTCTCAGCGATTGCGCGAGTTGGCCTTTCTCAACAAGGGTTTATTGATTACGCTCACGGATGAGCGCACCGGATCCCAAGACGGGCGAGCCCAAGCACACAGATTTCAACTTCACCGGAGGCATCGTCGCGTTCGTCAAGCACCTCAATCACGACAAGACTGCGTTGCACGACAAGGCGATTTACATGAAGCACGAGCGCGACGGCGTCGCGATGGAAATCGCGATGCAGTACAACGACGGCTATCAGGAGCAGGTTTTCGCATTCGCCAACAACATCAATACGCATGGAGGGCGGAACTCACATGATCGGTTTTAAGTCCGCGCTCACCCGCACGCGACAATTACGCTGTCGGGAACAATCTTGGGTTGTTCAAGGACGTGAAAGAAAATCTGACCGGCGATGACGTGCGCGAAGGATTGGTGGCCGTGGTCAGCGTGAAGCTGTCGCATCCGCAGTTCGAGGGCCAGACCAAGGGGAAGCTCAACTCCGATATCGCGGGTACGGTGCAGACGTTCGTTAACGACCGGCTGGGCGCGTTTTTCGACCAGAACCCCCCGGTCGCGAAGAAGATCATCAACAAGGCCATCGATGCCGCCAGGGCGCGCGAAGCGGCCCGCAAGGCACGCGACCTGACACGCCGCAAGGGAGCGCTCGACGGTGGCGGATTGCCGGGAAAGCTGGCCGACTGTTCGGAACGTCAACCGGAGCGCTGCGAAGTGTACCTGGTCGAGGGAGAGAGCGCCGGCGGCACCGCCAAGCAGGGACGCGATCGCCGCTTCCAGGCGATTCTTCCGCTCAAGGGAAAGATCCTCAACGTGGAGAAGGCGCGCTACGACAAGATGCTGGGGCACGAGGAAATCCGCGCCATGATTACGGCGCTGGGTACCGGCATCGGCAAGGACGACTTCGATATTTCGAAGCTTCGCTACGGCAAGATCATCCTGATGACGGATGCTGACGTGGACGGCTCGCACATTCGCACACTGCTGCTCACATTCTTTTTCCGCCACATGCAGGAGCTGATCAAGCGCGGCAATGTGTTCATCGCGCAGCCGCCGCTGTATCGCATCAAGAAGGGCAAGTTCGAGCAGTACATCAAGAACGACACTGAATTCGTGAAGGTGATGGTCAAGCGCGCGGCGGACGGCATCGTGGTGCGCTACGGCGAGGGAGCGGCGATGCTGGAAGGTGCTCCGCTCACCAAGTTCATGACCACGCTGAACGACTACATCGGCTTTGTCGACAAGGTGAACAAGCGCATCCGTGACGAGAAGATCACCGAGACACTCCCGAAGGTCGATCTGGCGAAGCGCGCCGATTTTGAAGGTGACAGCAGCAATCCGCCAAAGAAGATTGTCCAACTCGAGAAGGCGCTGAGCGCGATCGCGAAAGACCAGGGACTGAAGTCGGTGGAGAAGCGCTTTGAAGAAGAGCACAGCCTGTGGGAGTGCGTGTTCGTGAACTCGCAGGGCGCTCCACACATCATCAGTTGGGAATTGGCTTCTTCTCCGGAATACCGCCAGATGATGGCGAAATACAAGCAGATCGAGCAGTACATGCAGCCGCCGTATTACATCGAGACGGTCAAGAAGGAAGCCGCCAGCAGCGCCAAGGAAGAACTCAGCGATGCCGAGCGCGCGGACCAGGAAAAGGCGGAGCAGAAGAGCCCCAAGACCTCCAAGCGCAAGGCCGAAGCCGAGACGGTTGAGAAAGAGACGGTGCGCGAACTGTTCGACTATGTGCTGAACGAAGGGCGCAAAGACTACACCGTGCAGCGCTACAAAGGCTTGGGAGAGATGAGTTCGCAGCAACTCTGGGAGACGACGATGGATCCCGAGCGCCGCACCCTGCTCGAAGTGAAACTCGAAGATCTTACCGAGACCGAGGCCATCTTCACCACCTTAATGGGCGAAGACGTCGAGGCGCGCCGCAAGTTTATCGAGGACAACGCGCTCGACGTGAAGAACCTCGACATCTAGGCGGCTTGGATTTCGGACACGTGGTCTGCAAATTGCGCTCGCATGCAGCGAAGCTTGGAAGGCTCGAAACCATTGGACACGGTGAATGCTCCGAAGCCGGACGAGCGGTTCTCGCGGGCCGAACTACGCTACCGCATCGCGGATGCGATCAATGATCGCCTGAAGGGGGTTCCCTTCTTCCACACCACAGCGAAGGCGACTGTTGCATGGCTTGAGCGCCGCAGGGACCGGAAGCGCGTCGCTGCGGCACGACACGACATAGTCGCCCGTGCCGGACCCTCGGCTAGGGGCGACAATCTGGAGGCAGGAGCCGCCAGTCTCGACTCGCTGCCATTCCCGCCGCTGGAGATGCGCCGGCTCGTAGGTCCCACGGAACTGACGCTTTATGACAATCCCAACGGTACTCTGGTGTACCCGTGGCTCGCGGCGGAGAACTACGAGAGTGTGTTGGATTTTGGTTGCGGATGTGGACGCGTCGCGCGACAACTGATGCTGCAGCGGCCGAGCCCAACAACCTATGTCGGAATTGATTTACACGCTGGCATGATCCAATGGTGCCAGCAGAACCTTTGCCCTGCGGCGCCCAACTTCAACTTCTATCATCATGACGTTTTCAACGTCGCATTCAATCCCGGCCATGAGAAGCCGCTAGCTGCACCGTTTCCGGTGGACGACTCCCGAATTACGCTGGTCAACGCGTTGTCGGTATTTACCCACCTCACCCAGGAGCAAGCCGAGTATTACCTGCGCGAATGCGCGCGCGTGCTGCAGCCGCAGGGAGTGCTGCACGCATCGTGGTTTCTGTTCGACAAGGCCGACCATCCCATGATGGACCAGGATTACAACGCGCTTTATGTGTCGTATGTCGATCCATCCGAGGCCGTGATTTTCGATCGTGCGTGGTTGCGCAACACGGCGCGTGCCCTGGGACTCAGGATCTTCAAGGTGATCCCGCCGGAAATCCGAGGGCACCAGTGGCTGGTGCTGATGACGCCGCGGTCCGATGTTGCCGAAGTGGATCTGCCGCCCGACACGGCTCCACGCGGCATGATCGATGCCCGGCGGGTCGCCCAAGCGCTTCCTGATCAGAGTTAGTGCTGCTCGTCCGGCGTACGGGCCGCTGCAGCTTCCCGCCGCGCAGTACCGGCGTGATACAACAAGTGTTTACCCATGCCTTTTTCCCGGTTATTGCCTAAAGTTGGATTACCTCAGATAGCGAGTCTTGCTCTGCTGTTGGCCTTCGCCGCGCAGTGCCTGTGGTTCATGGCGCACGTGCCCATCACCCAGATGGAGAGCAGCTACATCGAAGACGGGCTGCTGCATGTGGACCGGCTGGTCAACGCCAGCTCCGAATACCGTTCGCCGTTGATTGCAGTGCTTGCCGGATTTCCCGCCAAAGCGATGGGCAGCGAGAGGAACTTCGCCCGCCTCAGTGATTTTCGTTTCCTGATACGCCTGCCGTTCCTGCTGGCGGGCCTGATGCTGGGGGCGTCGCTGTGGTATGTTGCGCGGCGGCTCTATGGCAACCTCGGTGGATACATCGCACTCGGCCTGTACTGTTTCTCTCCCATGGTGATTACGCGGTCGAGTCAGGTTCAGCCCGACATTGTAGGCGCATGGGGAACGTTCGGCCTCGTCTTCACCGGCATTGCCGTGGCCCACACCCTTTATGCTCCACGCGAAGTTGTCTTATGGAACTGGAAGCGCATTCTCCTGATGGGCATCTCCATCGCGCTCTGCATTGGGGCGCAATGGTCGTTGTGGGTGATGCTGCTGCCGACGCTGGGGTTCATGCTTTGGGTGGGGCACGTGCGTCCAAAGGCGGTCATCGCGATCTTCGCGGCGTCCTGTGCCGTCGGGGTATTTTTGCTTTGGGCAGTGTCCAGCTTTCGCCCCTTCGTTTTTGCGGGGGCCCTGCGCAATGCCAACTGGATCGAGTTCTCCCCAGCCCAGCTTTCCGGCAGAACCGTCTATTCGGTGCTGGGATTGTTCTTTCTGCAGAACGGCCTGGGGCCGGCGCTCCTGCTGCTGGTGTCGTTGGGAACGTTCGTTTTCTGGAAGCGCACCCGCTATTTCGGGACCGCCGCACCACTTATCACCGCAGGCCTTCTAATCGCAGCGGGCCTTACCATGCAACATTTTGCAGGCTTGACCTTTCTGTTCATCTCCCTCCCGTTCCTGATGCTGTTCATGGCGGGCATTTCGGCGGACCTTTTTACGACTCGCTATGCCGTCTTCGCTAATGCGATAATTGTGGGCGCGCTCGTAGCCAATGCCGTTTTCGATGTCGGTGGGTTGCTGCAACTCGGACATTTCGCGAGTCGCTGACAACTTTCCCGCATCCAACGGGTTGGGATTGGAGGGAGCCATGTCGAGTGGGAATCCGTCCCGATCGTTCAAACGTTATGGCACGTGGCCCTTGTTCGCCTCGGTCATCGGGATGTCATTTCTTGTGGCCGAGGTCTGCGCCGCGCAGATTCATGGAATTCCGCCCTCAGTTACCTCGACCCAGTACCACATGCCGCCATTCTTGCCGAACGCTCCCGCGAGCGTGACCTCACTGGGCCCGTATGGATACGGCAACGGCCAATTTCCGCCGGTGTGGTATCCGTTTCCCCCCTATGGCGTCGGCTTTGGCCACGGACGCGGCTTCGGTTTCGGGCACGGATTCGGCGACGGTCACAGGAACTCCAACGGGAACTCGAACGGCACCGCGATCGTTCCGATATATGTTCCCGCGTACGACGGCTCGTATGGATACGACCCGGGCGCCGAAGGTGGGGCTTATATGTACTCCGGGCCTCCGCCGGAGGAGACGCACGTGGTAGTCGATATGCCGGCACCGAAACGCATAGTCGCGGAAGATGACGAATACGGCCCGCCACCTGTCAGTGCGTCAAAGTCGAATCCGAAGAGCGATTCGGCAGACGGTGCCAACGCGACTCCTGTCGACCCGACCGTGTTGGTGTTTCGCGACGGCCACAAGCAGGAAGTCACCAACTACGCCATCGTGGGACAGACGGTTTACGTGTTCGACAAACGCACCCAGAAGATCGCGATCACTGATCTCGATGTGGCCGCAACCATTAAGCTGAACGATGACCGCGGCGTCGAGTTTCACATGCCCGCGCATGACAAAAGCTAGGCTTTTCCCGACCCCCGAAGTTGTCGCCCGGAACCGGGGTTGCGCGAGCACTGCAAACCTCCCTTGATACCCCTCTAAGTTATTAAGGCAATGGTGCTTACACCTGACAGGCCGAGGGTCGGTCGTGGTATAATTTCAAGTGTACTTGGATCGGCTCATCTCCTGAAATTGCAATGAGTTACGCGCTTCTTGGCGGCCTCGCCGCGAGGTTCCGCGCGGTCAGTTTGCGCGCTCGTTTCGGGACAGCTTCGATTCATACGCCACGCAGTTTCTAGAAGGGAAACAAGCTTCACGCCCGCCGCATCGGGCTGACGGCTGATACCTCAACATGGCTGACGATCCAAACCAGCAATTACCACTCGAGAACATCGGGCCCGGCGGCAACATTCAACCCATCAACATTGAAGAGGAGATGCGGCGCTCGTATCTCGACTATTCGATGTCGGTCATCATCGGGCGCGCGCTGCCTGATGTGCGCGACGGCCTGAAGCCGGTGCATCGCCGCATTCTTTACGCGATGCACGATATGGGCCTGCTGCACAATCGCAAGCACGTGAAGTGCGCCAAGGTCGTCGGCGAAGTTCTGGGCAAGTACCATCCCCACGGAGACACCGCCGTTTATGACGCGATGGTGCGCATGGCGCAGCCCTTCTCGCTGCGCTATCCGTTGGTCGATGGACAGGGCAACTTCGGTTCCGTTGACGGCGATCCACCTGCGGCCTATCGGTACACCGAATCGCGCATGACGGAAATCGCTGAAGACTTGCTGGCCGACATCGACAAAGACACCGTGGATTTTGTCGCCAACTTCGACGATACCTCGGTCGAGCCGCTGCTGCTGCCGACGCGTATTCCGAACTTGCTGGTCAATGGCTCGAATGGCATCGCCGTGGGAATGGCGACCAACATCCCGCCGCATAACCTGACAGAAATCGTCGACGCCTGCATCACGCTGGTGAACGATCCTCACGCCACGCTCGAAGACATGCTGAAGTTCGTGCAGGGTCCGGACTTCCCCACCGGCGGGTTTATCTCGGGACGCGCCGGAATTGCCGAAGCCTACCGCACCGGCCGGGGACGCTTCATGATGCGCGCCAAGGCCGCCATCGAGCACGTCACCAAGGACAAGGACGCAATCATCGTCACCGAGATTCCGTACCAGGTGAACAAGTCGCGTCTGATCGAACGCATAGCCGAGTTGGTGAACAATAAGGTCATCGACGAGATCAGCGACATTCGGGACGAGAGCGACCGCGACGGCATGCGCATCGTCATCGAGCTCAAGCGTGGCTGCGAGCCGCAGATCGTGCTCAACCAGCTCTTCAAGCACACCTCGATGCAGGAGAGCTTCAGCATGATCTTCCTGGCCGTAGTCAACGGCCAACCCAAGGAGATGGGCCTGGTGCAGGCGGTGCGCCACTTCATCGATCACCGTATCGATGTGGTCCGCCGCCGCACTGCCTACCTGCTGCAGAAAGCGCGCGACCGCGAGCACATCCTCGAGGGCTACCAGGTAGCGCTGGACCGCGTTGACGACGTGATCCGCATCATTCGCGGCAGCGAGAACCGCGCCGACGCGCGCGTCAACCTGGTGGAGTATTTCTCCGGCAAGACCGTCAACGTGACAGAAGGCAATATCGGTGCGGGCGCATCACGCAAGGCGCTGGTGCTGAAGGGCATCGTTCCCACGACCATCACCCGCCCGTTCGATGCGGTACAGGCTGACGCCATCCTGGAATTGCAGTTGCATCGTTTGACCCGGCTCTCGATTGACGAAATCCTGAAAGAGCTGGCCGAAGTGCGCGATCGCATCACCGAGTACGAATCGATCCTGGGTTCCGAGAAGAAACTGCGCCGCGTCATCATCACCGAACTCGAAGAGGTGAAGAAGAAATACGGCGACGCTCGCCGCACCATCATCCAGGACGAAGCTGTCGAACTGAGCCTCGAAGACCTGATCGCCGACGAGCAGGTTGCGGTCACTGTAAGCCACTCCGGCTATCTGAAGCGCACGCCGATCTCCACATATCGCCAGCAGCGCCGTGGAGGCACGGGCCGCAAGGGCATGAGCACCCGCGAAGAAGATTTCGTCGAGCGCCTGTTCGTGGCCTCGACCCACGACTACATGCTGGTGTTCACCAACACCGGGCGCGTGTACTGGCTCAAGGTGTACGAGATTCCCGAAATCAGCGCCGCCGGCAAAGGCAAAGCCATCGCCAGCCTGGTGTCGCTGCAGCCGGGCGAAAACGTTCGCGCGCTGCTTACGGTTCGCGATCTCGAAGAGGAAGGCAAGTTCGTCTTCTTTGCCACTCGCAGCGGCACGGTGAAGAAAACGCCGCTCAAGGACTTCAGCAACGTCCAGTCGCGCGGCATCATCGCCATCGGCATCGACAAGGAAGACGAACTGGTGGCCGCGAATTGCACCGACGGAAACCAGATAATCTTCCTTGCCACCCACGATGGGCAGGCCATCCGCTTCGATGAAAGCGATGTCCGTTCCATGGGTCGCCCGGCCTACGGCGTTCGCGGCATGGACCTTTCCAAGGGCGATTACATCGTTGGCATGGCCATCACGCCCAAGGAGCACAAGAAAGGCAAGAACGGCGATCCCGACCAGTCGAATCTAGTTCTGTCCGTGACGGAGCAAGGCTACGGCAAGCGCACCGATGTGGACGAGTACCGCCTGCAGTCGCGCGGCGGCAAGGGCGTGATCAACGTCAAGACCACCACTCGGAACGGCAAGGTCGTGTCCATCATGCTGGTCAACGAGAAGTCCGAAGTGATGGTGATCAGCCAGTTCGGCAAGATCATCCGCATCGACACCAAGAACATTCGCGAAGTCGGACGCTCCACCCAGGGCGTGCGTCTGCTGCACCTCGAAGAAGGCGATCGTCTGGCTGCTGCTTCGGTCATTCCTCCTGAGGAAGCCAACGGCAACGGCAACGGCGAGACCGGAACGCTGGTGCAGTAGCGGTGTATTGGATGGAGCAATGGAGTACGCCTTCAGACGTACTCTATGGCCCTGACTTTGCGCTCCGTGCTTTACCGCCTGGTCGAAATGGTTTAGGGTTTCATGCCTTACGCGGAGGCGTCACCGATGCTCAAATCCATCGCCGTGGTAGTCGGCAGCTACCTGCTCTCGATTGTGCTTGTCGTGGCGACGGACCCGTTGCTCTCGCGCCTGTTTCCGGGCGATTTCGAGAAGGGCCGAATTCCCTCCGACACCGCTCTCATGGCGAGCACGGCGTGCTTCGCCGTGGTTTCCGTTATTTGCGCGTGGGTCTGCGCCCGCTTCGCCCCAGACCGCCCAGCGCGCCATGTGCTTTGGTTCTTTGTCCTCGGAGAAGTGATGGGCATCGCTGCCATCATTCCCGGTTGGAACAAGGGCTGGCCGCACTGGTACGGGTTGTCCTGGCTACTCACCTGGCCGGTGGGCTGCTGGATCGGCCTGCTGTTTGCCGGGCGCCGGACTGATTCGGTCTCCGCCTGAGTTCTCACTCAGCGGAAGCATCGAAGAGGAGCGTATGGAAAAGGTCAATCTCGTCCAGAAACTCTCGTTGTTTAACGATTACTATAGTCCCAAGATCGTCGGCGAGCTGAACGATCTTCACGTCAAGGTGGTCAAGCTGCAAGGCGAGTTCGTCTGGCATCACCACGATGTTGAGGACGAGCTGTTCTTCGTGGTGAAAGGCGCGCTGAGGATGGGCGTCCGCGAAAATGGCGTTGAGCGTGAGATCGTGATCCAGCCCGGAGAGTTTCTGATCATCCCTCACGGCGTCGAACACTGCCCCTCCGCCGACGAGGAGACGCACATCATGCTGCTCGAACCCAAGACCACCCTGAACACCGGCAACATCGAGAGCGAGCGCACCGTACGCCAACTCCAGCGGATTTCAGCGTCCCCCGGTTAGAAGATGCTACTTACCCGCGGGCGTTAGGTCGTTGATCTTCTCCACCTGGTCGAGCTTGATGGTGACAATGTCTTTCGCCTCCAGGTTGCACCGCATCAGGTCGACCATGCGGATGCTGCTGTCCTGGAAGGTGCGCACGTAGAAGCGGCGGTGTGTCACGTCCGCCGCGCTCGTCCACTCCGTGTACTCCGAGGTTTGCTTGCCGTTGGCCAGTGAGCGCGTCGAACCCTTCGGAATGTCGAAGTTGTTGAGCAGATGAAACGCCGTCAGCACCGCATCCTGCGCGGTCGGCGAAGGCAGCGCCGTGGTCGAGAACGCCACCGCCCGCACAAAACGCGACGGCGGCGTGAAGTCTCCCGGCAGTCCGCGCATTCCCGCTCCTTGCCCGAACGCGCTCACCATCACTGGACCGAACTGCTCCGGCGACGGCGCCATGTCGGTCAGTCCGACATAGTTCGCTAGGTTCGTCATGTGCCAATTGTATGCGGGCGAGTTGGTGACCACTCCCAGCGGACTTTGATACACCGTCGCTCCGGATGCCGTGAATTCGAGCACCACGCTTTTGCCGCTGGCGTCGGTGAACAGGTAGTGGGTGGGAGGCGTAATCCCCCAGTCCTTCACCACAAACGAAGATACCCCGACGTTGATAACGGCCTGCGCGGCCTCTTCCGCAGTGGTTGCCGTCGAGAGCGCGTACGTGACTGCATCCCATGGCCCCAGGGTTTTCTTGTCTGGGCTGGGCTTGGGGAAACTCGCATATCCGGGGAAGTAGAAGATTCCGCCCGAAAGACCTTTCTCGTTCACGCCATCCACCGCCGCGGGCATGCCCAGCGGGTTGGTTGCGACAAACGCGTACTTCGCATTCCACTGCAGGCCTTCCGGAGAGCCCTCGGCCGCCGCGAAATGGTATCCCCGCGGCACAATGATGATGTCGCTCTTCAGGGCGCTACCGAACTCCATGGTGCGGGCGCGCACGATGCTCCCGTCTTGCGCCTTTACCATAAGGCCCGTGCATGCGGAAACGGGAAGACTGGCCGCCAACACCACTATCACTGCGAGACAAACGATACTTTTCGTGAGCTTCACTGGAAAATCCTTCTCTCGGGCCTGGGCCTCGTACGGCTGACAGCGGCCACGGCTGCGGTCCAATGCAGAGAACGCGCGACATTGTCTAGCCGTGGGTTTTATCGGCAGAAGCGTGATTTTCTACAGTTCCTATCCGGAAAAATCAGCGCCGGATCGAACTAGACTTTTGGCCAGCGAGTTCGGCAGAGCGGGCTGCGCCCTGCATTGCGCCGCGCCGTCCGGGCGCATTGGCGAGCGCTGTCTCAAATTCTTTCAGCGCCAGATCCGGATGATTCTGCTCCAGCAGCAGGTAGCCGAGCTGTTCGCGTGCCGGAACAATCGGCCCCGGTGTCACTGGAAGTTTCTCGATTCCATCTTCCTCGTCGGCTGAGGCGCGCATCAACGCCGCGGCTTCATCCGGATTCTGGTTGGCCTGGGCTGACCACGCCATGACTTCTCGCTTGAGAATCCCCACCTGAGAGGCCCAATAATCTTTGCCTGAGGCGCGAAGCTGCGCTTCGATCTGCCACAACTTATCGATTTCCGCCTGCGCTCCGGTTGCGTGTCCACTGCGAGCGAGTCCCATGCCGCGAGCCCAAACCGCGAGGGCGACAACCTGAGGCGCGGCTCCTGAGAGCGGCACGATGCCAGCAGCGTCAGACCATTGACCCCGCTCAACCGTGTAGCGGGCGGGGATCGCGGTGGCGGCGTACGCCAGTATGAAATCGCCTGCGTTCAGATCCGGCATGTTCTTGAGTTGCTGAACGACCTGAGCCGCGTCGTTGTTGCGTCCGCTCTGCAGATAGGCATACACCAGATAATCCATGGCGTGCAGCTCTTGTTCCGTGTCGCCCTCCTTGTGCGCCGCTTCTCTTGCCGCAAGGTTGGAAGCGATGGAGTCGTCCCATAAACCGAGTCGCGTGAAGATGTGCGATGGCATGTGCAAGGCATGTGGCGCCGAGGGTGCGATCTGGGAGTAGGCTCTTGCTGCCGGCAGGCCCCGAGGTGCCATTTCCGCATTGTCGCAGGCATGGATGAGGTAGTGAGGGATTCCTGGATGCTGCGGGTAGCTGAGGTCCAGCGGCTCAAGCAGATCGGCCGCCTGTTTCTGCTTGGCATGCGTCTTGTCGGCAGGAGATGCGTTCGCCAGGAGCGCGAGGGCGTAAAACACCTGAGCTTCGACATCTTTGCTGTTCCCTGACGCGAGATCGCTCATCGCGTGCTCGTAGTTCGCTGCCCGCGTGCGGTACGGAACGGTGTCGGCGTCCTGATAGATCAAGCTCGCCGCATTGATGAATTGGCGCTCGCGTTCGGAGCCCGCTCCGAGCTGCTGCGCGTGCTGGATTTCCTTTTGCGCGATCGCAATTTTCGCGGGCGCGATCGGCGGCTCCCAGAGCTGGTGGTAGTAGGTCATAGCGATTCCCCAGTGCGCCATTGCACACTTCGGGTCCTGTTGGGCCACGCCCTGAAATGCATTTTCGGCGGCGGCATAAGCGAAGGAATGAAGCAGGGCCACGCCTCGCTCAAACTGTTGCCGGGCGGCCTGTGTGCAGGAAATCGGAAATGATACTTTGCCCAATTTCTCGGGTGCGGGATGGTCATGAGCTTCTTGTGCTGACGAGTACGGAACGATGAACAGAAGGGTGAGCAATATTCGCCCTAGATGGGACATCGGGATCTCCATAGGCGATTGGCGCTTTGTGACAGACGAATTCTACACCGGAGGCTGGCGACGAGGATTGCCCTAGCTGCGGGAAATCTTCTTTACTTTCGCGCCGCCCTTGGGAAGAGCTTCCAACAATTCGCGCACCGTCTTCTTCAGCAACGGGACTTTTAGCTCCGGCGCAATCTCGGCCAATGGTTCCAGCACGAATCGGCGCTCGGCCATCGCGGGATGGGGGACCGTCAACTGCGGTGTGTTGATGGTGGCTGCCCCGAACAGCAGGATGTCGATGTCGATGATGCGCGGGCCCTTGGGTTGGGTGCGCTGGCGACCCATCGAGCGCTCGATCTCCAGGATACCGGCCAGAAATTCTCGCGGGATCAGTTCGGTTCGCATGGCCACCGCACAGTTCAGGAACCACGGCTGCTCGGTGAACTCGACCGGCTCGGTTTCGTAGAGCGATGACACCTCCTGCACATAACCCAGGTCCAGGAGCCTCCCGGTGGCGTTGCGCAGGTTGCCTTGACGGTCACCCAGGTTCGATCCCAGCGAAAGGTACACAATTTTCTTCACATTGGGATGATAGCGCGGGAGCAAAGCCGGACAGGAGAGCTGTGAACGACCTGTGTACCCCCTCCCCCCTACCACTTGTAGAATCAACCACTTGCACAATAGAACTGGCGCAAGCTCGGGATAATTATGGCACTTACAGGCAACTAATAGTGAAATAAGGACTTAGCGACCCATCGGTGCCACTCGCTTCGGACTTGTCAGAGACCAACCATGGCCACACACTGGGCGCGACCCGGCCAGGGACACAACGACCCTGGCCCCACAGAATGGTTGTAATGGGCGCGGGAAGGAGCGAGCAAGGAAAATCAGCAGGCGGAAAAAACTAAAGTAACCAGGGGTGCGCAAAGCGCCTATGTCGTGCCCGGGCCTGGAACATCCACCACAGGAGGGTCGGTGAACACAGAGGAAGAAAGGCAGGAAATCAACCACGGATTTACACGGATCGCACGGATTAAGACAAAGGCAAGGCAACCGGGGATTTCGCGGATGAACGCGAATGGTTCCTTTGATACTGGCACTCGAAGATCACGTCCTTGCGGAATTGTGGCGCCGACTGAAAGCGGCTCGGGAGCGATTGGCACAAGCCCCACAATTGCCAACGGCAGGCAGTTGTGGGACACCGGCCTGATCTGGATTAGCCAGACGTTGTAACGGGGTTGATTATTCGGAGGGCTGCGATTACCGTGATCGCAGCACCTCTGCCAAACACCATTATGGTACCGAGGAAATCACAGTCCGCAACAATACCGCCGACCCTTCCACCAGAACGGGCATACGCGGCCCTAAAGAAACAGTTGGCCGCACTGAAGGAACTCGAAGGACGCAACTACCAAGAGGCTGAAACTGCTGAGCAAGAGTGGGGGCATCTCACGCAGAGCATTATCGAGAAGACCTTCGGGAATCCCAGTTCCAACATGAGCAAGTTCTACGGAGCACAAAGTGCCGGCGACTATCAAATAATACCTTTTGGGTCCGGAGTGCCACACGGTTTGAATCAATGCAACTTCGAGACTCGACTGCGGGAACATGGGGCGTTGTTGAGGAGTCTGCTCGCCGAATTAGAACTGGAACTGCCGCAGGAAGAAGTGGTTGGTGTGTACGCACCGGGCGAGGAATACGAGTTTTACCGCGATCTAAAGGCGATATTGCAGCTTGGGGTGAAGGATATTTTCATCATCGACCCGTATGCCAACGTTGAAATCTTCGACGTGTACGCAGGAGGAATCTCCCGACAAGCACAATTCCGACTGTTGACTGCCAAGGTGGCAGATGAGCTTTTGGCCGTCGCTGGGAAATATGCAGGCGGCGGAAATTTTAGCCTTCGCACTAGCGACAAGATTCACGATCGCGTGGTTTTTGTGGATCATCGGGTCTGGCTGGCCGGGCAATCTCTGAAGGACGCTGCAAAGAAAAAGCCGACATACATCGTGGAGCACGACGCGGAACGAATGCGAGAAGTCTACGAGTCGATGTGGGCAAACGCAACAGTAGCCATATAGCATCCGCCGGGTGCCCCATTCAAGGCCCTCTTTTGGCCTTGAGTGGGGATTTTCGTCCGTACAACCCGATTGTCGCTGTTATCACCGAAAACCCCCGCTCAAGCTTCGCTTGAACGGGGCACCCGACGTTGGATTTGCTGGTCGAGCTGGGGCGTTGACCGGGCCACCCGCCCTTTAATCCATCACTCCCATGACACTGAACATGTACGACATCAGCTCACTCTCGGCGTACTCGTAACGCGCAAGTGCGTCAGTGATTACGGCGGTTAGAGCGCGAAGTTGTTCTGTCTTCAGGATAAGTTTGTTCGAGTCGGAGTCTCTTTCGATCACATCATTCTCAAGTAGTTCCAGATCTTCGGTGATCTGAGTCTCGAACTCAGCTATGCGGATCACCGGCTCTTCATCAACGAACTCGTAGTCATCTTCATCTTCAGGTTCAGTCGGTTCGAAGTCGGAACTAACATCGTTATCGTCAAGTGCACCCTCGATCAACAGGGCTTGCTTATCTCGAAGTTCTCCGTATACGCGCCGCAGATCTGACGCACTAAGAACATCAGCCTCTGAGAACTGCCGTTCTCCTGTGGTCACGGCCTTAACCGCGAGGAAAATGGCGAGTGCTTGCGAAGATGGGCTCGATTGGTCCAAAGAATCGAATGCGTTCCGAAACACAATGTCGTCAGCCTGCCTGATGCGTTTGACAAGTGCCTCAGCGGTCGTAACAGGAGAGTTGAGGAACGTGTATACCAGCCGAGGCTCAATAACTTTGGTTCGTTCGGCACTTCTGAACTCTGCTTGTATATTTTGGACCCTTTTTGCGTGCTTTTCCGCGTCAGTGCACAGCAAGATAAAGTAGTAACTCAGACCGCGCACTTTCCGAAACGTATCGTCGCGCTGTGCTTTCAGGTCCTTCATGCAATCTGGTTTGCTTAGATCGCCGTAAGATTTCACCTGAAATCCAATGAGTTCCCTTTCCTCATCTCCTTGGTTAGGTGTTCTGTATCGAACCGCGACATCGGTCCCATCGTCGAGAAT
The DNA here is from genome assembly GCA_963779555.1 of uncultured Acidobacteriaceae bacterium. Taxonomy (GTDB): domain Bacteria; phylum Acidobacteriota; class Terriglobia; order Terriglobales; family Acidobacteriaceae; genus DASRAA01. Next base: position 16,039 of record CAVZYS010000034.1, read on the forward strand.
TCCCTGCGTGTTATACACAATCGGCTCGAACTTATTGAGAGCTGCAAGAACTGCATCAAGCTGCACCAAAAGTTTTGGCAACAGATCAGCATCGTGCTTCCAGTGTTGAAACTGGCGGGTCGCGGCTGCCGGGCTTCGTTGCCTCTTGAGCAGTCGCTCGTAGACTTCGAGAAGTTCTTGAGTCATCTCTGTCACACGGGTTTTGGTGGCCTCCGTTGTAATAGAGTGACTGGCCGACACACACGCGTTATCCCTATGCATCACCAGGTGTGAGCCTGCCCCACCTGTCGTGCTTCCTTCCCGACAGGTGGGCACTACTGATGATCGTAGCAGGGACTCGGTCGAATGCGCCTCATCTTTCAACGAGGACTTGGCGTGTCATGTGCCCCATTCAATGCCTTCCGTTGGCCTTGAGTGGGGATTTTCGTCCGCGGGTGGCCCACAATTGCCTGTCGTTGGCAATTGTGGGGTTTGTGCTTCCTTGAGCTAAGGTGATTGCGTGGATTCTGGACTAAAGCCGTACACGTGGCCCGACATTTCCCAAAATCAGGGAGATGTGGGCCACCCACTTCAAGATTTTCAGTGGATTGGAGCGCCGGGCGGGCCACCTGCCCGTTGGGTTGACTCCTAGGAGGAATGTGATAGGTCACCAAAGAACAACTTCGAACCGTAGGAGGAAATGTGACACGTCCGGCAAAGAAGAGGCATGAAAGGTTCCTTGTGGAACAAGCCGCGAATCGTTTGGGCAGGGCATGGTACATTGACCCTGAGAACCGAGAGAACCCTGATTTTTTGGTAACTGAAGGCGACCACCACTTCGGGCTGGAAGTGCACGAAATCTTTACTGGAAAGCAGGACGAATCCGGCTCATCCATGAAAAAACTGGAGTCAAGAAAGCAGAAATCCATAGATGAGCTCCGTATAAAATATGAAGCCGCGACCGCCATCACTTTGATGGTCCAATTTGTCGGTAGTAAAGATACGGAGAACCTGGCAACAGTCGTTCCGGCCCTTCTTGCGGAGGACCTTGCGTCCAAGGCGCTTGGCTATTACTGCAGAATCGACCTGAATGGCGATCTCCGACTCCACGTGACAAAAGCTCTGCGTGCTGACTGGTACTCTGTCGACGACCGTGTAGGCTTGGTTAACCTCAATCCGATGCCACACATCGTTGATGCCGTTGAAAAGAAATCACAAAGACTTGCGGAATACTCACGGGCCGCCGGTTCCGACATCCGCCTGCTGGTCGTGGCGGATCGAATCTCCAACAACGGGAAACTCAAACTGGCTGAAAAATCGCCATTGGATACGAAGGGGTTTCGAGCTGTGTACTTCTTTTCCTATCCCGAATCCGTAACCGAATTTGAGGGCACCGCTACATAACCAATCGTCCCGTGAAACTGAAGCCGCGGGGCGGGTGGCCCGGCCAACGCAAACTTTAACTTGGGTGCCCCGTTCTACCGCAGAGCCTGCCCTGAGCAGAGTCGAAGGGTAGGGCGGGGCTTTTCTTAACTCATCGAGCTTTGATCGGCACCTTACGCACGCGAAGCGACAGTCCCATGTTCTCGCGGCGGCGCGCCGTCCATGGCCCGCCACGGCGGGCGATTTCCACCGAGCCCGCTTGTCCGGTCACATATGCAGAATTGTCATTTCGAGCGCCTGATTTTTGGGACCGAGGAATCAGCCTCTTCGCAGGGGACTGGAAAGCAGATCCCTCGTCCGCCGCGGCGGACTCGTGATGACAATTATTTACCAAGATGCAAATACTGGCCGTGATGACAACCACTACACTGTCACGACATTGTGCAATGCTCAATAATCGTTGGCACTGCGCTGGCGAGTGTGCCAGGTTCGGGCTCACTCATCAGAAGGTGAACATGCCCGGGCATCTACCACGTATCCGGTGGGGAAAAATTCGTAGCGGATTCGCGACTGCTCCAACGCCAACTCGAACAGGTCGCGTGCGAGAGCGCTGGACAGAAACGGCTGGCGACGGTAACAACTGAACGTCAGGAAGTGCAGGGCACGAGTTTCCTGATACCGCCTCAGACCTGAAGGCATGTGGAAACATTATCGAAAGTGTGGAAGCGTGTCAGTGATGTGGGGACAAAACAAATGCCCCGCCCTACCCTTCGACTGCGCTCAGGGCAGCTCTTCGGTAGAACGGGGCACCCAGTATTAAGAAGAGGTGTATTGAGGCGGAAGACTTAGCCGGGCTACCGGCCTGAAAGAGTCCAGAGAGCAGATTCCCCGCGGGCTGAAGCCCGCGAGGAATGACAAAAATTAACGGCTTAGACGCTGGCCTGAAGGCCAGCTCTACCCGAAAACAGAGTTTTGTCGCCGCCCTGGAGCATCAGGCGAATTGTGCTAGATTCGAGAGACGGTGAATCTGTGAAGGGATGCAGCCTTCGACATACGGGCCGCTGGCTTCGCTTGGCTGGCGCCGTAGTCGCCTTAGCGCTGGCTTTGGCCACTCGCCCGCCAAGGCCGAGCTTGGCGGCAGCTCATTACCCGGCGCGATTGGTCAGCCTCAGCCAGTGATAGCGATCCCACTCCGCCGCCCGCAACCCAATCGCAGACACAAAGCACGCCTCCTTGCTCCAATGTTCCCACTTTGAAAAAAAGCGGACAGCCGGAGCTGCCTCCCTGTCCTGAGCCGTCGCCGGACGAGTCGGACGCTGCGGACTCGGTACCCCGGCCTTCGCTGCCTCCTTCCGCACCCTTGATCGAAAGGGCCAGAGAGGCGGCGTTCCAGTTTTCACAGAAGCTTCCCAACTTTATTTGCCAGGAGTTTATGTCGCGGTTTAGCCAGCAAGGGCGCGGGGAGAAAGTGCCGCAGGACTTGGTTTCGGCTGAAATCATTTACGAGGATGGGCAGGAAAGTTATCGTAACGTGAAGATCAATAACCGCGCCACCGACAAGCACCTGCAGGATATCGATGGGTCCTGGTCCACCGGAGAATTTGCCTCCACACTGCTGGACCTTTTTGACCCCGCTTCGAAAGCGCAGTTCAGTTCCGGCCGTTCGTCTACCATTTCGGGTTCCCGTGCCCAGGTTTACGACTTTCAAGTGCGGAGTGAAAATTCACACTGGAGGTTGCAGGTTGGCTCTCAGACTGTGATTGCGGCTTATGCAGGCACCGTATGGGTGGATCCGAATACCGCGCGCGTCCTGCGCATCGAGATGCAGGCCCGCAACATACCGTCAGATTTCCCGATGGATGCGGTCGAGTCCGCGGTTGATTATTCGTTCGTGTTGGTCGGCGAGAAATCGTTTCTGCTTCCGGTCCATGCCGAGAGCTTGGGTTGTCAACGGGGTAGCAGCTACTGCAGCCACAACATCATTGACTTCCGCAACTATCACCAATTCAAAGGCGACATCAAGATTATTCCTTGATTTCGTTCGCCACCGCCTCGGATCGCGCTTGGCGTGGAAGCAGGCGATCACGACAATTCTGTTCTCCTGCACCTCAAAGAAAATTCCGTACGGAAACCGTCTGACCCCCGCTCGTCGCCGTCCCCGATGAACTAGAGCATTTTCAGAGAAGGTGTAGACCGATTTCCCTCAGGGGCTAAAGCCCGGCGTCGTGAATGCCACCTACGGCACGGCTGAACAGGCTGCTGAAAAATTCGGGAAAGCAGATTTCCCGCGGGCTGAACTTCACCCCACGAAGCGCAAGTGCGGCGCTTCGCGGGGCCCCGGTTCGCCCGCGAGGAATGACAAAAATAAAGGGCTTGTACGGCATGGCTGAAGCCATGCCCTTTCAAAACAAGTCGAAAGCCGACTTTTTCAGCAGCCTCTGAAGCCGTGCCCTTTCAAGGCGAGAGCTGGACTACATCAACTGTGAAACCGCTATAGGGGAAACTGCAATGGTCGCTGCGCGATGGCTTCCACCTTCGGATTTAGTCGGCGATGGCCAGGTTGTCGTCTTGCCAGCGTGGGCGAGCAGCTTCGTCGAGCGTGACCTCTTCCCAGTAGGTCTGGTCGCGCAGGATGCGGGAGACGATCGCGGTATGCATGGCGTGTCCGGCGCGGTCAGCCTTGACGTAGCCGAGGATCTGCTTCCCGAACAGCGCGAGGTCGCCGATGAGGTCGAGCACTTTGTGCCGCACAAATTCATCGGGATAACGCAGCGGAGGATTCTCCACTCTATCGGGGGTCAGTACTATGCAATTGTCGCGGGTCGCGCCGCGAATCAATCCCATGTTCAGCATCGCTCGCTGCTGCGCGAGGAAGCCAAAGGTGCGCGCCGAAGCGATCTTCTCCACATAACTGCCGTTGGAAAGCTCGACTTCGAAGCGCTCGTTGCCAATCAGGGGATGGGGGAAGTTAATCGCATAACTGACGGAGTATCGTTCTGCGGGGTAGACGCCGATGAACTTGTCGCCTTCACGCATTTCGTAGGGACGCAAGATCTTGAGGTAGGTACGCTTGCGCCGCTGTTGGCGCAGGCCCGCGCCTGTGATCATCTCGACGTAGGGAAGCGCGCTGCCGTCAAGGATGGGCACCTCGAGGTTGTCGAGCTCAACGATGGCGTTGTCCACGCCCATGCCGATGAAGGCAGACAGCAGGTGCTCAGTGGTGGAGATGAGTACGCCCTGCTTCATCAAGCTGGTAGCGTAGCTGACTTTCGCAACGTTTTTACTGATGGCCGGAACGTCGAATCCATCGAGGTCGACGCGGCGGAAGACGATGCCCGATCCTGCCGGGGCCGGCAAGATCCGCAGATGTACAGGCGCTCCGCTATGAAGCCCGACGCCACTGCATTCGACGGCGGTCCGAATTGTGCGCTCGAAGATCAAAGAAGATATATAAGAGTAGCGCTCTCAGCAGATTACAGGCTCGGAGCTACGTGTGGGTGTGGTATTTCTGCCACAGCAAGTGGCTAACCGGGCACTGTCGGGTGTAACCTGCAGCGGTTACGAAGCTGCAAACCATTCATTCAAAATGTTTTGTGGGTTATTGCATTCGATTCGGGGGAATTCCACAGAGCTTTTGCGGCGGTGGCAAAGTCGATCCCTGCCCGGGGAGTCCCTTGACGCCAAACTACGGCTTCGATTCGGTTGATTTCGATGGGTTATAGGTGATTCCCTTGGTTTGGAACAGGGTGGGATCGAACCCGTTGTTGTAACTCACACTGTTGATGAAACGCTGGCCGCTCATCTCGCCATTCGTCAGGCGCACCGTGCTATATGGCGTATTGATTCCCTGGACGAGCCTGTAGTTGCCGAAGACCTCCGCCTCTTCGTCGAATTGGCGATCGAGCGGGTCGCGCCAGCTATAGGTCTTCTTCAACGGCAGGTGGGTGCGGGGATCGATGGCCAGCGTCACGCTGTCATTCGAGGCCGTCAGGATCGTGACCTTGTCGGCCAAGGTTTGTTCGACGATGGCAGTGCCTTCGTAGAGGATCATTGAGCCGGGGGCCGCCAGCCAATTGCGGATGACAACCTCCAGAGAGTGATCGCGACGGCGCAGGTATTCGGCGAGCAGCTTGGGGTCCTGGGTTGCGGTGCCCTTGTAGGTGATTTCGTATCCCTTGTCGCCGATGAAGATCTCCACAACATCACGCTGCTTGGTGAGTTCCATGCGGTCTTTGTCGGGCCACTCCCAGAACCGCCAGAACACAGTACCAAGTCCGCTGGGACGCCCCTGGTAGAAGGCATAAGTTCGCCCCTCAACCTTCATGTCCCGCAATGTCAGATAAGCGTCGCCGCCCAGGGCGCGGATCATGTCGTTCAGGATCTGTTGGGCCTTCCGCACGCCGGGGTCCTTGGCAGCGGTGGCGGCAAATTGCGCGGTGGGCCAGGCTGCAGGTGTGGCGGCGGCAGGCGGTGAGGGTGGATGGTCCTGCGCGGTGGCGAGAACAGTGATCGTTAAGATTAGGGTCAGGATAAACGTGTTCCGCATGGATGGATGTGATTGTAACCCTTACTACAGTGACGACCCGCCTTCGAAGATCTTTTCAATCTGGTAGGGCGAAACGCGATAAAGCCCATAACTGATGCCGTTGTCAGAGTACTGCCGGAAGAGCAAGTCGCCGCGCCCGTTGGCGTCCGCATCGATGGCGTCAATGAGCTCCATTCGAGGGAAAGCATCCAGGTGATTGCTGTCGGTGACCGACACGAAGATCTTCTGTGCCACGTCGTTGATGTCCACGCGGGCAACAATAGCGACGAAGTAATTGAAGCTGGCGTCACGTTGCCCCTTGGCGGCGGCTATGGGGAGCTTCGCCGTCAGTACCATCGTGGGCGAACTGCTGAATTCCAGGTCAAACGCTCGCACTTCGTAGTCGGTGATGGCGGCAGTTTTCGGGATCGGCGGCCCATTCCGTTTGGCGGCGAAGGCGCGGACTTCGTTCATGGCCAATTTGAGCATTTGCTGCTCCTGCACCTGTCTCTCGCCGGAGGTCAGGGAGTACAGCAAAGGCCGCGACTCGTAATGGCCGGCATCGGAGATAGCGGGATAGGCGCGTGATACTTTGGCCGCGTTCGCCGAAACCGAGCCTGGTTTAAACGAAGCAGTCTCAGCCGCGGTGTTGGAAGCCGGGGGCTTCGTGGCTTTGGTGCGGCTCAGCACGGGACGATTGGGATCGCTGTCATTCGATGCGGCGGCCGCTGGAGTGATTGTGGTTGTATCTGAGCTACCGCTACCCGTATCCGAGGACGGCGCAGTCGCGGCGGGCCGCTTGAACACCGGACGATTTGGATCGTGGTCGTCCACAGTGGTTTGCGCCTTTGCAGTCGACGCAGGCGCGTTGGCGGGTGGTTCGTCCGAGGGACCCATGGTCGGCTTCGAACTCGAATCAGCTGGCGGCTTCTTCATGACCGGGCGATCGGAATCGTTACTGCCCGACGGCGCGGCTTGACCACCACTGGGAGAATCGCCCGAAGAGCCCGGCGCACGCTTCAGTACAGGGCGGGTGTCGTCCTCATTGCTTGTCATCACCGCTGCACTTTTGGCGGCCTTGGCTTTCAGGGCGGCGTCCTTGGCGGCTTGCGCAGCCAACTTGGCGTCCATGGGGAGTTCGGGCCGCCACGTGCCGTCTGCCACCCAGTTGCCGTTCACCTGCTTCGGCTCGGTGATGGTGAATGTTCCCGTGGGCTCGCCCAGGCTCTGGGCTTCGTAAACGGTTTCGGGTTCGAGGGCCATCGGAGCAGGGTTCGCGCCATATTCGCTGGCGTCGTAGTATTTGCCGTCGATCCAGAGAGCAATGGGGACCAGGCGCATGCCTCCGTTGGGGAGGAACTCGACCACACCGATAGCCCGCGGCCCGCGCTTCGCCTTCTTGACCGTCGGCGTTGTCGTTGGCGCTTGGTCGGTCTGGCGGTTGCGCGTGTGCTCTTGCGCGGCTGCAAATGTTACCAACAGGAAAGCCGCAATCAACGTAGCCGTAGCCCGGCGCGCCGATTTGCGGTATAGATTATGGGTTATGGAAATCAAAGATAAAGCTCCAGAGTTTTCCCTGCTTGATGAAAACGGAAACCCCGTTTCGCTGCAACAGTTCCGGGGGAAGAACGTGGTGCTGTTCTTCTACCCCAAGGCCAACACGCCCGGTTGAACCATCGAGGCGCGCGGGTTCCGCGACGCATACACGAAACTGCAGAAGGCTGGGCTGGTTGTGCTGGGCATATCGCCCGATACTCCCAAGGCCCAATTGAAGTTTAAAGAAAAAGAGGGCCTGCCGTACACCTTGCTAGCCGACGACAAGAAAGAAGTCGCCAAAAAGTACGACGTGCTCAAGGAAAAGAACATGTACGGCAAAAAGGTCATCGGGATCGTGCGCAGCACCTTCCTGATCGGGCCCGACGGCAAACTTGTGCACATTTTCTCGCCGGTCAAGCCCGAAGGCCATGCGGAAGAGGTGCTGGCGTACGTGAAAGCAGCGGGGAAGAAATAGACTGGGTGTCCTGGGTTAGCTGGCGAGTGGTTAGGCTTCATTCCAGCTAGTCCCACGTTAACGTCCAACAGAGGGACGTGAACGTGGGGCACCGGACTGGGTTTTCACCACGGAGGACACGGGGCGCACGGAGGAAGATCAGGCAAAAAGGCAAGACTAACCACGGATTTGCACGGATCTTCACGGATCAGTTTAGAACTGAAAAACAAGAGGCACCGAGGCTCTGAGAAGCCTATGCACACTCGACCAACTCGGTGCCAGAGTTACCTCAAGTTTGGTTCCTGCGGCCACTAACTTTTCAAAAATATCGTTATGCATAACTATAACACTATAGCACACGTTATATGTGTTTTATAATGATATAGTTAGCTGAGTTAAAGCAAGCGTCTCTAACTGATATACATAACTATATCACTATATAGATATAACGCTCTCTCGTGACAAAGAGGGCAGTTTACACTTACTCGGAAGGGTTCCGGGAAATTTGTCAAAGAGCGAAACGCTGTCGGCGGACTGGCCGCGGATGGGCAAGGCTCAGCGCTGCCTCGTCCCTGAGGTGTTTGTAGCGGGTGCGAGAAGGAAGCGCCAGAGAAATCTGCGGGGGGAAGAAACGAAAGTAACCATCGCGGGAAGCCGTCCCTGCGACTTATGTAAACCAACATTTGCCAGAGAGCAAATGTTGGCCACCCGCGTGGGTTCGGGGTCGATGGATGTCACCGGTCTGCGTAGCCCACCCTATCGCCAAAAGCGGGCGATAAGGGTGGGGCACCCACATTCATTCTTGATTGAAAAGGAAAGGGCGGGCCACCCGCCGCAAGGCACGTTTCAAGATCGACCCTTTGTGAGACGGAAGTGCCGCGTCGCAATCGGAGCCAATCTGTGTGTCACGCGTTCGCGGACGGCGCGTCGCCTTCTTGAAAGTGCCCGCTTTGGGAAGCGGCGCGCGAACAGCCATCGATACGCCGCGCAGCGTTTACCTTCATCCCCGATCAACTTGACGGGAAACGCCCATGCCGCCGAGGTGTGCTTCGCCTGAATTCCGTGCGGATCGTCGGCAATCCGGAAGTAATACCGATTACATACGATACATCGCCAAGTCGTAGGTAATCCTGGCTGAGCGGCGCGGGTCGCGTTAGAGTACGGAGTGTCCTGTTCTCAACAATTGACGGCTCTGTAAGATCGCGAACTATGGATTGGACTTGCCCAAAGCACGGAACCAGTGCTTGATGTGCATGGAAGGTGAGAGGCATGGCGAAGTTGATCTACGCAATGTCCACGTCACTCGACGGGTACACAGAAGACGAACACGGCCGTTTTGGCTGGAGCGCGCCCACAGATGAAGAGGCACACACCTACATCTGCGAGCTGGTGTCGTCATTCCGCACCTGTCTCTACGGACGGAGGGTGTACGAGACGATGGTGTACTGGGAGACCGCGGACCAGGTGCGCGATCAACCGCGCTTCCTGCTTGAGTTTGCCAGGACGTGGCAGGCGGCGGAGAAGATCGTCTACTCGAGGACCCTCGCCGAGCCGCGCAGCGCACGGACAAGGATCGAGCGCGAATTCAATCCCGACGCGGTCCGGCGGCTCAAGGCCGACGCTGAGCACGACATCGAGGTCGCGGGTCCTGAGCTCGCCGCGCAAGCGATACGGGCGGGCCTGGTCGACGAGTTCCTGATGTTTGTCTGCCCCGTAGTCGTCGGCGGCGGAAAGCGGTTCTTCCCGGACGGTGTGCGGCTGGACCTCGATCTAGTCGGGGAGCGACGCTTTCGGAAGGGGACGATCGTTCTGCGGTATGCCGTCCGCGGCTGATCGAAGTGAAGGGGCGGAACATCACGCGTCAGGTGTGGGTTAGCGATGAATCGCCATGTCACTCGCTACCTCACCAGTGCGATTACGACGAGAGGGCCTAGTTACACCAGCTATCTGAAGTTAGCTCCTCCTGGCTTCGGCGACACTCGGTTGACCTCCCAAGGTTTGGGTGAAGGCACATCTGGAGGCAAGCCAATCATGCGAATCTCCCCCTTGGCGGGTCCGTTCAGCCTCAGTTCGGCTTGCAGAGAGTATTCCGACCCGTCAGTGTTCTTGGTAGCGAACCGAAGCACGTTGCCCTTAACCTGAGCATCGGTGATTGGGTCTTCTCCATCCCCGGCCTCGGCCTTTGTAAGCTCCCCAGCTTGGCTGACTTCAATGTCCGCGTGACTCGCACTTCCGGTGACCTTATTGTCGGCTATGGTGAGAGTAACCGTAAGGAACGGACTACCGTTGAAGCTGGCCTGCCATGTACCGACAAACTGCTTGGCATTGGAGCTAGTCGCCGGCTGGAAATCCTGGGCAACGACCACAGCGCAAGACACGAGCAACAATGTCGCGGCACCCACCGTCGAGCGCACCATCTGTTTACCTGCTGGCAATCCGAACATAGTCATACTCCGACGCACCTTGGAGACTTCGAGCTGCAAAAATATACTCCCACTTAACACGACTAAGGGTTCATCGACTCGCCCTACGAGAGATTAATGTCGAGAAGTCGCCATCTCGCATGTAAGTACCATCCTGGAACACATGTCGTTCTGACCCGGGCGAATAGGTGCCATCCTCCGAAGGGTCGAGCTGCACCTTGTCCTGGAAGCCTGCGATTGTGCCGTCACGTTGGATTACTAGCGCTGACGCCAGCAGCGAGCCATCTACGATTCGTTCCGTCCCAAGAATGACAGTCACGTTAGCTTTCGCAGCAGCGTTCGCCACAGCCGACCAGGCGCGATCGAGAAATGCCGCATCGGGAGGTGGCAGCGCCTTTCCCGCCGCTCGATAGCCGGGCACAAAACACTCCGGAAAGCAGAGTAAATCCGCGCTTGCGAGCGACGCTTGGGCCACGGCGCGCCGGGCAGCCTCGATCGAATCCTCGGGCGTCGCTGGGAAGCGAAGGTTGGCGAGGGCGATGCGATATGTGTTCATTTGGAATTCTGCGATGCGCTACAGCTTCTGCACCCGTTGCACTTCTCGCACGCCGGGGATCTTGCGCACCCCGCTGATGATCCGTTCCAAGTGCTTGACATCGGCGATGTCGATCACGATATCGACGGTGGCGTGAGTTTCAGTGGTCTTGGCTTCGATATTGCGGATGTTGGTGTTGGCGTCGCTGATGACAGCGGTGATTTGTTTCAACATGCCGGGCCGGTTATCGCAAAGGACCACCAGCTTGACTGCGAATCCGGTTTCCCAGGAAGGAGCGGTACCGACGCTGCCGTCTTTGCCCCACTCCACGGCGATGCGGCGTTCCGGCTCAAACATGAGGTTCTCGACGTTGGCACAGGACTTGGAATGCACCGCCACGCCCTTGCCGCGAGTGACGTAGCCGATGATTTCCTCGCCGCGTATGGGATTGCAACATCGCGCGCGATAGACGAGGAGATCGTTGTGACCCTTGACCTTGATGGCCGAGGTGTCTCCGCCGAAGACGCGGCGCACTACGCTACTGATCCCGCCGCCGTTAGATGGTTCTTCTGGATCAGCACCTGGCGCAGGGTTAGCCGCGCTGGCAGGAACCAAGCGCGCCAGGATCGAGCGCGACGAGAACTTACCGTAGCCGATGCCCGCCAACAGGTCATCGGGACGTCCTAATCCGTTCTCGCTGGCTACGCGGGTCAGCTCGGCCTCGCTGATGTCTTTCATCGAGATGCGATATTTACGGGCTTCCTTCTCGATCAGTTTCTGCCCGATCTCGATGGCGCGTTCCCGTTGATGAATGTTCAGCCAATGCTTGATTTTCTGACGCGCGCGAGGGGACTTCACGAACCCCAGCCAATCGCGGTTGGGATGGTGTCCTGGCTGGGTCAGGATCTCGACGATGTCTCCGGAACGCAGCTTGTATTTCAGCTGAGCAATGCGGCCATTCACCTTGGCGCCAACGCAAGTGTTGCCCACTTCTGAGTGAATGTTGTAGGCGAAGTCGATGGGCGTGGCTTCCCGCGGCAGGATGACGATTTTGCCTTTCGGGGTGAAGGTATAGACCTCTTCAGGGTAGAGATCGATCTTGAGGGTGGAGAGAAATTCGTTAGGGTCGGGCACTTCGCGCTGCCACTCAACCACCTGTCGCAGCCACGCCAGACGTTTCTCGTCCCGCGCCGAGATCGGTCCGTCCTTGTACTTCCAGTGCGCCGCAATGCCCTCTTCCGCCATCTTGTGCATTTCCTCGGTGCGGATCTGCACTTCAAAGGCGTGCCCATTCTCCGCCATCACCGTGGTATGCAGTGACTGATAAAGGTTGGGCCGGGGCATGGCGATCATGTCCTTGATGCGGCCGGGCACGGGACGCCATTGGTTGTGAATGAGCCCCAGCACGCCGTAACAGTCGTTCACTGATTTCGTGATGATCCGCAGCGCCATCATGTCGTATATCTGGTCCACCGAAATGTGCTGGCGCTGCAGCTTCTGCCAGATGCTGTAGATGCGCTTGATGCGCGCATCCACCACGGCCTCGATATTGTTCTCTTTCAACTTCTGTTCGATAATGCCCTGGATTTCCGCCAGAAATGCCTCGCCCTCCTTGCGGCGCGACTCGATGGCTTCCTTGACCTGGTTGAAAGCGATGGGATCTACGTACTGGAAAGCGAGGTCTTCGAGTTCTCCGCGAATCTTGCCCATGCCCAGTCGATGGGCGATGGGCGCGTAGATTTCCAGGGTCTCGCGCGCAATCTGCAACTGGCGGTCGGGCGCGAGGTGTTTAAGCGTGCGCATGTTGTGCAGGCGGTCGGCAAGTTTGATGAGTACCACGCGAATGTCGTCGACCATGGCCAGCACCATCTTGCGGACGCTTTCGGCCTGGGCTTCTTCGCGGGACGCAAAATCGATTTTGCTGATCTTCGTGACGCCCTCGACGATATGCGCGACCTGCTCGCCGAACTCCACGCGAATGTCGTCGACCGTGACTGAGGTATCCTCCACGGCGTCGTGCAAAAGGCCGGCCGCGATGGCGGTGGTGTCGAGCCGCATCTCGGCCAGCACGGTAGCCACTTCCAGCGGGTGCACCAGGTAGGGCTCGCCGGAGGCGCGGGACTGACCCTGATGATGGCGCAGGGAGAAATCGTAGGCCTTTTTGACCAGAGTAAGATCGTCGGTTGGACGGTAGGCGCGGATTTTGCGCAGAAGATCGCGAAAGCGAGTGACGGTCAAGACGTTGGTGGCGATCGTTTGGCGGATTGTCGCCATGTCCGATTATACGAGATAGTTGGGATGAGGGTCATTGCGGCGGAGCAGGTCTGAGGCGCGCTTTACAGCCCGCGGAAAAACGCGACTCTTGCCGCAGCCAGTCTAAGCGCACCGCCCATCGTCACGACGGAGAGGACGCCATGCGGATTTTGATCAGTGGGGCCTCGGGTTTCATCGGTTCAGCGATACTGCCAGCCCTAGCCAGTGCAGGGCATGAATCGTCTGCCCTGGTGCGACGCACTCCGGTTGGCGATGAGGTGCAGTGGAACCCTGGGCAACCCCTTGATCCGCAAAAGCTGGCGGGCTTCGATGCCATCGTCCATCTCGCCGGGAGAAGCATCGCAGGACGATGGACAGAGAAGTTCAAAAGCCAGGTGCGGGAGAGCCGCGTGCTGGGCACTCGAACGCTGGCGACAGCGGCTGCCGAGTCGTTTCGCAAAACGGGGCTGCCACGGACGTTTTTGGCGGCGTCGGCGACGGGGTACTACGGCAACCGAGGCGATGAGGAGCTGACCGAAGACAGCAAGCGGGGCTCCGGATTCCTGGCGGAGGTGTGCGAAGAATGGGAGGCGGCAGCGACTCCGGCGTCAGAAGCTGGGATTCGCGTGGTGAACCTTCGCATCGGCGTGGTGCTGGCGAAACACGGAGGCGCCCTCCAAGCCATGCTTCCGGCATTTCGACTTGGGCTGGGCGGTCCGGTCGGCGACGGCCGTCAGTACATGAGTTGGATCACGCTCGACGACCTGGTAGCCGCGTTCCTGTTCGCCCTCACCAACCAGCGACTGCAGGGCCCCATCAATGCGGTCGCTCCCCAAGCTGTCCGCAACATTGAGTTCGTGCGCGCCCTCGGAAAAGCATTGCATCGACCCGCGTTCTTTCCTCTGCCCGCGTTCGTCGTACGCACCGTGTTCGGCGAAATGGGTGAGGCGCTGTTGCTGGGATCCGCTCTGGTGCGGCCTACCAGGCTCGAGGCCGCCGGATATGCCTTCCGCCATTCCGAACTGGGTGAAGCCCTGCGAGCCACGCTAAGTTAGAAGTGCTTTACGGCTTGGCGGTGCGGACCGTGACGAGTGTACCGTCCGGAAGCGGCGAGCCCAGGAATTGGACCACGCCGTTGCGCACAACCCCATTCACCTCGCGCACCGACGTTGCGCTGGCCGAGGCCGTCGCGCTTACTGCGGGTGAATCGCGCTTCGTGCCACGATCCATTGCCAGGTTCGCCAGCCGGTCGGCCTCGCGGTTCTTCTCGCGCAACACGTGATTAATCTCGAAGGCTTCCAAGTCGTCGATCATCTTGAGCGCCTTACCGTGGAGCTCTTTCAGGGCGGGGTGATTGACCTTGTACTCCCCTTTGATCTGTTTGACCATGAGCTCCGAATCGCTGTAAACCTTGAGCGCCTTGAAGCCATGTCGAAGCGTATAGCTTATCGCCGCCAGCAGCCCTGCGTATTCGGCGTAATTGTTGGTCTGCGTTCCTAAGAATGCGCCCAACTGCGCAACCGGTCTCCCGACTTCGTCTTCAACCACTACGCCGTAGCCGGCGGGACCGGGGTTTCCTCGCGATCCGCCATCGACGTTGGCGACGAGATAACCAAACGGCGTACTAATGTTGGGTCCGCCGATGAATTCTTTACTGCGAAATTGCGATTTTTCTGGAAACGGACGGATCGGCATACGGACATTTTATTCTAAGTCGAGGGTTGTGGCGGAAGGGGTGACGAAACTCGGCAGCGTTTTTTTTGAATCTCAATGAGTCCAAAACATGTAGGCGAAGAATGCTGACATCCCCAACGTTACAATTCCGACCACTCTGAAGAACCAAAGCGGCATGTTCGCGAATAGGCTTTTGAAATACGGCCATCTGCGTTCTGCCTTTTAGCAGCCCGTGGGTTAATGGTCGCAAACATGCCCAACGGAAACAAAGCAATAGCCATGATCAGAAATCCAAAATGGTTGCTCACGCTACAGCCTCAGTAGTTTTCACATCAGTTATCTCTGGTCACGCACAAGTCGGCTAGCGGCCGAGCTTGAGGCGTGCGGCCAAGCGCTCCGGCAGTTGCGCCGACACGATCCTCTGCTGTGCTTGTTCGATGTCGTAAGGCACACGATAAAAGGTGACGCTGGCCAGTGGGCCGCCGTTGTGTTCATACAGGGCGAACGCCGATCGCCAGTCGTTGTCGCGTGGCTGACCGACCGAGCCGGGGTTAATCAGGTAGCGCTCACCGGGGGTGAGCCACATGGTGTATTCGACCGGGCCTTCGACGCTGTCGTAGAGAGGGCGGAAGGGGCGCGATTCTCCATCTTCGTCGACAAAGCCGCCCTGAATATGGGTGTGGCCGAAGAAGATCAGCGGGGCATGTCCCGGCAATTCGAGATTGTCATCAGCCGTACCCGTGGTCAGCAGGTACTCATCTTCATCCAGCGGAGAGCCGTGCACGAACTCCATTTCGGGGAAATCATCGTGGCGCAGCGGGCCTGGCGGAAGGCTACGTAACCACTCCAGGTGCTCGGGCTTCAAATTGGTCCTGGTCCAGTACGCAGATATCGCGGCGACGGGATTGAAGTCCTTGACGTCAGTCATTCCCGCGCATGCGCGGTCGTGATTGCCGCGCACCACGGGAGCGCCCATGGCGATGACGCGTTCGCAGACTTCGTTGGGACTGGCGTTGTACCCGACAACGTCTCCCAGGTTTACAACGCGGTCATGAGCAGGGGCGGCGGCGAGACAGGCCTCAAGCGCCTCGAGATTGGCGTGAATGTCGCTGAGCAATAAAAGACGCATGTTTATCGATCTTCCACGGCAATCACGGGACAGCGCGCAAAATGCCCCGGCGCAACTTCGATCAATGATGGTAACGCTTGCGAGCAAGATGGTAAACGCCATTCGCAACGCGGCTCGAAGGCGCATCCCGGAGGCAGGGCGGCAATGGCCGGCACCGTGCCTTCGATGGTGCGCAGCGGCTGGTCGCGATCGCTGCGCAACGTCGGAACCGATCGCAACAAGCCGCGTGTGTAGGGATGAGCAGGCTTACGGAACACCTGCTCCGCGCTGCCTAGCTCAACCAGGCTCCCTGCATACATAACGGCAATGCGGCGAGAGACTTGAGAAACAACCGCGAGATCGTGCGAGACAAAAAGCATCGAGAGCGCGAACTTCTGGCGCAGCTGGTTGAGCAGGTCGAGCACCTGCGCCTGGATAGTGACGTCGAGTGCCGTGGTGGGCTCATCGGCAATCAGCAGGTGCGGACGATTCACGATGGCCATGGCGATCATCACCCGCTGGCGCTGTCCTCCGGAGAGTTGATGGGGATAATCGCGGGCGCGGCGCTCGGGCTCGGGAATGGCGACTGTGCGAAGAGCCTCCACCGCCGCGCTCCATGCTGTAGCTTTGCTGATGCGCGGGTGCCTGCCATTGCCGGCGCTGAGGGCTTCGCCGGATCGCGTCGCGGCTCCGGGATGGGCAAGTACCGCCTCAGCCACCTGATCACCGACGCGCATGACTGGATTCAGCGCTGTCATCGGTTCCTGGAAGATCATGCTGATGCCGGCTCCACGGATATCGCGCATCGCTGCTTCGGGAAGAGCGAGCAGGTCTTCCCCTCGAAACTCAATGCGGCCAGTGACCCGTGCCTGAGGAGGAAGCAAGCGCAGGATGGCCAGCGACGAGACGGACTTGCCAGAGCCGGATTCGCCCACCAGTCCGAGAACTTCGCCGGCAGCGATGGAAAAACTCACATCGCGCACCGCCCGCAAATTGCCTTGTGCGGTGGCGAAATCAACGCTGAGATTGTGGATGTGGAGCAGCCCGGACACAGCGTAATCCTATCAGGGGGCCGGCGATTGCATAGAGCCCGACTCTCCTGCAAACTAGCTGGCAGCGATTGAGCCTCAAATGTCCACACCGTCTGAAACCTCTGCCGCTCCATCCCGCGCTCCGGAACAGTCCATCTGGTCCAGCGACACCGCGCTTCTGATCTACATCGCGCTGGCCACGGTAATCCTGCACTTGATCATCGGCAACCGCTATGGCATCCACCGTGATGAGTTGGCGACGCTGGAAGACGCACGCCACCTGGCTTGGGGCTATCCCGCGTATCCGCCGGTGACGCCATTCTTCGGGCGCATCTCGCTCGAGATCTTCGGTACTTCGATACGCGGCTTCCGATTCTTCGCGGGACTGGCGCAAGCGATCGCGGTCGTGCTCACCGGCCTTATGGCCCGCGAAATGGGTGGACGCCGCGGCGCGCAACTGATCGCTGCGGTTGCCGCCGTCCCCTTCTGTCTCGGCGGCGGATACGAGATGCAGTACGTGGCCTTCGACTGCCTGGCCTGGGTGCTGACTGCGTATTTCATCATTCGGCTGCTCGTGACCGAAGACCCGCGCTGGTGGGTTGCCATTGGCGCCGGCATCGGCTACGGCATGCTGTGTAAGTACACGATGGGTTTCTTTGCCCTGTCAATCGTCGCAGGCGTTCTGCTCACCCCTGCTCGGCGCTACCTGAAGAGCAAATGGCTGTGGGCAGGAGTTGGGCTTTCCATCCTGATATGGCTGCCCAACCTGCTCTGGCAGATGCAACACAACTTCGTCTCACTCGATTTTCTCAGCCACATTCACGCCCGCGACATCCGCCAGGGCCGGACCGCCAACTTCCTGCCCCAACAGTTGGAATTGACCGGCTTTCGCTTTCCGCTGGCTTTGGCCGGTCTCTATTTCTGTTTTTCCCGGGGCGGCAAACGCTTCCGCATGATCGGCTGGATGTTCGCGGTCACGCTCCTGTTGTTCACGGTTGCGAAGGGTCGCTGGTACTACATGGGGCCTGCCTATCCCATGTTGTATGCCGCCGGAGCGGTGTGGGGAGAGGGTTGGCTGGCCACCATGCAACGCGGCAAAGCCATGACGATTCGCTGGGCCGTATGGGCGGCGCTGGCCTTCGAAATCGTTTTCACCACCGCGTTCTGGCTACCGTTAGCTCCACTGAACTCACGCTGGTGGGCAATCACGAATGAAGTGCAGGGAGATTTCCGGGAACAAATCGGCTGGCCCGAACTGGTGCAGGAGGTGGCGAAGATTCGTGACACGCTCACCCCGGAAGAGCGCGATCATCTGGGTATCATCGGCACGAATTACGGAGAAGCTGGTGCCATCAATCTCTACGGCCCGGAGTACGGACTCCCGCGCGCCATCAGCGGCGTCAATTCCTTCTGGCAGCGGGGCTACGGCGATCCGCCGCCTCAAACTGTCATCATCATCGGACTCAGCCGTAAATATATGGAGCAGAGTTTTGGGTCCTGCCGTCTCGCCGGCCACACCTGGAACCAGTACGGCATCAAGAACGAAGAGACGGAAGACCACCCCGACATCTGGGTCTGCGGTCCGCCCAAGGCTGGCTGGCCGGAGTTCTGGAAGGACTTCCGGTACTACGGGTGAGCTGCTCAGTCGCCGCCCGCGACTGTCTTCGTCGCGACTTGCGTTTTTGCCCGCGCCAGCTCCGGACGATCTGACGTCGCGCCCGCGCAGTTCTTCACCAGTTGCGCGTAGTACTTCTCGGCCGTCGCAGACTGCTTCGCCATCTCGGCAGCACGGGCCGCGCCGTATAGTCCGTTGAACCGGTTCGGGTCGATCTTCATCGAGCGCTCATACTCCGCGAGCGCCTGCTCCGGATGGTTCGATTCCAGCAAGATGTCCGCCAGCATTTCGCGCGCCGGAATCTCCACCTCGCCCTTTCCGTGCGCGTCCTGCTTATCGGCGACCGCTCGCATGATCTGCGCCGCCTCGTCGTTCTTGCCCTCGGCGACCGCGATCCACGCACGAACCTCATCGCGATCGGTGTCCATGTACACCGCCAGGTAGGCATCAGGAGACTTCTTCACCGCCTCGACCATCGCGTCATACTTCGCCAGGTCCTGCTTCGCCGCGGCCGCGTCTTTCAGGTGCCCACTGCCGACCGCTCGCGCCCAATAGGTAATGGCGGCGTTCTGCGGCTCTGCATCCTTGGAGGGCTCGAGCGCAGCGGCTTCCTTCCAATGCCGCATCTCAATGTCATAAGTGGCCGGAAACCCCGCGCGCGCCATGTCGAGGTAACCGTGCATATCACGGGTCGGCGTCATGTCCATGGTGGCGACCTGGTCAACGATTTGCTTGGCCTTGGCGTCCTCGCCCACCTGCAGATAGGCATAGTTCAAGAAGTCCATGGCATGCAGCTCATGTCCCATCGAGCCCGACCGTTGCGCTTCCACCGCCGCAATCGACGCCAGGTTCGACTGTATGTCCTCCTGCCAGAGTCCGAGCCGCGCGAAAATATGCGACGGCATGTGCGCCGCGTGCGGAGCCGAAGGCGCAATCTCGCCATAACGCCGCGCCGCAGCCAGCCCATCCGCAGCCATCTGCGGACTATCGCAACTATGAATGATGTAGTGCGGAATGCCGGGATTATCGGGCGCCAGCGGAAATTCCGCGTTCAGCAGTGCCAGCGCCTTCTTCTGGTTGGCGAACGTCGTATCGTGCGGAGGCACCGCCGCCAGCAGCGACAGCCCGTAGAATGCCGCCGCGTCATGGTCCTGGGGATACTTCTCGTGCAGCTTCTCCATTGCCTGCGAATAGGCGTTGACCCTCACCTCGAAACTCGACTTGCCGGAATTCTGATAGAAGACGGCCAGCGCGTCGATGTAATCGCGTTCGCGCTGCGTCTTCGCGCCCAGCTTCTGGCCCTTCTGCACCAGGGCCAGGCCGCTTTGCATGGTCTCCGCATCCGGACGGTCCCATATCTGGTGCCACAGCGTCATCGCTTCGCCCCAGTACGCGATCGCGCATGTGGGATCGGCGGCCACGATGTCTTTGAATTGCTGCTCCGCCTTGGCATACCAGAAGTCGTGCAGCAACGCGACGCCCCGATCGAACGCCTTCTGTTGCGAAGCCGCGCACGAAGTCGGAAAGCTCACCGTCCCCAGCTTTTCGTTGGAGGCGGACTGCGCCTGATGCCCAGCCGTGCCCGCGTGCGCTTCCTGATAGGCAAAAAGAGAACCGCTACACAGAAGTAGTGACAATAGAACAAGGAATCGGACTTTCATGCATCACTCCAGATTGGCAGCAAGCTTATGGGCAGCTCGGTTCACAAGTCAACTGCGGGCAGTGAGGGCAAGGTGCTGGGCGAACAGCACGCGCAGCACTCGTTCTGAACAACGAAGCGGCTTAGACGCTCACTGCGAGTTGTGCAGTTTGAATGCGCACGGAGTCGCCGGAAGCCGTGGTTGACTACTCTTTGAGCTTCGCGGCCAACAGGTCGAGCTTTTCGATGCTCGGCGTGCCAGCGAATAAATCAGGCGCCTTAGCCATGAGCGCCCCGGCGATTTGTCCGGTAAGGTGAGCCTGTCGGCCTGACTCGTCGGCGAATGCGTCGAAAATGCCGAACGTGGAGACGCCGATGCGCCACGCAAACCACACTGTAGTTGCAGGCTCTTGTTGCGCGAGAGGCAGAGCGCTGCGGAGGAAGGCTGCGGCTTCCTCTTCCTTGCCGGGCTTGGCGTCCATGCGGGCGAGCAATGCTAGTTTGACCATATTTACCTCCGGGACAGTCGCTGGCTGCGCGGCGGCAGACAAGACCGTCAATCCTTTCGCCACGTTCGATGCAGGAACGGCTTGCTGAGGCTCGGATATTGTCGTGAGATCGGGACGGCCCCGTAGCCGCGGATCTGCGGCTGATGTCGCTTGCACGAGGCGCAAAACGAAAAAGTGGCACGACCGAAACTGTGCCACTGTGTCAGATATCCTACATTGTGGTATTAAACGCTTACTTTGCTACCACCGGTCGCGGGCCCGCCTCTTTGATTTCGCGCGGAGCGTCAAACTGTTCGAAGTTCTTCTCGAACCGTGAAGCCAGGTCTGCGGCCATCTTGTCGTAGGCCGCCGTGTCTTTCCAGGAATTACGTGGTTTCAGCAGGTCCGCTGGCACGCCCGGCACGAACGTGGGAATGCTGAGCCCAAATGCGGTCTCGATCTCGAAGCCCACGTCATTCAGCCGGCCCTCCACAAGCGCATTGACCATGGCGCGGGTGTAGGGCAGGCTCATGCGCTTGCCGACGCCGTACGGTCCGCCCTGCCAGCCGGTGTTGACCAGCCAGCATTGCGCGTTGTGCTCGCGCAGGCGGCGTCCCAGCATCTCAGCGTAAACCTTGGGAGGCAGGGGCATGAAGGGCGCGCCGAAGCAGGTCGAGAAAGTTGCCTGCGGCTCAGTGACGCCGGCTTCCGTGCCCGCGACCTTGGCGGTGTAGCCCGACATGAAGTGAAACATGGCCTGTTCGGGCGTCAGCTTCGACACCGGAGGCAGCACGCCGAACGCGTCAGCGGTGAGGAAGACCACGTTCCTGGGATGCCCGCCGAATCCGGGAATCACGGCGTTGTCGATGTGCTCGACGGGATAGGCGGCGCGCGTGTTTTCCGTCTTGCTGTCGTCATCGTAATTGGGCACGCGGGTCACGGGATCGAGCACCACATTCTCCAGCACCGCGCCGAAGGTGAGAGCGTTCCAGATCTGGGGCTCGTTCTGCTCCGAGAGCTTGATGCACTTGGCGTAGCAGCCGCCTTCGAAGTTGAAGACGCCGGTGGCGCTCCAGCCATGCTCGTCGTCGCCGATGAGGCGGCGCGTGGGGTCGGCGGAGAGCGTCGTCTTGCCCGTGCCCGAGAGTCCGAAGAACAGCGCAGCTACCCCATCTTCGCCAATGTTGGCCGAGCAGTGCATGGGGAAGACGTTGTTCTGGGGCAGCAGGAAGTTCATCACGCCGAAGATCGACTTCTTCATCTCGCCGGCGTATTGGGTGCCGCCGATGATGACCAAACGCCGGGTGAAGTTCACGATCACGAACACTTCCGAATTGGTGCCGTCACGCCTGGGGTCGGCGAGGAAGCCGGGTGCGCTGACAATGGTGAACTCGGGCTTGTGGTTCTTCAACTCCTCGGCAGTTGGCCGGATGAAGAGCTGGCGCACGAACAGGTTGTGCCAGGCATACTCATTAATCACCCGGATGGGCAACTGGTATTTCGGATCGGCGCCGCAGAACAGATCCTGGACGTAGATTTCCTTGCCTGCGAGGAACTCGAGCACCCGCTGATAGAGGGCATCGAACTTGTCGGGAGAAAAGGCGAGATTCACCGAGCCCCAATCCACCTTATTTTCGGTGACGGCATCTCTTACGGTGAACTTGTCCTTGGGGGAACGCCCGGTGCGCTTGCCGGTTTCGGAAACCAGCGCGCCGCACGAGCTCAATACTCCCTCGCCGTTCTCGACTGCGATCTCGACAAGCCGTGCCGTAGACAGGTTATGGTGAACATTCTCTTGTGTCAGCAGGTCGGACAATTCTGGATGCGCAATAGCAGACATATAGTAAGACTCCTTTATTAAAAATCGGTACCGCCCGCAGCTGGGGCGGCAAAAGTGGGACGAGAAATTGTCGGGGAGCAGGCCATGGGGCCTCCTCACGCGCAGAACGCAAAAGCCCGCTGACCGGGCACTATCCAGCGACCGCGGAAGCCTGGGTTTCCTCGATGATCGCGTACAGGTGGTCGAGCGTCTCCTGAACGGTCAGAGTGTACATTTCGCGCCCGCTATCTTCGCCGGACTCGATCGCCCACTTCAAATAATGTCCTGCAATCTGGACCGCCATGGGATCGGTAATGACCTTTCCCGTCTGCCGGTTGAACTCCACCCAGGCCACGTGGGGAAGCGCGATCCAAACCGGCCGGTCCTCAACCAGAAACTTGATGTCCACAGCGTCAGCGTGGCGGGTCGCAATCGCTACAATCAGGGCCTGGTATTGGCAGTGCAGCGGCTGGCTGGTCCACCGGTCGATTGCCTGGAAGTCATCGTACATAACCCTAAAATATAGCTGACGGTCAGGGAAGGGGCAATCAGGAAGGTGAGAGCGGATCGGAGGCGCGACTTGCCGTCGCACCTCGCCGTTACGCCTGCTCGCGCGCCTCGCTCAGGGTTACCTTCACGTCCATCTTTTTCTTGCCGCGATAGACGGTCACGGTGACGGTATCGCCGGCCTTGTGCTTGTTCATGATGTTGACCAGGTCTTGCTGATCGCCAATCTCCTCGCCGTCGATGGCCACAATCAGGTCTCCGCCTAGCATGACCGGAATGTTGCCGATATAGGCTTGCTGATTGCCACCGTGCAGGCCGGCCCGTTCCGCCGATCCTCCCGGCACAAGTTGGATGATGAGCACTCCGTAGTCGGACGCAAGTCCCATCTCCTGCGCCAATTCTGGGCCAATCGGCAGGGTGCGGATACCCAGTGACGGACGGCGTACGCGCCCAATCGTAATGAGGTCGCCGATCACCGCCTTGGCGGTATTGATGGGAATGGCGAAGCCGATGCCTGCGCTCTGGTTGGCGCCGCCGCCGGTGGCGATCAGGCTGTTGATGCCGATGACTTCTCCACGGGAATTCAGCAGCGGGCCGCCCGAGTTTCCCGGGTTGATGGCGGCGTCGGTCTGGATGGCCTCGTCGATCTCTCCCCCTTCTGGGGTGCGGATGGGCCGTACCGAGCTGATGATGCCGCGAGTCATCGTGCCGTTCAGTCCGAAGGGGTTGCCGATGGCGAACACCTTTTGCCCGACAACCAGGGCCTTTGAATCGCCTAACGTGGCCGGCACCAGGCCGGGTGCGTTGATCTGGATTACCGCCAGATCGTGCGAACGGTCTCGCCCGATCACGGTGGCCTTGTATTTCTTCTTGTTGTGCAGCGTGACCTCAACCTCGCGCGCGTTGGCAATCACGTGATAGTTGGTGAGGATGTGTCCCTCTTTGTCGATGATGAAGCCGGAGCCCTGACCTTCCTGCGGCACCGGCCCATAAAAGAAGTCGAACCCCACGGCAGTCGAGGTGATGTTGACCACCGACGGAATGCCCTTCTTGTAGACCTCGATGTTGGTCTGCTCTTCGGAGTCAAAGGTCTGCGGCCCGGCTGCTTCAGTGAGCTCGACATGCGTGGGGCGGGAGACATAATCCACCGGATTCACGCCGCTGTGATGGGTTGTGTACCAATAGAAAGCGCCTGCGATCAGCGCGCCAAGGATAAGAGGACGTATTAGTTTCATAGGCTTAACAGGGACACCAATACCTTAGAGTTTCGGATTGAGTTAGACGGTTCGTTAAGAAAAGTGTACCGAGTCGGAGGGGAGAGTGCCTAGTGGCAGGTCTCACTGCACGATATCCGGGCCGCCACCGTGCCGACCTTCGTGTTGCGCAGCGAACTGAGTGAGGTGGGTCCACAGCACATCGACATAGTGCGCCGTGTCGTCGAGAGAACCCGAATTGTCAATGATGTAGTCGGCGTAGCTGGCCTTTTGTTCATCGGAAAATTGAGCGGCACTGCGGCGTTGCACTTCGGTGCGTGCCTCTTCGAGCGAAATGTTCGCGCGCTGCGCGTAGCGTGCGACTTTCTGATCAAGATTGCAGGTCACGACGATCAGCTTGTCGAAGTCCTTATCGGCGCCGGCTTCCATCAGCAAAGCGGCCTCGACTACGGCAACGCCCTCGGGATCAGTGCGTTCTACGTCGTCCGCCCAGCGATTCTGGGCCTCGACGACCGCCGGATGGACGATCGCATTCAATTCGGCGATGCGATGGGGAAAGGCGACATTCGCCAGCCGGCTGCGGTTGATGCTTCCGTCAGGGTCCAGGATGTCACGGCCAAAGTGCTCGACGACCGCTTTGTACGTTGGCTGGCCCGGAGAGTAGAGTCGGTGCGCGAGCGAGTCGGCCTGCAGATAGTGCGCGCCATGCGCGGCCAACATTTCGCCCACGGTGGACTTGCCGCAGGCGACACCGCCGGTGAGGCCTATTCGCAGCACGGCGCCTCGTGCGGCATCGGATTGGCAGGCGTCAGACGTTGCATAGTTGGGACAAAAGCCCAGCGCAGTATAAACCGAGACTACTTCTTACGTATGTGCAGGAGTTTCTCTACCTCGGCGACGACCTCTCCCGCCTCGTCCTTCACTTCGACCTTGAAGGTGGGCTCGTACTTGGGCAGGGTTTCCAGTTGTGTGCGGATGTCGTTGAGTTGGGCGTCGGTGAGACGGAACTCGGCGCGCACTTTGCCCTTGCCGGGCTTGCGGAAGCGGATGCTCGCGGCCTTGTCCCAGACGATATATTCCGGGCCAAGGTTTTTGATGAGCATCAACATATAGTACGGATCGGTCATGGAGTAGAGCGATCCGCCATAGTGCGTCCCAACAAAGTTGCGGTTCCAGAAGCGCAGCTTCATCTCGACATTGACGGATTTCATGTCGGCGCCCCAGCGCACGCGAATACCGGCGCCCGCGATAGGAGGCCAGATATTGACCATGCGCAGCATGAGTTCTTGCTTGAACGATGCCATAGCGAAGCGCGGCTCCCTGCCGTCAGACACCAGTTTACCGAGACGGGCGGCGAATACGCTCGTATGCCCTGGGCTAAAATGATTCGCTTTCCATCGGGATGGAGCTTCTGGAGTTGTTCGTCACTCAGCCGCTGCTGGTGAAAATCACCGGCAAGATGTCTGACCTTTCCGATCTGGGTGATGTGCGCGGCAACTGGAAGTTACTGTTGCTGTTCGTCGCGTTGAGCTGGACGCTGGCTGCTTTCGGCGAGGAGATGGTCTCTCGCGGATACCTGATGAACCGCGTGGCTGGCCTGTTTCGCAATCCCAAAGTGGCGTGGACGGTGAGCCTCATTGTTGTCAGCTTTGTCTTTGGGCTCAGTCACATTGATCAAGGGATGACCGCGCAGGTCGAGAACATGATCAACGGCTTGGGTGATTGACATCACGCAACAGACAGCGAAGCGGCGGTGTTTGAGTCAACCATGGGAAGGAAGAACGCGATCGTTACACGACCTGGGATGCTTGCCATTTTCATCCCACGAGCAAACTTTCTGGCTATACCTAATTGGAGTTCATCGTATGAAAAAGTCATTCTTACTACTCACCCTCATCGTGGCAGTCTCAATTTCCGGCTTCGCGAAAGGCCAGAGTGGCAGCACCCATCAGCGCGCGAGCGCTAGCACACACAAGAGTCAGGGACAAAGCACGGCGTCCCATGGGTACCAGGGCCAGAAGCAGAGTATGGGGAGTCGCACCAAACGGGAAGCTCGCAGCACATGGGTGCCGCAACAGAAGGGCGGCTCGCAGCAAATGGGCGGCGGGAACGGGCAGATGGGTCAAGGCAACCAAGGCCAAATGAGCCAGAACCATTACGGCAACGGCAATACCATGGGCAGTGGCAATCCGAAGAATGGCATGAATGGAAACAACCAATCGAATGGCATGGCGCAGGGCCAGAACGGAAATTCTCAGCAGCAACCCTGATCGCAGTAGTTTTCAGGTTGACGGCTCCTACCGCATCACAGGGGGGCGGGGCAGGCATAGCGTGTAGCCACCTCGCCCGCCCTACAGCGCGCTAACGCCGCGCTCCTGGTTGCGGATGCGGACCGCGTCATCGATCTTGGACAAGAAGATCTTGCCGTCGCCGATCCTGCCGGTGGAGGCGAACTTCACGATGGCCTCGACCGCTCGTTCGGCGAGTTTGTCGTCCACTACCAACTCCAGCTTGATCTTCGGCAGCAGGTCTACGCTGTACTCGCGGCGGTCACTGTCGGCGACCCGCAAGTTATGCGAGACCTTCAGCATGGATTGCAGGAGGAACCGGAATCAGGCTTCGAGGAAGGTTGCCTCGCGGACATGCGACTCAACGAGCGTCGTACTTTCCGGTTCAAACACACCCGCTGACTTGAATCGCGGGACGCCATTCCTCACCATCTCGATGAACGCCACCGCCGAACGGGGCAGAGTCCGGTCCTGGTGGTAAACCAGGGCGAGTTCGCGCGACAGGTCTGTGTCCGACAGCGGAATCAGGCGCAAATCGCCGGCGCGGCACTCCTTGCGCGCAAAGCTTTCGCTGATGAGCGAAATCCCCATGCCCGACGCAACGAATGCCTTGATCATCGCGATGCTGGGCAATTCCATGGCAATCCGCAACTGCGCCTGGTAGGGCCGGAAGAGTTTGTCCATGGTTTTGCGGGTGTGCCCGGCCTTGGGGAGGATGATTGGGTAATCGACCATGGCTTCGACCGAAACCGAATCCAATTTTCCCAGCGGATGATTGGGACCCGTCATCAAGACCAGGCGGTCGTGGAAAATGCGTCTCACAACCAGCCGGGCGGCCTTCACAGGCATGGTTACGACGCCGACATCGATCAGGCCATCCTGCAACCGCTCCAGGATCTTGTGGCTGAAGTTGCGATAAATGCTGATTTGCACATCGGAGTATCGCCTGCGGTATTCGCTAAAGGTCTCAGGTAGCACATAGAGGCAAGTGGCCTCGTTGGCGCCGACCGCCAGCACTCCGCGGGGAGTGTTGTCCTGGTCGACCACGGCCCGTAACGATTCTCCGCGCAATGCCAGCAGTCGATTGGCGTACTCGAAAAGCACTTCGCCGGCAGGCGTGAGTGTGACCCGTTTGCCCGACCGGTCCAGGAGCTTGGTTCCATACTCCTGCTCGAGCTGGCGGATTTGCGCGCTCACCGCCGATTGCGAGCGGAACACCTTCTCCCCGGCGCGGGAAAAGTTGCCGAGCTTCACCACTTCCAGAAATGTCGTAAGTTGATCGAAGTCCACGCAGACACTCCACCTGAAACACGTTTGCTAGCGCTGATCCAAATTGCGCATATCCAATAACGGCTATCTGTCTCGGAGTTGCAGTTGTGCCAGTCTTTTTGCCGGTTTGGTAGAGATCTTTGATCGGCCTCTCAGCTCGGCTTCGGACGCTGCATGCAATCAATGAAGCAAAGGATCAATCAGTCATACTCAGGCTGTGTTTGAAGTCTAGAAGCCCACCGGCGATTGAGGAAATTGATAGTTTTTATCGAGCGCATAAGAATGCGTGATCGAAGCGCCTAACGCATTGCTCTGCAAGGGCTTGGTTCGGTGGCGATGGCGACTTGCGGAATCATGGTCGTGCTGTGAATTCAGCCGGAGGAAATGGGTGCAAGCGCGCGGCTTCGAGCTTGGTTTAGGCGCGATGAGAATCCGGTGAGTGGAGACAGAGAAAAGAGTGCCGCTGCGTCGGGTCACGCGTCGCGGCACCCTCTGAATTGAGGCGCTTACTTTACTGCGTCAGCGGTCTTGTCGGCAGCCGTCTTGGTTCCCTTCGCTGTGGCGACGCTGGCATCCTTTACAGCCACGGCGGTCTTTTCGGTGCCCTTCTCGGTGTACTTGACGGTAACCTTGGCACCTTCTTTGGCGCCATCATAGGTGGCTACGCTGCCCTTCGCGACGCCGCTGCCGGTGGCCTTCGCACCCTCAACCGTCGTCTTGTCCGTCCACTTGATGGTCTGCTCTGTGCCGTCCGCAGTCTTGACCACCATGGTCTTGGAGGTCTTGTCGACACTCTTTACGATCCCGCTGACGGCGTGGACCACGTCTTCCGCGTACAGAGCGGACCCGAACGCAAAAGCAGCTACCACCACTGCAATCCAAAACTTCTTCATTACAAATCTCCATGGCTCGATCGAGCCGTCGAATCTTAGAAATTCCTCCGACATAAGATAGCCGTCTGCCGGACCGAAGTTCCAGCCAATTGGGGCATTATTCTCTTATTTGGAAGGTGGCGTAAGGATAACATTTCGGGCCCGTGCGCCGCTAGATAGCGGCAAAATGGGAAGCTGCCCTTGTGCTAGATTGTGGGCGTCGTGACCAAGCCAACTTTCTTTCACAACTCATCCGATTTTCGTGAGTGGCTAGAAGAGAACCATGATCGGACGCCGGAGCTGCTGGTCGGATTTCACCGCGTGGACTCCGGCAAGGGCGGCTTGAGCTACCGTGAAGCTCTCGATGAGGCCCTTTGTTTCGGCTGGATCGACGGGCTACGCAAGCGTTTCGACGCCTCCAGCTATACGATCCGCTTCACCCCGCGCAAGCCGGACAGCATCTGGAGCGTAATCAACACCCACAGGATGGGTGAGCTGATCGAGTTGGGTCGTGTTCATCCTGCCGGCCTGGCGGTGTTCCAGCAACGCGATAAGAAGAAGTCGTGGAAGTACTCGTACGAAGTCAGGAGTCGCCAGTTCGACGCTGGGTATGTCAAACAGTTTCGCGCGAATCGCAAGGCCTGGGATTTCTACCAGGCACAAGCCCCGTGGTATCGACGGGTTTCATGCTATTGGGTGATGAGCGCCAAGCGCGAAGAGACGAGGCAACGACGCCTGGCCGCGCTCATGGACGACTCCGCCAAGGGACGCCGTATCAAACAACTCACTTCGAATCCCCAAAAACCGGAGTAGTCTGTCGCAGAAGAATCGGGGACACTCATGCATCGCTTCCACTCGACTTGGTTGTTGTTCGTCCTGCTATTTTGTTTGCCGGCACAATTGTTGTCGCAATCGACGGATCGCTGGTCCGAGGAGAGGGCCAACGCCTGGTATCAGCAGCAGCCCTGGCTGGTGGGCAGCAATTACATCCCAGCCACCGCAATCAACGAGCTGGAGATGTGGCAGGCGGCGACGTTCGATCCCAAGCAGATCGACAAGGAACTAGGTTGGGCCGAGGGCCTGGGCATGAACACCATGCGCGTCTTCCTGCACGATCTTTTGTGGCAGCAGGACGCGACGGCATTCAAGCAACGGCTCGACCAGTTCCTTACCATCGCGGCGAAACACCACATCCGTCCGATGCTGGTGCTGTTTGATTCGTGTTGGGACCCGCTGCCCAAACTTGGCCCACAGCGCGCGCCCATGCAGGGTGTACACAACTCCGGATGGGTACAGAGTCCGGGAGCGAAAGCGCTGGAAGACGCGTCGCAGTATCCGCGGCTGAAGGCGTACGTGCAGGGCGTGGTGGGAGCGTTTGCCAATGATCCGCGCATTCTGGCGTGGGATGTGTGGAACGAGCCGGGCGGGTTCCAGTACGGCTACTACGAACAGCAGGAGCCGAAGAACAAGATCGAGCTGGTGAAGGCGCTGCTGCCGCAGGCTTTCGCCTGGGCGCGCGCTATGAATCCGACGCAGCCACTCACCAGCGGATTGTGGGAAGGCGACTGGCCGAAGTCGGGGCCGACGCCGATGGAAGCTATTCAGTTACAGAACTCCGATATCATCACGTTCCACAACTACAGTTGGCCGGAAGACTTTCGAGCGCCGCGTGGTATGGCTCGAGCAGTATCACCGCCCAATCATTTGTACCGAGTACATGGCGCGCTCGGCAGGCAGCACGTTTGATGGCGTGCTGCCGATCGCGAAGAAACATAACGTCGGCGCTATCAACTGGGGACTGGTGGTAGGCAAGACCCAGACCAACTTTCCGTGGGAGTCATGGCAGCATCCTTATGTTCTGGAGCAGCCGCCGGTGTGGTTTCACGACGTGTTTAAGGCGGACGGCACGCCGTATCGGGAGCACGAGGTGGAGCTAATACGGCAGTTGACGGGCAAGACGGCTGCGGTAGCGACTGCACCGTAACGACCTTTCGATCTCTACGCAGCCGCCACGCGCTGAATCAGATTGTCCTGCTCGCTCTTGCTTTCGGCGCCGATGGTAAACGCGTCGAGCAGGTTCAGTGACAGCGCGTACTTGATGGCCTCGCTCTGCTTGTTGCGTAGATCGCCCTGACCCAGAATCTTCATCCCGATAACGCCCTTACCCGACGCTTTCATCTGGCGGATTTCGCTGATCACCGTGTCAGGCTCGGCGTCCATGTGGGAGCCGATGGGATTGATGCGCACCAAGTCAACCTCCACCCACGGCGACTTGGCGGCGGCGCGCAGGGCTTCGATGGTGTGGCACGAACATCCGTGCGCGCGGATGATGCCTTTCTGCTTGGCCTCCGACAGCACGTCCATCGTGCCTTTGAAGCGCTCAGTCCAGTCGCCTTCGGTCATGCAGTGCATCAGCACGATGTCGAGGTAGTCGGTGCCGAGTTCCTTGCGGTAGCGGTCGAGGTCGGCGCGCATTTCCTGCGGAGTGCGCGACGGGCTCTTGGTCATCACCGTGACCTTGTCGCGCGGCAACTGTTTCAGCGCAGCGGCGACGTGGGGATGGCTGCCGTAGGAATCGGCGGCGTCGAAGAATCGCAGTCCGTGATCGTAGCCGTTCAGCAGCAGTCCCGACAGTCCCGCGATGCCGAGCGCGGTCTGGTTGGAGTGTTTGGCGTATCCCACGGTGCCGGTGCCCATGGCGAGTCGGCTAGTCGTGATGCCGGTCTTGCCCAACGTGACCGTGTCGCTGGCGGCATACTTGCGCGGAAGCTGCGTATCGGCGAGGGCGTTCAGAATGGAGGTGCGCGCCAGCCACGCGACTCCGAGTCCCAGGGAAGTGTTGACGATAAAATCTCTACGCTTCATGAAAGCCTCCTTGCAGCCGGCAAGCCGAATAGTGCTCTCTTAGACGCCCATTGTAGGCAGATAGAACCATCGATAGTTGTGAAATCTTGTGAACTCATCTCGATTTTGATTTTTGCTTCCGTTGTGCGACTCTAGCCTCCGTGCGCGCCGTTGCCATGCTGTCTCCTTTCGCGAAAGAGCAGGACGTCCGGCCATTTGAAATGGCAGGCGTCAGCATCTTCACGGGCAATGAACTCGATCCCACCGATGAGCCCGATGCGGCGTTGATCTTTGGAGGCGATGGGACGGTGCATCGTCACCTGGGCACGCTGGCGTTGAAACGGACTCCCACTCTGGCCGTCCCCATGGGGAGCGCCAACGATTTCGCCGCCACACTGGGAATCGACACCGTCGAGGATGCGCTCGCGGCGTGGAAGCGGTTCTGCGAAACCCGTGAGAACTCGCGCCTGATCGACCTGGGAACCATTCAGCCGCTGCATCCGGTCGAAGCCGCCGAGATGCTGCCTGCGTTGCGCGAGGACGACCCCGATCCCTGGCAGGGCGAGTCGCTGGAGACCCTGCACTTCGTTCCCGACGGCCCTCGTCGCGACCTGCCGCCACTGGGCCCGCGCATCGAACATTCGCAGGCGCGCCGCTGGCTTGACGCCGAACGCGAAGCTGCGCGCACCACCTACTTTACCTGCATCGCCGGAACCGGACTCGATGCCGCTGTCAGCCGCCAGACGATGAAGCATCCGCGGTGGCTGCGGGCGCATGGGGGATACGTGGTGGCGCTGCTGCAGGTGCTGGCCGGTTTTCGCCCACCGCAAGTCACCGTGTCACTGGAAATCGACGGGCACTGGCAGACGCCGGTGCGCGAGCCCGGCATGCTGATCGCGGTCGGCAACGGCCCGCGCTACGGCAGCGGCATGCGGCTCACGCATCTCGCCGAACTGGATGACGGACTGCTTGACGTGTGCTTCGTCCGCAAGCTCGGCAAGCTGCGCCTGGCGCGCTTGTTTCACGTAGTGTTTCGCGGCGGTCATATCGGCATGAAAGAGGTGGAGTACTGGAAGGCGACGCGCGTCCGCATCCAGACGGATCCGGTGATGGAGTTGTTCGCCGATGGCGAGTACATCTGCCCCACGCCGGTGGAGATGGCCGTCCATCGGAACGCGCTGCGGGTGATCGTGCCCGGGTAACGTTACCTGTGGTGACGGAGCGGTGACATTCTTGGATGCGAGAGCGTCTAACATGAACCGAAAGGCTGCGGTGCACGTACTACTTTTTGTGCACCTTTGGGTTTCAGGGTGGGTCTATACTTATAGGTAGAAAATGTCCATCCCGGTTGTGACCAAGGCGGACACTGCGAAGCCCGCGGCCGTCGAACAAAAGCACGATATCCTTCCCAGCCTCTTTGGTGAAGGACAGGGTCTGTATCCGCAGCGGAAGGACACGTTCGTCTATTCATTCATCCTGCACATGATCGCGGCCGGCCTACTCATCTGGTCAGGACATTGGGTGGTGGAACATCAGGACGAGATCAAGCAGCAGGTGGTTGGATTGGTGACGGACGTCAGTCCGTACCTGCCGTTGCCAGTGTCGAACAAGCGTGCGGGTGGCGGTGGTGGCGGCGGCGACCGCGACAAACTGCAGGCTCCCAAGGGCGCGTTGCCTAAGCTCTCCAAAGATCAGATCGTGCCGCCCGCGATTGTGGTGCGCAACGAGAATCCCAAGCTGGTGGTAGAGCCCACGGTGGTGGTGCCGCCTGAGCTCAAACTTCCCACGATTGGCGCGCTGGGCGATCCTCTGTCCAAGGTGATCGGGGCACCGTCCAACGGTACGGGATTTGGCGGCGGTATCGGCAGCGGCAGCGGCGGAGGAGTTGGTTCCGGTACTGGTCCGGGAGTTGGCCCGGGACACGGTGGCGGCTACGGTGGCGGAGCCTATCGCGTCGGCGGTGGCGTGAGCGCGCCGAAAGCACTGTATGCGCCCGATCCGGAATACTCGGAAGAAGCTCGCAAGGCCAAATATCAAGGGACCGTGGTGCTGTGGCTCGTAGTGAGCGCCGATGGCCGTCCGCAGCAGATTCGCATTCAGCGTGCGCTCGGCATGGGGCTGGACGAGAAGGCCATTGAGGCTGTCAAGCTGTGGAAGTTCGAGCCCGCCCGCAAGGATGGCCAGGCCGTGCCCGTCATGATCAATGTGGAAGTCAACTTCCGGCTCTACTAGCGCGAACCCGTCCCGTTCCTTCCCATTTCTCCTCAAATGCCTTGGTATGACGTTGTACAATCGCTGCGCGTTCGGGGATCCGGAATTGTAGATCCCAGGTCAATCCATTTGAAAAGGGGACGTGTCATGCTTCATCGCAAAATCTCGTTGTTACTCGCACTGGTTCTTACCGCTCTGCCGGTCATGGCCCAGGAGACAAAACAGCCGAGCCCGGCTCAGGCTGCCCAGCAACAGAAAATGAAGGACTGCAATGCGCAGGCCAAGACGAAGAATCTTGCAGGTGACGAGCGCAAGACGTTTATGTCACAGTGCCTCAGCGCTGCCGGGGTATCGCAGACGCAACAGGACAAAATGAAGTCATGCAACAAAGAGGCTACTGCGAAGAACCTGAAGGGCGACGACCGTAAGGCCTTCATGTCAACCTGTCTGAGCGGCTCAACCAAGTAGCTCTCGCGCCGAACACAAGAAACTGCCCCCAGGTTCGCGCCGGATGAAACACGGCGCAAGTCTGGGGTTTTGTTTGTGCGCCAAGGCGCGTAATTGGCAACAAAAACATCGAGCCGGCCCTGGTTGGGAGCCGGCTCGAATGGTTTGCTCAAAAACCGGACCTACATAATGTCGCGCCTACTGCACGGCGAAGATCAGGTCGTCGTGATCGTTATAGGCCCCAACGGTACACGCGGACGCGCTTCCCAAATAGCGGAACTGCGCGCGAACAGCCTGCAATGCGCCGGTGGGAAGCGTGAACGTAACCGACAGAGCCTGGGCTCCCGCCTTCGTGGGCTTGATCGTCTTGATCAGGACCCATGTGGGGCTGTTGGCGTTGGCCGCGTAGTAGAGGTCGAGAGAGTCGGAGGTGTATCCGCTCCACGCCCAGACCGTTGCTGTGACCGTCGCGGTAGTGCCGTGCGTGAGCGCGCCCCCGCTGGTGGAAGTAATCACGAGGCGATCGTTGGACTCGTCGGAGTGGAATACTCCGCTGGTGCCGTCGGCGCAGGAGTTGTTAATGGTGTTGGGTTGATGGGGTTCCGCGCCGCCCGACAAAGTATCGCGTCCCAACAGCAGGGATGGGCCCGAGTCGCACGAACTACCCACCGTCGCGCACCCCGGAGCCTTCAGCGTGGTGTTGTAGACAGCGGTTTGTGCGGTGGCTGAACTTATTGTCAAGGCGATGGTCGTGCTGTGGACCAGCGAACCGGAGGTCCCCGTCACGGTCACCGTGGCGGTTCCTAAAGTCGCCGTAGCGGAAGCAGTAAACGTGAGGACAGAGGTCGCAGTGCCGTTCGCCGGCGGAGTCACGGGGTTGGTCGCGAACGACGCAGTCACGCCACTGGGCAAGCCGGTAGCGGTAAGCGTGGTTGCAGAATTGAAACTGTTCTGGCTGGTGACGGTGATCGTACTGGTTCCTGTGCCGCTAGGCTTTACGGTCAACGAAGCGGGCGCGGCGCTGATAGCGAAGTTAGGCACCACCGGGGCTTTCACCGTGAGCGCAAGGGTAGTGGTCGAAACCAGACTGCCCGACGTGCCGGTGATAGTCACTGTGGCCGTTCCAAGGGTGGCGGTGCTGCTTGCCGTCAGCGTCAGAATGCTGGTGGTAGCGGTGCTGGTTGGATTGAATGCTGCAGTTACTCCGGTCGGTAGGCCGGACGCGGCCAGACTGACAGTGCCCGCGAACCCGTTCAGGTCGGTCACCGTGATGGTGCTGGTGCCACCCGCGGCGCCTTGGGTAATGCTGAGACTGGTGGGTGAATCCGACAGAGTGAAGGTCGGCCCGGCAGCTCCAGCCAGGGCGTTGATCAGGCTCTGCCCGTTCGGGCTTCCCCACCCGGTCACCAAGTCGTAGCCAACCACGGCGTTGTACGATGTCCCGTGCCCGTTATTGTTGTTCCCGCTAGTGATGTCGTGGAAGTCGCTGTTGTAGCTGGTACTCTTGCCGATCGCGTAGACCGCGGGGTTGACAAAACCCAGAGTCGAGCCGGTATTGGCCTTTGCCTGCTGATTGACGAGCGCGAGATATCCGGCCCAACGCGGAGCGGCGAAACTGGTGCCGCCCCAGCCGCCCTGACAAGTGCCATCGTGGCAGAGGTAGTTGTCGAAATTGCCTTCCGCCGCCACGTCGGGAATATTGCGTTTGGTCGTGGAAGCGGCATTGGCGGTATCGGCCACACCCGCCTGCCAACTCGGAATGGCAAATCCGTCGTCGCTGGGACCACCGCTGCTGTCCGCCCACGCTGTTTCCGACTGCCAGGGGCCGCCAGCGCCATTTGTGGTCAAGTCGGTCGCGCCGACAGACACGACGTACACGTCTTCCGCTGGATAGCTATAGTCGGTCGCGTTTGAGCCGGTGTACGCTCCCGCGTCTCCGGAAGCAACGAACAAATTCTGGCCCTGCGCCGCAAACTCCTGGAAGATGGGATCGTTCGCCGAAGTGTCAGCGGGAGTCCAACCCCAGGAGCAACTCAGTTGCTTGGCTATGTTCTCCGTGGCCATCTTGTTGAAGATGTCCACGTCACCCACGCCGATGTTAGTAGTAATGGGAGCAATATAGACGCGAACCTGGCTGAGGCCAGGGGCCATGGCGATCGCCTGCACGATGTCCAGGACCTGTTCGCCATCGCTGCCGTCTGAAGCCGCACTGGCGCCGTCGATCAGCACATTGGTGATAGGGACGGTGTAGGAGTGTCCAGCAAAAGTCCCCGTCACATCGCTCATGGTGTAGCCGTCAAATTCCAGTATGCCGACTGCCTGGCCGGTGCCGGTGAGGGCGGTGCCGCCGTAGTAAGCCGCGCGCATGTCACTGCCGAGGTATTGACCACCCGGGCCCGAGCCGACGTTGCTTTGAACCATCTGCTGCGCTGTCGAGGCTCTCTTTAACATGGGACGCGGTATTGAGTAGTTGTTCAGGCCGGCGATGTGTGACACAGGCACGCTCAAATCGAGCGAGGGCTCGCGATCCGGCGAATAAAAAGTCCGGCTTTCCTTCGGGTGCAGGTAGACCGCCATCTTGACATGGAACGCCTTCTCGATTTGCGCAACCGAACCATTGACATCGACAAGCAGGCGGTTCGGAGGAGTATCGGTCACGGTAAGACCGTTGGCCTGGGCGAATGCGACGACCGCCTGGTAGTCCTGCTCGGTGGGGCCGAACTGTTCTCTGAACTGCGCCACGCTGAGAAACTGGTGGTAATCGGGGCTGGAGGGATCGTAGAGTCGGCCCAGCAAGCTGGTCAGGTCGGGCTGGTTGCGGAGCGGCAGCATGATGGCGAGGTTGAGGCGCTGCGTGGATGGAAGAAACCCAACCGGCGCAGCTTGACCGCTGGCGACTGCCGGGCGGACATGATCGTGCAGCGCCTGCAGTGGTTGCTGGGCCTGTGCTGCGATCGCAAATAACACGAACAGGGCTGCGCCGATCAGAGCAGCCCGTCCAGACAGAACGCGAGCATTGTTGCTCATAGTCGTAATCCTCCCCAGTTTTCTTGAGCTTTGAAACGCTTGCAGTCGAATCGCTTTTACCTGCCAATACCCGCAGATTCGTAAGTTACGTTGAGTGCTGATTAGGGAGTTTGATTTTAGTGCACAAAGGCCAGCAAACGATATCCCCCTTAAGTGACTCCGGCGCTTTTATTTTTAGCGGCTTTGCCTGGGCCTGCTGGCCCGGAACCTGCAAAGGGGGCGCCTTTCTACGCAAGGCGATCCCCGAGAGTGCAGCCTGATCGGGGATCACCCATTAACCTAAAGAAAATGCGCAAGGTAATTCGTCGCGCTTCGGTTGAAGGCACGTTGCTTGGAAAGCTACGGCGGAATAAGGGAAGACGCTAGCTGCGGAACTTCCTGGCCAGCGGCGCAACTTTCTCTTTGGCAGCGTCGGCCCAATCCGACGCCTTGCCTGCCAGGTCGGAACCCTTGTCGACCCAGTCGCTGGCCTGTTCGCTCCAGTCCTCGACCCGATCTCGCAGATCGTCGGCCTTGCGCTTCAAGTCGCGACGCATCTGCTTGCCCGTTTTGGGAGTTATCAGCGCCGCGGCGATCGCTCCGGCGGCGAAGCCAACTACCAGCAGCGCCAGCCCGATCATCATCGTGTTGCTACCCGAAGGGCGGTATTCGCCTTCGCTTACTGCATCCTCGATTTCTTCGCTCATGCAAAACTCCTTAGAGAATGATGTTACATCGAATCGCTGGAAACTTGGGACCACAACCGCTCAGCGATTTCCCTAAACGCCCACTGAGCATGTAAAATCAGATGTTTACCTGATGGGCCCGCGCTTCGCGCAGGAGCTCCCCCAAAGTCAAAAGGAGTTTTACGAATGGCGATTCCAGCCACACAAATGCGTCCCGGCATGGTCATCAAGCACAACAATGACCTGCATACGGTGTTCAGCGTCGAGCACCGCACTCCGGGCAATCTTCGCGCTTTCATCCAGGCCAAGCTGCGCAACCTGCGCACCGGAGCCATGTTCGAGCATCGTTTCCGCTCCAGCGATGCCATTGACAAGATCACGGTCGACCAAGTCCAGATGGAGTACCTCTACCAGGATGGCGAGAACCACGTCTTCATGAACACCGAGAATTACGAGCAGCTCCACCTCGGCAAGGACGTGCTCGGCGATGCAGTCGATTACTTGACTGCGAACCTGCAGATCTCGGTAGAGTTTTTCGACGACAAACCGGTGGGCGTGGAGTTGCCGCAGACGGTTGAGCTCACCATCGTCGAGACCGAGCCGGGATTGAAGTCGGCCACCGCCAGCAGCGTGACCAAGCCGGCCAAAACAGAAACCGGGCTGGTCGTCTATGTTCCGCCGTTCATCAACGAAGGGGAAAAAATCCGGGTGGATACGTCGGAGGGCGCGTACCTATCGCGTGCGTAGACCTCCGACGCCAGTAAACGGCTCGGTTATGAAGCCTGCGTGTTCCGCCCGCCCAGGCTTCTTACTTCCCAGCCTTGCTGTCCAAAAGTGAAACCAGGGACTCCCCAGCAGCCGTAGCCTTCACATCGCCGGACACGATTGCCTTCGCGCTGACGGATTTGTCGTAAAGCCGCTGGTTGGCGTCGCTGTCCGGCTCAAGCGAAGCTCCGTCGATCGAAGCACCCGCAAAAGCTCCAGAGGATCGGGAATAGGTCAACATGTCCGCCGAATTGCCCATGGAGCCGGCTGATGCGCCAGGGCCCGCGGCCGCACTGACATCGGTGCCGACCTTTACCTTGCTGTTTAGCACCTTATCCACCGCACCGGGCGCCATGACGGCGATCACAATGTCACTGGCCTTGCCACCAACCTGAAAGCCGGCGCTGGCGCCACCGAAGCTGTACATGGCGGGCGGCGACCACTTGCCGGTGTAGCCCTTGCCTAAGCGGCACGACATTGGGCCGCGTCCACCGGTTCCGCCAATGCCAACAGCGAATTTCTTCACGCTGGGAAGAATTATGATGCAATCGGCCTTAGCCAGGACACTGGGCGGAATGTCCTTACTCGAGAGCATGGCCTGCAACACAGTAGCTGCGTTGCGAAGGGTTTGTTCATCGTCAGTCTTGCTGGCACCCCACGCAGGTAGGGTGACGAGAACCAGGCAAAAGGACGCGAGCAAGCACAGTATCGATTTCTTGGTGCGTGGCATAGCGATTGAATCCTCCATTGTTAGGTGAATCGTTGGTGTTTTAGCGGCGCACTGAAAGCTCAAAAAAACGGCATATGCACCTTATCATCGTTTCGCCCAATGCGAAAGTGGTGCCCGTCCGCGTGGTGCCTCCAAGGATTTTAGATAAGACCACCGCTGAGCCGGTTACACGATTTTCGTCAAAAAACGACGTTTGCGGCCGCGGATGCTCCCTTTCGATTCCAGGTGTGGTTGCAGCAGCGTTCCGCGCCGTTTATCTTGAGTCTTGACTTATGAGTGACGATCTCGAAACCCGCCGCTTTGTTGTCACCGGACGCGTACAGGGCGTCGGTTTCCGCTGGTTCGTGGAGCGCGAAGCGGCGCAATTGAATATCACCGGATGGGTCCGCAATTGCGAGGATGGCAGGGTGGAGGTGATGGCCACTGGCAGCCGCGAGCAGCTCAGTGCGCTGCATGGCCGGCTGCGCGAAGGTCCGCGCGCCGCCCGCGTGGACGAAGTCGCCGCGTCGCCCGCGCCGTTTCTGGATGCAAGGTCATTTGGTATCGAAGGAGCGTGGTAGCTCATGTCCGTCACAGCGCAGAACTGCGACGACCTTAAGTCGCTCATCCGCGAAGTCCCCGACTTTCCCAAGCCCGGCATTCTCTTTTACGACATCACCACGCTGCTCAAGGATCGCCGGGGCTTTGCCCGCCTCATCGACGCACTCACCGAGTACTACATCAACCAGGATGTGGATCTGGTCTTGGGCATCGAGGCGCGCGGATTCATCTTCGGCCCCGCGCTGGCCTATCGCCTCAATGCCGGATTCGTTCCGGTGCGCAAGCCCAAGAAGCTTCCTGCGGAAGTGTTGAAGTGGACGTACGATCTGGAGTACGGCAGCGACACTCTCGAAATCCATAAGGACGCCATTACTCCCGGTCAGAAGGTCCTCATCTGCGATGATTTGCTGGCCACTGGGGGAACCGCGCGCGCTGCCGCGGAGATGGTGAAGTCGCTGGGCGGAGAAATCTGCGGACTATGTTTCGTCGTGGAACTCGACGGTCTGAAGGGCCGCGAGAAGCTCACGGACTACGACGTATTTTCGCTGCTGCACTACGAGATGTAGGGTGCTGTGTACGGGCTATAGTCGTTGAGCACGATGCTGCTGCGCTAGTGTTTGGTCTTTTTCCGCTTTGCTTGCGTTTCTTCGGCGGCGCCCAGCCCGGCAGTGGAACAACCTTGATTACGCCTCGCCCGTTTCTTGTAATCATGTACTTGCGCCGCGTTTCGTACACCTCATCGAATACTTCCAGACATTCTTCGCAAAACCTCTTGACCGATATTCGCTTCGTGCGCATGTTCGCCTCAAATTCATTATCGACAGGCGATTCGATAACTCTACTGTCCGCGAATAATGCGACGTCCCACAATGTGGTACTTGCCTTCAAGCACAATCCGAATGGCCTCTGAGTATGCGATGTGTTCCTGCTGCAGGATGCGGGCTGCCAGGGTGTGATCGTCGTCGGTGTCGAGCACGGGAACGATTTTCTGCAGAATGATCGCGCCGTGGTCAAGATCGGCGTCCACGAAGTGCACCGTGCATCCCGATACCTTGACCCCATAATCGAAGGCCTGTTTCTGCGCCTCGAGTCCCGGAAACGCCGGCAGCAGCGAAGGATGAATGTTGAGGACGCGATTGGGAAACTGCTGCACGAACCACGGTGACAACAGGCGCATGTATCCGGCGAGACAAACCAGATCGACCTGGTGTTCGCGCAGCGCCGCAACCATCTCGCGGTCGTGCACCTCACGAAGCTTACCCTTCGAGGGTATAACTAACGCATCGAGTCCACGCCGCCGCGCGGACTCGATGCCCGGGGCGTCCTCCTTGTTCGAGATGACCACCACGATGTTCGCATCGAGTTCGCCCGAGGCGACGTTGTCGGCGATGGCCTCAAAGTTCGATCCCCGCCCGGAGAGCAGTATGCCGAGGTTCTTCATCGATGTACGTCAGGTATCGGAATGATAATCGCTGGCCATAGTCTCCGATCCGCAAGCGGAGATGGTGCGGAAGAATGCTTGTATTCAGTGCCGCAATGCTATCATTGACCGCAATGCCGACACTAACACTTCGCCAACTCGACGAGAAGATCAAGTCAAGGCTTGCGGGTTCAAGCCGCGCATCACGGACGCTCGATGGAAGAAGAGGCGCGTGAGATTTGCGTTCCGCATTAATGACCGCTCGACCGAAGTCCAGGAACCTGGCCGAATCCATCCGCCAGCGATTCTCCGCGTTCGGCGGAGTCGAACTGGAGATCCCGGAGCGTGACCCAGTGCGCCATCCACCCGATTTTTCGACATGATCATCCTCGACACAAATGTGCTTTCCGAACTAGATGCGGCCTGAGCCTTCAACCCAGGTCGTCTCGTGGGTCGGAAAACAGGCCGCTGCGAACTTGTTCACGACCTCGATCACCGAGGCAGAGATCTTCTACGGGATTGAGTTGCTGGCCAACGGCAAGCGCCGGGACAGACTGCTGGTGGCGGCGGCAGCTATGTTCGAAGACGATCTTCCTCGTCGATTCGACAGGCATTGCGGCCTCCTATTCCGAATTTCTCGGCTGTCGCTCATGCGCAAACGTCAGCCACCCATTAAAGCGCAGACGCCGCAATCGCTCAACTTCGAGGGGTAGCGCTCACGATCTAATGTCGTCGTTTCGCGAACTGCGAGAATCGCGACATGACCCCGTCAATCGAAGCGATTTGGTTACGGCGTCATCTTCCCGAGTCTCGAGGTAGTGTTGCGCGCGGAACGCCAAAGGCGTCGGCGACACGGTTAAAGAAGGCGAACATGGCGATGATGTAAACCGCCTCGGAGATCTGGTCTTCGCTCCAGCCGTGGTCGCGCAGGTTCTGTACATCGTCGGGGGTGGAGCGGGAGGCTGCTTCGGTGATGATCCTGGTGTAGTCCATCAGCGCATGCTCG
This sequence comes from uncultured Acidobacteriaceae bacterium, assembly GCA_963779555.1. Lineage (GTDB taxonomy): Bacteria > Acidobacteriota > Terriglobia > Terriglobales > Acidobacteriaceae > DASRAA01. The sequence goes on from CAVZYS010000034.1 coordinate 58,306, forward strand.
GCTGGAGTCAGGCCAGCCTCGTCGAGCTTACCTTCCAGAATCGCCGCAACACATTGGTCATTGGCTCCCTGAACCCGCAGGAAGTAAGCGTGGCTGTCCAGTCAATACGGACAGCGGTTCAGGTAGGAGACGTAGCTGGCGATCATCTCCTTGTGTCGCCGCGCCAGATGGCCTTCGGAGAAATGAATGGTGTTGGAGAAGTCCACCACCTGGCGCAGAAAGTCGGGACGCGAGCCAAAACACTTGATGATGCCCGGGAACCTGCGTCCGGCCGGAACCCGCGCGCCAGTAGTCGTAGGCAGCGGCAGTATCGCCCGTAGCCTCAGCATCCTCGATGACGCGGATCTTGGTTGGCGGCGGCGCTTCTCCTTCCATCACGGGACGAATCACCGGTTCGGCGCCCTCTTCGGCTCGCTCCTGTTCGTCACTCATTGCCTATCCAAAGCATGATTAGCATGATTGAGAATCGCTTCTGGCGTTGCCAGCATGGCTTCACGTCTGCGTTGAATCAAGGCATACACCGGAATTCCTAACAGTACCACTACGCATCCCAGCAGGGCCTGCCGTGGCGAACGCAACAAGAACAGGCCGAGGAGCAGAATTACCATGCCCAGAAATGCAAGCGGTGTGTAGGGATAACCCGGGATTCTAACCTTGGGCGCGGTTCCTCGTTCGCGCTTTCGAAAGACGAAGACCGTGCTCACCGTGAGCCCGATAAACAGCACGGCAACAAAGATGAAGTACGCGATGATCTGGTCGAAGGCGCCCAACGCGACCAGCAGCGAAGCCATGATTCCCTGGATCCCGATGGCGCGCATGGGCGTCCCAAACACCGGATGAAGTTCGCGCCACTGAGTGAAGAAATACTCCATCGCGGGCCATGGCGTAGTAGACGCGCGGACAAAGCATGAGCAATGCCGCAAGGCTGCCAAGCACGCAGACAATCACCGCGCCGGCCAGCAGGTTGGCCCCAGTGCGACCAAAGAGAATCGCGCCCGCCTGCGCTACGAATGTCTGATCGTTGGTGACGCTCCCTAGCGGCACGAGGTATAAAAAGACGCCGCTCACCAGCACGTAGGCGGCGACCACGCCGAGAACGCCCAGCACCAGGGCGCGCGGCAGGGTGCGCGCCGGGTCTTTGACTTCGCCCGCGATTTTGCTTACGTCCCACCAACCGCCGAAGGAGTAGAAGGCGGCCACCAACGCGCCTCCCAATGCAGGCAGCAGTGGAGTGGAGCCGCTATGCTGGGCGACGAACGGAACAAAGTGTGACCACGAGCCCAGCCGGAACACCAGCGCCCAAATCACCAGCAGCGCGAGTATGGCGAACTTCAGCCAGGTGATGTAGCGAAGAAATCCCGCGCTCGCGCGGGTGTTGATCATGTTCAGCCCGCAAATGGCTGCGATCGACACGATGGCAAACAGTTTCGCGACCGTCGTGCTCCATCCAAAGATGAAAGAAGCGTACGTGGCCATGCCCACGGCGAGCGCGGCGGAGACGCCAGGGTCCATGACCAGCATGCTCATCCATCCGTAGAGAAACGCGACGCGTTCGCCAAACGCCTCGCGCAAGTACACGTACAGTCCTCCGGCCTCGGGATAGCGTGCCGCCAACTCGCCGAAGCACAGCGCTCCGCTCATGCTGATGGCGCCCATCACCAGCCATACCAGCAGCAGCCAGAAGGGCGATCCCAACAACTTCGCCATGCCCGCGGGGGTGAGGAAAATGCCAACGGCGATGGCTTCTCCGGCCACCGCCGCCGCTGCCGATCCCAGGCCCAGTTCGCGGCGCAATCGGACGGGTCGTGCCGCCGTGTCTGTTTGCGGGTGCTGCATTTTTTAGAAGCTAAATCGTAACGCAAGTTGGAATGCCCGTGGCCCACCCGACCCGAACACGCCTCCTGCGGTCGTGACCGGCGCACCGAATGACGAAGAGGTCAGGTACCCTGCCGTGCCCGGCGTATTGCTGTCGCGCACCAGCACGTTGGCATAGCCCGAATAGTTGGTGTTCGAGACGCCGAGAATATTAGTGGTGTTGAACAGGTTGAAGACTTCACCGATCAACATCAGCGACATCCGCTCGCCAAGCTGGAACTGCTTCGAGAGACGCAGATCGAACGAGTTGAAGTTGTTGCAGAAGCTCACGTTGGGATCGACCAGCGGCAGCGGCGTGCCGTCCTCGCCGCCATTGGCGTTGAGTTGGGTGATGAATTTGTTGAGCTGTGCGCCGTTGTTGAACTGGCGGCAGCCGGCGTTACGGCCGAGTTGCGGGATGCGCGTGCTGTTGTCGGGCAGCATGATGTCCATGGGGACGCTGGAGGCCAGCGTCCACAGCGGCGAAATCTGGATGCCCCACTTCGCGTCCACCGTTCCCGACATCACCAGGCGGTTGCGCTGATCGTTGGGCGTTGGGCCATATTCGCGGTGCAGATTTAACGGATCGATAGGCCCGTTGCCGAAGGGGATCTGGTCGTCATTCGCATAGTTCAGGGACTTCGAATAGGTGTACGCGGCGTGGAACTGGTAGTGGTTGGAGAAGCGGTGATCGACGTTGAGGAACAGCGCGTCGTAGTGGGTGTTGACGCTGGATTCCAGGTTCTTCACCACGTCGGGGCCGCCGACGACGGGGTTGTACACCGCGCCGATCGGCACTCCGAGGATGAAGTGCGTGCCCAGATCGTGAATGCCATCGGCGCGGACCACCCAGTTCTTGGTGAACTCCCACTGCACTCCGAAGTTGAACTGCTGCACCTCCGGGTTCTGCATGGCGTTGTCGATGATGTTGATGCCCGCCGCGCCCGCGCCCGGGAAGATGAATCCCGTGAACGGATTGGCCAGCGTCGGCGCGCCCGGCAGAAAGAACCCATTGGCATCCAGGTAAACCGGGCCGTTGGGGCCGCTGACCGCATTGCCGGCGCGAACTTCGATGGGCAGCGACGTGCCGTTGAGGCCGCGTTCCAGCGACATCACCTCCAGCGTGATGCGATCGTAGTAGATGCCGTATCCGCCATGCACGCTGATGTTGCCCTGCGGCATTGGCCCAGTTGAAGCCGATGCGCGGCCCCAGATTGTTGGCGTCCTTGCCGCGCGTGCCGTGCAGAAACGGCTGCACAATGGGATTGATCTGGCTGTAGTAGCTGATGTCCTTGGAGTTGGTGTCGAGGTCGTAACGCAAGCCCAGATTCAGCGTGAGCTGCGGCGTCACGTGCCAGTCGTCCTGCGCGAAGAAGGCCAGGTAGTTGTTGTTGTCGTTGGGCAGCACCAGCGGCTGGGTCGGATAGGCGCTGCGCAGCGTGACCGCGAACAGCAGGTCGTCGTAATTGACCACGCCGTCGCCGTTGCGATCGAAGTCGGGGAAGTTTTCCACGGCCTCGATGCGTCCCTGCTGAAACACGCCGAGGTAAAAGTCCGCGGCCACGTGCTGCACTTCGGCGCCGAACTTGAAGTTGTGCTTGCCGCGCGACCAGTCCACGGTGTCGAAGAACTGCAGCCGGTTCTGCTTGGTCTCCTGCGGCACGCGGAACGATGCGCCCTCCTGCAGGCTGGGCAGATCGAGTTGCGGCGAGCTCACCACCGGATTGGTGGTGTTGATGAAATTGTTTTCCGCGAAGCTGAAGCGGTTGAGCAGATTGGGCGTGATGACGCGCGTCCAACTGGCGACAAACGCCTGGAAGTTGTTTTGCAGCACCTGCCGTTGCGACGCCGATCCCAGCGCGCGATCGAGCGCACTGGCGCCGGTGGCGTTGAGCTGCTCAATCGAATAGCGCATGGTGAGAGCGTCTTGATTGCTGATCTGCCAGTCGCCGCGGACCGTGCCCATGGCGTCGATGGCGGGCGCGGAGGCGAAACTCTTGATGAACGTGTCGGTGTTCAGGTCGGGCGTTCCTACCAGGACACCGCCCACCTGATCGCGATACTCGAACGCCGTGTAGAACCAGGCCTTGTCCTTGACGACCGGGCCCGCCCACCGATCCTGCATATTGCTCGCGGCGAAACGGCGGAGTCCCGAGCGAAGGATCGACCAGCGGTGACGACGCTTGCAGGCTCTGGTCGCGCGCGAAAATCGCAGCCGTACCGTGATAGGCATTGGTCCCCGACTTGGTGACCACGTTCACCACCGCCGAGCCTGAGCGTCCCAGCGCCGCCGAGTACTGGTTGGAGGCGATCTGGAATTCCTGCACCGCGTCTTCCGGCACGTTGTGCAGCATGCCGCCGACGGTGTCGTCGTTGTTGTCGGCGCCATCGATGGTGACATTGCCGCCGCGCCCCAATTGGCCGTCGGTCGAGATCACCACGGTGTCGGCTCTTGGTGGGATCGAAGTTGGGCGCGGGCGCGTTGCCCGGCACCAGCAGCGACAGTTCCATGAAGTTGCGCCCATTGAGCGGGAGCGAATCGATCTGCTGCGAGCTGATCACGCCGTCCACCAGCGATGAGGTGGTGTTGACCTGCGGACCGGCGTCGGCGGCGCTGATCTCGATGGTGGTCTGCGCCGCCTGCATTTGCAGCTTGATCTTCAGGTTCTGCTGCTGGCCGACTTCGAGCCGAACCTGAGTGACGGTGGGGCCGAATCCTTTGGATGCGATGCGGACGTCGTAGTCTCCGGGCGCCAATTGGTTCAGCACAAACAGGCCGGAACTGGTCGTGGTGGTGCTGCGCGCGACCGCCGTGGCCTTGCTGGTTGCGGTCACTTCGGCGCCTGCAACGGCGGCTCCGGCCGGATCGGTGACATCGCCACTCAGCGCAGCAGAACCCAAGTCTTGCCCAAACGCCGGCGTCGCGCATAGCAATGCCGCGAGACATAGCAGAATTCGAGTCTTCATGAAACTGCAACCCCACACAGAAATAGCTTTGGACCCAGTAGCAGAACCAGGCCGTAGCCGCCAACCATGGCGACTTCCCCAACATCTGAAGAACAATTGGAACGAAGCTATGGGAGGGAACGGAGCGGCACAATAATGGAAATCAATTAAGAGTTGCTAAACAATAATTCAGTGGCGGCGGCGCGGGAGGCGCCTCCGCCATCGAAACAACCCACTGCGTTGCGCGGAAATGCGTGCCAGGGCAAGATCGCTTACTTGAGCCCTCCGCCACATCTCAACACCTGTCTCACGCAGCGCGGCTGGAGCGTTGCTGGTTGCAGAATGCCAGCAAGTCCGCGTTGATCTGGTCCGCGTGGGTTGTAGGCATCCCGTGCGGAAAACCCGGATACACCTTCAGCGTGGAGTTCTTCACAAGCTTGGCGGACATCGGGGCCGCCGCGGCGATCGGTACGATCTGATCGTCGTCGCCATGAAGGATGAGAGTTGGCACGTCGAACTTCTTGAGGTCTTCGGTGAAGTCCGTTTCGGAGAAAGCCTTGATACAGTCGTAATGGGCCTTCATCCCTCCCATCATGCCCTGCAACCACCAGTGCTCCCGGATGCCCTCCGAAATCTTGGCACCGGGCCGGTTGTAGCCGTAGAACGGGAGCGTAATGTCCCTATAAAACTGCGGGCGATTCGCCGCAAGTTGGGCTCGCAGGTCGTCGAAGACCGAGATGGGCGCGCCCGTGGGATTCTTGTCCGTCTTCAGCATCAGCGGTGGCACCGCGCTGATCAGCACGGCCGCGGCGACACGTTTTGTGCCGTGCCGCCCGATGTAGCGGGCAACTTCTCCGCCGCCGGTGGAGTGGCCCACGTGGATTGCGTTCTTCAGGTCCAGCTTTTCGGTTAGGGCTGCGAGGTCGTCGGCGTAGGTGTCCATCTCATTGCCGTCCCAGGTCTGGGTGGAACGGCCGTGCCCGCGCCGGTCATGCGCGATGACTCGAAAGCCACGTTGGCCGAAGAACAGCATCTGTCCGTCCCAGTCGTCCGCGGTAAGCGGCCAGCCATGGCTGAATACGATGGGCTGTCCGCTGCCCCAGTCCTTGTAGTAAATCTGCGTTCCGTCTTTGGTCGTAATGGTAGGCATAAATTTTCTCCTCGGTGGTTAGGTGAATGAATTGTTTTGAAATGCGGCACGGCCGTCCTGCAGCGGGACTTCCGTGCCTCGCTACCGTTCCGTCGAACTCCGGCGACGAATGCTAAATGGTTCGAGAGCTGTGGGCCTGCGCCGTCTCCATGTGGAAACGTTTCGACGCCAGATAGGTTAGCCAGACAAAGATCGCTAGCACAAGTAATTGCGCAATCGCGAATGGCGGTTCTTTCTGCGTGGGAGCGATAGCGTGCAAGGCGGGAATCTTGGCAAATGCCTGCACGACGGCGACAAAGCAGTTGAAATACAGCGCGATGGCAGCGGTCACAATGTAAGTCCCGCGCCAGGCGCCGGCCATACCAAATCTGTAACGCGCCATGATCGCCACCGCCAATACCGCCAGCGACATGGCACCCAAGATGTAAGACGGCTTCAGGCCTTCGAACGGGAACATGAACCCGGTCACGCTGGTCAGGACCGTGGTGGTCAGAAAGATCGCGGTCCAGCCGTCGAGACGTTTGCCGTTGAGCAGCCCGAACAGGACGATGAATCCCGTTCCGAGCCCCGCCAGGCTGATGATCACGTGAAGCAGAGTGAACGTCGATAGGGACATTCCAAGGACCATAGTGCGTATCCTTTCGGTTGAATTTTCCTGGGCCGTGAGGTAAGGGACGATTGCTGTTTATCTGGAGAGTGTTTTGCAGGCAGTCAGGATGCAGATTATTGGGCCGTCATCGAATGACCTTTGGCCAGTCTGTTGCTGATCACCATTATCTGAGGGAACAGTTGCCGTGCCGAAAGAACGCAGTGTCAATCGGGCACACGCGCATTCAGAGTTATTGCGCCCCACTCCACTTTCGCTTTACCATCGCCCCATCGTGGTTTTTCCCAAGGACAGTCTGGATCGCGAGCGTATTGTCTCGGCCGCGCCGGTCGATGACGACGCGTCGTTTGAATTGAAGCTGCGTCCGCAGCGGCTGCGCGAGTTCATTGGGCAGGACAAAGTTAAGACCAATCTCGAGATTGCCATCCAGGCGGCCAAGTCGCGCGGCGAGGCGCTCGATCACGTGCTGCTCTACGGGCCTCCGGGACTGGGCAAGACGACGCTGGCCAACATTATCGCCAACGAACTGGGCGCGGCTTTCCAGCAGACGTCGGGCCCGACGCTGCAGATCAAGGGCGACCTGACGGCGGTGCTCACCAATCTGCGCGACAAGCAGGTGCTGTTCATCGACGAAGTACACCGCATGCAGCCGGTGCTGGAAGAGCTGCTCTACTCGGCGCTGGAAGATTACAAACTCGACATCATCATCGGGCAGGGGCCGTCGGCGCGCACCCACACCATCGAGGTGCGGCCGTTCACCTTCATCGGCGCCACCACGCGCGCCGGGCTGCTGTCGGCGCCGCTGCGCTCACGCTTCGGCATCGTGCTGCGGCTTGAGTTCTACACCCATGCCGACCTGAAGGTCATCCTCGAGCGCTCGGCAGAGATTCTCGGCGTCGCGATTGATGAGCCTGCTGCCATCGAGATCGCCGCCCGTTGCCGCGGTACACCGCGCATTGCCAACCGCCTGTTGCGCCGGGTGCGCGACTACGCGCAGGTTCGCGGCACGGGAAAGATCGATAAGCCGACGGCGCAGGCCGCGCTCGAGATGCTCGAAGTCGATCGCCACGGCTTTGACGAAATCGATCGCAAGCTGCTGCTGACCATCATCGAGAAGTACCAGGGCGGTCCCGTTGGGCTGAACACGCTGGCGGCCTCGCTGGCCGAAGAAGCCGACGCGATAGAAGAAATCTACGAGCCATTTCTCATCCAGATCGGGTTTCTCGACCGGACCCCGCGCGGACGCGTGGCGACGCATCTTGCCTACGAACATTTCGGCGTGAAGCGTCCGCGGACGAATGCTGCCGGGCAGGAGACGCTGTTCTAGCTGCCCACAGCGGTCTTTCGTACCGGGTACAATGGGCACTACATCCAAAAACCCATTCCCCTCATCGAATAGAAGAACCCAAGGAGAAATTGCAAATGCCGCAGTTGATGAGAACCTCGAATCCCGCGCTGAGCCAGGACACATTTCGCACGGTGGAAAGCAGCCTCGGCGAAGGGATGACCATTTCCGGTGCCGTGAACAAGACCGGCATCCTGGTGCTGCTGTGCGTCGCCAGTGCTGCGTGGACGTGGAACCGCTTCTTCGCGCGCCGCCTCGCCTGAGGAAGCGATGGCGGGCATGGCTCCCCTGGTGGCGATTGGCGGCATTGGCGGATTCATCGTCGCACTGGTCACGATCTTCAAAAAGCAATGGTCGCCCATCACGGCGCCGATTTACGCGCTGCTGGAAGGCCTGCTGCTCGGCGGCGTTTCGGCCATGTTCGAGATGCGCTTCCACGGCATTGCCATTCAGGCAGTCTCGCTGACCTTCGGCACACTGGTGGTCATGCTGATGGCGTACCGCTCCGGCCTCATCAAGGTGAACGACAAAATGCGGCTCGGAATCGTGGCGGCAACCGGCGGCATCGCCGTGTTCTACCTCATCCAGTTTGTGCTGAGCTTCTTTGGATTCCGCTTCAACGCCGTCAACGGCTCGGGGCCGATTGGGATCATCTTCAGCCTGGTGGTGGTTGGCGTGGCTGCGATGAACCTGGTGCTCGACTTCGACCTGATCGAGCAGGGCGCGCGCTTCAACGCTCCCAAATACATGGAGTGGTACAGCGGCTTCGCGCTGATGATCACGCTGGTGTGGTTGTACTTCGAAATCCTACGGCTGCTGTCGAAGTTCCGTAGCCGGAACTAGCTTAGCTGATTTCCAGATAGAGCCCCGCGGCAGTGCGGGGCCTTTTTTCGCCGCAAGAAAGCGCAAGAAGTAATCGCGGAATTACACGAACCAGACAGGAGCGGATTTGGAGCGAGGCCGTTGTCCGGCAAGTCTTTGTATCACGCGAGAGGGCTACCGTCGACATTCGCATTCCCCTTTGCAAGCGATCTGCGCCCCAGTGTACGCTGCTAAAAATCCATGAAGCTACTCACCAAGTTCAACCTCGTCTTGATCGTATTTTTCGGCGCTGGCGGACTCATCATCGCTCAGCTCGCCTACAGCTTTCTCACTCAGAACGCCCGCGAACAAGTTTTGCAGCAGGCCGAGTTGATGATGGCCGGCGCCCGCGCGACGCGGGATTACACCTCAGAGCAGATCAAGCCGCTGCTGCTGAAGAATCCGGAACATGAAACCAACTTCCTGCCACAGACGGTGCCGGCGTTTTCGGCGACGACCATCTTCAACAGCATGCGTAAGTCCTACCCCAACTACTCGTATCGCGAGGCGACGCTGAACCCGACCAATCTGGTGGACCGCGCCGACGATTGGGAGACGGACGTGATTCGCTATTTCGCCGACCATCCCGGCGACAAGAAGTTCGTGGGCGAGCGCGATTCACCGGCTGGCCGTCAGCTCTATCTGGCGAGACCGATCAGCGTGGCGGCCAGTTGCCTGGAATGCCATAGCACGCCCGACGTCGCGCCAGCGGCGATGATCAAGAAGTATGGCGGCACGAACGGTTTCGGCTGGAACCTCGACCAGATCATTGCGGCGCAAATCGTCTCGGTACCCATGTCTGTGCCGTTGAGTGTCGCCGACAATGCATTTCATCGGCTGATCTTCTTTCTGATCGCGACCTTTATCGTCACTATCGTCGCTCTGGATGCCGCCCTTTATCTGCTGGTGATCCGTCCGCTGCATAAGGTGTCTAACGCCGCCGACCGGATCAGCAAAGGAGACACGGATTTGCCGGAGTTGACGGTGCAAGGCCGGGATGAGATCGCCGATGTGACCGCATCCTTCAACCGCATGCATGTGAGCCTGGCTAAGGCGCTGAAGATGTTGGACCAATAGGCCTGGTTTCGCCTTTACACCCGCCGCTTCCTGCTGGACATGAAGCTGGAACGGTCCTTCTCGGAATCGATTTCCGCGGCGACGGTGCTGTACAGCTCGTCAACCGAAGAGCACCGTCCGGCAGCACGTTTTACAACCACCTTCGCGATCGGTCCGATGAAAGTGGCAAGCTCCCGGGTGACCGAGTCGAGAATGGATGGATCGAACGCGCTGTTCGAGGACTTCGGCGTGAGTGATCCTGGCTTGTTTGCCGGCGAGCCGGACGGTGGCTTGGCGCTGTCCGAAGGCGAGGTCAATGCACGCGGCTGGATTGCGAGGGTGTGCAGCGTCGCAGCATCGTCCAGGGAGATGTGGGTTAGCGCCGTAAGGAAGTCGACGGCATTCTGATAGCGGTCATCCGGATTCTTGGCCAGGGCCTTCATCAGGATGGTTGAAAGTCCGTAGGGGATTGCAGGATCGATGTCGCCCGGCCACTTCGCCTGTTCGCGCAGGTGCGCGGTCATGACCTCGTACTCGGTCTTGCCATCGAAAGGGCGGCTTCCGGTAACAATCTCGTAAAGCGTGACCCCGGTGGAGTACAGGTCGGAGCGCGCGTCCACGCGTTCGCCGCGCACCTGTTCCGGCGACATGTAGTGCAGGGACCCCAGGATATTGCCGGGCCGCGTGACGCCGAGATCAGCCGCCTTGAACGCCATTCCGAAGTCGAGCAATTTCGCCTGGCGGTCGGGCGTGATCATGATGTTCGATGGCTTAATGTCGCGGTGAATCACGTCGCGTGCGTGAGCGTAATCGAGCGCCGACAACACCTGGCGGATATATTCGATCCCCTCGACGGCCCGGCCCGGCCACTGGCGATGCAGCTTCCAATGGAGGTCCTCGCCTTCGATGAACTCCATCACCATGGCAATCTGGTCATCGACGTTGAAGGCGGTATGCAGCCGCGCGATGGAAGGGTGCGACAGGCTGGCCAGCACACGGATCTCGCGCAGAAAACGTTGGGGCAGCTCGCCGCCGGTGCGGTCGGCGCGGAGCAGCTTCAACGCCTCGGTGCGCTGCGAGATGACGTGACGTACCCGGTACACCTCGCCAATGCCGCCGGAACCGAGCGGTCCGAGCACTTCATAATCGCCGATGATGTGGCCCGGTTCAAGTGGCATAGCTGTCCCAGATACGGCTCCCAGCCGCGGTTGGATTGGAAATTGCCGGAAACACCCCGCTTCATTCTGCGTGGCATCATCACAGATTGCAAGTAAACCATGCGGTCGCCGGATATGAGGACGCCGGTATTTGGCGGTTGTCAGCCATGTGTGCCTGATACACAGTGCGTGTTCAGTCACGTTCAAGTTTGTGGTGGAGGGTGGCAGACTGGGTGAAATCGTCGAACATGCGAAGTAAGGTCTTCTGCAGCCGAACAGCTCGAACCTCGAATCCCAGTTGCATTACACTAGCCACTGGCCACCGCCACTGACCAGTCCTCGTGTCTATCGCTATCCGCTCATTCGCGAAGATCAATCTCGGGCTGAAGATCGGTGCGGCGCGCGCTGACGGCTTTCATGAGCTGCGCACCATTTACCAGACCATCGCGCTGCATGACGTAATTCGTGTCGAAGTGCAACCCGGCGATGGGATCGAAATTTGCTGCGAGGACCCGCGCGTTCCCCGCGACGCGACCAACACCTGCTGCAAGGTAGCGGAACAGGTGATGCGGACGGTCGGCACCACCGGCCGTGTGGTAATCACGATCGAGAAGCAGTTGCCAGTGCAGGGTGGAATGGGCGCGGCTTCGTCGAACGCCGTCGCAACACTCATCGCACTCGAGCGCGAACTCAAGGCCGACATTCCTCCCCACGAGAAGCTTCGCATCGCCGCCGAGGTGGGCAGCGACCTGCCGCTGTTCCTCATCGGGGGGACCGTGCTTGGCGTGGATCGCGGGCAGGAAGTGTATCCGTTGCAGGACCTTCCGCAGATGAACCTGGTAGTGGTGACGCCGCCCGTGGGGGTTTCGACGCCCAAGGCATTCGCGAAATGGGACGTGCTGATCGAGTTGGCCGAGATGGGAGCGGAAATCAACGCAGCGGGCTACGGTCTGGGCGAGTCTGAATTGACCGCTCCCAACGCGACAGGTACAATTACAACATTCAGTCAAAGTGTGTTTGCCTGGCTGGAGAGAGTTTTCCCGTTGCAGGTTCAACCTGCATCCGGTGTTCCCGCGAGAGGCGGGGACCGGGCCGAGACGCCGCTTCTCGACCTCGTCCGAACCGGGATCGAAAACGACTTTGAACGGGTCGTCTTCCCAGAGTATCCCGAACTTCGTGAGGTCAAACGTGTGCTTGAGCGCGAAGGCGCGCAGTATGCCTCGCTGTCTGGCTCCGGCTCGACGTTGTATGGATTGTTCGCGTCGGGCGCTGAGGCAGAGTCCGCCGCGCAGCGCATGAGCGCCGCGGGACATGCGGCAGTGGCGACGAGCACGCTGGCGAGGGCGGAGTATTGGAAGAGGCAACTGGTGACTGGTGACTGGTAGCTTGTCACTGGTAACTGGCAAGAGCGAGGCGTCTTGGATCAGGTCGTGGGATCAACGTTTCGCAACCGGTTCTCGCCAGTTACCAGTTACCGATTGGGCGGTCGTCTAATGGTAGGACAGTGCCCTTTGGAGGCACTTGTCTAGGTTCGAATCCTAGCCGCCCAGCCAGAATTCAGTTGTCAGTAGTCAGTTGTCAGTAGAGGCATAGTCAGTTTTGCGGCTGTGTATACGCCGCTAGCGAAGAGAGAACCGATCGATGCTCTTTACTAGTTGCCAGTTACCAGTTACCGATTTGTTTGTAGTTGATGACCCAGCTTGTAATCAAACCAGGTTTTAGCGGGGTAGGAAACTTATGGAAGCGGCAGGCGTAAAACCCGGCATGGTGCAGTCAGCGGCGGCGAGCGAAATCGCAACGCCAGTTGGGCAGCAACAGTCCGACAAGAAACAGCAGACGGTGGCGGATGCCAAGCCCAAGCCGGTACGCCAGCGCAGCGATGACAAGTGGAAGATCTTCTCGGGAACGGCGAATGACGCCTTGGCCAAGGAAGTCTGCGAAAAACTCGGCTTGCCGATGGGACAGACGCGCATCACCAAGTTCTCCGACGGCGAGACCTATGTGCAGATCCTGGAGAACGTGCGTGGCAGCGACGTTTTCCTGATCCAGCCAACGTGCGATCCGGTGAACGAGCACCTGCTGCAACTGCTGCTGCTGATCGATGCCTTGAAGCGCGCTTCGGCGCGCCGCATCACGGTCGTGGTTCCGTACTTCGGCTATGCCCGGCAAGACCGCAAGGACCGGCCGCGCGTTCCGATCAGTTCGAAGCTGGTGGCCGACCTGCTGACAACGGCAGGGGCCGACCGCGCGCTGGTGGTCGATCTGCACGCACCGCAGATCCAGGGTTTTTTCAATATTCCGGTGGACCACTTGTTCGCGTCGCCGGTGCTGGTAGGTTTTTTCAGGGATTTGCAGCTTCCGGACCTGACGGTGGTTTCTCCGGACGCTGGGGGCGTGGAGCGCGCGCGCTTCTTCGCCAAGAAAATGGATTCGGCGCTGGCTATCGTCGACAAGCGCAGGGTGGACCTGGATGTGACCGAGGTGATGCACGTCATCGGTGACGTGGATGGCCGCACGTGTCTCATCCTCGACGACATTATCGATACCGCCGGAACGCTGGTGAAGACTTGCCAGGCGTTGCTCGACGCGGGTGCCAAGCAGGTGTATGCCTGCGCCACGCATCCCGTGCTGTCGGGGCCGGCCATCGAGCGGATTTCAAAATCGGGGTTGGTCGAAGTGGTTGTGACCAACACCATCCCGCTGACGGAAGCGGGGCGCAACGAACCCAAGATCCGGCAGTTGTCGATTGCCGGCTTGATCGCCAGCGCCATCCAGTCGATTCACGAAGAGACGTCCGTCAGCAGACTGTTTTTGTAAAGGAAGAGAAATTATGGCTACGACAACTGCAGAACAGAAGGTAGAAACCAAGCCGCGGCAGAGCGGCACCAAGAACGACGCGCGCCGCATCCGCAAGAGCGGGCTCGTCCCAGCCGTGCTGTATGGCGCCGGCCTAGACCCGTTAAACATCACCGTCGATCCGAAACAGATGCGCCGCATCCTGAACTCGGAGTCCGGCCACAACACGATTTTCGATCTGGCCGCGGGCGGAGACTCGGGCAAAGCGATGATCGTGGACTGGCAGTTCGAGCCCATCAAGGGTGCGCTGCTGCACGTCGATCTTAAGCGCATTGCCATGGACAAGCTGCTGCGAGTCAGCGTGCCGGTCACGCTCAAGGGCGAGGCGCATGGCGTGAAGGTGCAGGGCGGCATCCTCGAGCAGATGATGCGCGAGGTCGAAATCGAGTGCTTGCCGGCCGACATTCCGGGACGCATCGAAGCCGATGTGAGCAAGATGGAATTCGGTCACACACTTCGTGTGGCTGACCTGCCACGCAACGAAAAGATCAAGTTCATCACTGACGAGAACCAGGCGATTGCCCACGTGACCGCGGTGAAGGAAGTCGTGGTTGCGACCCCGGTCGAGGGAGTCGAGGCCGCGGCGACCACTGCCGAGCCCGAAGTCATCAAGAAGGGGAAGGCGGAAACCGAAGGCGAAGCTGCTGCTGGCGGCGACAAGGCCGAAAAGGGCGCCAAGGCAGAGAAGTCCGAGAAGAAGAAGTAGGCAGCGTGAAACTGATCGTCGGGCTCGGCAATCCGGGCATCGAATACCAGTTCACACCGCACAACTTGGGGTTTCTGGCGGTGGACCGTATCGCCGAGCAGTGCGGCGTACGGGTGAACAACCGCAACTGTCGCGCGCAGACCGCGCGGGCCCGCATCGGCGATACCGAAGTGGTGCTGGCCAAGCCGGAAACCTTCATGAACTTGAGCGGCCAGTCGGTGCGCGAACTAGTGCAGGAGTACCAGGCGCAACCCGAGCAGGACCTGTTGCTGTTGTACGACGAGCTCGATCTGCCGTTCGGCACCTTGCGGATTCGACCGCGGGGCCGTTCGGCGGGACACAACGGTGTGGAGTCGGTGATCGGCGCGTTGGGTACGCAGGAGTTTGTGCGCATCCGCATGGGTGTTGGGCCGGACCATCCGGTAGGCGACGGCGCGCGGTATGTGCTGTCGCAGTTCAAGAAATCGCAGTACCTGATCGTCGATCAGGTGCTGGACTCGGCGGCTGAGGCCGTCCGGGTCATCCTCGGCGAAGGGTTGCACGCGGCCATGAACCGCTTCAACCGGAAGCCGGAGGAAGAAGTGAACGGTAGCTAGTTACTGGTAGCTGGTAACTGGCGAAAGAAGTAATTCGAGAATTGAAGAGTTTCGGCGATCAGACGAGTGACCAGTTACCAGTCACGGATTGCCAGGAGAAAACAATGCAACGTACTTACGAATTGATGTTCATCGTGCGTCCGGATATGACGGAAGAAGACCAGGACAAACTGGTCGCCACCTTGGAAGGCCACGTGGCCACCGCCGGCGGCACGGTGAAAAATGTGGAACGCATGGGCAAGCGCCGGTTGGCGTACCTGGTGCGCAAGTTTCAGGACGGCATCTACGTCCTGATGGTGCTCGAAGGCGACGGCGCCATGGTGAAGGAATTGGAACGCCGCCTGCGCGTGACCGAGCCGGTGATCAAATTCATCACGGTGCGCGTGGACGAAGAACAGAAGCGCATGGCCAAGGTCAAGGCGCTGCGCGATGCCAAAGTGCGCGGCAAGGGCACGCGTGCCCAGGCTGCGGAGGCGGCTGCTGCAGCGGCAGCGGCCACAGCAGCCACGGCGGCCGAGTCAGCAGCATCGGCAGCGGCAGCGACGGAAGCGGATACCACTCCGGCAAGCGTTTAGGCCGCGTTTTCGCGAGGTTTCGTATCAGGGGATGATTTTGGTCGTACCGTTGCGAGCCGCTTGAAAGCCGGTCTTTAGGCCCCTGTATGGGACGGTCGCTACGGCGGCCTGGCTGAGAACCAGAAGAATTGATGGTGGGCTGGCAAAGGCCCGAAGGAGAAACATGGCAGACGAAACGACGAACACAGCGGCTCCGGTAGCCGCGACTGAAGGCGGCAGCGGCAGCTCCGCGCCGAGCTCACGTCCCGAGGGCGGGGGCGGTGATCGGGGACCGCGTGGACCACGGCCTGCGGGGCGTCCCGGCGGAGGTCCTGGCGGACCACGCGAAGGCGGACGGAAATTCTTCCGCCGCAAGAAGGTTTGCAAGTTCTGCGTCGAGAAGATCGATGGCGTCAATTACAAGGACGTACGCCTGCTCGGGCAGTTTGTGGCCGAGTCGGGCAAGATCGTTCCACGGCGCTTGACCGGCGTGTGCACGCCGCACCAGCGCCGCCTGGCCGACGCCATCAAGCAGGCACGCAACATCGCGCTGCTGCCGTTCTCGAGTCGGTAAGGCAGTTGCCAGTTTCTGGTCCTGACGACGTGAATCCACCCTTTAGCAAAGGCGGCGAAAGGATGGAACGCGGCCAGCAGATAGTGATCAGTGGCTGGTGGTTGGTGGTTAGGCAAGAATCGCGAATTTGCTGAATCTTGCGGACGGGGATCATGAGCGCTCACAAAGCAGTCCCGCACAGCGGGACGACATAGCTTAGCCCAGCGCTTCAGAGGCTGTTACGAAACTCGGTTTGCTCTCTCGGCGGTGGGACAGTAGCCCTGAAATCCGAGTGCCGCAGGCACGGAAGAGCTTAGCCCAGCACGTAGCCGAAGGCGGAGTGCTGGGTCGAGTGGGAAATTTGATCCGAGTTCCGTAGGGACGACAGGGTTTCGTAACAGGCTCTTCAGCGCTGGGTAGGCGAGCCCAAAGTAGTATCAGTTCCGCAGGGACGGCAGTAACGGAAGGCGAATGGCACAGAGCAACACACCGCGACTAGCTTTCGGTTTTGGTTTTTCGCTAATCGCTAATTGCTAATTGCTAAAACAAGTTTGCTATGGAGTTCGACACATGGAAGTCATTCTGAAGGAAGACGTAAACAAGCTCGGCCATCGCGGCGACGTGGTGAAAGTTGCCGAGGGCTATGGCCGCAACTACCTCATCCCCCACAAGCTGGCGATCGAAGCGACGCCCGGCAACAAGGCTGTCATCGACCAGATGAAGGCCGCCTCGGTGCGCAAGACTGCCAAGGAAAAAGGCAGCGCGGAAGCTTTGGGACAGCAGCTCTCCGGCCAGGAACTGGCGTTCACCCGCAAGTCGGGCGAGCACGATCAGTTGTTCGGCTCGGTCACTTCGTCGGACATCGCGCACGCGCTGGAAGCCAAGGGCTTCACTATCGATCGCCGCAAGATCGATCTCGACGTGCCGCTGAAGACCGTCGGCGAATTCAACGTGCCGATCAAACTGCACAAGGATGTCACGGTCACGGTGAAGGTCACGGTCGGCAAAGAAGCGGTCGCGGAAGTCGCGCCGGTCACGCCTGAAGAAACCGCCAGCGCCGAAGCGTAGACGAAGATAAGTCGGGCCCCCCATCCAGGCCGCTCAGCTTGGATGGGATTATTGCCCGTTCAGCGGCATTGTCCAGACTGTGCAGTTTTTACATGTCAATCCCTCAAAAACGCAACAGTCTGGGTTAACGCTCTGATTCCAATACGGATATAAAGCTGCCTGCGAGCCGTACACAAGTCCGGCCTAAACGTGCTATACTCCGTATAGATGGTCAGGCAAGGCGATGTTGCCATGCTTGGCCGTTTTTGCGTTTCGGAGCCCATTTAGGCCGGGAAAGCAGCCGAATCGCACATTTTCCCCGCGGCGACAAGTCCGGGATCAGGCCACCGCGCTGCGGCAACTAACCCTCGACCGGGAACAAACCTGCCGCCGCATACGTCTTACTTAATTAGTTCGAGTGTCCAGGCTGGTGCAGGGTGCAAGCGTCGGCGAATCAGGCGATTCGGAGCCACTATAATGGCCGCTTACGCTTTGGCTGACCTGCCGTCTATGGTATTGCAGGGTCAAGAATTGGACCTGCAATTCGGAGACTGGTAGAAACCGGCATGGCAACCGACGCGGTAGCAGTTCCCTTCACGGTAAGCCCGGGGCTTCGCCTTCCCGGAACGCTGCGGGGGGCGAGTGAGACGTTACCCACGACTTCCTCTGATCGCGAGGGCATGGCGGGACAGTCCCAGAGCCGAGTGAACGACGCCGAGTTGATCCGGGAAGCGCAGCGCGGCAATCATGCTGCGTTCGAGGAACTGGTGCGCCAATACGACGGACCGGTGCTGCGCCTGGCGTATCACATGACGCGCTCCGAGCAGGACGCGCAGGACATCTACCAGGAGGCCTTTCTCAAAGCCTACCGGAACATCGGCAGCTTCCGCTTCGAGTGCTCGTTCTACACCTGGATTTATCGCATCGTCACCAACCTGTGCCTCGACCACCTGCGCAAACGGCAGGTGAGGAAGGAAGATTCCGGGGTGGTGACGGATTCCGACGGCGAGAGCTTCGACATGCTCGATCAAGTGGCGGATGTGCGCTCGGGGGCCAGTCCGGAAAAAGACCTGATGCGGCGCGAGCTGGGCCGCAGGATTGCCAAGGCCTTGCAGAAGCTGACGCCGCGTGAACGCATGGTGTTCGAGATGAAGCATTACCAGGGACTGAAGCTGCGCACCATTGGCGAGATTTTGAATACGACGGAAGAGACGGCGAAGAACACGCTGTTCCGCGGGACGCAGAAACTGCGGGCCGCGTTGAAGGACGCACGGTAGGGATTCCACCCTGTCGTCCGCTGAAGCGGACGACGGAATGGGGCACCCAGCGGTAAGACTGAAGGATGGAAGTATGAATTGCGATTGGGTACAACAGAACATCACGCTGTATTTGTACGGCGAACTGGCCGACGATGCGCAGCACGAACTGGAGCAGCACGTTGCACGCTGCCAGTCCTGCGCGGCGGAACTCGCCGAGCAGCAGGAGTTCCAGACACAGATGAGTTCGCTGCCGGTGGAAGAGCCGTCGGCGAGTTTTCTGGCGGCATCGCGCATGCGGCTGCAGGAAATGCTGGAGCAGACCCATCCCCACCGTGCCTGGTACCAGCGTTTCGCGTTCGATCCCGCGGCGTGGCTGCGGCAGGCCAGGTTCTCTCCCGC
Source organism: uncultured Acidobacteriaceae bacterium (assembly GCA_963779555.1). Classification (GTDB taxonomy): domain Bacteria; phylum Acidobacteriota; class Terriglobia; order Terriglobales; family Acidobacteriaceae; genus DASRAA01. The sequence goes on from CAVZYS010000034.1 coordinate 77,252, forward strand.
GCTGGCGACGGTGATCTTCATGATCGGCTTTGGCGGCGGGCTGGGGGCAATGTATCAATCAATGCGCCACGCGCCGTCTAACCCGACGGACACAATCCAGCAGGCTGCCATCGGCGGCATTACTTCCATCGAGAGAGATCCCACTACCAACACCATCAAAGTGCAGTACGATCGGGTGATGCCGGGGTCAGTGCAGGGCCAGGCCAACGATCCGAAGGTCCAGGACCTGCTACTCTACGCCGCCAAGAGCAACGAGAACTCGGGCGTGCGGCTGAATTCAGTCGATGCGCTGGTGGACAAGACCGACGATCCGCGGGTGCGCGAAACGCTGACCTACGCGTTGCGTTACGACAGCAATCCGGGAGTCCGGCTGCATGCGCTGGATGGGCTGGGCGCTTATGTGAAAGACGACATCCGGGTGCGCAACGCGGTGCTGGAAGCGCTGCTGAATGACAGCAACCTGGGAGTTCGTAGCGGCGCGTTGCACTCGCTGGAGCCGGTGAAAACCGACAGCAGCGTGCGCATGGCGTTACAGCAACTGGCCAAAGAGGACCCCAGCGAGTACATTCGCGAGGAATCGAAACGCGTACTGGCCGCGATGCCGACGGTGTACTGACAACTTCCATGAAGCTGGGACCCCAAATCGAAGCGGCACGTGGCCGCTGGTGGAGCAACTCGGTCTGGGCGCTGATGGTGGCGCTGGCGATTCCACTGTGCGCACAGAATTCACGGGTATTTCGCGAGGGCAATTCCTGGGTGGAAGAGACCACGGGCAGCCTGCCGGCGGGACGCGAGTTCCGAGCTTTCACGGAACTCGGCTCATTCCATGTGCAGGGCAACGCAGCGCAGGTTTCCTACGTGGTGCGCAAACGTTCGTTCGCCGATACCGAAGAGGCGGCGCGGAAGCAGTTTGAGCAGTTACGGATCTCAGCCAGCAAAACCGGGGACACGGTGGTTATGGATGGCAGGCTGCTCGGCCGCAACTATAACCGGCTGACGGCGGACATTGCGGTGCAGATTCCGCGGCAGACACAAGTGGTGAAGGTAGAGACACGCTCGGGTTCGTTGGGGTTTACTTCCATTTCAGGCAGCATTACCGGTGTGACCGGTGCAGGCGGCGTGAAACTGGATGACATCTCCGGTCCGGTAACGATCAAAAGCGGAGGCGGAGTGATCGAGGCCGGCAACGTGGGCTCCGATCTGTACCTGCAGAGTGGCGGCGGCAACGTGTCGGTGGAAAGAGTTAACGGGCGGGTCATAGTGAAGACGGGCGGGGGCCGGGTTCATGTTGGCACGTCGGGCGGAACGTCAGTCGAAACCGGAGCCGGCAACATTGAAGTGATCAAGTGCAACGGCGACTTGCGCGCGAATTCAGGAGGCGGAAACCTGAATCTCGGCGAGGTGTTCGGGTCGGTGATAGCGGAAACCGGCGGTGGAAGCGTGCGGCTGGCCAGTGCGCAAGGTAGCGTGCGGGTCATCACGGGCGGCGGCACGGTGGAGCTGTTCAACGTTGGGCAAGGCGCACAGGTGGAAACGGGAGCGGGAAAGATCACGGTGCATTTTGTTGCAGACCGCAATCGATTCAAGGATTCCTTCCTGCATACGGCGGCCGGCGATGTGGTGGTATATCTGCCGGCCAACCTGGGCGTGAGCGTGCACGCTTCGACTGAGTTGGCCAGCGGTAAAGGCATTATGTCGGCGTTTCCGGGGCTGTCGATCACTTCGGAGGGAGGCAATTATGGTCCGAAGTCCATGTATGGCGAAGGCCAATTGAATGGCGGTGGCCCGATTCTGCGGGTGCGCACTACCATCGGGCAAATAGACATCCGGCGTGAGCAGTAGGAAAAGGTCAAGAGATGGTCACTTATAGAGTTTCGAGACTAATAGTATTTACTGCACTAGTGGTGGGTATCGCGAACGTTGTTCCCACGGCTGGCGCGGTTCCAGCGCCGCCGTTTTCCGGAGATAACCACTCGAGCGCGTACCTGGGTGTGATGGTGGACAACGTTCCGGCCGACAAGGCAGCCTCGCTGCATTTGAAAGACGGAGGCGGCGCGGCCATCACGGGCGTGGACCAGGACGGGCCGGCGTGCCGGGCGGGGCTGAAACGCGGCGACATCGTGGTGGCCTTCAACGGCAAGCAGGTGGAAGGGCCGGACCAGTTCGCAAGCCTGATTCATTCCAGCGCTCCCGACAGTTCCGCGACGATGACGGTCATTCGCGACGGGCAGAGCAAGGAAGTGAAGGTGACACTGGGTGACTGGAAACAGATGGCGCACATGCCCAAGCCACCGGTTCCGCCGATGGGAAGTATGGGGTTCACTGGGCCAACGCCACCGGTCCCGCCGCGAATGTATCCCGACATCGAGATTCCGAGCTTTACATCGATATCCGCGCGGCACGGAATTGTGGTGGAGCCACTGAGCCCGCAGTTGTGTGACTTCTTCGGTGTTCCACAAAACAAGGGAGTGCTGGTGCGCTCGGTGGAGAAGGGGAGTCCGGGTGGAGCAGCCGGATTAAGGGCTGGCGATGTGATCGTACGGGTCAATGATGAGACGATCCACGACATGGCGGACTGGCGACGTGCCATGAAGACCCGAAGCGGCAAAGTGACAATCGCAGTCGTGCGCGACAAGAAAGAACAGAACATCGAAATCAGCCTGCCGGCGAACTCATCGAAGTTGCAGGGCGAGGACTGGGATGGCTTGGGCTTCGATTTGGACATGCAGGCGATGTCGGAAGAAATGCAGAAGCTTGGTCCGGAACTCGCGGAAAATGCGCAGGAAATGACGACGCTGGCGCAACTCGACCAGAACCAGGTCGACGAGATCAATGAGCAGGCACAAGTTGCGGCGAAGAACGCGGTGCCCGACATGAAGAAACAGGTCGAGAATGCGCGCAAACAGGCCGATGCGGCGATGAAAGCTGCGACTCCGGAGATGAAGAAGCGGGCCGAAGAACTGGCTAAGCAGGCGGCGGAATGGCAGAAGCAATCGGAGCAGGTACGTAAAGAGATCGAGAAAATGACTCCGCAGATGGAGCGGGACGCGATTCAGATGGCCGATAGCATGAAGCCAACCGCCAAAGAGCTGGCCGACATGGCGCGCGACATTTCCGAGCAGATGAAGGAAATGCAGCCTGAGCTCCAGAAGCAGATGGAGCAGTTCAAGAAAGACATGGAGCAGGAAAAGCGCGAGTGGCAGGATATTTTCAAGGGGACGGATTCCAAGCATTTCTGAGGTCGAAGCCAGTTGACGAGAGACGGGGAGCCTGAGGGCTCCCCTAGTTGTTTTGCAACACACCCGTTCAGAGCCGCTCGGTCGAAGATCATTCACCACGGAGACACGGAGGACACGGAGAATCTTCGATGATGTCTTTCCGTGATCTCTCCCCTTCATTGGCGGATTCGCTCAGGCGGGCAGCGGTCGCAGGGCGATCAAGACATCATTCACCGAAGAGGGAGTGCAACAAAGCTGGGCACCTGCGTTATGACTTCCGACGGAAGATGAGTTGGATGAGGCCGTAGATCACGAGACAGACCCAAAGATCGACGAGCAGTCCCCAGTCGAGATGGTAGGGAGTATGTCGCGCGGCTGGGGGGAGGTGCGGCATCAAGACGAAGAAGTAGAGCAGGTTGCCAACGAGGACAGCGGCAAATTGTTTGAGGATGCGGCGGGTCATAGGGTTCAGCGTGATGCGTCACAGTGTAGAAGACAGTTCGTCGCGGGGAAAGAGGTCCTTCGACTGCGCCCCCTGCGGTCGCTTCGCTCAGGATGACAGAGATAAACAGCGAATGATTCGGACGGGGCGATAATCAACTCTTGCGTTGAAGGATGAGCATCTCCCTTCCCACCCTGGCCCGCTGACGCGGTCTAGGGTGGGGCACCCAGCGTCGTCACGATGACGCGTCACGATAAGGCACCCAGCTCGTCGCTCACAATGAAGCGACCGGGATGGGGCACCCACCTCTCTGATTTACCATCGCACTGTGCTCGATCTCTCTACCAGCGTGCAATACGTCAAAGGCATTGGACCGCGAATTGCGGAGATGCTGCTGGAGAAGGGTGTCTCGACCGTCGAGGACCTGCTGTACTACCTGCCGTTTCGCTATGAAGACCGGCTGAATCCGCGCGGCATTGGCGAGTTGCGGCCGGGTGAGATGGCCAGCGTGATCGCGGAGGTGCGGACCTCGGGGTTGTTTCGCACACGCCGCATGCCCATCTTCGAGATGACGGTGGGACAGGGGCGCGAGACGCTGAAGTGCATCTGGTTCAACGCGACCTACCTGCAAGACAAGTTTCGCGCCGGACAACTGGTCGCGCTCTATGGAAAAGTCGAGGTGCCGGAGCGCGGGCGCGATCATCGCTTCCAGATCATGCAGCCGCAGTTTGAAATCCTGCACGATCCGGCCGAAAAAGGCAGCAATGGCGACGAGGAACAACGCAAGTGGCAATCGCTCGAGGTGGGACGCATCGTTCCCATCTACGAAACCGCAGGCAAAGGGAAGCTGACGGCGCGCTGGTTTCGCCGTGTCATTCACGGGATGCTGGAGCAGCTCGATCAGGAAGTTGCCGATGCGATTCCGCGCGTGGTGCGCGGGCGCATGGGGCTGATCGATCGCAGGACCGCATTCTGGCAGGCGCACTGGCCGGAGGTGGGAGAGAGCCTGGCGAAGCTGCAGTCGGCGCGCACTCCGGCGCTCTTCCGGCTGATTTTCGAAGAGCTGTTCTTTCTCGAACTTGGGACTGGAACTCAAGCGGCGCAAGATGCGGGCGCAGAGCGGGGTGAGCTTCGCGATCAACGACCAGGTGCGCGCGGCGGTGAAGCGGATTCTGCCGTTCCATCCCACGGAAGCGCAGAAGCGGGTGCTGAAAGAGATCGTCGGCGACATGAAGGAGCCTGCTCCCATGCGGCGGCTGTTGCAAGGCGATGTAGGGTCGGGCAAAACGATCGTCGCATTCGAAGCGGCGGTGATCGCGATCGAGAACGGATACCAGGTGGCGCTGATGGCGCCGACGGAAATCCTGGCGACGCAGCATTATCTGTCAGCGCGGCGAATTCTAGAGAGCGCGGGTTATCGCATCGTGCTGCTGACAGGATCGCAGGAGTCCGGGCACAAGAAGCAAGTGCGGCATCACATTATGCAGGGCAACGCGCAACTGGTGATTGGGACGCACGCGCTGATCCAGGAGTCGGTGGAGTTCGACAAGCTGGGACTGGTGATTGTGGACGAGCAGCACCGCTTCGGCGTGATGCAGCGCTTCCGGTTGATGAAGAAGACGAATGAGACGGAACCCGATGTGCTGGTGATGACGGCGACGCCGATTCCGCGGACGCTGGCGCTGACGCTGTATGGCGACCTGGATACCAGCGTGTTGGATGAGCTTCCGCCGGGACGGACGCCGATCAAGACGCGGCGCGTGACCGACGACGCGGCCCCGCAGGTGTGGGAATTTGTGCGCAAGCAGGTCGCGGCGGGTCGGCAGGCGTACGTGGTTTATCCGGTGATCGAAGAGGGAGCAATGCCACCCCAGCAAGCGGAAAACCGTCGCTTGCCGGGGACCCCGGTGGCCAGCGAACTGAAGGCCGCCATCAAAATGTATGGACAGTTGCGGCAGCATGAACTGGCGGGACTGCGGGTGGGACTGCTGCACGGACGCATGAGCGCGGATGAGAAAGACGCGACCATGGCGAGCTTTCAGCGGGGCGCGATCGACGTGCTGATTGCTACCACGGTGATCGAGGTGGGGGTCGATGTTCCTAACGCCAGCATTATGGTGGTGGAGCATGCAGAACGTTTTGGTTTGTCGCAGATGCATCAGTTGCGCGGACGCATCGGACGAGGGACGGCGCAATCGTTTTGCGTGCTGATGACGGGAGGCAAGGTTTCGCTGGAGGCAGAGGCGCGACTGGACGCGATGGTGCGGACGCAGAATGGGTTTGAGATTGCGGAACTGGATTTGCAGCAGCGCGGGCCGGGTGAATTTTTCGGCACAAGGCAGGCGGGCATGCCGAACTTTCGAGTGGCCAATTTGCTGCGTGATCGCGACGTCCTTGAGTTGGCGCGGAGTGAGGCGCGGCTGGTGCTGGAAGGTCCGAATGAGAAGATCTCTCAGCAGGAGATTGCGAATGCGGTGATGCATTTGCGCGCGCATTGGAATCGAAGATATGGGTTGGTGGAGGTGGGGTGAAAAGCTTAACTGGTAGCTGGTGACTGGTAGCTGGTAAAGAGCAATCAGCAATAAGCGACTAAGCGAACAGCTCCTCTCCGATCTGTGATTAGGAGCGCCGGGATTTTCGGAGCGGGAGTGTGTTTTTAGAGGGCGCGGACAAAAGCAGATCCTTCGGTCGCCACGGCGACCTCGTGATGACAGATCGTGAGGATCTTGCGGAGTCTGCCAGGATGGTTTTGGAGACAATCATGAATCATGCACAGGAAATTTTGCAGTCGTTGACGGAACGGTTTTCGGCGACCGCTAACGTGAAACAAGTGTTTGGTGATCCGATCGAGGCACGTGGCAAGACGATCGTGCCCGTAGCGTGGGTGGCGTACCACGTGGGCGCGGGCTGGGGCGGACGCAAGGGTGAATCGGCTGAAGGCGATCGAGGAGGCGGGGGAGGTGGCGGTGCGGTCGTTGCGGCTCCGGCGGGAGTGCTGGAGGTGACGGATGGGAGCACTCGCTTCGTGCGATTCTTTGATGCCAAGGTGGCTGCCGCGTTTGTGGCCGGCGGAGTTTTGCTGGGCTTGATCGGAGGGCGTCTGCTGTCGCGACGTTGACTTACTTTCTCAGGGAGCCCAAGCGTTTTCAGAGAAGGTGTAGACCGAGTTCTCTCAGGGGCTAAGGCCCGACTTCGTTACTGCCGTTTCCGGCACGACTGTCGTGCCCTGATACGAGGCTGCCAGGAAACGTCTTTCCCCGCGAGATGTGAAGGCGTGCCCTGATACAAAGCGGTTCAGAGTCGAGGTTTTTCGCGAGTGCCATGACTGACCACAGTAAAGATCAACGATTTCGTCTCTTGCCCTCGGTTGACGAGTTGCTTCGCGATCCACAAATAGGGTTGCTCGCACAACGGGAAGGCCACCCTGCAATGCTGGCGGTGATCCGCGGCAAACTGGAACAACTACGCGCAGACATCGCCACGGGAACGCTCGGCGAAGAACGGGTCAAGGCTTTGGTGGAGGAGTTACCCCACGAGATCGAGCAGCGCCTGCGCGAATCAATGGCTTATTCGCTGCGGCCGGTGATTAACGCGACGGGCGTGATCCTGCACACCAACCTGGGACGCGCGCCACTGAGCCGCGCGGCGCTGGAGCGCGTGGCCGAGATCGCGCGAGGCTATTGCAATCTGGAATTCGATCTTGAGACCGGCGAACGCGGCAAGCGTGATGGGCATGTGGACCACTTGTTCGCGAGGATTTTCGGCGAGATCGGGCGCGAGGTCGCGACCATCGTGGTCAACAATAACGCCGCTGCGGTACTGCTGGCGCTGAATGCGCTGGCGGAAGGTGGCGAGGTCATCGTCTCACGCGGCGAGTTGGTAGAGATTGGCGGGTCGTTCCGGATCCCGGACGTAATGGCGAAGTCGGGCGCGGTACTGCGCGAGGTGGGGACGACGAATCGCACGCGCATCGCCGACTACGAGCAGGCGATCAACGAGCGGACCAAGCTGCTGTTGCGGGTGCATCGGTCGAACTTTGCGATTACGGGATTCACCGAGCAGCCGTCGCTCGATGAGATGGCGGCGCTGGGACGCGGGCGCGGGATTCCAGTGATGGAAGATTTGGGCAGCGGAGATATCTTCGACCTGCCGTCGGTTGGTGTGCAAGGCGAGCCGACCATTGCCGCCAGTTTGCGAGCGGGCGTGGATGTGGTGACGTTCAGCGGCGATAAGTTGCTGGGAGGCCCGCAGGCGGGGCTGATCAGTGGCAAGCGGGAGTTGGTGGCGAAGATTCGCGGGAATCCGCTGTTTCGTGCGCTGCGGGTGGACAAGATGTTCTACGCCGCGCTGGAAGCTACGCTGCTGGCGTACCTGCGGGGGGATTACGACTCGCTACCGGTGCTGCGTATGCTGCGGCTCACCGAGGAAGCGATCGGCCAGCGTGCAGAGAACCTTAGAAACAAATTGGATGTTGGAAATCCGCGGCTCAAGGTTGAGGTGGTGGCGTCGCGGTCGGTCATTGGCGGCGGATCAGCGCCGGGGGCGACGCTTCCGACGCGAGCACTGGCGGTTTCTTCGCCGGAGACGAGTGCGGATGCAATTGCCGAGAGGTTGCGCGCGTGGGCGACGCCGATCATCGCGAGAGTGGAGGAGGGGCGCGTGCTGCTGGATCTTCGGACGGTCGAGCCGGAGAATGATGAAGTGATCGCGATGGCGTTGGTTGCGCTGTAGGCCGCTACGCGCTTGGAGTCATCCTTTGGCGGGTATACCCGGGGGCTTGCGCCCCGGCTGCACGGGCTAATCCGCCGCTCCGCGGTTCGTGTATAGGTCACAGCTCCCACCCTATCGCCAAATACGGCGATGGGATTGGGCGCCCAGTGCCTTGCTGCTCGAACCGCGACGAAACACAGGGGAGCAAGACAAACAGTGGCCACGATTTACACCATCGGACATTCCACGCGCACGCTGGAGGAATTGGTGACGGCGTTGCGGGGACACGGCATTAAAACGCTGGTGGATATCCGGTCGTTTCCCATGTCGCGGCGGCTGCCGCACTTCAACCGCGAGGCGCTGGAGCAGGAGCTCCCACGCTGTGGGATAGCGTATGTCTGGATGAAGGAACTGGGCGGGAGGCGCAAGAAGATTCGCAACGATTCGCCGAACACGGGGCTGCGCAACGAGTCGTTCCGCAACTATGCGGATTACATGATGACGGACGAGTTTGAGCACGGCGTTGCCGGATTGCTCGAGATTGCGAGCCGGTGCAGCGATCCCACACTGTCGCCAAGTGTGGGCGACAAGGGTGGGGCACCCATCGCGATGGCAACGGCGATCATGTGCGCTGAACGCTTGTACTTTCAATGTCACCGCATGCTGGTGAGCGATTATCTGACGGCGCACGGGCACACGGTGCTGCACATAGATGACGAGAAGCATCCGCCGCGAGAGCACAAGCTGATGGCGGAGGCGCGAATGACGGACGGAAAGCTGGTGTACAACGCGCAGCAGTTGTTCTGAGCATGGTCGTCGTCATAGAGGTCCTTCGACTGCATTCGCTTCGCTCACTCCGCTCAGGATGACACCCGGTGAAGATGTTTGCGTTACGCGCGCGGTTGCCGCTATGCTCGAAAAACACTTATGAAACAGGCCGTCTTCCGGGAACGCAACAAGGGGTACTACCGCGTTCTCCATACTCCTATTTGGATCTGGGTGTTCTGGGTGCTGCCGGGGTGGCCGCTGACCTACGACCTGTACACGCACGGGCCGGATCAGCGCCATTGGATTTGGCTGGCGATAGTGATGGCCGTGGTGGCTTGGCGCGGGTGGGTGGGCCGAATGCCGGGCTGCGAAGAGCGGCCTTACATCCACTATTACGGAGTGCATCAGCCGAATTTGCCGTATCGCGTGATGTGCTATACCGCGGCATGGATCGACATATTAGTTCCGTTTACGCTGAATGTGGCTGGCCTGGTTGTGGCCTCGGTCACTGGCGTTTGGATGCTGAAAGAGATGTACGCGTACGGCTACTATCCGCTGGCGCTGGCGGTGGTGCTGGGGACGATGCTCAATCTGACTCCTCGCGCCAAACGCGACACTTTCGGTGAAGGGGCGGAGCGGGCGTGGTTCTACATTGCGATATGGACGGTGGTGCCTACGCAGGTGGTCAACTGGGCGGCGTGGCGGATGGGCAAGTACCTGGAGCTGTCTCCGTTGCCGCTGGCGCGAACCCGGTTGGCGGTGTGCCTCGTCTCTACCCTGTTCTTCTTCTTGCTTGGGTACGCTTCGAAGCTGCCACGCACGCAGAGGTATTACACGGGAGTGGCGGCGGCGGGGGTGTGATCAGCAATAAGCAATAAGCAAAAGCCGGCGGAGGTGGGATTTTGCCGGGCCGAGCTAGCTTAGCGACCGAGTGGGGAGACACACCAAAAAGAAAGGCGATCCGCCTTAGCGGACCGCCTCTCGAACTTTCGCTCGAGTTGTTATACAGGCTGTACGTTCTCGGCCTGCCAGCCCTTCGGTCCCTTGACAACGGTGAACTGAACGGTTTGACCTTCCTGCAAGCTGCGGAATCCGCCTGCCTGGATGGCAGAGTAGTGAACGAAAACGTCTTCGCCGTTCTGACGGCTGATGAAGCCGTAGCCCTTCGCGTCATTGAACCACTTAACTGTTCCTTGTTCCATGGTGATGCATGTTCCTTCAAATTGATGTAGCTGCAATTCGACCGGATTGTGGAGCAAGCAGGGATGCTGCAAGGCAGGAACTGCTGCGTACAACGTCGATCAATCGAGCAAGATAATCATAGCAGTGGAACTGCGAAAATCCAAACTTTTTTACATCCCTGGAGCATGAACGGCGTACGAGCTAATAGCAGAAGCTCCTAAGAATCAGAGGCATAGGGGGACTGGCGAGGTTGATCGTAGTGCAATTATCGAATTGGGAAACAGTAGCCAAGATGTTGTAAGGTGATGCCATGATTGTGGGTACTGGCGTCGACATCGCCGAAGTAGACCGGATCGCGCAAGCCATTGCCCGCTTTGGAGACCGATTCAAGGAGCGGGTCTTCACGGCGGATGAGATACGGTATTGCGAATCGAAGGCCAACAAGATAGAGCGCTTTGCCGCACGCTTTGCAGCCAAAGAAGCGGGCATGAAGGCCCTCGGGACGGGATGGAGCCGCGGCGTGACCTGGCGGGACATCGAGGTGCGACGATTGCCGGGCGGACGGCCGATGATCGTCTTCCATGGGAAGGCGGGAGAGATTTTCGCCAAGCTTGGCGGGGGAAAGGTGCATCTGTCACTCACGCACACGGCTGAGTCGGCGATGGCCTACGTGATTCTGGAGAGCGAGTAGAAGAAGTTTCGAGTTTCAAGTAAAGCGGGTCCACATTCACTGCGGAGGCACGGAGTCTGCGGGAGTTTCGAGCAGAGAATTAGAGAATTTATGTTGTGGTTTTCAACAATTAACGGTTCCGCTGCGGGAAACTGCACCAGCAGAGTGCAATCGACGAGCGGCTCGAAATGAATGCTTGCGCAGTGATCAACCTGACTTGTTATAATCACCGACTTGGGTGACTCGCGTCACAACCGAACAGGACTTAAGTTACAGAACTGCACGAACCTGGGGCCGAATGGGGTAATCGGCTCCTTACCCGCAACACTGGAAAGCTTCGTACATGGCACAAATTTTTCATCGTAGTGCGAATAGCCTTTCGCGGCTGTCGATTCTGGCAGTGGTCGTGGTGGTGACCGGGCTGCTGGGGTTCGCGTGGGAAATGCAAGAAGCACCGTACGTTACCTACCAGGGAGTCCGCCAGTCGCAGCCGGTTCCGTTCAGCCACCAGCACCATAATGCGGGGCTGGGAATCGACTGCCGCTACTGCCACACTTCGGTGGAGCAGTCGAGCTACGCCGGGATACCTCCCACCAAGACCTGCATGAACTGCCATTCGCAGATTTGGACGAACGCCGCGCTGCTGGAGCCGGTGAGGGACAGCTACCGGACGGGCAAGTCGCTGCTGTGGACCAAGGTGAACTACCTGCCGGACTACGTGTACTTCAACCACAGCATCCACGTAAACAAGGGCGTGGGGTGCCTGAGCTGCCATGGTCCGGTCAACAAGATGCCGCTGATGTACCAGGAATCGTCGATGCGGATGGAGTGGTGCCTGGAATGTCACCGGGCGCCGGAGAAGTTCCTGCGTCCCAAAGACCAGGTATTCAACATGAACTATGAGCAGCCGTCGGAGCTGCATCCGGTGAAATTGGCCGATGGCACGGCTTACACTGACCAGATCGCGCTGGGATCGGCGCTCAAGACGCAGTACAACGTTCGTACGGTGCAGGACATAACGAGTTGCAACACCTGTCATCGGTAAAGAGTTGTCAGTTGGCAGCGCGGAGAGTCGGCGCTCCACGCAGGCCAGTTACAGTTTAAGGAAACTTCGAGTTCGAAGCGATGCTAAGACGGAATGAATAGCGGAACCGACGAGAAGATGGAAAAAGAGAACCAACAAAAGTCCGAGGCGGTTTGTCCCAGCAAACTGGAGCTGGCGGAAGTTCGCGACAAGCTGGCGCGAACCAAGAGCGGCCCACAATACTGGCGGAGCCTGGAAGAACTGTCCCAGACCGAGGGATTCTTCGAGATGGTGCACCGCGAGTTTCCCCGGCAGGCGTCGGTGTGGCCGGAAGGAGCGTCGCGCCGCGACTTCATGAAGCTGATGACGGCTTCAATGGCTTTGGCTGGGCTGTCGGCGTGCGTCAAGCAGCCGGTCGAGCCCATCGTTCCTTACGTGCGTCAGCCGGAACCGATCACGCTCGGCCTGCCGCTATTTTTTGCCAGCGCCATGCCGTTCGGGGGTTATGCGACTCCGGTGCTAGTGGAGAGCCACGAGGGACGCCCGACCAAAGTTGAGGGCAATCCGGACCATCCGGCGAGCCTCGGCGGCAGCGACGTTTTCGCGCAGGCATCGATTCTCGACATGTACGATCCCGACCGTTCGCAGGTGGTGTCGTACACCGGCGACATCCGGTCGTGGAGCGACTACGCCAGTTCGATCAAAGGGCCGCTGAACTCGCAGAAGGCGGTGAGTGGCGGGGGCCTGCGCATCCTCACCCGCACGGTGAGTTCGCCGACGCTGGCCGCGCAGATGAATGCGGTGCTGGCGGCGTATCCCGAGGCAAAGTGGGTGCAGTACGACCCGCTGAACCGCGATAACGCCCGCGCGGGTGCACAACTGGCGTTTGGGCAGTATGTCGAGACGCGCTACAGCCTCGATAAGGCGGACACGATTCTCTCGCTTGATGGCGATTTTCTTTCCAGTGGGTATCCGGGATTTCTGGGGTATGCGCGGCAATTCTCGTCGCGACGCAATCCCGAGCTGAAGGAGAAGATGTCGCGCTTCTACATGGTGGAGAGCACGCCGACGAACACCGGCGGCAAGGCTGACCATCGTCTGCCAGTACGGGCTTCTGAGGTGGAGCAGGTAGCGCGGGCGATCGCCGCAGGGTTGGGAGTAGGAAACGGAAGCGCCAAGCCGGAGCAGCAGAAGTTTGTGGCCGCGCTGGTGAAAGATCTGCAGGCGCACAAGGGCGCGGCGGTGGTGATACCCGGGGACAATCAGCCTGCGGCAGTGCACGCGTTGGCCCATGCCATGAACCAGGCGCTGGGCGCGGTGGGCACGACGGTGTTCTACACCGATCCGGTGGAAGCGAAGCCGCAGGACCAGACCGCAGCACTGAAGGAACTGGTCGGCGACATGAATGCCGGCAAGGTGGACGTGCTGCTGATCGTGGGCGGCAATCCGGTGTATGACGCTCCGGCGGACCTGAAGTTTGCGGACGCGATGGGCAAGGTCCAGTTGCGGGTCCAGCACAGCCTCTATCAGAACGAGACCACCGACCATGTGCACTGGCACATCAACGCCACGCATTACCTGGAGCAGTGGGGGGATGTGCGCAGCATCGATGGAACGGCAACTGTCGTGCAGCCCCTGATCGCTCCACTGTACGGCGGTAAGAGCGAGTACGAGTTCATCGAAGCACTTGTTGGATCGTCGGCCACCAGCGGCTACGACATCGTCCGAAAGTACTGGCAAGGCAAGATGACGGGCGATTTTGAGGCGGCGTGGCGCAAAATGCTGAACGACGGATTCGTCGCAGGTACCACATTCCCGGCCAAGGCGGTGACGGCTAAGGGAAGCGTACCGGCGGCGAGTGCGGGCAGTACTGGCGGGTTGGAAGTGATGTTCCGGCGCGATCCCACGATTTATGACGGGACGTACGCCAACAACGCGTGGCTGCAGGAAACTCCCAAGCCGATGACGCAGATCTGCTGGGACAACGCGGTGCTGGTAAGCGTGAAGACCGCCGAAAAACTGGGGTTGAAGACCGAGGACGTCGTCGAGATCGAGGCCAATGGTCACAAGGTGAAGGGCGGCGTCTGGCGTGCGCCGGGACATCCGGACGACGCGATCACGGTGTTCCTGGGCTATGGCCGCAGCAAGAGCGGGCGGGTGGGAACGGACGTGGGTTTCAACGCCTACACGCTTCGCACCAGCGACGCGCCTTACTTCACAGCCGGCAAGATCACCAAGGTTGGCGACGGCTACGAGTTTGCGAATCCGCAGGGCTGGCAGTACATCGATCAGTCGGGTATTCCTGGCGCGGAGGACATGAGCGACCGGCACATCGTCCGCAAAGCGACGCTGGAAGACTTCATCAAGAACCCCAACTTCGCGCACGAAGGCATCGAAGCCCCGGCGCCGGAGTTCACGCTTTATCAAACTGTGTCAGGCGGCCCCCTCTACCAGTACACAGAGGCGAAGTGGGGCATGGCCATCGACATGAACTCCTGCATTGGCTGCAAGACGTGCGTGGTGGCGTGCCAGGCGGAGAACAACATTCCAGTGGTGGGCAAGGACCAGGTACGTCGCGGGCGCCACATGAACTGGCTGCGCGTGGATGTGTATTACGAAGGCGGGACGGAGAATCCGTCGGCATATTACCAGCCGATTCCATGCCAGCAATGCGAGAACGCACCCTGCGAAGTGGTTTGTCCGGTGGGCGCGACGGTGCACAGCACTGAAGGCCTGAACGACATGGTGTACAACCGCTGCGTCGGTACGCGCTATTGCTCGAACAACTGTCCGTACAAGGTGCGGCGTTTCAACTTCCTGCTGTGGCAGGACTGGGACACGCCACAGTACAAGATGATGCGCAATCCGGAAGTGAGCATTCGGAGCCGCGGCGTGATGGAGAAGTGCACCTACTGCGTGCAGCGCATTACCCACGGACGTATTACGGCGGAGAAAGAAAACCGCAAGGTGAAGGATGGAGAGATCATCACCGCGTGCCAGCAGGCGTGTCCGGCGGCGGCGATCACCTTTGGAGACTTGAACGATCCGGAGAGCCGGGTGTCGAAGCTGCGGGCCGATAAGCGCAACTACGGTCTGCTGGAAGATTTGAATACGCGTCCTCGCACCACGTACATGGCAGTGGTGTTAAACCCGAATCCTGAACTTGAAAAGTCGGAGCGGAGCTAGATGGCGGGAGTAGAGGAAAACAACGTAGCGTTGCTCGATGAACCGCCGGTGTTGCAACCGGGTCAGACGTTTGACTCGGTCACCGACACGATCACCGACATCGTCTTGAAGCGGCCGATTGGGATGGGGTGGCTGGCGGGTCTGGCCGTCGGCATGACTTTGCTGGCGATACTTGGCATGGCGGTCACCTACCTGTTCCTGCGCGGCGTCGGCATCTGGGGCATTGAGATCCCGGTGGCCTGGGGCTTCGCCATCATCAACTTTGTGTGGTGGATCGGTATCGGCCACGCGGGCACTCTGATCTCGGCTATCCTGCTGCTGTTCAAGCAGACCTGGCGTAACTCCATCAACCGATTCGCCGAGGCCATGACGCTGTTCGCGGTGGCCTGCGCCGGAATGTTCCCGCTGCTGCACATGGGCCGTCCGTGGCTCGGGTACTGGATGTTCCCGTATCCCAACAGCATGGGAGTGTGGCCGCAATTCCGCAGCCCGCTGGTGTGGGACGTGTTTGCGGTTTCGACCTACGCCACGATTTCCGCGGTGTTCTGGTTTGTGGGGCTGGTACCCGACCTGGCTACCATGCGAGAGCAGGCCACGCATCCACTCGCACGGAAGTTTTACGGGGCGCTGTCCTTCGGCTGGCGCGGATCGGCACGGCACTGGACGCGCTACGAGGCGCTGTACATTCTGCTGGCCGGCATTTCGACGCCGCTGGTGCTCTCGGTGCACACGGTGGTCAGCTTCGATTTCGCAATCGCCATCGTTCCGGGATGGCACACCACAATTTTCCCGCCATATTTCGTTGCCGGTGCGATCTACTCAGGCTTTGCCATGGTACTGGTGCTGGCGATTCCCATCCGTAAATATTACGGACTCGAAGGCATGATCACGGAGCGGCACCTGCAGAACTCAGCCAAGATCATGCTGGCGACGGGATTGATCGTGGCGTACGGGTACTTCTTCGAGGCGTTTGTTGGGCTGTACAGCGGATCGACCTACGAGCGCTTCATGATCCACAACCGGTGGTTTGGCCCGTATGCACCGTTGTACTGGTCGCTAATCCTGATGAATCTTCTGATCCCGCAGGTACTGTGGTGGCCAAGGGTGCGTTCCAGTACAAAGTGGCTGTTCGGGATTTCGCTGGTGGTGCTGGTAGGCATGTGGTTGGAGCGGTTTGTCATCATCGTCACCAGCCTGCATCGCGACTTCTTGCCGTCGTCGTGGGGGCATTACGTGCCGACGCGCTGGGACTGGGCGACCTACGCCGGGACGATCGGGCTGTTTACAGCGGCAATCTTCATATTCATCCGCATTATGCCGGCGATTTCGATCTTTGAAATCCGGATGCTGCTGCCACAGGCGGAGGTGAAGGAATGAGCCACGTAACCGCGGCGCCTGCACTTTATGGCTTGATGGCCGAGTTTGAGACTCCGACGGAACTGGTGCATGCGGCCAAGGCCGCCTACGCCGAGGGCTATCGGGAGATGGATGCCTACAGCCCGTTTCCCATTGAGGAAGCCAGCGAGGCCATCGGATTCCACAAATCGGCGGTGCCGCTGGTGGTGCTGCTGGGCGGAATCCTGGGCGGACTGTCGGGCTTCGGGTTGCAGTACTGGATCAACGTGATTGCCTATCCGCTGAATATCGGCGGCAAGCCTTATGATTCGTGGCCGGCATTCATCGTGCCGACGTTTGAGATGACGATTCTGTTCGCCGGACTGGCAGGAATGTTCGGGATGTTTGCATTGAACGGATTGCCGCAGCCGTATCACCCGGTGTTCAACGTGGACAAGTTTTCGGCGGTGACTCGCGATCGTTTCTTTCTATGTGTCGAGGCCGCCGATCCCAAGTTCGACCTGGTGGGAACGCAACAGTTTATGCAGGGACTGAAGCCGCTTTCGATTTCGGAGGTGCCGCATTAATCGGCTAGCTCAATTCGACCTTCGGCGGTCTGCGGCAAGCGCACATGGCGAAGGAGCCAGCGGCCGGGTGCGCTGTGTGCTGGCGTATCTGCTGGTGGCGACGGCTTTGCTGCTGCTGGCGGGATGCCGCGCGGACATGCAGAACCAGCCGTACCAGCGTCCGCTGCAGGAAAGCGAATTTTACGCGGACAAGCGCTCGGCGCGTCCCCTGGTGGAAGGCGTCGTGGCCCGTGGAGATCAGCGGGCCGACGCGTATTTTTACACCGGCAAGATCGGCAAGGACGATGGCGACTACATGCCGTTTCCGGTGACCGCTGACGTGATGGCGCGCGGACAACAGCGCTTCAACATTTATTGCTCGCCTTGCCACGGTGAAGCGGGTGACGGCAACGGGATGATCGTGCAGCGCGGACTGAAGCATCCTCCGTCCTATCACAACGACCGGTTGCGGAAAGCACCTGTCGGCTACTTCTTCGACGTGATGACCAATGGATTCGGAGCCATGCTGGACTACTCGCAACAGGTTTCTCCGCGGGACCGATGGGCAATCGCCGCCTACATCCGGGCGCTGCAGTTGAGCCAGAACGCGACGCAGGATGACGTTCCGGCCGGGCAGCAGGTCGCCAGCGAACCGCCGGCGGGCGTGGTGATTGCGGCTCCTTTTGACACTCAGGGAGCGACCGGGCAAGGAACGGCAGCGCCTGCCGCGCAGGGAGGCCCGCAATGAGCCAACCTCCTGCGCAGGTCCAGAGGACTGATTTCGTGGTGCCGTCAGAAGCGGCCAGCTGGCAACGGACCTACCTCATTGTGGGAGTTGTCGGGGCAATCGCGTGCGTGGCGGGATTCGTGCTGCAACCGGAACAGATGCTGCGCGGCTACCTGATTGGTTTTATGCTGTGGCTGGGACTCAGCCTGGGCTGCATGGCGCTGTTGATGGTGCAACATCTGTCGGGCGGACTATGGGGACTGTCGATCAGGCGCGTGCTGGAGGCGGCGAGCAAAGGACTGCCGTTGATGGCGGTGTTGTTCCTGCCGCTGGCGCTGGGCCGAAACCAGTTGTACGCGTGGATGACCGATGCAGCGCTGACCGAACACAACGCCTGGTACCTGAACATGCCGTTCTGGTGGGGACGCCTGGTGCTGTATTTCGTAATTTGGTTTGGCATCGCATATGTCCTGAACAAGCGCTCGGCGCTGCAAGACGAGCCGCTGACGCCGGGAACGCAGCCGCGCTTCCAGCTTTTCAGCGGCATTGGATTGCTCTTGTATGCGCTGACGATTTCGTTCGCCAGCGTGGATTGGGTGATGTCGCTCGATCCACACTGGGGATCGACCATCTACGGCATGATTTTCATGGCGGGCGAAGGACTGTCGGCGCTGGCGTTCTGCATCATCATGCTCACGGTGCTGACCCGATACAGCCCGTTCCGCGAAATTATCAAGGCTGAACAGTTTCGCGACCTGGGCAAGTTGATGCTGGCGTTCGTGATGCTGTTCGCCTACTTCTCGTTTTCGCAGTGGCTGATCATCTGGGCGGGCAACCTGCCGGATGAAATCAGCTGGTTCCTGAACCGCATCCATGGCGGATGGGGCGTCGTGGCGCTGGCGATTATCCTGTTCCACTTCGCACTGCCCTTTGCGCTGCTGCTCTCCAAGGAACTCAAGAAGGGTGGCCGCCGGTTGGTCTGGCTGGCGGTGTTGCTGATGTTTATGCGACTGGTGGACATTTACTGGTACGTGGTGCCGAATTTCGCGCATGCGCGGGGACACTTTTACTTCAGCATCTGGTACCTGGTCGCGCCGGCCGGGATTGGCGGACTGTGGCTGGCGTACTTCTTCTACAACCTGCGGCAGCGGCCATTGCTGCCTGTATATGAGCCGCAGATGGCGAGTTTGTTGAACCAGGGGTCGGGACATGGCCACTAATCACGACGACTTCGATCTGCTCCGGAACCCGGCAGTTGACTACGACCGCACCGATCTCAGCCCGCGCGGGATATTGGTTTTTCTTGTGGGACTGCTGATAGCCGGCATCTTTATTGAGCTGGTGATCTGGGGAATGTTCCGTTTCCTGTCGCACAGTCCGTTTTTTGCCAAGGGCAATCCGAGCCCGATGGTAAACGCGCAGAAGATGCCTCCTCCCAAGGCGGAGGGCGTGGACTTTGAAAATACTACTGGCGTGAACCCAGGGAGTTTTCCGGAGCCGCGGCTACAAACCGACGATGTCGTGGACATGAGGAACCTTTTGCAGTCGGAGCACAAGATTCTTTATCCCGCGCAGCCGTTTCTGGACAAGAACGGAACAGTCCATCTGCCGATTACCGAAGCGATGAAGTTGATCGAGGAGCGCGGGTTGCCAGTGCGGCCGGCGGACTCGGCGGCGAGCGCGGTGGTCCAGAAGGCGACTCCGGCGCCGACACAACCGGGCGGGAAATAGCAGTTGTGAAGCTCACTCGGAATGACAAGAATTAATGGACTTGAACGGCACGGCTGAAGCCGTGCCCCTTCAAAACAAGCGGCGCAGAAGGAACTTGTCGATAGGTAGCGAAGCCGAAAAACAGCGCGAGGTTCGGAGTACGCGCGAGAAGCGGAAGCAAAAGCAGTGAAACGTAATTGGTGGTTTGCAACACAAACAATGGTGCTGGGAGTGGTGGTGATGGCGGGCGCGATTGCGTTGGCCCAGCCGCCTTCCTCGTTTACGCGGGACGCGAGTCAGCCATCGGCGCAGGTCAGCCCGGACGACTTGAAGAATATCGGAATCGATCAGCGGCTGGATCAGCAGTTGCCGCTGGAGTTGCAGTTCAAGGATGAAGCGGGCAAGACGGTGAAACTCGGTGATTACTTCAAGTCGGGACGCCCGGTGGTCTTGAACCTGGTGTACTACACCTGCCCCATGCTGTGCGGGGAGGAGTTGGCGGGACTGTCGAGCGCATTGGGCGTGCTGAAGTTCACTCCCGGCAATGAATATGAAGCTGTGACAGTCAGCTTTAATCCGGATGACACGCCGGAAATTGCGACGGAGACGAAGAAAATCTACATCGATCGCATGAACGAGCGGCTGGAGAAAAAGACGGACGGCGCGGGATGGCACTTCCTGACCGGGCAGCAGGCCGAGATCAAGCAACTGGCCGATGCGGTCGGGTTCCATTACAAGCGCGATGCGCGTACCGGACAGTTCATCCATTCGGCAGCGATCATGATTGCGACGCCGCAGGGCAAGCTGGCCCAGTATTACTACGGGGTGGAGTTTTCGCCCAAGGATTTGCGCCTTGGCATGATCGAGGCGTCACGCAATAAGATTGGCAACCTGGTGGACCAAGTCACGCTGTACTGCTTTCACTACGACCCGAAAAGCGGGCGATACGGCGCGGTGGTCACCAATATTTTGCGATTGGGGGGAGCGGCCACGGTGCTGCTGCTGGGCGGCTTTCTGATCGTGATGTATCGACGTGAACCTCATGAGTCCCGAAAGGGAGCAGGACGGGCCTGAACGATATGTGGAAGAACTTGCCACTGTTTCCCGAGCAAGCCTCGTCGATGGCGAGCCAGGTGGATGGACTTTACTTCCTCCTGGTGGCGGTTTCGGCGTTCTTTACGCTGCTCATTTTCGTGCTGGTCTTCGTGTTTGCGGTGAAGTACCGGCACACAGTACATCCGAAGGCCGAGCAGATTGAAGGCTCGCTGCCGCTGGAACTGACGTGGACGCTGATTCCGCTGGGCATCTCGATGATCTTTTTCGCGTGGGGATCGTTGATCTATTTCCAGGAAGCGCGGCCACCGCGGGGCGCGATGGAAGTCTACGCCGTAGGCAAGCAGTGGATGTGGAAGTTCGAGCACGAAACCGGACAACGCGAGATCAACGCCTTGCATATTCCGGTGAACCGCGACATCAAGATGATCATGAGTTCGCAGGACACCATCCACAGCTTCTTTGTGCCGGCGTTCCGGATCAAGCAGGATGTGCTGCCGGGGCGCTTCACCTCGACGTGGTTTCATACCACGAAGGTCGGCACCTATCACCTGTTCTGCGCGGAATATTGCGGGACTGAGCACTCGGGAATGATCGGCGAGGTCGTGGTAATGGAGCCGGCAGCGTACCAGGCGTGGCTGGCCAGTGGCGGCGCTACTGGGACCATGGCGGCGAGTGGCAAGGAGCTATTTGCCCAGTTGGGATGCGCGACCTGCCATCGTTTCGACACGCAAGGCCGCGGTCCGAACCTTGTGGGGCTATTCGGCAAGGCGGTGCAGTTGGATGACGGACGCACGGTCCTAGCGGATGAGAATTACATTCGCGAATCCATTCTGAACCCTCAGGCGAAGGTGGTGGCGGGTTTTAAGCCGATCATGCCGACGTTCCAGGGACAGGTTACGGAAGAGAGCTTAGGGGCGCTGGTGAGTTATGTGAAATCCCTGGCACAACCGCAGGAGAAAGCGGCGGGCAATACGCCGCCGGCTGCGACGAGCGAGAGCAACTAGGTCTTTAACCCTGAAGGTGTGTGAAATGGCAACTGCTGTACAGACGATGGTCGAGACGGAAAACTACCTGAATAACGGCTACGGTCTGAAGTCGTGGCTGTTGACGAAGGACCATAAGCGGATCGCGATTCTGTACCTGATCTCGATCACCGCAATGTTCTTTGTAGGCGGGTTTTTCGCCATGCTGATCCGGCTGGAGCTGTTGACTCCGGCGGGGGACCTGGTATCGTCCGACACGTATAACAAGCTGTTCACCATGCATGGAATCACGATGGTCTTCTTCTTCCTGATTCCTTCGGTGCCGGCGGTACTGGGTAACTTTTGTATTCCGCTGATGGTCGGGGCCAAGGACTTGGCATTTCCCAGGGTCAATCTGTTGAGTTGGTACCTCTACATCATCGGCGCGACGTTTGCGGTGGTGTCGATGGTCATGGGCGGAGTGGACACGGGCTGGACCTTTTACACTCCGTTCAGCACCACCTACTCGAACACACATGTAGTCGGGACTGCGCTGGGCATCTTCATCGCAGGATTTTCGTCGATCTTTACCGGACTGAACTTCATCGTCACCATTCACCGCATGCGGGCGCCGGGACTGACATGGACGCGGCTGCCGCTGTTCTGCTGGTCAAATTATGCCGCCAGTCTGATTATGGTGCTCGGTACGCCCGTGATCGCCATTACGCTCCTGCTGGTTGCCCTGGAGCGCGTGTTCCACATCGGCGTGTTCAACCCGGCGCTGGGTGGCGACCCACTGCTCTTCCAACACCTGTTCTGGTTCTACTCGCACCCGGCGGTGTACATCATGATCCTGCCGGGCATGGGCGTGATGAGCGAGATCATTACCTGCTTCGCGCGCAAACGGGTGTTTGGCTATGAGTTCGTCGCACTGGCTTCGATTGCCATCGCAGTGCTGGGATTCCTGGTGTGGGCCCACCATATGTTCGTTGCCGGCATCTCGGTTTACGCTGCGCTGGTCTTCTCGCTGCTGAGCTACCTGGTAGCAATTCCTTCGGCAGTGAAGATCTTTAACTGGACGGCCACGCTGTACAAAGGCTCGATTCGTTACGAAACGCCGATGCTCTACGCCTTTGGCTTCATGGGGCTATTTACTGTTGGTGGGCTAACCGGAGTTTTTCTGGCGTCGTTGGGAGTGGACGTCCATGTGACCGACACTTACTTCGTGGTGGCGCACTTCCACTATGTGATGGTGGGCGGCATGGTGATGGCGTACATGGCGGGACTGCACTTCTGGTGGCCGAAGATTACCGGCAGGATGTATCCCGAGGGATGGGCCAAACTTTCGGCGCTGTTCGTGTTCGTGGGATTCAACCTGACGTTCTTCCCACAGTTCATTCTTGGATACATGGGCATGCCGCGCCGCTACCATGCGTATCCGCCGGAGTTCCAGGTGTTGAACGTGCTTTCGACGGCGGGCGCGTCGGTGCTGGCCGTTGGCTATGTGCTGCCCATGATTTATTTCATGTGGTCGCTGCGTTACGGCAAACTGGCGGGACCGAATCCGTGGAACGCGGTGGGCCTGGAGTGGATGACGCCGTCGCCGCCGCCCACCGACAATTTTGAGGAGACGCCTGTCGTGACGTGGGAAGCCTACGACTACGAGCATCAGCCAGAGCAGGAGGCCCCCGTTGGCCACTAGCGATATCGAAATCGCTGAACACGCGCTGCAACATCACTTCGCCGACATGGACCAGCAGAAGGAGACGTCCACGTTCGGCATGTGGCTGTTCCTGGTCACCGAAATCATGTTCTTCGGCGGGCTGTTCTGCGTTTATCTGGTCTACCGGGCGACCTACTACCGGGCCTTCGTCGAAGGCAGTCAGGGCATGAACATCTGGCTGGGGACTACCAACACGGCCGTGCTGATCTGCAGTTCGCTGACCATGGCGCTGGGGGTACGTTGCGCGCAGACCGGCAAAACCAAAATGATGATCGCGCTGCTGCTGATCACCATAGTGCTCGCCGTCGGCTTCCTGGGAATCAAAGCGATTGAGTATCACGAGCACTGGGTGCAGCACGAGTTTCCCGGTCCGAACTTCCAGTATGAGGGCGCTGAAGCGGCCGGAGTCAATCCGCAGAATGTTGAGATTTACTTTTCGTTGTATTGGGCGATGACAGGATTGCATGCTCTGCACGTAATCATTGGGATTGGGTTGATCACGTGGATTGTCATTGCCGGGACGCGCGGAGTCTATAGCCCCGACTATTACAGTCCAGTGGAGAACGTAGGTT
Source organism: uncultured Acidobacteriaceae bacterium (assembly GCA_963779555.1). Classification (GTDB taxonomy): domain Bacteria; phylum Acidobacteriota; class Terriglobia; order Terriglobales; family Acidobacteriaceae; genus DASRAA01. Next base: position 101,103 of record CAVZYS010000034.1, read on the forward strand.
TGTACTGGCACTTCGTCGACCTGGTGTGGATCTATCTTTTCCCGCTGCTCTACCTGATCAGCAAGAAACATGGCGGTTAAGCGAGGACACATGGCAACAGAAGAACATCGGCAACACGTCATTTCGATGGGCGTATACATCGGCATCTGGGCCAGCCTGATGTTTCTGACAGGATTGACCACGGCGGTTTCTTTTGTCGAGCTGGGAGATTGGAACATCGTGCTGGCGCTGACTATCGCCACCATCAAGGGCACGCTGGTGGTGCTGTTCTTCATGCACCTGTACTACAGCACGAAGCTCACCAAAGTGACGATGATCGCGGCAATCTTCTTCTTGTTCCTGCTGCTGTCGCTGAGCATGACCGATTATTTGACGCGCGGCTGGCTGACCAATCCCGGGCACTGAGCGCGAGGATTTTTGACTGCGCTCCGCCGTGTGCGGAGCGCTTTTCGCTTTTAAGAATGAAGCTAGTGGGGTTAAGTCCCACAATGTGGCAGCGAGCGTTAAGGGGCGTCGAAGTAATAGCCCTGGCGGGCGCGGACCCGCATGTTTTGAGGTGTGGTCACTTCCAGGCGCAGGGCATGAAAGCCGGGCATCAGCTGTTCCGGCTGGAAAGAGACGGAGTATTGGGTTCGCATCTGCTGCTCCATCTCGGCGAAGATAGCGGGTACTTCCTTGTCGGTGGCGGCCACGTAAAACCGTCCCCCAGTCTCATCCGCCAGTCGCTGCAACACCACGTCGCCCGGAGCAAACTTGTGCCTGGCATGGGCCGAGAGTGCGAATATCTGAATTTCGTTGCGCTGAGCCAGGGCGATGACAGCTTGCACTTCATGCAGGCTTCCAGTGTCTTCTCCGTCGCTGAAGAGCACAATCACCCGTTGCGCCACATCCTGCTCGCCAGTTTGCGGGAATTGGCTGGAACAGGCCGTAAACAAACCGTCATAGAGGTTGGTGGTGTAGCCGAGCTGTTGAATCCTCTCCAGTGCATAGCGTATGGCGGTCGAATCGCCTGTCGAGGGCTGCCATATCTTCACATCGTGGCCGAACCCCATGAGAAAAGCGCGATCGGTCTGCGGCCGTAGAACCTGCTGCACCAGGACTTGGGCTGCCCGCTTTTCATGCGCGACGTTTTTCTGGACCGAGTCGCTCACGTCAAGCAGGATACCGAGCTGCAGCGGCAGGTCCTCCATGCGGGAAAATTGCCGAATTCGCTGCACTACTGATTGATTGTCAAATATACGGACGTCGTTGGCCGAGAGACCCGTCACCAGCCGCCCATGCTCGTCGGCTACGTTGAACTGGAATCGAACCTCCGGAACCGTGCGGCGGATCGTGTAGACGGGGAAGATGGATTTGGCCAAGGTCCAGGATTGGCTTTCGGGATCCAAGGTCGAGGCCGGACTGGTCAGGACTCGGGCTGCTCCATCGTCCGTCGCATCGGCATCGGCACTGCTCGACTCACTGCCCCTCAGGCCGCGCGTACCCGGCGTGCCGGCATTCGCCATCGTGACAGCCGCAAGGAGAATCAAAGTTCCGAGGATGATACTTTTACCACTCACAACGGGTTAATCGGCGGGCCTACGGAAGGACTTGAGCTATTTAGCGAAACCGCGAGGCCAAATCCGTCATTAATGTCAATTGTGGGGTACCGGTTTCACAAAAGTATGACGGGGAGCAAAGACTTTGGAAATTCGTTCATCAAACCTTAATCATCCTGTAACCAGCCGGATGTAACGTAAATGCTGTGATGCTAGGACATGAGATCTCTGCCAATACCGTCGGCTACAATACAGCCGTGAAACAAACCATATTTGCCGTGGAAGACGACACGGATATTTCCCGACTGGTGCGCCACCACTTGGAGGCGGCGGGCTACGGTGTGCGATCGTTCCCGGCTACTGCCGGCGTGATCACCGAAGCGGAAAAGCAGTCGCCCGCACTATTTCTTCTGGACATCATGCTGCCCGGGGGCGATGGGCTGGAGCTGTGCCGCCGCATCCGCCAAACGCCAGCACTGTCCATGATTCCGGTGATCTTCCTCACCGCCAAGACCACCGAGTCGGACAAGGTCATTGGTTTGGAGCTGGGGGCCGACGACTATATTCCCAAGCCTTTCAGCCCACGCGAGTTGGTGGCACGAGTGCGCGCGGTACTGCGCCGCTTTGAACGTCCGCTGGCACCGGCGGTGGTGAAAGCCGGCGACATCGAGATCGACAGCGGCGGGATGACACTTACGGTGCGGGGAGCGTTGACCCAGACGACCGCTACGGAATTCCGGCTGCTGGAGTACCTGGCCCGCCATCCCGGCCGCGTGTTTACCCGCGATCAACTGCTCGATGCCGTCTGGCGCGATACCCACTATGTGACGCCGCGCTCGGTGGACGTGTATGTCCGCCGTATTCGAGAGAAGATCGAGGCGAACCCCGACGAACCACGCTACCTGAAGACGGTGCGGGGGGCAGGATACCGCTTCGAGGTCCCCAAGCTGTGAAAAGCCGCATTTTTCTTAAGCTGCTCGCTGCTTCCCTGGTATTGATTGCCGCGTGCACGCTTACGATGAATGTGCTGATTCAGAAAGCCTGGGAAGGGATGCTGCGCAGCGAAATTGAGAGTTCGCTGCGCGAGAAGACACTTTTGTTTGCGTCGCGAGTGGCGAGTGCCTCCAGAGAGTCGCTTCCAGAAATTACAAAGCAGGCGGCCCGCGAGGCCGATGAACGCGCCACTGTCATTGACTTGAGTGGCAAAGTGCTCGCCGATTCCGAAGCCGATCCGGCGACGATGGAAAACCATGCCGCGAGACCGGAATTTGCCTCCGCCTTGCAGGGGCAAGTGGGCACCGCAACTAGGGCCTCCCACACTGTGGGAGTCGATTTCCTCTATGAGGCGGCTCCCTTTCCGGGTGGAGCGGTGCGTCTGGCGCACCCTTTGTCGGCGGTCCGAGAAGCGAACCGGCGCGTAAGAAACGACCTGCTAAAGAGCTCGGCGGTGGCAGCACTGATCGCGCTAGTGCTGGCGTTCGTTGCCACGCAGTCGATCGGACGGCGGCTGGCACGCATCACTGATTTTGCGGAGCGGGTGGCGGCGGGCGATCTATCGGCGCGTATCGAGGAGGAATCGACGGACGAGATCGCGCATGTCGCCACGGCGCTGGACAAGACGGCGCGCAAGCTGGAGGAAGGATTCCGGACGGTCGAGGCGAGCCGCCAGACTTTGGAGACGCTACTGAACTCGATGCAGGAAGCGGTGATCGCGGTGGCGGAGGATGGCCGCGTCTTGTGGGCCAACCAGCGCATGGAGCGCCTGCTGCCGAGCGGCATCAGGCTGGGAGAGCCGCTGGTGCAGTCCGCTCGCGATCCGGAAATTCTGCGGGCCGTGCAATCGGCGCTGGAAAGCCGCGACATCACCGTAGCGCGCGCCGCGAAGATCTTCTCGGGCCGCATCTTCGATGTGACGGCGGCTCCCATGCCGGGTGGAGGCGTGGTGGCGGTGATGCACGATCAGACAGAGGTCGAGCGGGTGGAGAAGACGCGCCGCGATTTCATCGCCAACGTGTCGCACGAGCTGCGCACGCCGCTGACGTCGATCCAGGGATACGCGGAGACCGTCCTCGAGAATGAAGAGCTCAGCGAAAGCACGCGGGAGTTCGTGGAGATCATTCGCAAGAACGCGTTGCGAATGTCACGGCTCACGGAGGACCTGCTGGTGCTGGCGCGGGTGGAGTCGGGCGAGCGGGGCTTGCAGTTGGAATCGGCGACGTCCCAGGAGTTGCTGGAGGAAGCGGTGCAAACGTTTCAGGAGATCGCCGACAGCCGCGGGATTGAATTGGCCGTGATGAATACCGCCACATCCTCGGTGCCGGTTGACCGCGACGCCATTCACCAGGTGTTCGGCAATCTGATCGATAACGCCATGAAGTACGGCGAGGGTGGCCGGAGGATCCTGATCGGAGCTTGCGATACGGAAGAGGGAGTGCAGTTTTACGTGCGCGACTTCGGAGCGGGGATTCCAAGCGAGCATCTGCCGCGACTGTTCGAGCGCTTTTACCGGGTCGACAAAGCGCGTTCGCGGGAGTCGGGGGGAACCGGACTGGGATTGGCGATTGCCAAGCATGTGGTACGGGCCCATGGCGGGACCATCAAGGCTGAAAGCGAACTCAACCATGGCTCGACCTTCTATTTCACCCTGCCTCGCGCCGAAGTTGCGGTACGGGCGTGAAGATGCAGGATTGACGCAGGCGGTTCGTGGTTCGGATTGCGGTTTGAAGCGACGATGGGATTACCATCGCAGGAGAGTTGGAGCAACCCATGAGTTCGGCTGAATTCGCACCCATCCCGAGTCCGGAAGAGATAGGTGCTCACCTGCAGGAGTTGACGTTGCAAGCCTGCCAGGTGGCTCGAATCGCTGCGGGAATCGTTGCGGAAGGCATTGCGACAGGAGTGCCCTCCCTGCTCGATGGGGTGCGGCAGCGCGAGAAGGAACTGGATACTATTGATCGGGAAATCGACCAGGGTGTGACGTCGGTTATCACCAAGGTCACGGAAGCGCGGGCGCGCGAACTTTTGGCGTGCCTGAAGTTCATGATCGGACTGGAGCGCGTCGGCGACCTGCTGCTGAATTGCAGCAACCGGGCGGCAGCAGTGGGCAGCCGCATCGATCTGCAGGACATTCGCGATCTCACACTGATGGCGTCAAGACTGGAAAGAATGCTGGGCGATGTGCACGATGCTTTCAGCCAGCGCGACATCAATAAGGCCCTGGCGGTGCTGCGCGCCGACGCCGAGATGGACCGGTTGCGCAATCTGGTCTTCATGCGTCACCTGGATCAGCACGACAATTCTCCACGGCAGGAAAGCTTCCATGTCCTATTCATGACGCAGTCGCTGGAACGTGCCGGCGATCACGCCAAGAACCTGGCCGAAGAGGTCTGTCACCTGGTGAGTGGCCACACTGTCAGACACGTGCTGCGGTCCTACGACAAGCCGGTGGAGCAGATGTTTATCGACGACCTCAAACGCAAGCACAAAACGCGGGAGACGCAGGCCGGCGAGAGTTGATCCTACTTTGTGGGATATCGCTAAATTAGCGACGGGACAGCTTCATTCTTTCATCAAAAAAGTAGTGCAGCTGGTCATTTTGCGTTTTTCCGCATGGCCATCTCGCCACCTTTGTGGTCTTCACCCCATTTTTACTGTTCTGTAATAGACCTGTAACAATCCCAGCGTAGAACTGCGTTGAGGCATTGTCAGGAGGAAACTACGTGATTCGCTCTCTCAGGGTGATTCTTTGCGTCGTGTTGCTTACGTGCTGTGCCCTTGCGCAAACACAGTTAAACGGGGCCGGCGCCACTTTCCCTTATCCGATGTATTCCAAGTGGTTCAGCGAATACCACAAGCTGCATTCAGACATTGAAATCAATTACCAGTCCATCGGCAGCGGTGGCGGAATTCGCCAGGTCACCGCGGGCACGGTGGACTTCGGCGCCAGTGACGGCCCCATGACCGACGAGCAGATAGCGCAGTCGAAGATCAAAGTGCTGCACGTTCCCACCGTGCTGGGTTCGGTTGTACCCGCGTACAATATCCCCGGAGTTACGGAGGAATTGAAGTTCACGCCGGACATTCTGGCGGGCATTTTCCTGGGCAAGATTGCCAACTGGTCGGATCCGGCGATCGCCAAGGTGAATCCCGGTATCAAATTTCCCAGCCAGTCCATCACGGTGGTACATCGCTCCGATGGCAGCGGCACGACCTACGTCTGGACGGATTACCTGTCGAAGATAAGTTCGGATTGGCAGGGCTCCGTGGGCAAGGGCACTTCCGTAAAATGGCCGGTGGGCGTAGGCGGCAAGGGCAATGAAGGAGTAGCGGGGATGATCCGCCAGTTGCCTGGGTCTCTAGGCTACGTGGAGCTGATTTACGCGGTGCAGAACAAGATAACGTATGGAAGCGTGAGGAACTCGTCGGGCAACTTCATCAAGGCCAGCCTGGAGAGTACGACGGCGGCTGCAGCGGGCGTAAAGATGCCAGCGGATTTTCGCGTGTCCATCACCAACTCCCCGGCTAAAAACGCATATCCCATTGCCAGCTTCACCTGGCTGCTGATTCCGACCAATCCGACGGACAAGAACAAGGGCAAGATCTTGAAGGATTTCTTATTCTGGATGCTTGACCAAGGCCAAACCATGACTGAGGCCCTGTCCTACGCTCCGCTGCCCAAAGAGGTTGTTGAAAAGGAAAAGGCAGCCATCACTCAGCAGATCCACTAGTCCGGGCATACTTTGAATGTTTGCGTCAGACTCCTTGCGTCGCTGGGATCTGGCGTTGTCTAACTTGTTACGGCTCGGCGGGAATGAGAGAGATGTCTGGTATCCAGGACGAGATGAATTCGTCTGAGCAATCCGATCCGACTCAGAAATCGGGCACCGCTATCCCAGCGCTGGGCAAGACGGCAACCCAGCGCAGGGAGAGCGCGGCCTCAACGGTGCTGCGCAGAATCCGACATACCCATCCCCGCAGCAGCCGTATTCCAGACGCAGTCTTTAGCTTCCTGATGCTGGCTACTGCCCTGTCGGTATTTGCCATCGTAGTGTTCGTGGCATTCGAACTTATCGACAAATCCCGGCTTTCCCTGCATCAGTTCGGACTCAGCTTTTTCTACGGACATGATTGGGACCCCGTTAACGACCTGTACGGGGCGGTGCCGTTTATCTATGGAACTCTGGTGTCGTCTTTTCTGGCGCTGTTAATTGCGGTTCCCCTCTCGGTGGGTGTGGCTGTCTATATTACCGAGATGTGCCCGGTTCACCTGCGAGCCATCATCTCGTTCCTGGTGGAACTGCTGGCTGCGATTCCGAGCGTGATCTACGGACTGTGGGGCATCTTTGTACTGGCGCCTCTGCTGCGCGTGTACGTGGAGCCATTCCTGGCCAAGACTCTGGGCTGGACTGGATTCTTTAACGGCCCGATGTACGGGATAGGAATGCTGGCAGCGGGCATCATCATGTCCATCATGGTCATCCCGATTATTGCGTCCATTACACGCGAGGTGCTGACGGCAGTGCCGCAGAACCAGCGCGAGGCGGTCCTTGCCCTGGGTGCCACACGGTGGGAAATGATCCGCATGGGAGTGCTGCGCAATGCGCGTATCGGCATTGTGGGCGGCATCATCCTCGGCCTTGGCCGAGCATTGGGCGAAACCATCGCGGTAACCATGGTCATTGGCAATCGTCCTGAGGTTTCGAAATCGTTGTTCGCTCCCGGCTACACCATGGCTAGCGTCATTGCCAACGAGTTCACGGAGGCCACCGGAGATCTTTATTTGAGCGCACTGGTAGAAGTCGGTTTAGCCCTGTTCCTGGTAACGCTGGTTGTCAACGCGCTGGCGCGGCTTTTGGTCTGGAGCATTACCGGCGGGACGGCAGGGAGGGCCCGTGCTTAAGCAACCCGGCGATGCCAGCGCGCAGAAGTTGAGCCTCTGGCGCCGCGCCATGGATTTAGCTGCGACCTGGTTTGCGATGGGTGCTGCGGTCCTTGTGCTTGTTCCCCTTCTCGCCGTTTTTGCCTATGTGCTGATTAAAGGAGCAGGCTCGGTCAATATCGCTTTCTTGACCCAAACGCCAAAACCACCGGGCGAGTTGGGCGGAGGCATGGCCAATGCCATTGTCGGTACCGGGATAATCCTGATGATTGCCAGCTTTTTGGGCGTTCCGCTGGGCATTGGGTGCGGGATCTATCTCGCAGAATACGGACGCGGCCGCCTCGGAGACATGGTTCGTTTCACTGCCGACGTGCTGAATGGGGTGCCCTCCATCGTAATCGGCATGGCCGCGTATTCCCTCATCGTGATCCGGCAAAAACATTTCTCGGCATTTTCCGGCGGCGTGGCGCTGGGGATCATGATGATCCCCACGATTGCGCGTGCCACCGAGGAAATGCTGCTGATGGTGCCGAATGTAGTCCGCGAGGCTGCCCTGGGACTGGGAATTCCCAAGTGGCGCACCACTTTGTCGATTTCGTTGCGCACCGCATCGGCGGGGGTGATCACGGGATGCATGCTGGCGTTCGCACGCGTGGCCGGCGAAACCGCGCCGTTGCTGTTCACGGCGTTCGGGAACCAGTTCTGGAGTTTGAAGCTGAATCAGCCCATGGCTGCTTTGTCGCTGCAAGTCTACGTCTACGGTCTTTCTCCCTACGATGACTGGCACCGGCAGGCGTGGGCCGGCGCCCTGATTCTGATCGTCCTGATTGTGGCCGCGGTTGCAGCGGTACGCATTGCAACCAGCCGTGGAACTTTGAAGGGAGCGTCCTAGCTCGTATGGGTGTCGGAATTGAAGTACGTGGACTGAATGCGTGGTACGGCAAGAACCTGGCGCTGAAGTCCATCGATATGACGGTGCCGGCTAACCACGTGACCGCCGTGATTGGGCCGTCGGGATGCGGCAAGAGTACCTTTGTGCGATGCCTGAACCGCATGCACGAAACCATCCCGGAGGCCCGCGCCGAAGGCTTGGTCAAGGTCGGCGAGATGGAAGTCTACGGCGATGGCCAGGATCCGGTGGAAATCCGGCGTCGGATTGGTATGGTGTTCCAGAAGCCGAATCCGTTTCCCACTATGTCGATCTACGACAATGTGGCGGCAGGGCTGCGGCTCAACGGATTCCGCAACCGCAAGCAGATGGACGAACTGGTGGAGCGTTCGCTTAAGCTGGCGGCGCTGTGGGACGAAGTGAAAGACTCGCTCCACAAGAAGTCGGGCGCGAGCCTCTCGGGGGGTCAGCAGCAGCGGCTGTGCATCGCGCGCTCGCTGGCTGTGGAACCGGAAGTGCTGCTGATGGACGAGCCGGCATCCGCCCTGGATCCTATATCGACCAGCAAGATCGAGGAACTCATCTTCCAGCTCAAACAGCACTACACTGTGGTCATCGTTACACATAATATGCAGCAGGCAGCGCGCGTGGCGGAATTTACCGGCTTCTTTCTTATGGGTAGTCTGATTGAATACGACAAGACCGAGAAGATCTTTACGACGCCCGCCGACAAGCGGACTGAAGACTACATCACAGGCAGGTTTGGATAATGCGAAGCCGCTTTCAGCAGGGACTGGACGAACTCAAAGAAAGACTACTGCGCATGGGCGGTCTGGCCGAGCAGGCCATCGATCGCGCTACCGAGGCGTATCGAACTCGCGACGCCAAGTTTTGCCAGATGGTGTTCACCAGTGAAGCCGATATCAACGAATCCGAACGCGTGATCGATGAGTTGGCGCTCGATTTGCTCGCCATGCAACAGCCCATGGCGGTGGACCTGCGCTTCATCCTGGCGGTCGTCAAAATCAACGCCGACCTGGAGCGTGTCGGCGACCAGGCGGTCAATATCGCGCAGCGGGTGCTGGATCTCATCAGCGAGCCCGAGGTGCCATTGCCGGTGGACATCCCGCGCATGGCAGGGAGCGTGACCAACATGGTCCAGCGTTCGCTGGAGTCGTTCCTCGACGGCAAGGCCGAAATTGCCGAAGCGGTGCTGCAGATGGACAACGTAGTTGATCGCATGAAGGACGAGGCGTTTGTCGTCCTGGTGCAGAAAATGATCAGCGATCCGCACGCGACTCGCGCAGCGCTAAACGTGCTGCTGATTTCACGCAACCTGGAACGCATTGCTGATCACGCGACCAACATCGCGGAAGACGTGATTTTCTGGGTGCGCGGCGCAGACGTTCGCCATGGTGGAGCGCACTATCGCTCCTAGGCTTGGCAAATCAGGGGTAGAGGTTTCACAGTTGATATAATCCCGCTCTCGCCTTGAAAGGGCACGGCTTCAGCCGTGCCGTAGGTGGCATTCACGACGCCGGGCTTTAGCCCCTGAGGGAAATCGGTCTACACCTTCTCTGAAAATGCTCTAGACGACAAGCGCCATCGGGTTCCGGTGGCGTTTTTGCATATCCGAGAAGAGACCAGCAAAAAAGTCCCAGCCGGTGAGGGACAACGGCTGGGACAGTGCCAAACTATCAGCTCAGGAGACCTTCTACCTACAGTTTTCTTATCGGCGACGGGTTGCAGAACTTTAGCAAAGTGCTGATCGAGCCGTTCTTGAAACCCGCCGTGGCCCACATATCCCTTCGTTTGGGATAGGTGAGGTAGTTTTCAATCGTGGGTGCCCCACCCTTATCGCCCGTAGTTGGCGATAGGGTGGGATTGAAAGCTGTCGCAACCGCTCGACTCTTGGTGGAAGCACCACGCTTTGGAGGCTGTTACGAACTCTCGCTTCGATTTGTGGGGTGGGACGAACGCTATGAATGCAAGCGCCGGAGGCGCGACATAGTCTATAGCGGTTTCACAGTTGATGTAGTCCAGCACTCGCCTTGAAAGGGCACGGCCTCAGCCGTGCCGTAGGTGGCATTCACGACGCCGGGCTTTAGAGGCTGCTGAAAAAAGCGGTTTTGGGTAGTGCTGGCCTTCAGGCCAGCGTCTAAGTCGTTTATTTTTGATTTCCTTCGCGGACTTTAGTCCGCGCACGACACCCATCACCGACTTTTTCAGCAACCTCTTTAGCCCCTGAGGGAAATCGGTTTACAGCTTCTCTGAAAATGCTCTAGTGTGGAGATTCCGTCCAGGACTTACGCGATACTCACAGCCCCTGCCGCTGGCTGGTTTTCAAACGCTGATACACTTTCGTTCGGGAGGACGACGAATCCATGAAACCAGCATCGAACGTCAAGACGCCAGCGCAATACATCGCCTCACTCCCCGCCGATCGTGCGAAGACAATCGCGACGGTGCGCGCACTCGTGAACCAGCACATTCCGCGCGGTTACGAGGAGTGCCTCGTCTGGGGCACGATCGGCTGGACGATCCCCCTGTCTCGCTATCCAGACACTCACAACCAGCAGCCGATCTACTACGTCGGGGTCTCGTCGCAGAAGAACTACTGCTCGCTCTACCTGATGGGCGCGTTTTGGAGTGCCAGCCAGCTCGAGCAGCTGAAGGCGGCGTTCCAGGCGGCGGGGAAGAAGCTCGACATGGGAGGGTGTTGCGTTCATTTCAAGTCGCCGGACGATTTGCCGCTCGAAGCGATTGGCAAGCTGATCTCGGCGACTTCGAGCGAGAAGTGGATCGAGATGTACGAACAGTCGCGCTTGATGACCAAGGCGGGGCAGGCGCAAATGGCGAAGCAAGGCGCCCCATCGGCGAGCAAAGTGGCCGCCAAACGCGTCGCCACAAAGCGTCGGCGGTAAACTCTCCTAGCATGACTCGCCGATACCTGGCCACCACGTTTTCCATTGCTGTTGCGGGCGGACGCTCTCGGTTTGCAGTCGAAGTCGTACCCACATTCTTGTTGAGGCACCGGGACGA
>CAVZYS010000035.1:0-88149 GCA_963779555.1 uncultured Acidobacteriaceae bacterium
GCCTACCTGGTGCGCCGCGATCTGCGTGCTTCCTAAGCACGCGAATGTCGACTTTTGGCGGTCAAGGGAGGGGGGTACCCCCCACCTCTCAAAATCCTTAGAATCAGCAGCATAGACAGATTTCCGCGCAAAGCACTGAATCCGTGGGAGTTACAGGCAAAGTCTTCCTGATAAAGGACTTAGGCGGGAGTTTTTTGGGGCGGACGGGGCGGTTGACGGGGAGATCGGCAGAAAATCGAGAACCGGCAGGACCGATCACAGGTCGAAGCACCTACTGAGGACAGGGTAGTGTCCGGCTGCCGCCTTCGGGGACCACAGCTCTCCCTCATCCTTCCGCGGCCAGTGTACGACGGGTAGGGGCAAAGCACCAAGCGAGTTCGTCACCGATCAGCGTGACGGATAAACGTTGGGAGTGTTCGGAGAACAGTTGGAATTTCACCTACGGATGCAAACGGAACATTCCTTCGTCATCTGGACTCGGCCTCCAAGTACCCAGAGCCCTAATTGTGGCAAGTACTTTTCTCAGTTACGCGGGTTGCCAAATGGGTCATTGTCCCGAAACCCTAGTGCTGTATCGGACGCGCCGCAAGCGAAGCACGTGCGGTTGAGGCGCTGTGTGCGGGCGCGTCGGATACAACGGTTTGAAGGGAGCTGCCCCTGGGGAGGCGATTATGCCTATTCAATCGTGCTGGGGTTAGGAGAGAAGCTCGAGGAACAGCTACTGGAGCCGTCAAGAGCGAGTCGAGGATTGGTTTGGTGAGAGTTTGGGTGTGTTGGAAACGGGATTTTGGGCTGAGGTTGGGAACGGATGACTTGTTCGGAGGCAAGCAGGGCGCACACCGCCTGCTGGCGGTGATGAGCACCAAGTGTGGCAGCGTGGAATTGTAGTTTCATGCGGCGACTCCAGAGAGAGAGGGTGGTGAGCGGAGCTGGATCTGAGCCGCCGTAAGCCTCTCGATGACCACCATCGGCCCGCCACAGTTAGGACAGAGCCAAAGCGGAAGTGATTCCTTGGTGGTGGATTTTGGTGTCTCGGCCTGCGGCGGTATCGCATCCAGCGCTTGCCGGCAGAGTGGCAGGAGAGTGGGCCGCCGCCGGTTGGCGAGAAAGCCGAAATGGCGAATGCGGACGAAGCCTTTGGGGAGCAAGTGCAACAGGAAGCGGCGCAGGAACTCATCGAGCGATAAGTTCATCACTTTCTGCTCATTGTGGTGAGCAGAGTCGCGCCAACGGAAAATGACTTGGTCGTCAGCCAACGAAATCAGGCGATGGTTCGAAATCAGGCGATGGTTGGAGATGGCCACTCGATGGGTGTAGCGGCCGAGATACTGGAGCACGTATTCGGGGCCACCGAAGGGTGCTTTGCAGTAGACCACCCAATGCTTGCGAAACGGTGGTCTGAGCCAGGAGATCTGCTCGGCGTCGCTTCGGCGACTGAGGTGGTCGTAAGGCCGCCTGACCGCAGGGCAGAAGTCAGCATAAGGCATAGTAGGCCAGGACGTCGGCGAAGCTAGCGAGGCACTCCTCCGAAAGGTGGAGCAACAGATAGGCTGAGCCGGGAACGATGGCCGAAGGCCGGAACGAGAAGGAGCGGCAAGTAGGACGTGAATCTCAAGAGCGACAAGCGGCAGAACATCCAGGGAGAACTGGACTTCTCGTGTTCACCAGCGGCAGGGGTCGGCGGGTGACCGCCGCCCCTATGCCGATCAAACCGGCTTCTGGGAGATTACTCCCCATAAGTCGGCTCGCGGAGAGTGATCTGTCACTCCCAAGCGCATTTGTCACATTGGCTAGACCGGCTTCTGGGAGATCGAGACGTAAGCGGTATTCGGCAGCGCGACCAGCGTTGGCAATGTGGAAACGACACGCATGCCACGCAACTGCGTCACTCGTACCGCAGCGCAACCAACGGATCAACGTGTGCTGCCCTACGCGCCGGGATGTAGCAAGCCAAAATAGCTGCCGTCGCCAAAATCAGCGTCACGCTGCCAAATATGAGAGGATCGTGCGCACTGACTCCGAAGAGCAGGCTGGAAAGAATGCGCATAGCGGCGAAAGCAACCACCAGGCCCAATGCGAGACCCACAATTGCGAGCCGCATTCCCTGTTTCACCACCAGCGTCAGCACGCTCGAGGTCTGCGCTCCCATGGCCATGCGGATGCCGATTTCGCGCGTCTGCTGATTGACCGAATACGACAGCACACCGTAGACACCCACCACCGCAAGGATCAAGGCGACTCCGCCGAAGACCGCCAGCAGTGCGGCGCCCATGCGTGGCGCCCATAGTCCCTGATCGAGTAATTCTCCGATGGTATTCCAGTTGGTGAGCGCCAGGTTGTTGTCGAGCGACTGAACGTGGCTTCGCACGGTGGCGATGACTGGTTCCGGCTTGCCGGTGGTCCGCACTTGCATGGTGACCGCCGGAGAGAAGTCCTGCGTCAGCGGCAAATAGGCCAGCGGCTGAGGTTCTTCCCCAATCGTATTCACCACCGTATTGCGCGCAACTCCAACGACCTCGCGCAGCTGAGTCTCTCCGAAAAAGTGGAAGCGCTTTCCGACGGCATCCTGGTTCGGCCAGAACTGTTTGGCCATGGCTTCGCTTATGATCGCCACCAGGGTCGTATCCTTGCGGTCGGAGTCCGTGAATTCACGACCGCTTACCAGCGGAATGCGCAGCGTCTTAAAGAAATTGGGTGCGATGTCGTTCAGCTGCGTCAGAGTGCCGCGATACCCCGACGCTTCATCTTGTCCCTCGGGGAAGACGGTCCGCGCGAATCCTCCACCCAGCGGGAAATTGGATGCGATCGTTGCCGACGCAACCCCAGGAGATGCCTCGGCCCGTTCGATGGCGGCGCGAAAATACTGCTGGGCGCGGCCTTCGTCGTAATGCAAGGCTCCCAGGTCGAAAGCGAACACAAAGAGATTTCTCGACTCAAACCCGGGATCCACGCGTTGCGCGTTTTGCATGCTGCGAACGAACAACCCCGCGCCCACGAGCGCGACCAGCGCCAGCGCAATCTCGGTCACGACCAGGAGACTGCGGAACCGGTTGCGCGTCCAGCTTACGCTGCCGCCGCGTCCACCGACTTTCAGGACCTCGATCAGGTTCGGTCGCGCGACCTTGATCGCCGGAGCCAGTCCGGTCAGCACCGCCGTCAGCAGCGCCACGCCGAACGTGAAGTAGAGCACGTGGGAATCGAAGGCGATGTCCAGGTCGCCATCCAGGATGAATGGCGGACGGAACGACCACAGCACGGCGCGGCCACCGTAGGCGATCGCAAGGCCCACGATTCCGGACAGAATTGCAAGCACCAGGCTTTCTGTAAGCAACTGCCGCACCACCCGGCGACGGCTGGCTCCAAGCGCGGCTCGCAAGCTCATCTCCTTCTCGCGGCGCGCGGCCTGGGCAAGCAGCAGATTCGCCACGTTAACGCAGGCAATCAGCAGGACCAGCCCCACGATCCCCATCATCAATCCGCCGGCGAGCACGATTTGGCCGCGATTGTTGACGCCCACCGCTGCCTCGGCGAGAGGGGTGAGCGTTACGCTGCGGCTGGCATTGTCCTTCGGAAATGCCTTTTCCAGTTGCGACGCCATGGTCTTCAGCGAAGCTTCCGCCGAGTTCAAACTGACTCCGTCTTTCAATCGGCCGACCACGGCGGTGGTCAGGAACCTGCGGTCGTTAAAGTTGTCTTTGAAAAAGCCCGCGAGCACCCGCGGATACATGCTGACCGGAATCCAGACCTCCTCCGCATTGCCGAAAATAAACGTACCCTTGAAGCCGCGTGGTCCCACACCGATCACTGTGTAAGGTGTGGCATTGAGCGTCACAACCTTCCCAACAATGTTGGGATCCGACCCGAATTTATTGACCCACAGGGCATAGCTCAGGACCGCGATGTCGTTGCCGCCCGGCTTACTGTTTTCGTCCGGCAGAAAGAAACGCCCGAGGACAGGAGTTACTCCGAGAACCTCGAAGTAGTTCGCGGTTACCATTTGCCCAAGGACTTGTTTCGGCTCCGAGCCTCCGCTCCACGTCAACGGGAGGGGGCCAACGATACAGCTGAGCCCGGAGAAAACTTGGTTCTCTCGGGCATAGTCCTGGAAATTCGGATACGACATGCCGAGCTTGGTCGTATTGGCTGTGGTGACTAAGGTCTTGGTGTCAACGGTATCCACTTCAACCAGACGGGAAATATCTTTGACCGGCAAAGGATGGAGGAGAATCGCGTTTACGACCGTGAAGATCGTCGTATTGGCGCCAATTCCGAGCGCGAGCGAAAGGATTGCGATCGCGCTGAACCCGGGATTCTTGATCAGCATCCGTACTGCGTAGCGGATGTCCTGCCACAGTGTTTCCATATGCTCCGCCGTTTCCAAAGCTAGAGCCGGGATGATACCGCGGTCCTACTCCGACCGCAACGCTTCGGTCACGTCAACCCGCGCGGCGCGCTCCGCCGGAAATGCTGACGCGATGACCGAGGCGGCCAGCAGAACGACCACAGAGGCGACGAGCGGCAACGCGGTCGGCATCTGCAGTGATGGAAAATAACGACTCGCCAGGCGTGTCAATCCGTACCCAACCACCGCACCGGCAAAAACACCGGTGATGGCCATCAGCGCACCGTCAGCGATGACGCCCAACAGCAGATTCCGAGGCTGTGCCCCAACCGCTAGCCGTATGCCGAACTCGCGCGTCCGTCCGCTAACCGAGAAGGCCAGCACGCCGGCCACGCCGACCACCGCGATCGCCAGCGCGACGCCTGCCATGCCGCCGAACACCAGTGTATTCAGCCGCTCCGGCGTCAGCACTTCCGCGCGGACCTCTTCCAGCGTGGCGGCACGTTCGACAGGCTGGTCAGATGCCATGTCACGCACGATGCGCGTGATCGGAGTGATCAGCGCATGCGGATCCATGCGCGTATGCACGAACAGACGGCCGCCAAACAGAGGCAGCTCCTTATTAGCGGCGTCATCCGGTATTTGGCCGAACGGGTGGTAGATGGTGAGTGCCGCCCCAGGCACGAGATTTTCGTCGTCCACGTCGGCGACGACTCCCACGATGCGGCGAGGCCCGGTGCCAATGTAGATGAACTTCATGATCGGGTCTGACCACATGATGTGGTGGTTAATCGGGTCCTGTCCGGGAAACATGCGCTGCGCGACGCTTTGGCTGATGATTACAACCGGCTCGCCGCCACGTTTGTCGTCATCGTTAAAGTCGCGTCCGCTCAGCAGCGGGACGCCGAGTGCCGCGAAAAAGGCCGGAGAGACAACTCGAAAGCGAGCGCGAGGATCTTCTTCACGAGCGCCTTTCGCATGACCCTCGCCGGAAAACTGGAAGCCGGGACCAAGGCTGCCGGCGTCACGCCACGGAACCTGGGTGCCGAGTGCAACGCGGTCCACGCCGGGCAGTGCATTGATGCGGCGGATGGCCTCCCGGTAGAAGTTGATGATGTCGTCAGGCGTCTTTCCATACGACATCACCGGCACGTTCAACGCGAGCACATGATGCATATCGAAACCGGTCTGCTGCGACTGAAGCGTGAACAGGGTCTTGATGAGAATGCTGGAGCCGGCCAGCAGGATAAACGAAGCAGCGATCTGCGTCACTGCAAAGATGCGCAGCCGCCGGCTCGTGCTGCCCGTGATCCGAACTGTGTTGCTCGTCAGTCCCATTCCACTCGACGACTCCGCCGACGGAAGACGCGGAACAAACGCCAGAAGCACGGCAGCAACGATTGCCAGTCCCGCACCGACCCACAGGATGCTGAAGTCCACCGTCAGATCGAGGGCGCGAACCGAAAAGCGTGACGCGTAGCTGGCCAGAATCGCCACCATGGGACGCGCGCTCAGAAGTCCAAGCACCGCCCCGGCCGTGCACAACAACAGGCTCTCCGCCAGCAGCGTGCGCCGCAACGCGCCCGTGCTCGCTCCAAGAGCAGCGCGAATTGCCAGCTCGCCTTCGCGGCGCACCGAGCGCGCCAGAATCAGATTGGCCACGTTTGAACATGCAATCACGAAAATCAATCCAGAGGCGGCGAGCAGCACCAGCAGGACCGTCTTCGCGCCCGACGTGATCTGATCGCGCAGCAGCACAGCGTGGATTTGACCTCGCGCCTCAGGCGCGTAGGCTTCGGGGTGCTCTTTCACCATCGAGGCGTAAACCGTACTGAGTTCGGCGTTCGCCTGCTCCAAAGTGGCGCCCGGAGCTAGACGGCCGAAAAGTTCGGTCATGCGATGCACGCGTCCGGTGACCATGGTGGCGGAAAGATGATGCGGACTGGTCACCACGTTGGCGATGATTTCTGTCTCCGACGGATACGGCACCGACGGCTCCAGCACGCCGACGATGGTGGCCGTGCGATCTCCCAGCCGCACGGTCTTGCCGATCACCGTGGGGTCGCTCTTGAGCGCGTTCTTCCAGAAGCGATAGGTCAGCACACACGCGCCCGCGGCATTCGGACCGTCGTCGTGCGCGTCGAGCAGCCTGCCCAGTACCGGATGCAGCCCCATGACCTCGAAATAAGTTCCGCCAACTACGCCGGCGCGCACCTCACGCGGGTCTCCCAGTCCCACCATGGTGAAGCCGATGACTGAGAAGTCGCCGAATTCACCGACCGTCTTCACCGCAGCTTTCAGGTCCTGAATTTCCGGCACGGAAAAATTCGCGTTTTCCAGTTGCAGTCCCGGCGCACTCTGCCGGATATAGATCAGCCGGTTCTCGTCGCGGTTGACCAGCGGCCGCAGCAATACTCCGCGCACCAGGCTGAAGATCGCTGCGTTGGCGCCGATGCCCAACGCCAGCGTCAGAATGACGGTGATCGCCAGCCCCTTGGTCCGCCAGAGGGACCTTAGCGCCACCCTCAGATCCTGCAGGATCAAATCTGGTTTCACCATCGTGATTGCATCTCCTCGAATCGTGCTGCCTTTGCCGGTTCACTTCGCAAGTGCAATCGTCTGGCCAGAAACCATGATTGTTATCTCATTGCCTATCAGTCGGCTGGAGTCCCGTGCGCCGTGGTCTGGGATAAACCGCCTGTCCACCAATAGGGATTAGTGTCCGCCATCGAACAGTCGGAGCCATGGTTTCATCTTGGGCAGTATGAAAAACGCACGAGTGCAGAAACCAATAGGGCACATTCAAGCGCGTCAGTACACACTCTTAGCAGCCAATGGGAGAAGCAGTTGATCTGCGTTGTCTTTGAAATGCCGAGAGTTCTCCTTGGAAGACGATCATCTACCACCATCCTTCAGCGCTGCGCTCACGGACCAGAAACCTTAGAAACCGGCTTTTGGGAGATTACTCCTGACAAGTCGGCTTTGCGATCGTGATCCCAAGAGGTAGGTGCTACCAAAGATATGCGACGCGATGGGCGTTAATTGGACGCTGAAGCCGACTTGTCTTCTGGCAGAACCACTTGTGAGCGATCGCGTCGCTGTACAGCACAAAAACGTATTACGCACTAGCGGCCGAAGTTGCGGCAAGCAGTCTTCCCGCTCTACAGGCCGGGAGGCCCGTTGCCTTCGAAGTGCGGATCAAACCCGCCGAAGAGTAAGCGCTCCACCCGGTCCGCCTCAGAGAGAATTCTGCCTGGCACTCGCTTTCTCTCCAGCCGGAGAGACTCTGTCAAGCCGTTTGTGGCGTTGGCGACATCTCTGTGTATGAGTTGATCATGTCGCGTCAAGTCGATGTAGCTTCGGGCTGCCTCTGCGAACGAAAGGAATTCTCGCGTCGGATACTTGGCGCCCAGCGACACCGGCGCTTGATTCGACCGTCACCTCTTTCTCAATACTACAGATTGCTGGACAAGGCGCAGGGCGCGCCAGCCGCGCCCTGCCCAGACACCGACTTGAACGAAGCCGTAGTACGGCGGACGCTTGCGCGTGGTGGTCCATGCGACAGCACAGGTGAGTTGATCTAAGTTGTGTCGCAGAGAAAGGAGGGTTTCTCTCTGTGACCCATCTACGCAAGATCATGCTCGAAGAACTGGAGCGTCGCAACTACGCTCAGACCACCATCGATTGTTACGTTCGCACCGTCGAACACTTCTCCCGGTACTTCCAGCGTTCGCCCGAACAGTTGGGCCCGCAACACATCCGCGAGTACCAGTCCGCGTTGTTTAAGAAGTGGAAGTTGGCGCCGAATACGGTGAACCAGCGGTTGGCAGCTCTGCGCTTCTTCTATATCCAAACACTCAAGCGAGCCTGGAGCGTGGCCGAAACTCCCTATCCCAAGAAAGTGCTGAAGCTGCCGATCATTCTCAGTCAAGAGGAGGTGGCTCGTCTGATCAACGCGGCACTGACTCCCTTTCATCGCATCGTACCGATGACGCTCTATGCTACCGGTGTGCGACGTGCCGAACTGGCGCGCCTGAAGATCAGCGACATTGATAGTCAACGGATGGTCATCTACATCCCACGCTTCCTCGCAGCGGACGCTTCCGATACAGCCCTAGGACTTCTGGTTACCGATCCAGCTCGATTGCCTATCGGAGTGCTTCCAGGTTGCCAACGATCCATTCGGAGAGAGGGTGGGCAGCGCCCCCGCGGTTCAGAGGTCTCACGTCCTCAGTGTCTTGTCTTGGGACGCCGAGACCGCGGGCGCTGATCGCTGCCATGGTTACGGAAGACGTGACCTGGAGATCTTGAAAGAAGGAAAGAAGAGCGGGCGGCCGACGAGCTTTCGCTAAAGCTCGGCATACCGGTTTCACCGCGGACCGTTCGCAAGTACCGACCGAAGCAGTCGGATGGGGCTGGGCCCGATGTCCCTGGCTCGACAGCAAATGAGACCTGGCCCCTGACTGCCGCGCTGGGCAACTGATCACGTCGACCTGTGCTTGAAATCACCGCCAAGCGTGGGCGCCGCGTATATTGTGCTGCTCACTACTCATGCGCGCATCTGGAGTGTTCTCCTCGAACGCCGACGTCGCATAGGGCTAGAGGTCGCGAAATGGACTCCCACCTGATCAGTGAATTTCGTTCCATCGTTGGCGATGCGGGTTTGGTCACGGCAGCCGAGCAACTGCGCACGTACGAGTGCGATGGCCTGACCCTGTTCCGGGTAGTTCCCGAGTTGGTTCTGCTTCCGGCATCCGGGGAAGAAATGCAGGCGGTGGTGAAGATATGCCATCGGGAGCGAATCCCCTTCGTCGCGCGCGGCTCCGGCACGGGGCTGAGCGGCGGGGCATTGCCAGTCAAGGGCGGTGTGGTGATCGGCGTTTCGAGAATGAATCGCATCCTCGAAATTGATGTGCCTAACGCGCGCGTAGTCGTCGAACCTGGCGTCACCAACTCTGCCATTACCGCGGCAGTTTCGGCTCACGGTTATTTCTACGCTCCCGATCCTTCCTCGCAGGTGGTCTGCACCGTAGCCGGCAATGTGGCCGAGAATTCGGGCGGCGCGCATTGTTTCAAATACGGCGTGACCACTACCTATATTCTCGGGCTCGACGTCGTTCTCTCTGATGGATCACTCGTCCGTCTGGGGAGCAAAACCATGGATTGTCCAGGCTACGATCTGGTCGGCTCGTTCGTGGGATCGGAAGGCACCTTCGGGATCGTTACCAGGATTACGCTGCGCATCATCAAGAAACCGGAATGCATCCAGACACTGATGGCCGCGTTCAATTCCAGCAGCGAGGCCGGAAGCGCCGTGAGCAGCATCATCGCCTCGGGAATGTTTCCGGCAGCCCTAGAGATCATGGATCGACTTGCGCTGGAAGCGGCTGAGGCAGCGGTCCATGCCAATTATCCGAATTGCCAGGCGCTGCTGCTGGTGGAACTCGACGGCTCGGCCCGCGAAGTCGAACTCCTGATGGAAAAAGTTGGCCCGATTTGCACTTCGTGCGGGGCCTGGGAGCTCCGGCTGGCGAAATCGGAAGCGGAACGTGTCGCAGTTTGGAAGGGACGCAAAGCGGCCTTTGCCGCGGTAGGGCGAATCTCGCCGAATTACCTGGTGCAGGACGGCGTCATTCCCCGCACCGCATTGCCTCGGGTCCTGGGCGAGATCGACCGCCTGAGCGCCGAGGCCCGCTTGCGAGTGGCCAACGTCTTCCATGCCGGCGATGGCAATCTCCATCCCCTAGTGCTCTACGATCGCCGCATCGAAGGCCAGGAGCAGCGAGCCATGACCTTGGCGGAGGACATCCTGCGCCTGTGCGTAGAGGCGGGTGGATCCATCACCGGCGAGCATGGGATCGGCGAGGAGAAAAAACAGTTCATGCCGGTCATGTTCTCTGCGGCCGATCTCGACGCTATGCAGCGGCTGCGCTCAGCATTTGATCCATACGAACTTTGTAATCCGGGCAAGATGTTTCCGGGTACGGACACGAATTTTCAGAGACCCATTGCCTACGAGCCACACCCCATCGAGAAAGCCGGGTTGGCGCAGAGATATTAGCTCGGCAAATAGCGGAAGGCTCGCCTGCGTAGACGGTGAGCAAGCCCACGGGAGTGAACCATGAATGAACGTCAAGACGTACCAAATCGTGCGTGGACGGACCTGGAGGCGATCGTCGGTCGCGAGTATGTATGGCCAGCCTCCGCGGGCGACGTGATCGACGGGCTACAGCCAGCGCGAATCGTCGCACCGGGAACGGCGCAGGAAGTCGCACAGGTTCTGCAGTATTGCAGCTCTGCCGGACTGGCCGTTATTCCGCGAGGCGGCGGCACGAAGTTGGGCCTCGGCAATCGCCCGCAGAAGGCGGACCTGATCCTTTCCACCGAGCGGCTCAACCGGGTAATTGAACACGCTTGGGGCGATATGACGGTGATCGTGGAAGCCGGTTGCACCATCGAAAATGTCCAGCGCGCAGTTGGCGAACACGGTCAACGCTTGGCGGCAGACCCGCTGTGGCCGGACAAGTGCACGGTTGGCGGCCTGCTGGCTACGGCGGAGAGTGGAACCCTCCGGATTCGCTATGGGGCCATGCGCGATCTGGTTCTCGGCGTGGAGGTGGCCTTACCGGATGGCAGCCTGATCAAGGCTGGAGGCAAAGTCGTCAAGAACGTTGCCGGCTATGACCTCACCAAGCTCATGATAGGCTCGCTCGGCACTCTGGGCGTGATTACCCGGGCGGTGTTCCGCCTGCATCCTCTTCCCGTCGCCGCTGCGAGCTACAGCGCATCGCTTTCGAGCGCCGGCGAAGCCGTGAAACTCCTGCTTGCCATATTAGACTCGCACCTGGTGTACACCGGATTACAGGTACGGGCAGATCGAGCTGATCACATTTCCGTTGACGTGCGGGTTGAAGGCATTCCCGAGTCGTTACAAGACCAGTACGCGAAGCTTGCACAGATAGCCGATGGAGTCACCTTTGCTGAATCGGTTGGCGATCCATGGAAGGCGCGCCAGGAACTGTTTGCCGGTGGCGGCGCCTCACTGATCTGCAAGTGTAGTGTTCTGCCCTCGCAAATCGGATCGTTATGCGATGCCGTATTTCGGCACGCGAAGTCGGCAGAGGTAGCGGCTACGATCGTTGCCCAGGCTACGGGAGTGGCGGAAGTACGCATGGATGCAGCCCGACCTCCATCGCTGGTCGAAGTGTTGCAGCAACTCCGCGCCGACGTCGACAGCCTCGACGGCACACTGGTCGTGCAGCAATGCCCGGCCTCGGTAAAGGAGGCGCTGGACGTGTGGGGCTCGCTGAAGGATGACTTCGCGTTGATGGAGCAGATCAAAATTAAATTTGACCCGGCCCGGACGCTGAATCCAGGCCGTTTTGTGGGGGCCATATGATCGAAGATGCGGTCGCAACCCTGGTAAACGGCAAGACAAAAGTCTTCGATGATCACCATGCGCCGTCCGCAGACCTGCTGAACGTCTGCGTCCATTGCGGCTTTTGTCTCCAGACGTGCCCAACCTATGCGCTCTGGGGCAAGGAAATGGACTCCCCACGCGGACGTATTCACCTGATCAATATGGCTGTCGAAGGCGAGGTCGGACTAACCGACCTGTATGTCTCCCACTTCGATCACTGCCTGGGATGTCAGGCATGCGTCACTGCATGTCCATCTGGAATCAAGTACGGCAAGCTGATTGAGGCGATGCGCGGGCAGGTCGAGCGCCAGTATCGTCGGCCGCTGGGGGAGCGGCTCTTGCGGCGAATGATTGCAGCGACCTTTAGTCGTCCTAAGCGACTGCGTAAGCTGGCGGTCGCGCTGCGGGCATACCAGAAGCTCGGACTGCAGCGTCTTTGCCGCGCTCTCCATTTGACCTCGCTGCTGCCCGAAAGCCTGCGCACGATGGAACAGTTGATGCCCGACCTTTCGCGCGAAGAGTCATCCGCCATTCTGCCGGAACGCGTCGCTCCCCAGGGTGAAAAGCGCCGCATCGTCGCTATGGTGACTGGATGTGTGCAGAGCGTGTTCACCGCGCAGGTGAACGCCGCGACAGCGCGCGTTTTGGCGGCTGAAGGCTGCGAGGTGCTCGTCCCGCAGGATCAGGACTGTTGCGGCGCCCTGCTGCTGGACCTGGGACAGGAAACAGAAGCTTTGGCGATGGCGCGCAAGATGATCGACCGCTTCGAGTCATTGAAGGTCGACGCGATCATCGTGAGCGCCGCCGGTTGTGGGGCGGTGCTGAAGGACTATGGATACTTGCTGCGCGACGATCCAGAGTACCGCGAGCGCGCTCTCGCCTTTTCGGCGAAATGCAAAGACCCATCGGAGGTGCTGGCCGAATTGCCCGTGCGCGCGCCCCGGCATCCCATGTCGTTGCGCGTCGGATTTCATGATCCATGTCACCTGCAGCATGCACAGGGTCTTCGCGAACCTCCTCGCGCCGCGCTACGCACTATTCCGGGGATAGAGCTGTTGGAGCTTCCCGAGTCCGCGCTGTGCTGTGGCTCGGCCGGCGTCTACAACCTGCTTCAGCCGGAAACGGGGCGTCAGTTAGGCGAGCGCAAAATTGCGAACATTGTTTCTACCCGCGCACAGGTAGTCGCAACCGGGAATCCCGGCTGCCAACTGCAGCTCGCTGCTCTGTTGAATGAAAAGGGACATCTCCTGCCGGTAAAGCATTACATGGAACTACTAGACGAGTCGATTTCCGGGAAGTAGTTCCAGCCGGTCCACTGCCTCGATGTGGACCCAGAAGTTGGGTCCCAAGAGCCACGTCGGTGTCCGGGACAAGCGACCCGACCGCTGTTTTGTCGAATCGACAGCAACCGTCGGCGGCAATCTGCAGGGCTGACACCAGTGCGGCACGAGTCAAGGGAAACGGACGGTCTCTCCATCGTTTCTGTTTACAATCGCGACATGCACGACGTGGTGGTGTATTCGCGCCAGGGATGTCATCTCTGCGGTGTGGTCAAGGAGACGCTGCGCACACTCCAGGACAAGGCCGATTACCGGTGGCGCGAGGTGGACATTGACGCCGATCCCGAACTGCAGCGGAAGTACAACCACGAAGTGCCGGTAGTCTTTATCAATGGACGCAAAGCCTTCAAATACCACATGTCGGCGCGTGATTTTCTGCGGGTACTGACCCGGAGAGAGTAGCCAGCGCTCCGTCGCGTTGCTCCACATGAGACCTACCCGGATTATCTGGGGAACTTACCGTCTATTCCCGGTTTTCGGGCCTCCAATTCCTAGTGGCAACCCGATTTCTGAACAGTTATCAGCGGGAAGCGTCACAGAATCAGGACCGCTAAACGCCCCCAGGGTCTACGAATACTATTGGGCGCATTTCGCGGCGCGAATCCACTTGAGCGAATTGTTTGAATGTTAAGGCGAATGAGGAGCACGGGTGTGCAAAAAGCTGAACTCAACGGGAACGTTGATTCAGAGGACAACCACGGAGGCTCCTCATGGAGAGTGTGTATTACATCGGCCTGGATGTTCACAAGAAAACGATTAGCTATTGCGTCAAGGATACGAGTGGGCAGGTCCTGCAGGAAGGCAAGATCGGGGCAACGCGAGGCGAACTGGATGGCTGGATGAAGACTCTTCCTCAGCCTTGGAGCGTGGCGATGGACGCCACGATCTTCACGGGCTGGATCTATGATCATCTGCTGCCCCACGCGGCCCAGGTAAAGGTGGCGCATCCGCTGATGCTGCGCGCCATCGCCGCGGCGAAAAAGAAGAAATGATCGGATTGATGCCAGCAAGATTGCCGACGGGCTGCGCTGTGACTTCCTGCCGGAATGCCACATGGCACCGACTGAGATTCGGGATCGACGCCGCACCCTGCGCTACCGGCATCTGCTGGTGCGCCAGATGGTGCAGCTGAAGAACCGGGTTTCGGGTCTACTGATGGAAACCGGAGTGAGCTATAGCAAGCAAAAACTGCACAAGGCAGGCTATTTTCGAGAGCTTCTGTCGAGCAACGAGGAGATCCATCCCAATATCGACCTTTGCTGAAGCTCGGCCGGGATGCCATCGTACGGCTGCACAAAACGGAATATGCCCGCTGCAGCGGGACCCCTTGCTGGCCGACAGAATCAAAAGACTCAGGACGATTCCCGGAGTGGGGCCGATCAGCGCCCTGACCTGGGCCTTGGAGATGGGGGAGGTTTCGCGCTTCCCCTCGATCAAACAAGCCATCAGCTATTGCGGGCTTTGCGGTGGCGAAAAGAGCTCCGCCGGCAAGGTAATAGCGCAACAAACATATCCAGCGTGTACTAGTGGAAGCCGCGAAGCTGGCGCCCAAAGAGAACCATGAAAGCGGCCGGACGGCTATCAGGCATGACACGACCACCCTGGGAGGTGGCCGATATCGTCCGCAGGGCAGGCGACAAGTTCTTCGAACGCTATCGCGATTCGCTCACGTGGAGCCAGCTCAAAGTGCTTCGAGCAATCGCGCGTTGCCGCACCGCCGCACTCGGCGGGCATCGCGATCAATGCGTTCGCTGTGGGCATCAGGCCATCTCTTACAACTCCTGCCGAAACCGGCACTGTCCGAAGTGCCAGACCAATGCCAGGGAGAAGTGGTTGTGCGCCCGGCGACGGGAACTGTTGCCGGTTGGCTATTTTCACCTGGTCTTCAGCGTGCCGCACGCGCTGGTCCCTTTGATCTGGCAAAACAAGAGGTATCTATTCGGACTCTTGTTCGATGCCAGTGCCGCAACCCTGCTGGAAGTGGCGGCCGATCCGGCTCGCCTCGGGGCCGAGATCGGCTTCCTCAGCATTCTGCATACCTGGGGACAGACTCTGCAGCGACACCCGCACATCCACTGTGTCGTACCGGGTGGGGGACTCTCGCCGGATCACTCGCGGTGGATTGGCTCGGCACCCCACTTCTTTTTACCGGTGAGAGTACTCAGCCGCGTCTTTCGCGGGAAGTTCGTGGCCGGATTACGGCGGGCTTTTCAGAGCAAGCAACTTGTCTTCTTTGGCGAGTGTCAGTCGTTGGCGAATGAGAAGGCATTCGCAGCCTTCTTGCGCACTCTGTTTCGGGAAGACTGGGTCGTTTATGCCAAGGCTCCCTTGGGCGGGCCAGAGCACGTGCTTCAGTACCTGGCCCGCTATACCCACCGAGTGGCCATCTCGAATCATCGCCTTCCGCTACTTTGGCTGGCTCGCTAATCGTCGGCGCACCTGGGACAAGTTCTGTTCACCGGCGACGACTTCGTGATGATCGATTTCGAAGGAGAACCTTCGCGCTCGCTTAATGAGCAGCGAGCCGAGCGCTCTCCGCTGCAGGACGTGGCCGGAATGTTGCGCTCGTTCCACTTCGCTGCGTGTGCTCCGCTGGTTGGCGACCCGGCCAAAACGGAAACCTGAAGCAATTGGCGCCGCACGCGCGCTATTGGCAGACTTGGGTTTCAGCAGCTTTCTTGCGGACCTGCCTGGACACCTCCGGAGATGCCGGATACATTCCCCGCAGCCAGGACGAATTGCAGACACTGCTCGAAGCCTATCTATTGGACAAAGCCATGTATGAACTCCGGTATGAACTCAACAATCAGCCGCAATGGGTGGGGATCCCCTTGGAGGGCATCGCCGCCCTGCTGTCAGTCGGGTGAACCGGAGTTCCGGAGTGAGTTAGTCACGCCACCCGCAAGCTGAGCAGAGACGCATGTGCCGGCCCCCCGCTGGTATCAGGGACAATAGTCAGTTCCAACGCAGTGACGCCAGACAGGTCAAGAGTGTAGTCCTCAACTTCGCGCAGCGAGTCCGGCCCCGAGAAATTCCATTGTTGACGAACAATGTCTCGGAAGCGGCCTCCAGCGTCCGACGAATATCGCAGAACAAACTCCTGCGTTCGTGTCATCTGGATTTCCTCGAAGTTCAATTGGATACGCGTCAGTTTCTGCGGCCGATCGAAACGCAGCCGGATCGTCTGAGACCCAGGTGTAGCCGCGCGCCAGCCCGGTTGCACTCCAGGCAGCAGTGCCGATTCAATTTGAAACTCTTTCTCTTCAGATGTGACCTCGACCGCCGCGATGGCCTCAAGGTCCAGCCATCGCTGATCTTCCGATTTAGGTTGGCTGCTGTCCTGGGTTGAAGCGATGATGCTTTTACGCATAACAAATACTCTCGCACATTATCCCGTAATTTGTGGAATATTTGGCGCGGGTTTACTCATACGTGCGTGGCCGCCGCAGTGGAAAGGCCAAATCCCGTGCGAACCCGCAGGAGAGTGAACGGCGCGCATGCCCGGGCATCGTTGCAGGCTGAGTGCGCTCTCCCTACTGACTGCCGCTGATAAACAGCGCGGCGGTGAAGCCGTCGAGCGGGACTTTGCCCGTAGTCGCCTCAGCCGCAATGACATTTGGTGGTCGAGCGGTTTCCGGGTTACCGCCATACGTCTGGTCCGCTGTGCACAGTGCCAGCTCCCAGCGGCGGCCCACCGAACTGACCGGGACGAGATGGGCCTGTTCGGAAAAATTGCAGATCAGCATGGCGGCTTCGCCCGCAGGGTCGCTCCTGTTGATGACCAGCCATTTCGCTTGTTCATCGGAAGCGACGGCAGTTAACTCTTTCCTACAGTTGGATAGAGCGGAGTGCCGCTTTCGCAGCGCGAGTAAATCCTTGTACAAGCTAAGAATTTCTAGGTGGGGCGAGGCAGCGGGCTTGGTCCAGTCCAGCCTGCAAAGTTGAAACGTCGCCTCTGCCTGCGGGTCAGGGAAGTCGGCTTCTGCGTAGTAGGCGGCAAACTCTTGCCTGCGGCCCGCGCGCACCGCTTCCACCAGGCCGGGGTATTCGAAGCTGGTGAAAAACAGAAACGGAGCCGTCTCGCCATATTCCTGTCCCATGAAAAGCAGGGGCACAAAAGGGGAACAGAGTAACACCGCGGCTGCCAGCTTTTGCTTCTCCATTGACACCAGTGAGGCCAGCCTCTCGCCCTTGCTGGTGTTCGCGATCTGATCGTGGTTCTGAATGCAGGGCACAAACTGCTCGCCCGGGCGTCCGGCAGACGAGTTACCATGGCGGCGCCTACGGTTATGTGAGTACTTGCCGTCGTAAACGAATCCCTCGCCAATCGACTTGCCGAGATCGCCCAACGAGCCGAAATCCATCAAGTAGCCGTCGCGGTCATTGGTCAGCAGCGTATAGAGAGCGTGGTGGAAGTCGTCGTGCCATTGCGCATCCACCCCATAGCCGCCCACTGAGCGCGGGTTGATCACTCGGACATCGTCGAGGTCGCTTTCCGCGATCACCCACGCCTGGCGGCCCAATCGTTGTGCTTGGCGGTGAAAGGCGTCGCCCAACTCGTCGAGAATGTGGTACGCGCTGAAATCGAAGATGGCATGTATGGCGTCGAGACGAAGTGCGTCCACGTGATATTCGGTAAGCCAATAGAGGGCGTTGTCGATGAAATAGCGGCGCACGCCATCGCTGTCCGGCCCATCGAAGTTAATGGCCTTTCCCCACGGCGTCTGGTATGAACTGGTGAAGCAGGGAGCGTAGTCCGGCAGGTAGCAGCCCTCCGGCCCAAGGTGGTTGTAAACCACGTCCAGCACCACCGCCAGCCCTCCGCGATGACAGGCGTCCACCAGCGCCTTGAGTCCCGCCGGGCCGCCATAGGCGGAATGCGGAGTGTATAAGCTCGCCCCGTCATAGCCCCAATTCCGGTTGCCGGGAAACTCCACGACTGGCATCAGCTCCACCGCAGTAACACCTACATCGCGCAGGTAGGGCAGTCTCGCTATCGCGCCTTCAAATGTTCCCTCTGGCGTAAACGTGCCGACGTGGAGTTCATAGGTGACGAAATCTTTGAGTGGGATTCCCTTCCAATTCGCGTCCGACCATGCGAAGGAGCCGGGATTCACCACGCGGGAAGCGCCGTGTACTCCGTACGGCTGCCAGCGTGAAACCGGGTCGGGTCGCAGGCGCTCGCCTTCCAAAAGAAACTGGTAGTCCGTTCCTGCGGCGGCGTCAGGAACGATGACGGAAAATATCCCATCCTGCCGACGCGCCGACGGAATCGTTCGCTCACCCTCACCCAGGATGCGGACGGCAAGGTCCGTCAGCTGCGGCGCCCAGACGCGGAACTCGACGCCGCTGCCGGCGATGCAGTTGGCTCCAAACTGCAACTGCCACAATGTGGGAATCCGGTTACCCGGCATCGACTTCCCCTTCTTCTGGGACGAGCAGGGCCAAAGGAAGACTCGAAAAGACCTCGCTCAATGGGAGAACCTGGTGGTTCTTGCGGCTCCCCACGGCTACGGTCTGGCCAGTGAAGATGTCGCGGTAGGTCCTATGGGCAAATTGCCGGCGCAGCATTACGGTTGTGTCACCCCAAGTTTCTTCGCCGACAGGCAGGCGATAGTCGGCCCCGACTTGCGCGAAGAGCCGACCTGCCATCACCAGGATCTGTCGTCCGTGATGAGAACGCGCGAAGGCCACGACGTGCCGATGCTTTTCGCCGATCGCGCGCAGCGGCAAGTAGCGACCCTTGGCAAAAAGCTCCCGTTCCTGGCGACGGAATCGAAGCGCTGATCGAGTCAGGTAGAGCTTGATCGCTCCGTCTTCAGGTGACTGAAGCAATCGCTCCACCAGCGCGGTAAGGTCTCCGTTTTCGTCGGAGCGAAGCTGCATCAACAAACTGCGAAGCGGCTCGTAGTCCACGGGCCTCCGATTGTCGGGGTCGGTCAGCGTAAAGTTCCATACCTCAGTTCCCTGGTAGAAGTCGGGGACGCCGGGCGAAGTGATCTTCAGCAGGAGTTGGGACAGAGAGTTGAACACACCGATCTTGGCGATTCGGGCTTGGAAAGGCACAAATGCGTCGAGAAACGAATTGCCGGGGGAACGCAAGAGGATCGCATCGAGAAACGTGTGAAATGCGTCTTCGTAGTCGGTGTTTGGGCTGACCCAACTGGTCTGGATCTTCGCCTCCCGCAGCGCCTTCTCCATGTGGACGTGAATCCTCCGCACGAAATCCCCATGCTGCTCGTCATTCATCGGAGACATCGGCCATGACCCAACCAGCGTCTGATACAAGTAATACTCCTCGCTGGCGCTCGGAACGGTCTCACCGGCAATCGATATTTTCTTGTCGGCATTAAGTTGCTGCCAAGAGCGAATTGCCCGATACCACTCCGTCGGAAGCTCAGAAAGGGCGTTAATGCGCGCCCGAACATCCTCACTCCGCTTGTGGTCATGCGTTGAAGTAGTCAGGATAGAGTTACACCACAGCGACTCGCGATCCAGGTTCTTCGCGTGGAACGATGAGACCGAGACACCAAACGGGCGAGGGGAACCGCCCACCTCGTTCAATGACAGCAACGGGGCGTAGCGATAGAAGGCCGTATCTTCGAGGCCTTTCGCCATCACGGGCCCGGTAAGTTGCTGAAATCTCATTACGAACAGCCGGCGTTCCGCGCGTTCATCGCGGCTAATGCTGTCAGGGTCGTTTAGCAGCAGTACATCCTGAATAAAGTCGAAGATTGACCCGCTGAAGGCCGCGTTGCGACGCTTGGCGGATTCGATTGCCTGCCGAATGTGTAACTGATCTTCTTCATCGGGGCGAACTGTCCTCTCTCCGATGTAGGTGCGGTACACGGGGAAACAGGCAATTACTTCTTGCAGTGCGTCACACAGACTTGCCAGTGTGAAGTCTCGCGATCTGCGGTGCTGCTCGGCAATCGTGTCGAGGCGGCGGGACAGCACAGTCAGTTCGCTCGACATGGACACCTGCAGCACCAACCGTTTGCATTCGTATAGCAAGTCCTCGTACGACTCCGACCAGCCGGTGAATTGCTCATGAAGACGAAGCAGCGCGTGCTTCCTGGAGATGTCGACAAATAATCCGTTCAGCAGGTTAAGGAAGCCGTACCCTGTCGTTCCTTCCACCGCCCACGAGGGGCGAAGCTCCTCTGGACCCACCAATACCTTTTCGGCGACGAGGAAAAACTTGCGGCGAGGCGCCGTGTGGTTGGGGCCAGGATGTGGACCGTCGGGAAGCGGGAGTTGTTGCTGCAGGTCGTAAAAATATTGCTCCGGATCGAACAAGCCGTCAGGGTGGTCGATGCGTAGTCCGGATATCTGGTCTCGTCGCACCAGGTCGAATATCAGGGCATGCACCGGCGCGAAAACTTCGGGGTCTTCCACCCGGATGGCCGCGAGCTCATTGATGTCGAAGAAACGACGGTAATTGATTTCATCAGCCGCGACGCGCCAATAGCTGAAGCGATACGCCTGATCGGCAAGCAGCCGCTCGAGTCGATCAAAGCTGCGTGGGTCATCTTTACGGCCATTGATGGCGGTTAGGCACTCGTCCATCGCGTTATGGACTGTGGAACTGGAGTCCACCAGTGTGGTCAAACGGCGTCTCGCGATTTCTTTCTCCCGCCTCCGCTCATGCACCTTCATCCGGTTGGTCTCTTCTCTTGACGGCAAATGGGAGATGGACGAAAGAATGCTTTCTAACTCGAGTACTTCATCATGTGACGCTCCCAACTGATCGTGCACCTGTCGAAGCACCTCGTCCAGGATCATGGGCCAAGCGCCGGGAGCAACCGGAAAGCGAACACCCTGGCAATCAATGAAAAATGCTCCGCTATCGTAATTCACCACCAGCTGTTGGTTCTCCAGCGCAACGCCGAATTGTTCCGCGAGGAACGGCAGCAGGACCTTATTGGCCAGCTCGGTTTTCGGCGGGCTCCAATCGATGTCGAAGAAACGGGAGTAGGGTGAGCTGGGGCCATTCTCCAATACGTCCCACCACCAGACATTCGATGGATGGGTGACGCACATGTGGTTCGGCACAACGTCGGCGATCAGGCCCATGCCCCGCTGTTTCAGTTTCGCCGTGAGCTCACGAAAGTCCTGCTCATCGCCGATTTCAGGGTTCAGGCGCGTGGGATCGGTCACATCGTAGCCGTGCATGCTGCCCGGGCGCGCCATCAGAAACGGCGAGGTATAGCAATCGCTGATCCCAAGGTCCTGGAGGTAGTCGAGCAGCGAGACGGCATGGCGAAAGGTGAGAAGACGGTTCAGTTGCAAACGGTAGGTGGAACAGGGGACGTATTGGGGTTCTCCCTCAGCTCGCTTTGCCACTGCCGTAACCTCTGTTGCCTAGAATACCTAACTGCAAGCCGTAAGCAACCAGTGTCGAGGGCATTGTCATTTGTTCGGCTGTATCGTCGTCCGGCGATGCTGTGCTGGATTCCGCTCATTGCAGTCCCCGCTACTGGTGCGCATGAACTCGAAGCCAGCACATTCAACGCAACGCCGTCGGAATGGCTTTGGTCCAATTAATTGATGTTTCTACAACACCTGACACCCGGGCCGCGCCTTTGGCGAGGTGATGCTGTGGCAGATTTAGATCTCGACAGGGAGCTGCCTAGTCGGGACAAGTGAGTCGATTCAGTGCGACAAATCGCAATGGAGATCCTAGACTCTTGACAAGAGCGGCAGCATGTACTGTACGACGCTCTGCGGTGGCGCCGGAGTCTGATTCCGCTCACCGCCTTGAAGGGTCTCGCATCATAAATTTCGCCGCGATTGTTCAGCGTCGCTGCAACTCCTGCTGCTCGTCTGTGGAAAACATTCCGCTCCAAGCCGAACGCCATTCCGCCAGACGACAAGAACTGTTCGCCTTCCCAGCGGAATCGGCGTTCACCTTCAGGCCGGGCGCAACATTGAGTGCTGCCAAGGCCGCGATAGAGGCTGCCTGCCGTGCGGGATAGGGGGTATCCGACCGGCTCTGGTTTCGTGACCGGTTCTGGACGGCATTGGACCTCACTATGCATGTTCGTGGTCAAGAACATCCCTAAGCTTCACGGCCGGCCGCTTGCTGAGGCCAACGGCGGCCTTTTTCGAACTGAGCTCTCATTTTCGGAAGACTTTCAGGATAGCGCTCCTGCAGAAAGTGAATTAGCCTTTCGCGGACAGAACAACGAAGATCCCACGCCCTTGAGGAGTCCGAAGCGCTCATCAACGCTCGTAACTCGATTGTCTTTTCCGTAGCATTGGTGACCTGTAGCCCCCAGGTCTTGCCATCCCAGAGGTCGGATGTCCCTAAGATTCTGCGTAACTCCGTGCGCACCTCCTGAATGGGCACGTTATAGTCGGCATAGATAAATACTGTTCCTAACAATTCGGAGGTTTGGCGCGTCCAGTTTTGAAAAGGCTGCTCGATGAAGTATGAGAGCGGCACGATAAGCCTGCGCAGATCCCAGATGCACACAACCACGTAGGTCGTGCCAATTTCTTCGATCCTGCCCCACTCTCCGTCTACGATCACCACGTCGTCGAGACGAATCGGCTGTGTAAGTGCTATTTGCATCCCAGCCAAGAGATTGCTCATGGTGCTCCTCGCGGCCAGCCCTGCAACCAAAGCAGCCACTCCCGCAGAAGCGAAAAGGCCCTCGCCCAGATGGCGGATCGCCGGAAAGGTCATCAGCATGATCGAAATTGTGATAACGATGATTACGCTCACCGCGATCCTGCGAAGCACCTCTACCTGGGTGCGGATCCGTCGTGCAGCAAGGTTGTCGCGAACGTCGACGGAATGACGCAGAGAAACGAGGTCGTCGAACACTTCAACTAAAGCAATGAGCAACCAGCCCAGCGCTCCAATCAAACCCAGTCCGATGAGGTGTCGAACCGGCTGCTCAACGGTAGCGGGTAAGGGCGACAAAGGAAGAACCAACAAGATCACCAGCAGGGGTAGGATCAGTTGCGCTGGCTTTTCGCCATGTCGGACAATCGAATTGTCGAGGGTACTTTCTGTTCTGATCGTGATTCGTTTCGCTACGGCGAAGATGACTCGGTGGCTCGCCCACGATACTATGACAGCTCCCGTCAACATCCCGAGCGACCACAACCCCGCCCGCCAATTTACAAAATAATGTGTCATCGCTATTACTCACCTCCTAAGATGATCTCCCAAAATAATGAACCCATCGGGCAGATGATCAAGAACTTACAGTCAGCTGCCAATCAGCGCCGCATTGAATTTGCCGTCAGCGGATGCAAGACGCCCACAGAATGCTTCACACCATCGGAGCACCCGATCTCGCCTCAGAAATGGCCTCGGACTCCGAAGTCCCTACTCCTGAGAAGAGCGATCTGGGATCATTGAAGCAAACGTCCTTTATCATTCACTACCCGAGCGCAGCGAAAAGTGCAACAGTCGCACGGCCAAACCCAAAGTTATCCCTCGTTCCAAGTCTCGCTTTGGCCGACAATCCGACAAGATATTCGTACACACTTGCACGTTGACATTCCTGGGCGGAGGCGTCATTGCTCCCCGTGCAGCGCTGCAATTTTGGGCACGTGAAGGAATCAGACCTTGTCCAGTTTCGGGAGAGACATTCAAATCTGCAGGTTCCGGGACCAGAAACTTCTGGCAGCGATCGCTTTCGTCTCGGCGTTGTTCTCTATCGCCGATTTTGGTTTTATGGCGCTGATTACACGCTGGAGGACCAGATCGCATACCTCACCCGGGGTTCATGCCGTGGGTGGATTGTGTTGCCTGCGTCGTTTAAACAGGGACAATGAACTTTCCTCTGGTATAGGCAAGAGCCCTCTTCAAATACTCCAAGCAGACGAGGCGCTGGATGTTCACCATCTCGCACCAACAGGAATTCGGCGGTTAGCCTAAACG
Source organism: uncultured Acidobacteriaceae bacterium (assembly GCA_963779555.1). Lineage (GTDB taxonomy): Bacteria > Acidobacteriota > Terriglobia > Terriglobales > Acidobacteriaceae > DASRAA01. Next base: position 24,003 of record CAVZYS010000035.1, read on the forward strand.
CGATCGGGCGCAACAGGAGTGTCGTGCGCCAAACTTATGCTACGTTGTCACGGCCCGCAGCTTTGGTCTCTGGCTGCGCTGGACTGGATTGCGACCGCTGTTCTCCCGGGCTGCTGGCGCGCATGAACTCGAAGGCGGCATTAATCAGTGCAATGTGAGAAAGAGCCTGGGGGAAATTTCCGAGTTGCCGCTGTTCCTTCGGGTCGTATTCTTCCGCCAGCAAGCCGACGTCGTTACGCAAGGCGAGCAGGCGATCGAACATGCGCTTGGCATCGTCGTCGCGGCCCAGCATATTGAGGGCGCTGACCATCCAGAAGCTGCAGGCAAGGAACGCACCCTCGCCGGCCGGAAGACCGTCATCCGTGCACTCCGTTTTATAGCGCAGCACAAATCCATCGAGCATGAGATGGTTTTCAATGGCGTCGACCGTGCCGCTGATGCGTGGATCCGTCCACGGCAGGAACCCGACAAGCGGCATCAGCAACAACGAAGCGTCAAGTTCCGTCGAACCATAAGCTTGCGTGAAGCTGTTGAGCTGCGTGTCGAAGGCATTTGTACAGACGTCAAGGTGTATCTGGTCTCGCACTTTCCGCCATTGCTCTAGCGAGCCACGCAGCCCTGCTCGTTCCGCGGTCTTGATGGCCCTATCAAACGCCACCCAAGCCATCACCTTCGAGTAGGTGAAATGTTGCGGTCCGCCCCGGACTTCCCAGATACCCTGGTCAGGCTGGTTCCAGATGCTGGCGAGGTGGTCGGTCAGCGACCGCTGCAAAGCGAAGCCGGTTTCGGTCGGCGGAATTCCGCCCAAGTGACAATGCAACAGCGCATCAGACACTTCGCCGAAAACGTCCAACTGGATCTGTCCGGCGGCGGCATTTCCAATTCGCACGGGCCTCGAGCCTTCGAAGCCGTTCAGCCAATCCGCCTCCCACTCCATCCGTTGACGTTCGCCACGAATGCCATACATGATCTGCGCCTGTTCGGGACTCCCGGCGATGGCCCGCAGGAGCCAGTCTCGCCATGCGATTGCCTCTTCGAAGTAGCCGGCGTTCATCAGCGCGAGCAAAGTAAACGTCGCGTCGCGCAACCAGCAGTAACGGTAATCCCAATTTCTCGGCCCGCCAATCCACTCGGGCAGAGACGTGGTTGGCGCAGCCACGATGCCGCCGGTCTGCGCGTAGGTCAGAGCTTTCAGGGTGATTAGCGACCGTTCGACCGCTTCTGCGTACTCACCGGTGAGATTGGCCCGGCCGGCCCAGTCCTGCCAGAACCGGATGGTCTCTTGCAGAGCGTCTTCAGGATCGACCGGCTCAGGAAGATCTTCGCAAGAGGGTCCGTAGGTCAGCACAAACGCGATCGTCTCGCCTTCGTGAACGGTGAATTCGCTGACCGTCTTGAGGTTCTCGCCGCGAGTTTCCGCCGTCGTGTGCAGCACTATCATGTCGGGACCGGCGATGGCCCGGAGTCCGCCGTCGTCCAGCCGGCTGACCCACGGAACAGCCCTGCCATAATCGAAGCGAAGTACCAGTTCCATAATCATGTCGACTTTGCCGCGAATTCCGCGAACGATTCGCACGAGATCGGAATTGCGGCCGCGGACCGGCATGAAATCAACGAGTGCGACAATACCCTCGGGCGTCTCAAAGCGGGTTTCCAGGATGAGGGTGTGATCCAGATAACGGCGCGTTCCCGGCGCGGCGTCTTTCGGAGCCAGCGACCAATGGCCGTTCTGTTCGGTTCCGACCAGCGCGGCGAAGCAGGCTGGTGAGGCAAAGTGCGGCCAGCACAGCCAATCGATTGAGCCGTTGCGATTGACCAGTGCCACCGTCTCGCAGTCGCCGATAATCGCGTAGTCCTCGATGCGTTTTGTCATAACAAGCAATTCAGAAAAAGTTGCCCTCGGTCTTCGCCGTGGTGAGCCGACGGATAACGCTGCCAGTTATTCTCTCTCGCCCGTCAGCTTGTCGAGTTCACGGTCTTTGACCTCGATCATGGCGTTGGCGGTTTGCTGCGAAATGAGACCATCATGGACAGCCTGTTCAATCGCGCTTTTTTCGGCAGCGATCAGCTTCATTTTCGCCATCCGCACTTCGGGGAGGATACGTGAATTGTCCTTCCCGTACAGCGCCGTGACTTGCCCTTCGGCGCGTTCGAGCTGTTCGTCGAGTTCCCGGCGCAATTGGTTGTAAGCTGGGCCAGACAGCAGGTGGTTGTCCGCTAACTCGTCGAGCTCCGAGCGCGCTGAGGACACTGCGATTTGTTCCACGCGCGCCTGTTCGTACGCATTCTCACCGGTAGTTCGGATGCCGAGAATTCGAAGCAGAGGTTTTATCGCCAGCCCCTGGATAATGATCGTGAAGGCGACCACTCCAAACGTCATCGCAAGAATTTGTTCGCGGAAAGGGAAATCACGCGCCAGACTCAGCGCCAGCGCCAGCGCCAGGGCGCCCCGAATACCGCCGGCCACCATGATGTGCTGCCAGCGAAACGACATGTTGCGTCCGAAATAATTGCTGATCGGCACTAGTCCATAAACGGACAGCGCTCGACCCAGAACGACAGCCGCTATCGCAAGAAGCGTGGCGCGCCAGTCACGCAATAGAGTTCCAACTCGAACTTGCAGTCCGATAAGGAGAAAAACTAGAGAGTTGACGATGAAGGACAGATATTCCCAGAAAGACCACACCGCAATTCGGGTCCGTGGCCTCATGCTGAATCTGGTACCGAGGTTGCCTACCGTGAGTCCCGCGGCGACCGTGCCAATGACGCCTGAAACATGGAGTGCCTGCGCCGCAAGATACGAGCTGTAGGCGAGAACGGTGGTCAACGTGATCTCGATGGCAGGCTCATCGATCTTCTGGGTGAGCTTGCTGAATAGGTATCCCAGGGTGACACCCACCGCCACTCCGCCCACAACTTCGATCACAAAATTTCGCACCCCGGCTGTAATGCCGACAAATTCCGACCCTACTCCAGCCACCAGAATTCCAAACAGGACCGCTGCCGTTCCATCGTTGAACAGGCTTTCCCCTTCCACAATCGTGGAGAGGCGTTTGGGAACGGCCATCTCCCGAAAGATCGACAGCACGGAGATCGGGTCGGTAGCCGCGGTGATAGCTCCAAAGACCAAGGCTACCAACAGGGGAAGTCCAAGAAGCCAATGCGCCGCGAATCCAGTAATCAGGGTTGCCGCCAGGACACCTACAGTTGCCAGAAGCAGAATCGGCAGGGCGTTCTCACGCAGTTGTCGAAATTGGAGTTTGAGGCTGCCCTCAAAAAGTAACGCGGGAAGGAAAATTACCAGCACGATGTTGGGTGTCAGCCAGTTGGGCTGATTTTGCACCAGGGTGTCGATGATGGGCAGATGAACTGAGCCCAGAGCGAGTCCGCCCAGCACCAACGCTACCGTGTAGGGGATTCTCAGCCGACTTGCCACCACGGCAATCGCCGACGCCGCGATGAGAAGCCAGATCAGAAATTCGACTGCGGAATTAGCGGTCATCGTGAGACTTCAGCTATCCCCTCAAAATGTACGCGTCGCTTTGATCGCACCACTCCACCGTTCGCGTCGCGGGGCGAATCCTACTGACTATACCGGCGAATCCAGCCGGCGGAAGCTAGTGAGGTGAGCAAGCAGGCGAACTCCCTCGTCGGCAACGGCCAAACTGGCGCCCGACGTTGCTGAGCGCGCCACGCCTCGAGCGAGATCACGCGATTACTTTCGCTGGAAGACAACCCAAGCCCTCGCCTTTTGCAGATCCAGCCGCAGATTGCACTGGTTAGCGGCAACATGCGCAAAATAGGCGGTGAATTCCGGCTCCGCTCGATCGAGCTTGCCGAACTGCATCGGGATTCTGGCGAGGTCTTGTTGCTCGTCATATTTTCCGCTGGTGTCGGTGCTCTTGGAGATGATGAGGGTCCATTTCTTTTCTTCGGGAATGACGAATATGGTGTAGGCCCCGATTGGAATCTCCTTGCCAACGACCGTGACAGGCGTGTTTGTAAACAGGGTCATCGGCTTGTCGCCCGGCGTCCAGACCTTGCCGTAGGCGATCTCGTTGCCGAGTACTTTCTTCTTCGGGTTGACCTGGATGCGTTGATATTCAACCGCAAGCTGCTTGTTAGGGTCGAAGTTACAGGCGGTGGTTGCGTTTGGTTGGGAGGTTTGAGCGACCGAGATGCCGGGAATCAGCAGGACGGAAAGTGAAAGAACGAACCAGCCAAGCACGCGATGCATACGGAAATCCTCCTTACAAGGACACCGAGCGCCACTCTCTGACAAATTGGAACTGCGTTGAGAGGTCGCGCAGTCGGGGACGACCAAGTGTAACTACTCGAGCGCGGGCCCGTCTCTCAACCTGCCGCGTCACGACAAGTCTACTCTGCCTTGAATTCACGCTGCATTAGCGGAGTTGCGGATGCAGGATTGTTTGGCTGGTCCGGGTTTCTCTAGGTATGAAAGTGCCATCTGTCGCCTCGCCGTTTCGGATAAGCTAGTGCTATCAAAACGGTGTCGAGCATGGGTTCACTGTGGCCAGCCCGCGATCCAACTTCCAGGCTCTCTTCCGGCCGAGCGCAGAGATCTACAAAGAAGTTTCGGTAGGACGTCAGTTTGATTCACTGTATTTTTCGATGCTCGTTTTCGGCGGCCTGATAGCGTTGCTCGGACTGTTGCTCAACAGTCCGGCGGTGATCGTAGGCGCGATGCTCATTTCACCGCTGATGGGCCCGATTTTGAGTTGCGGCCTGGCGATGACTTTGGCAGATGGAGCGCTTGCAAAGAAAGCGGAGCGCAATCTCGGTCTTAGCGTAGTAGAGACGATCATAATTACAGCAATCGCTGCCTGGCTTTCGCCACTCAAGGACGTTACGCCGGAAATTCTCTCCCGCATCAACCCTAACCTCATGGACTTGCTGGTGGCCTTCTTCTCCGGTGCAGCCGGAACGCTGGCATTGTGTTCGAAGCGTCCCGGCTTCACGATTGTGCCTGGCGTGGCCATTGCCACCGCCGTCATGCCTCCGCTGGCAACAGTCGGATATGGCATCAGCACCCGGCAATGGCTTGTCGCCTCGGGCGCGTTCATGCTGTTCATCACTAATCCTGCTTCCATCGTGGTCAGTGCCGACATCGTCTTCCTGATGGTGGGTCATCAAGGCAGGTAGAATTTGGGGACACGGCTTTACGCCCAAGGTGATCTGAGCAATTGTGAAGGTGAATGCAAAAAGCTGCGGCCTGCCAGTGGTCGCACCGCACGATTTACGACGGACCTGTGCGCGACTTTGCCATCAGGCCGGCGGTGAACTGGAGCAGATTCAGTTTCTGCTGGGTCACGTCTCCATCCAGACGACGAGGCGATACCTTGGGTGCAAACAGCGTTTCCGGAATGCGGTTAACGATCACATCGGCCTGGAGACGGATGCGCCCTCAAGACTTGCTTGAGGGCGCATAGTATCCACAAGCCTAGCTCTTATTACTAATCCACGGGCCCCAGTTGTGCTTGGCTAAACGCCCAAAATCACGATCTTGACTTCCGAGGAGCTGGTTTCTGGCTAGGATTGAGTCGGTGGAAAGCAAGAGTTTTTTTGGTTCTTCGAGACGGAGGAAGATGGTTACCAAAAGTGACGACGAACGCTTCCAGAACGGCGCGCAGGATTACGCTCTATATCTCAAGACGCCCGAGGGCCGACTGCGCGTAGACCTGGCGTTCACCAACCTGCAGGATTTCCTTCCACGACCGCAGCCGAAGAAGCCGCTGTATGCGCTGGACGTAGGGTGTGGTACCGGAGCGACGGCGGTTCGCCTGGCACAGGTCGGTTTTCACGTCACACAACTGGATTCGTCTGAGGCGATGCTCGACATAGCGAGACGCACAGCAGAAGAAGCAGGGGTGGCGGACAGAGTTACACTCCTGCATGGCGACGCTGCCCAACTGCCGAGCCTGTTCGACGCTGCATCGTTCGATGCCGTTCTTTGCCACAACATACTCGAATATGTCGACGACCCGCCTACCGTGTTGCGGGGTGCGGCTCGTGCTTTGCGAGACACATCGGCGATACTGTCAATCGTTGTGCGCAATCAGGCCGGCGAAGTCTTCAAGGCTGCGATCCAGGCAGGCGACCTGGCGGCTGCCGAAGCGAATCTCACCGCTGAGTGGGGATTTGAATCACTGTATGGAGGTAGAGTGCGACTCTTTAACTCACGTGGCCTGCAGGCCATGTTGAAGGCGGAATCGTTGACCTTGATCGCTGAGCGAGGTGTGCGCGTCCTTGCGGATTACTTGCCGCCTCGTATTTCTCGCAGCTCCGAATACGAGCGGATGCTGGAGCTAGAGTGCAAGCTGGGCAGGCGATCAGAGTTTGCCGCAGTCGCCCGCTACACGCATTGGCTGGCGCGACGCATGGAGAAGGGCGCGTGAAGAATCCTGCAAGCGAATCCCCGATCTCATCGGTCGAAAGCACCCCCGATGCGATTGCGCTTGGGCTGGGGCTCACGAATGAATGTAATCTCTCCTGCGCTTTCTGTTATCGCGATCCGGCGCGTACAGATCGTCTATCGCTGGAGCAGATCAAGTCCGTGATGGAGCGGCTGCCCGTCCGTTCGGTGAATCTGGGGACAGGCGAGAACGGAATGCACCCTGACTTCAAAACGATTCTGGCGTACCTCCGCACTCAGCCGGTCAAGCTCACCATTACGTCCAACGGTCACAGCATCGCTGTTTTAGAAGACAGCGAATTACACGCCTTTCACGACATCGAATTCTCTCTCGATTACCCCACGCAAGCAGAGCAGGATACGCAGCGCGGACCTGGGAACTGGGCGCTCATTCATGAACAGGCAGCGCGCTCATTGCGTCTGGGCGTGCCCGTAACCGTCGTTGCGGTGATGATGAAGTCGAACTACCTGCGTCTGGCGGAGGTAGCGCGAGTGGCCAAACAGTTCGATGCTCCTCTACGCGTGAACGTGTACCAGGCGGTGCGATCCGATATCTATGCACTGTCCTATGAAGAGTATTGGGAGGGATTTCGGCGCCTCTTTGCGGAAACGGATGTGATCGCCATCGGCGAACCGCTGGTGCGAGCGCTGGCAGGACTGCCACCGCTTCGAGGCGGATGCGGCGTAAGCACGGTCCGGGTGACGCCGCGCGCCACCACGCAACCCTGCGTGTATTGGCCGGGCCGGGGCGAGGCGCTATCGGAGTTGATCTCGATGGGCCTCGACATTCTGAGCTCGGCACCCTTCGAGCAAGCGCAGACGATTCCCGAGGCATGCCAACCCTGCGAGTTCCGGGACTCTTGCCATGGCGGATGTGCGGGACGCCGCCGCCTGCAGGATGCTCTGCTGCAGCCCGACAGTTACTGTCCGGTCATTCGCGGAGAGCGGCCGAAGCTCGAGGTCCGCATGGCCGCTAACCGCGACCTGCCGAAGCTGAGCAGCTCCTGCACTACTGTGGTAATCGCCCGATAGAGACTCGACGCTTATTTCGCGTCCATCCAGGTGTTTGACCCCGCCAGCTTAACGGCCACATTCGTAAGAAAGATATGAAGCGGCTTGCCGTCGGCGGTGCCGCGGTGCTCGGTTGAGACCAGCAGAGGACCCGCCTTTTTATAGCCCGTCCACGTTGCAGTGACGAGGCTCGGCTTCGCGTTCCCGCCGTGGTGGAACACAAGCAACTCAACGCGGTTGTCTTTTCCGACGTAGAGATCCCAGGTGTCGCCGGGCGTGTAACCGCCGGCCTCCGAGGGATACTTCACTGAGACCAGATCGGCCGAGCCAGCGCCGACCGGCAGTTTTTGCATGCCTTGATCGGTGACGGTGGCGCTGGTGTCCCAGTAAGCATGGAAGGGGAACAGAAGCCAATAGTTATCGTTGATGAAACTAGAGTCGACCTTCTTCACGGCATCGGGCTGGCTACTGAGCTCGGAGCGCAGATAAGTAACGTTCACCGGCTTGCCGTCCTGATCTTTGCCCTCGTACGTGACCTTGTTGGTCTTGGGCTCCCAAGTCCAGGTGCGACTGGTTTTGAACAATCCGGTGATTTCCCCGTTCCAGGTATACCGGATGGATTCAACTTGATCCCAGGAATCGATACCGTAGGTCTTGGCGAGCTTTTCAAGGATTGGTGGGCGCTGCTGCGCCCAGGAAGTTACAGCAAGAACCAGGAGCCCAAAGACCAATAGAAGACGTACTGCTGTACCACAGCGCGAATTTGTCATGGAGGCTCTCCTTGGTGAATTCAATGATGGGGGTTGGATGTCGGGCAGCGGCTCCAGGATACGTAGAGTTATGGGAGCAAGAGTTTGGCTGCGCATCCGGAACCAAGGCAGCTAATCGGTTGAGCCCTCCGGGGCGGCCGGTCGAGTGGTTCGGCGCAGCACGATGATCGCAGCGGTTATCGCGACGGCCCCATATTCCAGCAGCATAATCCAGCCAGGAAGCACAAACGGACGCCCGAGGGTCCGCAGATGCCAAACGATGTAGGTGGGGATAATACTCACCGTCCAGATGATGAGCGGCAGTGTCGAGACCGATCGCACGAACGGCAGCAGCCATAGCAGATACCACGGAAACACCGCGGGCGCGCATAGAAGCGACGCGGCCAGCGGCCATGCAAATGCATCCGCAGACCAACTCTGCAATTCGGTTCTAAACCAGAGTGCAATAAGAAGGCCGACCAGAACTGCAAGTCCCGCCACAGCCTGCGGAGCCGCCACTCGCCGGAGCACTGCAAATAGCGGAGCATTAAAACCAAAGCCCTGGACATAGGCGCCGAGCGAGCCGGTTGGAATTTGTCCGTGGTTGAGAAATGGCAGGTACAGGATCGCGAACACGATTGCAGCCACCAGAGCGTCGCGAATGCGAACGCGGCGCCAGTAGATCGGCAGCAGCACAAGAGGAAGAAACTTCACAGCGACCGCCAGCGCGAACGCCACGGCTGCAATGGCGTGCCAGCGACGTATCAGCGCGGACAAGGACACCAGCAGCAGGAGGACGCCAAGGATATCGATGTGACCGCTTCCCACTACTTCTGTCGCCAACAGCGGATGCCACGCGTAAGCCAGAATCCAGTGTGCCTCCTGCCCAGTACGACGCAAGATATCGAGCAAAACGAGAACGATGGCGAAATCGCAAATTGCAAATGCTACCCGCATCGCAAAGACAGACTCGTGAATCGCCGTGACCATGCGAAAGAAAAGCTGAGCGCCCGGTGGATAGATGCTAGGTAGATTCGGATTGTTCAGGGCGCGCGTCTCGGCTGTGTGCAACGCGGCGAACGCGGGATCGTCGGGGACCACAAGGTAAGGGTTATAGCCGAGCCGCTGCAGGCGGCCATCCCAAACATAGCGGCGAACGTCGTCGTCGGAACCCGTGGGTATCGCCAGAAACGCAACGTGCCACAGTGCGGCCAACAAGAGACCGATGACAATCACGCGCTTCGGGAAGTTCGGAGTGCAGAAGAACTCACGGACGGCGAGAAGATAAGCGACACCGGCTACCGACAGCGGAATGAAGGGAAACGCTTCGCCTTGGCCGCCGAACTGACGCGCGCAGATGGTCAGCGACACAAGCAGAATGGCGCCGAGTCCGTACAGCCGGTGAAACGGAGTGAGTTTCACAGGTTCCCAGCGGCGCTTCGCAACCGCAGCAATACCTGTTGCCACTCGTTCAGCCATGCTGCCGTGCTTGGCGCCCGCGTCGGAGCAAGCCGGAGTTCCGTGGCAAGGCGGGTCAAGTCGTCCTCAAGGTCAATGTCGTAGAAGGGGTCGGTGAAACCGACCGAAAGCTGTAGCCTACGTGCGCACGCCAGCAGGGCGTCGAGCGCGCTGTTGGTTCCCATCCCGTCGCCATGGAAAAGCGCGGCATGGGCCGTCTTCGCCCCAACAAGATAATAGCCGCCGTCGTGTGTCGGTCCAACCACCACGTCGTGCGTGGTTAGCATCTCGAACGCAGCGGCGAGAACCGAAACCGGCAGGTGCGGGCTGTCGCTGTTGAAAGCAATAACGCGTTGCCCGCCGGGCGCTGCGAACTGTGCAAACACCGAGGTCAATCCCGCCGCGAGACCCTTACCTTGCTGGGCGACGACGGCTGTGGTGCCTCCTGCCAACTGCAAGAGCTCTTCAACGTCTGACGCAGGGCACATGATGGCAACCTTCACGCTGCCCAACGAGTGCGCCAGCGCCAAAGTGTCGTCCAGCAGGCAGCGATAGAGCTCGGTGACGGCTGCGACTGGAAGACTCCGCGCCAGACGGGTTTTCACCGTCCCGGGTCGTGGCGCCTTGGCCATTATGACGAGCATGCGGCCGCGCGAATGGAGGATAGTCTCACTAGTTTCCATACAAATTTGCTGTGCCATCCGGCTTCATGCCTTTCGGCGCTCGAAATAATAGCTCACTATGCGGCTGACGATGAACCACGCCGCTCCGACCGTACCCCGCAACGTGCCACTGATCTTCGATTTCCCGATGCGCGGATAGTAACTGACCGGCACCTCGACAATCCGAAATCCGCCGAGCGCGCCCTTCAGGATCATCTCAACTGCCCACCCGTACGTGGTCTCTTCCAGCGCCAGTTGCCGCAGGACGTCAGCACGCGCAGCCCGAAACGGACCCAGATCGCTGATTCGCTGACCATACAACACGCGGATCATGGCGGCCGCGAGCCGATTACCAAAAGCGGAGTGCCACGGCAGAGCGCCAGGGACGTTTTGTTTCGCAAGGCGCGATCCCAGAGTAATATCCGCTCTACCGTCGATAATCGGCGCCAACAGAAGCGGCAGCTCATCGGGTCGATCGCTGTAATCTCCGTCGAGGAAAACGACTACGTCGGGGGCATTGGTCGCGGCGAGTCCAGTCAGACAAGCGCGGCCGTATCCCCGGCGTGGTTCGCGCACGACGCGTGCACCCATCGTTCCGGCAATCTCCGCGGTTCCATCAGTGGAGTTGCTGTCAACCACCAGAACTTCGGTGACAAGATCGACGGGAAGATCGGCGAGAACGCGTCCGATGGCCTGCGCTTCGTTATGCGTGGGAATAATGACGGAGACGCGCACTGGACTTGGCTTAGATCAGCCACCACGGAGCGTTCGGCCAGCGCTCCGCCAGCCATGCGTCGATGCCCCAGGCTCGGCCCGCGCGTCCTATCGCGAGCCCAAGCGATGCGAGCACAGGAACCAGCAGTTCCCAGATCCACGAGGTGCCCCACTCCGAAATCCAAAGGCTGCCCAGATACAAAAATGCTACTACAGCTGCCGGGCGGGTCAGCAGACCGATGACGAGTAGAACCCCGAGGGAGATTTCTGTTGTCGCCTGCATCGGAGCTGCCATCGCGGCATGACTCGCCGCTAGGCCCATCACCGCCTTCCAAGCCCCCGGCGAGTGACTGTGCTGAATGTAGTAACTGATCAGCCCAGCATAGCCGCCGGGAGTGTAAAGCCCCTTGCCGAGGTTTTCGAAGAAGACCCAAACAAACATCGCGCCAATGGTCACGCGAACTAATGCCAGTCCGTTGGCGTCGCTCGTATGGCGGCCTGAATCATGAGCTGCGGTTGGGTTCATCAAGATAGTTCTCTCGCGGTGATCTCGTATTTGAAATTATCTGGATCCAGACTATCGAGTGTTCCCTCAGTCGTTTGCGCTTGCGGATACATCAGGAAGGGAAGGGTCGTACCATTCGATCCCGGCAGCTCGACATCGTAAGCAAAGTTGTAGGCCATCCAGTTCATCTCCCATGACCCAAACAAGCGCTTGCGCGCGCTGGCCACCATCTCGTCGCTCAACGGACGGTTTCCTGGCGGCTCCTCGAGAACCACCTTCCGTACGTCGGCGGGATCAACGGGCACCCAGCCGAATTTTGTTAAGTAAACCTCTGCCCGGCAGTGCTGGGCCTTCGTGACTTTCTCCGAGGAAGCACCCAGGCTCTTGTAGCCCAACTCGGATTTCGCCACGCGAATGCCATATACGTCGCGCGCGGGGAGACCTGACGCACGCGCGAGTCCGACATAGAGCGCATTCAGGTCGGCACACTTGCCGCCCAGGTCACCACTCTCAAGCATGAAGCGGATGTCGCCCCGACCGCAGCCCCGCACCTTCGGATCGCGAAACGTATTGTCGACGATCCACTCGTAGATCGCGCTTGCTTTGTCGAGGTCCGTGGTGGCGCCTTTCGTAATCTCCGTCGCTTTGGCCTTTACAATTCCATCGGTCGGAATGTGCTTGGTCGGCTGCAAGAAATACTGCAACTCGGCCTTGGATGCCGGTCGCACGTTACCGGGCCTGGATAGGTCTACCGAGTAGTTCTTTAACGCCACCTCGCTGGCCAGTGTAAGGACCGGCTGTACTCCAGAAGGAAATGTCGCAACTACGATGCCCAAGGCATTCGGGCCGCTTTCGACCATTCTTGCGTCAGCGCTGAACTGGTTCGACAGTGTCCTCTGAAACGCCGTGTTCTGAATGAGCGCTGCCGGTAACCATACTTTGGTTTCTCCGGCAGGCTTAAGCACCCCTACGACAGTCGTCACTTCGTACTTGCGCCAACCGTCGGATGCCGGCTGTTGCGCGAACGAGAATTCCGATCTCGCGAGAGTGAGGCCAGCGAATGCACGGCCCGTGGACCGAATAAAGTCGCGCCGATTCATGAATTACCCGAAAGGGATCGAGACATATAGCATTCATGCTCAGGGGTATGCCGCGCCTAACGCTAGCCGCTATTCTTGTACTCCGATCCGAGACCGCCGACAATAAACGGCCGGGATCCTGAAAACAAGACTACGGGAGGAAGGTAAACGATTCAACGAATTAAGCGACGCCCTGCAAAAGTAAAGGCACTCAAGGCCCGCTCCGGAAGAGAGCGGCTGTCGCTACCGACGTCGACTCAGCTCGGTTGACCCCAGACCGCCGGGACGGAATTAGATCTTTCGTGAACGAGCCTTTGCAATAAATCTAAAAGCTAGCTTGGCGGCCCAATCAGTGTGGACTGTAGCGGTCGATTTTGTTTCCGGACAGTCGAGCCACATGGCTTGGAACTCCCGTTCGCAGGGGAGGCGAAATTTTAACCAGCGCGGATCAAGTCCCAAAGTGCACTGAATCCGCGAGCAACTTTAACAGTTCCCTTCTGTCGCCTAGCGGTTATTGATGGTTCCGGTCGTATCACGAGCAAACCGGATTTTACGGCCGATGCAGTTAGTGGCCCGACTCACCCGCGCTTGACCTACGACAATACGGAAGTTGGCTGCGTTTTCGGGATTCGTACCGATAAACGCCCATGCAGACCGCTATCCTTCGACACCCCGCTTCGGTTTCGTGATTACAACTTGCATGCCGACTTATGGGGAGTAATCTCCCCGAAGCCGGTTTGATCGGCATAGGGGCGGCGGTCACCCGCCGACCCCTGCCACACCGTGCGTACGGGTCCGTATCCGGCGGTTCGAGTTGGTTACGCTAGCACTCATCGATTAAGGTCGGAAGTCCCAGCGATTTGAAGTAGGCATTGGAAAGCCCCACCGAGAGGGCTTTGGCCCGGGCCAGATACCAGGGACCGAGGCCGCTGCCAGCCGTGTTACTGGCCAGTCGCGGGCGAACCCCCAGCGCGAGCAAAGCCGCTCGGCGACGACGTGGAGTTTTCCACTGCCGCCACATAGCGGCTCGCAGTCGGAGCCGGACCCAGCAGGTGAGTTGAATCAGTACGAGGGGCGTTTCGCAGAAGCCGAAATAGCTACGCCAACCTCGCATATACGAAGCTAGCTCCGCTATCGTCGTCTTCAGGCTGACGCCTTTCGCCCGAAATGCGATTTTCCGGATGCGATGCTTAAAGCGCTCCCGAGCCTTCGGCGCAATGATGCGCCTGATCTCTGGACCAGCCCTAGTCTAGGGTTTCGGGCCAACTTCGTTTTGGCCAGCATAAATCCACAAACATTGGTCGGGCTCCCAAACGTCCTCTTTTCCCGACAACAAACAGTTGATTTATGCGAAACCCTGTTTTCATTAACGGCCATTCCGAGGAGGGTGCGTACCGGCTGGCGCGGACACATGCATCGACGTTCTCTGACTTCCGGCAACGTTTGCGGCTCGAAGCCCGTGCACTGAAGGGGCCACCGCTACTCCATCTGATTGTTGATCGCTTCCGGTTTCGTAGTCGGAACGAAGCCGCCCGGTCTCAGTTATCTCGCTTTGGCTGCGAGAGAGTGATGGATGCGGAGCGCCGGGGTAAACCCCGGCGCTCCCTGGTTGTGTTGAAGCAGTGACGAAGAAGCTCAGCAGATCACGCGCGGTGGCGCAAGCGTGTGGCTAAGCCGACCAAGGCTCCACTCGCGAGAAGCAGAGTGGATGGTTCTGGAACAGGGCTGGTTCCGGTTCCGGAATAGTCGATGGTTACGTCCTGGTAGCCACCATTGTTGTACCAGCCGGAACCGTCGGTGCTGCCTAGAAACAGGCGGGTTGCGCCGGCGGGAGCGTAAAAATCCTGAATCGATCCAGATCCCGTTCCAGTGAGACCGTCACCGATGAAGAAGACCTGTCCCAGGGCGGGGCTCAGCCCGGCGAACGAGATGGCCGGATTGCCGCTGATGTCGAGAAAGCTCAGATCGGCTGGCGGGGTGTTGAGGTCGGGCTGAGTGTTGTCAAGGAAGACGCCGACTAGAGCATTCCACGGAGTGTCCATGCCAGACATGCCGTTGGCCACTCCGGTATAGCCTCCACTGAGGTCGCCGTCGGCGGAGTTGGCTGGTCCTGAATAGGGGCCACAGCCGCCGCTATAAGCGAAGCCGCAAGTGGACGAAGTGGAGAAGTGGATGGCGGAACCGGTATTAAATCCGGTCAGAGCAAGAACTGGCGATTGCCCTGGGGCGGAGTCGCCCTTTGCGGTCGATCCATTGGGCATTCCAGCAAGCCATGGATTCATGTACCCCTGGACCGTTACGGTGGTCGTAGAAGCGGAAGCGGCGGCGCAGAGGGCAACGAAAGTCAATACAGCAACTAGTGTGTTCTTCAAGCTCGGATCCTCCCTAGAGTTTGTGAATTTAGATGTGGCGACGCAGGCGTGTGGCCAGGCCGATGATGCCAGAGCCCAACATGATGATGGTTCCGGGCTCGGGAGTGGGGCTGCCGCTTCCGGTGTTCCCGAAGGTCGTGACCAGGCCATCGAAATTCGTGGCGCAGCCACCATTAATGCAGTAGGCGATGCTCGAAACGGTTCCTGAGTAGTCGGCCTGATTCCAGCCGTTGCCACCGTAGTTGGGGACGTTGTCCTGGTTGCTGGCGACAACCTCGATCAAGAGATTGCCCTGGGTTGGGTCGTAGGTGAACGGCGCGACCGCGAAATTGAGGGATCCGCCATAGCTCTGGCCGCCAGCGGGGACCGTGTGAGTTCCCAGGAAATTCGGTCCCCCGATGTAGTTGCTGGGAAGGTTTGAGCTGAGGTTGTTGATGGAATTGAACGCGGCATAGCCCCAATAGAAGCTATAGGAGCCGCCGATAACGTTCGACGTTCCGCCGCTTCCAGTGGCGTAGTAAAAGGTTAAGTTGTTGATCGCTGTCGGCCCGCTGAAAGCCGCAGCAGTATCTACCTGCAGGTAATCCATCGTCTGGCCGGAGTTGGTACCCGAGTCGTTGCACATGAACGGATAGCAGTCGGGGCCGGAGTAGGTGCCTACAGTGACGCTGGCATGCAACATTAGGGAAGCTGTCAACAGGATCAGGAAGGTCAGAGTTTTTGAAACGATTTTCAACGGGTCCTCAATTCTGGTGCTTGCTATTTGGGTTACCCAACGGTCGATAATTGGGGTACAAATTGGCTTTTCGAGCGCAATGTCACAGCGACCTGCAGCATCCTTGTGCTATGATCGTCCCGGCTCGATGTCGTCCGATGGAATCCTGACAGAACTGCGCGACGCTCTAGTCGCAGTTTCATCGACGTTACCCTACAAGCGGAATTCGGATAGAAAACCCGCCATCGATTCAACAAAATCGCTAATTTCCCCTCCGTCATGAGTCAGGAGAGCAGTACTTCCAACATCACCACGTGGCTTTTGCGATGGCGTTCCGGTGACGAGACTGCCTTGCCGCAAATCAGCGATGCTGTGTATCGGGAGTTGCGGCGACTGGCGGGGGCGATGTTCCGGAATGAGTCACCCGGCCACACCTTGCAGCCCACCGCGTTGGTGCATGAGCTCTACCTGCAACTGCCCGGGATGCAGGAATTCGACTGGAAGAGCCGGGCGCAGTTCTTCGCAGTGGCCGCCCGCATAATGAGAAATATCCTGGTGGACCATGCCCGACGCCGCGGGGCACAGAAGCGAGGCGCGGGGATGGAGATCGCCATGCCAGAGATCTCGTACCCAGGCGTAAGCCTCGATGTCCTGGTAGTGGACCAAGCGCTGGAGCGGTTCTCTGCCGAGCATGGCCGGCAGGCGCAGGTGGTCGAGTTACGTTTTTTTGGCGGCCTGACTGCGGACGAGACGGCCGAAGTACTGCGCCAGCAAGGCGTCGACTGTTCGCTGCGCACCGTAGAGCGGGATTGGCGCTTTGCGCGCGCATGGTTGCAGGACGCGATCAACGCAACTACCGGCGTTCGCGAATAAGCGGCACCTACTGGTTGAGAGCGAAAAACGAAAAAATGGAACTGCTAGGCGAGTTGTTTCAACGCGCGGTGGAATTGCCTGCCTCGGAGCAGGACGGGTTTCTGCTGGACAAATGCGGCAGCGACAAAGAGTTACTGGCTGCTGCCCGCCGATTGCTGGCCGGCGATCGTGCCGCCGATGCAAGCCCGTTCTGGGGCATGTCGGCGATGGAGGTTGAGGCCATGCACGGCGGCGAAGTCGCCACCGAAGACTCGCGCATCGGCCAGACGCTCGGAGATTATCGGGTCGTCGAAGTCGTCGGCGAGGGCGGCATGGGTTCGGTGTACCGAGCAGTGCGCGCCGACTCGGCGTACAGCCAGTCCGTCGCTATCAAATTAGTGCGCAGCGGCATGGCATCCTCCCGGATGGCCGAACGCTCCCGTCAGGAGCGGCAGATTCTTGCCAATCTCGAGCATCCCAATATCGCGCGCCTGCTCGATGGCGGCACCAGCCCCGACGGATTGCCGTTCCTGGTAATGGAATTCATCGAAGGCGAGCCGCTCACGGAATATTGCCGCCGCAAGAAACTCGGTTTGGTCGAGAAGTTGAAGTTGTTTCGGCAGGTGTGCGCGGCCGTGGAATATGCGCACCAACGCCTGGTGATTCATCGCGACCTGAAACCGGGAAATATCCTTGTCAACCAAACGGGCGAGGTGAAGTTGCTGGACTTTGGGGTCGCCAAGCTCCTCGAACCCGACCTCAATGAACCGCTCCAAGCGGAGACCGTCGCCTTGCACTGGTTGACTCCCGGCTACGCTAGTCCGGAACAGATACGGGGCGAGGCCATGACGACGGTGTCCGACGTCTACTCGTTAGGGGTGATCCTCTACGAGTTGCTAACTGGCCGCTCCCCGTATCGCAAGCCGATGAAGCCCCTGACCGAGGCCCTTCGGACTGTCTGCGACGAAGATCCTCTGCCACCCAGCGCGTCCGTGGCCAACGATGTGGCGGGCAAATCTCTGGCGCGAAAACTTCGTGGCGATCTCGACAACATCGCGCTAATGGCGCTACGCAAAGAGCCGAAGCGGCGCTATGTTTCGGTCGAGCAGTTCGAAGGAGATATTCGCCGCTACCTCGAGGGCTTGCCGGTCCGGGCACGGGGTGACGCGCTCATGTATCGCGCCGGAAAGTTTGTTCGCCGGAACCGCATCGCAGTAGCCGCTGCGGTCGCGCTGCTTGTTGTCCTCTCCGGTGGTATCGTGGCAACTTCGCGGGCCGAGGCAAGAGCGAAGCGGCAATTCGCCGCAGTCCGTCACCTGGCCCATTCCGTCCTGTTCGATTATCACGATGCCATCGAGGGTCTGCCGGGTTCGACTCCCGTCCGCCAAAGACTGGTCAAAGACGCACTCGGGTATCTCGACGGACTCTCCAAAGAGGAAGACGAGCCCGGGCTCGAGCGTGAAATCGTCGAAGCCTATGTAAAAATCGCGGACGTACAGGGAAATTCCTACGATTCGAATCTCGGCGATACTGCTGGCGCAATGGATAGCGCGCGCAAAGCGGTAGCGCATGGGGAGCGGCTCTATGCGCGAGACTCCAGCTCCGAGAATGCATTTGTGCTGGGGCGGGCGTATCAGGCGCTGGCCGAGATGATTCACGGCTCAAGCCAACCGGCGGATGCCGCGAAATATTATGCGCAGGCCGAGGCTCTTCAAGAGAAGGCCGCCGCGTCGCAGCCTTCAGATCCCACCCTCCGGTTGCAGCAGATTCAGGTTCTGCAGCACTGGGGCGACTTGCTAGGCTCGCAAGGCATGTCGAACCTCGGGCGATCCGGCGAGTCACTGCTGCGCTACCAGAAGGCTTTGTCTCTGAGTAACCAGCTGATGCAGTCGCACCCGGGCGTTCGTCCGGTGCGACAAGCTCAGTTTGAAAGTCAACTCGATGCGACCTCCGCCGAACGTTCCCTTGGTCACGCATCGGTTGCGGAAGCGGGTTATCGCCGTGCCGTGGCGATTGCCGACGAGATCACGCCACCCGGAACGGGCACGACGGAAGAACGGTTCGAAGTTGCCTCGACCCAGCTTTATCTCGTGCGCCAGTTGGTGGACAACGGAAAGCCGCAAGAAGCCATACCTTTTGCTGAGAAGACCGCTGCGATCGCCGGCGAACTCGCGGCTGCAGATCCCAAGAGCGTGCTCTACCAGAGAAGCCTCGCCACCGGAGAACTGCAGGTGTGCAATGCCCTTCGCGCTGCCGGTCGCGCGGCCGAAGGTATACCGCACTGCCGCAAAGCTCTGGCGATACTTGAGCCCCTCAATGCTGCCGACCCGACGAGTGGGGAGTATCGCTCGGATGTGGCCAATGCCCACTGGAAACTCGGCGCTGCACTGATGTCGAGTGGCGATGCTTCGTCGGCTCTACCGCAACTGCGGCGCGCGCTCGCGATTTTGGACGAGACGCCTGCCGCGACCGCCGACGCCAATCATCGTATCAACCTGATGCGAACGTCCGTGACAGTTGGCGACGCCGAACATGCGCTCGGCGATGAAAATGCCTCGTTGGCTGCCTATAGGCGAGCTACGGACATCGCCGAACGTCTGGTCCGCGACGATCCAGACCAGGCGTACAACAAGCTGGATCGCGCTCGCTGCAAGACGCGGTTGGCGCAGTCTCTGGCTGGCGCCGGCCACTGCAGCGACGCGGAACCGCTGTTCACCGAAGCTATCGCGGAATGGAATGTGCTGCGAGACATCGGAATCCTGCCTCCCTCCGATAAGGGCCAGCCCGAAGTTCTCGAAGTGGCGCTGCACAGATGCCAATCACTTGATGCCCACTGATTAGCACCCATCGTACTGGGCGTCCCCAATTGAAACTTGGATTCTCGGCGAACCGGAGTGCGGAGGCGTCGCATTTCTCGTTTGAAGAAAAATCGCCTTCTCGGTGCGCCGGGATAAACCGGCATGAAGCAGAGAATGCAAAATTCTTACGAGAAAGGAGTAGCGATCCACTCGGCCCCGAGTTTTGCGTAATGCACCGTGAGGTGTACAGCGAAGCGTAAACAGGGGTATAGGTGGGCTGGGTATTGAGCTCCGAAAAGATGCAATCAGGACGCCGACGCAGTCGATATGTGCGGAAGGCAATATGAACAGGGGCGATAGTGCGAGTCTCTGGTCAGTCCTGCGTAGTCAAAGACCCCAGACACGCCTAGAAACTTCATGCACGAGAACCGGGAGACCTCGGAGACGCCTGCTGTCAAAACAGACCGCAGGACGGCGGGTGAAGGCCCAGGCCCTACGACCCGCATGCACGTCCCCGAGGAGTCGGACAGTGGCGCAGTACCTATGAATCATTCGAACAAAGACGAGAAATTGTTGGCGGAGAGAGTGAGGAGGGAGGGCCACTGATCAAGGAGAACATTCTCCAATTTAGCACGCACTCGACACTGAGCGAGGCACGCGTGTCCCAGGGGTTGGCGGGTGTGCGGAAAGCAGCAAGGGAAAGTAAGGAGTTGAAGTTCACCGCTCTGCTTCATCACGTGACCGTCGATCTGCTCAGGGAAAGCTTTGTTCCTTGAAGCGGAAAGCCGCACCCGGAGTGGACGGCATGACGTGGCTGGAGTACGAGACCGGGAGGGAGGGTCGGATTACAGACCTGCACAGCCGGGTTCATCGTGGAGCGTACCGGGCGCTGCTGTCGCGAAGAGTGTACATAGAGAAAGAAGATGGACGGAAACGTCCATTGGGGGTCGCGGCTCTGGAGGACAAGATCGTCCAACAGGCCGTGGCACCATCCTCAATCAGATTTACGAGGAAGACTTTCTCGGCTTCTCGTATGGCTTTCGTCCGGGGCGCAGCCAGCATCAAGCGCTGGATGCGCTCTCGTATGCGCTCTTGAGCAAGAAGGTGAACTACGTTCTTGACGCCGATATTCAAAGCTTTTTCGATACCCTCGACAAAGGCTGGCTAATCAAGTTCGTTGAGCACCGCGTAGCCGACCCCAGAATCCTGCGGCTGATCCGGAAATGGCTCAACGCTGGGGTGATGGAGGAGGGCCAATGGTCGGAAACGCAGACAGGTACCCCGCAAGGTTCAGTGATTTCACCGACGCTTGCCAATATCTATCTGCATTACACTTTCGATCTCTGGGTGGATGTCTGGCGCAAGAAATGTGCGCTCGGCGAGGTGGTAGTGGTCGGCTATGCGGAGGCGAAGTTGCTGCTTGATTTCCCGCAGCTTCTTCCTCATCCGCTTGCGGATCGTTGTGCGCCGCACGGTGAAGTACCCTTTCCCGTTCTTCCCGCTGATGTGCGTGAAGCCAAGAAAGTCGAACGTCACAGGTTTACCTTCCCCTCTTCGTTTCCGGTTCTGTTCGGCAAACCGCCCGAACTCGATCAGACGCGTCGTGTCGGGATGGAGTTCCAACCCAAACTTCCGCAGTCGTTCCCGGAAGTTTTCCAGGAAGCGCTCCGCGTCTGCCCGATGCTGGAACCCTAAGTGGTATCGTCCGCATAGCGATGACAATTCACGGAGACTATACGCCGGTCCTGGCCTTCGAAAAGACGAGTACCGGGGGTTCCTACGTCTCCCGGGGGCCTGGATCCACCCGAAAGCAACTCCTGTTTACCGCACCCGCTCTAACGGGCGCACATCCGGAAACATGACTTCTTTGTACGACATTTTTGAAAGGTGCACGGTGTACTCTTCCTTCGGCAACAGCGAATTCAGGGTAAACACTTTGAAGCCGTCGCCCGTGATCTCAGTGCGGCGAAAGACTCCGGGCTCGGTTTCGCTGACTTCATGTGTTCCCTGCAATTGGTCGAGAAACGCCTGTGCCGATTTCTGGTCAGCCTGAGCGCCGGTAGCGGCGTTGGTCAACGATTCAGCGGCGTAGGAGCGGATCAGCTTTTGCCAGTATTTCTCCAGCAGATCAGTGCTGGCGAACACATCCGCCCAAGTGATACGACCGTTCACGGCAACCACCACGCCCTTGGCGCCAACCTTGCGCAACTCGTGCAGCAGGCCGTCGTAATTGGCCGCAACCGAAGCGACCTTCTTCTCTACCTCCGGATTCTGCATGACCTTGGCATAGGAAGTAGTCCCTCCGATCGCCGGAGCAGCTTGCGGCGCTGCTGCAGCGATTCCGGCGTTGGCTGATGCCACGTGGTTCCATACCTGCAGTTGATCACGCGCCGCCATTGCGGGCATGCGCACGCTGGGCTGTGCCATGGCAGAACCCATGCTGCCGAAGTGTTCCGAGGAGGCGACCCAGCGTCCGGGTTCCACACAGAAGACGGAAAGGTCAATGGGGTCGGACTTTGGCGGAACGATGCGGTCGATGCCGATGACGCGGTCCTGCTTGCCGCCGGTCACTACTTCTCCGGCAAGTAACAATAGCGGCCGGTCGGAGTTGTTGACCAGCACCAGGCGATTGACTTCGCCTCCGGTGTTGCGCTGGTAATGCGTGGGGGGACGAACGAGTCCCCGTAGCGAGCCGGCCTCTGTGACCACGACCGCGCCCGAGCGCACTCCTTCGTCGAGCGTCAAGAGAGGCGCAGTATTGGCTTCCGTGCCGCCGACAATGGGAAACAAGCTGAGGTTTCCCCGGGTGATGGGTGGCAATACCTTGTACGCGTGAGTTGGCGTGCCCGCGCCGGCAAGGGCGGAAGTCAGCAAAACGGAAGCAACGCCGGCCAGAATCATGCTGTTCATGTTCTCCTCCTGAGGCGCACCTCTCTTCCGCAGCCAGTCACGGCTTACAGCTGAGGTGTTTGTGCGTCTCTAGCGGTAGAACGCCGCCCTGTGTTCTTCTTGCGCGCGAATTGATACGATTCGCACACATGCCCCTGGCTCCCACTTCTGGCCCGATCGAAGAGCGGCCGTCCGCTGCGGTGGAGGAGTTCGCCCGCCAGCACTACGTCTCCAGTGGGGCACAGCAGTTCGGCATCGACCAGGCAGCATTTGCGGCGGTGCTGACGCAGATAGCCTTGCAAGCAGGTCCTTTCGACGATGATGCGGCCGAGATGCGCTTCCTGACTTCCCTTCGCGTGGAGGAGTTGGTTCTCGCCCGTGCCTGCGCCATTGGGGACGAACGCGCCTGGGAGACATTCCTTACCCGCTACCGCAGTACGCTATACGAATCGGCCTACAAGATTGCGCGGACAGAGAGTGCGGCACGCAGCCTGGCGGATTCGCTGTACGCCGAGCTTTACGGAATAGACTCCAAGGGCCAGCAGCGAACCTCGAAGTTGTCGTATTACCAGGGACGAGGTTCGTTGCAGGGATGGCTGCGAGTCGTCATCGCGCAGGAGTATGTCAATCAATATCGCAGCGTCCGCCGTGAGACAAGCCTCGACGCTGCAGTGGAAGACGGCGCACAGTTTACTGCGCCGGAGCCCGAACCTGTGGTGGCCGATCCCCGAGTGGATGCGGCGGTCGCGGCGGAACTGGCTGGCCTCGATGCCGAAGAGCGATTTCTTCTAGCCGCCTATTATATCGATCACCGGACCCTGGCAGAGCTGGCCAAGTTGCAGGGCGTCCACGAGTCCACCATCAGCCGCAAGCTCGAGCGCATTACGACCGGCGCACGCAAGCGCGTCCGCAAGCGGTTGCTGCAAGCCGGAATGACCGCGCGACAAGCCGACGAGGCGATGGATGGCGTGGATGTCCGCGACTTGCGGGTGCGGGTGAGTGAAACTTTGGGGCAAGAAAACTCGAAAACTACGTTCTATAAAGAGAAGGACGAACCTCAGGGATGAACCAGAAGATTCCCAAACCAATGCTCGATACCCTCGCCCGAGAGGCGGCGCCCGCAGACCATCCTTCTGCGGATGTGCTGGCTGCCTTCGTGGAGCGTGCGCTGGTCGAAGGGGAGAAGCAGTTGGTGACCGATCATCTGGCGCGGTGCGCGGAGTGCCGCGAGGTCGTTTTCCTGACGAGCGATGCAACTGAGGAAGAAGTGCAAGAACCAGCAGGCAAATTGGTGGCGGCGGCAGCTCTGGGCGAACAAGATCATCCGGTGGTAGAGCAAGCAGCCGCGAGCATACGGCGTCCAGTTGCAGCGGCGAAGCCGCGATGGCGGTCGACGAGCAAATGGGTTTGGGCCGTTCCTGTTGCTGCTATGTTCCTGCTCGGCGCCGGATATCTCCTGCGGAAGAGCTATGTCGCGGCACCAGCAGTGAGGGAAATTGCTTCCAAAACAGTTCCTGAGAAAGCGAGCGGCCGTCCCGAGCAGTTGCCGGAGGCGACTCCGACACCGCCTGCGCCGGCAGCGAAGGGGCGACCGAAGATGGCGCCTGCGACGACCCCACCTGCCCAGAAGGCTCCGACCGTGAATGCCGACGTGATCGCGATGAATAGCGCCGCGCCAGCTCCTGCGGGGAGAGCGACCGTGCAGCTAAAATCTGCCCCGCCGCAGCCGTCACCCGAGGCGCCCGTAATAGCGATTGGTGGAGCGGTGGCGGGCACGGCCCCAATAGCTCCCAGGGCCAATGGCTTTGCGCCGACGACAGGTGAAACTGATCGGCAATACCGCGCGGCGGATTCGCTGAACCTGTCCGTCAACCGGGCCCTGGCGGGGGCTGTGCGAACTGCCCATCCCGGCTGGCGCGTTACGCTGCAAGGCCATCTCGAGCATCTCATGTCCGAAGGTTGGTCACGCGTGCTGGCCGATCAGACGAGTGCTTTTCGCGCGGTTAGCGTCATCGGGAACGACGTGTGGGCGGGAGGAAATGACGGAATGTTGTTTCACTCAGGCGACGGGGGCGTGCACTGGAATAGGCTATCCATTCCGAGCGCAAGTGGCACCGAAACGGTGACGATCGTGTCGATCCGCTTTGACGATGCGCAGCACGGCGTGGTCGTTGCAGGCACCGGTGCGAGCTACAGCACCACGGACGGTGGCGTTACCTGGACCAAGCAGTGATCGTTACCTCCCCGAAATAATTGCTGCAAGCCGCCCGCCGGGCATCGTTCTATCTATAGATAAGGCTAGCCGCTCTGAGCAGACGGAGGCGTGTGCTATATATGGGCAGCCCGAGATCCTTTGAATGACGGAGACGCCGCTCATGCGTTGCGCTGGTATAACCCGAACAGCCTGCCTGTTGGCAATCGTGCTGGCTTTTATCGCTCCCGGTCTTGCGCAGGACCAGTCGGACCGTCCGCTGACGAACTCTGATGTCGTGAAGATGGTGAATGCTGGTATCCCGGAGAGTGTTATCGTGCGCGACATCGAAGTTTCAGGGACGAACTTCGTCACCACGGCGGACGCTTTGATCAGCTTGAAGCAACATCACGTGCCGGACAGCGTGCTGGCGGCGATTGTTGACAGCCGGGCTGCCTCTAAGATGCGCCAGGCCGGACCACCGGCGATGGCCTATGCCGCTGCCCAGTCGGCGTCGCACCCCCATCGCCAATTGCCTAATGTCGATGCCACTCTCCGCCTGGACTCCAAAACCACAGGGAAAGTACAAGTCAGGAAGAACGAGATCAAGGTAGAGAAGGCGGGCGTGCCGCTGTTCAGTGTGAAATGGAAAGAGAATTCTGCGAAGTAGATCTCTGATCATGTTGCGCCATCATAGCTCATCCGAAATTCCTGCTGGCCGACTTCGCGATGAGATCTAAATGTCGTAGGTAATTCCGGCTGAACGGCCCGTTCGAGACAGGTCGTGAGATGACGTGTTCATTACAGCTCGTCGACGCGGGCCCGAAGTCATCATCTGGGAAGTTGGCCCCCGACAATCCCTGGGATTCCTCCCGCGCGGCGGGCAATACACCAGCAAAGCGCCCAGGAAGTCGGTGTCTGGGCAGGGCGCGGCTGGCGCGCCCTGCGCCTTGTCCAGCAATCTGTAGTATTGAAAAAGAGGTGACGGTCGAATCAAGCGCCTGTGTCGCTGGGCGCCAAGTATCCGACGCGAGAATTCCTTTCGTTCGCAGAGGCAGCCGAAAGCTAAATCCACTTGACGCGACATGATCAACTCATACACAGAGATGTCGCCAACGCCATAAACGGCTTGACAGAGTCTCTCCGGCTGGGGAGAAAGCGAGTGCCAGGCAGAATTCTCTCTGAGGCGGACCGGCTGGAGTGCTTACTCTTCGGCGGGTTCGATCCGCACTTCGAAGGCAACGAGCCTCCCGGCCTGTAGAGCGGGAAGACTGCTCGCCGCAACTTCGGCCGCTAGTGCGCCCCGGCATTATTCTGAAGCGCTCCGCTTCGCCTTTTCACGCCGGGGCACTTCCGATAAGGTCCTAGCGTTACGCGGCCAGTGGCGCCGGATCGGTTATCTGCGAGCTCGAAAGAACGAGCTAACGATATTCCTCGTCGACCGAATTTTCCAGCCCACAACCCAACCCACAAAAAGCGATGTCTTGTGCGACTTGCGTGTACTTAGGCAGCCTCTTCTCACGGTGGAAGTCACAGGTTCGAATCCTGTAGCGCCCACCATCTAACTCATTGCAGCAACGTGGGTTGACTGATTCCAGGCTTACCCAGGGCACCCCGGCTAGCTTTCCTGCAGGTTTCAGAACCCGCAGAAGCAAGTAGGTGTCATTGAGGACTGGGCCTTTCCGGGATGAAAAAGACTAGCCGCTCTGGAGTCGATTTGTGGGACCACCGCTCGAAGTTCTTGAGCGCACCGGCCACGGCTTCGGGAAGGGGAATTGTGCCGTCTACCACCTTTAGCCTTCGGAGAGCCCATGCAGTCGCAATAGACGGCCTGCACGACTCGCAACTCTCCTCGGCCTAGGTCCACGTCTGGCTAGCGCAAGGCCCCGCTTTAATCCGGTCAGCAGCGCCAACAGAAACAGGATGCAAATCGGTTCCTGCAGGACCGCCGGTTGCGTACGGGAGAAAGTGCGATTGGCCATTGTGCGGTACCGGAGCAATGGGCAACCATTTCGCAATAGACTGGAGCTCGAGGGTGACCGTCCGGCAAAACCGCCTCGCGGATTCGATCCCCAGAACCCCTTAATCGATGACCTCAAGATGAAGGACTTTGTGACATCGCATGGGTTCACGGAACAGCAGGTATGCGGCCGGAAATTCGTGCGTGATTTCGCTGTCGCCTGTGCGAGGATGAGCCCACAGGTTGAGTTCACGACAAAGGCGCTGGGGCAGAAATACTTAGCGCAACAACAACCGTTGAACGTCGCGCCCCAACGGCAGTGAGCGCATTTTCCGAGAATCCTGACCATTGCATCACGACCGACGTTGCGAAGGTGAAAATATGAGGAAGCTACTTAGCTCAGTGTTGTGGCCGATACCAGCACTCGTTCTTGCTCCTATGATCGTGCTTTTTGCAATGGGGATTCGCGTTAAGAAGAAGGAGCGTTCATGATTTCAACGTTCGCAGCCTTTTCACGCTGAAGAAATAGCGCCCTGCAGAGATTCCCAGCGTGAAAGTTGAAGGTTCGATTCCGTAACGCCAACAAACTCCGCCAGAAATCCGGTGTTGCCAGCCAGTCACTCGCCTTACGCCGGACTTCGAGAGCCGACTCTCACCTCGTTCGTCATTGCGAATGCGGATCGCCTCATCGATGCGGGAACGAAATATCTTGCCATCGCCGATCTTGCCGGTGCGAGTTGCCTCGGTGATGGCGCTGAGAGGCTTCGCCGCATTTCTAGGAGTCGAACGTCTTGTCTAGGATTTCGTTACCCCCGCTAATTCGCAGGAGCTGAAGATGGTTGGTTCCGTTGCGCTTGGATCTCCCGTCGCTGCTGATACATGCGCTGCAAATCCTGCACCGTCTGCGGAATTGACGCTGGCTGCGTCGCGCCCATCCCAGAAACTGGCGGAGCTACTGGCTGCGGCGCAGACGACCTATCACCTGCTCCGTGCGAACCGCCTCCGTCCGCAGGTGCAGGGTCGAGAGGAACCACTTGGGAGTTGGCACTGGTTGGTACCTGCACATTTGCCGGAGTCGATTCCGCTCCTGCGGAATTGGCTTGGCGATTTAGCTCTGCTGCGCCCGAGGTTGATGCCGCTTCCCTGGAAGCGGAGTTTTCAGCTACCGGTCCGCGCGGAACCTCTGGAGTTCGCTGCCCTGAATTCGAATAGCTGGGCGTGCGCCGAACTCCTGAGGCGGGTAAGACGGCGACGTCTGCGATTTCCCCGTCCGCTTTGCCGCGTGGGGTAAGGATGACGCTTCCCAGCCAGTCTTTGTTGTCTTCTGACGCCTGAATGACGTAGTCGAAATCGGAACTGCTCAGCAAGGTCGTAAGGACCTGTCGAGGCGGTGCCGGGCCCAGGTTCGTGGCAATTCGTTCGGCGGCGGCGCTTGGAGGTATTTCGATCGCGGCACCCGTGTGCACGCGGACTGCAGTCAGAATGTCCGCTAGTGTCGAATTCTCGCAAGTGATCGACAATAACTTGCCATCCCACGACACCTCAGGCGGGCTGGCTGGCATTTGTTCCGGCGTACGAGCCAGAGGTGGCGCAAGTCTCGCCATGGCCAGTGTAAGCGGTGCCGTAGGTGGTACAGGTGGTGCTCCGGGCGGCGCGTCCGGCAGAGGCGCAAGATGCGGGGATGGGCTGACAACCAGAGCGGGGACTGGCTTTAGTTTTCGGTAGAGGCCCCTCGATTGCAGCGAAGATGTTTGTGCGGACGCAAGGGCATGGAACACCAGAACTGCCAGTCCCATCGCTATCGCGAGCCACGACGCAAGACTCTGCCGGAACCATGACAACCTGTTTCCCGGTTGCTTCGCCTCCCCCGACTCGACGATTATCCTAATCCTCACGGCCCTGACCCCCAACTACAGTACCCTTGACGGACGACCACACATTCTCAACTCCAAACACAGACAACTGGCAAGTATGTGAGGACACCACCAATCCGTGATAACCACTTGCAGGAAACCTTAAGGCCAAATGGCACGTTGTTGTTTAGCGCTGAGGACTGTTCCAAGGCTCCGCAGCCGAGCAAGTGACCCTGATGATGGGCCCTGCGTTTGGGCATCGTAGCCCAGAGCCTGGGCGCGGTGTTTGTTGAGCAGCAAAGTTCGGGCCGCCTAAGTTGTGCAGAAAAGTTACTCTCGCGTCCCGCGCAAAATAGGCACTAATAGGCCAGCTCGATGCTCATTAGTGTGTCGGAGCTAAAGTCGCAGCATGGTCGAGCTCTGAGGGCGGCGGCCGGGTATCATCGGGAATGATGCCAGCTCACGCCAAACACGTCTTGAGCGCGAGGCTAACGATCTCGCTATTACATGGGCGGAAGAAAAACAATTTCGTCCTTGACTGCGAGCATCAAGTTGAGATAGTAGTATGACCACAAGTTCTATCTAAGGTTTATTTCAATCACGCTGTTAATCGCCAGACACGACCAGTTGCAAACGAAAGGTTTGTGCGGTTCCTGTTGGTACAAATGGATCGTGACTTAACACTAAGGCGCTGTACAGCTCGGCAACTATTGGCTATTTCATTCGCAATGAAGACTCTAGCTGGCTCGTTGAACGTTTTTTTGACGGATATATTTGCTGTAGCGCAACTATTGCCGTTTCAACGTAGGGTAGTAGTATGACCCACAAGTAGTGCGTGGGGGCATTCGGCCAATAACATTTCGTGCGGACTTGGTCCGCCCAACCACAACCTTAGGGCAGATAGAAGTAGTTTAGTAGCGCTTGGCGGCATTAGGCTGTCGACTTCGTCGGTACTGGCAAAAGACACGGGACTCTACCCGTGCAGGCTCACTTCAGGCCCGTAAGTCCTGCCGACAAATCGGGTTTTTTCTCCCGTTGATCAGCCTTTTCCGGAATTTGGTAGCGATCGTTTGACGCCGAGTTGGCAACATTACGGCGTGAGATCGCTAGTTTGCCGCGCCACCGACCATATCACCGAGTGAGGCGAGGACACGTGGACGCGAATACCAATACAGCAGTAAAACCGGTTCGAACAGCAAATTGGGATTTCCGCAGCATCGTCAACCAAAGGGTGGAGTTAGCGCGACGGTTTCGGGTGTTTGCCGATATTTCGGCAGAGGACTGCGCGCAAATCGTTGCTCTCGCGCACGAGCGACAATTCCCGCGGGGAAAGACGATGTTCTTCGAGGGCGATGCTGTCCAGCAGGTCTTCATTCTGACGTCCGGCTGTGTAAAGTTCTCACAGTTCAGTACCAACGGCCACGAAGTGATCCTGAGGCTCATCGGGCCGGGCGAGTGTTTTGGGGTTGAGAGCTCTGAGAAGAATACGCATTGCTCAACCGCACGAACCGTGGAGCGATCGACGGCCCTGGTGTGGGAGGCCAAACAGTTCGAAGCTGTCGCGGAACGTTTTCCCACTCTGCGGCGCAATATCTATTGCGTCCTTCAGCGCTTCTTGAACCAGTTGGAAGAGCGCTATCGCGAGATTTCTACCCAGAAGGTTGCACCGCGGCTCAGCAGCGAACTACTCCGATTGTTGCGCCAGGTTGGGAAAGAGGCGGACGGCCACGTGGAAATCTCGCTCTCGCGGCGTGACCTGGCGCAACTGACCGGCACAACTCTGTTCACCGTCAGCCGCCTGCTCTGCCAATGGGAAGTTCTGGGAATTGTAAGACCTCGAAGGGAAGCAGTGCAGGTGCTGAACGTGCCCGCGCTGATAGATTTGTCGCGAAATGAATGAACGCGACTGCCCCTCGGCGTTGCGTGCTAGCGCGGGCCAGTCACGCGACGAATGAACACATCCGCGAAAGTGCTGGTTCAAACTTGATCTGGAATCTCTACCTCCCCGAGTCAGAGGCCTCGGGTTGGCGTGTCGCCACTCCGGCGAAGCGTACTAAAGTTCATGGCAGGAGTTGAGTCTATGAAGGTTTATTGGTCAGTGGCATTTTCACTACTTTTCGGGGCCGGCCTGTGGGGACAAAGCGCTCCGAATTCGGCGCCCGTCCCGCAACCGAACCAGGCTGCTCAGCAAGCCGGCATGCAACCCCGTCCCCTGCCGCCCGCCGACGCGAACGCTAGTCGCATGCAATTTAGCCGTCAGTTCGCTCTTGAACTCGAGCAGATGCGAGCGAAGCTGGATGAAATGAAAACGAATGACGCCAAAATAAAGGATCCCGCTGTCAGGAAACACTTGCAGCTTGATACTGAACTCTGGGACCTCATGTATTTGCGTATGAACGAGGTAACTTCGGCTCTAATGCAGATGAAGTCGAGACCGCCAGGTCTCAATCCTGCCGCCGCGCAAATGTATCGTCGACAGATGTTGATGGGAGCCGGGCCGGCAACAACGCCTGCACCGGTGCACCCTGCTCCAGCACAATCACAACCGGCAGCATCGACTCCGGCGCCTACGCCCAGTCAACCTTAGCGCAGCTTCGGAGCTGCTCTATCTAGCCAGCAGAGGCGGTAGCGCCGTGCTTCGGCGCAGCATTCGTCGCTTCTCTTTCTAAAATTCAGCCGGGGCCTACACCGGCGTCGCCTCAGGCTGCCGTACAGATACACCAACCCTGGAATTGCTTAAGCTCACGGCCGGACTCACGCTTCAGGCTTCAGCCCTGGATTCAGGTAGCTTTCGCCCAACAAGAGGAAGAGTTCAAGCACTTCCCCAGGTACTCTCTACGGAGCGCCTCTCGCCAGACCGCGTACACAAGCGGAAGGCCAGACGATGAACCACGAACAAGTTTAAGGATACCAGCCACCAGGATCGACGGAATCTCAAACCGGACCAGTCCTTTTTCTATTGTGCGGCGACGTTGCGAATTCAGCTTTTAGTGAACGGTGCCGGTCTGCTGCTGGACCATCTGTTTTCGCTGTTCGAACATACGCTGCATATCACTGATCATTTCCTGTGTGCTCTTGCCCTGGTTCTGTGCGGTATTGGAGTCGTTAGAAACCGGGGCGATTCCGCCCGTCGCAGGCATTGCAACCGCGGATGGCGCAGGTGCGGGATCCGCAGGTACAGGATCCACGGGCGCAGTGTTCGTGGGAGCGGCGTTTGCGGGCGGGGAAGAATTAACCGGTGTGGTATCGACCGGAGTCGAGCTCACCGGAGGGGCGGCGGCTTCGACCGGCGCAGATTCAGCCGGACTGGCATCGGCTTCCTTGCTGGAGTCATCCTGGGAAGCAGTGAAAGACTGGGAATAGGTTTGCCGGGCCTGGAGCCATCCGCGCCGGTTCGGTGACAGGTTGGTATTAGCGGCCACTTCCGTGGCTACCTCCGCGTGCTGGTCGTTGCCGCGCGGATTCAGCAGCACCGCTTGGATTTTCTGCGGGTTTGTGGGCGACGCTTCGACCACGTAATTGAACTCCGTCGAACTCAGAAAGTCTGCAAGAACGGCGCGTATCGGCCCCGGTCCTAACTCCGCAAACAAGCGCTCAGCCTTAGCGCCTTCGGGCACGTCAAATTGAACCCCGGTGCAAGTGCGGATTGCATTCAGAACGGCGCCCAAAGTCGAATTATGAGCGGTGATGGTGAGATTGTCGCCATCGCACGTAACCCTTGGCGGGCTGGGAGGCATGTCTACTGGCCAGCGTGGCGCGGCTGCGGCTGGTGCGGCGCTCGTTTCCGGTGTGCCGCCAGCGGCATTTGACGACTGCTGTCCGCCAGCATTACGGGTCGATAGCATAAGGATGGCAGCGACGAACATTACGGCGAGTTTTTCAGAGCCGGTCATGAATCATCTCAATCGGGCGTAGCAATCGGCCACATCGAGTCGCGGAGCTCCGCTTAATTAATGACTTGTATCACGATTTCCTTGGCCAATCTTGTTCTTGCGCAAGGACGGTGTGCCAATCCGGTGGTTACATCGACAATACCCATTGCACATTGGGGCACAATCACCAGGAAAGGGCTCACTCCACAATGAAGTTTACCCGGGTTTGCATTTGGATCCTCGCACTGGCGGCTCTCACCGCTCCGCTCGCTAACGCTAGCACAGGCGACTACTACACCATCGACTTCACGCTAGGGGGCGGGGGAACGCTTCCCTCCGCAGGGTCGTTCTATTACGACCCCACTAGCCAGACTTTCTCTGCCTTCACGGTCGTGTGGGACGGTATCACGTTCGATCTCACAGCCTCCGCTAACGCACCCGCTTTCGGGACAGGGCCGTTCCCCCCGTGCGGCGCGTTGACTGGCGGTGCCGCAGGGTTCGCCCTCCTCGACCAGACTTGCACTTCGGTTGGGCCAGCAGGGGAACTATCGGTCGACTGGTTCGCAAAGACCGCCTTCGGCTCCACAGAATTCGCCTTCTCCACTTTTGACGCAAACAACAACACCAATTCGGCATTGGTATTCGCGACTCCACCTCCTCCGGCTGGGATTGGTGCTGCTAATGGCGGCGGAGGCTGGACTATCGTCGACCCAGACCCCGACGGCCCCGGTCCCGACCCTGACCCCCCCGGCTCGGTGCCCGAGCCGTCCTCGCTAAGCCTGATCGCGTCCGCGTTGCTTTCAGGAGCCGTGGTCGCGCGAAAGCGCATTCTGGGGTAGGAATTTCGTGGCAGGGCTTCTGAGTCCCGCTGGTACCACCGAAATTTCGAGAAAGGGGAGGGACATCCGGGAATGTCCTCCCCCTTTAAGCAACCCGAACTAAGACAACCTAAGCAGAGTGGGAATTCCGCTGTTGATCCTGACCTCCCCCACCCAAAGTGGATGTTCCCGGAGGCCACACACCGCATTGGCACACTAGACCGTGCGCGACACTTCCCAGCCTCAGGCGTGCTGCTTCGGCGAAACCTTGACCGGCTTGGGCTGGTCGGCCCAATGTCCGCTGAACAGGTGTCCCTTGTGTTCTTTGGCCATGGCGGTGAACGCCATCACGCCCATGACCAGGAAGATCAGGAAGAAAACCACGGCAATTATCAGGACAGGCATACCTCACCTCTGTGCCCATTTTGGGACCGAAGTGCCCTGCCTGCTGTGATTGCAATCACTGGTGGATGTGAGCTTCTACCGGTCGAATGTGGGTTGAGTAGGTCGAGGCGAGTAGATTTGAGGACGAGGCGGCACATGCGGGAACGGGCCAATGTCGCGGCCTCGCGCCAGCGGCGTTCTTGCTGTTGCCTTGCGCACTTCGAGTTAGCGTCGAACGCGAAGGCCGCCGACGCTACCCCGCAGTTGAATCAGTTCTCCAGTGCAGCTATCTGTCTGTCCAGATCCGCCAGGGTTCGCCGCATCAGTTCGTTAAAGCGCTCGTTTGTGTTGTGCTCCAACTGCTGTAAAACACGGCTGCGCGACAGCAGCAGGTCGGCTTTCTTGAAATGCGTCTGTGCTTGTTCTGCCTTGAGCGCCCGCTTCGCCTTCGAGGGCCTGGCGGAACGCGATTCTTCTATCTGAGCTTCCACTGATTTGCTCTCCCAACCTCGTGCCATATCTTCAATTATAGTGCATACCCTGTCTGGCCATCACGCAAAACCGCTTAGAAAACCGATTCTCTTGCACCAAAGTCGCATTACGGACCGGCCCCATTCATGTCTCGCTTCCGCTGTGAGGTGGGCGGCCCCGGCTTCCCGTGAGCCTTGCCGATCCCCACAGGAAGCCGGAGCCTAGCGGAGGAGAGGCTTAAGGGATACGAAGTGGCGAAGGTCTATATTCATCGACGCGGCGCCATCGCGGCGCCAGGGCTTCACCCACGCGCATTAGCAGATCGTCGACGGTGAACGGTTTCTGGATGTGGTTCTGTAACGCTCCACGTGTTGCGGTCCGCAGGATCTCGCTCTCGGTGTACCCGGTCATGAAGATCGTGACTAGAGCCGGCCGCGACTCACTCAACTGGCGCGCCAATTCGATGCCGCTCATTCCTGGCATCACCACGTCGGTCAGCAGCAGGTTAATCTCTCTCGATCGGTCGTTGACGATTCCCGCGGCTTCTTCTGGGCCACCTGCTTCTAACACCTGGTATCCCCCCATTTCCAGGGCCTCGCGGGTCACTTCGCGCACTGCAGTTTCGTCTTCCACGAGGAGGATTGTCGCTGGCACCGCTTGCGGCCTATGCACCGGATCAGTCGTCTTCTGCATTTCTGGATTCATGTCGCCCCGTTGCAACTTCGGATTTCATTTGCAATACGACTTTCCTGAATGCACGTACGCCTCCACTTGGTTGCGATTCACGAAACTCAAGCAATCCAGCAGGATACGAACAAAAGGCGAAACCGGCAGGGCAATGGCAAATTCCGCAATGGGGACGGATTCCTTTTTTGGTTCACCCGCTTCGGGAATCCAGAATCGTCACCCGGCTGCTGAACCTCGAACCGTGACGAATCTCACTTCCTTCTGGGCCAACGGCTCAACAACAGTCTCACTCCGTGGGAAGTTGTAAAGAGACCGAATCCGAACAACTGCAGGCTTTATTCAAATGAGCAATGTCTGCACGGCTACCAGACATGCGGATCTTTAGGCCGCGTCCCAACTAGCATGAAGAGACCGATCGCCTTCGCAGTGTGGGCAACTCGAATCCTGCCAGGAACCACAGTGGGCCGTCCAGCTTTGCGCTCCCGTCATCCGTAAAATCCGTGTAACTTTGTTCGATCTGCAGCGTACTGCTTTATGGACGCCGAGAGAAACAATGCGAAAGCATCGCAGCCCAGCGAGGGCAAGGCCACGCAAATGGAAGGGCCCGATCTGGAAAACGTAATAGCGCGCGCACAAGGCCACGATGCCGAGGCGCTGGGGGAAATCTATCGCCTCTATGTCCGACGCGTATTCGGCTTGTGCCGCTACATGCTGGACTCGCGGGAGAGCGCAGAGGATGCCACCAGCGAAGTCTTCCTCAAGCTGCAGCGCTCAATCGAGAGCTACGACGGGTCAATACCGTTCCCCAAGTGGCTGCTGAAGGTGGCTGGCAACCAGTGCATTGACGCTTTGCGGCGCCGGAAGCGCGGACGGCAGGTGATTGTGGAAGCTGAAGAAGGAGTCGCGGTCATCGAGGCAACCAGCTCAGAGCCGTCGCCCCTGGGTGCAGTCCTCAGCACGGAAGAGAGGGCGCAGGTGCGGGATGCCATTGCGCGTCTGCCGGAGAACTATCGCATGCCGCTGGTCCTGCGCTATTACGGCGAATTGAGTTATGACGACATCGCACAGCAGTTGGGCCTGCACAGGAACTACGTGGCGGCGTTGCTATTTCGAGCCAAGCAGGAGCTGCGCCGGAAACTGGGCCACAGGAGCCAGTGATCATGGAATGCTATTCGGAAGAGATCGTCTCTATTTTCGTGGACGGTGAACTCGAGGTGGAGGAGGCGCGGCGCCTGCGAGACCACCTCTCCACGTGCCGGCGCTGCCGGCAACTTTTGGACGCATTACGCGCTGAGAACCGCGTTCTTAGCGAGAGCCTGCAAGAGCTTCCGGAAGAAGCGGCCATCCCGGCGAGCGTCTCCCGTTTGCCGCGGTCTTTGGCGTGGGGTGATGTGGCAGTCGTGGCCGCGGTGCTGTCGCTAACTTCGATCGTTGCCTTTTGGATCAGTGAGCTGAGCATTCCGGACGCGTTGGAATGGTTAAATCCTTTCAGCTTAAACGGTGGTACGAACCTGGTCCTTAACCTTTCGTATTACTTTGCACACGGAGGTACTGCCATGTTGGATGAATATGCTGCGGTCGTCGGAAAGATTTTCTTGGTGTTGCTGTTGGCCGGCAGTGCACTGCTGCTCGGACGCCGATGGCGGCTACGCCAACCTGGCCTGCGCCTGTTGATCGTCCTGCTTGCATTGTCGTTGCCCGGCTTTGCCCTGGACCGGCGTCACAGTGAGATCGTCACTGTAAGAGGGAACGAAATTGTAGACGATACCCTTTTGGCCTCCGGCAACATTGTGCGCGTGGAAGGCATCGTCAATGGGGACTTGCTGGCTTTTGGCGGGACTGTGGAAGTGCGCGGCACCGTCAAGGGCGACCTGGTGACTTTTGCCAAGAGAACCGTGGTTAGCGGAACCGTGGAGGGCAATATCTTCAACTTCTCGAATTCGCTCGACCTGGACGGGCAACTGGGCCACAGCCTCTACGGGTTGATGCAATCCTTGCGAGTGAATGACCGGGGTCGCGTGGGCGAAGGTATTGTGGTTGGCGCGGGCGACGTCAGCCTGGAGGGCGAGGTGAATCGCACTGTGACCATGTACGCCGGGAATGCCGATGTGAGCGGCAGCATCAGCCGCGACCTGACCATGGCCGGAGATAAGCTTACCCTGACGAACACGGCCCGAGTCGGCGGCAACCTGAGCGCTAAGGTGCGTGACCTGAAAAATGTACACATCGCCGACGGTGCAACGATTACGGGCGCACGTGACATCCGCTTGCGAGTGAGGGAGAACCATTTCACGCGTCCCAAATTCTATTTCTTCCAAGCTGTCTGGCTCGCTGCCGCCATGCTGGTGGGATGGCTGGGCCTGGTTCTGTTTCCCGGTTTTTTCCAGGCCAGCACGCATGCAGTGGGCGCAGGCTGGCGCAGCCTCGGGCTTGGGTTTGCGGTTCTGGCGGGCGTGCCCGTGGCCATAATCTTGACAGCCATCACGCTGGTTGGCCTTCCGGCCTCGCTCATGTTGCTCATGGCATACCTGGTTGCGATCTACCTGGCAAAGGTTTGGGTTGGAGCATTCCTGGGACAGATGCTTCTGAAGCCGACTGGGGTGACGAAGAGCGATTGGCTGTTGGGACTGCTGGTGGGCCTGCTGATCCTCACCGTCGTTCGGTTCGTCCCGTATCTTGGCGGGTTAGTCCACTTCGGTGTGATTTGTCTGGGTTTGGGAGCATTTGCCTGGCAGCTTTATCGGGTTTCCCGACCGGCAACAACGACCTGAAAAGCCTGACTACTCGCGGAACCGCCCCTGCGCCCGGGAGACTTTCCGGCCGGGCGGCCTGATACGCCAAAGCAGCGGGAACTCTGGCGCGATGGTATCTACGACCAGATCCGGGAAGTGATGCCATGCAAGGCAGCCTGAGTATCGAGCGGATGTGTCAGGTAGTCGGCCTCAGCCGGGAGTGGGCCGGTGCTTGCTCACCGTCCTCGACCCCCGCCAACTGATCCCGCCACTTGTACAGCAGACGCCGATGTACGCCGAGGCCACGAGAATTGCGGGGAAGTCTCGGGGGAGGGGTTCGCCTCCCGCTTGGGTTGTGTGAGCACACGGCGGAATCGCAGGCCACACCCACCCTGCCTCTATGCAACCGACCGACCGCGCCTGTGATACCAAAGACCCATCGCTCGGGCAAGAACTCATGCCTTGTTTCGCTGGTCGCACGCTTCCAACACAAACATCGCGCCGACGAGCGGCTGCTTCGGGCCGAGACGCTCGGTGAGTCCCGCAAGAAAGTAGGCGGCTGGTCCAAGAGAAGAGCATTGTGCGGGGGCCAGTCGGAAATATCTACGGAACCTGTGCGCTTTTTACACGACTCCTGCGGCAGCGGATACGCTAAGTGCTTTGTTCGTGGATAACCCGTTTGGTCTTTCGAATGCCATACCTAAAGGCAGACGAAGTGGCGCAATCGGGCCATGCGGAAGAGGATATCGGCCAGAGTCCTTTCCGTGTGGCCCGGATTTTCTGGTCCGCCAAGAAGACGTGAGTTGCAAGTTCTGCTTCTAGAGTGATTATCTCGGGCACGACTTGTTCCTGTTCAGGCAGCCGCACAGCTAAGTCGCGCGATCGGCAGCGAATGCTTCCGAATCCGCGCCTTGCTCAGCGGAATGGGATGCACCAACCTAGGCGCGCCGAAGCTTGCGTTTTGGCCACGGCCTCTTATGGCGCGAAGGAGAAGCAACATGAAGAAGGGTCTATGTTTGATAGAGGTAGTTTTCGCGTTGCTAACGGTAGCCCAGGCTCAGAGTGTGTCTCTCAATGCACCAATCGGCAGCGTCAATCCGCAAACCATCGGGACTCTCCATTTCAGCGGCGGGGGAAACGCCACCGTAGCGGCTAACCTGTCTGCGTGCTATTTCCACAACAATCCAGCTAGCCCATGCTATTTCACCACCGGAGAGGTTAGTTACTACAACATGCCACACCATCCTGCTGCGATTTTGACCACATTCACCGGGAGGCTGCAGCCTCATGGCAACAACGTGTACACCGTCACTGGAGCGGCTTTGGGATTCGACTCCGCCGGAGACAAAGTGCATGTCTCCAACGTGCAGTTCACCTTTACTGCCTTCTGTCGCAGTGGTCGCGGCGGTGGCTGCACCAAAACGTACAACAGCGGCTCTATGACGTTCACTGTGACTCCTTAATCGTTTGTGCCGCTTCGTCTAGAGTTGAAACTCGCCATTTCAGGCGGCTCTCTAAACTTCATGCCTCTAATTGCTGCAGGGCAAACGCAACTGTCCAACCGACTTGGTGCGAAAGGGGGGACTCGAACCCCCACGGTTTTACCCGCCAGATCCTAAGTCTGGTGCGTCTGCCAATTCCGCCACTTTCGCTCGTTATTATTTTCAGTCATTTGCAGAGCTATTTTGCCATGCCGATTTTAACTGTGGGGGATTTTGTGGGGATGCCGCCCCCTTTTCCGCCTTCTTTGCCCGGTTCCTCACTCGCAAACTTACCGCCTGGGCGATGGCTTCCTACCCGGGGATGCACGTACCGCTGCGTGGTCGTTACCGACGCATGCCCGGCGATCCTTGTGCAGCCTTAACACGTCCGTTGTCTTTTCCATTTCCGTCAAATAGTGTGAGGCAAGGTGTGCAGCCCAGCGTCATGATGGAATTTTACACGACGCTTCATGTCTCTCGCCGACCGCTCAGCGTATTGTCGCTGAGAGGCTTGCGCGGGTTGTCGATAGCGGCGAAGACATATTTACCCTTGGATCGCTTCATCTGCCGCATTAGGACTTCACGCATCGCCGGGGTGATGGGGCAGTATACGGGCGCGCGGCTCGCCGCTGCCAAAGACACAGTGCTCGAAGACCCTCCCTTTCGCGCTCCCCCCAAGGAGGCGACACTTGATTGTTCCTAGGGAGTCCCGCTCACCCTGTTTTACAGGCAGACGCAGTAGTTTTCCGCCGGCTTGACTCGCGCTCTGCATCCGACTAGCTTGCCTTCATGGCCGACCCACGCGTCGTCACCTTCACCACCGATTTCGGACTCGACGATCCTTTCGTCGGAATCATGCACGGTGTCGTGCTCAGCATCCATCCCGAAACGCGGATTGTGGATATCTGCCACGCCATCCCGTCGTTCGATGTCCTCGACGCCGCCTGGACGATCGCACAAGCTTATCGGTTTTTCCCGCGGCGCACGGTGCATGTAATCGTAGTCGATCCCGGCGTAGGCAGCGCGCGCCGTCCGATTCTCGCCGAAACCGACGACTACATCTTCGTGGCCCCCGACAATGGAGTGCTGTCGCTCATCGAGGCGCGCGAACCTAAGCTCACCGTGCGGCACATCACCGCCGATCGCTATTTTCTGCAGCCTGTCAGCCAGACCTTTCACGGACGCGACATTTTCTCTCCTGTCGCTGCCTGGCTCAGCAAGGGAGTGGCGCCCGCCGAATTTGGCCCTGAGGTCTCCGATCACGTCCGCCTTCCCTTGCCAGCCGTCGAGCGTGTCGGGGAAACCAGCCTGCGCGGCGTCGTGCTCAAAGTCGACAAGTTCGGCAACCTCATTACTAACCTCAGTGAACAGGAGGCGCCTGCGCTCTTCGCCACAATTCCGCCGCGTGTAAAGCTCCTGATTGCCGGCCACACCATCACGCGCGTGTGCCGCTCCTACGCGGATGGTGGTGATGACGATTTCTTCGGCATTCTCGGCAGTTCGGGATATCTGGAGATAGCTGCCCGCCAGGCGTCAGCGGCAGAGAAGCTCGCGGCTGGGGTAGGCGCTCCGGTTGGAGTGATATTGGGCGGCTAAGGGTTCTTCGGCTTCACCCGCGCGTAGCGTTCCATCTCGCCCGTCCACTTGAGAAAACGGATTAACTCCCGCCGTTCGCGCCAACTGAATCCCCAGAACTCCAGGAAGCCAATACTCTGCATCTTCAGCCCGGTATAGGTCTCAATACGCCAGCGCAGGTAGGCACTGCGCCACGGCGTCAGGTGATGTCCGCGCGTCGCGTTCCACAAAAAACGGAGGATGTAGCCAATATGTTTCAATGCTGTTTGAATCCGGCGACAGCCACTGTTCACAGCGCCATATCACCAGTATAGCGGTACGTCAACGCTGCTTTAGTGTCGACTGCTGCATGCTAAACTCGCCTCGGATATCCATGACTGACACTTCACGACAGGCCGCCGAAGACCGTTACTATGCCGCGCTCGATCATTACGCCGAAGGCAGACTAACCGAGGCGATTTCCGACTACGAGGCAGCCATCGCCACCGACGCGACGTTTCTCGATGCCATGCATGGCCTGGCGCGCGCCTACCAGGACGCCGAGGAGTACGACAAAGCTATCGCAGTCGCCAATCGCATCACCGAGCTCGATCCGGATGACGTTCTCGCCCACACCAGCCTGTCGATCCTGTATCAGCGCAAGGGAATGGTTCCCGAGGCAGAAGCCGAAGCCAACAAGGCACGCGTCCTCGGCTGGAAGCAGCAACTCAAGCAGGGCAAAGCGTCGCAACCGTGATGTCTCGCTCTCACCCCGCCCGCAAGACTCCCAACAAACCCCAGCAAACGTCATCCCCGGAGCAGACCGTTCGAGCGATCTACCGCAAATTGTCACGCGCCTGGGGACCACAACACTGGTGGCCTGCCGAGACTCCTTTCGAGGTGATTGCCGGCGCGATCCTAACGCAGAACACTTCGTGGACGAACGTGGAACGTGCCCTGGCAAAACTTCGCGAGGCTGGATTGCTAAGCGTCGATGGCCTCCGGGGATTATCGGTCGATAAGCTGGAGATCCTGATTCGCTCTTCCGGCTACTTCCGTCAAAAAGCCCGGCGACTGAAGGATTTCATTGCTTATTTGGACGAGAAACACGGCGGATCTCTGGACGCCATGCTGGCGACTCCCACCCAGCAGTTGCGGGCGGAGTTGCTTGCGCAAAAAGGTATCGGCCCCGAGACGGCAGATTCCATCCTTCTCTACGCAGGCCATCACCCAATTTTCGTGGTCGACGCCTATACCCGCCGAGTGCTCGAACGTCACGACGCCGTCGCGGCTGACGCAAAATATGAAGCAATACGCACTCTGGTCGAGGGCGCACTGCAACGCGAAAATCCGTTAACAGCCCTTGCGGTCCGAACGCACGATCCGCAACGTCCTCATGCCCACTCCCCGTCAGCCATGAGCACCGCGCCGCGCGCTCCCCTGGCCCGGGTCTACAGCGAAATGCATGGCCTGTTCGTGCAGATCGGGAAGCACTACTGTTTTAAGCAACACCCCAAGTGTGATGAGTGTCCTCTTGGCGCGATGCTTTCCCATCCGATTCGCCTAGATCTGCCACCTAAAGCGCGGAAACGTCCATCCGGCACCAAACGGGAAGCCTCGAAAAGCCAGCGAAATCGCGGGTATAATCAAACTCGGCCCTGAAACCGGAATTTCCGCTTGGCGTAAGTGCACTGAAGTTGGGAACGCTGATCGACCGGCGTAACCCAAGAGCATCATGTCGCCCGTCACACCTCCAAACCGGACGGACCACAAGCGTAATCGCACCCCCGCGATTGTCGCTTTGTCGATTGCGGTTTTCCTGCTGTTCGCGATCGTCTTCGCACAGGCTACTTTCAACCTTACGTTTCTGCAGCCCGACACCAGCGAAGAAACCCTCATCTTCGCCGCGCTTTCCGCTCTCATCTTTCTTCTGTTTGTGGCGCTGACGTTTGTGTTGCTACGAATCCTGTTGCGGCTCTACGCCGAACGCAAGACTGGCGCCATGGGTTCGAAGCTGCGCAGCCGAATGGTGATGGGCGCGCTCCTGCTCTCCTTGGGCCCGGTCATCTTCCTGTTCATGTTCTCCTACGGGCTGATCAACCGCTCGATCGAGAAATGGTTTTCGCGCCCGGTGGAAGATGTGCAATACCGAACCGGCGTGGTGGCGTCGCTGCTGACTGACTATGCTGCCGACAATGCTCGCGCCGAAGCTCAGCGAATTGCGTCGACGCCGGCCGCCCGAAAGTCGTTCGACACCGAGAATTTCACCTTCGTCATCGACGAGTTCCGCCGCAGTGAGGTCAGCCTGCAGGGTGGATTCGCCTTCGCTGTTGCCGATGGCCGGGCTGAAGCCAGCTTTCATGCTCCCCAGCCGTGGCCTCTGCTGCGGGGCCAGTTGCCCATGAAGGAAGCGGCCGAGAACAAGGCGAAGACGTTCGACATTCTGGGAAGAACTTACGTACTGGGCCGTGCTGTGATAGGACCAAGCGGCCAGATCCTGGTTGCCATGCCACTGCCCGCCAATTACTCGTCGGCGCTGCGTGACATCGAGCAAGCCCAGCAGCAGTACCAGGAACTCCGCAAACAGCGGCGGCGTCTGCGCCGAACCTATCTTGGCTACCTTTTGCTGCTTACCGTCGGCGTCTTGTTCGCTTCCACGTGGCTGGCCTTGTACTTGTCGAAAATGGTGACCCGGCCGCTTCTTGCCCTGGCCGAGGCCACCCAGGAGATCTCGCGCGGCCACCTCGATTACCGCGTCGATGTGCAGGTTGGCAGTGAAATCGGACAACTGGTGAACTCCTTCAACCAGATGGCGGCGGACCTGGAAGCTAGCCGTGCCAGCATCGAGGCTTCGCGCGCCGATCTGGCCGACGTGAATGTTCAGATCGAGCAGCGCAACCGCCATATCGAGACCATCCTGGAAAGCATCCCGACCGGGGTGCTTTCGCTCGACGCATCCCGCCACGTCGTTCATATGAATGGCGCCTTCGAGCGTCTGCTCCATCTTGATCCCTCACCGGCTCTGGCGCCGCGGACCCTCGCTGAACTCTTCCCCGAGGACGTAACCGCAGACCTTGCGCATCTGCTGCGCAAAGCGGATCGCATGGGCACGACGACCAGCCAGATGGAGATTGTTACCGCGCGCGTCAATCTTAATGTCGCGGTCACCGTGGCTTCACTCGATTCATCGGCACGCGCCCAGGAACCCATGGCCCAGCGCATGGGATATGTCGTGGTGCTGGAAGACATGACCGACCTGCTTCGCGCCCAGAAACAAACTGCATGGAGCGAAGTGGCACGCCGGGTTGCCCACGAAATCAAGAACCCGCTCACTCCTATCGCCTTGTCGGCTGAACGCATTCGCCGCCATCTCGAGCGCGGAGCGCCTCCCGACGCGGCTTCGCTGAAGATCATTCGCAACTGTGTTGACACCATCGGTTCGTCGGTGCAAACGGTGCGAACCCTGGTCGACGAATTTGCCACCCTCGCTCGCTTCCCCGCGTCGCGGCCCATGCCCTCGAATATCAACGATATTGTGGACAGTGCGCTGCTCATGTTCGACGGCCGCCTCAGCGGTATTCGGGTACGGAAGTTCTTCGCTTCAGAGCTGCCCCTGGTGCACGCCGATCCGGACGCCATCAAGCGTGCGCTTGCGAATCTCGTCGACAATGC
Source organism: uncultured Acidobacteriaceae bacterium (assembly GCA_963779555.1). GTDB lineage: Bacteria > Acidobacteriota > Terriglobia > Terriglobales > Acidobacteriaceae > DASRAA01. The sequence continues at coordinate 67,915 of CAVZYS010000035.1, forward strand.
CGCCGAAGCGATGCAGGGTTCCATGGTCAAGGAGATCGTGCTGTCGACGGCCCTCGCCGGAGAACGCGATTCCGTGGAAATTGTGGTCGCCGACACCGGCCACGGCGTCACTCCTGCTCTGAAAGAGAAGCTCTTCCTGCCCTATTTCTCGACCAAGAAGCGCGGCACGGGACTGGGACTCGCCATCGTCAGCCGCATCATCGAAGATCACCACGGTTCCATCCGGGTCGAGGAGAATACTCCCATCGGGACGCGGTTTATCGTAGAGTTACCTGTGGCGGCAGTGATGGTCGCGCAGCCGCCCGAACAACATGCACAACGTTCTGATCGTGGATGACGAGTCTGAAATCCGCAGCTCGCTGCAAGGCGTGTTGGAGGATGAAGGCTACAAAACCGTGCTCGCTAAGAGTGGTGAGGAGTGCCTGACCACGATCGAGCGTAAGCCGATTGATGTGGTTCTGTTGGACATCTGGCTTCCAGGTATCGACGGACTGGACACTCTCGAGCGCATCGTCGAAATGGACGATCCCCCCGAAGTCATCATGATCTCAGGCCACGGCAACATCGAGACCGCCGTGCGCGCCACCAAGCTCGGGGCATTCGATTTCCTCGAGAAACCGCTCTCCCTCGAGCGGACCCTCATCGTCCTGAAGAACGCCATCGACTCCAAGCGTCTGCGTAGCGAAAACCTGGAATACCGAAAGCAGTTTCAGGCGCGCAGCGTCATTGCCGGCGACAGTATCCCCATGAAGGCGTTGCGTCAGCAAATCTCGCTGATGGCGCCAACCAACGGGCGCGTGTTGATCTACGGAGAATCGGGCACCGGGAAAGAGCTTGTGGCCCGCGCCATCCACGCCCAGAGTCTGCGCAAGGAACAGATGTACGTCGAGGTAAACTGCGCGGCCATTCCCGAAGACCTGATCGAGAGCGAGTTGTTTGGACATCGCATTGGCTCGTTTCCGGGCGCGTCCTCCGACAAGGAAGGCAAGTTTCAGAAGGCTGACGGCGGAACGTTGTTCCTCGACGAAGTCGGTGACATGAGCCTCAAGACGCAATCCAAGGTTCTGCGCACGCTCGACGAAGGTCGCTTCGTACCGGTTGGCGAGGAAGAACCCATCACGGCGGACGCACGCGTGATCGCCGCCACCAACAAGGATCTGGAGGACGAGATCTCCAAGGGCAATTTCCGCGAAGACCTTTTCTATCGCCTGAACGTCATCCCTTTTTACGTGCCCCCACTGCGCGAGCGGAAAGAGGACATTCCACAGTTAGCCCGGTATTTCCTGAAGGAGTTTTCGCAGACCTACAACCGACGATCCGCGGGAAATCGCCGACGATGCCCTCGAAACGCTCATGCGCTACACCTGGCCGGGAAACGTTCGCGAACTGCGCAACCTCATCGAACGCATCGTCATCATGAATCCCGCTGTCGCGCGACTGGAACGCAAACACCTGCCCACTCTGGTTTATCGCGAAGGTGGACGCCGCAGCATGGGCGAGTTTTCCAGCCTGCACGAGGCTCGCGCCTCGTATGAGCGCGATTACATCCTCAAGAAGCTGGATGAAAACCTGGGCAGTGTGAGCCGCACTGCCGAAGTCCTGGGCCTCGAGCGCAGCCACATGTATCGCAAGATGAAGGCGCTGGGGATCGCGGTAAAAGAATAGGTGTCAGTGGATAGTGCAGTTTTGTCGCGTTTTGAAAGGGCACGACTTCAGTCGTGCCGATAAGTCGTTTATTTTCGACCCGCCGAGCGGACTTTAGTCCGCGAGACGCGTCCTTTCCAGATTTTTTCAGCAGCCTCTTCAGCCGTGCCACTAGCGCCATCACTGAAGTCGGGCTTTAGCCCCTAAGGGAACTCGCTCTGCGCCCACTCTGAAACGGGCCTAGGCCGCTGAGCCACTGCGTCCACGCCAAACGTCATTCCGGCTCATCCTCGCGCATCTGCACCTTGGCAATGTTCTCCAACTGCCGCCGCCAGTCGGTTTCCTCGACGAAGTCGCGCGAATCGCGCCAACCCGCACGCACCTTCACAAACAGCTCCAGGAAAATCTTCGTGGCCAGCAGTCGCTCGATCTGCAACCGCGCATTGGTTCCGATCTTCTTAAGGTTGGCGCCCTGCTTCCCGATCAGGATCGCCTTCTGCCCCTCACGCTCGCAGTAGATGGTTGCCGCAATGCGAGTCAACTTGGCGCCTTCCTCGTACTGATCGATCAACACGGTGGTGGCGTGCGGAACTTCTTGCGAGGTGTATTGCAGCACCTGCTCGCGAATCAACTCGGACACCAGAAAACGTTCTGGTTGGTCCGTGATTTGGTCCTTCGGAAAATAACGTGGACCTTCGGGCAGCGCTTTGACGATGGCGTCCAGCAGCGAGTCGAGTCCCTTTTCCTTCAGTGCTGAGATGGGAATGACATCCACGAAATCGTGCAGCTCTTTGTATTGCGCTATGAGCGGTAGCAGGCGTTCCTTGGGGATTATGTCGATTTTGTTCAGCAGCAGAATAATGGGACAGTTCGTCTTCTTCGCCAGATTCAGGACGTACTCGTCGCTCGCATCGAACTTGCCCGTGGCATCGACAATCACCAGCAGCAGGTCGCAGCCCTCCAGCGCATCGTAGACTTCTTTCATCATGCGGCGGTTGAGAGAGTTGATGGGCTTGTGCACGCCGGGCGTGTCGATCAGGACCAGTTGCCCAGCGGGCCGCTTGCCTTGTTTCTCGACGTTGACAATGCCCTGGATGCGGTTACGCGTGGTTTGCGGCTTGCGCGTGACGATCGCCAGCTTCTCTCCCACCAGCGCGTTGAGTAACGTAGATTTCCCCGCGTTAGGACGTCCGATGATCGAAATAAATCCAGAGCGGAATGCCATATCAGGCTCGAATCTGCTTGGGTGCAGATACGTTCTGAAGACTAACACGCACGCGCTCAACCCGCCGCTCGGTTGATTCCAGCACCTCAAAACGTAGACCGTTGTCTTCGAAGACTTCGCCCGCCGCGGGGATGTGTCCAGCCAGTTCGCTGACCAGCCCGCCGATCGTCGTTGCCTCTTTGTCATCCGGACGCACGCTGCCCAGCAGTTTGTCCAGCAGGTCGAGATCGGTGTTGCCGTTGAAGATGTACGAGGTATCGCTCTCCTTCACGATGTCCGACTTCTCGTGTTCGTCGCGGATCTCGCCCACGATCTCCTCGACCAGGTCCTCGATGGTCACCAACCCAGCCACGCCGCCATATTCATCGGCGACGATTGCCAGCCGGATGTTGTCCTGCTGCATCTCCCGCAGCAACTCGCTGCCTAGCTTCGTCTCGGGAACGAAGTACACGTCAGTCTTCATGAGGTCGCCGACCGTGGTCTCTCCGGCTTCTGTGTCGGCGACTTGCAGTACGTCCTTGGTGTACATGATCCCCTTGATGTGATCGATGTCGCCCTCGTAAACCGGTATGCGCGAGTATGGACACTTGTTCAGCATCTCGGTGAACTCGGCAATGGTCATCGTGACCGGCACCGCTACGATTTCCGGTCGCGGTGTCATGACCTCGCGCACCGTCTTGTCGCCGAATTCAACCACCGACTGGATGAGATCGCGGTCGCTTTCTTCGAGTATCCCCTCTTCCTGTCCGGCTTCAATCAGCGCGTCCACGGCCTCGGAAGGATGCTCCGGTTCCTTCTCGGCGTGCTCTTTCGACAACGTCGCCACCGAGAGCGAAAAGCCCAGGATCATCGTGACCGGCACCGCCAGGTAGATGAGGATCCGCAAGACTGGAACGAACTTCGCCAGCCACTCACCCTTGGTGCGCACGAAGAATATGTGCGGCAGCAAGCGGATGAAGATCACGATGATGAAGATGACGCTGACTGCGGCTTGCACCAGGTCAAGGGCGACCCAGCCTTTATCCTTGAACAACACGTAGCCGATGAGCACTCCGATGGAAGCCATGCTGATCTGCGTCAGCACCGCCATGGAGAGCGAAACCCGCTCTCGACTGAAACCCAGGCGCGGTTCCACCGACTGCTCGTAGGCATCAATGTTTTCCTGGAATTCCCGCGACAGAAACTTACCCATCTCATGGTGCAGCCGGTTGACGTAGGAGACCAACGCCAGCAGCGCCAGCAGAACCAGCAGCAGAATGAATAGCGGAAGGTTCATACGCGGCGCCCTCGGCGTTTGCGGGTCTCGCCGATCCCGGATTTTTCCTCGCGACCACGCTTGCTTGGCTTGATACCGTCTCTTCTGTGTGCGGCGGAGGATCGCGCAGCAGCCGCCTTTTTCGGCGCGGCTTTGGGCTTGCTCGCCGCCTCCGCTGCTTTGACAGCAGACGCCCGGGTGCGCTCGATCAGTCCAATAGGAAGCTCGAATTCTTGCCGCAGAGCCATCTCGCGCGCCAGCATCTTGCCGTCGTCGATTTCGTGATCATAGCCCGCCAGGTGCAGCAGTCCATGCAGGATGAGAACTTTCACTTCTGTGGCTAGTGGATGTCCGATGTCAGCCGCATTGGCAGCGGCTATTTCCAGCGAAATTGCGATGTCGCCTGCAACTCCCGGCGCCCGCGACGGAAAGGACAATACATCGGTGGGCTTGTTCTTGCGGCGATAACGGCGGTTCAGGTCCTGCATTTCGCGGCTCGAGGTTACGTAAATATTCACCTCGCCAGCCACTCCAAGTGCATACTGCGCCTTGGTCGCAAACAGGCTGAGGGCCCGCGCGCTGGTTTCTTTCGATGGTCGTCCCAGGTTGCTCACTTCCGTTCAAGAACAATGGGAGGGCACTCGGCCCTCCCATAATATGGTAGCAAGCTTTTACTCGGAAATGCGATTTCCCGCTTCCGGACCCACCACCGGCGGCACTTCCGCCAGAGGAGCTTCGCGGTCAACACTGGGAGCGTAGCTGTTCCCATTGCTCACACGCGGTGCGGAAAATCCGTTGCTGCCCTTCATGTCGAGCGACAGGGAAAGCTGCTCGTTGCGTCCCTTGTAATCCTCATACGCCCGGACGATGCGCTGCACCAGGTGATGGCGCACCACGTCGCCTTCGTCAAAGTAGCAGAAGCGAATTCCCTCGACGTTCTTCAGTATCTCGTTGGCTTCGACCAGTCCGCTGCGGCTGGCACTGGGCAAATCGATCTGCGTCACATCGCCGGTGATCACCGCCTTGGAATTAAATCCCAGGCGCGTGACAAACATCTTCATCTGCTCTGACGTAGTATTCTGCGCCTCATCGAGAATCACGAACGCGTCGTTCAGCGTGCGCCCGCGCATAAACGCAATCGGCGCAATCTCAATGACGTTCTTCTCCAGGTAGCGATCGACCTTGTCAGGATCGAGCATGTCGTACAGCGCGTCATACAACGGACGCAGATACGGATCGACCTTCTCCTGCAGCGTTCCCGGCAGAAAGCCCAACCGCTCGCCCGCCTCCACTGCCGGACGCGCCAGCACAATGCGATTCACCCGTTTCGACATCAGCGCCGAGATTGCCATGGCAACCGCGAGATAGGTCTTGCCGGTTCCCGCGGGGCCCACACCGAAGACCATGTCGTGCTTCTCGATGGCCTCAAGATACCGTCGCTGATTGATGCTCTTCGGCTGCACCGTGCGCTTGCCGAACGAGCGCTGTTTACCGGCTTCCGCCAGGCCGCGCAGCGTGGCTGTGCCGTCGGCTGTCAGGACCTTAAGCATGGCCCCGAGGTCGCCGTTCACGAAAGTGAATCCACTCCGCATCAGGTGCTGATAATCGGTGAACACCTGTCCGGCGCGCGTAACGTCGTTCGGCGCTCCCTCGATTTCGATGGAGTCCGCGCGCATTCCAATGACAACGTTCAGGCCATCTTCGAGCAGGCGCAGATTTTCATCGCGCGTGCCAAAGAGAGTCTCGATGTTTGGGCTGATCTCGATGTTGGTCTTCATTTAGGGTCGGTAGTTAGCCTCCTGAGGCCAGGTGCGTTCGAGCGTGGATGCCTCGCCAGACCGGTGGTGTCGGTCTGACAAATCGTTTGCGCAGGAGTTTCTTGGAATCGAAACAGGAAGTAGACCCGGATTGTTCGCCGAAGCGAAAACTAACATTGCCCGTAAGCGTAACCTCGAATGAAAACGGCGTCAATAACGTTCGCCACAAAAACCGTATTATTCATGATGCATCCCCACGTAACCCGCGCAGCTTGTCCCCTTTGTTAGATGGCCGGGCCGGGAAAAAGCGTCAGGGTACAGGCAATTTCGAGCCGGGGGATGAAAACGGGCGATCCAACCTCGGGGATCGGCACGAACTTACTCGGCGAGCGTTCGAGGTAGTATGGTCTCACCACGAAGGGTGAGATCATGAAGAGAGCCGCTTTGCTAGCCAGTTTCCTGCTGCTTTGCCTTTACGCCGAGGGTCAAAGTCCTTCCTCGCCGGAAGCCACTCCGCCGAAACCAGCGCCCGAGGCGACTACCGCCGCGCCAGCAAACATTGATTCTGCCACCGAGGCTGACATCCGCCAGCTCTTGAAGTTGAGCGGGGCGGAGCAGATGATGCTGCGAACCATGTCGCAGATGGCGACCACGATGAAGCCCCTGATGACAAGCGCCCTGCCTCCTGGAGACTATCGCGAAAAGCTCGTCGACCTGTATTTCGCCAAGTTCCTCTCCAAAGACTTGTCCGGTGCAGTTCTCAACCTGTCGGTTCCGCTTTACGCCAAGTATTTTTCGGACGCCGAAATCCGGGAGTTGATCGCCTTTTACCAGACCCCCGTCGGACGGAAGCTGGTGAGCGTGAACCCACAACTCCTGAACGACGTGCACCAGGGCGCGCTCTTCCTGGGCCAGAAGTTGGGAGCTGAATGTATACGCGAGGTTATCGCCGAGCACCCCGAATTGATCAAGCAAGCACAGGATGCGGGCAAGCCCCAGTCTCCCAAGTAGCCGCGTCGACGATCGGTGGTGCGTCAGTTTGACTGACTCACTGCCCGACGATCACTCCGGTTGCCCATTTCGGCGATCATCCTGTAAAATTAACTATTCGGCTCAGGTCGAGATTTCTACTAGAGGATTACAGAACAGTTATGGCAGACCACTACTCGGCGCTGAAGCGCGCCCGTCAGACAGAAAAGAAGACGACGCAGAATCGCGCCAATAAGTCCCGCCTGCGCAGCGCTTTGCGCTCTTTGCGCGAAGCCATCGCCAAGGGCGACAAGACCGAGGCCCAGAAGGCCTACAGCACCACCGTGTCCGTCGTCGACAAGGGCGTCCAGAAGGGCGTTCTGCACAAGAACACCGCCAGCCGCTACAAAGCCCGCCTCAGCAAGCGCGTTAAGGCCGTCGGCGCGAAGTAAGTCGTGCGGTAGGCCGCCGGAAATCTCCTCTACCCAGTTTCGCACTGGCATGGTTTTGAAAGGGCACAGCTTTAGCTGTGCCGTATAACTTTTTTTGTTCTTGTCATTCCCCGCGGACTTCAGTCCGCGGGGAATCTGCTGGATTCGAGACAGAGCTCGCCGCAGACCCCGATTGCAATAAGTACCAGCGGTCGAAAAGACTAGGCTCGGCGCGAACATCGGGCACCCGGCCACCAGCCTTTCTGGGTTACTTCTCGCGAATTAACTCGCAGGACACGGCATAACCCTGGTCGATGGGGAAGCCTTTGACTTCGCGGCCATTGTCCACAATCACGTAGTCGAAATGAGCATCAGGAGCCGACTGGCCAGCAATGGTCACCTCGTACGTCACGGACCCGGTGCAATCGGGATTCACCGTGGCTGGATCGTTCGCCCTCGTGTTATGCGTCCACGGAAGGATGGTGCCATTCAAGCTGACTTTCCCGGAGCCATGCCACTGGCCCTTGCCGTCGCCGAATACGTAGCCGTAGGCGGCGAAGGGCTGCCCCTGATAGGCCCCGGAGCAGCTATAGCCGTAGGCTCCCATAGCCGACCGGAGGTTGCACGCCACACCCGGAGTCTGGCCAAAGGCTGCGATTGCAAGCAACAGGGTAACTAAAAGCACTGTCAATTTCGTTTTCATACAAGCCTCGCTTTCATTTTTCATACGAAACTGTGTCTCAACCTTGTCTCGCCTCGACGAGACTTCTCAGGCTCCAGGCAGGCCTCCTGCCTGGTCGCCGGTGACGTAGCGACGAGCCGCTGTCCGCCGCCTATCCATTCAGTCGCCGCCGTCGGCGAAGCAAGTCAACCCGGTTTGGCGCAAGCCAAGTCGACCATTGGCCACCGGTTTGACCCGACCTTCACCAATCAAGAGCGGGCTTCTACCTGCCGCAACCCTCACTACTGGCCACTGCCGCTGGATGGCCGCAGACAAACTGTTCCGCGATAACGCAGCACGAGTGTGTTTTGGGAGAAATCAGCGATGCCGGAGTGATCGAGATTGCCTTTAGCATTCTTGTACTTGCCGGTACCTCCGATGATTGAAGCCGGGTAGTTTCCCCAGAGAACCGCGACAACATTCGGATCGCTCGTGGCCACCGGCTTCAAGACGGCCACGTCGAATAGGATCGTTTCGCCCGCCGAATTGACCCAGTAGGGCTGGATGCGAAAGTTTCCGTTGGCGTCTTGACCAAGGATGGTCGCGGCGACTGAACCTTGGAGATCGCCATAGACGGGGCCCAGGTTGGTGGGAGGGCCTCCGTTGCCATTGATCGCACCTATGTTCGTCATTAAAACCCCGCCTACCGGTTGACATTGGCCGATCAGCGCAGGCGTGGTTAACAGGAGTGTAAACATCAGGAAAAAAGTGAAATGGACGCGCTTCATAGCATCCTCCTTTTCTGTAAAGTCGAAAACTGCTTTCGTTCCGCGGCCGTGCTCAGCGCACACTTCGAGCTCCGCGTATCGAGCTAATCGCCGTGCGCGTAGCAAATGGTCCCGGTGTAGCGCAAGCCAAGTCGACCGTTGGCCAAGTCAGCTTCGCCGATGACGGTGAAGTCTCCGGTCGTGCCGGCAAACTTTCCCGTCCCTGTGCCATTGAGGTGGAAGGGATAGTTGACTAAGGCGTACAAGCCGGGCGCGACTTGTGTGGTCGTCGCCGTCGCTTGGGCGACCCCGATGATGTCTCCCGACTCGGAGACCCAGTGATGCTGGACATGAAGAATCAGGGTATTTCCGGTGCCCTCGGTGCTGAGAATGGTGACTCCGACGGATCCCTTCAGATCACCAGTGGCGTAACCTTGGGTGCTATTGGCATCGGGGACGCCAACGTCCGTCAAGATCAAGCCACCCGCCGGGGTGCAATGGTTGGATTGACTGAATGCGGTCGCGGCCAGCATGACCATTACCGCCAAAACTGAAGCTGTTGTGCGTACACGATGCACTTCCATGTTGTCCTCCATTTGCTCAAGCTGCGTGATGTTTATTTCGGCGTTAGGCCGAGTGTGGGTGGGAATCCTTGGTCGATGGCAGTTGTACCCAAGGCCCCATGAGGCCGATCGTGACTGCCTTCTATCTGGATAAAAGGAGATTTCCGCTCTGATCGGCTCATTGTGGTTCAGCTTTTTTTTGTTCCGGATCAGCAGGCGTCGGTAATTGGGTATTCTCATGCGCTAAGCCATTGACTTAGCACCTAATCGCAGTTATCTTCCTGCCAGCCGCAATTCGGTGAGGAGGACGGTGTGCAAGCGACCGCTCCGCCAGCGATCAGCCAGCTTCTGGCGCGATGGCGCGAAGGTGACCACGAGGCGCTGCGAGCCTTAGTTCCTTTGCTTTACGACGAACTGCGCCGAGTAGCCCACCAGAATCTTCGAAAGGCTCGGCCCGATCACACGCTGCAAACCACTGCCTTAGTACACGAGGCGTATCTGCGCCTTGAGAAGCAGCATGCGCCTCAGTTCCAGAACCGCGACCACTTTGTGGCTATCTGCGCCCTGTTGATGCGCCAAATCCTCACCGGGTATGAACGTACGCGGCGTGCGGCCAAACGGGGCGGCGGAGGCACGGCAATCACCCTAGACGATGCAGGGCTTGCTGAGAAACAACGTTCCGTCGATCTTATTGCTCTTGACGATGCGCTGAGCGGACTCGCGCTCCTCGACCCGAAACAAAGCCAGATCGTCGAATTGCGTTTCTTCGGCGGTCTGTCGATTGAAGAGACGGCGGAGTTGCTGGAACTTTCGCCCGCTACCATTAAGCGGCACTGGGCCACCGCACGAGTGTGGCTACATCGCGAGATGAGCCGAGAGACACACGCATGAAGCCGGAACGCTGGCAGCAGGTTCGCGAGGTGCTCCACGAGGCCATGCAAATGGACGACGAGGAGCGGTCTGCGTTCTTAGACAGCCAATGTGCCACCGATCCCTCCCTGCGGGACGAGTTGAACGAACTGCTGGCCGTTGAAGGTGAAATCGGTTCCAGTTTTCTGGAAAAACCCGCCATCGTGCATGCCGCCGCGCATACAGGCACTTCCGACCGCGGTACAGTCTTGCCCTTCGGCACCAGACTAGGCCATTACGTAATCCAATCGCTGCTCGGCGCAGGGGGAATGGGCGAAGTCTATCGAGCGCGTGATCCCTCGCTGAAGCGCGATGTGGCCATCAAGGTTCTGCCCACCTCGCTCTCGCGCGATCCCGACCGTCTGCGTCGCTTCCAACTCGAAGCCGAAGCAGCAGCCGCGCTCAACCACCCCAACATTCTCTCTATTTACGCTATCGGCCAGCAGGACGGCTCGCCCTACATCGTCACTGAGCTGCTGGAAGGCGAGACCCTGCGCGAGCGGCTGCGCCATGGTGCCATGCGATTGCGCGATGCCATTGATGTTGCAATTGCTGCTGCCAAAGGACTCGCCGCCGCGCACGAGAAAGGCATTGCCCATCGCGATCTGAAGCCCGAGAACCTGTTTCTCGCCAAGGACGGCCGGATCAAGATTCTCGACTTCGGACTCGCGAAGCTGATGCAGAACCCTTCGGGATCGGGGGATCGACCGTATCCCTCCGGGACCAGACCGATGCTGGCCGCGTTCTGGGCACCGTTGGCTACATGTCTCCGGAGCAGGTGCGGGGACAACCCGCCGACGCACGCAGCGACATCTTCGCGCTCGGGTGCGTGTTCTACGAGATGCTGACCGGCAAGCGTGCCTTCCGCAAGTCGAGCTCAGTCGAGACGATGAATGCCATCCTCAACGAAGACCCGCCCGCAGCTTCGGATATCATCCGCACGATTCCACCAGCCTTACAGCGAGTCGTGCATCGCTGCCTGGAGAAAGCCTCCGAGTGCCGATTCCAGTCTGCGTCCGACCTGGCCTTCGCGCTGGATGCGCTGAGTGATTCAGCAGTATCGCCATCGAGCCCAGACAAGACGATGCTACGAAAGCCTGTCACCGGAAGCCGACGTATCGCGCTTAGCGTTGGGCTTTTGGCTGTGCTCATAGTCGTAACTCTGGCGTACTTGTGGTTTCGTCCCGAGCCCGTACCGCGTGTCTCCAATTACGTTCGCCTCACCCACGATGGACAACCTAAGAGCCTAATAGGCACGGACGGCACCAGGCTCTACCTATTGATGACGACGCGTGATTATTCCGGCATCGCCGAAATGTCCGTCTCTGGTGGCGAGCCGCAAAAGATGCCCAATCTGCTCCCCCTGAAGATGACCATTCTCTCCCTATCGCCCGATGGTTCGAAGCTGCTGGAAGTGGAACGTCAAGGCAATGCCAACCATGGCCCGCTGTTTAGCATGCCCGTCCTAAGCGGCTCGCTTCGCCGGCTAGCCGACATCGAAGGCCAATCCGGTGCCTGGTCGCCTGACGGCAAGAAGCTGGCTTATACCAAGTGGAACACCCTGTATGTGGCAAATGCCGACGGCACCGACCCGCACAAGGTGCTCGAGCTGAAAGATCCTTCTTTCGTCCGTGCTCCGGTATGGTCACCCGACGGATTGCGGTTACGCTTCCCGCTGCAGCAGGGAATCGACCTTCCCAACGGACGATACTGGGAGGTGTCGTTGGATGGCACCGGATTGCGTCAGTTATTTCCTGGTTGGACCAAGCCCCCTGACAGCGAGTGCTGCGGCAGCTGGACTGCCGACGGAAGATACTTCGTGTTCCTCGTTCACGATCAAGTCTGGGCAGTACAGCGAGAGAGCCGATGGTTTGGTATGCCGCTAAAACCAATCCAATTGACCTCTAGCCCAACGCCACTGAGCGATCCCGTGCCTGGCGCCGACGGAAAGCGCCTGTTTGTCGTCGGACGCTCCAAGCTCGGCGAGTTGGTGCAGTACGATTCGAAATCCAGTAAGTTCGTACCTTTTCTTGGGGGAATCTCCGCCGAGTACGTTGCCTTTTCGAAAGATGCCAAGTGGGTAGCCTACACCTCATACCCGGAGGGCACTCTTTGGTGTAGTCGGCTCGACGGCAGTGAGCGTCTGCAACTGAGCTATCCCCCGGTGTATGCCATGCTTCCACGCTGGTCGCCGGATGGGCAACAGATTGTGTTCTTTGAGGGAGCCGCCGGGAAACCATACAAGCTCTACGTGGTGTCACCGCAGGGAGGAAGCCCACGGCAACTCTTGCCTGACGATTCAATTCCTCAAACAGATCCGACATGGTCGCCGGACGGAGCCAAGATCGTTTTTGGCGGCGTTTCCAATGACGCTAATTCTGTCATCACTGTCTTGGATGGGGCATCTCATCAACTATCCACTTTGCCTGGGTCTAAGGGGCTGTTCTCGCCGCGATGGTCTCCCGATGGGCGGTATATCGCAGCGCTTCCTGGCGACTCGACCAAAGTTCTTCTCTTCGATATGAGTTCGCAGAAATGGTCTGAACTCGCACGGGGAAGCGTGGGTTGGGAAGAATGGTCGAAAGACAACCAGTACATCTATTTTTTTGATTACAGCGGAACTGGGGCCATCTCTAGGGTTCGTCTAAGTGACCACAAGATTGAAAGGATCGCAGACCTGAGAACATTGGCCCCCACCGGATACGAAGGTAGCTGGTTCGCGATTACTCCCGACGATGTCCCTATGTTGCTGCGTGACATCGGCACTCAGGATATCTATTCCCTAGACTGGGAAGTGCATTAGCAATCAAACGCGCCTTGTGTATTCGCGATCGCTGAGGCGAATTCCGTTCATCCAATTCGATGCTAGGCCAATTTTGCTGCGCGTCAGCGGGACCGCCAACACCTGATTCCAGCTCGCCTCTTCGGCGGGGCCCGCCCCGCGCCCCCTCATTTCGCCAAAACCCTCGCCAGGGTGCCCATTCCGCCTTCGTTTGGCGGGGTGGGTCTTTTTGACTTTTCTGCCCGCCGCCATCACCGCCACTAGAATTCTCTGCCTGTCCCCCGCGTGTGCTTCTGTCTCGATTCTTATCAGAATCCTACTGTTTGCGAATGGGAGACTGCACGCTAGCGATCATGTAAACGGCGGGGTCGCCAACCCGTTTGGGGTCAGAAACTCTCTACCTGCCACACGTTCTTGGGGCCGCCGGCTTCAGCTATCGCCAGCATTCGTCCGTTCGGTGACGGGATTGCATGCCAGATTTCAGGATTACTGGACGTGAGCAGGACAGAAGCTCCGCCATCCAGCGCGACATCTAACAAGGCGCTGTCCCGTTCAAAGTTGTGCCAGGACACAAGGAGCCGCTTCCCATCGGCGGACCAATTAATGCCGATCAAACCACTCCATCCTTTTACAACCAGATCACGCGTTTGGCCCGTGGAGGTAGAACGAAGTTGGACCTTGTCCTGACTGGGACCATAGAGGATGATCGCTCGTTGCGAGCCATCGGGAGACAAGCTCCAATTGAATGCGGATTCAATTTGCGGGGGCGCTGCAAGCTTGCCGCTCCTCACGTCGAACCGAAACGTTTCCGAACTTTCCCCTTTGGCGACGCTGTAGAGGCAAGTCGTTGAAGGTAAGCGAGCACACTGCACATTCCAGATGCCAACGTCCTTAAGGATGAAACGAGGCGTTCCACCGCCTATCGGAATGGCGAAAATGGAGGAGGGGGTTTCGTGGCTGGCGGATTTAGGAGTGGAAATATATACGATCTCCAAACCGTCGGGGGCCACTATGGGCTGTGAGACCTGGTCTGTGCTAGTCACGAGACTTTCCGCTATTGTCTGATCGATCGCCTGTTTGAATATTTCCCGCGTGCCGTTTCGGTCCGAGCTAAAGAGGACGGCCGTGCTATCGGGTGTCCAGGACCACGGCATATTTTCGTTGTCATCCATCGTCAGTCGTCTGCTCGCGAGCAATTGTGTGCCGTTCGTCGACAGCGTGGCAATGTAAACACTGGGCAACCAATTGCCCCTCAGGAAGAGCACTTTCTTTCCATCGGTGGGGGCAGTAACTTGCGAAATCCACCCCTGTCCTCCCGTGATGCGTTTGGGGGGCGAGGAAATCTTCACTGCTTTTTGAAGCGATACCACCCACAAGCTCGAATCTTGATGGTTTTGAGTAGATCCAAGGGCGTAGATTAGGCGACCATCCGGTAGCCAACGCAGTGCAGGACTTAAACGACTATCGGAAAAAAGGGTCTCCGTATCTTCTTTTTTCTGCCACTCATTCACCTCAACGGTACTGCTCCGCGCGGAGTAGGCCCAGAGTGACCTGACGTATGCGATTCTCTTGCCATCGGGAGACCAAGTAGGCGCTCCCACCTGCGAGTCATCGGGCTTGGCGGCGGCGCACTTGACCAGATCGGTTCCGTCGGAACGCACGACCCATTCTTCTCGACCCCAGAGGCCGTTGTAACTCAAGGAACCGCGGAGGAATGCAATGTGCGTTCCATCAGGCGAGACCGATCCGCCCGATGCATCATCCACTAGCTGTCGCGGCGAGCCTCCGAACACCGAGATACTCCACAAGCTTGCCTTTCCGGGGTGTTCGGCTCGAGTGACGAGCAAGCGAGATCCGTCCGGAAACCAATCATCCACACGGGCGGAGAAATCTGGCGGTAATGGCACGGGATGGGTCTCGCCGGTGCCAAGCAGTTTCAAGTAGATACCCGTATTGTCGGCATAAGCCAGGTACTTGCCATCCGGAGAGACGGACATGCTGGTCAAGCTATTTTCTACGGAATTCGCGGTCAGCTTTCGTTCAATGACCTCCGCGCGATGCAATGGATACTGCCACAGTGCCCACGCGATAACGGCAATCACAATCGTACAAACGAATGCCGTGGCAACCCAGGTACGCCCCCAAGATGATTTGCCTCGTTCCTGAACGGCTACGATTCTCAGTTCTTTTCTGGGGGAACCCTCGACCGCGGCAATAAACCGATAGCCACGTCGCCCCAGTGTCTCCACAAAGGTGGGGTTTTCAGCAGTGTCGCCTAAGGCGTCCCGTAGCCTCCGGATTGCGGAGTTAAGGCCATTATCGAAGTCCACGAATGTGTCTGCTGACCATAGTCGGGCGTGCAACTGTTCTCGCGTGACGACTTCACCGGGGCGCTCCAGCAACATGGCTAGGATCTGAAACGGTTGGTTCTGGAGTTTAGCCTTGACGCCATTGCGGCGTAGCTCGCCCCCCCGCAGGTCCACCTCAAAGGCACCAAATCGAACCACGAGAGGCCCGTACTCGGGCATTAATTCCATTTTTTCCCCAAGGTGGAGTGTCAGGAGTATGAGCCAAAAGCACCTCCTCGGCAAGCCAACCCTACTCCAATTAGGCTGTGACCATTTCTAGGTCCGCCAACGAGCCCGGCAACCACATACAGCGCAGCCACTTATCGCGTTAGCGACGGGTGCTTGACAGGTTAGCGCTGTTCCATTGCACAATCCCCGCTCTCGCCCTACTGTCACGACACTGAAACTGAACACTGGGGCGAGGAAACAGACCGACGCAGTACTTTCCTTTCTCATTGGCCAAGACCAACGGCACCAACGCCAGGATTATGGCAAGCCTTATAGGCGCAATCGGCTACGGCCACGGGCGCCTGCGACCGTAACCCGACGGGCGTATTTCCACGGAGCTTGGCTCATCCGCCAGCGCCGACACCTCTCATACCACCGTTACCCCGACCTTAAGGAGGTCCCTATGAAACGAAACTCGTTGTTAAGAATTCTGGTGGTTGTCACGCCCATGATGCTCATTGGCTGCCTGTTGGTTTTAGCTACGTCGGCCGCGGCTCAGTCCGTCAAGTCCGAGTCGGACAATGGACTTTGGTCGCAAGACGAAAAGCAAATGATTCGCATCGGTCTCGCGGTAGCCCCGGTTCCCTTGAACATGGCGCGCAAAGACAAAGACATGGTGGGACTAGGCAGCTATATTGTCAACGTAACGGGCGGCTGCAATGGCTGCCACAGCAATGGTCCTGCCACCCAGTACCTTCCCACCGGCAACCCCTACCTGCGGCAACCGCCATTTAATGGCACCACGACCACCAATCCGGCGACTTACCTGGGCGGCGGCAGAGACTTTGGGCCGTTTCCCGGTCCGACCTCACCGTTGCACATTGTTTCCCGCAACTTGACACCGGACAAATCTGGCTTGGCGGAAGGCGGCCACACGTTAGCGGAGTTCATCCAGATCATAAGGACTGGTGTGGACATGGATCACGCCCACCCTAACTGTCCGACCAACGCGCCCAACTGCATGCCACCTCCGTTCAACGGCGACAAGCTGCAAATCATGCCATGGCCGGACTATCGACTCATGACCGACCGGCAGCTTAGGGCTGTCTACTCATACTTGAGCGCGATTCCGTGCCTTGAAGGCGGCCCCGGCGAGCCTTTCCCCCGCTGCTACTAAACGGCGTGCCGATGCGCAACAGAAGAGCGACCGGCTCAGATGTTCTGAGCCGGCGCTCAAGTGTTACCAGACGATCCCGGTGCACAACGCCAACCTCTAAAAGGTTCGTTATGCGAAATGCCCCCTTCTTTCGGGCGAAAGGGCTTGTGTAATTCTGAAGCGTAAATAGGCGCAACCCCAGGATGTCCGTCAGCCCGCGGACACTGCGATTGCCGTTCTACCGTCGCCGTACCGGAAGTAATCCTGAGCGTCCGCCGTACTACGGCTTCGTTCAAGTCTTCTTCGGGGAGATGATGCCAAAAAGGTGTCACTCAGGGTGCACGACCCGATGCGATCTCTCCGAAGCCGGTTCTGACCAACTTCGTGTCGGCAGACCACAGATCCTCGTTCAAGGTTGACTGTCGCGTTAGGGACGACATTGCGTTCGGCATCATGGTATCGACTGACGATCTTTCCTGCCCCAGCGACCGTTCCCCTTTGTTCGGCCACTATTTAGCCGTGCCAGTCCGAGTGGAAGGCACTTCAGGCGTTAGCCGACTGATGACGCCTAATTGACGATCGGACTTGGATCCAGGTCCCAGGATAAAGGCTCTCAGGTTTGGAGATCGCAAGTACCGTCTCATAGCACCTTGCTCTTTCCTGTCTTCGCTAGTCACATCCAAACGTGATTGGCATCACTGCCTGGCGCAGCCCGCGGCTGTTAACTTCCCGCCACCTTCGATTTAGGTGAACGTTCGTTCGAAGATGCTGCCGTCGGTTTCTTAGATGCGTTAGCGGCAGCCCGTTCGGGCGCGTATTCCGTTCGTGGCGGAAGCAAGATGTGGCCTTACGAGAGACTCTCGCATGAACAGGTGGACGGGCTGACAAAGTAGGCACGCGACCGCGGTAAATAGGGGAGATATTCGATGTCATCGGTGCCCGATGTAGGCGTGACAGATCCGTCTGCACGACCGGATTTGCCGCGCCGCCGTCTTGTCAGCATCCTGCTGGGAACGGGCTTGCTGGCGTCGGCAGCCTCGTTCTTTTATCCAATTCTGCGCTACCTGGTTCCGCCCAAACTGCCCGACTTGGGCGGCGACGCCGTGCTCGCGGCCCGGGTCGCAGAACTTAAACCGAATACCGCCAAGACGTTTCGGTTCGGGACCCGGCCCGGTCTGCTGATTGAGACGGCTGCGGGTGAGTACCGCGCAATGTCGGCCACCTGCACTCACCTGGGTTGTACGGTGCAATACCGTCCCGACCTGCGCAGATCTGGTGCGCCTGCCACAACGGCATGTACGACCTGAACGGCCGCAACATCTCGGGCCCACCTCCGCGTCCGTTGGAAGCCTTCGAGGTGCAGGTCCGTGGCGATGAGATTTTCGTGCGGCGAAAGCAGGAGGCCTGATGGCGAGCCCGGTGACTGGCGTTCGCGAGCTGGTTGACGAACGGTTCGTCTCGAACTCATCAAGCCACTGCGCGAAGAAGAAGGTGCCGGTCCATCGCTACTCGTACTGGTATTTTCTGGGCGGGATGACGTTGTTTCTCTTTGGGGTGCAGGTCCTCACTGGCGTGTTGCTGCTTTTGTACTACCGCCCCGGCGCCGACGAGGCCTTCGAGAGCGTGCAGTACATCATCACCCAGGTGCAGTTCGGCTGGCTGATCCGTTCGGTTCATTCCTGGTCGGCCAACCTGATGATCTTGACGGCGTTCGCCCATATGTTCAGCGTCCTTTTCCTGAAGTCATACCGCAAGCCACGCGAGCTGACGTGGGTGAGCGGTATGTCTGCTGCTCTTGCTGGCCTGGGCTTCGGCTTCAGCGGATATCTGCTGCCGTGGAACACGCTGGCGTTCTTCGCCACCAAGGTCGGCACCGAGAGTCGCCGGCGCAAGTGCCGATCATCGGACAGTCGGATCTGCTCTTCCTGCGCGGTGGCGAGGAGGTCACCGGCGCAACCCTGACGCGCTCTTTGGATTTCACGTGGCGGTGCTGCCGGCGATCGTGACCCTGCTGATCGCCGTCCACGTCGTGTCTGGTGCAGAAATTCGGCATCAGCGTGCCGCCGTCGGTGGAAGAGCAGTGGCAGCGCAATCCGGCCGCGCGCGAAATGAAGTTTTTTCCCAACTTCGCCCTGCGCGAGATGTTCGCCTGGTACATCGCGCTGGGAGTTTTGGGCGCGCTGGCCGCGCTGGCGCCCTGGGGTCTGGGTGCGAAGGCCGATCCGTTCGCGGCCGCGCCCGCCGGCATCAAGCCCGAGTGGTACTTCCTGTTCATGTTCCAGACGCTGAAGCTGATTCCTGCCAAGATCTGGTTCATAGATGGCGATTTGTTGGGCGTACTCGGGTTCGGGCTCGCGGGCGCAGTTTGGGTCGTGCTGCCATTCCTCGACCGCAAGAAGCACTTCAATACACGCCGCGGGATCTCCGGATTTGCTTTCGTATTTCTCGGCTACGTGGTCGGGATGACGGTTTATGGCTTTATTGCAAAGTGAGGCTGCATGAATAGATACCGCGCGTTGCGCAAGTGCAGCCGCACCGTTGTGCGGTGGTGCTCGCGTGGCCGTTTTGCGTTGGGGTACTCCTGTCCGCACAGACGGACAACTCTTGTATCGATTGCCACTCTAATTGCCCGACCCGTTCGGCGTGAGCTGGAAAAGTTTAGCCAAAATATTCACGCTTCGAAGGGGCTCACCTGCGCGAGGTGCCATGGTGGCGATTCGACCAGTTACGACCCGGAAAAGGCCATGAGCCGCAAGGCCGGCTTGAAGGGCAAGATCGATCGCAAGCAGATTCCTGCGCTGTGTTTCGTGTCACTCCGATGCCGAACGGATGCGGAAATATAATCCCGGGCTACGTATCGATCAGTTCGACCAGTATAAGACCAGCGTTCACGGCTAAGCGGGCGTACGGCGACTCCAAAGTCGCGGTCTGTATCGACTGTCACGGCGTGCACGATATTCGCGCTCCGTCCGATCCGCGCTCGACGGTGCATCCCATCAACGTCGCCACGACCTGTTCGCGCTGTCACTCTGACGCCGGTACATGAAGCCGTACGGTATTAAGACCGACCAGTTCGCCAACTATGAGCAGCGTGTGCACCACGACGCCCTCGCCGTGCGCGGCGACTTGAGCGCGCCTACCTGCACGACGTGCCATGGCAATCACGGAGCGACACCGCCGGGGGTCGCCAACGTTCCAAACGTGTGCTCGAATTGCCACGTTTTCCAGGCGCAAATGTTCGCGACGAGCCCGCACAGAATGTGTTCGCTGCGATGGGATTTCCGGGCTGCGTCACTTGCCATAGCAATCACGCAATCAAGCACCCCACCGACGAAATGATTGGTACGGGTCCGCGGGCGGTGTGCATTCGCTGTCACACGGAGGGGGACGCTGGGTTTGTGCAGGCCCAGGCAATGCATGACCAGCTAGAGAACTTGCAGTCGGCCCTGACGGCTTCCGAGGAGATTCTGGGTCGCGCCGAGAGGCAAGGCATGGAGGTCAGCCAACCGATGCTGCAACAGGCGCAGGCGAAGATGGTGCGGTCCAAGGCGCGTCACTGTGCATGCCTTCAACGAAAGCGAACTGAAGCGTGATACCGAC
>CAVZYS010000036.1:0-95392 GCA_963779555.1 uncultured Acidobacteriaceae bacterium
GGTCCTGCATCGGATGCGGGGACCATCTGCCGTGAGGCACTCGTGCGCAACCCTGAATCCTGATCAACCCAACGCACGCTCTCCCGAGCGCGCCCAGAGACCTTGCGTTTTCTTCTTGACTTTGACCTACATGGATGTCGGCAAACCGACAACTGAGAGCGCGGACGGGACGCCGCGCGTCACAAGAAAGGGTCGGGCGTTTCTCGTCAATTTGACTCCGAACAGGCCAACTTCAGGGTGGCGCGTGATCCGGGAGAAACTCAGCTCACGTTTCAAATCGCCCGCGAAGCTGCAAAAACAGCGAGTCTCGAACCTGCGCTTTCCCCACCTCTCCAACAGAGCCGCAACCGCCAGGACGGAGTTCAAGATTCTTTTCCCTGCGGTTTGCAGTTGCGCAAAGAGCCGTCTCACATTTGCCAACACAATCGGCGAGCGAACGAATGTGGTGCGCGTCTCCACCTTGACTGAGTCACTGTGTTCCCGAGAGGAAATTCAACCTCTCCAAGTTCTCGGAGGAGCCTTCTATGTCCGGTTTTCAGAACTACTTGCAGGCGGGGGTATTGGCTATAGGAGTCCTTGCCTGTGCCAGTGCAGCCAGTGCGCAGACCTGGAGCTCGCCAGTCACGATCGCCAATGGCAACGGACTAGCGGTAGCAACCAATGGCAGCGGCACTTCTGCTGTCATCTTTACTCCGTCTTCAGGAGGAGTTCAGGCTTCTGTGAACACCGGTGGTGGCTGGCCGGCACCCACTACTCTCACGTCAGTCACCGCACCGGCCAACATAGCTGTCGCACCCAATGGCGATGTATTAGCGGTGTGGAGTTTCCGCACTACCAACACGTACACACCCGTAGAAGCCCAGGCTGCCTTCTTCCGCGCTGGACACTGGGGAAATACGGTGACCCTTTCGACCAATGTCTATGGAAACGTCTCCAGCCTTGGTTTGCCCAGTATCGCGTTCGACGGATACGGCCAGGCAACCGTGGTGTGGGAGCAGATCACCAATCCTAGCCCTATGTCATGTGCTTTGCAGGTTGCGACGGGACAGGCAGCCGGCGGGTTCGGCTCGCCACAGACCATTTCCGGAGCGAGTACCTGCTTCGGATGGAACCAACTGGCGGTGAGCTCCAGTGGACAGGCAGTGGCCGTGGAGGGTGTACCGGGAATCCTTTCGGGGGCCGTGGTTGCCTTCGGCAGAGACTCGACTGGCGCTTGGGGTGCTCCAGTCACCATTGGGGCCGCCGGGGTATATCGTCAACGACAGCCGCATGTGGGACTCGGCAACGATGGCACTGCGGTGGTGGTCTGGGTCATCAACGGAGGAGTGAGATACTCGGTGAGATCGGGCGGCACCTGGAGTGCCGCCGCAGTCCTGCCAGGCGTAGCCGGAACAGCAGGCGGCCTATCCGGAGTTGCAGTCGATGGTAGCGGGAACGCCATCGCAACGTTTGAGCAGGTGTCGATCAGCCCCGGAACTTACGCCACCTATCGGCCAGTGGGCGGCTCATGGCAATCCAAGGTCCAGCTGAATTCCGCCACCCAGATCGTTGCGACTCCGGCAGGCACGTTCGTCGCCGGCGGAACCACAGTGTCCACCCGGCTGGCGGGAAGGTCAAACTGGAGCCAGCAAACATTCGCGAACCCAGCGACGGTGAATGCTGCGCCGGGTCGGGCGATCGCAGTGTTAGGTCCACAAGTCAGCATTTCAGCGGTGGCCGTTCCGTAGCAGCATCATCAATGAACTTTCGATAGGCAAGCCGCGTTCCTGAGTTTTGCCCGCGGTGCGGATGGTCTGGGCGAAGCCGACGAACTCCGCAGCGGTCTCGCCCTTCATGCGCAAAGCGACCGGCAGCGCTCCGATCTGGGCGCCGGTGCACTCGCAGGGTAAGACCTCGGCCAAGACGTCGCGGGCCTCGTTGCGGGTGAGCGAGACACTGTGGTTGGCGATCTTCCGAATAGTCGCCAAACCGCCGACTGAGAGCGGACGACACGCCGTAAGCACAAGAAAGGGTAGGGCGTTATACATCCATTTGGCGGTGCCAATGCGGTTGCCGGATGCTGGCTGGCCGACATAAGGGGAGTAATCTCCCACATGCCGGCTTGGGGCCAATATCCAATTTGAAGACCATTCCCCGCGGAATCCATACAAAAAATCGAGCTTGGATCTCGAGAACGGATCGAATTGCCAAGCGTTAAGGACTGAGTGAAGAAAGTGAAGCGCAACCCGAGGAACCACGGCGCTTCCTGCTGAATCCCGATTCCGATGGGACTGGGGTCTATCGAATCCGCAGGTTAAGATGGAAAAGTCATCCAAACCATCTGCAAGATAACAGTGTTCTGTACCGAGCGGTGATCCTATGGATGCGGACGGTTGCGATTATGCCGGCCCACCGTTGGCATCGCGAAAAACTAAAAACGGCGGCGGCACGCAGAAAAGGCGCCACCGCCGTTTTGGGACCCTGCCAACCCGAGTTAGTGCACGTCAGGGCACCGTCCCGGGACGTCTCCTTCGGCCAAGTGCTTATCGAATGCCTTGGGGAACGCCACGCTGATCGTTCGGGGTTTGTCGCCCGGTTCGCCGTGGCAGACAAACACCTTGTGCATGTCCAGCACCCATCCACCGTAGCCTAAGAAGCCAAGACCCGTGCCTGCGATGGTTGTGCCATCATCCGAGATCGAGCCGGGCCCAAACAGGGTGTACCACTGCTCAATGGCTGTACCTTGGCTCTTGACGAAGGCATCCAGGTTGGTCGTTCCCAACTGTTGCGTCCACAGAAACGGCGCAGGCTGGAAACTGAGGAATGCATTTCCGCTATAGCCGACCATGACGCTGCCGTCCCCCGATAGCGAATAGGGGGTGAGCGGAGTCGCATCGGCCGAGAGCGGCTGAACGTAATCCAGTTTCGTACTGTTAGTGGCTCTGCGCCAGCCGCTGCCATCAAAGGGAAACTGGCCATCAAAGAGTTGACCTGCAATCGTCTCGCCGTCACCACTCACGGTAAACGCCTCGCTCACCGGGTCGCCATTTTCATCGGTGATCAATTCGGGTCTGCCGTGGTGCCAGACCGTGCCCAACCAGCCGCCCCATTCGGCCTCCTGCCATCCCACAGCAATCGAACCGTCTGCCGACACCTGGTCAATACGCGAATTGGCCCATTTTCCGTCGGAGCGCTTGAAAGACGACTTGTACTCGATTGATCCAAACCGGCTGTCCGGTGTCCAGCGAAACGCTTTGTACTCGGTGCATGTGTTGTAAGCGACGCCAAACACTGATCCATCGTCGCTGACTGCTTGGTTCCAGTTGGTGTCTGTGCCGCAAGATCCCATCGGCTTTACTCGAAGCCAGCCGTTCTTTGCATCCCAGCGATACGCACCGATGTCAGTGTCGGAATTAATATCCAGCAGATTGCCGGATATGTAGCGACCGTTGTGCGAGATCGATATCCCGCCGCCAACTCCGGCCACGTTCATCGACTGCACACCTTGGCTCGCCGTCCAGCGGAAGATCGGTCCCCCGCGGCCGTAGCCACCGACGGCGACGCTGCCGTCTCCGCTGAGCCCGGTAACGAACGCCCCATACCCTAACTGGTAGAGCACAGGAGCACCCGGCATGCGCGCGAACGGATGTTCGCCTCCGCCGGCTTTCCCGGATTGGCGGTGATAGCCCGGTAGGAGCAAGGATTGTAGCTTCTCTCCTCCGCGGTCACCGGCCCAAAACTTCTCCGCACCCGGCAGGAACCACAGCGGAGGCGTGGGAAACCCGCCAGCCATGATGGCATCGACATACAGCACATACTGGGCGCCGGGTTTCAATCCGTGGAGCGTGAAGCTTCCATCCGGACCAAGAGTCCCTTGCGTCATCTGCCCCGTCAGTGCCGAGGTCGAATCGACATACGGATCGGCCAGGTTGCGGGCGATCACGTTGACGCCTGTCAGCTCCGTTTTGCCGTCAAGGTCGTAAACCTTGCCGGTGATGGTGCCGTATGACCTCGTCCATCCCGGACCGGGGTACAAGTCCGAAAAGGCCGCGAGGGTGTCGGTGGTATGAAGGTTGGCCTGCGCCATTCCAGTGCCACCCACATTCGGATTGATGTAGGGATACATGGTTTCGACGTCGGCGCTGGTCAAAATGCTGGCATAGGGCAAACTGGTGCAGCTATTCGGTCCCACATTGTCGTTATAGAAGAACGCCGCGCCGTTGGTCTGGGTGTGCGCCATGCCAAGGGAGTGTCCAAATTCGTGAGTGGCTACGCCCTGGAAATTCAGGGCATTGGTGTCCGCCGGGTCGATGGCGCTGCCATTGAGCACCACGAAACTCTCGGTAATGACGGTTGTGCCGGTAATGGCGAACTCCGGGCTGGAAATTCCCAGAATACCGTCGCCGGCGCCGAAGAAGTTTTGCATGATGCTTCCGTCAGCATCGAAAATCACATAGATACCGCGGCCGATCGATGTGCCGATGATGTCGGTAACGTTGGTTGAGTCGATGTCCGGGAGGCCGATCTTAGAGAAATCGCCAACCACGGTCGCCCGCATTGACGACGTCTTGATGGCGGACCAATCTCTGTAGCCCTTCTCCACCAGATTCTTGCCGACAGTGTTATCGAAGGTGACCATGGTCGGCGGATTTGTGGAGTAGTCCGGCACCACGCCAAGGCTCCCCAAGTCGTAATAAACAGGTATGGGCTGGCTCACATCGTAGTGGTAGGCGGATCTTGTCGCTGGGTCCACCAGTAGCGGCCCGCCGGCAAAACCAGCGGAGGTCAACATCGCGACAGATGCAAGTGCCAGCAATGTGCGGAAACACCTATTTTTGTTCAAGCTTCATCCTCCCGTTCTCGACCCACCGGCCGTCAACCGCCTGCTTCACCAGTCCTACAAAAGCATTGGCATTGACCGCGCCCTTCTCGGTCATCAAGGCGCGCTTCTCTTTGGTTCCAAGCAGGCTCGGGTCGATCGACACGTTCTTGAAGAGGCCTGCGTTGTTCGACTGATTGACCGCGCCGGCCATCGATACCTTGAACTTGCCCTGTCCCAGTCCCACAGTGGTTTGCAGTCCCGTCCAGGCGGCGTGTTTGTTGAGGAAGAGAATGGTTTCCTCTCCCTTGGTGTAGGTCGCCCAACCCGCCGGAGTGACCATCAAGTTGGTGGTTCCATTGCCCATGTCACGCGGCTTCAAAAGCCCGAACTGGCGGAAGGTGTAGTCGCCGCTCACCTGTCCACGGATCGCGTCGGCAACGTGCAGGGTGACTTCAGTGTAGGGAATTCCCCGATTGTCGATGCCGTCGGTCAGGTTCACGACAGTGCCGCGAAGGATCAGTTCAGAATTGGCGATAAGGTCAACCACGTTGACCTCCCGCCGGGATGTGGTGGCATTCGCGAGGGTGGTCGCGAACAGCATGGCTAAGAGCGTCCAGGCGCACAGTTGGCGCGGACCTCTGGGTTTCGTCATGGGTGGTACTCCTTGTCGCTAACTTGGTGGTGGTGAAAACAGACTGGCGCTCGGTTCGGTGTGACCGCCGTGCGGAGTGTGATTCGGGGCCCTGGCGTCGGTGCTGGCCTATCGGGATCATCCAAGCCCGGAATCGGGCAGCGCTGACAATTTAATTGTACAATGTTAGTATTACATCGTTAAACAAACAGCGTCAATGTTAAACTTGCCCAGTTCTTTCGCGCCGAGGCCGAAGGCATGCCGAGAACACCTGATCCTGAACTGGAAGAACGAATCGTGGCCGCAGCCATGCGCCTTCTCGACCGTGGCGGCGAAAGCGCTGTCACCATGCGCGCCGTCGCTGTGGAGGCGGGAACCACCACGCCCACCATCTACGAGCGCTTTCCCCACCGTGACGTTCTTCTGCGCCGGGTGGCAGAGCGTGGTACAGACGAGTTGTATTCAGTTTTGCGGCACTTGCGGCGGGTGGAGACAATGACCCGGGAGTATCTTCGGTTCAGTTGCGCCCATCCCCAACGCTACGATCTCACCGTGGAGGTCTTTGGCGCACGGTTTGTCGCCGGCGAACCAAGGCCTGTATTCGATCTCTTCAAATCGCGTCTCACAGAGGAAGTCGGCGTGACCGGACAACGATGCGAAGATCTCGCCTTGGCCGTTGCCGCCCTGTTCGTCGGCACCGCGAGAGGAATGGTCGCCGCCGGCACGGATACACATCATGCAAATGAACTGCGTCGCGCTTCCATGGCTGCGTTGCGGCTTCTTCTGAAAGCTTTCTCCAGAACTACCCCGATACGGAAGGGGGTCGAATAGCCTGGCTGGCAGGTGGCTGATACCGTTGATTGCGCAGCGGGGCTGACCGTATCCCAAGCTAGTCCAGCCACCGAAACGGGACAGATAAGCCGGACTTCCTCCGACAGCGCAGGGATGTGTTGTAACTCTCAGGGTTGCTGGACGGCGGACCATCTCATTAGTCGCCTCTCGTGAACTGGCCCAATTGAGATGAGTTCGACCTGGAAGGGCATCTTGGCTGTCCAGAGAACCATCGTAGAGTTACGGGCGACCTCTTAACGTATGGGCCAGAACGGACTCCCAGCGACGCGGACCAGAAGTCTGCTTCGGGGAAGTCACTTGGACATGTTGTCGGCGTTCCGTCCTTGTGGCCGCGACCTGGTGGCGGTGCTGCCGTCGCGCAACGCGGCGCCGACGGCCGGCGGTAGTGGTGGTGCACCCCAACAGAAAACGGCTCCGGCCTCGGAACCCGCAACCCAGAGCCTGGATTTGCTCAAACCGCCTTGCCGTGAGATCGAAACGCGGATCCTCGAATTTCTTCCCGAGAACAAGCATTATGCTCCCGAAGATTGTTACGAAAAACCCGGCCAGCACGAAACCGGAAGCCTGGCTGACGAAAAAGACGGGGCCCACCTTCGCTTCATCATCGCCACCCTGCCCAATCCTGTACATACCCATTTTGCCCTGGAGTTCAACCGCTTGGCGGACGCACTGCAAAAAGCGGCCCAGGACCAGGGCTACAACTACGATTCCTCATGGCTGCCGTGGGTCGAGCAACCGCGGCAGTACAGCGGTCTTAACGATCAGGAGCAGGCGGAGAAACGTCTGTACTTTCGGGAGAAACAGCCCGGCGTGCTCGTGTTCCGTAGTGCCCTACCGAGTTGCCCGCCGGAAGGCCCAGGCTCAGCCGGTCAACAAGAATGCGATCGCCCATACCGGGACGGGTTGTTCGTCTTCGTGGTCGGGGAGAACCCTACCGGAGGGATTGACGGCGAGCAGTTCGAACACGCCATCGACTGGATCGCAGCCTTGCGTCGCGATGGCACGAGACACAGCTTGCGGATCCTCAGCCCCTATTTTTCAGGGTCTTTCCCATCGCTGGCACGACTCTTGACCAGCAAAGAAGAAATCTCGGACCACCCAAACTTGAGCGTCTCGAGCTACGTAAGCTTGAACAAGAAGTCCATCTCCCCGGAGACACAAAGCTACACGCCTTCTTCTGTTGAGGTATTCAGCGGAGCTGCCAGTTCAACGCCCGGAATCCAGTGGTTCTCAAAGTTCCTGAAGAACCAGAAACTCGGCCGTTTCCTGACCTTTCAGGAAAACGACGACCTGCTGATCAACCGCTACTGCCGCCTGCTCACTCAGCAAGGTTATGACACCGGAAGGCTGGCCATCATCTCCGAAGATGAGACCGCCTATGGGGCAATCGGCCCGAACGCTCAACCCGGAGTAACGAACCCGGAGGACAATCCCGATCCGGCGCTCTACGAGTGCGTTCAACATGATGCAAATGGGGCCCGCGGTCCGCTGAACCTTTACTATCCGCGCGATATCGCTTCGCTGCGTTCGGCTTATGCGAAACAGTCGGTCTTCGGAAGTGGCCAACCAGGACAGCAGGATGGGCGCACCGGATTATCGGAAAACTTGTCAGAGCCCGATAGTAGCGAACATGACACCATCCGCACCTATGGCGGCGAACAGACTCCGCTGTCGGATGAATCTACGCTGCTCGCTATGGCTTCTCTGTTGAAGGCTCACCACATCGAATTCATCCTTTTACGTAGCAGCAATGGCCTCGACCAGATCTTCCTCACGCAGTTTTTGGCACGCGCCTATCCCGATGCACGAGTCGTCATAAACAACTCTGACCTGATGTTCCATCGCAGCACACAGAGCCAGGGCTTTCGTGGGACCATGACCCTGAGCTCCTATCCCTTGCTCACTTGGCAACAGGATTGGACATACCACCAGGCCCCTGAAAGCCGCCACAGCCATCGCGCCTTTCCGGACTCCGGCGCAGAGGGAGTCTACTTAGCGAGCCGCTTCCTGATTCACCTGAAAGATTCAGAGCTGAATCTGGACGCCAAGAACGATGCGCCGCTTTGCTTGAGGTCTTCGGGACTTTACCAGCCGTCTTCTCCACCTGTGAGAGACTCTTCCGTTGTTCTCCAGGACTACAATCCGCCTTCGTGGTTGCTGGCAAACGATTCCGGACCCACTCGTCCCCCGACGTGGCTTTCTGTGCTCGGAAACGGCGAGATATGGCCCGTTGCCATAATCGATGAAGATCTTCTCCCCGCGAGGCTTAACCCGCCGAAATTCTCCGGTGCTTCGGGGCAAAGCTTGCTACCTGCTGGCGTGTACTACGTGTCCATAGCCTATTTCGGAGGGCGAAAGGAATCGGCAGCTTCGCGGGAAGCTTCTTTTCCGCTGTCTCGCGACCAAGTCTTAACCGTCAAGGCACCGGAGCAACCTGCCTGGGCAGAAGGTTACAAAGTCTACATTGGTGAAATATCCGGATCGGAAACGCTCCAGGGTTCAGTGATTGGGTGGGGAGACTACAAACAACGTAGCCCGCTCTCTACGATGGATTCTAAACCGCCGGCGAACACAACTCTATCAGTGCTGGCGCCAGCATACACGGGTGCGACAATACAAAAAGCCCATCTTCTCGTCTTGCCTTTGCCTACTCGATTCTGCTTCAGTATCGCTTTTGTCTGGTGCTTGTTCCACTTGTATGCGTGCTGGACGGGATCGCAAACCGGCTACCCCCGGTATCGCGCTTACTTCGCGCCAGCGCCGGGGCCCCAACACAACATTCTGATTTTCTTCGGATGTACGCTCTTTGCGCTTCTGGCCATCGTCATGGCGGTTCTGACTGGCACTCCATCTTCCGGCGAATCTCCCTTCATGCACGCGGAGCGGATGACCATACTGTACGTGCTGCTGGTGCTGCTTTCGATGGTGGCCGTCGCTGCCAACTATTTGAAGACCCCGAGGCCGCGCCGGGTGCAGGTGCGGACTGCCGAAAAGGACGCCGAGGATAAATACGGAAAGGCTAGAACCGACGAAGAGAAAGTGCGAACGAGGGAACAAAAGCTGGCCGGGAAGGTAGCAGCAACGAAGACGCCGCAATTGGAGGTGGCAAAGGGGGCGGAGGAGAAGGCCGGGAAGAAAGAGGGTTTGCGAGCCAGGCGAGCCTCTTTAGTCAAGAAGACGCGCCACAAACTGCATCACTGGGTAGACCAAGCCGGGCAGTGGCTTTGTAACAGTCCCTGGAAACTGGCGTTGCTGGCGGCGCTTTTTTTTCTTATTGTCACCTCCCTGTTGGGACTGGTCTTCTATCACATGATCACGCTTCAATTGGTTGCGGCTAATCGCGTGTTCACCTTTTGGCGGTCGGTGAACCTGCTTACTGGCGTTTCTCCGCTGGTTCCCTTCCTGTTGCTGATCGTGGGCTCGTATGCATGGTTCTGGTACACCCTGAGCGGGGTTGCTCTGTTCAATCAGGACCGTCCGAAGCTCCCCAGTTGCTGCGATCTGGACATGCGACTTCCGATGTTTACGCGCGAGCGGTCCGGCAACAAAATCTAGCGTCTCGCCAAGCCAATCAGCGGTGGCTACGGAGTGGTTCTGCCTGGATTGTTTCTCGGCCTCATAGGAATGTTCATTTTCTTTGCATGGAGTGAAGGCCTGACGGTGCGCAGCTTGGGAGCCAAGAGCTACGGTGTGGTCTATTTTGTCTGGCTTAGCGTATGCATCGCATTGATTGTCGCGGATGCATTTCAACTATTACGCGTCTGGGGCCGCCTGCGTCAGCTGCTCGTGTATCTTGACCGCATGCCGCTCCGTCGTACATTGCACGCACTGAAGGGATTCTCATGGGGCACGGTCTGGAAAATGGGTGGCAGCGTGCTGGAGCGGCGCTACAAGCTTCTCTCGCGGCAGATGGAAATCTTTCGTCATCTCAAGAACGAATTGGAACGTCTGCAACGGGAGCAACTCGCCGCGGCCGTCGCCGGCGCGCGGGGGCAGTCCGGGACGACTTCGGCAGGACCGGATACGCTTGCTGACATACCGGTGCTGAAGGAGTCGTTCTACAAACGACTAGCCACCTGTGATGCCTCCGGCGCTGTCTTCGGCGCTTGGTATATCAATAGCTATCGCGACCCGCGGGTCACAGACCTCAAGCCGCTGGAACGGCATCAGGAGGAACTGGCGAAGACGGCTGCCGCAGTGTGTAATGAAATCCTGCTGCCTAAATGGAGAGCTGAGACGCATTCCCTCATCCAGAACCTCTCGCACGCGGAGGACGCAAGTGACGCGTCCGACCGACCGGAGTTCTCGTTTGCACCGGTGCCCGAATATCAACGCTTGGCGGAAGAGTTTTTTGCCTTACCGTACCTGGGCTTTGTCCAGAATATTCTGGGAAGGACTCGCACCATCGCCATGGGTATGTTGTGGTTGTTCGTTGCCGCCACGATCTCGGTCGCCAGCTATCCGTTCGATCCGAGGCCGTTCCTGGGCGGCATTTTCCTATTCGTCTTCGGCCTGGTGGGTGCCATCATCTTCTTCGTTTACGCCGGGATGCACCGTGACACCACGCTCAGTTACGTCACTAATACGAACCCAGGTGAACTGGGAGCAGACTTCTGGATCAAACTCATTGCATTGGGAGCTGGCCCCCTGCTCGCGCTTCTTACAGCCCTGTTTCCCGATGCCGCTGGCTTCGTTACGTCGTGGCTGATGCCCGGCGTCCAAGCCATTAAGGAAACTCTGAATAAGTGGACTGGGTGGAAGAGCTGGCCTTCAGGCCAGCGTTTAAGCTGGTGATAATAATCGAGGGCTTTGGCCCCGGGGTTTTGGAACGCGGACTTGTTCAGATCCTTAAGTAGCTTTGCTGTCGACCTTTTGTAATTCTGGGCGTTCGCAGGCCGATCAGATTCAATTTGACGGCGTGCGATTACTGCAGATTCACCGTTCATCTCCCGACAGCCTGTAGGTAAGCGTGTGAGTCAAAGGGCGGTGCTCGGCAATGTCAATTCGGAAACATCGCCCCAGGCTTGTACACTCCCGTTCTCGCTAAGCATTCGAAGCACTTCTCACTCGAAGACAGCCTGGCCATCGGTGTCGATCGGATGCAGAGGAACTTCGGGCCGCTGAAGCAGCAAGTCGAAGAATGGCAGGCGCTGCAGCTGTCAACGGCTTCGGCAAAGCTGCTGATCTACCAAGCGTTCATTGAGGAGGAGTCTGGGTTTCCAAAGCACCTGGCCCGGCGGGTCCACGATCTCTACTTTCAGCCCGTGCATGAGGAGTTCCAGGCACGAACCATGTGGAGCCTCTCGAACGCCTTCACCAGCGCCTTCAAGGAGCTGGAGCCAATTCCCCAGTACAAGGCGACAGCGAAGCTGGCAGGATTTCTGCAATCCGTCCGCCCTCAGTAACTCCTACCGCAATGTCGGCGTACGGTTCTTAAGTCGTGTCAGCTCCCTCAGCTCATCGGAGAACTGGGCAGACGAACGAACCGTGCGCCGTCAATTTCGTTCTTCACAACGGAAGTTATTTCATCTTCGACGGCAACTTAATCGTTCTGCCAGCAACCATAAACATCCCTTTTCCCAGATGGTGAATCGTCCGCTGGCGCTTCGTTGACGGGGCGATCCATGCTTTCTGGATCTCCAAAGCCCATCGGGCTGTCAGGATAATGCCGTTTGCACAGCTGCAGCTGACTGATCGCACTGCACATCTTATCGCTGGCGACTATAAATAGGAGAGACTTTGCTCTAGTCATCGCGACATCGCACAGCTCTTGGTCGTCAGGAAGCCGAAGTGTATCCAGCCCCCAGACGAATACGATTGCGGATTCGAGACCCTTGTATCGCTGTACGGTGTCGATTAACACCGCTCCGGGTCCGCGATTGTCTTCTGCTGTCCAAGTAACGGGTTTCGGCAACGGTAATTTGCCAAGCAAGTTGTATTAATATATTCATAAGTAAGTAGACATAGCGATATAATTGCTGGCATGAAACGACGCGACGCTCGTGCCCTCGACCATAAGACGTTGCAAGAGATTCGGATTCGTGCGGTGCAAAGAGTGCAAGCCGGCGAGAGCCCAGAAGCGGTGATCCAAGCGCTGGGCTTTACGCGAAGCTGTATCTACACTTGGCTGGCCAGATACCGCAGCGGCGGTTGGGGTGGGCTGCAAGCCAGGCTCCTGAAGGGGCGGCCGATGAAGATCCAGGCCGCCCAGATGCGGTGGCTGTATCGTACCGTGACGGGCAAGAGTCCGCTGCAGTTCCGCTTCGAGTTTGCCCTCTGGACGCGGGAGATGATCCGGGTTTTGCTGCGGGAGCAATTCGATTTGAAGCTGAGCGTGGCGAGCGTGGGGAGGTTGCTGAAACAGTTGGGGTTGAGTTGCCAGCGGCCCTTGTTCCGGGCGATGGAGCAAGATCCGAAGCGGGTGCGGCGGTGGCTGAAGCGGGAGTACCCGCTGCTTCGCCGACAGGCTCGCGCCGTGGGGGCGGACATCTACTTTGGCGACGAAGCCGGGGTGCGATCGGACAATCATGCGGGGACGACATGGGGCATCAAGGGACAGACACCGGTGGTGCGGAGCACGGGCCAACGCAGTTCGGTCAACATGATTTCAGCGGTCAGTGCGCGGGGACACATGCGTTTCATGTTGGCCAAGGGCAGAGTCAACGGGGCGGTATTTGTCGAGTTTCTGAAACGCTTGATGCATAATGCAGGGCACCCGATTTTTCTCATTTTGGACGGCGGTAGCTATCATCACAGCCGGCGGGTGAAGGCCTACGTGGCCAGCTTAAGCGGGAAGCTGCGATTATTCTTTCTGCCGCCCTACTCCCCGGAACTCACTCCGGACGAGCAAGTCTGGAATTACCTGAAACACCATGGTGTGGCCAAAGCTGGATTGCGTAGCGGGAAGGAACTGAGAAAGTACGTACTGGAACGTCTTCGTTCACTGCAACGGCTACCCTGGACCATCCGCATGTTCTTTCTAACGACAGACACCCAGTACGCGGCGGCTCAACCACAATCTATGTACACCTACTTACGATCGGATTAATAGCATTCGAGCTTGTGCGCCGAGTCGGCGATCAGTACGACAATATCCTCCGGTCTAATCCTCTCTTTGGTTATCAGTTGGACGATGCGAGAATGCAGTCGGGCTGTTTGACCATGCAAAGTCGGATGCCTGAGAAACTCGACATCCGCGCCATCGATTGTTGGCGGCTGAACTTCGGATCCCTCATAGAATCGATATGCAGCAGTGTGGATCTTCGCGGTATTGCGGCAGTTCGTCGTTAAAGAGAAGGGCGGGTCCTGAATTGGAAATCTCTTGGCGCGTGAATAGAGGTTCTGGTTGTCGTCGTAGAAGATATACAAAGGGTCGGAAACTTGATCGGAAAGAAGTAACTCTAGGGCAACCCAGTACTCGTCCCGGAAGTCTCGACCTTCGTCGCACACGATAGCGTCAAAACGGTCGACAATGATATCCGTCGAATACGCGAGAGCATTTGACAGTTGGACATCAAAGAGGTCGGATCCAGGATAAGTTAGCTGCGCCTCATGAACGAGATCCCTCCCGCTTTTGGCTTGCGCCAACCGTGCTCGGTAATGGCACAACTGATGAAAGCTAGAGACAGTAAGATTTGAAACACCAGCGCAGACCTGAGATAAGTACGTTGCAAGAGGCTGGTTGTAGCAGGTCAGCAAGGTAGAAAATCCTTCCGCCGCCAATCGACGCGCCTTTTCGACCGCCAGAACAGTTTTCCCCGTCCCTGCACCACCGCTGACAGCAACGCGCCGGTGAGATCTGAGCAAGTCTAAGATTCTAAGCTGGTCGTTCGTAAGCCGTATCCGGTTCTTTTCTTCGTCTATCAAGGTGGTAAGCAGCAACGGAACTCACTCGTCGTGGTGCTCTCGGAAGGCTATTACAACAGCCACGCATCGCGCATTTAATCGCATTTTTTGGGTTTTAGAGAAGGCCTTTGACAATGATGCTGCTAAGGATGCGTCGATCAATCGATCCCTAGCCGACTACCTGCGAGGTGAATTACCCAAGGATGCCAGCAGCCAGAATGATCCATCCATAATCGCGTGGTTTGATGTAGTGCGTGCGGGCGGGCGAGATAGAGCAGCTATTCAATTCTGCGATGTTGCCTAATTCGCCCAGTGGAGCGGGTCCGGACACAGTCATTCCTGCCGCCAAACCTGCAACTGCTGACCAGTCTTCCCGTCTACCGCAACAGAACTGACACGACTGGCGAGCTGATGAAAGCAATGAGCGCCAGAAAGGTGGTAACTGAACATCTTACGATCCATGTTTACGAGTTACGCCCGCAGAGCTCACGGAATGAAGCGCAAGAAGGATTCGGAGAAAGATAAGGTTAGCAATCCTAATCGACCGTTACGGACACTGGTAGTTGCGGGCCCGATTCACTCGGGTGACTTATCCAATCCTCATTAAGGCACCTTGGACTTCGGAGCTGAGTTCGCCTGGGCCTCATTCCACCATCCTCCACCTAGCGCCTGAAAAAGGGAGGCCGAATCGGTGTACCTGTTCGCGGCTGCTGTAGTTCGATCCAACATCGTTTGCACGTACTGCCGTTGCGCATCGAGCAGGGCCAGCTGGCTGATGCCTCCGGCGGCAAAGCGCTGCGACGCGATCTGGTAGGTGACTTCTGCTTGTTTGGCTGCCTCGGTTCGCGCCTGTAGTGTCTGAGCATCGTTCTCGATGGCGCGCAGTGCGTCGGCCACTTCGCGAAACGCCTGCAACACCGTCTGCTGGTATGCGTCGCCAGCTTCTTCATAAGCTGCGAGCGATTTGCGTTTTTCAGCCCGCAGCGCGCCGCCGTTAAAGATAGGCTGCGCAAGTGACGCCCCTACGTTCCACACGTCTGCGCCATTACTGAAATTCGTTCCGATTGCGCCGACGCTCCCCGAGAGAACAATTTGCGGATAGAGATTCGCCGTCGCAACCCCAACATTCGCGCTGGCCTGGTGCAGCAACGCCTCCGAGGCACGAACATCGGGACGCTGGCGCACCAGCGACGACGGCAGGCTTAAAGGCAACTCGGCGGGAAGCTGCAGACCATCCAGGCTAATGCCGTCGATTTGTGCTTCGGCCGGGACTTTGCCCACTAGCACTGCGAGTTGATGATTCACCATTGCGAGTTGCTGCTCCAGCGGCGGAATGGCAGCTCGTGTCTGCTCCACTAGTGTGCGCTGCCGATTGATTTCATATTGCGGAAGTCCCCCAGCTTGCACGCGTTGCTCGGTGATGTTGAGTTGCTGCTGCTGCAACTCAAGCACTTGGCGATTGATCTCGATCTGCGACCGCAACTGCGCTTGCCGAACGGCCGCGGAAACCACATTGCCTGCCAACATCAGCCGCGCCGCCTCCACCTCGCACCGTTGATACTCGGCCTGCGCGTTGAGTCCCTCGATGAGCCGGCGGTTCGCGCCGAATAGATCCAAAGCGTACGACACCGCCACCGATCCA
This sequence comes from uncultured Acidobacteriaceae bacterium, assembly GCA_963779555.1. Classification (GTDB taxonomy): domain Bacteria; phylum Acidobacteriota; class Terriglobia; order Terriglobales; family Acidobacteriaceae; genus DASRAA01. The sequence continues at coordinate 15,772 of CAVZYS010000036.1, forward strand.
TTCAGCAAGCTGAACGGTGGAGGACTAGGGAAGGGAACTCCGAAAGTGGCGAGATCGACTTGCTCGCGCTGCACCGAAACATTGGCGTTTACCGTGGGATACTTTGTCGCCCCAGTGCGGGCGTTCGATTCCTCCTGGGCTGCCTTCAGGCGCGCGGTGGCTTGTGCCAGGGTGGGGCTGTTGGCCAGTGCTTCGCGCACCAGGCGGTCAAGCTCCGGGGAGTGGAACAAAGTCCACCATTGCGCTGGAACGTCCATCCCCGGGCTGAGGTGTTGTGCCGTTCCGGCGTTCCCCTCAGAGCTTGCGGTTTCCGTCGGTTGGGGCGCTCTGGTGTAGGTCCCGGCCGTCGGAGGAGCGGGCGGATGATAGTGCGGACCGACCGTGCACCCGGATAGCAGACTAGCGACGACCATGGCAGCGGCCACGCGTGTCAGCATTCTTCCTTTCCTTGTCGACTTCATTGCCTGTACCTCAATCCAGAGTTCTGCGATACGTCTTTACGGCCACCGCCATGATTACCAGCGTAAATACCATCAACGGCCACACGCTCGGCCACGAATTCGCCCATCCGTTGCCCTTCAGCAGAATGCCGCGGACCAGGCGATTGAAATACGTCAGAGGCAACAAATTGCCAAGCACCTGCGCCCACTTCGGCATACCTTGAAAGGGGAACATGAATCCGGAAAGCAGAATATTGGGCAGGAAATAAAAGACAGCCAGTTGCACCGCCTGCAACTGATTTGCCGCCAGCGAAGAAAACGTTATGCCAACTGTCAGATTGGCCGCCACAAACAGCAGCGCCACCAGGTAAACTGCGCCGATATTTCCAAAGAAGGGAACGTGAAATACAAAGCGTGCGGCCAGCAGAATGATGGTCGATTGAATGAGTCCGATCCCGATGTACGGGATCAGCTTTCCCGTCATGACCTCAATCGGCGTGGACGGCATGGCGAGCAGGTTTTCCATCGTGCCCCGCTCGCGTTCCCGCGTGATAGCGAGCCCGGTCATCATCACCATGGTGAGTGTCAGGATGACGCCCATCAGTCCGGGCACCACGTTGTACTGGGTAATGCCGTCGGGGTTATACAAGCGATGCACTTCCACGTCGAACGGCGCGGGGCTTCCCGCCAATGGTGCCAACGGCCCAGTTAGCTCCTTCTGAATGACCGATTGCACGATCCCACTTACGGCAGCGAGCGCGCTTGCTCCTGCGATCGGATCGCTGGCGTCCGCTTCGATCAGCAGCGAAGGCCGCTCGTGACGCAGAAGCTGCCGGGTGAATCCCGCCGGAATATTCACCACAAACAGGACTTTGCCTTGGTCCAGGGCCTCGCGCCCGGCAGTTTCATTGGGTAATTCGCCGACGACCTTGAAGTACGCGGAACTCTTCATCGCCGCGATGAAGCTGCGTGTGATGTTGCTGTGATCGGCGCTAATGATGGCCGTGTCCAGATGCTTGGGGTCGGTGTTGATGGCATAGCCGAACAGCGCCATCTGAATGATGGGAATTCCGACGATCATCGCGAAGGTGATGCGGTCTCGCCGAAGCTGCAGGAACTCCTTGCGGACAATGCTCCACCAGCGACTGATCGAGAAGCCGTTGCGCCCTCTCATGCTCGGTCTCCGAAATTGTCGGCCGAACGGCTCATCATGTAGATGAAGACATCCTCGAGGCCGGTATCGATCTTTTCGGCACGCAATCCTTTGGCAGCGACGGTCGCGTCGATCGTGCTCTGTAGCAACGCGGCGTCGGTCCCGCTTACGTGCAGCACGGTGCCAAACGAAACAGTCTGCTCTACTCCTGGTTGTTGACGGAGGGTTTCCTGTAACTCCACCAGGTGCTCGCCGTAGATCGCCCAGCTGCTGAGATGCTGGCTGGCGACGACCTCCGCAGCCGAGCCCTGCGCCAGCAGCTTGCCGTAGGCGATGTACGCCAGCTTGTGACAGCGAACCGCTTCGTCCATGTAGTGTGTGCTAACGAGCACCGAGACACCGCGTGCCGCCAATCCTTGCAACTCGTCCCAGAAATCGCGCCGCGCCTTGGGATCGACACCAGCCGTTGGCTCGTCGAGCAGCAGCAGCATGGGATTGTGCAGCATGCATGCGGCCAATGCCATGCGCTGCTTCCATCCTCCCGACAATTCACCGGCCAACTGCCCCGAGCGGCTCGCGAGGCCCAAGTCCTCGAGTGACTTCTGCACCTTATCGCGACGGTTCGGAATTTGATAAATACGTGCCACAAAGTCGAGGTTCTCGCGGATGGTGAGGTCATCCCAAAAAGAAAATCGTTGCGTCATGTAGCCGACGTTCCGCTTGATTTCCGTGCTTTCCCGACGGATGTCATAGCCGAGGCATGTGCCAGTGCCTGAGTCCGGCTTCAGCAGTCCGCACATCATGCGAATCGTGGTTGTCTTGCCGCTTCCGTTGGGGCCCAGGAAACCGAATATTTCACCCTTGCGCACCTGCATCGACACGTTGTTGACCACGTGCTTGTCGCCGAAGCGCTTATTCAGGTCCTGCACGTCGATCGCGTACTCCGGATTGGTGTTTGCATTCACTGCAGCGTGACCTCGAGCGGTTGTCCGGGATGCAACGCCGCGGCTTTCTCGACGGGTGGCTTGGCGATCACCATGAACACCAGCTTGGAGCGGTTCTCGTTGCTATAGATCACCGGAGGCGTGTATTCGACCTGCGTCGAGATGAAAGTGATCGTCGCCGGAACCTCGGATGAGCAACCATCACAGCGCACGGTGACGCCTTGCCCGAGTTTGAGTTTGCCCACCAGCGGCTCGGGCACGAAGAACCGGACTTCGAGGTTCTCGGGAGGCAGCACCTGGACCACGGGATTGCCGGCTGCAACCCATTCGCCCTCGCGATAGAGTGTGTCGAAAACCAGCCCATCGCGCGGTGAAGCAATTTCTTTCTGTTGCAGCTTCCACAGGGTCTGTTCCAGGGCCGCACGGTCGGCCGCTACTTGCTCCGTCTGGGCTTTGATTTGCTGATCGCGGGCGGGAAGCGCTGCAACCACCAGTTCGCTTTCAATTTGCCGCACCAACGCTGTATTGGTTTCCACGGCGGCGCGGGCACTGATCAGGTCGGTGAGCGATACGCCGCCCGCTTCATATTGCGACTCGTAGCTTTTGAGGATGTCGGCCGATTTCTTCTTCTCGGCCATCGCCTGAATCAACTGGGCGCGGGTCACATCGATTTCCGGCGGACGCTTTCCCGTCTGCAAATCGGCCAGCCGGGCTTCTGATACCTGTAGCATCTGCTTTGCCTGTCGGGCCGCAGCCGCTTCCGGTTGCTGGTCAAGGCTAAAAAGCGGATGGTTGACCGCGATCATCTCTCCACGACTGACGGCCAGATGCATGAGCCGCCCGCCTTGCGGCGAAGCCACGTAAACGAACTTGCCTTCGACGTAGCCTTCGTAACTGTTGTTCGGACTGCGCGAGCAGCCGAGCGCAATGATGACTAAGCCCATGATGAGGCTCAACAACGAGAGATGTGGTTTTAGGTGCGGTATGCGCATTGTCTTCTCCGCAGTCATGGTTTCCTTCGAGATTTCTTTCGCGTAGGCGTTGGCGAATGGCGAAGACCATCCAATAGCAACCCGGTGATGTGTCGGCCAACTGCGCGGCGGCTCAACGGCCTGCGGTGGAACAGTTCTGCCCAGATCTTGACTGTGGCCATGTGCAGCATCACCAGTCCCAGCATGGAGAACACCACCAGCAGCGGATTGAGGTCTGGATTCAGCGCATGGCTGGCTTGTCCTTCGCGGATTGTCCCAGCAACGATTCGCACCTTGTCGAAAGGTATGCGACGCAGAGCTCGGCCTCGCAGCAATCCATTTTCGTTGAGGATTTCGCGCATCCATGTCGAGGGAACCCAGGGGGCCCGCTCAATGCCCTTCAGCAGCCGCGTCACCACACCTGCAAGGAGTTCCGCTGCATCGGCTCCGGGTTTCACCGGGCCCCAAACGTAGTCAATGAACGGGCACAGCCGATCTTCCACTACGGCGTCGAGCAACTGCTCGCGGTCGTTGAAGTAGTAATGGACCATGGCGGACGTCAATCCTGCCCGCTTGGCGATCGTGGAGAAGCTGGTGGCTGCCACGCCCTGCTCCGCAAACAGCTCGGCGGCTGCCGTAATCAGTAATTCGCGCGCATCCCGATCGGGATTAGTTACAGGGCGACCCGGCTTGTCGGGCTTGCGCGATTTGTTGGTGTGTTGCTGCATTCTCATTATTAATTAATAATATAATTAAATATCGTTTTTGGATCGACTCCCGTCAAGTAAAAACTGCGACAACCCGAGTGCCCGTCAGCCTCTCTTCCGTTGTCCTTAGTCCCAAATTACCTTTCTCCGGGCCGATCGTTTTCCCATCACGGACGATCGCCTCTGTCGCTTGTTAGCTTCCCATTGCGCCCATTGAGATGGACTGCACTGGGCCCTTCGCTCTCTTGTTGCCTTTTCCCTGCCCGGCTACTGTGAGATTACGAGGAAGCGTGAACGTGAAATGCCAAAAGAAAGAACAGATTCGAAAGAATGCGACTGTTCGAGCGAGAGACGGAAGAATACGCGCTACCCGGTCGCCGGGGCTGTCTCATATCAGTGGATGGCGCTCGATGGGACATGGCATGAGGCGACCGGAATGACCCGCAATATCGGCAAGGATGGGGCCTTCATTGAGTGTGAGCCACCACCACCGCTTGCCTCGCCGCTCAAGCTGGTGGTTACGCTCCCAACTTGTTCAAGGGAATATGGGCCGGTTTGCCTTCGCGGGAACGGCGTCGTGCGCCACGTACGCCGGGATACCTGGCAGGCAGGTGGAGTCGGCGCCTGTGTGGAGTTTCAGTTGGCATTGCCAGTGTCCGAAGGGCTGCCGCACTGAGCAGATTGAAGACGGCCGTCGTCGGCAAGCCGCCAGCGGCCGTCAACGGTGAAGCAAAGAAACCGCGTTGGCGTCGACAGTGGGCTTCGCGAAACGGGGCAAGGCACTTAACAAAGGAGATGTACGAATGAAATCAACAAAACTATTGGTTGTTCTATTCCTGTTGCTGACGGCCGCCATGTCGTTGCCTGCAATGGCGGGAGTTGTCAACATGCAATTTAACGGAACTCCGACCAGCAGCAACTACTCCGGAGTCCCCAGCTATCCCTATGATCTCAGCGTCAACGGTAACCCAAGCCAATGGATGATGTGTATGGGGTACTACGAGCACATCAGCGGCGGCGAAACGTGGCAGGCGACGCCAGCCATCGTAGGCAGCCTCGATCCCACCACCCACCTCCTGAACTACGAAGCCGCGTTCCTGTTCGAGATGGCAGTTGCGGACCATGGCGCTAATGGAGACGTGAATGCTGCCGTGTGGTGGCTCTTTGAAGGTGTTCCGACACTCAACCCCGGAGCCCAGGCTCTGGTGACGCTGGCTCAAAGCCAGACTTACACCCAGGGCGAATTTTCGAATGTCGTGGTTTACAGCGCCGTCCCCGGGACCGAAAGCGGCAATCTGGGCACCGCCCAGGACTTCATGAGCAGCACTCCCGAGCCGGGGACCCTCGCCCTTCTTGGGTCTGGAGTGATTGGCGTGGCCGGCCTGCTTCGCCGCAAGCTTTTGCCCTGATACGGCCGTTCCACACAACTTGGGCTGCCGTATGCCGGCAGCCCGTTTTTGTTGCATCCCGCTGCTTCCGCGAGCGCAGTTCCACCCGGCCATTCGGCCGCAGGTTGTGCTCGCAGTGCAATCAAATCCTCATCTCCATACGTTCTTCTCCGAGAATAAAGTATCGATGCCGCCCGTCGATAGAAATAAAGACGAGCCTCTCCAAGTTAGAAGAAGCTCCTCATTGGCGGGAACTCAATGGCAACACCACGGCTGAAGACGATTCGCATTGCAGTGGCAGACTCGAATCAAATGGGCTGCCGCCTGTTATCCGAAGCGCTGGACAAACAAATGGGGCTCTCCGTCGTCGCATCTGTATCGACCGGTGAATCCCTGATGCAGGCGGTGCAAACCCTGAAGCCCGACGTTGCGGTAATTAGCTCCACTCTCCAAGACGGTCCCTTCAGCCGCCGATCATCTGTTGCAGACGCACGCAGCCGGACACCGCAATGTCCGTGGATACTGATGCTTGATCAAAGTGAACCACAACTTGTGGTTGCGGCCTTTCGCGCCGGCGCCAAGGGCGTGTTCTCCCGCGCCCAGACGGATATCAGCCTGCTGGCCAAATGCGTCCGAAAAGTGATGGAAGGTGAAATCTGGGCCGACAACAAACAGATTCTCTATCTGCTGGAGGCAGTCACCGGCTGCGGCGATGTCACCCGTAGTCCTGCTTCTACGCCGGTCAAACTCACCCCGAGGGAGCAGTCGGTTGTCCGCCTGGTAGTGCAGGGCATGGTGAATCGCGAGATCGCCGACACGCTTCATCTCAGCGAACACACCATCAAGAATTACCTGTTTCGCATCTTCGACAAGCTCGGCGTGTCCAATCGCGTCGAACTCGCCTTGTATGCCGTCGCTAAGCTTGACCTCGTCGACAGTTCCGCAGCCTGAGACTTGGAACATGGTCCCGGAACTGATCCATTAGCTCATTGTTTGTAACGCGTGCACACAGGCCCCACTCACTGTCTTAATGCCGTGGTCTCAGTGCAGGCTGAAGGGTTGCAGCCCTTTCCAGTCTGGAATGGTCGGCACCATCATGTCGGGCGATGCCACCGAGTCCCGGAACAGATAGCGCAGGCTGAATCCAAAAATCTGCTGGTTGTAGTCGAGGGCGTTATTCAGGTTCATGTATGCGCTGAGATACCAGTTTCCAGGCAAGTGATAGCTGCCGCGAAACTCGACATTGTAATTGGCGCTGCTCACCGATTGTCCGGGATAGTACGGGCCCGACTTTCCCTGCAACGCAGGATCGGTGGGGAAGAAAGGACTGGCATCCTCGCGGAACTGTTGCGAGCCCAGGCTGGCGGTAATGGAATATTCGAAGTTGCGCTTGTAGCGGCCAACCCAATGCACCGGCGCATTCAACAACAGGTATTCCTGGGGACTGAAATAGCCACCCTGCCCATACGTGAAGTAGCGCAGGTTCCTGGCGTAGCCCATGCCAAAGACATTGGCTCCTATGGTGAGCGAACCATAGCTCCGCGACATGATCTTCCAGTACGCCCCGGCGTTGCCGTCAAAACGAGTGTTGCTGGCCACGTTGGTTCCAGTGAGGTACTGATAACCGAAGCTGCCGTAGAACCCACGATCGGCGCCGCCCCAGTTTCCCTGCACCACTGCGGAGTTGGCCATCACACCACCCCAGATGCTGCCCGAGCCCGGGTCCTTCGCTCCCGCGTAGGACAGCAGCGTGTCCTTCACGTTGTCGCGTGTGGCCCACAACGTGACCGGGCCTCCGGCGACGCGCCAGCGAATGCCGCCAAGATAGTTGGTCACCAGGAATCCCGAGGGACTAATGCCGAGACGCAATCCAAAATCCTGCGTCGACACCTGGATTTCGCCACCCAGCCCGCCCGCCGATTGCGAACCGAACATTGTGCCCACCAGCGAGGTTCCGAAACGGTAGAGCGACGTGCCATCCGGGGTGCCGGCATTGAGAAACACTGGCCGGGCGATAGCCGTGAGCCGTAGCGCATCAAACACGACGGTGCTGGCTTCGACCGGCACCTCCTCGTCGGCCAGCCGTTCGAAACCGGGCTCACCGGAGCGATTGGAGATCAGACCCCCTCCTCCGGCGTAGGGACTGTTCCGCCCTTCGATGGCGGCGATCTGGCCCTGGATCTCGTCGCGCATGGACAACTGGTCTTGCTCAGCAATGTGGACGGGTGTTACCGGTTGCGCGAAGTTGGCGACTGGGAAGTCGTTCGAATAAAAATCGGTTCGGTTCTGCGGAGCAGGGAAGCTCTGCGGTTGTCCAGCATCGCGAGCAGTACCCGCCTTCGACTGCGTGGCCCCGTCACTTTGACCCGACTGGCCGGACGGCGAAGAGATCCCGGAGTATTGGGTTTGTGCCACCAGTTGCAGCACTCCGCCGCTTTGCGTGTCCGGCATCGCAATGGGCGCGGGCTGTGCTGGAGTACGGTTCTGCTTTGGGGTAGGGTTCTTCTTTTGTGCGGCGCGAGGCTGCCCCGGTTGATTGCCTCCTGGAGAGAGCAGGTGGCAGCGTCAGCCGTTGCTCAGGCGCTGCGGGCCGGACGGATGGGCCGCCTGTCAGCGCCAACGGTTGTGCCGGCGTCTCACCTGGGATCAGCACTTCCGCCAGGTTTTGCAGTCTGTCTTCCTGCTGGCATCCCCGAACCGCTGGGTGCCAGAACTCCCGACAGATTCGGCGCCTGGGCGTCCTCAGCGGGCAGGTGCTTCAACGCCAATTCCAAGTATGCTTTTGCCTTGTCGTAGTCTCCTTTGGACTGCTCCGATTGCGCCGCCAGCATCAAGACCTGCGAATTGTTCGGCCAACGCCGGAGAGCCTCGGCCAGCCAGGCGTTGGCTTGTGTCTGTTCGTGTACGGTCATCGCCGCGCCGATCGCTCCCGAGTAGTCGGAGGCTTCGCCGCCCTTCAATCCCCACGCCTTGTACAGCGCATAGGAATCGCGCGCGTCGCCTTGGGTGAGCAACGCGCCAGCCAGTGTTCCGCGCACCCGGTTGTTGCCTGGAAGAGCGCGGTTCGCGGCTTCCAGGATTTCGATCTCGCGGTTGGCATCGCCCGCCAGGCGCGCAGCTTCTGCCTGCCGCAGGCTCCAGTCCGTCCAGATGTCGAGGAAAGCTTTGCGTTGCGCCGCCGTCAGGTCCCGGCGTGTCGAGGCTTGCGTCAGCAAGGAATACAATTCACGCTCGCCATTCCTGGAATCCAGCAACAACCACGCCATCTGCAGTTCGAGGTTCCCTGGCACCGGCTGCCGCAGGAGTTCGTAGTGAAACATCGCCTGCCGCAGCAAACGCTGCGCTTCGTCATACTGCTTCAACCCGCTGTTCACGCTGGCCATCAGGCTGAGATAGCCGACGTCTTTCTTCAACTGCGCCAGCACCGGCTCGGGCATCTGCTGCGAAGCTTCGAAGGCCATGGTGTCGTTCTTCTGCTGATGCAGCGCGGAAATGTAGCCCATCCAGGCCTGGGAATTGTCGGGGTTCTTCTGCAGCAGTCCACGGAAAAGATTGTTGGCCTCTTCGGTGCGGTTCTGTTTCAGCCACACATTTCCGAGTGCTATCTCGGTTTCTACCTTCGGCGTATGACCACCCTTCGATTCGAGATCGACGGCCCGCTGCACGAACCCTTCCGCCGCGTCGTACTGGTCCTGGTTCTCATAGATCGTGGCGATCAACAGGAGAAAGTCAGGGTTGCGAATGGCCGATTCGTACGTCGTCTTTGGCATGCGCTTGACCGCCGCGACCGCCCGGCTGTATTCCTGCATCTGCAGCAGCGCGCCCACCAGTCCCTGCCACGCCGCTACGTTGTCGGGATTCAGATCGGCGACCCGCTGGTAAAGGACGGTGGCGCGCTGTGTCTGTCCGTTCTGCGCCAGCAACCTGGCGAACTGCAGTTCGATCTTGGCCGCGACGGCCGCATCCCGCGAGTTGGCCAGCAGCAGGGCTTCCTGAACCACACCCTGCACTTCCGAATCGCGTCCCTGCGCCCCATAGACGGACACCAGGAGCGCCAGGTAATCGATATCTTTCGACAACTCAGACTTCACTCCGGCCGGCATGCGCGCCAGCGTGTCGTTCGCTCCATTGAGGTCTCCCGATTCGAATTGCGCTTTCACCAGATCGCGCCAGGCTGCGGCATTGGCCGGAGAGACCTCGGTCATGCGCCGGTAAATGGTAACCGCCGATGCGGGATCGCCCGACAACATCAACGCTCCTGCGTAGCCTTGCAGGGCCTCGAGATTGTCTGGCCGCAACTTCATCGCCTGCTGATAATAGCCTCGTGCTAGTTCCGGCTGGTTGGCTGTCAATGCTATGCTTCCGGCTCGCATCACATTCCAAAAATGCGCGGTCGCCAGAAAGGGTGCGATCCGTGCTGCATCCGCGGGCGAGGCGACTTTAGCTTTCTCGAAGTATTCGATCGCGGCATTGAAATCTTCCTGCTTCAAGCGCACGAAACCCATTCCTGCCAGCGCGCTGCCGCTCTTGGGATTGCGCTTTAGCGCTTCCTCGAAGTTTGCTTCCGCGACCGCCAGATTTCCCGCATTCAGCGCATCATAGCCACGTTTCTCTTCCACGCCCTGAAGCGGCGCTGCCTTGGCGGATTCCGTCGCGGCGCTGGCCGACATCGATTTGCTCAGGTAGGTTTGCAACTCCGCGTCGGGGTAGCGCGCAAGATACCCGCGCAGAAAAGGCTGGTTCGACGCGCTCGTCCCGTCCCACACCAAGGCCTGCCGCCACGCCTTTCGTGCCGCATCGCCGGCAGCGCTGTTCGCCGGAATCGACGACAGCACGCGAATCCCTTCCGCCCGCGTCTCTGGCCGATAGGTCAGCAAGCGCCCCAGCGACAGTCGATACTGTTGGTCAGTCGGAAATCGATCCGACATCTTCTTCATGCCCGCGACTGCGTGATCATAGCCGTCAGGTGTCGCCGCTTCCGTTTCGTAATACGCGATGGCCCAGCTTCCCGGCGGAGGCTCGTCGCCCAGCACTTCCCGGTAAATGGCCAGCGATGCCTCGTACTGATGCGCCTGCGCCAGGCGTCCGGCCTCTTCCAGCCGGGCTCGTTGCTTCGGACCCGTGACCTTCATGGCTTCCACGCTTGCAATGGCCGGATTCTGGGGACTCACCTTGCGCAGTCGCGCCAGATATTGATTGGCGTCCTCGGCGTGCCCGTTCTGCTTGGCCCATCGCGCCAGACCCGCCAGCGCTTCCGGCTGGTTGGGGTCAGACATCAACACCTGCTGCCAGCTCTGTGCCGCCAGGTCCATCAGTCCGCGCCCTTCCAGAGACCGGGCTTTGGCCAGCAGCAGATCGGTGGCGGTTGACGCGGCAAACCCGGACGCGGTAACCAACACTACCAGGGCGAGCACCAGCGATAGACAGCGCCGCATTCGTTTCATGGACTACTCCACGCGACCGCCAAGTCGCCATTCCGGTCGAAGCCGAATCGCGCTTCGACCCATCCGGTCGCGAATAGCGTCAGGTTCTGCGTGTAGTACCGGTGGTCTTTGCCGAACAGGCCCGTCGTGGGATCGAAATGCTCTTGCAACCGCGTCTTCTGCGTGGACAACAACGCGTTCTCGCCCGCGGCCGACAGGTAAGGAATCATCGCGGCCGAAAAGCCTACGTTCCCTTTAGGGCTCAGGACCTGCCCTTCCTCGCCGACGCGCTCCGCAGGAACGTCGTGGTGACGTAAATACTTGGCCATTCCCGATACCGACTGCAGTATCTCCGGGCGCCCGGGTGCATCCTTGGCCAGCATTCCTGCCCACAGATACACTCGTATGGCGTCGTAACTTCCACCCGCGATTTTTCCCGGGCCTGGCACAGGACGGAGTCTGCCGGCGTGGTCGCACGCCACCCAGTCCATGGCAAACCCGTGCGGAGAACTCGCCTTGAGAAACCCCGGCAAAGAAGTCGACATCTTTCCCCACACACCGTCCGGAAAGGCCTGGGCCAGCGCGGCCACGATTTGCGGAGGAATGTAGCTGGGATTGAGTATGGTTTCTTGCTGGGTCGCGAAACCGTTGTTGGACGGAATTAACAATGGTCCAAAGCGCGGCAGGTTCGCGACCTCTTGCTCTTCCACCAGCGCCAGCACGGCGTTGCCCAGCGCGGTATAGCGAGCATCGTCCCAAAGCTTGCCCGCCTGCAGCAGCGTGTAGCTGATCCAGAGGTCGGCATCGGAAGCAGGGTTTGCATCCACGACGCCCCAGGTTCCATCTTTCTTCTTGCCCCACAGCCAGGCTGGCAACGTCGTTGCAAGATTGCCATCCGCCAGATTGCTCTGGGTCCAGCGGAGAAGGTTGTCGAAGGTCCAGCGATCATTCGCCACCAGCGAGAAGAACATGCCGTAGGCCTGCGCTTCCGAGGTGGTGCGATCGCCGTCATCGTGATCGACGATGCGGCCCTGGTGATCGTAGAACTGCGCTTTGTAGCTTTCCCACAGCGGCCACGATTCAGGCGGCTGAACCGGCGAGCGCTCCTGTGCGCATAGCGATGCCAGCCCTAGCACGGCGATCGGCAGAAGGAACCACCAGCGCAAATCGATGGGGCGCCTCACGACGGATGCTCCTCTAATCGCCACACTGCCCGGCGTTGCAACCATCGGTTCAACCGGCCACCCAGCACAAACGCCACCAGGAAAACCAGCGCTGGAACCAGCAGGTAGTAACGCACCAGCCAGAAGTTGGTCCAGCCATACAGACTCTGCTGTCCGATGAAGTACGACCCGTAGTTCCAGTCGAGGCAGTGAAACTCCTCGCCCGCCAACAGACACAGATTTCCCGACACATCGCCAATGTTGGAGGCAGGCAATACGATGGAAGACAGCGCTTCCGCATCATTGGGATTGATCGATGCCAGAAGGACTGCGGTTTGTCCACGTCTCTCGGGAGATTCGATCTCCATCGCTGCCGACTCGGGAGGATTGCTTGCACCCAACACATCGCCAAGTTGCTGACGGGCGGCCCGGTAGTCGCGGTGCAACCACAACTTGACGCGGTCCAGCGGATTTCGCACTTCCTCCAACTGGAAGCCGTCACCCGCAATCTGAACGGGCAGGGGCCAACTCCGGAACAGCGGCTGATCGCGGCCACTTCCGATCACCAGCAAGTCGCGGTCGCGGACCTCGGAAACTTGGTCCGAAGCCACCACCGCAACTCGAATTCCGGCACTGCCGGTGCGCGCCCCCATGCTCGCAAGCATGGCCAGCGTCAGGGCGATCTGCTCCGCCGTGGGCTCACGCGGCAGCACTACCGCGGTGCGCGCAAGATCGGGATAACGGGTGAAGGGGAACCCTGCTTCGGCGAACAGGTTCAAGTTGGGCATCTCAGCGAAGCCGGGGACACCCCGCAGGTCGAGCGTCGAGTCCTTCAGGATGGCCCCATACAGGTTGCCCGCATTCGCTGAACTCGCGGTCTGGCTCTCATTGCCAAACGAGAAGTCGAAGGTCAGCGTATTGCCAAATCGGCTCAGCGCCAGCACATTGACGGGCAGAGTTCGAGAAATAATATCGGTCGCATTTTGTCCCTCAGGCGGCAGCGCGATCGATGCAACAAATATCCCGTTCAGCTTGACCGTGATACTTCCTTTGTGTCCGGAACGGACACCGCGATAGCGGTACTTGAGCTGCAGGGGCACGGTTTCCTGGGCCCCAAAATGCAGATCCGGAGGCACGCGAAAATAAATTTCGACGGTGCCAGTCCCATAGACCTGCAATTGTTCCGGTGATGCATAGCCGGCCAGCGGGCTGATGCGATTGGTATGCAGCCAGCGCGGCGCGCTGCCTTCCGCCATCGGCCCTGGCATGTGAAAGTCGGTGATCACCGAAGCATCGCCGGCGCGCACAAACTGCAGCAGACTCAAGGCGCGGGCAGCGGTGAGCAGTTCATCGCTGGAGTCGCCCATCACGATCAGCACCTTGCCCGCGCGGTCGCTCGGGTTATTGCGCATAGCGATGGCTGGTCCATGCAGACTGCCGAGGTCGAGTTCACCGGGCGTGCCGTTGGAGCGGTCGAGGAAGTACAACAGGTTGCCCGCCGGATAGTTGCCGATGGAAACCGGAAAATGCCCTCCACGATAATCCGACAGGTCACCCATGTAGGAAGCAACGATGCCCGCTGCTTCGATCATCCGCATCGACGGTCGGGTGGCGAATACAACCGGCAACGACACCGGGCGGCTGTTCGAGCGGTCGAAAAACGGCGCCGGAAAAAGCGCCAGGTCATTGGCCAGGGGCAGCAGTTTCCCGGATAGTTGAATCTGCGTGCTGCGTTCAATCCTGGTGAGCACGGGGGACTCGGAGTCGGCGGCATCGCGGCTTAGCCTGCCCTTGAGATCGAACACCAATTCGTTGTCGCTGCCCAGCAACTCGGCCGGCAGCGTTACGCGCACTTCGGCAGCGGCTCCGGTTCCCGATTGCACGATTGGAATGGTTCCCACTTCAACCCCATTCAACAGCAACTCGAGATGGCTCTCACTGGCAATCAATTCCGGCGCGGCCCGGTAGCGCAACAGCAGGGTTGCATCGCTGACTACCTTAGTGATGGGAATGCCGAAGTCCAGGCGAAACGCTCCATCGGCTCCGCGCAGCAGCACCGGCTTGGGATGCCCGAGCGCCGCCATGTCGTAGACCTCTTCAAACTCTCCTGCGGCCGCACTCCCTTGCGTAATGACGCCGACCTGTTGCGCGGCCCTGGATGCACCTGGCTTGGCCTGCGCCGAACTATGGGCGAAGGGAAGCAGCAACAGGATTCCAAGAACCCACAGGGGCAGGGTACCGCTAGTGACGGGTATGCCTTTGGACGGTAGCGGGAGCTTCTCCGGCGACTCGCTCGGAGCGTCAGCACCTTTGGAAAAAAGTGCCCGGGCCGCCATGCCCAGCCCTTTGCAGGCCACGATACCGATCAGCAACAAGCTGTTCAGCGGGCGGTCGATGCCGCGGCTTTCCCGCCAACTGAGCCAGGTATCGGCGCGGGAGAAGATTACCCTCGTCAGGGCTTCTTCCTGGGCCAGCGACAGCGTGTCGAGTTTGATGCGAATCTCCAGGTCCTTGCGGGCGACAACCGTTCCGGAAAAAGCAAACTCCGCGGTACCTGGCGCCGAGAGAGTGAACTTCACCGCATCGTCTGCTCTCAGCGGGCACGGATCATACAGTTCCACCCGCAGCCCGCTGTTGGACATGTCGATCGTGCTTCCACTAATGCTCTGGCCGTTGGCACCGAGAAGCGTGAACCCGGCTTCGAGTTCGACCCGTACATCGGCCCGTCGCTGCTGCGACTCCAGCGCCACTGCTGTGGCCACGCTGAGAATCATGATGTTGTAGACCGTCCAAATCGCATTCAGCACGACCGTGCCGGGGCGATCGACATTCCAGATGAAATACCGCGGAATGGCCACCAAGACTCCCAAGATGTTCAATCCCAGCAGCACGAGATAGGGAACTGCGATTCGCCGGTCGAAATACGAATCCGCCACCAATCCGCCTTTAGCGGTGACGTTGAACTTGCCCCGCTTGGGGTTGACCAGCGCCACCAGTGTCGGCAAGAGAATGTAGGGTGCCAATACCGTCTCGTAAATTTCGTTCCAGAACGAAAAGCGAAACTCGCCCTGGATGCGCGAGTTGGTCAGGTTCGACAGCAGGATGTGGGGGAAGGCGTACATCGCGATGGTCAGCCAGAAGCCGAAAAAGTTGGAGCGTCCCAGCAGCAGGTACACCAGCGGCGAGGTCAGGAAGATCAGCCGTGGCACCGCATACAGGAAGTGCATCATCGCGTTGAAGTAGCAAAGCCGCTGGGGAAATTTCAGTCCGCGTCCGAAAAGCGGATTGTCGGTGCGCAGGATCTGGATCATGCCGCGCGCCCAGCGAATGCGCTGCCCAATGTGGCTGGACAAACTTTCCGTGGCCAGCCCCGCTGCCTGCGGAATGTTAAGGTAAGCTGTGTTCCAACCGTTACGCTGAATGCGCAGCGATGTGTGCGCATCTTCGGTCACGGTTTCTACCGCCACGCCACCGATTTCCTCTAACGCCGGGCGCCGGATCACCGCGCAGGAGCCACAGAAAAACGTGGCATTCCAGAAGTCGTTGCCGTCCTGCACCAACCCGTAGAACAACTCGCCTTCGTTGGGGATTTGGCGAAACTGGTCAAGGTTGCGTTCGAACGGATCGGGCGAATAGAAGTGGTGCGGCGTTTGCAGCAATCCTAGTCGGCTGTCTTTCAGAAACCAGCCCACCGTCATCTGCAGAAACGACCGGGTGGGAATGTGGTCCGAGTCGAAAATCGCGATGAACTGGCCTTTGGTCTGTTGCATCGCATAGTTGATGTTGCCGGCCTTGGCGTGGCTGTGGACCGGCCGCGCCAGGTAGCCGCAACCGACCTCGGCGGCAAACAGGCGAAATGCCTCGCGATTTCCGTCGTCGAGGATATAGACGCGGAACCTGTCGGCTGGCCAGTCGATGTTGATTGCGGCCAGCACGGTGCGACGCACCAGTTCCAGCGGCTCGTTGTAGGTCGGAATGTACACATCCACTGCCGGCCATTCGGCGACGTCTTCCGGCAGTGGCATTGGCTTGCGGTGCAGCAGCCATGAAGTCTGAAAATATCCCAGGTACAACTCGATGAAGGCGTAGCATTCCGCCAGCAGCAGCAGGCAAACAAAGAACAAGTCCAGCCAGTGGACTGTTTCGCCACGCGTTACATAATTTACCGTCTGCCAGATGCGCCAGTAGGCATAGCGGGTGGTGGCGAAGGTTGACAGCAGGATCAGCGCCAGCGTGATGCGATGGCTTGACGATTTCCGGTCGAGAAACCAGCCACCGGTAAAAAGAATCACCCCCACCACCGCTTGCGAGCGCCATCCCAGCGGAACAACCGCGAGCGTGCCGAGTACAAAGACGAAGCCGAGGACCGCCAATATACTAGCAGCTCTTTTCAGCGGACTTCGGCGGAGCCGCGCCCGGCGCTCTGGCTTTTCCTGCTTCACTGTCTTGGTCCCATACCTCCAGCAGCGGAATGCCCGACTGCCCATTCCGCGAGGCGCTGAAAGTCTTGAGCCACGGCGGTGCCAGGGGCGTAATCAATTACCGTCATGCCCGCCGCCAGGGCATCTTGAATGTCATCGCTGCGGCGAATCATTACCGGCAGCAGTAGATCGCCAAGCTGTTCATGCAACCGGCTCCGCATTTCCTGGTGGAGCGCCCGTGCGGAGTCGAACTTGTTGATCAGAAAGCTGGGTGAAACCGGTTGGTTCGGGTGTCCCTTGAAGAACCGCATCAGCTTGCCCACTCCGATCGCAGAGGCCAGGTCAGGAACGATGATCGCAATGCACAGGCTGGTACTAGTCAAGATGGGCATCAGCCTCTCAGGGGCGCTTCCTCCGGGGAAGACCATGATTGCGCGGTCGACGTCGTCCTTCACGAGTTCAGCCTGCGAGCAAAGGCGGTCCAGCAACTCCTGCCCCTCGGTCCCGCCCTCGCGCCTTGGATTGGATAGAGAATCCAGATACAGGTGCAGCGAACCGTGCCCATGATTGCGCGGCATCAGAAAGCTCCGCAGCGTACCCCCGGTAGGGCTGCGCGCGCCGAAATACAAGGGAAGAATGCTGTCCTGGGTAAGGCCGGCCAGTAAGACGCTCTCGCCCATGCTGGTGAGGACCCTTGCCAGCGTGGCTGCGATCGTGGTTTTTCCCACCCCGCCTCCGACCGCGAACAGGGAGATCGACCCGTTTGGCAGCGTGTGCGCTGCAACGACAGAAGCATTGTCAGTCGTACCCTGCGAAAACACATCCTGGATCGCCGACCAGCGATCGCTCACGACCTGCGGAATGTCCGCCAACGCTGGTGAAGAATGAGTTGTGGCGAAGCCCCGGCGCGCAGGCAAGGGAAGTTCGATCAGATTGCTGCTAGCGGCGCTTGCGGGTGGAGTGCCACGTCGGGCTCGCTCGGCATGAGAAGGAGCCTGGGACCCAACCGGTTGGCGCACCATTTCCGGCTCGGTTACACCTGTGCTCCCGGCGTCTAAGCCAGCCTGCTCTTCGTCGGACGGGTTCTTGGGATCCTTGGCAGAATCGGCAGCGGTGCAGGAGGACACCGCCGCCGTTGACGCGCTACGCTGGGCCGTAAAGTCTTTGTAGCGCGAAGAGTCAAGGCCCGCGTGATTACAAAGCGCCGCAACATCATCGGGCAACGGATTAGCCATAATTCTCCGCGAACCGCCAGAGTCCACACTGAGTCCACGAACACCTGCATGTTCCAGGATTGTTGGCTGATACCACGGAAAGGCTGGCTCCCCGGCGCCGCACAATCCGGGGGCCGACATCCACAGGCGAGCCGCAGACCTTGCTACCTGCCGGAGCCGGTGCCGGCGTCGTGCCAGTCCAGCAGCTTCGGCCGTGTGCTCCTGCTGCTGCACGGTCGCATGGCTGCGATTCAACAATCGGGTTTCATGTGTTGAACGGGATGATTCCTCCGCAGTTCTTCTCGTCTATGAAGTCTGGCGAAACCATGGTTCAACCCAAGCCGCCACATATCTATCTGAACACTGCCAAGCTTCGTCCACAAAGCAAATAACGCAGTCCAAAGGTACGAAAGTAACCACATTCGAAGTCTTTCGTAATGAACGCCACGTAGAGCACTGTTGACTCCAACTACTCATTGTTATCGACTGTTTGTAGCGGAATACTTAACAGGGTTCATAAAGTAATTAACTTTTGTGACGATAGATCCCGAACTGGTTTCATTAATGCGATTTGAAAGGGCACGGCCTCAGTGCCGCTCCGTGCTTCGTCAACATTGGGCATTAGATCCCGGAGGAAATCTAATTCCCTCACGCACATCATTGAGACAGCTTCTGGGGATATGGTCGGCAGGCTTTCTCTCAATGGCACGCATGAAGTGCAAGAGTGAGACAGTGCAGAACTGCTTTTGGCGCGCGGGCTTGCTAGCCGCATTCGCCCTCGTGCTGACTTCCTGTGGTGGCAACTCGGCAAACTCAAATCCCACCGGCCAGCCCGGCGGGAGTGCCAGCCACGCTTATGTGTCCAACTACGACGCCGGCACTGGTCAGACTCTGACGGGGTATGCAATCGCCTCGACCAACGGAAACCTGCTTTCGTTCGATCTCTCTGGCATCAAGGTTCCACCTGGTCCAACATCGGTGACGACCGATGGATCCGGAAAATACCTCTACGTTGGCAGCCAGGGTGGACTGATATCGGGATACTCTGTCGATCCTGTCAGCGGCGGCCTGACTGCGATCGGCAGTGCTCCGTATGGCGCGGGAAGGCAAGTGAACTTCATTACGATCGACGGTTCGGGAAAATATCTGTTTTCGGTCGACAATCTCTCCAACACGGTGTGGCCCTTCTCCATCACAGCCGGAGCGTTGAGCGCGGTGGCCTCGTCGGGCACGGTGCCGAGCTACGGAATTACGCCCGCTCCGCCGCTGACAGCCACGGTCGATCCGGTATCGGGCAACCTGTACGTCGCAATGGGTGCGGGCGGTACAGAAATATTCCACGTCAGTAGCGGAGCATTGCTTGACGCCGGGACCGTGCCGCCGATGTCGGGCGCGGAATCGCAGTTCGTCGCCAGCGAACGGACCGGCAGGTTCGCCTACATCGCCGACGGCGTCAGCGGGGTTGCGGTCTATCTCATCGATCAAACGACGGGCAATTTCTCGCTAATGACCGCCTCGCCGGTGGCAAGCGGCAGCCATCCCAGCCGTATAGTGCTCACCCCTGACAGCAAGTACTTGTACGTGGCCAATCAGGGGGACGGAACCATTTCGCAGTTCGCGCTCACGTCTGGTGGCAGCCTGGTCTCGATCGGGGCAAACCTCGCGGCAGGAAACCAGCCGGTAGCCATGGCGGTCGATCCCGCGGGCCTATATCTCTACGTAGTCAACCAGGGCTCGAACAGTGTTTCGATCTTCCGCATCAGTACGATCGACGGGACATTGACGGCGCAGGCGCCCGCCGGCACCGGCCCGTCGCCCTCAGGGATTGTTACCCTTCCCTAGCTCTAGCTGGCGTGCGCTTAAGGATCGCTACCAAACGCACTCTTCGTTTACCACGGGTTAATATTTGCTCGAATACAATGGTCATCTTTCCCACGCGATGCCATGGCAACGTCGAGTATGATGTTTTGCGGTGTGTTTACTGACGCGAAGTTGACTTAACTCTAGCGAAGGAGCAGCTCTGAAATGGCGAACACTCCACTTGCAAGGCTCGGCGCAGGAAAATCAATTGCATGGGCAATTGTGCTGATCATTTTCGGCTTCCTGGCAATCGCACTTCCTTTCGCAACGTCTTTCGGCGTTGTCATCGTCATCGCATGGCTCATCGTGTTCAGCGGGGCATTTCAGTTTATCCACGCCTTCCAGTCCCAGGGGATTGGGAGCACGATCTGGAAGCTCGTGGTGGCGATCCTCTATTTGATCATCGGGATCTACTTCCTCCTGAATCCCGTGATTGGCGTTGCCAGCTTCACGCTGGTGCTGGCGTGTTTCTTTGTGGCGGAGGGCGTGATCGACCTGGTTTTCTATTTCCAAACCCGCAGCGTGGGCGGTTCGGGATGGATCCTGGTTGACGGAATCGTCACACTGATTCTAGGCATACTGGTCTGGCGACAGTGGCCTTCGAGTTCGTTGTGGCTCATTGGGACGCTCGTTGGCATCAGCATGATCATGACGGGGACGGCCCGACTGATGATCGGCCTCGCTGCGCGACGCGCCACCGCATAGGTAACGCAGGCTCTCCGCTCGCTCCCTTGATTTAGCGGGTGGAGAGCCTTACCCCTTGGTACCGGCTCCGCCCCCATGTCTCAGAATTACAAAGCGCGCTGATCACGAAGATTGTTGCACCGCGCCATCAACAGATAGCGACAGCGGGCGGCGGCGGATCGGGTCGTGCCAGCCTTCAAGGCGGCGGTAAGAATATCGCAAGCACAATTTCATCTTTCCCAAATGTCTCCCACCTGGAACTCATTACAAGTGCAACAAAACGGCAATCGCGGTGGAAAACTCGATGCTCAATCTTTATGGACTTTTTATGAACTTCTTAGGCGTAACTTATGGCGGGAATGATCGAATGAATTGGGCAGAGAAAAGACAGACGCGGAACTCGACGAGGCTACTTTATGAACATTCTGTTTGTCGGTATTTGCGGAATGAGTCTGGTGTTCTTCGGGTTCTTCTTTGTAGCATGCCATCGCGATACGTCTCGCAGAGAGCCGCGTGGGTCGTCCGTCGTAAAGATATCGCCCGACATTCAAGCCATTGATTCACCTTTCGGACGTCACTATCTCATTCACCTTGAGAAACAGATGACGGATTTCGTCACACACCATCGATCGGGCAGCATTGCCGATCGCCCTCAAGTCGCTCCCCTTGGCCGGGCAGTCCGGCCATAAGAGAACAGGGGTCTGTAGGAGACAAGGCATGCAAGATCTCATCTTTGTAGCCATCACCATCGCTTTCTTCGCGCTATCGCTGGGGTACGTTCACTTCTGCGACCGCGTGAAGTAGGGGGAAACATGCACACGGAATCAGCCATCATGATCGCAGTTTGTGCCCTCATGATGATCTATCTCTTCTACGCGTTGTTGCGTCCGGAGAAGTTCTGATATGACCGCTAACGGTTGGGTACAGATCTCGGTTTTTCTGCTGCTGATACTGGCGATTACAAAGCCTGTGGGTGTGTTCATAACCCGGGTTTTCAATCGCGACCGCACGTTTCTAGATCCGGTGCTTCGTCCCGTCGAGCGCCTGATCTACAAGCTGTGTTTCGTGGATGAGAACCACGAGATGCGTTGGACCGAGTACGCCTTCGCCATGCTGCTTTTCAGCATGGTTTCCATGCTGCTGCTGTACCTGATGCAGCGAGTGCAGGGCTACTTGCCGCTGAATCCGCAGAAATTTGCCGCAGTGCCCCAGGCGCTGGCTTTCAACACCGCAGCTTCTTTCACGACCAACACCAACTGGCAGAACTATGCGGGCGAAACCACCATGAGCTATCTGACGCAGATGGCCGGTCTCGCCTACCACAACTTCACGTCCGCGGCTGTTGGTATCGCGCTGGCGATCGCTTTCATCCGCGGTATCGCCCGCCGTCAGATGGAGACCATAGGGAACTTCTGGGTGGACACGGTACGTGCTTGCCTTTGGGTGCTGTTGCCAGTCTGCATCGTGGGGGCATTGGTTCTGGTCTCACAGGGAGTCGTCCAGAACCTGAAACCTTACGACACTGTCAAGCTGGTTGAGCCCCAACAGGTGCAGCGCGTCGGCCAGGACGGTAAGCCCGTGGTCGATGCGCAAGGCAAGCCGGTGATGGATACCGTCACGACGCAGACCATTGCGCAAGGCCCCGTAGCGTCGCAGGAGATTATCAAGGAACTCGGCACCAACGGCGGCGGCTTCTTCAACGCTAATAGCGCTCATCCCTTTGAGAATCCCACGCCGCTCTCTAACTTGATTGAGTTGTTTTGTATTTTCGCCATCGGTTCGGGACTCACTTACACGCTGGGACGGATGACGGGTTCGCAGCGGCACGGATGGGCGGTCTGGGCAGCCATGACCATCTTGTTCCTGGTGGGAGTTACGGTTGCCTACTGGGCCGAGGCAGGAGGAAATCCGCTGTTGCATGGTGTCGATCAGCGCGCCAGCCTGACCCAACCGGGCGGCAACATGGAGGGCAAGGAGGTCCGCTTCGGCATCGCCAATACGTCTCTATGGGCCACGGTGACCACGGATACAAGTTGCGGCGCAATCAACGGCTGGCACGATTCGTTCACGCCCCTGGGCGGAATGGTTCCGCTGGTCAACATCATGCTGAGCGAAGTCATCTTCGGCGGCGTCGGTTCAGGAATGTACGGCATTCTGATCTACATCATCATCGCGGTGTTTATCGCCGGACTGATGGTCGGTCGAACGCCAGAATATCTCGGCAAGAAGATTGAAGCCTTCGATGTGAAGATGGCCATGCTGGTGGCGCTGGTCTTTCCCCTGGTGATCTTGGGGTTTGCTGGAATTTCCTCGGTCTATGGATTCGGCACCTCCAGCATTCTCAATCCCGGACCCCACGGGTTGAGCGAAATCCTCTACTCCTTCACCTCGCAGGCAGGAAATAACGGCTCTGCGTTTGGCGGTCTGAACGGAAACACGCTTTGGTACAACACGACCGGCGGTTTCACCATGCTGATCGGCCGCTTCCTGATGATCATCCCGATGCTGGCCATTGCCGGGAACCTGGCGCGGAAGAAGTATGTTCCGCCGTCGCTGGGGACTTTTCCGGTGACCACGCCGCTCTTCACTGGATTGTTGATCGGCGTGATTCTCATCGTCGGCGCTTTGACTTTCTTCCCGGCACTCAGCCTGGGACCAATTCTTGAGCACCTGCTGATGGCGGCAGGGAAGACGTTCTAAGGGGAATCGTAATGGCAGGTAAGAGTTCCAAAAAAGCTGTCTGGGATGGCAAGATCATTCGACGCGCGATCGTGGATTCGATTGTGAAGCTGGATCCGCGTCACATGATGGCTAACCCCGTCATGTTCGTGGTGGAAGTCGGCAGCGTGATCACTACCGTGCTGCTGTTCCGCGGTGGATCGGCTTTCAAGTTCAATCTGCAGATCACGCTGTGGCTGTGGTTCACCGTGCTGTTCGCCAACTTTGCCGAGGCCATGGCGGAGGGTCGCGGTAAAGCGCAGGCCGACACTTTGCGGAAAGCCCGCTCCGAGACTGTGGCCAGCCGATTACTGGAAGGCGGCAAGATCGAGCAAGTGGCTAGTTCGAAGCTGCGTGCCGGCGACATGGTTATCGTCTCCGCCGGCGAGATGGTCCCGTCCGACGGGGAAATCATCGAAGGCGTGGCTTCGGTTGACGAGTCAGCGATCACCGGTGAATCCGCTCCGGTCATTCGTGAAGCCGGGGGTGACCGTTCGGCGGTGACGGGCGGAACCCGGGTGCTTTCAGACCAGGTCAAGGTGAAAGTAACGTCGAACCCCGGCGAGACCTTCCTCGATCGCATGATCGCCCTGGTAGAAGGGGCCGAACGGCAGAAGACACCCAATGAGATTGCGCTGAACATTCTCTTGGCTGGCCTGACCATCATCTTCTTGCTAGCCGTCGTGACGTTGCAGCCCTTCGCAATCTATTCGGGCTCACCACAGACCGTCTTCGTGCTGGTTTCGTTGCTGGTGTGTCTCATACCCACCACCATTGGTGGCTTGCTCTCGGCGATCGGTATTGCGGGTATGGATCGGCTGATCCAACACAACGTTCTCGCTATGTCGGGACGAGCGGTCGAGGCGGCTGGCGACGTGGACACTCTGCTGCTCGACAAGACGGGAACAATCACCCTCGGGAATCGACAGGCAGCGGCTTTCCTGCCTGCGCCCGGCGTGAGCGTAGCCGAAATGGCGGATGCGGCACAACTCTCGTCACTCGCCGACGAAACCCCAGAGGGACGATCGATTGTGGTGCTGGCAAAAGAGAATTACGGGCTGCGCGGGCGCGAGTTGGCATCGCACGAAATGGAGTTTGTGCCTTTTACCGCCCAGACGCGCATGTCAGGCGTGAACATGAACGGCAATCAGATTCGCAAGGGCGCGGTCGACGCCATCACCAGGTATCTCGCTTCCAACAACGGCGTCATGCCGTCGGAGGTACAGGCCAACGTCGAGAAGATCGCGCGCTCCGGAGGGACCCCGCTGGTGGTGGCGGAACGGCATCGCGCTCTTGGCGTGATTCACCTCAAGGACATCGTCAAGGGGGGAATGAAGGAGCGCTTCGACCAGTTGCGGTCCATGGGAATCAAGACCGTGATGATCACTGGCGATAACCCCCTGACAGCCGCAGCGATTGCGCGCGAGGCCGGTGTCGACGACTTCCTTGCTGAAGCTACACCTAAAGAGAAGATGGATCTCATTCGCCGCGAGCAGTCGCAAGGCAAGCTGGTGGCGATGACCGGCGACGGCACCAATGATGCTCCGGCGCTGGCGCAAGCCGACGTTGGCGTTGCCATGAACACCGGTACCCAGGCCGCCAAAGAAGCCGGCAACATGGTCGATCTCGACTCCAACCCGACCAAGTTGATTGAGGTCGTCGCTATCGGTAAGCAACTGCTGATGACCCGCGGCTCGCTCACCACATTTTCTATAGCCAACGATGTAGCGAAATATTTCGCGATCATCCCGGCGATGTTTGCGGGGACATTCCCGGTGCTGAATGCGCTCAACATCATGCAGCTTAAGACTCCTCAATCGGCCATTCTCTCGGCGGTGATCTTCAATGCCGTGATCATCATTGCGTTGATTCCGCTGGCTCTGCGCGGCGTAAAGTATCGCCCGATGGGAGCCGCTGCATTGTTACGTCGCAACCTCTGGGTCTACGGTGTGGGCGGCATTATCGTGCCCTTCATCGGAATCAAGGCAATCGACATGATTATCACCCGCGTTGGACTGGCGTAAGGACGGGCACTATGAAGCAAAATCTCAAAATCTCAATCTTGTTTACGATCGTCACCACGGTGTTGTTAGGAATCGTTTACCCGCTAGTCGTGACGGGCCTGTCGCAGCTCATCTTCCGCGACAAAGCCAACGGCCAGCTGGTTTCTCGCAACGGCGAAGTTATTGGCTCGCGCATCATCGGCCAGACCTTCGCCGGCCCCGGCTACCTGCACTCGCGTCCGTCCGCGGCCGGCAATGGTTATGATGCTGCGAACTCTGGGGGCACAAATTTCGGACCCACCAACCAGAAACTCATCGACCGGGTGAAAGCCGACACCGAGCGACTGCAGACGGAGAACCCTGGAGCCCCGGTCCCTGTCGAGTTGGTGACGACATCCGCCTCAGGACTCGACCCCGATCTCTCCCCCGCAGGTGCGGAGTTTCAGGTGCCGCGTATCGCTCATGAGCGTGGCCTCTCCGAGGAGCCGGTGCGCGCGATTATCGCCAAGTATTCCAGTCCGCGGCAATTGGGTTATCTGGGCGAAGCGCGAGTAAATGTTCTGGAAGTGAATCTGGCACTGGATGAGGCCAAGCCGATGGCGAAGTAGCCCCCGCAGAAGCGATAGACATGCGGGGGTCATCGTCCTTTCATATGAATCTGATTCTTGGCACCGACGCCACGCTATCGGGTTGCTGATTCGTGTCCACCCATTTGTCACACGAACACTTAGGGTATTGTGTTGCTGCCGCTCGTCGTGCTCCGCGTCACAGACAGCGATCTGCCGGCGGAGCACGATATCGGTGGTAGCGCGAACGCTCCCAGTGCTCCCAACGCCACATGAAGAAACGTGGAATGCACCTCTGCCCGCTGAATCCTCGTCGACAAGCAGAGATAGACCTGGCAACTGACGGATGACGAGTGGCCGCAGAATGTGGCGGCAGTTATGCCTTAACTACAAGAGCAGGTGCGGAAATCCCTAACTGGCCCAGTTATCCCACGTTGTACGAGATCAATACCTGGGCGTGGCTCTCGGAACTTAGCGAAAAAGACGGAAGACCGGTCAACTTGGATTCAGTGCCTTCAACAGAGTGGGATGCCATTGCGGCCGGTGGGTTCGAGGCTGGTCCACGACGTAGCGTCGTTTGCCAGTACGGAGATCCCACATTGTCTTCCTGGTAAAAATCCGGTAGGCCCGACGAAAATCTGCGAGCAACTGGGCGGAGCTGCGGGCCTGGCGCATGCCAGCGAGGAACTCGCCAAGCGGGGCATGCGCCTGGTCCTGGATTTCGTGCCAAATCATGTGGGGCCTGATCACCCGACGCCTGACCGACCTTTTTACGGATGCGATCTATGAGCGCGGCGGCAGTGAGATGCTCTCGCCTGGTCTATACGTGGATTTGCCGCCGTGGGGTTATCACTTCTTACCGCTGTGTCGCGGCAACAGAATGCCGTTGTGTCCTTGACGTTGGGGAATTCGGAATCTTAGCGGTCGTGTCCCCATAAGGCAACCTCGCTGAGATTGTCTTCTAGACGGGCTTCGGCTTTTCGTCCACCAGGCCGCTTCCGGAACTTTGCCTGTAGCTTGTCGAGATAGACGTAGTAGACCGGCGTGATGTAGAGCGTAACGATCTGTGAAAAGAGCAGACCGCCCACTACCGCCAAGCCCAAACCTCGCCGTGAGTCAGCGCCGGCTCCAAAGCCAATTGCGATAGGCAACGTTCCCATCAACGCCGCCATGGTGGTCATCATGATGGGACGAAACCGGATAAGCGCACCCTCATAGATGGATTCTTCCGGGCTCTTTCCCTGAGTCCTCTCCGCCTCCAACGCGAAGTCAATCATCATGATGGCATTCTTCTTCACGATACCGATCAGCATGATAATGCCAACGAACGAGTAGAGATTCAGTTCCTGGTGGAAGAGCTTGAGAGTCAGCAGCGCGCCGACACCGGCGGAAGGTAACCCGGAAAGAATTGTCAGGGGATGAATGAAACTCTCATACAGAATTCCAAGAATGATGTAGATCACCAGAATCGCCCCCAGCAGCAACAGGCCCATGCCGGTGAATGAGTTCTTGAACGCTTGAGCAGTCCCTTGAAACGTGCCTTGGATATCTCCGGGCAGCACTCGCAGCGCCTCGCGATCGACGAGTTGGGTCGCGTCGCCCAGCGCAGTTCCGGGCTTGAGATTGAAGCTGATAGTTGCAGCCGGCAACTGGCCCAGGTGATTCACGGTCAGGGGACCCATGGACGGTACCAGCTTCGCCACGGTGTCGAGTGGAATCATCTTCCCAGCGCTCGAGCGGACGTAGAGAAGGGACAGCTTGTCTGGGTTGTTTTGGAATTCCGGCAGCAACTCTATGATGACGTAGTACTCATTGTTAGGTGTGTAGATCGTGCTGATCTGGCGCGTGCCGTACGCCGAATAGAGAGCATCGGAAACCTGGGCCGGCGTCAGTCCAAGTGCGTAAGCCTTGTCGTGGTCGACTTCCACGGTGAGTTGCGGGTTGTTCACCTGCAGGTCGCTAGTGACGTCCTGCAACTGCGGAAGGGCGCGCAAAGCAGTCTCCAGCTTGGGCGCATCCTGGTAAAGCTGCGCCGTGTCGGGCGATTGCAGGGTGTATTGATATTGTGATTTTGTCAAAGATCCGCCAATGCGAATGGTCGGCGGAATTTGCATGAAAACGTTCAGGCCCGGTATCTGCGAAACCTTCGGACGAAGTTCCTGTATCACCTCCAACGCGCTCATGTGGTTGACGCGGTCCTTCTTGTCTTTCAGCCGAAAGAAGATGCGGCCCTGATTGATTGGGTTGCCGATCGATGACATGGTGTTCATGACGTTCGGATCGAATCGCACAACATCGGCCACCTTTTGCTGCAACTGCATCATGTCCTGAAATGCAATGCCCTGTTGCGCTTCGGTGAAGGCAAAGACCAGGCCTTGATCTTCGTCCGGAATGAATCCGGTCTTCGAGATCGTGAACAGGTAAACCGTCAGCCCGATTAAAACGAAAGACACCATCAGCGTTGCAAACTTGTGCCGCAATACGGCTTTCAGGCTCCCGTTGTAACCACGCAACCAGGCAACGAAAACCCGTTCACCCATATTGAAGAGCCGTCCGTGGCCGGACGCCTCCTGGTGACGGAGGAAGCGGCTGCACAGCATTGGAGTCAGGGTTAGCGAAACGAATCCCGAAACCAGGATCGCTGCGCCGATCGTGACCGCGAATTCATGCAGCAAGCGTCCAATGATTCCACCCATCAACAGCAGTGGAATAAAGACTGCCGCCAGTGACAGCGTCATTGAGAGAATGGTGAAGCCAATCTCGCCGGCGCCATCCATTGCGGCCTGCATTGGCTGCTTACCCATCTCCATGTGGCGGACGATGTTCTCCAGCATTACGATGGCGTCGTCCACAACGAACCCGACTGACAACGTCAGCGCCATCAAGGAAAGATTGTCGATGCTGTACCCCAGCAGGTACATGATCGAGAAGGTCCCAATGATGGACATGGGCAGAGCGAGCGACGGGATGATGGTGGCGGAAACATTTCGCAGGAAGACGAAGATCACCATGATGACCAAAGCAATGGTCAGCAAGAGGGTGAATTTCACATCGTTGACGGAGGCACGAATGGACACAGAGCGGTCATAAAGTATGTCGATTCGAACCGCAGCCGGAATATGGTCTTCCAGCCTGGGCAGCAGCTTCCTGATGCTGTCTACCACGGCAACGGTATTGGTCCCCGGCTGCTTTTGAATTGCCAGCACAATCGCCCGAGTTCCGTTGAACCAGCTCGCCGTCTTGTCGTTCTGTACGCTGTCAATGACCCGACCCAACTCGTTCAAGCGAACCGGGGAACCATTCCGATAAGCCACCACCATTGGCCCGAACTGGAGAGCATTCATCCGCTGTCCGTTGGCCAGGATGGTGAATGTGTGGTTCTGTCCGTACAGTGTGCCAGTAGGAAGATTGGTGTTTCCTGATTGCAACGCGGTACTGACTTCGTCGATCCCAATCTGGCGTGAAGCCAGTGCACTGGGATCGAGTTGTGCCCGCATCGCGTATTTCTGCGCTCCATAAACCTGGACCTGCGCCACTCCGTTCACCATGGAGACGTTCTGGGCGATGGTGGTCTCCGCGGCCTCGTCGATGTCGGAGAGCTTCATCGTCGGCGAGCTCAACGCCAGATACAGGATGGGCGAATCGGCTGGATTCACTTTCTGGAATGTCGGTGGCGTCGGCATCTGTGGAGGCAGTTGGCCTCCGGCCGCGGTAATGGCTGCCTGGACATCCAGGGCTGCGCCATCGAGGCTGCGGTTCAGGTTGAACTGAATGGTGATATTGGTGAGGCCAAGCGAATTCGTGGACGTCATCGAGTCAATGCCGGCGATCGTCGAGAATTGCTTTTCCAACGGTGTGGCGACCGAGGAGGCCATCGTATCCGGACTCGCGCCCGGCAGGGAGGCGCTCACCAAAATCGTGGGAAAGTCCACGTTCGGCAAGTCGCTGACAGGCAGCAGTTGATACGCGAAGATGCCGGAGATCAAAATGGCGGCCATGACCAGCGTGGTCATGATCGGCCGGTCGATGAAGATCTGGGAGATATTCACAGACCGCCTCCGCCGGGTCCGCCTGCAGCCGAATCCGTCTGAGTTCCAGGCAGGGTGCTCTGCACTACCACTTTCGCGTTCGGAGCCACGCGCAACTGACCGTTCACAATCACACTCTCGCCGGCTTTCAACCCCTCCGAAATTACGGTGAGATTCTGATACACCCCCACCGTCTTCACGGGCCGCGATTCAGCCGTACTGTCCGCCCGCACGACATACACATATTCGCCCTGTTGCCCGGTTTGAATCGCCTTCGTCGGGACCACCACGGCATTCTTCTCTGTCGAGAGCGTCAGTGCAACATCCACGAATTGTCCTGGCCACAACCGTTGGTCCTTGTTCGCAAACGTGGCTTTCAACTTGAACATGCCGGTGGTCGTATCTACTCCGTTGTCAATGAACGTCAAGCGACCCTCCGCCGGACCGTCCGTCTGCCCTTTGGAATAAGCCAGAACGTTGAGCTCGCCAGAGGAGAAGCGTTGTCGCACCCGGTCCAGATTCGACTCAGGCACAAAAAAGGTGACGTAGATCGGAGTGACCTGGTTCAACTGCACCAGATACGGCGTATCGTTGGCCTTCACTAGATTGCCCAGATTGATCATTAACGCTCCCGCGCGTGCATTGATGGGAGCAACGATGTCGGTGTACTGCAACTGCACACGAGCCGCGTCGATGGCGGCCTTGTCTGCCTCCACCGCAGAGGAATCGGCCTTTGCCTGGGCATTCAACTGGCCAGCCTGTTCGTGCGAGACAATGCCTGCTTTTTCCAGGCCGGAGTAGCGTTCGGCCTGGATTCGGGAATTCTCCGCTTGCGCCTGATCGTGCTTCATCTGGCCAATCGCTTTTTCCAGGTCCGCCTGAAGAGGCCGTTTGTCCAGTTGAAACAGCTGCTGGCCCTCGCGCACGGCCTCTCCTTCTTTGAAGAAGATTTTCTGGATTTGGCCGTTGACCTGGGACCTGATCTGCACCGTCTGATACGCTTCAACGTTCCCTATGGCCCTGATTTGAACCGGAATGTCTCGTTGTTCGACATTAGCCACCACCACGGGTGCAGGTGGACGCCCCGCGGAGGCGGCCGCGTCCGGAACATGCCCTCCGTTTGTGCAGCCGGAGGCTAATAATAAGAGTGCACAGGGCAACAACAAACTCGGCAAACGCAGTCCCTCGACGGCGTGTTTCATAAGGGCAGGCTCCCGCAAGCGTGAGACGGATATCGATTCTATATTGACGGACGGGATCGATTTTGGTCAGTGACTGCTGTCACCGTGCTCCCGCGCCTGAGCTTTCGCGTATGCCACAGGCTCGCTCACGTCATGCTACCTTGTTCGCCTTCAGACTGCGACCTCTTCCCGATTAGAAGGAAAAGGGGAAAGAGGCCTACAGCCAATCCTGTCCCCGATTTTCGCCATGGGCAGATTACAAGTCCGGGTGTCAGTCGACCATGGTTAATCAAGTTCCCTGACCCAGATATTCCGGAAGCTGATTGGCTCGCTTTTGTCGCCGTGCGCCTGGAGCTTGATCGGAGCGCTGGCGTAACTCTTGTAGAAAGGCTTTCCGATGTACAGTGTCTCGCCTTTCAACTCGAAATGGTCTTGCACCAGGACGCCGTTGAAGAAGACCGTGACATAGGCCGGAGTTTTCGGGGAGCCGTCGGCGTTGAACGTGGGTGCCGTCCACACAACGTCATAAGTCTGCCACTCACCTGGCTTGCGAGAGGGGTTCACCAGCGGAATTGCCTGTTTGTAAATGCTGCCGGCCATGCCATTCACATAGGTTGCGTTGTTATAGGAGTCGAGTACCTGCAACTCATATCCGGCGTCGCCAGGCCCGGTGGAGGCGAGAAACACGCCACTGTTCCCTCGTGCCTGACCCGAGCCGGTAATGTTTTCAGGGATTCGCCACTCGATGTGAAGCTGGTAGTTCTTGAAAGTCCGTTTGGTCTCGATATTACCCTGGGTCTTGCTCACCGTCAGCACTCCGTCGGCAACAATCCATTTCGCCGGCGACTTGTCGCGATTAGAAATCCACTCGTCCAGATTCTTCCCATCGAAAAGAATGATCGCGTCTGACGGAGGTGCCGCACAGTTGGCGCCCGGAGTCACGACCTTCGGAATTGGCTCCCAGACTTCAGTGTCCTGGGGTTTCGGCGCGGCCGACGTCGTAGGTTGTGATGGCGCCGTGGCTCCTTGAGCCTGCGCGCCTTGGGGGAAAGCCGGCGACTGTGCGAGGAGAGGAGTGGTTACGGCAATTAGAGCGGCAATCACGATGGACTTCGAATACTCGATGCGCATCATTAGACGAAAATACACCGAATTGTGCATCGCTGGCCAAGTCAAGGCGCCGCCAAGCATGAAACGCCCGGTGTCTCTGGTTGGCGGCGAAGTGGGCTTGAGACTAGCCGACTCATCACTCTGAAGAGTCGTTCACCGCGCCGGCTTTTCGTTCAACATCGCCGCAAAGGTCCGGGCAAAGGTGAAAACATCCCCAGGCCAGCGGGCCGACAGGTAGTTTCCATCACGCACAATGAAAGCGGGCGATGAATCCTGAGGTGTATCGCGATGCATTCCACTGGTTTGCTTACGATGATTCGGACTCGTTGCGGGAACATCGAGGAAGTCGGATCCGGCTGCCAATGCTCGGGACACTTCCTGCTGGACCGACATGAACCCCGCTGGCTGTCCCGGTTGTTCTGTGTAGGTACGATAGTAGTGAGGGTCCCAGAACCTGCCGATACGCCCCGCGAGGGCGCCTTTCCGCTCCAGCGTCCAGGTCAGTGCGGTAGTCTTGCGGCCGTACAGAACCGATCGGCCGGTGGCGGGATCGACAGTTCGGGCTGCCAACAGCACACCATGGCAGACGGCTGCAACGGGCTTTCCAGCGACAAAGAAGTGCAGCACTACACGCTGCAGTTCGCTGCTCTCCAGATACTGCCGCATGCCTCTTGCGCGGTGACCACCTGGCAGAAGGAGCGCATCATAGTCGGTTGCTGTGAGATCTTGCCACCGTTTCGGATGTTGAAACTCAGGCGACTGTTCCATCTTCGGGTAGGCCGCGCGCGCATCGCGATTGGCTCTCAAGAGTCGTCCGAGTAGCGGGAAGTTACGAAGCACTGGAATGAGGCCCCAAGGATCCAATCCGCGTCCGCTCAGCATGATGTCGTCGGCGTCGCCCGGACGGCCATACGGAGTTGCGAACTCGACCCGGTGCCCCGCCTGGGTCAACACCAGCCAACTCACTCCACTCTCGGTCGGATCAAAATCGAGGCTCGGCAGGGGAACCAGGACTATCGCCATACCTGCTCCACTCTAAACACCATCACTCGGCCATTGTCCAAGTTAAATGTTGCGTTGCAGTTGCCGGAACGACACCAGATGCCGGGGTCCCTCGGGTGTCGACGTCTCTCGACGCAGTATATAGAGATTGCGGTCGGTAGCCCGCAAACGCGCCAGCGCGAGCGGTCATCGTCAGCACAAGTTGGGAAAGAACCCTTTTCAGCTGGGAGACAGTTTCGTCTTCGCTCCCGGCAATCGCGACCTCTACGTGCATGTGAGCAAGACATTCGGCGGCACCGCATCAGTTGCGGAATTACTGGCAGTGATTTCGGCACGACAGAGATAACGGTCGGGAACACGGGGGCGGTGACTCGAAAGTTGCCAGTTCCAACAGGCTCGGCGGTTTCACGACAGTGATAATCAATGGTCCTCGTTGCGAGCTTTCTAACGTGTCGGTTCAATGGATTGGCATGCCGCGAGTTCGCCGCTAAGGAATGGATGTTTCATCGTTTCCAAGCTCTTGCTTTGGGCTTCATCGAATCCCTGGGACTTCCACCCGCAGAGTACTGCCTCAAGGCGATAGCGTCCCGGCTTTACGATAACAGGCCATTCCGTACTCTATCCCCGATTCGGGCACCAGGACGGCATTGCTTACGACTTGGCGATTTCTCGACAGCTATCCGAGGCAAAGCCCTAGGCGGATGGTCCTCAGGGCCAGCGGACATTCAGCGCGTAGATTTCCTGGGTGCCAATGTCGCGGGTGAAGGTCGGCGAGCCGTCTGGCGCGACACTAATTTGAGTATTTGATTCCACCGAATCCACCGCTCGACGAAAGTCCTTCAAGCTGGTGATGGTTTCTATCTGCCGGTCGGCGACTCGTAGCCGCAGAACCTTGGGTTCCGCGCCCCTTGTTGTGAAGTAAAAGTACTTGCGATCCAGGGAGAAATTCCAGTTCACGACGTTGTCGGCGACAAGGTCGCTCCATTTCTGCGTCTTGAATTCAAAGATCCGGAACTTCCTTAGGTCTTCTGACATGGATGGCGGGCCTCCGCAAAAGATCATTGATAAAAACTCGGTTGCTGCGGACTGGTCACCAGACGGGACCCTCTTAGTCATGACGTCGTGGACGGACGCCCCGGCGGGCGATAAGAACAGGAACTACTTACAGACATTCGACACACGCACGGGCAAGATTTCCGCCGTGCCCGACTCCCAAGGCATGGTCGGGGCGCAGTACATTACCCAGGACACACTGGTGGCCGCTATGACAATCCGCCGCACACCCACGACTGGGGGAACACTGGGATTGCCTCATGGACCAGTTGGTCTATTCGGTCACGGTGTAGACTGAACGGCATTAGGGTGAGGCTTCGCTTGTCGACCAGTCCACATTTATTCCGCTGTCATCCCAACCTCAGCGATGAAGTGAATCGCAACTTCGTGCAGTCAGAAATTGACGGGGGCGTGTTCCTCAACGACCTGCCACCCGCGACTGTGCTGGAGATTCAAACCCAGCATCACTGTTACCGGGTTGTGCTTCTGGGCGACAATAACGTGCTTATCTCGGGGCATCCCCGGTACTGCCCAGAACCAATCCAGGTGGCCATTGCCGGTTCAACCTGGGGAGGTTCCATGTTGAAACGCCGCTTCGTCGGTCGCGGTATGCATCTGGAATTTCGTCATCCGGAGTATCAGACACCAATTGTCACCTCGCGCGTCCAGGAAATCCGCGAGCCGCGATTGGGGCAGGTCCGGGATCAATGCGCTAGTGTAGGTCGCTGCAGTGACTTACCCTTCCCCGCAACGCCGAATGCGGTCCCTTAAATGATCAGGCCGTTGCCCGTCAAGGTGGCTTCCATGCCAATAGCTGGCGGGAACAGACCATTTCGTACGTAATCGCCGGGCCGGAACTCCGAGGTGCGGATTGCGAGTGATATAGAAATTTCACAAAAGTTGGGTCACGATCTAGAGTTCCGGCAGAGCAGTTCGTCGCAGGCATCGCTACATATCAGGGGCGGGAGTCTGGAAGATCTTCACAATGGCTTCAGACTGTCTTACGTGAATCGGCCAACGTTGGGCACAAATCATCGTGACTCGTTGGCTCGCTTCGACGGCGCTTCGGTGTCCACGGGTGCCCAATCTTGTGCTATTTCGCGGGGGTTATCGGCACAGCCATGATTGTGGCCAGCATGGTTGCAACCACCTTCTCTCTGCCCTCGCTGATGGCAAAGGCATCCGCTGTACAAACTGTCAGCGTCCGTCCTGCTCTCTTCACTTGCGCTCTGGCTGCGAATACCTCGCCCGCAGCGGGCGCCAGGAGGTTCACCTTTATTATAGCTGAAGACTGCGCACGCTTCGATGCGAAGAAAGCCCGCGCAAAGGCGGTTAAAGCTGAGCCGTACCAAGAAACGAGGCTCGTGCGCTACTATTTACGCCCCTTCGACGACCGATGGAGCTACTACACCGGCGTTCGACCTGTTTGGAACGAGCCGAGACCTGGTCTATGGTGACAGATATTTGCCGATAATCGGTTTCTTGTAACCCGCTCGGCTGGTGTCGCCTCACCCGAGGGCTTCCCGATTATGTTCACCCGATTGCTTGGCGACAATGATGCACTTCGCGGGCACGCATATTACTTTCCCTTCTTGCTGAGGAACGAGCAACTCAGCACAAAAGTTCACGAGGACCAAACGGCACTTGGATTAAAGGGAGGCGTCTTAGGCACGAGGCAACCGCCGCCCGCTCCGACGACCGGTCCCCTTATCACACCAAACGGGTCACATGATCTGCGCAACTACCTCGAAAATATCGGGCTGGCGTACACGGAAGAGGCGGTGGCGCTCGCTTGGGTGCACGTGCTCGCGGTCTCTTACTCACTGATGTATCTCGCGGACAACGCAGACGGCATCCGGCAAGACTGGCCGCGCATTCCCCTGCCCAACCTAGCCGCAGCGCTGACGGAATCAGCTGCGCTCGGAGAGGCTGCATCGGCGCTTTTGGACGTGGAGCACTCAGTCGACACCGTGACGGACGGGACTATCGCGCCTCCATTGAGACTCATTGGCCTGATGCAGAAAGTCGACGGGCAACCCTTGGATGAAACGAGGGATCTCATGATTTCCGCCGGCTGGGGGCACGTTGGCAAAAACGGCGTGACAATGCCGGGTCGGGGAAGGTCCGCTCGGCGCGAGCGTACCGAAGCAGAGATGGGCAGCCTTGTTGGGGGCTCGTCAGGATTCACTTGAGGAAGACGTAATGACTCTGCTCGGTCCGGCGACGTTTGACATCTATTTGAATGATGGTTGTGTGTGGAAGAACATCCCAGAAAAGGCCTGGGAGTTCTACATCGGTGGCTACCAGGTCATCAAGAAGTGGTTCAGCTACCGCGAGTTTATCTTCCTTCAGCGTCCCATCACCATCGCCGAAGCTGACGAAGTCACCAACATGGCCCGCCGCCTGACGCAACTTTTCCTCATGCAACCGGCACTCGATTCCAATTACCAGCGAGTCAAGGCAAACACCTATGCTTGGCCTAAGGCCACCAACGAATCCGGGGCGCAGGGCGGGCAACTTCTGCCGCCGCCATGTTACTAAAGTTTCCCCCGCACGGCACTTTTTCCTTCCCTCAACTATTCGTGAATGCAACACTCACTTGGGGATAAGTGTCCCCCGGCGGCCACGCCAGTTAAGTTCTTTGTTAAGAGGGTTTTGCCTGTAACCTCCACGGGCTCATGATTCTGCGGACACTTTCGCCTTTTGCCCCCTATGTTTTCAAGATTTTACGAGCATAGGGGGAGGGGGAGGGTACTAGCTATCGGAGGTAATCCCATTTCGGACCGTTCGATGTTGGCGGTCAAACGCCATTGGCAATCTCAATCCGGAGCGGCGGGTTGTGGGCTTGATCCATAGTCGCTGAGACGGCGGCTAGGGAGGGGATGATGGCGTCGGCGGTGGAGAGCTCGTGCTGCGGGTAGGTGGTGGGGAGGGCGATGACGGTGGCTCCGGCGGCGTGGGCGGCGCGGATGCCGGAAGGGGCGTCCTCGAAGACCAGACAGGTGCGGGGATCGAAGCCGAGGGCGGCGGCTCCGGCGAGATAAGGCTGGGGATCGGGCTTGCCGCGGGTGATGTCGCTGGCGGTGATCATGGTGGGAGGGATGGGGAGTCCGACGGCGAGGAGGCGGGTGGTGGCGAGGCGGCGTCCGCCGGAAGTGACGATGGTGTAGCGGTCGGGCGGGAGGGCGGCGAGCAGGGCGCGGGCTCCGGGGAGAAGCGCGAGGCCGGCGACGTCGGCGATTTCGGCTTGCTCGATGAGTTCGGCCTCGTGGGGGGCGTCGAGGTGGGGCGCGACCAGGCGGACGGTTTCGACGGTGGGGCGACCGTGTCCGATGTGAACGACGTAGGCGGCGTCGAGGTGGTGCTGGTTGGCCCAGGCCGTCCAGATGCGGGAGCCGCTGGGGGTGGAGTCGAGGAGGACTCCGTCGAGATCGAAGAGGATGGCGTTGACGTGGTAAGTCGGCACGTGGGTAGTGTCGCAGAGGCGGGAGTGGGGTGGGAAGAGGGCGGGGTTAGTTCCCACCCTTTCGCGAGAGCGGCGAAAGGATGGGGCACCCACGACAAGCGTGCAGGATCCATCAGTCCGGACGAATGACAGCGTTTGGTTTCACCTCGCGCGCGAGGGAAGTGACGACGAGCAGCAGCAGAACAACGACGTTAAGCCAGCCGAACCAGTTTCCGAATCGATCATAGAGAGTGGATTCGTGTCGGACGGGCACCGAAGCGACGAGGGTCGCGAAGGGCGCATCGCCGGTGGAGCGTTCGGCGAGGACGCGGCCACGATTGTCACTCACGCTGAGAATGCCTTGTTTGGGCGCGCGGGCAATGCTGAATCCGCTTTCAACCCCGCGGAGGATTGCCATGCGGCCGTGCCACCAGCCATCGGCGTCGAAGTCCCAGGCGGGGACGAGTAAAAGGCCGACGCCATCATTGGCGTAGTCGCGGCTGAGTTGGGGGAAATCCATATCCTTGCAAATGGTGATGCCCCAGAGGCCGGAGGGTTCGTGCCATTCGGTGCGCGCGGTCCCGACGGTAAGGTTGCCTTCGTATACCGGCAACATATGGTGCTTTTCGTAGGTACGGATGGAACCGTCGGGAAAGTAGAGACGCGCCTCGTTCCACTTCGCGCCAGTGGTGGGATGAATGACTCCGACGATGATCAGGGCTGCGGTTTTGTCGGCGGTGGATTGCAGCAGAGGATCGGCTTGAGGGAGATCGGAGTCGAGCAGGACGGCGATTTTCTCGGGGATAACGATGACGCGGGCCCCGGCTGCGGCGAGTAGTTCGGCCTGACCGGCGTAGTCGCGCAGCAGGCGTAGCGTGTCGGCGGAGTGTTCGGCCAGGATATTTTGGCGCAGGTCGGAGGCGACGAGTCCGACAGTCACGGTGGAT
Source organism: uncultured Acidobacteriaceae bacterium (assembly GCA_963779555.1). Lineage (GTDB taxonomy): Bacteria > Acidobacteriota > Terriglobia > Terriglobales > Acidobacteriaceae > DASRAA01. Next base: position 54,193 of record CAVZYS010000036.1, read on the forward strand.
GAGGTAGGCGGCGTGGTGTAGAGACGCCAGACGCCGAATCCAAGTACGGCGAGTAGGAAACAGGAGACAACAATAGCGAGAGTTCGGCGGTCCGATTCGCGGCCCTGGCGTCCGACGAGGACGGCAGCTGTGGCGGCGAACAAAAACACACAGAAACTAATACTCCAGATGCCGGTTATAGAAGCGACTTGGAGGATGGGGAGAAAGTCCATCTGGGTGTATGCGAGGTTGCCGGCGGTGCTGTGAGGAGAGGTGAGGGCGTTCAGGAATTCGCAGGCAACCCAGAAGCTGGGGAGGACCAGAGCGGCGCGCCAGGCGGATTTAGCGAGTAGCCAGCGATAGAGAAGAACATCGAGGGCGAAGAGTAATGCGGGCAATCCGATGATCAACAGCGTGACGGTGAGTGGTGTGGACAGCAAATGGCGGAAGTAGCTCCAGAGATTGAGGCCGCCGATCGTCCAAGCTAGAAACGCCGAGGCGAAAGCCAGGCTGCGCGAAACGCGAGGCGCGAGGAGCAATAGGGGAATGGGAGCGATCCAGATGAGCCACCAAAGCGGGTGCAGGCCGGTACCGAAGTAGACCAAGACGGCCGACGTCAGGAGTGCAACTAGGGCGGCGACAAGACGATTACGACTGACATTCATAGGGATGTCTGTAGGGAGTTTACGCGAAGCGAGAAGGAAAGGTTTCGAGTTGGTAGGACGAAAACAACTGAATTTCTGGGCTGCGCTTCCGATATATTGGCTGTGATGCCGTCGCTTGCACTTTCCGACCTGATTGGCGCGCCTGTGTACGATCCGTCGGGCACTTCGCCCGTGGGAAAAGTGCGCGAGGTGGCGCTGGTGCCGCAGGAAGATCCCAACCGCATCTCGGGATTCGTGGTGAAGACGCGGCAGGGCGTGCGGCTGCTGGCGATCAAGTCGGTGGAGTCGGTGAATGGAGGCGTGCGCGCGGACAGCATGGCCGCGGATTGGACTCCGTATGCGAGCGGCGAGGGTATGCTGCTGCTGGAGCGCGACCTGCTCGATCAGCAGATCATCGACGTGTATGGCCGCAAAGTCGTTCGGGTGAATGACGTCGACATTCACGAGGAGCTGGGACACGACCACATCGTGCTCAAGCTGGCTGCGGTGGATGTGGGTGCGCGCGGAGCGATGCGGCGGCTGCTGAGGGGAGTGGTTCCGTCGGCGGCGCTGCGGTCGATGATGGAGCGGATTCCGCCGCGGATGATTCCGTGGGAGTTCGTGGACTTGATCGAGACGGATCCGGCGCGGCGGGTGAAGCTGAAGATCTCACTGGACCGGTTGGCGAAGCTGCATCCGGCGGACATCGCGGACATCGTGGAGGAACTGGCTCCGACGGAGCGCGAAGCGGTGTTCGAGACGCTGGATGAAGAGGTTGCCGCGCAAACGCTGGAGGAAATCGATCCCAAGATGCAGGTGTCGATCCTCAGCTCGCTGGATTCGGACCGCGCGGCGGACATTGTCGAGGAGATGGATCCGGACGCGGCTGCCGATTTGCTGGGTGATATGCCTCCGGAGGCGTCGCAGGAAATTCTGACCGAGATGCAGCCGGAGGAACGCGCCGAGGTCACCGAGCTCATGACCTTCGAGGAGGACACAGCTGCGGGGCGCATGACCACTCAGTACATGGCACTGAAGTCGGGCGCCAAGGTGTCGGACGCGATTGAGATGTTGCGCAACTTTGAAGGCGGACTGGAAAGCATGAGCACGATCTACATCATCGGCGAGCGCGAGAAGCTGCTGGGGCAGGTTCCGCTGGCGAAGATTGTGCTGGCGACGCCTGACATACCGCTGATGCTGCTGAGTTCAGGTCACATGCCGACCATCCATCCTGGAGCCGACGAGAAGGAAGTTGCGGAATTATTTGACAAGTACAACCTGCTGACGTTGCCAGTGATCGACGACGAGGGCGTGCTGACTGGCGTAATCACGGCGGATGACGTGATCAACATGCTGAGGGCCAAGCTGTAGGGGGTGTTTCAAGGAGTGCCCGGCAGCACACAGTTAGTCCCCTCCGGAGCTGGAGAGGCTGCGAAAGAAGTCTGAATTGCAGACGCCTCGTGGACTGAAGTCCGCTCGGCGAGTCAAAAAACAGACGACTTAGCCTGACCATCCGGACCGAAGTCCGACACGTCGCGCATGCCGGTTCGGGGCCATCTTAGTACTCGCCGACATCCATGTAAGTCGTTGTCAAGAGGGAAGCGCAGTTCTCCGCGGCGCCCGCTACAGCGTGCTCGATGGCGCTGACGTACCACCCAGTTGCCCAGTGCTGCCAGGTCACGCACAAATCTCAGGAGGAGACCACGGATGCCCGACGCGTGCCGACACCCGCGGCGCTCAAGTAGGTAATACCGGAAGGAGCTGAAGATCATATTCTCGATCGCTTCGGGCTGCCCATCAATGCGCGACCACGCATCACGCGTGAGGTAGGAGTATTGGCCGCCGAATTGGAGCCTGCCCTTGGGGCGACAAACCCTGTTGTTGATGCGTGTCACTCTGTCTCGATAAATGTTCCCGCTTGCGCTCCACCAGTCGGGGAAGTTTCCGCCAAGTTTTGTTTCAGGTGCGTTGAGGGCGGAGTCCCCTGTATCGACAACGGCTCGCGCTGAAGTAAAGCTCCGCACAGCCTAAAAATAAAATTTCCGCGCAAAACCTGCTAGAAAAGCATGCGCACACAAATCAGCATGATCCCGGACGTGATTGTCTGTACTCCGAGCGCCAAGGCGAGTGGTCGCACGCCGCGGGTCCGCAATCGGCTCAGGCTGGTTCGCAACCCCACGCCCGCGAACCCCAAGAGAAACGCCCAGCGATAGAGATGGTTCAGATTGTCGAGTGCACCCTTCGACCAAAAATGGAAGGTGGCCAGCGTGGAAAATACAATCAGGCCCAGCGCAAACTTGGGGAAGTGTTTCACCAAGCCACGTGCTGTGGAGACAGTCTCGTCGGCCAACTTCGCGCGAACCATTCCGTGCACAAAGTAAAGCAGGGCTGCATCCAAAAATAGTGTGCGGCACAATTTGGCGATTGTGGCGTAGTGACCGGCGGCTTCGGAATAGGTAAAGCCAGTAGCCACAGACTCCGCCGTATTGTTAACGGCGAGCCCGGCCCATAGTCCAAAGTGCAGTGGGCTAAGATTCATTAAGTGCCCAAGGAAGGGCATAATGGTCAGGCTGAGCAGTCCAAAACAGAGAATGACCGAGACCGCATAGCTAGTATCTTCTTCGTCATTCCGCAGGGCACTTGATAGCGCAATAATCGCCGAGACGCCGCAGATAGCCATTCCTATCGCCAACAACTGCCGGAGGGCGCCGTCGATCTTGAATACCCGAGTAAGCCATAGCGTGATGCTCATGGTCGCAACCACCTCGACCCCAGCTAGTACCACGCCTTTGATACCCACCTCGGAGAAGCTATGCAGACCCATCTGCGAGCCGAGCAGGACAATACCAACCTTCCAGAACACTTCATAGGTGCGGGTACCAACCTCGAACCATGCATGTAAACCTACGGTATTGCGTATCAGGATTCCGAGCACGATGGCATAGACCAAGGTGTAGGAATCGAGGCCTCCGCGCCCGATCAGCCGCGCCGCCGTGGCGATCGCGACCAGCAGCGCCAATCCGGGGACGAACCGGAGCGCGTACGATACCCAGGCCTTGAGATTGGCACTCAGGGTCGCGAGCGGGTCCAAGCCAAACGGCTTACCAAGGGACGCTGAAGTGGACATAATGAAAAACCACGCCAAGCAATAGCGCTATTCCAAGCGACAGCCAGTCAATGCCGGGACGCACGGAAATTACCAATTTGGGTTTCGTAATGGATTCGTCGGTCTGCGATCTCGTCAAATCTCACCTCGTCTGAACTACTGTTCTGCGACATCATTCCATTTTTGCGAGAAGATATGAATGCCGCATTCCAACTTTCCGCCACCCCAACGACCGGAACGCGGGTCAGCACCTTCCGCCGGAACACTGGTACACGGTTCGCAGCCGATACTGCGATAACCTTGGTCGTATAAAGGTAGGTACTCAATCCCGTGCTCGACGGTGTACCTCCATACCTGTTTCCAATCCCATGCCGCGAGCGGGCTCACCTTTAACATCGTTTTGCCGCTGGGCAGTACGTGGTCCTCGACCGTCTTCAAGTTCTTTCTCGTTGGCGATTGCTCCCGGCGTAATCCGGTGAACCAGAGATCGAAGGGCTCAAGTGCCTTCATCAATGGTTCGACCTTGCGCCGCTGACAGCAAAGACTCGGATTCATGCGATACAGAATTCCCAGTTCGGATTCCTGTTCGACTACTGACTGTACTGGCATCACGTTGACAAGATTTAAGTTCCACAATGCAACCATTCGATCGCGGTACGCGTAGGTCTCGGCGAAGTGATAGCCGGTTTCCAGGAAGAGGACAGGCACCTGTGGCAGCGGTTTACGCAAGAGGTCGAGTACGACCATGTCCTCTGCCTGAAAGCTGCATGTGATACATGCCAAGCCGCGATTTTGATCGAGGAGGCGATCAATCGCATCCCCGGCATCCAGGGCGTCGTAATGTTCTGCAATAGGCGGCAGGCTCATGAAGTGCCGTTTCCTTTCACTGTGGCGGTTTCCCGCCATACGGTCAGCCGCTCGATGACGTCACTTGCTACAGCGGCCGCCGGGTTTTGATTTGCGTTGGCTTCGAAGAACGCGGGCTGGCCAAAGAGTTCGCACAACTGTTCGCGATGGCCGTTGTCGCCATCGACCGAGAGGACCACCAGCATTCCCGCGGAGCGAAATGCACGAACTAACGGAAGCAGGTCGCGCACTTCGTGGTCGGCAGTGCGAATCAGGTGCGCAAACCAGCCGTCTTCGAACAGCTGTCGCTCGATGAGTTGAGCCAAATTCGTATCGCCTTTCACCCACACGATTGCGGGTGGATGTCCGAAGCGTGCGGTGCGCTCCGCAAGGGACACGGGCACAAATGAATCCCCCATCTTATCCGTCTGGCTCACCCCAGCACTCTGGGTTGCTGCCTCAATCATTCCGGCAGCAACCGTTGCGTTGGTTAGAGGATCGATCAGAATGAAGCTGCCCGTAGCCCTGATCTCACGGTAGACGTCGAAGAACAGCGGCAGGGTGGTCTCGAGGTCAACCCAGCCAATGTCATTCATGCGAAGTGAGTTGGCCTCGAGCTTCCCGAGGGAGTCAATGTCCACCCGGTAGTGAACTCGCGCCACCCGCGCCCGCACGAGACGTGTGGTGTGCTTCAGTACATAGAACTTGTGCAGATCCAGTTCCGTCGGGTGCATCCAGACCAGGGACGCGACGAGCTTTCGCGATACCGACGGCAGGGCGCCCTCTGCGGCCAGAAGATCGCCGCGACTCACGTCAACCTCATCCTCCAGCGTGAGAGTGACAGCTGTGCCGGAAGGCGCTGCCTCAGTTTCGCCGTCGAAAGTCACAATCGACTTCACCCGCGTCTTGATGCCGGATGGCAATGCAACCACAGACTGCCCAGGTCGAACGATTCCAGATGCAACCTGTCCCGCAAAACCTCGGAAGCCCGAATCAGGGCGGATGACATACTGCACCGGAAAGCGCGCAGGCCGCGAGATCTCGGTGTCGTGCACGTTGAGATTTTCCAGGTACTCAAGAAGGGCCGGTCCATCGAACCACGGCATGCGGTCGCTGCGGCGCACTACGTTGTCGCCCTCGAGCGCGCTCACTGGAATGGGATAGACATCGGCCAGGCCAAGTTTTTCCGCCAGGGCCAAAAAATCATTCGCGATACGGTCGAATACCTGCTGGGAGTATCCGACAATGTCCATCTTGTTCACGGCTCCGACCACATGCCGGATGCCGAGCAAACTCGCAATGTAGGCATGGCGCCGCGATTGTGACAGTACTCCCTTGGTCGCATCGATCAGGACCACAGCCGCATCCGCGGTGGAAGCCCCGGTTGCCATGTTGCGCGTGTACTGCTCGTGTCCCGGCGTGTCCGCGATGATGAACTTTCGCCGCGGTGTCGAAAAGTAGCGATAGGCAACGTCGATCGTGATCCCCTGCTCGCGTTCAGCGCGCAAGCCGTCGGTCAGCAGCGAGAAGTCCAGCGGGCCGGTCGATCGATTGATTCGGCTGTTGCGGACGGAAGCCAGTTGGTCGTCGTACACACTCTGGCTGTCATACAATAAACGCCCGATGAGCGTTGATTTGCCGTCATCCACACTGCCGGCAGTCGTGAAGCGTAAGACCTCGGAGCGCGACGGGAACAGTTGAACTATTCCGCTCAGCCCACTATCGAACTGCACTTCAGGGGTGGCCATTAGAAGTAACCCTCGCGCTTCTTCAGTTCCATCGAGCCCTCTTCGTCATGATCAATCGCACGGTTCTCGCGTTCGGAACGCCGGAAAGACAGCATCTCTTCGATAATCGCGGGAACGGTGTCGGCGTGGGATCGAATCGCTCCCGTGCATGGCACGCATCCCAGCGAACGCATTCGGCATTTCAATGTCGTGGGTTTCTCACCCGGCAGCAGATGCACGATGCTTTGCATCAGTAGGACAGAATCATCGCGGACAATCACCTCGCGTTCCTTGGCGAAATACAGCGGCACGATGGGAATGCTCTCGACATGGATATAAAGCCAAACGTCGAGCTCACTCCAGTTCGACAATGGAAACACGCGAATACTCTCGCCCTTGTGGTGCCTGCCGTTAAACAGGTTCCAAAGCTCGGGCCTCTGGTTCTTCGGGTCCCACTGACCCATCGAATCGCGGAACGAATAGACACGCTCCTTTGCTCGGGACTTCTCCTCATCACGGCGCGCCCCGCCGAATGCAGCATCAAATCCGCCTTCCGCCAAAGCGTCGAGCAGAGCTCGGGTCTTCAACGCTCCGCAGCACTTCTGTGTGCCCAGCGCGTAAGGAGTAGCTCCATCGTTTAGAGCCTTGCGATTCGTGTAAACGATGAGTTCGGCCCCAATTTGGCGCGTGTATGAGTCTCTGAACTCAATCATCTCGGGGAACTTGTAGCTGGTGTCGATATGTAGCAACGGGAAGGGTATCTTGCCGGGATAGAAGGCCTTCTGCGCCAGGCGCAGCATCACTGACGAGTCCTTGCCAATCGAGTAGAGCATCACAGGCTTGGCAAATTCCGCAGCCGCCTCACGCAGAATGTAAATGCTCTCCGCTTCCAGCGCCTTGAGGTGGTCGAATCGGCCGTTCAACTTCATCGCTCCTGGCAACAAGTGCTTCCTCCGCCGACGTTTAAAGGCTTACGCGGTTTCCCGCTCAAATTGCGGGGGGGCTCGAACGTAGGCCGCACGATCGAGTCCACCGTTTGATCCGTTCGATTCTCTAACCTTTAGTTTCCTGGACTGCTCTTGGCATCGATTACCTCTTTGCGCCAAAACAAAAAACCCACGTGTCAGATGCGTCTGACGCGTGGGTTCGGGATATCCTGCTTAGGTAAGAAAGCTAGGTGGTATTTCCGAATGCGTCAGAACGTGTGTACCCGCAACAACAGCAGGTCACGCGACAACAGTCCTGACGGCCACTCAACATGATCGTTAGACAGTACACAACTTCAGCCAGCCGGTCAAGCGGTTGTATGAACTGCAGGTCTGGGAACACGTCGAGGCGAACTGGAAGCACTCCGCTGGATTTCATCAACCAGGTCTTCGATATCCAGCATTCCTACTATTAGCGTCGAGGAGGGCATCTGATCGATACCAAGTCGGAGGCTTCGGCTCAGCCGTTGCCGATGCATCCGGCGCTCAAAGATGGCCTGCGGGAATGGAGAACTCAAAGTCTGTACAACCGGCCGGGAGATTACGTCTTCGCCTCGGAGCGGTTGAAGGGCCGCAAACCGCTGGACCTGGCGTTGGTGCTCAAGAAAAAGATCCAGCCGGCGTTCTGGAGGATCCGGATCCATTGTTTGGGTTGGCATACTTTCCGGCATACCGTGCGAACGATGCTGGCGGAGATGGGACAACACCAACTCATGATCCGAGACTATCTGCGGCACAGCAACCTGCATGTCACCAAGAAGTACCTGCAGGCGACGTCAAAGGCCAAATACCTGCGCATGTCGATGCCATCCTGTCCACGGACTTGTTGCCCGCGCCCAAGAGATCCCGGACGGCTCATGCTCGGTACCATGCCATGCCTCTTCAGGATCGCGACGTACTCCACCGAGGCGTACTAGATACCGCGATCGGAGTGGTGAACCAGCCCGGGCAGCGGTTTTCGCGTCTCGATCGCTATTTCCAATGCTTCTGTCGCCAGCCGGCTCGCCAGTGTGCGGTCCAGCTTCCAAGCGACGATCCTGCGCGAGAACCGAATCGGGATCGGAGCCAGATAGACGAACTCCGCCTGCAGCCGGATGTAGATGTAGGTGATATCGGTCACTCGCGGCTGTGAGTATCATCACAGACGTCCTTACGAGCTAGCCAGTAGTAATGTTTGGATTGTTACTCATCTGGAACCTGGAAATCTCCGTCGGAGACACATGATGAATCGTCGCTCACTTCCCCGCATAGTCCTATTTGTTCTCACTACTTTGGCCATCATCCTTTCTGTATCGGCCTTCGCCGGTGCCCAGCGGACAGACCGCACCAGCTCAGAAGCGCCGACGCTGATCGCCGACAAGATCAGCTACATGCCGGGCGAGACGATTGTCTTTAGCGGCGGCAGTTGGACCCCGAGAGAGGGGGTCACGATCGTCATCAAGACAGCTTCCGCCGGCATAGTCGCCACCATCCAGGGCAGCGCCGACGGAAATGGCATCTTAAACATCTCTGCAAAGATGCCGAAACTGGCCTCAATGGGCAGCTCGAACCCTGGGGGCAGGAGCCAAACTCCGATCTTCACGGCTACCGCCATAGGCAGCTCCACGGGGACATCGGTCCGTACCCAGTTTACTGCCGGCCACGCTCCCACCGATGCCGAGCGTCTCATCAGCGAGGAAGAATACTGGAACCACCGGCTGACCTATCCGACGGGCCGCTACTCGCCCGCCTGGACCCGTAAGGCTGCCGAACAAGACCTTGCGATGAAGCGCGGGGTGCCGGCGGGGCGCAAGGGCCTGGATCTCCGTTCTGCGGCCATCTCGAACGGTGAAATCACGGGTTCCGAGAGAAATTTGGTCCTCAGTCCTACCGCCTTCGTTGCCCTTGGCCCGATGCCCGAGCACATGACAGGTTGTAGCGGCTGCTATGACTATGGAATCACTGAGGGACGTGTCAACGCCATCGTGACCGATCCGACCACGACCACGAACGGCAGCATCGTCGCCTATGCCGGGAGCGTCGGCGGCGGCGTCTGGAAGACAACCAACTGCTGCACCGCCAGCACCACGTGGACCGTCACCACCGATAATCCGGTGCTGGCGACCACCAGCATCGACACGCTGGCCCTCGATCCCAACGATCACAACACCATCTATGCCGGCACGGGCGATCTGAATTACGGTTCATTCTCCATGGGCAGCCAGGGCATCTTTAAGTCGGCTGACGGCGGCAACACCTGGACGGTTCTCGGCGCCGACGTTTTTGGCCCGGAGTATTCGGAGCCCCCAGGCAACTACCCACAGTACGACGCGGTCGGCAAAGTTCGGGTCGATCCCAACAACAGCAGCAACATCGTAGCCGGGAGCAAGAAGGGCCTTTGGTTCTCCTATGACCTAGGCGCGACCTGGACCAATTGCCTTACCAACAGCTTCACCAGCCAGCGTCAGGACATCACCGGGCTGGAGCTCACGGACATGGGCGGCGGCGTCACCCGCATTATAGCGGCCGTGGGCGTGCGCGGCTTCCCCACCTACGTGCAATATGATCTCGGGCTCAATGGGGCCAACGGCGTCTATAAGGGCACCATGCAAGCCAGTGGCTGCCCCAGCTTTACGTCGATTGCGAGCAACTCCAACGGCTTTGTTTTTGGCAACCAGGTGACCGGCAGCCCGTACTTAACGGGCGCATTGATGAATGCCGGTAGCGGCGTTCCGTGCAACTATCCATACCTAGTTGGCTTCCCTGGCAACGCGACCTATTGCGGCAACGGAACGACCGGTGGCACTACCACGAACGGTGGAACGGTCAACAACCTTGGCCGCATCGACATCGCCGTGGCACCCAGTGATCCCCTAACCATCTACGCCCAAGTGGGATCCATCAATTGGAATAACAACAGCGGTTGCGGCAACACCACCGGCTGCCAGCTCGGCGCCTGGGTCAGTAAAGACGGCGGCGCGAGTTGGACCTTTATGGCGGGCTCGGCCGGCGGTTCGCTCCTGGCGTGCTCCGGTATAGGCTCGGGCGGCGCCGGCGACTATCCGCAGAACTGGTACGACCAGGGCGTGATCGTCGATCCCAATAGCTCGGATCGCGTCTACTTCGATACTTTCGAAGTCTGGCTGGCCAGCAGCACCGGCACCGCCTGGTACGACCTCACCTGCGGATACAACGGCACCAGCGTGGCCAACCACGTGGTGCACGTTGATCAGCATGCTCTTGCTTTTGTTAACGGCTCGTCTGACAACCTTCTGGTGGGCAACGACGGTGGGGTTCACGGCACCATCGATGCCAGCACCGCGACTCTGAACACCGCCCGCCCGACGTGGACCAACCTCGATGCCGGCATCAATGCCATCGAGTTCTACTCCGGCGACATCAGCGGCAACTTTGCCACCTCGGCGACTCCCTCCGCCGTGGGCGGCGCTCAAGACAACGGACCCAGCTCGGCGATGTTTACCGGCTTCCCCAACCAGGCGGTGCAGTGGCAGATGGGCTTGGGCGGAGATGGCTTCTCCGGGTTGATCGATCCGATGGGCACGGGTTCGACCCAGGCTCAAGGCACGATCACATTGACCACGGGTGGCGCGAGCGCCGGTCAGCAATTCCAGATCGGTTCGCAGGTCTTCACCTTCGTCACCGCGGGGAGTGCCACCGGCCAGGTCGTGTTGGCCTCAAGCACCACGACGGAAGGCAACAACATCGTCACCTCGATCACCCGCGACATCCCGACGTTGGTCACGGCCGTGCGCAGCGGCGCCACGGTAGTCGTAACCGCCGTCACGGGCGGCCCCAGCGGTAACTCGATTGTCTTTCAGAACATCAATGCTGCGAACTTCGCCATGAACGGTGGCGGGTTCCTCGGCGGCACCACGCTCGGCGACAACACCGGCAGTCTCCGCTACTGGGAAGGCAACAACAGCGGTGGCTTCAGCCGCTGTATTCACAACTGCACCTTGCCAGGCGCGACCTGGTCAACTTGGAGAGGCGGCTGGACTGGCGACACCCAGTCTTTCGTCCTGCCTGTCCACCTGTTCCACGGAGGCATACCAGGAGGCGATGACTGCCCATCTGCGGGCACGACCTCCGGCTGCGGACATCTGCTGGCCGGCACCACCCGCGTTTGGGAAACGGTCCTTGGCGCGGGGACTAGCTTCGCCGCCAGCCAGTGGTACGTCACCAATAACCCGATCACGGCGAACCTGACCAAAGGCACTCTGGGCAACCGCTCGTACATCAACCAGGTCAAGTACTCGCCCAAGTACCAGAGCGTCGCCATCGCCGGGACCAACGACGGCAACGTGCAGATCGGCTTCAATCTGGGTACTGGCGTGCAAGCTCAAGCCAACTGGGTGGACGTGACCGGCGGCAACGCCGTTCTGCCCAACCGTCCGATTCAGGGCATCGCCCTGGATCCCAGCTCTCCGGCGGCCAGACACCCCAATCGGATACGCTGCCGTCGGCGGCTTCAACAACAACACTCCCAGTACTCCTGGCCATGTGTTCCGCGTGGTCTGCACCAAGACCTCGACCTCCTGCGATGGGTTCACCTGGACGGACAAGACCGGCAACCTGCCCGACATCCCGATCGATTCCATCATCGTCAACCCGAATTTCCCCAGCCAGGTCTTCGCTGGCTCCGACTTCGGGCTGTACTACACCGACGACGTCACCGCGAATCCTCCGGTGTGGAACCGCTTCAACAACGGCCTGCCCAACGTCATGATTTGGGACATGTCGGTTGATCGTGGCTCCACCACCCTGGCATTGTGGACCCGCAGCCGCGGCGCTTATGCCTGGCCGCTGCCGACCGGGCCGGAGAATCCGCTCCCCACCAGCGTGAGCGTACCTCCCGCCAGCGGTGTCTACGGCGGAACCACCACGTTATCGGCCGTGCTGACCTCCGGTGGCAACCCAGTGAGCGGCAAAACCATCAACTTCAGCCTGAACGGCAATCCCGTGGGTAGCGCTACCACCAATGGCGCCGGCACGGCAACTCTGCCCGGTGTGAGCCTGGTGGGAATTAATGCGGGTAGCTATCCCGCCGCGGTACAGGCCAGCTTTGCCGGCGACTCCGTCTATGCTGCCAGCAGTGGCACCGGTACGCTTAACGTCTCTCCCCTGGACGTCAGCGCCCGAGTCGGCATTGCTAAAGGTGGAATAGGTCTGAACCTGGTCACCGGCCGCTTCGCACAAACGGTAACTTTGACCAACAACTCCGCTTCCACGATCCCCGGCCCGATTTCACTGGTGATCGACAATCTGACCAGCAATGCAGCAGTGTATGGCGCCAGCGGCACCACCGATTTTCTGGCGCCGCCTATCAGCCCGTATGTAAACTACAGTGGCAGTCTGGGACCAGGCCAGAAGGTCTCGATCACGCTACAGTTCACGAATCCGAGCCGCGCCTACATTGGCTATACGACGCGGGTGTTGGCGGGTCCGGGGGCGCGATAAGGGAAACGTGAATTAGGCCAGCGCCCGGCCAGTCCGCGGCGCTGGCTACCCAGAACGGGAGATAACTGCAAGAACGGGAGATAAATGAATGAAGCGCTTCGGTAAATTGGGAATTCTGGTGGCAATGCTAATCGTTTTGGCGGCCATGCCGGCGGTGGCTAATACCTCCACCTACCTCATCACCGTCAACTCCGGCCTGACCGGCACACAAGGCCTGGGATTCGCCCTGGTCGCTGGCGATGACTTGCCGTGCGAATAACAGCGTGTTCCTGTCCGGCTTTAATTTCTACGGCGGCTCCGGCCCGGTTGGGGGCACGGCCAGTTGCTCCGGCGGCTGCAGCGGTGATCTGTCCAGCGCGGTGTCGCTCACCGAGGATGGCAGCTTCGTCTCGCTGTTCACCCAGAGCTTTGATCCGCCGTACTTTTCGATGTTCGTGACCCTCACCAACAATGCCCCCAACGACGGGAACCCCTCACCGACTCCGGCCGAATTTCAGATGTTTCTGTGTACGGCCGATTTCATGTCCTGCTACGGCAGTAACACGGTGACGGGCGCTCTCGCGACTGTGGACCTCACCGGCGGTCCGCTGAGCTTCAACACCTACGGCGACGGGACCGTAGGCGTGACCGCAGTCCTTGTGCCGGAACCGGACAGCATCGTACTGCTGAGCGGCGGCTTGTTGGGTCTAGCGGGATTGTGGCGGAGACACGGCCACAAATAGGACGAAATCCCTCATCCTCTACAGAGCCCGCGGCTCACAACCGCGGCGCTCTGACATTGGGATTGCTGACTCCGGAGCTCAAATCGGGGAGCCGATAGATTCCCTTCGAGAACGAACGTTTCCGCCGTAAGCCATACAATAATGTCCTGACAGGGCTGCGAGGGTCTGACACAGCCAAATCAAGAGCCGGCGAGACACGGACGGGCGCTCCGTCGTTACCGGGCAAGCGATCTTTCGAGGAGAGGGTGAGATGCGATTCGTGGCAGTAGTTCTAATCATCGCGAGCGTCGGTCTAGCCTGCGCCGGCCAAATGAAGGCTTCGCGTCCGGCGCAATCTAGCCCGGCTGGTCCAGCCAAAGCGGTTCCAAACGGCGTTTGGGGCGGCGAGCACATCCGCATGGACGTAAACGACAGCGGCGCAGACATCGAGTTCGACTGCGCGAGGGGAAGTATCTCGCAACGGTTGGCGCTAGACGCTCAGGGGCGCTTCAAGCTCCAGGGCACATATAAAGCGGAGACGCCAGCGCCTGTTGCGGATGATGGTGGCTCAACCGGTTCAGGGGTAACGGCGACCTATACGGGGGTCCTCAACGGGTCGAGCCTGCGACTCGAGGTTTCCATCGAGGGGCAGGACACTGCCGAGGACCTTTGATCTGTTGCAGGGAGACCAGGGTCATCTTGCGAAGTGCGCCTAATTGGATCGAGGCGAAGATACGGTCGACCGACTAACTTCTTTCGGCTCCTTCGTGGGATCACAGGCGGTATGTCTCTCTTCTATCAATCGCAACCCGAACACGGGCAAGGCTACGGTTGTCCACAAGAATCCGAACGGAGTGACAACCACCCAAACCAACAGCGCCGTCAAGACCACGAATGGAGCTACCGTCTCGCAAGGCCCCAACAGCGCCGCCGCCGTCAACTCCGGGACGGGCAACGCCGCCGGCGCCCACACCAACTCGAACGGGGTCACTACCACCCAGACTACCAACGGCGGCAAAGCCAAGACGAAGAACGGAATGGGCGTGGCGCAGGGTCCCGGTGGCACAACTTGCGCCAAAGGCAAGTACGAGCACGGATGCAAGAAGTAAAAGCGAACAGATTCGCACATCATTCGTGCGGGATTCGCGTGCATAGATGGGCCGACGATGGATCGCGAGCGTGTCCTGTCGACTACTGCCACAAATGGAAGTTCCGAATCCGCCCCAATGAGCTTGACGCGGCGGTCATGCCCCTGCCTGGCGGGAACTGACCAGAAGTGCGTAATCAGGAGAACCGTGTGGATCTTGGTGCAGGAGTTCGAAAACTAACCCTGGGAGCGTTTGCCGTTTCAAGCATTTTCGGCAGCAGTGCGGCTTCCGCGCAACAAGTCACGGGCACGTTAGGTTCTCCTAGCGCAACGACTACCATCGACGGGAAGTATTTGCCACCGCCGCCCCAGAAATTCGACGGCGACATTCAACTGAACGCGCTGCTGAAGGAACTGCAGTCGTTGTTCATGACCGAGGCGGCGAAATACAATGTCCTTCCCCTGGATAATTCGGGCTTTGGCCGCTGGCTGACACCGCGACCCAGTGCCACCGCCGGGAAAACGGAATTCATCTACACGGGTGAGAACGCCGGGATTCCCACCGGCAATGCGCCCTGCATTTTGAACCGGGACTACACCATCACCGCCGAGATCACGGTGCCCGATGGCGGCGCGGAAGGGATGCTCGTGACCGACGGCGGGCGTTTCGGCGGCTATGGCCTTTACCTGCTCAAGGGCAAGCCGGTCTTTGTTTACAACATGCTTAACCCGAAAACTACCCGCTGGGAAGGCGGCGCGGGTGGCCGGATCGGCGAAGCGCTCATGCCGGGCAAACATACCCTCGTGTTCGACTTCAAATACGGCGGCCCCGGCCCCGGCAAAGGCGGCACCGGCGTGCTCTCGGTGGACGGGAAGGAATTGGATCGCAAGACGGTCGAGCACACCATACCGTTGACCCTTGCCCTTGACGAAACATTCGATGTCGGCATCGACACCGGCTCGGGGGTGGACAACAGCTACGAGCTGCCATTCAAGTTCACTAGCACGATTGACAAGCTGACGGTCAAGCTCGGGCCGTCGCAGATGCTGCCGGAGGATCAGAAGGCCGTGGATGAAATGAAAAAGAAAGTGGATAACTGACCAGCGATCGATTGTGAAACACGCGGGCCAGCCGAGCGCCGGCAGTGGCGATGTAATGGCCAACTTGGGAGTAAGCGTTGGATACGAAGACCTTGGTAAGAATCTCAGCGGCGATCGAGGCGGTAACCGGACTCGTCTTGATCCTCAATCCCGGTTTAGTCGTCCGGCTGCTGTTAGGAGGCGATCTTGGTGCGGTCGGCATAGCTGTGGGCCGGGTGGGCGGGTTTGGGCTGCTGTCTCTGGCAATAGCCTGTTGGCCGGGAAGAGGCGATGCGAGCCAGCAGGCGACGCGCGCTCTGTTCAACTACAACCTGCTCGCGAGTGTCTATCTCGCTTACCTCAGGTTTGGTGGAGGGTTCGTCATTTACATTCTGCTGCTGGCGTGTGGCCTTCATGCCTTGCTAACGGTCCTCATACTGTTCAGCCTGCGAGCAAAGCTTCGATCTGTTTTGAACTTCCAGTAAAGGAGCGTCACCATGAAAAGCGCAGCCGCACCAGCGAAGAGTAAGTCCCAACCCGTCGACAGCAAGATCCCGGTCTTCCAAGCACACAACTCACAAGCTGAGCTGGCGGCGATGGGCAAAGCCTTGGGGGAAAAGTGCCCGCGAACCTCACACGCAGAATGGAAGCCGCCGCACGACCGGCCGGACCCAGTCCGCCTGGTACTGAAGGCCAACGAAGGACGCCTTCCCGAACTCCTTCCCCTTCGTCACGGGCGCATGATCGCATCTCCCTTCACCTTCTACCGGGGCTCGGCGGTCGCCATGGCGGTGGATCTGGCAGGGACTCCGTCTACGGGCGTCCGCGTGCAATGCGGCGGAGATTCCCACCTGGTGAACTTCCGCGGTCTCGCCACCCCGGAGAGGCAGGTCATCTTCGCGCTCAACGACCTTGATGAGACCCTCCCAGCACCTTGGGAATGGGACCTCAAGCGTCTCGCGGCGAGCATCGTCATTGCCTGTCGCGACAACGGCCTAGCGAATCTGACGCCGAGGATGCGGTTCTCGGCTGTGTCAGGTCATACCGCGAACACATGGCTGAGTTCGCCGAAATGAAGGTGCTGGACTTGTGGTACTTCGCGCTCGAGTTCGAGATGCTGATCGCGAGTGTCAAGGACGCCGCGATCCGTCACGGTGCGATCAAAAACCTGGCGAAGGCGCGTGAGAAGAGCACCTCGGAAGGCCTCTTCCCTAAGTCGTAGGTGAGTCGGGCGGATCGCCGGCTTTCAAAGAGCAGCTCCCGGCGATCTTTCACTGGAAAGGCCACACCGCCTGGGAGGTTCATCCGGTGGTGAAGGACGCCTTCGCCCGGTACCGCGAATCACTGGCGCCTAACTATCGTATGTTGCTCGACCGCTTCGAAGTCAAGGACGCCGCAGCCAAGGTCGTCGGCGTCGGGAGCTTCGGCACCGCCTGCTGGATATTACTGTTGGTGGCTGGCGGAGGAGACCCCCTCATTTTGCAGGTCAAAGAGGGGCGCATCGGTTCTGGAGGGGTTTGCGGGAAAGAGCGTCTACCCGAACCATGGACAGCGCGTGGTGAACGGCATCCGGCTGATGCAGCCGTCCAGCGACATCTTCCTGGGATGGACCGCGGGTAGGGGAGGACGTCACTTCTATGTCCGGCAGTTGCGCGACGTCAAGATGAAGTTTGCGGTCGAGACGTTCGCGGCCGACAACATGACCCTCTTTACCCAGTTTTGCGGTCACTCGCTGGCGCTCTCCCACGCGCGCTCCAGCGACGCCGCCATGATCAGCGGTTACCTGGGCAAGAGCGAAACCTTCGACAAAGCGATTGCCACTTTCTCCGTCGCCTATGCCGATCAAAATGAGAGCGACCACGCATGCGTGAAGAAGGTTGCGCAAGCCGGCAGACTGGAAGTATTAATCGAACAGGGATAGCCCGGCCGGCCGGGCCATGTATGAGCAGAAGCGGCGCGGCCAGATGGAATGATTGTGGGTTTATTTGTCGCCCGCAAGAGTTCGCCGCTGTCGAGCCTCTTCTACGGAGTAGGGCATGCTGATTCCGCCGTTGCCGTTGCTCAACTTCTTCGTCGCAGTCGTGATGCTCTCCATCGGGCTGCGTGTCCGTGGCGGAGAACTGCTCGACATCCTGCGTAACCGCGCCCTGTTTACGCGCACCCTGCTGGCTAATTGCGTCTCGGTACCGGCCATAGGCTTCCTGCTGGTTCACATCTTCCCACTGGCGCCCGATGCCAGGATTGGCATTCTGCTGCTGGCCGCGATCCCGGGAACGCCGATCGCGCTTCAATTTACGCGCATGGCCAAAACGCGGCTGGCCTTCGCTGCCACCATGATCTTCGTGCTCTCGCTCGTGAGCATCGCCATGATCCCGCTGGCCATCGAGGTGATACCCGAAACGGCGCAGCGCACTCAGCGGCCTCTGCTTCTGCTGGCCACCAGCATTGCGCTGTACATCGCCCTGCCACTGTGCGCAGGTTTGTGGGCGGCGCGACAGGCGCCGAAAATTGCTCCCCGACTGGTATTGCCGTTGGGGGTTCTGGCCACGATTACCTTCATTTTTCTTATGTGGGAGACGCGCCTGGTGCGCCGTGAAGCCTTCAATGCCATCCGCGGCGGCGGATCCATTCTAGCGATGTTGTTGTTGCTGCTGATATCCATGTTGATCGGCTGGCTGATCGGCGGCCCCGACCGCGAGTCTCGCCGGGTTCTAGCAACCTCCACCGGCATGCGCAGCGTCATTGTCGTGCTGTACGTGGCACGGTACTGCTTTCCCGGCACTAACGTCTACATGATCCCGGTTGTCTATCTATCTCTGATGGTGCCCACGAATCTGCTTTTCCATCTGGCGTTCACGGGATGGCACAAACTGAGGCCGGCGGAGGCAAAAAGCAGATCCCTCGCGGGCTGAATCTCCTCGTGATGCTGCGATGATCAGCGGTTACCTGGGCAAGAGCGCAGCTTTGACAAAGCTATCGGCGCTTTCTCGGTCGCCTATGCCGATCAAAATGAGAGCGACCACGCATGCGTGAAGAAGGCGGCGCAAAACGGCAAGCTGGAAGTATTGATAGAAAGGCCATAATCACGGTTCGGAACGACAGGAAGGGACAGAACAGCACGCACCGTCGTCATTGTGTTGTTCGTGACAGCCCGTTACTCATAGAGGAGGCTTGGTCAGTCTCGGAAGCTCGCTGTGAAACCTCCGAAGGCAGGGGCAACGCCCGGGGCCGTGAAATGCGGTTGCTCCCATTGAGCAAGGCGTTGGACGTTAAGGATCGGACTGCGGAGGTTGGTTCGTGAAAAGTAAGCTTATTTTCGATTGCTGCGGGACCATTCTGTTCACAACCGATTGCTTGTATCCCAAAATCGGTCCGCAGTCGCTCCCGCGAGACCGCGCTGCCTATAGCTCCGGCCTGGCGGACTCGTGGAAGGAGCAGATGCTGCTGAATATCGTCAAGCTGCGATACATCGACCCGCCCGCCTGCGTGGACGTATCGAGTATAACCACGGGCTATTCGCTAACGCAGACTGCTTCCGCGGGCGCGCAAGTGAATGCTCCGGCGGGAGCTACCCAGGAGAACTTTGGCGTCGGCGCCAGCCTGGGCTACACTCCCACCATCACGTACTCGCCGTTGACCGGGAGCGCGTTTATCCAGGGGTTGCTTACTCCACTGCCGCCCACGATGATCTTCGGCGCCATCCAAAACGGAATTTCCGCTGACTTGATCCTGCTGAACGTCGTGATTTCGATCAATGGTTTGAAGAACCAGCAGGCCACTTTAAACGGCATCACCCCCGCTGATCCGGACTTTGATCGAGTGCGAGCGCTAATACGCAAGATCCAGATTTCGGGCGCGGTGAGAACCTATGTCAAGCCTGATCCCAAAGGGCCGACTACGGTCGTTGCGTTGCGTAAAGCCAACATTGCCCCCGAAATCCTGGAGGACATCAGGGAATTGCGTCGCATGCTGAAGCTGAACCCGGACGCTGAGGAATTCACACTCATCCAGGCCCCGGTTTCCACCAGCGATACAGAAATCGCGATGATGACCCGTTCGGTTGCCAGCGTAATGCAAAACATGGCTGCAGACGTGGAGGTGCCTGCCGAAGACCTGGCCGAACCCAAGCTTTTCCGGGATATGAAAAAGACCATGTTGTTTCGGGCACCCGGATGATTTGTATCCACAGTAGCAAGCAGAAATCGCCCGACGCATTTGTGTCGGTAAACTATCGCAACACCTGGTTCTGGATCGACGATAGCGATCTTCATTCGAAAGAGGCGTTCCAGCAGCTCATGAATCTCTTCACCATGGCGGACACGTCTCCCAGGGCGCCTGCGCCGGTGATCACCATCCCCGCGCATTGAGGCGCGTAGTAGACAATTGAGCTGGTCCGGAAGGCGTGATCGGAGGATTCCGTTCACTGCTCTACGATGTTCCACCCGGAATCGGGATCGAACTTGCTCATTGCGGTCGCGGTTTCCGTCGTGGTCTTGCCGAGGTCCTTCTGCAGCAGCACGCCATCCTGGTTGATCATGAACGTCATCACGCCGGAGTTGCCGTACTCCGCCGGGTAAGCGACCAAGGCGAATCCGCCCGTCATCTTCCCATTGACCACGTATTCCTTCGCGCCGCCCGGCGCTTTGTCGCTTTGGCCATTCAGCATGCGGAAGTAATAGCCGTGGAATGGGGTGTGTCCCTCGGGCTTTGCGGTGTAGCCTTCAGCCGTTGCGAACGCTGCCAGCGGCCCGAGCGGACTCGCGGGCTGTCCTTCCGGCGCTGGCCAGTACAAGCCGTTCTGCTTGCCCGGGTCACTGATGAACTTCGCCGCGAATTGCTTCGCCTTTTCGCCATCGTGCGCTTGAGCGAAATACTCCGCCTGTGCGTCCGCCACTGCTCCACAGACTTCAATGATCGCCAGTTCATTCCGGCCGATGCGGCGATTCAGGACCTCATCCTTTCCCGCCGCAAGATCGAAGAACCACTTCCCATCGCTATTCTTCTTCAGCGGAATCGGGAAAGGGAAATTGTCTGGTCCGACCAGCAGAATCTGATCACCATCCGGCAAACTGCGCCAGCGGTGCATCACCCCATATCCCTTTACGAACAGATCGGCCGCATTCTTGTCCTGAACCGCGTCGCCGGAGTAGATGACCTGCTTTGAATCCGGACCGAAGATTGCCAGTACCGCGTTCTGATCGCCGGACTTTGCCGCTGCCAGCAGTGCGCTGCCCGCCTCGTCCGGGGAGGCAAACGCGCTGATCGCAGGTTTCTCGGGGTTTTCGGATTTGTTGCAAGCGGCAAACTGGACAACTATCGCCAGAACAAGTAGCCGGATCGCAAACGTAATTCCGCGGTGGTTGAGCAACATAACATTCTCCAAAACTTTTTCTGTTGGCTTCACCTGCGACCTCCTCCACCGCGGCTTGCCGCGCCCCTACCACTCGCCTGCCGGGATTCCCAGCCACCTCCGCCTCCGCCAAAGGCCGATGATCCGCTGCTCTTCTCCTGCCCTCCATAGCCCCGAGCGGCAGCAGAGTTCGCCCCCGAGTAGCTCGAGGTGTTATGGCTGGTGCCCTGGGTTTGATTCCAACCGCTCCCGGTATTCTTGTAGACGTTGCCGTTTGCCGCCGCATACTTGTTTCCGTTTGCGGTTTGTCCCGCAGCAGCGTTATTGCCGTACGCGCCCGATGCGGCGACCCCTTTGCCACCCTGCGAAGTCTGTACCGTGCCCACTGACCCCTGCGCCGTGGTTTGATGCTGGGTGTATGCGGTGTTGCCGTTCTTTGAGACGACCGAGCTTCCATAGCTTCCGTAGGCGTTGGACGTCTGATGCGTTGCGGCATACGCGCCGGTGTTCGGGTTGTACGCTTGACCGGCTTTCTGGGTCCCATAGGGCGTCACCGTCGATGCGCCTCGTGCGTACGTTCCAGTCGACGGATTATAGGCAGTCCCAACCCGGGCGGCCCCGTACGCGCCATAGGCCGTTGCGCTGGAACCATAGACGCCGCCGTGCCAGGCATTGTTTCCGTAGTAAACGTTGCTTCTGTACACGACCGTGCCGCCGTGCCAATTACAGTTCCAGTAGCTATAGCCCCATCCGCAGCAGCTGTTGCTCATCGCGGCGCCGACGGCGATACCAACTCCGAACGCCAGCACGGCGGTCGTCACTACGGCTGCCGTGCTATACCCCGGCGTCACGTACGGAGTGCCGTAGACAACCGTGGGGTTGTACTGCGGCACGTACACCACTTGTGGATTGGTGGGCTGAATCACGATCACTTGCGGCGACTGTTGCACTACCGTGATCTGTGAGCCCGACTTCAGATTGCCGGCAGCCTGTGCTTTGGCACGCAACGCTTGCACCGCCGACATAACGTCCGCGGGCTGCATATGGTATGCCTCACCCAAAGCAGACGTCCAACTAAGGTTCATCGACAGGTTGTCGAGGACTGAGGGAAACTGGGTGAGCGCCATCACGCTGGGGTCCCACGGCTGCTGATTAACGGCCTGCATTAACGCCGTGCCGGTGAGATTCTTGTTCTGCTGAAGCCAACCGGTTGCGGCAGCAATCTGGTCCGGAAAAGTCGCGGCGCCCAGAATCTGCGCCACCAGGGCGTCAGGGTACAGCGCGATGGGAGCGACCAACTGATCGAGCTGGTCGGGCGTCAGCGCGACGTAGGCCTCGGCTGGCGGCTCTCCCGACGGCGCTTGCTGTGGTTGGCCTGGCTGCGCCTGTCCTGGTGGTGCTTGCTGTGCTTCCGCCGCCTGCGCCGAATCGGGCTTCTTACCGCAGCCGTCCAAACCCATGACACTGACCACCACGCTGATGCTAAGAAAAACGGAAAGAGCCCGCCTGAAACTTGTCATAACGAAGCCTCTTTTATCGGATCGAGACAAGTATACAAGGCAATCGGCACCTGATTTTTATTTACCGAACGGCTCCGCACGTCGCCCGGATGAATGTGATCGTCACCCGCGGCTCGCAGCCCTTCTTGTGACCAACATCGCCATTCGGCGTGATCTCAACGGACCGCAGAGTTGCGGAATGGTTGTGATCCTCTGTAAGCGCCCACGGATTGCGTATCCCACAGATCATTTGGCAGATCTTCGGCTAACAGGAAGCTGGCCCCACTGCCATGTGGGAGATGCCGAACCGGAGCACCAGCGCCCCGACGGCCTATTATCTGGTCGTACGCCAGATAGACCGAGCCCATACCGCCTTGACCGAGCAGGCGTTCCACGCGATAGCGCGGACCGAAGTCGACTGAAGCGCCAGAATCGATCTGAGTTATAGCTGAGGCGGATCCGCCAGAGGAAGGCGGTGTCAACACGTCGGCGCTCACCTTAGGGCGGGCCGCGACGTGAAGCCCACGACAGTTTCAGCATCCGCCGCAGTCGACTTCGCTGTAGCTGCGCCGGGCAACAACTCTCCGACAAAGGTTTCGTCCGTATCAGACGATTGCAATGCGGTTCCGCAGGCCGGGCACTGCCTCGCATTGACCGGAGCTGCGTTGCCGCACTTGGGGCAGTTCATGTCGGCGCCAGCCAGCCCATGTAGGGCCACGCACGCGCCCAGGCGATTAACGCATCGCGCTGGGTATCGGCGGCAATCAGACAGTAGCGAAAAGCGCCGCCCACTATTCCGATCAAGATTCCAGCAAAGATGCTGGCGGTGGAGATTCGGATTACACGTGAATTCAAGAGTTTCATGAAGAGAAGGCAATGGCCTTTTAGCTTCCGCCGGGTGGACACATATTACCAATCGAGGATTCCAACGCCCTATTGGTTCTTTGCTGGGCCTAACTTTAGCTAGGGCCGGTGGCATTTTCCTGGAAGAAGGTGTCGCCAAAAGTAGACCATCAGCAAGATGATCGACGTCGCGGCGAAGGCCATGTAAGGCCACCGCGCCGCATCGTCCGATGGCGGTTGCACCACATGGAGGGGCAATGAGAATTCGCTTCGCGCCGCATCGTGTTGGGCAACGACATTTAGAGTCCAGTCGCCTGCCGCTGAGAGCTCGATCTCGCCAGATTGCAGCAGTTTGTTCTCTGAGCCTTCACGTTTAGCGCGCACCTTCACCGGCGATGCCCGGCCGGCACCTATCTTTTGAAGCGTAAAGTCAACTTCGCTGTCGAGCAACACCTCCTTCGAGGTGCTGTCCTGCACCAGCGCGCTAAAAGCCGTCGAGCCGATGGGTATGTCCCCGCCGGGGCCATACACCGCGACGTCGAGTTGATCGGACCGTCTGCGCGACCGTAATACCTGATCATCGTCGCTCGGTGCAGCCAATAAATACGCAAAGCACAGGCCTGTCGCGCCAAAGAGGAATGCAAACGCAATTGCCTGGGCCCTTCTTGACTGTAGACGGGCAGCGAAGAAGCGGACCGGCAGCCCCGATTCCAAGCTGCTCAACATTCGAGCAGCGACTGAATCGTCAGTCACGCGCGATTTAACGGCTGGCACGGTATTGCGCCTCGACAAGCACTGGACGGCGATAATGACAGCGGGAACCACGAAGGCCAGCGATCCGACGACCCACATGATTGCGCCGGCGGCTGCCTGGTCTTGCTGAGCCGAGAAGTCGAATAGGCGTGGAGCATCCAGGTACCAGGGATAAAGCACGCGGTCGGAGAATACCAGGATTGCCGACAAAGCGGTGTTCTGCAGATCGGCCACCAGGAGGTAGGGCACCATCGCCCAACGCGGCCACTGCGCCTGGCTCGGCCAAGGCTGCACTACCGGCCACCAGAAAAGCAGCGAAGCAAGAAAGAAACATGCGTGCTCCACCTGGTGCCAGGAATCCGAATCGAGCGCAAGCTGGTACAGTCGCGGGGTGTGCCACGCGAAGTTGACCAACCCCATCAGGACAAGTGCGAATAGTGGACTGACGAGCCTACGGCCGAGGACCTGGGCCGGTGTCCAGTTCAGCAGCGGCCCAGCAAACTCACGCGCCGCAAAGCGCGGCAGTCCGCGGACAAGCGGAATCAGCGGTTCGCCCAGCAGTATGAGCGGGGGCGCCACCATCATCAGCGTCATGTGCTGCAGCATGTGCGCCGTGAGCACGAACCCGTTGAACACGTCCATGGGTGACGCAAGCGCAACCCAGAGAGCGAGCAGACCACCCAAGAACGACGCAGCCCTCCAGGGAGACAGCCGGGGCAGGCCGGAGCGGCGCAAAAGCCACCATCCGCGAATATAGATAATGGCGACGACCACCAACGCGAAAGTCGCAGCGTTCGGAATTGCCCACGAATGCAGGACCGCAATAAAGACCGGAGACATTTCGTGACTAGGGAGCGGTTTGGCTGGACGAAGGTTGAGCGGTAGGCTGTAGCGCCACGTTGGCCGCATCGCGCGCGGGCGGCTGGTTCGCCTTATGTAACGTTTCCAGGAAGGAGACCAAGGCCGTCACTTCTGCCGGGTTTAGGTTCTTCCCGTAGGCGGGCATATTACCGCCGCCCTGCAGGACCTGTCGCACAAGCTGGTCGGGTGTGAGCGTGGTTGCGACGTCGTCAAGCGCCGGTCCACGTTTGCCTCCGGAACCACCAATGGAATGGCAGTTGCGACACTGCTTTCCCTGGAAAACCAGGGCACCTTGGCGCTCCAGCGGGCTTCTGCCATTTAACAGACTGACCGGGATCGGGTCTCCGCTCCAGGCGTTCATCACGGGGCTCCAGGGTGCGTAGCTTGCCAGTCGAGTAAACGTGCCAAGCGTAACCGCAAGCAACAGCAACGTGACAACTGCAACCGGTCGCCGCCGCCAACTCTTCTCGCCTTCCCCCGAAATGAATGGCAGCAGGATCAAGAAGCCGATTCCAACGACGGGGCCGATGAGGAGAATCGGCGTCTCCATTTCCGGTGGGAGCAATGACAGCAGCGCGTACAGCCAAAGGAAGAAGAAATCCGGCTTGGGGACAGTCTGCACGATCGTCGGATCCGGGTATCCGCTGGGACCGAACGGTCCAAAAAACGCGGCGCAGGCCATGATGCTGACAATGATTGCGGCGGAAAAGAACATGTCCTTCCAGATCGCTTCCGGTACGAACGGAATGCCGTCTTTGTGGGTGAGTTCGTGGTATTCCTTCAGATACGTGGAGCGGCGCACGATACGTCCCGGCATGGGCCAGTCGTTAATGCCCAGCTTCAGCACCAGGAGCAGGTGCAGGGAAACGAACCCGAGAAGCAGACCCGGAATCACGAACACGTGCAGCGCGAAGAAGCGAGACAGCGTGTCGCCTGCGATAATCGGGCCGCCCATTAAAAGCTGAGTAAGCGGTTTGCCAATCAAGGGAACACGGCCACAGATGGATACGCCGATGCCAAGGCCCCAGTACGCATCCTGGTCAAAGCGCAGGACCTGGCCCGTGAACGCCATGCCCAGCGTCATTAGCAGCAAAAACACTCCAAGAATCCAGGTGAGCTCACGCGGAAACTTATACGCGCCGAACAGAATCACCTGGCACATGTGGATAAGTACTACCGCGACCATGAAATTGGATCCCCAACCATGCACAGCGCGCAGGAACCACCCCAAGGTCACGCCGTGGTTGAGATACTGTAGGCTATTCCAAGCTTCGGCGGCGGAAGGAACGTAGATGAGCGCCAGCATGATGCCGGTGAAGACCTGCAGGATGAAAATCGTGAGCGCCGCGCTGCCGAAGATGTACCACCAGCTCGCCGACCTGCGCGGCACCGGATGAGCAGCCGCGTCACGGATCGCGCCGGCGATCTGCAACCTCTGGTCGAACCAAGCCCCGATTTTCGCTAGCCTTGACATCCGTTTCTCCTCCCAGCGAGGCTCGCCGTCGTGGATAAAGTCGGCAATTGTCCAGCGTCGATCAGCAGGTGGCCGTTTTCAACTTTGTACTGATACTCAAAGAGTCCGCGCGGCGGCGGACCGGAAGCCCGCGATCCATCCTGGTAGTACACGCCGCCATGGCAGGGGCACATGAAAAGGCCAGATTGTGCGAACCAGCGCACCGGACATCCCAGGTGGGCACAGTTGATGGCGAAAACCTGGAACTGATCGCCTTGAATGCGGCGCACCCAGCAAGGAATGTGGTCGGTGTCACCATCCGAGACACCGGAGATGGGGTTTTGAAACTTGGCCAGGCGAGTTTGGCCCTCAGGGAACTCATCCAGCTCACCCAGTGTGATCCAGCGCTTGTACTGGCCGCGCTCCCCGCGCAGGATCGGCGAAAGGAGATATCCGATCAATGGCGTAGCAAGCACCATGACCGCCAAGCCATTCAGGAGCAGTCCGATCTTGGCGAACAGGGCTCGGCGTGAAACCTCAGCAGTCTCACCAGTCTCTTGAACCGTCGTAGGCTCCTGACTCAATGGACACCTCCGGGCGAAGACGAATTCGCGGTTGAAACCACTCCTGAGTGCATTGGCCGCTGCGAAGCAAGCCAGGCCACGATATCGGAAATTTCCTGGTCGGTCATCGGATGCCCCGGCAGGTTGCCGCGCCAGTCGGGAGCGTCGAAGTCGGGACGGCCCGTGATGACAATCGTGCGCAGCCCCTGGTCGGTGATCAAACCGAGATAAGCTGAATTCGTAACGGACCCCGCTTTCGCCCCCCCCTTGCCGCTGTTGCCATGACAAGAAGCGCAATAGCTCGCGTACGCCGCTTCGCCCTGCTGCGGATTGCCGGGCACCTTGGCCGCATACGGAGGAGGCGTCACTCCACCCAGCGCGCTAGGCTTGCTCCAGCGTTTGCGAACTCCGCGAATGATCGCGTTAACCTGCTCATCGGTCAACATGCCGCCTTCTTTTTGCGCGAAGGCGGACATCGCGGTGCCCGGACGCCCCTTGGAAACAACGCTCCGAAGCGTATCGTCGTCAACGATCGCCAGATAAACCGGATCGCCAAGTGCCATGGCAGCTCCATGTTTACCTTCGGCGCCGTGGCATCCTGCGCAATTCTCGCTGTAGAGAACAGCCGGATCCAAAACCGAATCCGGGCGCGGAACTTCCGGGCCAGGGGCGGGCTTTCCCGGAAGCTGCGAACACGCACCGAGCGTCAGGGCCACTCCAAGAGCCATCGCGGCGAGCGCCAATCGGCTGATCATTGTTTCCGATCCTCGCCGTCGCGCTCGTGCATAATACCGGGCGCTTCGATTCCTGCCCGCAGGGCAAACGGCACGTTCTCCGACGTCCACACCTTGTTCTGGCGCACTACGACCAGGCCCGCCACGATCCCAAACGCAATTTGCGAGGCAGCGAACCACCACCAGTTGATACGTTGATCCAGCAGCGGGTTCACGAAGCCAATGGTGTGGTAAAGCAGTCCGGTCCAGATCACGGGTGCAATCACACCGCCCAGCACGATAGGGTGATTAGGAAGCATGGGAAGCATGGCACCGTACAAAAGACCGACGAGGAGCGAGGTTGCCAGGTGAAGCGCGAGCGCGAAGAGAAACCATGACAGTTGGAAATGCAGCATCTCCTCGACAGACGGCATGGCGGACGGCGCGTACAAACTGCCGGCCAGCAGGTTTATGGGATACCAGATGCTACCGTGAGAAATAAGGCCGTACAGCGCAGCTATCAGAGCCATGGCAACAGCGCCCGCGAGTCCGCCCTTTACGCCGGCGGAGATGGGGTAGATCTTCAACGGCAACCACGCGCGTTGTACATGTTCCGCAACCTTCAAGCGCCTGACCTCGACAGGAGGAACCACCGCAAGCTCAGCTTCTGGAGCCACGGGTACCTCAATGGTGCGCTCATGTGGAAGCACTTGGCGAAACCAACCCGCGGCTCCGGCGATATAGAGCACCGCGCCAAGAACGCTGAGAGACGCGTTAGTAAGCAGTCCAGCGAAGATCAGCGAGACTCCGAGCGCCATGACAAAGGGCCACGCCGTTGGCGCCGGCAGGATGACCCTCCCTAGTTTGTCCCCGTGTTGGTCTTGTGCTTGCATTGCGTGTTTCCCCGTCTACTCAGCGCGCGATGAAGTACACCACCGAGAGAACCACCACCCATATCGCATCCACGAAGTGCCAATACATCGCGAAGACTCCGATACGTTCCGCGTGTCCCTGCTTCACGTGCCCGAGCACAGTAAAAATCATGATGATCGACAGCCCGGTCAGTCCGACGATGACGTGAAACGCGTGCAGACCGACCAATGAATAGTAGGTTGTACCGAAGAGACTCGAACTGATGGTCAGGCCTTCGTCGTAAATCAGGTGGTACCATTCGCGGGCGGTGCCCAGAATAAAAATGGCGCCTAGCGCAATGGTGACGAACCACCAGACAGCAAACATCTTGGCCATGCCGCGGGCAATGGCGCGCTCGGCCATCACAATCGTGAAACTGCTTGAGAACAGGCAAATCGAATTGAAAACGGGGACATGCAGTACCTGGCTGGGAGTCGGTCCACTGAGGCTCTTGCCGGCGTAATAAAGGTACGCAATCACGAAGATGCTGAAGATGGCTGATTCCGCGGCGATCAGGCACCACATACCGACCTTGCCACGCAGTTCGTGCGAGAGCGGCATCTCGGAGGGCGGTATCGTTAGGCTGGTTGCGGCCACGCGTGATTCTCCTTTACTCGTACTTCCAGTCCGGATCTTCCGGATGCTTCAAATCCCACAGCGGACGCCGGCTCCTCACCACCGGAATGCGCGCGAAGTTGTAATCGGGTGGCGGCGAAGTAGTGGACCACTCCAGCGTCCACGCGTCCCACGGATCGTTTCCTGCCAGCGGACCCTTGAAGTACGACCAGAGGAAATCCACCACCCAGCACAGGATGCCGGCAATCTGGAAGATCACGCCCACAGTCACGATCAGGTTCCAGATCTCCCAGCCGCGTCCCGGCTCATAGGTGTAAATGCGTCGCGGCATACCGAGCACACCCGGTATGTGCATGAAGTCAAACGTGAGATGAAAACCAATCAGGAACAGCCAGAAATGCCAGCGCCCAAGCGTTTCGTTGAACATTCTCCCGCTGACTTTTGGGAACCAGTAGTAGAGCGCCCCGAAAATGGTGAACACCAGTCCGCCAATCAGCACATAGTGGAAGTGAGCTACCACAAAGTAGGAGTTGCCCAGTTGCCAGTCGAAGGGAGAGGCTGAAAGCATGATGCCGGTGAGCCCGGCGATCAGGAATTGGAAGAGAAAGGCGACGCAGAACATCATCGGAATGGTGAAGCGGATCTTTCCGCCCCACATGGTTCCCATCCAGTTAAAGATCTTGATCCCGGTGGGGACACCGACTGCCATGGTTGACGCCGTAAAGAACGCGTTCGAATACGACGTCATTCCGATGGTGAACATGTGGTGGGCCCACACGCCGAGGCTCAGGAAGCCGATGCACAGCGTAGCCGCGACCATGATCGCGTACCCGAAGATGGGCTTTCGCGAAAAGACTGGAATGATCTCCGACGCGAAGGCAAAGCCGGGGATGATAAGTACGTATACTTCTGGGTGTCCAAAGATCCAGAAGAAGTGCATCCAGATGACCGCTGACCCACCGGCCTGAGTGTCGAAAAAGTGGCCGCCCAGGTACCGATCGATGAGCAACATGATCTGCGCCGCCGTCAAAGGCGAGATGACGATGAGAACCATGCTGGAAACAACGAGATTCAGCCATGCGAACAACGGCATGCGCCCCAATGTCATGCCGGGACACCGAAGGCACAGTATCGTGGTCACGATATTGGCCGCCGTTCCTATGCTGCCGATACCGCTTACCAGCAAACCGATGATCCAATAGTCGGTGCTGTGTCCAACCGAGAACGCCGGGGACGTCAATGGTGCGTAGGCAAACCAGCCAACATCAGGAGCGCTGCCTGCTCCGTACAATCCGCTGGCCCCGATGAAGCTGAAATAGAGAATGATGCCGCCCAGTGCGCTCATCCAGAAACTGAAGGCGTTCAGCCGGGGAAACGCCATGTCTCGCGCGCCGATCATCAGTGGCGCCAGATAGTTGGCGAACCCGAACAGCAGCGGCATCCCGACCAGGAACACCATGGTCGTGCCGTGCATGGTGAAAAGGCGGTTAAACGTCTGCGGCGAGACGAAATGGTTGTGAGGGACGGCCAACTGGATGCGCATGATCGTGGCTTCCAGACCGCCGATCACCAAAAACAGGATGCCGTAACCGATGTACATGAGCCCAAGCTTCTTGTGATCGACGGTCACGATCCACTCGTGCACGCGGTCGAGGAGCGGCTTGTCGGTTTCCGCGGGCGTGACGACCATCGGGTTCAAGATCGATTCCGCATTCGCCATCAGTTCGTCCCTTTCTCTGCTAGCGCAGAGTCAGTAGATAGGCAGTGACTGCGTCCAGGTCCTGATCCTGCAGTTGCATGGCAGGCATCAGCGATCCAGGTTTGAAGGTGTCGGGATTCTTGATCCAGAGGCGCAAGTTCTCCGGCGTATTGGGCGCGGCGCCGGCGGCTATGGTTTCGCGGCTCATCAAATGAGTCAAATCCGGGCCGAACTTGCCATGAGCATTCGTGCCTGACACGGTGTGGCAGTTGACGCAGGCCGTGCTCTCGAACACCTGGCGGCCATGTGCCACGCTGTCGGACTGCTGCGCGGGGTGACTCTGATTGGCGATCCATCGCTCGAAGTCCGCGCGCGACTCCACCACGACCCGCAACAGCATCTTGGCGTGCTGGGTGCCGCAATACTGCGCGCACTGACCGACGTAAACGCCCACTTCATGCGGATCGATCCACATGCTGTTCGACCGGTTCGGAATGAGGTCAGTCTTCCCTGCGAGTTTCGGCACCCAGAAACTATGATCCGTGTCGGCCGACAACAAGGTGATATGCGTCGGCGTAGGATGATTTGCATCACTCACCG
Organism: uncultured Acidobacteriaceae bacterium; assembly: GCA_963779555.1. Lineage (GTDB taxonomy): Bacteria > Acidobacteriota > Terriglobia > Terriglobales > Acidobacteriaceae > DASRAA01. Next base: position 85,628 of record CAVZYS010000036.1, read on the forward strand.
GAACGTGAAGTTCATTGGCCGCGATGAAACCCTGTTGCGGATATTGAAACTCCCACCAGAACTGGTGACCGATAGCAGTGATTTCGGTAGTGCCCGGCGGGAATCGCGCATCTTCGACAGCGTGGATCACCCGTGCGGTCGCTAAAAAAAGCACCACCACAATGAGAACGGGGATAACGGTCCAGGCAAGTTCTACCTGATTACTGCCGTAAATTTGCGCCGGTTCGCGGCCGTCATCCCCGGCACGGCGGCGGAACTTCAGCAGCGAGTAAACCAGCAGGCTACAAACCGTAAGAAAGATGGCGCCGCAAATACCCAGGACGAACAGCGAAAGGTGATAGATGGAATCGGCTGGGGTTGACGCCGGAGAAAAAATACTCGGCGTGGCTGGGCTACCGCCCGTGCCTGCCACAGCCGCTTTCGCCAATCCCATCGAAAGGGTTGCGACGGTCCAGCGCACCGATCCCGTTTGGCAATGCAGCTTCACGATCTTTTCTCCAATTGTGAAACTTTATGTCCGGCAATTCTATGGTTCAGCGGATGTTCAACGCAAGAACGAGCTCATTACGCAGACGATACTTCGTTGAGGCTACGATGAACTGTCGACCATATAGACCAATTGATTCCGCCCGCAACGACGTCACCCGAATCTTCAAGACTTCTTGTCAGTTTGGCTGCTCGCGGATGACGCTGCGGATGCACGACCGAGACGACCTCTGTCATTTTCACGTCTACGTTGGCGTGGTTCGTCAGCGCGTGTCGCAGATTGAAAGCGATATTGCTCGGAGCGAGGATCGCGGTGGCCACTTGGTAAAGCAACGGCTGGAACTGCTGATAGTTGTTCTTGTCGAGCAACGTGATCCGAACGTTTGGATTCGCAGCCAGCTTACGGGCACAGTTCAGTCCGGCGAAACCACCACCGACGATCACGACGTGCTTCACGTGGTCCGGCGTTTGGTCGGTGGACTTGGTCACGGTTGCTGGATCCTCACAAGTGCCAATAACTGTACTGGTAACGCAGCAACTCGCACAACTAGGAAAATTACCCGTCGCATCCATTTCAGGCACTGGGTCGCGGGTGGCGGCCTCATTTAGAAATTGCCCGGCGGACACGGGGACAGTTTTGCATTAAGTCGCCGCGCAAAGCACTGGCCAACATCGCAAAATCGGCCTCGCGAGCGACTTATTCTCGGGGATCGAGGGTGAGTTGTTCGACTGACGCTCGCGCCTTGGGGGCTTCCTTAAAGGTATCGACCAGCAGGCGCAGGTAGGCCACCTGGGCGCCACCCATTAGCTTTTCGATGGTCAAAATCTGAATGCGGGGATACGTGTACGTGTCAAACGACGATTCGAATTTGTAGAACCCGGCTTCGGCGGCTTCCTTCAGCATCGGCTTTGTCGGTTCTTCCATGGTGATCAGCACGCCGATGGCGGCCTTCTCGCGCTCGATCACGCCGCGCAGGTCGCGCACGTACGCCACATTGATGTTCTGTCCGGCTTTCACCGAGAAGATAGTCTGCTGCGTCTTGCCGCTGGTGTCCACGTGGAAGTAGAGCCGCCCATCGATGCCGCGGTCCGCGCCTTTGCGTTCTTCTACCGGACGCGCACCCACCAGCCCCAGCGACCAATACTGAAAGTGTGAGGGGTCGTTGCCCGCCAGCACAATTTGCCTGCCGTTGCCAATTGTCGGTCTGTTTACCTTCGTAACCTCGCTGCCCCCCTAGATCACAGACTCTCCCCTCCCCGCTCCCTACCCTAAAAACTGGAGAACTATGCCCGGACGGTCGCCAACTGTCTTTTCTGACAACTGACAACTGCCCACTGGCAACTCTGTTGACTGGATGGGTGCGGCAGACTAGGGATGGTTTCGTGTTCCTCTCAGACATTTCCCGGTTGGTTCGGCTCAGGAGCTGCTAGATTCAGCATTGCTTGATCCTCCCTTGCCGGCGTGACGACACTGGAAGAAGTAGCAACTCCAAGGCTGCAATTCGACATACAATCCCGATGCTGCCATCTCATCTCCGTCGCGTTCGTAGCTCGCATCCGAAAGCGCGTCAATCAAACGCCAGGTTGCCCCTCGCATGTCTTCCCACGGCACCTGCACACGGGCTTGAACAGCACTGTCGCTGAGGTTGACTCCTATGAGACGTCGATCATCGCCCTTAATCCAGCTCCAGGCCACCAGGTTTTGAAAGCTTGGATTGTCGGGCCAGCCGCTCCGCTCGCATAGCTTCCATTCACCGTCGCGAAATATCGGGGCATTGATGGCTGCCAGGAGATTGTCATAGAAAGCGTGCAATGCTTTGTCTACGGGCTCTGCGAGTCGTCTGCCCCGAAAGACCGCTAGCCTTACCTTTCGGCCCTCAAATTGTCCCTCATGGAAGAGTCTTGCTCCGGGAAGGGAGGATATCGTGACTGCGGAGACCTGTTCTTTTGCCGGTGAAAAGGTCGCCGCGGCCCGAGGCTCGTCGTGGTTCTCGAGGAAGCGAAGCAGCTTCTCCTGGAAGGCAAGATCAGCACAGAGATGCAGCCGAACGCTCTCTGCATCTTCATGCTCCAGGCGATCGTAGAGTCGCTTGTCATAGCAGAAGTCGAACCCCTGCTGTTGCAGCTCCCACTCCAAGTCCCAGTATGCCTCCGCAATAAAGCAGAAGTTCGGATGCGCTGTCTTGATGGCAGGGATCACCTCGCCCCAGTAGTCGGTAGGTGGCCGTTGCCCGGCACGACTACTCCAGGTGCGTTCGAAGATCTGGTTCAGCAAGAGCATGGCCATGTCGCAGCGGACGCCATCACACTGAGCCGCAATGCTGGAGACAGTTTCGATCACTGCTTGCCGAAGCCCGGGCTGAAACGCATCGAGCTGTAGAACATCTGGCCGTGCAGGAAAGTAAGGATCGCGTCCACAGGCAAATACGTTTTCTCCTACCACAATGTAAGATGCGGGCTCTCGTCTGGCATCATCGGCGTTGCCTTGGATGAAATACTCAGGGTGCTCGACGACCCATGGGTGGTCAGGCGCAACATGGTTCGTCACGAAATCCAGCAGCAACTTCATGCCTCGCTTCGCGAGTTCCCTCCGGGCAACGGCAAGGCCCTCAGGACCGCCGAGGTGCTTGTCAACCACGTAGCGTCTTATGCAGTAGGGAGATCCTACATTGTCTTCTGGCTTGAAATCGGGCAGTGCTCGGCGGAAATCATTCAGCAGACTCTCGTTTCGATTGGCAATCGCGATGCCGGCGGGACCTCGCTCCCAGACCCCCATGAATCAGACAGCATCGAAACCGAACTTGGCGATTGCGTCCCATTCGGCAGGGGGTACGGTACTCAAATCAACCGAAGCTCCAGTTTTCAGGCTGAGTTCGGAAAGCCAGACCCAGGTATTGATCTCATACAATGTCGGACATCGAGGCCAGACGGACACGGTCGTCACCTTTTCCTTTTTACCTTCGCTAGGGCAACACCGCAGTTGTGCCGGTGAACCCGTTTTTGCAAAATATGCGCCGAGGCCGATTGTTCTTTCTTGATCGGGCTTCGAGACTAGTGCGCCACCGAGAGTCCACGAACCGGAAGCCAACAAGGGTCACGCCTATGAGGATTTTCGGGGGCGAACGCCAGGCATGCGTGATCGCAGTGTGGATAAATCCTGGTTATACAGGGCTACTGCGGTGAGAGATCATGGCTGCCGTTCTGTTTTCTCATTGCGATCCTGCCATGTCGGTTATCTAGCGGTATCGCCGCTAAAGGCCAGGACTGCTCTGCATAATGCCCCCGTCGGCGAAAATGGTCGTAGCTGTAATGTAACTGGCGCCCTCTCCGGCGAGGAAGGCTACCACGGTGGCGATCTCTTCTGGTCTCGCCATACGGCCCAACGGGATGGCAGTGTCCAGTTTCTTCAGGAGCACCGGATCCGTCATGGTGGATAAGTTGATCGGAGTTGCAATTGCGCCGGGGCCAACTCCCACGACAAGGACGTTGTGCGGAGCGAGTTCAACCCCCGCAGTTCGGGTCAGCATACGCATGCCTCCTTTGGAGAGGCAATAAGCAGTGTTGCCGGGCATGGGCCAGTCTTCGTGAACCGAAGTGATATTAATGATCCGGCCTCCGCCGCCCTGCTTGGTCATTTGCTTGGCGGCGAGTTGAGTCCCGAAGAAGGCGCTCTTCAAGTTAATGTCGAGCACTTTGTCGTATTGCGCTTCGGTAGTGTCCAGGACGGATGTGCGGGTCTCGACTCCTGCATTGTTCACCATAACGTCGACCCGCCCGAACTTGGCAACTGCGGTTTCAATCAGCCTCTGCAAATCTGCGACCTGCCCGACGTCAGCCTGCACACCGATTGCTTGGTCACCCAATGCGATGATCTGCCGCTCGAGTTCCTCCGTAGCCTCCGGATGAGCGATGAAGTCGATTACGATGCTTGCACCCTGATTGGCAAGTTCGAGCGCAACGGCCTTGCCTATGCCGCTATTTCCGCCGGTGACGACTGCAACTTTGCCCTTCAATGACATGTAAACTCCTCTGCTGATTCAGTGCTAGACGAGCGGGTAGCTGTCGAGATCACTAAGCTCGCACCAACTCAGCTTTATAATTACGCCCCTCGACGAGAGTCCGCTACTGGGAAATTTGCTAGGTCTGCAGATCCATTTTGGGTGCCCCGCGGCAGAATGCTTGTGCTGTCCGCGGCCCCTATTGGCAACCTCTCTCGATCCCATCTCGTCTGACTGGGAACTTTCCCAGTTGCGATGAAGTACCACGTATCATTACTGTTCGTTGGCAGTGGCATTCTGTACCTCGAGGAGGTTCTGCTGTGAAGCCGCGTGCCGGACAGTTCGCAGGCAGGGAGGCTATTTCTAAATGTCGCTGTGTCATTGCTTCCGCTTCCATGAATCAGAGCATCTCGTTCAAGACGCCTCAGGGCACTAACGCGACAGACGCGCAGCGGGAAGGAATACACAAAGCCGTTTCCCGAAACGATGTGCCTTCGTGAACAGCGCCTTACAGCCGTTGGCCGTTCCCGGCGGAGGGATCGCTGCATTGGCCCGCGAATATGGCCAGTTGATCAAGTTACGCATCAACGCGCTGATCGTAATGATGGCGTGGTGCGGCGCGTATTTTGCAGCGGCCAAGTCCGGCGTCTCGTCGCTCTCGTGGACGTTTGTGCATGCGCTAGGGCGTGTTAACACTAATTAGACATCTGAGGGCTTCGACAATCAGGGCCTAGTGGAGGAAGCCGAGGAAGACGAGATCGAGTTTGTCGAACCGGGAGAAGATGCGACGAAAGCCTTTGAGCCTGCGGAACAGTCGCTCAATTTCGTTGCGCCGCCGGTACATAGCTTTGTCGTACTGCCAGGGATCGAGGCGGTTCGGACGGGGCGGAACCACTGGGAGGAAGCCGAAGTCCAAAGCTAGTTGTAGGGTTTGGTTGTCCTCATAGGCGCCATCCATCAGCAAGTGCAAGGGAGCCGGCAGTGGGCCTATGCCGCCCAGCAACTGGCGGCCTTCGACGGCATCGGAGGCCTGTCCCGGGGAGAGGGCAAAGGTTATGTGCGGACTTACGCGTAGCGCCTCTGCCACTTCGAGCAACGTGAGCAGTTTAGGAACGCTCTCTGTCGTCACTTGATTCCTTCCTTGGGGCCGATCTTGGCGCGACGGCTGCCCTTCGACAGAAACTGCTCCAAGGATCGCGCCAGGACAAGCCGGCGACGGCCAACCTGCACGGATGCGAGTTCACCTCGCTCGATGGCGTACTGTAGCGTCCGCATGCTGAGTCCACTTTCTTCGGCCGCCCTCTTTAGTGAATATGCAATTGCCATTGTTTTCCTCATCTTCTTTCTTGACTTACGTGCAGAGTTAAACATTATGTCAACTTGATTGAAAATGGACTTTGGAGTCGCTGTCGAGAAGCTCGACTTCTAGATGGCCAGGTTCGTTGCGTTATCGATAGTAAACATACCTATGGTTTGTTTGAGAGTTATTCGCACGCACCTCACCTGCAATTTCTCCGCTGCACCGAAGACGACAAATTGCTTTCTTTCCTTCGTCGCTGGGGACCTTTGCGCCTGACGCAGTTGGAGTGGAGGCAACAACTGTCGGTCCGACCGCTCTTGGAATATCGCGGCTATCAGCAATGGCTAGGCGCGTTTGTGAAACTCATCGGCGCCTTTCGCAATCACGACAACGAGCCGCTGCAGTTACAGAACTATGTCGACGCTGTAGCTAATAAACCCATACCGATGGGCGTAGATTCTGGGGGTGAGACCTATTACACGATGCGCACTTGGACCCGAGCGCCGCCTGATCTTAAATCTGCAAGGTCACTGATTGATATGGTTCTGCGCAATACGAAATTGGCCGAGGCTCGCCTGGGATGTAGGGGGACTGGCGTCCGTGGCGTCGTTGAAGCGCAATTCAAGCTCGAAAACCTTCAAGGCGCACTGGAATGGATGATTTGGTTTGACGAGTTCCGCCACCTTCCACTCCAGTTCTGTTCGGAGTGCAATACGCCATTCCAGGCAGAATATCGCCACACGAGAAAATACTGCTCGCCTGAGTGTGGTCACCGGGTAGCGGCGCGAGAGTGGGCTCGAAAGAAGCGAGGAGGTCACGATGGCACTCAAAAAACGCGGTAAGACGTGGCACACACATTTCTTCGTAGACGGTCAGCGGTTCCGGCAGTCTCTGGAAACGAGTGACTGGCGGGAAGCTCAGAGGAAGGAAAAGGAACTGATAGCGCAGGCCAGCCAAGGGAAGCTGGCGCCGGCGAGTCAACAATTCTCGCGGCTGAACATGAATGAGGCACTCGATCGCTATCTAGCTGACCGCTCAGCACGGGTGGCAGCTCGCAGCCATCGCTCGGAATCGGATCATGCCAAGCCATTGCGCGAGTTCTTCGGCACGACTCAGCTGCACCGAATCACGGCTGAATCAATCCTGAGCTACATTCGCGAGCGAAAGGCGAATGGTATTTCCAACACCACCGTGAATATGGAAACAGGCATCCTGCGCCGTGTGTTGAAACGAGCGAAACGTTGGCACTACGTGGCAGACGAAGTTCCTCACCTGCCGGAGCGAAAGGATATTGGGCGAGCACTTGCGCCGAGCGAGAAGCTGCGGCTGCTGCGCATAGCTGCAAGTCAGCCGGAGTGGGAAACCGCCTACCTCGCGTCAGTGCTCGCGCTCAATACTACGATGAGAGGCTGCGAGGTAAAGGAGTTGCGCTGGCGGGACGTGAACCTCATGGGCCGGACTCTTACGGTGCAACGCTCCAAGACCGAAGCGGGTGAGCGTGTGATCCCCCTGAATTTTGATGCGTTTTCCGCCGTGATGCGACTGCGAGAACGCGCGAAGGGGCTTTTTGGTGAGGCAATCTCGCCGGACTGGTATGTATTTCCACACGCAGAGGGCAATAGCAAGCCCGACCCCACCAAACCGATGTCGGGCTGGCGTTCCGCATGGCGAAGGATTACCAGGGCCATCTCGTGCCCCGCTTGCGGCAGAGTCCAGGACCCGGCCGATATCTGCCGCAATGACGATTGCAAGGCTAATGTCTCGAAGGTTAAGAGTTCTACAGCCGGGCTGCGCTTTCACGATCTACGGCATCACGCAATCACCGAACTGGCGGAGTCCCAGGCAAGCGACCAGACAGTAATGGCCATCGCCGGGCATGTTTCGCCACGGATGCTTGCCCACTACTCACACGTGAGGCTGCAGGCCAAAAGAAACGCACTGGAGGCCATCGCCAGCAGGCGGTCAGATGAAGGAACGGGAAGTGGGGAAGCGGTGGGTTACGACACAAGTAACGACACAAATCTACAGAGACCGGATGTGCTGGACTTGCAAGCCATTCAAAAGAATGGCGGGGTCGACGGGACTCGAACCCGCGGCCTCTGCCGTGACAGGGCAGCGTTCTAACCAACTGAACTACGACCCCGCGTCTAGTTTCAACGCGATACCGCAAACCCAAGTCAAATAAGGGCATTGCGGCTCTTGTATATGGCGCACGATTCGCTGGGATTGCCTGCGGTAGCACTTCTTCCTGCCAAAACCGCCCATAAACCGCCAGTAAATAACTGTGTGCTCATCCGAGAATTATCTTAACACAGCGGTGAGCCCTTTCGTGAAGCGTCAGCCCCTCGTTCGTGCCAGAATCTGGCCCCAGCGCAGCGCTGCTCTTGTGACTGCACTTCGAAGTAGCGGACTTGCGGAGAGGTCATGAAGGACGTGGCAATCAATCTCTAGCTAGTCCGTTGGGAGACCCCCCGGCTCTGCCGGGGAGGCAGTAGAAGTTTGACAGATACCGGAGTCCATCGCGGAGACTCCCAGACGTGAGCCGCCAAAGCACACGAAAGGGAGTTCGCGATGGACGAAATGGAAAGCCTAAGCCATACCAAGTGGGAGTGCAAATACCATGTGGTGTTTATCCCCAAGTGCCGGAGGAAAACTTTGTATGCAGAACTGCGGCGGCACTTGGGTGAGGTGTTCCGTAAGCTGGCGGAGCAGAAGGAGAGCCGGATCGAAGAGGGTCATCTGCTGCCCGACCATGTGCACATGATGATCGCGATCCCGCCCAAATACGCGGTGTCGCAAGTGATTGGGTTCATCAAAGGGAAGAGCGCGATTCATCTGGCACGGGTGTACGGGGAGAAGAAGAGAAACTTTGTGGGTCAACATTTCTGGGCCCGCGGATACTTCGTGTCCACGGTGGGGCGGGACGAGACGGTGATCCGCGCGTACATACGGCAACAGGAAGCTGAGGACAAGCGATTGGACCAGATCAACCTATGGCGCTAACGGCCACCGGAACGGTGGCCCCAAACTTCGGGGCCGCGTCAGCGACCCCGCACAGCCGCTTTGAGCGGCTCACAATCTAAAGCCCCCGGCTCTGCCGGGGGATACTTACAGGACTCAAAGTTTCGCAGTTTTAATCACGCTTTCTGGGCGGGCTACCTAACGGAACCCAGCCTCCGAACCTCTCGATAACGAAAACAGTCGACAGATCGGCTTGCGCTGCACAAATCCGCGCACGTCCTGGCGACGGATAAGTGGGATGTGCTCGCCGAACCTCTGCTTGTACAACTCGATCAACCGGCGGCGATGCCCGATCTCCTCCTGGCGCATCTCTTCAAACACTTGTGCGGTGCCGGGAAAGTTTTCGCGCAGGCTCTCGCCAAAGTCGGAATAAATGCGCTCGTCTTCTTCCTCTAGCGAAATGACAAGGGCAAGGATTTCTTTTTGGGACAAGCTATCGAAGTCTCGCAATGACAGTGCCTCCCTTTCACGCGGAAACTCTTTTGGCAACAGAAGCGCGTCCCGTTCCCAACGTGACCCCCGTCGTCCATCTGTCCGCGAAGAATTGCTTTTCGTACTGCTTCGTTATTTGCTACCTACCTTGCCGCTCGCGTGCTAGGAACGTGGTAGACATCGGTCAGGGTTTTCAAGAATGCGACAAGGTCATCCTCATCCTGGTCCGTCAGCTTAAGGTTGCCAAGTTGTTTCTTGTTGAGGTTCGTCGGATCTTCAGGGGGAGGCCAGCATGTCACCTTTTCGCCCGGGTTGCCTGCCTTGCACCGGGGTAAAACGTCGCGCGTGTTATAGAAATGCACCACTTCTTTGAGGCTCTTGAAGTAGCCGTTGTGCATGTAGGCTTTCACGAAGTCGGGTGTTGGGCGCATATCAACGTTGCGCAGCGTGGGGACCTGGAACTTTCCGTCGAATTTGGGGCCCAGCCCGACCCACTGGGAATCTGGATTCAATTGGCCGGCTTGGACG
>CAVZYS010000037.1:0-134518 GCA_963779555.1 uncultured Acidobacteriaceae bacterium
TTGACGGAGCGTGCGGGGAATGTTATTTTCTTCCTACACTGGAAAGGAGGGTGATCCAAAATTTATGAAATCTGATTGTCACAGTTGTATCCCAAGTGAGGTGGCTGAGGCTTAGGGCTTCCGCTCTAAATCTCGCATCGCTCGAAATGCTGTCGAGTTGATTCGCTGAGGCCACGAGAGTGGACAGCCTCAAGCCAATCCCAAACAGCTAACCGGAAGGACCCGTCAGGCGCACCAGCGCGGCGGGTCTTTTCTATTGGACGATAAAGAGAGGTGGCGAGTGCTGCGGCAGCCAGAGAAATCAACCTGGTTTCGGGCAAATTCAAAACGAGTTTAGTTGGTGCCGGGAGGGGGGGTCGAACCCCCACGAGGGGTAAACCTCGGCGGATTTTGAGTCCGCTGCGTCTGCCAGTTCCGCCATCCCGGCGTTGCTAAAAGAGGGCCGTATGAACTGGGATTACGGCGCGCCGTTGCGGTGCGGGGAGCTCTCCCCGACGCAAGTTTCGCGAAGGGTATTCGACTCCGCTGCGCAATTTAGTATCGCACAGCGGCGAGAGCGGCGCCAATCAGCCAGCCTATGCCGGGAAGCGATTGAGTGCCGATGGTGAGTGCTTCGCTACCTCTTGAAATAGTAAGTCCAGCTTAGCGAGACGTACGATTTCAACGGGACGCCGACCACGCGATCGACGGGTTCGGTGCCGAGCGGATACGAGAGTGTCTCGACAGTTTGCCCGGTGTATCCGCTGGCGATCAGAAAATTCGCTGCAATCGACATGCGGTCTTCGAGGAAGGGCCGGAGCAGCGCGCCTCGAACCTCGGTGACCGGCACTCCGACCAAGCCGTTCTCGAGAGGCTTTGCCTTGACAAACTCGAACTCTCCGCGGGCGCGCAGATGAAACGGCAACTGATTGTAAGAGCCGACTGCGTCCCAGATCAGGCGCGGCGCCTCCGGAATGGGCAGACCCGTCTCGCGGTCCCTGGCATCGGCCTGCGCGTAAGAGATGTATATGGCACCCTGTGAGAAATTCCTTTGCAAGGACACCGACAAAACCTTATTGAGTGACGGGCCGACCGCCTCCTGAAGTCCGGTGTCCGGATCGATCTTCGCCAGTTCCAGCGAGTTCGAGACGCGCTTGAGAGTGACATAGAACTGTGTCTGCTTGATTACCTTGGACAACACGATCTGATAGGCCCGCGACGGCCCTAGCAGAGTTGGCTGGCCAATGCCATTGCCGATTCGAGGATCGTTGGTATGGAACGATTCTCCGTAGCTGAAAGCGACGGTTGGAAGGTAGGGCTTATCCGGCGGCAGCAGCGTGATTGTTACTTTTGGCAGGGTCAGCGTCGCCAGCTTACTGAAAGAGTTCTGCGGATTGATCAAGTCCTGATTGTCCATCCAGACTTCTTCCTGGCGGACTCCCAGGTTGAAGTGCAGGTAACGGCTGGCGGTCCCGTCTACCGAGGCAAATGGTTCGACGAACGACAGAGTCAAATTGTTGCTGGTCACTGGCTGAAAGATTCCGTTCTCGTCGAGATGCCTCAAGTCGAGATTGCGTGGCGCGTCGCGGCGGAGGTCGACCCCGGCCATAACAGCCAGCCAGGAACGGATGCTCTGAATAAAGAGCACCTCGCCTCCAACCACATTACGAGTCTCGCTCTGTTGAATCAGGCCATCGCCAAAATTCGACCGCAGGGTGAGAGCGTAGTTGCGAAAGAATGCAGAGAACGAGAATTGCCGCTGTTCGCTGAGTTTCCAATTGTCCGTGATCAGCGCGAGGAAGTTATGCGTGTAGTCAAGTTGGCGATTGTCGATGGTATCGCCGGGAACCGGGATATCGATCGGAATCAGCCCCGGAACATACGACGAGCCGTAGTAGCCGGTGCCGAAGAGGCTCAGCTGATGCCGACCGAGATTGTACTGCCGATACCCGTTCAACTTGTATTGCTGGCGGTGTTCCAGTCGATCGAGAAAGCCGTTGCCGAAGGCGACCTCGCCGCCAATCCACGCATTAGTTTCCGGATTGCTGGGACTCCAACCGGCAATCAGGTCCGCATCACGGTAGTCTCCCGTGAGTTGGAAGAAGCTATCGAAACGTTGTCTGGGGATATAGGTGGCGGCGAGATCGATGGAGTTGTTGCCCTCGCGGACATTGAACGCCCCGCCGTCAATCGTGACGCCATCAATCGTCAGGGGAATCAGGATATTCGGGTCGGCATAGCCGTTCCCGTGAGCGTTGGCGGGAAGGTTGTTGGGATACAGAAAATTGCCGATCTGGAAGAACTGGGCGATGGGCTCACCGTGGTCGCCGGCGACGCCGGGAGCAAAATACTGCGGCGCCTTGATGCCTCCTGAAGCGGTCTCGATGGGAAGTCCAGGAATTGAAATTGGTGCTCCCGGACGGCCGGGATTGGCGTCGAGCACCTGGTCGTGGATGATGATGCTTTGCGCGGGATCGGGTGTCAGCGAGGAAGGTTCGGAGGCGACGACGGTGACTTGCTGTGTGGACGAGGCAATCTGCTGGAATTGCAGATCTATGTTTGTAGGCTGGTCCGCGGCGACTGCGACATTGGAGATCACGGTCAAAAACGATGTCGCTTCCGCCTTCAACTGGTACTGGCCGGGATCGATGCCATCAAGGACGAAGATTCCCTGGACATCGGTCTTGCTTTGACGAATCACGGTGCCCGCGGCGTTAGTCAGTGTAACTTGCGCGCCCGCCACGGTTGCGCCCTTCGGATCCAGAACTCTTCCTGTAATTCGACTCGTATCCGCAGCGGAGAGAACAGGGCAGCACAGCACTAGCAGACCCAATATGCAGACGCCAAGGCGGGCACGCATTCGGCAAGTTGGCTCTTCCGTCCGCATTCAGCATCTCCAAGGGTCCCCGTGGGTGACTTGCGAACCGCCGTCGATACGATCCAGAGTTTGTAACACGAAATCAAGAATCGTGCTACGTTAGGTTCGTCTAGCTGTATGCGAAGGATCGCGTGCGGTCGGATATCGCAGTCGCTGCATTGCGTCATAGTGTTGAGGATCTGAGGCGAAAATCGGCTAGAGGCTCTAAATTCGCATCTGGGGAGAACTGGCACCTACATGGCGGAATTGACAAGAACCGGAGTCTCCATCGAAGAAGATCTGCTGCAGGAGTTCGACAGCGTGATTGCCCGCCGCGGCTACAAGAACCGCTCAGAGGCGATTCGCGACCTCATCCGCGAGAGCCTGGTAGCGGAGGCGATCGATAAGAACAAACCCGTGATCGCCACGCTGTCCATGATTTACGACCACCACAGGCCCAATCTCTCCAACAAGCTGAACGAAATCCAGCACCACTCCCATGACAACGTGCTGGCGGCGACGCATGTCCACCTCGACCACGACAACTGCCTGGAAGTGGTCATCATGAAGGGCCGCAGCGGCGAGATCCGGCACCTGGCCGATCACATGCTGGCCATGCGAGGCGTCAAGCACGGGAAACTGGTGGTCACCACTACGGGCAAGGACTTGAAGTAGGAGCGACCGACATCAGCTTGCCGTCATCGCGCGGTGGGACTTGCTGCGCCGCCGTGGGCGAGTGCGCTTTTGAGATGAGCGCACCCAACTGAATCAGATTGGCTGGTTTTCCCATGGCGAGTTTCATTGGATTGCTGCGTCGCGGTCGATCGCGCCGATCACGCCCCGAAGTTGCAGCAAGGTGAACGCAGAGGAAGACGGAGTCGTGCTCTTCCGAGGATTTCGATTCGCCCATACACTACATAGATGGAGCCCGTCGCACCACTGTGGGGAGCGCCTGATCAACCCGAGCGCCTGGCCGAGTTGACGGCGAAGACGTCTGACGCAAATAAAGAAGCACCGCTACGTCGCGATGTACGGTCGCTTGGCGTCCTACTGGGCCGCGTATTGGTGGAGCAGGCTGGGCCGGTGCTGTTCGACACGGTCGAACGTCTGCGCCGGCTGCTTATTCAGCATCGGGAAAAGGCGTCTACTTTAGCGAGCGACGACGTTAATGGGCTTTTGTCTGAGGCCAAGGCAGAGGTAGCGGCGCTCGACGTTGCCACCGCTTATCGAGTGACCAAGGCATTCGCGGCTTACTTCGAACTCACCAACCTGGCTGAGACCAATCATCGTAAGCGACGCCGACGCGCAGCCGAGATCCACCCCGAGGAGCCACCGTTGCCAGGCTCTTTCCGCGGCACGCTACTGCGAATGAAAAGCGCGGGCGTCACGCCGCAAGAGGCGTTGGCGGCGTTCAACGAAATTGAGGTGCAGCCGGTGTTCACGGCGCATCCCACGGAGATCACGCGGCGGGCGGTGTTGCTGAAGCGGCGACGCATCGCAGGCGAGCTGGAGAAACTCGATCAGCTACCACTGCCCGAGGCGCAGGCGCGACGCTGCGAGGGCACGATTCTTGCGGATATTACGGCACTGTGGCAGACCGACGAAGTGCGGTTGCAGAAGCTGAAGGTGGTGGATGAAATCCGGACCGGCATCAGTTACTACGTCATGACGGTGTTCGACGCGGTGCCGAAGGTCTACGGAGGAATCGTTGCGGACTTCCGCGAGGTATATGGCGCGGAGTTGGGCATGGCGTCGCTCCCGGTCTGTCTGCGCTTCGGATCTTGGATCGGGGGTGACCGCGACGGTAATCCCTTCGTCACGCCGGAATGCACGCGCGAAGCGCTGGAGTTGGCACGAACCATGGTGCTGTCGCACTACTTGCAGGAGGTGGCCCTGCTGGTAAGGCGCATGACGGTCTCCACTCATCAGGTGGCTGCTTCCGCCGCGATGAGGGAGCTACTTGAGCGATACGAAACCATCGTTGCCGAGCCGGCAGCGGAATTGTTGCGCACGCCCCAGTCGGAATCATATCGCCGACTGCTGCTGATGATGGCTGCGAGATTGCGCTATTCGCGCGACGAACGTTCCCATCCTGGCGGGTACCAATCCGCGACAGAATTTCTCCGGGACCTGGAGGTCGTCACGGACAGCCTCCGCGAAAACGGGGGCGTTCGCCTGGCCACGGGCGTGGTCGACCCGTTGATCTGCAAGCTGCGCACCTTCGGCTTCCGCTTGCATACGCTGGATATCCGGCAACACGCACAAGTGCATCGCCAGGCGATCAAGGAAATCGCGCAAGCCGCCGTCCCGCAAATCTCGGCTGGCCCGTTGCGCGAGCTTTCCGCGGCGAGCATCGAACTGCTTGACACCTTCCGCACCGTCGCCGAAGCCAGGACGAATTATGAGGCGGATGCCGTTACGCGTTACATCATCAGCGGCGCCGAGTCGGAAGAAGATATTTTCGCAGTCCTGCGGCTGGCCGCTCTGTCCGGGTTGCGAGCTGGCGGCACGGAAAGCGATCCCGGCGTGATGCCGGTCCCGTTGTTCGAATCGATCGAAGCCCTGCGGCACGCACCGGAAGTTATGGGGCGGGTTTGGGGTTCACCGGAGTATCGCGAATTGCTGCCTTCGTGGCACGGCTGGCAGGAAGTCATGCTGGGCTATTCGGACTCGAACAAGGATGGGGGCATGCTCACCAGCACGTGGGAGTTGCACAAGGCACATCGCGGGCTGCATCGAGTGGCGCGAGAGTCTGGAGTGAGGCTGCGAATTTTTCATGGCCGCGGTGGCACCGTGGGACGCGGCGGGGGACCGACACACTCAGCAATTCTGGCGCAGCCCAGGGGTGACTTCTCGGGGCGAATTCGCATCACCGAACAGGGCGAGGTACTGAACTGGAAATATGCCGATCCAGTCTTGGCGGAGTGGAACCTGGAGATCATGATTGCAGCATGCCTCGAGGCGCTGGTGCGTCCCGGAGACTCTTCTGCCGATGTCGAGGCAAAATGGTCTGAACCCATGGAGCAATTGTCGCAAGCGGCCTTCGGATACTACCGCCGGAACATTGCAGACAACCCGGACGTGCTGCGCTATTTCGAGCAAGCCACGCCGGTCAATGAACTGGAACTGGCGCGGATCGGTTCACGCCCGGCGCGCAGAAGCAGCAGTCGCAAACTGGAAGATCTGCGGGCCATTCCGTGGGTCTTCGGCTGGATGCAGAGCCGCCACGCGGTGCCGGCCTGGTTTGGCGTCGGCTTTGCGCTGCAAGAGTTCGCCGCCCAGGGCGCCCAGCAGGAGCAGCAGCTAAAAGACATGGCCGCCGAATTCCCGCTATTCTCGGACATGATGCGCAACGTCGAATTGGCAATGGCGAAGGCGGATCTTTCCATTGCACACCTCTACGCATCGCTGGTGGAGGATGTGGATTTGAGGGACTCCGTCTACCAGATGCTGGCGGAAGAATTTCACCGTGCCCGCCGAATGATTTTGCTGCTTACCGGTCAGCAGGAATTCCTGGAGCGCAATCCCGTTCTCTCACGTTCGATTCGTCTGCGCAACCCCTACGTCGATCCCATGAGCCTGATCCAGGTTGAGCTGTTACGGAGAAAACGGAGCGGTGAAATCAGCGAGGAACTGGACTACGCAATCGGCGCCACGATGAATGGAATCGCGGCTGGGCTACACAATACGGGGTAGGTGTCATTCCAAAAGAAGGGTGGCGAATCCGACAAGGATTGCGCCACCTCTTCAGTACCCCTGATGATGTTCTCTCCCTAGAACAACCGTCCGATACGGAAGAAGAACTTGTGATGTCCGGTATCGCCGTAGGCATACGCCGCTTCCACCGGTCCGAAGATGGTATTGACGACGATTCCCAACGCGCCGTCGGTAGGGAAGCCAGACGCCTTGTTGATCATGCTATGGGGCGGCCCGTAAACCTGTGAGGCCTCGTACATCCCCAGGACGTAGATGCCGCTTCCCAGGAGCGGCGGCAGCTTCGCGAGCTGGCGAAGATACCCCAACTGGAAGAGGAAGTACTTATCCATCAGCAGTTCGTTGGTTCCGTAAGCGACCAAAGTGCGCGAGCCGCCCAACGAGAACTGCGGCAAGCCAGTGTCGTAGTAATTGAACGTGGTGCCGGCAAATCCGTTCAAAAACACCGAGGCCGGCTCGCTCAGCTTGAAGAAGTTTGTTGAGGCGACCTCCAGCGACGGATAGGCTCCCCCTGCCAATGGGCTGCTGTTCGTCCACTGGAAATTGCCTTGAAGGGCCTGACCTTTACGAGGGATGACGGGATCGTCCAAGCGGTCTAACCGATACTGAACCCTGGCAGCGGCGTAACCGCCGGAGAGACTGGGCAGCTCCGTCGGATTTCCGACCTGGCGCTGGAAGCCTTCCCAACCTCCTTCATAGCCGAAGCGCAGTTCGCTCACAGTTCCGAACTGATAGCCAAAGTCGAGGCCGCCGCCGGCAGCGTTCTTGCGGTAGGTGGAAACGAGCTGATTATTGTCGTAGAAATACAACGGGTCGCTGTATGCGAGTACTCGTGGTGCGACGAACCAGGGGGAGGTGGGAGTGAAGGGATGGTAATACTCCGATCGCAGCCCGTACTGGGAAAACAAGATAATGTCGTTGCGCCACTCCGAACGAAAGCCTCCGATATCGTACCAGGTGACTCTCGCTCCCAGGTTGAAAGTAACGTTTTTCAGACTGGAGCCATCCACGAGGATGAGCGGGCGGACGACGGGCGGACCAACTGCATTTTCCTCGGTCTTTATCTCAAGTCCCTGTTTGCCGTTTTGCTCGACCAATCCATAGCTGAGCGTGGAATAGCGCCCGGTACCTTTCAGGCGCATGATCATTGCGTCTAATTCGTCGTAGTTGAGGGGCTTGCCCACCACGCCCGCCATTAACGTCTCAACCTTCTGCGACAGCTCCGCATTCACGCCCTTAACCGCCACGAAGGTCGGAATGGGCGTCGTGGTGATGCGGCGGGAGTTGCGTTCGGCCAGATACTCATTCCAGGTCGCATCGTCCACCGCATAGGTCAACAGCACCTTGGACTTCGCGGCGGCGGCATCGTATCCGGCCTTGATGATCGCGTCGGCGTCGTCAAAACTTAATGCGCCCCACTTCTGCACCGGCACAGAAAGCAGGACGTCGGCCATTTCCATGCTCTCGAGTTCATTGGCCGAGATCATCACCGAGATCGACTGGCCGAGCACTGCGAATGACGAAAGATTAGCGTCGGGCTTCAGGGTTTCCTCGGCTAGGTGGACTCCCAGAACCACATCGGCGCCCATCTTCTTTGCTACCTGGACGGGAAGATTCTGCAAGAGCCCTCCATCGGCGTAGATAGCACCGTCATCCCGCACCGGCGAGAAAATACCGGGCAGCGACATGGTGGAACGCAGGGCCAGCGACAACGAGCCGCTGTGGAAGACGTGAGCTTTGCCGCTGACCAGATCGGTGGCCACGCAGGCAAACGGAATCGGGAGGTCGTTGAAGCTCTTGACTTCGGAGTAGGGAGCTGCAACCTTGTCGAGAATCAGCAAGACCTGTTGGCCTGAGTTGAATCCCGACGGGAATTGCAATCCTTTCTTCAATCCGAACTCCAGGCTATTGGGATAGTCGCGGGCGTCTTCTTTGCGGCGGAAAGAAAGATCGTCAAACGGGGTCTGTCCGGCCATCACCTCATCCCAGTTAATACTGTTCACCACCTGCCTGAGCTCGGCGGCGTTGTGGCCGGTGGCGTAAACCCCGCCGACCAGGCCACCCATACTGGTGCCCGAGACGTAATCCACCGGGATGTGGTGCTCTTCCAGCCAGGTGATAACGCCCACATGGGCTAGGCCGAGTGCGCCGCCGCCCTGTAGGGCCAGACCGAGAGTGGGCCGTTTCTTGGCTGGTGGAGCGTTCTGGGCGATTCCCGGAAGCGACGAAAAAAGTAAAAGTCCGGCCAGAAGACCGGCTTTGGAGCGAAACAAGCTTGTAACGAAGCAGAATATTTTCATAAATAATTCCGTATCTCGGTGCTAAAGCACCGGTTGCACCGATTCTCCCATCGGCTCGCCCGATAAACGGTCTTGGCGCAATGCGGCACACAAATGCCGGCTCGCGCTGTCGATCCTGAGTCCGCGGATACATACAGACTACGGGTTTCGGCGGGAACTTTCCAGCGGCGAACAGGGTCCGGACATAGCGTTAAGGTGCCGCTCGCCACAGCGAAGCAGGAGAAGCCTCGATGCATCGACGGAAAATGTGGATTTGCGAGACGAAACCAGCGCAAATCGTTATTATTGGTGAAGAAACTGCGGAACGCCGGAGATTAGCGGAGTTCCTCGGCGCCTCGCTGTGTGCGGCTGTCCCGTTGCAGCAGGTGAGTTCGAAATCATAAGAATGTTGGCGTGAGGCAGCTTTCAGGAAACGAAGCTAACGGATAAGAGCGGTATACGCCACTCGCCCCCCGATTGCGATATACCAAGCTGGTTTGCGGTGCTCGCCGTCCAGATGCGTGAAAACTTGAAGTAGCAAACGGTGCAGAAACCAAAAGCTCGCCCGCCGAGCCAATTTTCTGCCCTCCACCCCAAGAAGCAGAGAGGAACGACGTGTTGAAAAAGGTTTGGTCATTGATGTTCGTATCGCTGATTTGCGGCTCCATGGCGTTACAGGCAGAAGAGGTATCGCTGAAGAACGGCGATCATCTCAGCGGATCGATCGTCAGCATGGATGGCAAGAAGCTCGTGCTGAAAACCACCTACGCAGGAGAGGTTTCCATCGACTGGGCGGAAGTGAGCCAGTTCTCGTCCGACAAGCAGACTCTGGTCGTGACCAAGGCCGACAAGCAGTTGGTTTCAGGCACGGTCACCGCTGAGGGAACCGACGTGATGGTGGCCACGGCACAGGGAGTGCAGCGTGTTCCACGCGCCGATGTGACCACCATGCGTTCGCCCGCTGACCAGGCAGCCTATGAGAAGTCACTGCACCCGGGCATGCTCGAAGACTGGACCGGCGGCGGCAGCTTCGGCTTCGCGCTCGCCCGTGGCAACAGTCAGACCACCAACCTGGCTTTGGGCTTCAATGCGCTCCGCAAGACCAGCACCGATGCCTGGGTGGTAAACGCGACGTCGATCTACTCGACCGACGACAAGCTCGGAATCACATCAGCTAACTCATTGGGAGGCTTGATTCGCTACGACCACAACCTCAATCAGAAGCTCTTCGCCTACGGCGTATTCACCGGCATGTATGACACGCTGCAGTTGCTGAATTATCGCTTCATGCCGGGCGGCGGTCTCGGCTACCATGCCATTGCCTCGAAGACCACCACGCTGGATCTGCTGGGTGGCTTGGGGTACACCCGTGAAAGCTACTACAACGGAACGACCAACAATTTGCTTACTGCGACCCTGGGCGACGAGTTTACCCACAAGTTCACGCCTAACACCTCGATTACCCAGAATCTGTACTACTTGCCCTCACTGAACGACACCAGCAATTACCGCATCAACTTCAATGTTGGCCTCGCAACCAAGCTCAACGGCTGGCTGACCGCCAACATGAATTTCTTTGATCAGTACGTCAACCAGCCGGTGCCAGGTAATAAGTACAACGACATCATCTTCACCACGGGATTGGGATTCACATTTGGAGCCAAGGGAAAGTAACGTCGCGTTTGTAGAGAACTAGAGCTGGTTTCGCAAATCCGCTTTGAAAGGGCACGGCTTCAGCCGTGCCGTTTGGGCCCCCATAACCATTGGGCTTTAGCCCCTGAGGGGAAATCGAATTTCTCTCTCGCGGCATTTTTGAAACTGCTTCTAGCCTTCAGGGCGCCGCAGCCGGCAATCGTCGGGCGGCGCCTCACTTGTTCCTAGCCGTTACCGTCCATCCTTCGGATTGAGACCGGGCCACCGACGTTGACGTGGCGGAATCGTTTTTCTAAAGCATTTTCACTTTGAGTGTGTTGGGTGGAGCACCGCTTCAGAGGCTGTTACGAAACTCGGTTTGCTCTCTCGGCGGTGGGACAGTAGCCCTGAAATCCGAGTGCTGCAGGCACGGAAGAGCTTAGCCCACCATGTAGCCGAAGGCGGAGTGCTGGGTCGAGTGGGAAATTCGATCCGAGTCCCGTAGGGACGACAGGGTTTCGTAAGAGCCTCTTCAGCGGTGCATTGGCCGCACGTTCAAGGACCCGGCTTTAGCCGCTGAGGTAAGAAAAGGCTTTTACTTCAGGCGCTAAACCGCTTTTGCATGCTGCGATTTCATGCTGAACGCCTGAAGGCGTTCTCCACCCGTCTCCTGTACAGCATGTCTGAAATTGCTCTGGGAGGCTCGATTTTTGCTTTACGCAGGCGGCAATAGGCTCTATTCTAAAACGACGTTTTCCACAATCCGCGCACCTGCAACTGCAGGTACTTAACCCTAAAGGAGGCACCCATCGAAATTGTCTGTAGCTAACGTCCCCGCCTTTTCACCGAAGATCGCTGCATCCACCGTTTCGTCTTCGGTTCCCCGAAAGAAATCCGCAAAGCTGACCCTGTGGCCTCTGGTCGCCGCGACCTTTTTCATGGTTTCGGGCGGAACCTATGGCATCGAGGACGTGGTGCATGGCGCGGGCTATGGCCGCGCGATCCTGATTTTGCTGCTGACTCCTATTTTGTGGAGCCTTCCCACTGCATACATGATTGGTGAATTGTCGAGCGCGCTTCCCGCGGAGGGCGGCTTTTACGCATGGGTGCGCCGCGCAATGGGTGACTTCTGGGGATTTCAAGAGGCGTGGCTGTCGCTGGTGGCCAGCATTTTCGACATGGCCATTTATCCCACTTTGTTCGTTCTGTATCTCACGCGGCTGTTTCCGTGGTTTGCCGTTAATAATCGCGGGATATTTGTGGGCCTCGCGGTGGTGATCGTCTGTGCCGCGCTGAACATCGCGGGCATTCGCGTGGTCGCGACTACGTCGATCTGGCTGTTCTTTCTCCTCTCCGCTCCGTTCGCGTTGATTGTCGTCCTGGCTCCCTTCAAGTACGGAGCGCTGGCGAATGCAGTCACTACTCCCACAACGTCGCATGTCGATATCATCGGCGGCCTGCTAATCGCGATGTGGAACTACATGGGATGGGACAACGCCTCGACCATCGCCGCGGAAGTAAAGCAACCGCAGCGCACCTATCCTCGCGCCATGATGGCGGCGGTCGCTCTGGTTTCACTGACCTACATCCTGCCTGTGGCTGCCATGGCCATGACCAAGCTGAGTCCCACAGCGTGGGAGACCGGCTCTTGGGCTGATGTTGCCGGGCTGGTAGGAGGGCCGCTGTTGCGCATTGCATTGGTAGCCGGCGGAATGATGAGCGCGTTTGGTATGTTCAACGCGCTGGTAATGAGCTATTCCCGTCTGCCACTGGCCATGGCGCAGGATGGGATGCTGCCCGCCATGTTCAGCAAAGTGACGAAGCGCTCGGGCGCGCCCTGGGTATCCATCCTCGTGCTTGCTACCGGCTGGGCTCTATGCCTCGGATTGGGTTTTGAGCGACTCGTCACCATCGACATCCTGATTTATGGCACCAGCCTGCTTCTTGAGTTCATCGCTTTGATCGTGCTGCGGGTGAGAGAGCCAAACCTGGCGCGGCCGTTCAAAGTTCCGGGTGGGATGTTTGGCGCGATAGCGATAGGCTTTTTCCCCATGATGCTGCTGGGCTTCTCGATCTTCCGCGGTGACAGCGAACATATCCTTGGTATGAGCAGCCTGCTGTTTGGAATTCTGCTCATCGCCGGAGGATTTTTCGCCTATGGTCTGGACATCACGTTGCGCCCGGCACGGGCCGTACCGCCCCCAACCTCAGCCGGTTTAGATTAGTCACTTGGGTGCCCCATTCAAGGCCTTCCTTTGGCCTTGAGTGGGGGTTTTCGTCCATACAACCGGCCTGTCGACAGATGGCCCGGCCAACAACCTAACTCATTTGGGTGCCCCGTTCTAGCCCGGTTTTGGCCTGGTGCCCGGGTTCGCGTCCCTTGTTGGACGCTGAACCTGGGTTCGAAATCGTTCCCGATCCAACCTTGGTTACTTTCGTTTCTTTCACCCTCCGATTTTTCTTGCCCGCCGCTTCCATGGCGCTTAAAACGGAAATCGTGGGATTAGGGATACGTGTCTCTACCCGCTCTCGGCCTCGACAAGTGGGCACTTCGATCTTTGACAATTTTCCGTTTGGGAAACCGCAAATCCGCAGCTCACGAGCTAAGTCGTTTGCCTGCACGACCTTACCAGTAAGCACCTTGCTTGCACGAACTTGCCCATGATCGTGGTGCAAGTCCTTTGTTTTCAATATGGGTGGGGGAGGGGTACCCACCTACCGCAGTTGCAGGATACGCTTCGCCACGCGAACGAGAATCCTCAATGAAAATCCCGAGTAGGTACGATGTTCCACCGCAAACACCAAAATACCCCAGCTAAGTCCCACGCGCAGACATGGATACGTATAACTCCATTGTTTATCAATGACTTGCGAACAATTTTCCCCCAAGTCATTGATTCTAAACAACCGTGAAAAAATAAATTTTGGTGATAGTGATATACAGAGCTACATCACCAAATCACCCATCTTTTGCGCTATGTGTGAGAAGCTGATTGCTACTGCGGCTTCACTACTAGAAGCTCAAACGTATCTGGCAGGACCTTTCGCCGCTGCCCCGCCGGAGGTGGCGTCGGATCGAACTGCGCGGTCACGCTGTAAACCGTGTTCGACGTCTCATCCAGAGCCATGGTCCGCGCGCCCTTGACCGTCGGGACGCTCTGCACTACCGAGTATTTGTTCGGGCTGTCTTCGTGGATCACGGTCAGCACGCCCTCGCCACATGACATGAAGATCTGCTGGGTCTTGGGATTGAATGCCCCAGCATCCACGCCGCCGCCGATGTCCACGGTGGTCACAAGCTTGCCGGCATCAGGATCAACCACAGCCACGATCTTGCTCGCGCATCCTGCAAACAGCCGCCGGTGAGCCACGTCAAAAGCCAGCGCGCTGGGCTCGTCGCAGCCCGCCATGGGATAGTGTTCCGCCACCGTGAGCTTGGAGGTGTCGATGCGCACGATTTCGCTGCGGTCTTCGATGTTGACGTAGACATTCCCTTTGCCATCCGCCACGCCGGTTTCGGGCTTGCCGCCGAGGGGGACCGTCCCTAAAACCTTCCCGGTGGCGGCGTCAACCACGGTGCTGTCCTGACTTTTGCCGTTGAAGGTGTACACGCGTTTGGCGGATGCGTCGTACAGAATGGCGTCGGGGCGCTCGCCTACTTTCACCTTGTCGAGTACCTTCAGTGTCTTGAGGTCGAAGATCGCAAGCATGTTGTCGCCGCCGCTGGTGATGAATCCACGGCCCAACTCGGGAGCGAGCGCCACGCCGTGTATTCCGGAGAGGTCGGGGATATCGGCTGTTGCCTTCAACGTCTTGGCGTCGACCACCATGACGTGAGTGCCGCGAGTGATGAAAAGACGGTTGGCATCGCTGTCGTAGACCAGGTAGTCCCATCCGCCTTCACCGCCGAGTTTTACGCGGTCGGCCAGCTTGTAGGACTTTTGAGCGACTGCGGGAATCGCTCCCAACACAGCGACTGCGAGGATAAGGGTAATAATCTGTTTCATAACTTCTCCTTCCTCTAACTTAGAGGTGCCTGTTTTCTGCGTGACTGAGGTAGTAGTGAACTGCCGGAGTGATGATCAGCGACAGCACCATCGAAATAGTGATTCCGCCGATGACAGCGATGGCCAGCGGTTGCAGCATTTGCGAGCCCGCTCCCAGCGCTATCGCCAGGGGAAGCATGCCTGCGGCCGCAGCGAGCGCGGTCATCAGTATCGGACGCAGACGACGGCGTCCTGCCTGGATCATGGCGTCGTGGGGCGAATGACCCAGACTGCGAAACCTCTGGTCGGCGTCGAGCAGCAGAATTCCGTTCTTGGCCACGATGCCGATCACCATGATCAGGCCCATGAACGATGCGATGTTGAACGTGGTTCGAGTGATAAGCAGTGCCAGGAAGACTCCGGAAGTCGAGAGCAGCGCTGATGCCAGAATCGACAACGGGAGCCGCCAGCGTGCGGAACTCAAACAGCAGCACCAGGAACACCAGCAGGACCGCCAGTATTAGCACCAGCAGCAAGTCATGAAACGATTGCTGCTGCTCCTCGTAGGTTCCGCCATACACCACGCGGATCGACGACGGTATGTGCAATCCCGCGACTGCTTTCTGTACTGCGGCAATCCCGCTTCCGAGATCGAGCCCTTCGAGGCGCGCCGTGACCGCAACATCACGCTGTAGGTTTTCGCGCCGGATCTCCGTCTGTCCCGGCAACTCTTTAATGTCGGCAAGCGAACCCAGCGTCGCGGTATGGCCCGAGGCGCTGTTCAGCAGAGTATTGCTCATTGCCGACAGCGATCCGCGATTGACTTCCGGATAGCGCACCCGAACGGTGTAGGCAATGTCTTGCTGAATGACTGGGGTAGTTGCGGGCTCGCCTTCCAGGATCGCGCTGGCGTTGATGGCAACTTCCTCGGGCGTAAACCCAGCGCGCGCCGACACCGTGGGATTCACCTGGAACACGGTGGCAGGCCCGCTGATTGTGTTCTCGATGCCGTTGCGCATATCCACCACGCCCTTGATATCGTGAATGGCGTCGCCCACTTTTGGCGCCCACAGTGCCAGCAAGCCGGGATCGGGCGAAAACAGTTTGATTTGTACCGGCTCTGGCGCGTTGGACAAATCGCCGATCATGTCCTGCAGCACCTGCACGAATTCGACTTCCAGACCCGGCTCCTCTTTTTCTACCCGGGCGCGCAATTCGGAAATGATCTCTTCACCGCTACGGTCGCGCTTGCTTTTCAGCTTCACCGCGATGTCGCCCCGGTTCGCTTCCGTTACCGCCGCTAATCCTAACTCCAACCCAGTGCGGCGTGATGTGCTTTCGACCTCAGGAATGTCGCGCAGCATTTGCTCGATGTGACTTACCATGCGATTAGTTTCCTGCAAGGAACTGCCGGCGGGCGAAAGATAGTCAACGATGAACCCGCCTTCATCCATTTCCGGCAGCAGGTCGGTGCCGAGCAACTGGTAGCAGCCGTACGATGCGATCACCAGTACGGCAGCGAAGATCGCAATCCACCGGGGCCGATCGAGCGCAAAGCGCAGGCAGCGTTCGTAAAACTCCACAACCCGGCGGAAGCGCCCATCGAGCGCCGCGTCTTCCGCAGCCAGCAACTTTTCTTCGTTAGTCAAGTGAGCGTCGCTCGAATCGCCGGCCGCTGTCGCCTCATCGCGCTGGTGGCGAATGAAGTACTGACTGAGTGTGGGCGTCCAGGTTAGCGCGAGGGCGAGGGAAGTCAGCAGCGATACAGCTACGGTGATGGCCAGCGCGCGAAAGAATACGCCAGTGACGCCGCTGATCGCGATCAGGGGCAGAAAAACAACGATCGGCGTAATGGTGGAGCCAATCAGCGGAACAGTAATTTCGCGTAATGCGCTGCGAATTGCTTCGAGCCGGCCTTGTCCGGCGTCGCGGTGGAGCGCGACGTTCTCCACCACCACAATCGCATCGTCGATCACGAGGCCAACGGCGGCTGCTAGTCCACCGAGTGTCATCAGGTTGAAGCTTTGGTTCAGCAGCTTGAGCGCGATGAACGTGATGAATACCGTCGCGGGGATGACCAGTACCGCTACGATCGAGGTTCCCCAGTCACGCAGGAACAGCACCATGATCAGCGACGCCAGCACGATGCCGATCAGGATCGCGTCGCGTACGCTGTGGATGGAATCGGTCACCAGTCCCGACTGGTCGTAGAACGGTTCGAGGTGAATACCGGGCGGCAGCGATTGCCGGATGCGTTGGACTTCGGCGTGAACCTCATTTGCCACTTCGACGGTATTGCTGTCGGGCTGCCGGTTGACACTAAGCAGAACTGCCGGCTTACCGTTGGCGGTGACGATGGTGTAAACCGGCTTCACGCTGGGGCCGACCGCCGCCACGTCGCTGATGCGGACCGGAATGCCCGCGGGAGTCGTCTTGACGACGATCTGGCCCAGTTGCTGGGGATCGTGTACCTGCGCGTCCACCAGCCCCAGAAAAAGCTGATGGTTCTGCTCCAGCAGCCCCGGAGAATCCACGAGATTGGTCCGCCGCACCGCTTCGAGGATGTCTGACACTGTGACACTCGCCGCCAACAGCTTCGCCGGATCGGGATTGATGTGGAACTCGGGTTCCTGCCCGCCTTGCACCAGCACCGTCGCTACTCCGTCGAGACGGTTCAGGCGCGGCTTCAGATCGTAGGTGGCTAGTCTTCCACAGTTCGGTTTGCGGAACCGTGTCGGAGGTCAGGCTATAGCCAATGATAGGGAAGCTGGCGAAGGTCAGACGATGCGTCTTGATGGTGGCGGTCGGCGGCAGCGTATTGCGGACGTTGGCCAGCGCTGCATCGACGAGTTGCAGCGTCGTCACCATGTTGACGTCCCAAGTGAAGAACAAGTCGATTTCGGCAGAGCCACGGCTGGTGATCGATCGCACCTGTCGCAGGCCGGGTACGGCGTTCACCGACTCTTCAATGGGCCGAGTGATGGTGACCATCATCTGGTCGATGGGCATCACTCCATTGTCGACGCCGATCAACACGCGCGGGAAGTCGGTGGTAGGGAAGACCGAGATCGGAATCGTGAATGCGAGATAAACACCGGCCGCTACCAATACCAGGATCAGGAAGATTAGCGACTTTGCATAGCGCGTAAACCAGTAGTTAGCATCGGTCGCACTGGTGGCACTGAAGCGGTCCAGCATGGATTTGAGCCGCTCGCGCATTTACTCTTTCTCTTTTTCGGCCGCGGGCTGAGAGGTGCCGGGCTTCTCGGTGTCGCTGGTCTGAGCTTCGGCGAGCTTTACCTTGGTCTTGTCAGGCAGTCCGTAAGATCCGCGAACAATCACGGCTTCGCCGCCGGCGAGACCATTCGTGATCTGCACGCGATCGTCTTCGCGAATTCCAGCTTCCACCGAAACCTGTTGCGCGTGACCGTCCTTCACGATCATCACCGCAGTCCCGCCCTCAGGCGTCTTCAGCAGTGCGGACGAAGGAATCACAATGGCATCGTTGACCGTTCGCGCCAGCATCTCCACCATTACCGTGGTGCCGGGGCGCAAGCGTCCATCGGGATTCGGAGCCTCAACCCATACTTCGACGGTGGTGCTGTTGGGATCGAGTGCGGGACTCACGAGCGAGACTTTGCCCTTGACCTCGATGTCGCCCGGCGCGTGGATGATAGCGGAGTCGCCGGGCTTCAATTGCACCGCCTGCTCCTGCGGAATATGGGTGCGCGCGATCACCGACGAGGTGTCCATGAGCGTCATTAACGGAGCGCCCGGCGTCGGCGTTTCGCCCTCGTAGATGGGGCGATCAGTGACAACACCATCGATGGGGCTGCGGACCTCCGAATATGCGAGGAGGGCCGCAGCGCCTTCGTACTTGCCCTTTGCCGCCGTGAGCTGCCCTTCGGCTGCCTGTTTCTGCTGCTTCTTGCCCGCGTTTTGCAGCGCCTTCATGTGCATAGCGGCGATCTCGTACTGCGACTTGGCCTGAATCAACGCGACCGCCGACGCATCGAAATCCTTGCGAGGCAGCGCGCCTTCTTCAAACAACTTCTTGCGGCTGTCGTAGATCTTCTGCTGGGCATCGTAGGCTTCCTTGGCCGCTTTCAAATCGTCTTCAGCTTTCTGCCACTCCTCAGGCAGGGCCGAGGATGTTTCGATGCCGTAATTCGCTTCCGCTTGCTGATACGAGCCCTTGTTCTCAGTCTCAGCCGCCGCCAGGTCGCGGTTTTCCAGCACCGCCAGAAGTTGACCAGTGTGCACGCGGCTTCCGCGGTTGACGTAAAACTTCTTCACTGGTGCAACGATCTTGGGCGTGATAGCGGCCTGGCTCTTTGGGAACAGCACCGCTTCACTGCGAATGATCTGCCGGATGGATTGCTTCTCCGCTTTGGTGGCTTGGACCGTGACCTCGGGCTCGGTCTCCTGGTCCTTCTTACTGCATGAGCCGAGGAGCAGGAGACTTACTCCCACAATGAAGGACATGAGAAGGGCTGCGCAAGTCCGGTGAGCTTTCATCTAGAAGGCCCCCGTAAGGGTTTGCAGATTGGCGATGGCCAGGTGGTAGCGCGCCTCGCCGTCGTGAAAGCTGTTACCGGCAGCGGTCAGGGTGTTCTGCGCGTCAACAACCTCAAGCGCGCTGGCTTCTCCTGCCTGGTAACGCAAGTTCGTGAGGCGCAAGCTCTGCTCGGCAAGCTCAGCGGTCTGCTGAAGAGTTCGTAATTGCTGGTAGGCCAGTTGGGCCTCGCCATAAAACGATTGAAGATCCGCTATGGCCTGCCGCTGGGCGGCGCTCAATTCCACCTGCGCCTGATGGCGCTGCAACTCCGCTTGGCGAACCTTGCTTTGTGTCGCGCCCCAATTCCATACCGGAATATTCAATGTTGCCGTGCCAGCATAACCGAGGTTTTGGATTCCTTCGGGCGTACGCTTGGCGAATTGGTTGGCATCGATTCCATAGAACATGTCAACCGATAATGTCGGCAAATAACCCGCACGCGCCACGCCAACTTCTTTGTTGGCGACTGTCAGTGCAGCGAACGCAGCCTGCAATTCTGGATTGCTCCGGGCGGCCATGTCCCGCAGCTCAATCATCGGAGGCAACGCGGGAGTTGCGCTGAGATCGTTGACCAGGGTGAAGTCCTGAAAGAAGTTCGGGAACAGCAGCACCGCCAGCGACAGGCGCAGATTCTGCTCAGCCAGCTTGGCTTCGTCGCGCGCCCGCCGCAGATCGTTAGCCTGAATCTGCGCCTTGATGGTGTCGGAGTGCGCTACTTCACCGCCCTGTTCCAGTTTTTGGCTGAGTTCCAGGAAGTGCTGTCCTTCACCGTAAGCGCGCTCCGTGTTGACCGTCCGGTTCTGCGCAGCGAGCAATCCGTAGAACGATTGCACCACTGTCACCGTAAGTCCTCGCGCGGCGATTTCAGCACGTGCTTTAGCGAATGCGTGGGCGGCTGCAGAGCGCTGGTAGTCAAGCACCTGGGCCGCACCGATCGCCTCGTGGGCAACTCCCTGGCTGATGTATTCGTGGACGCCATTGTTGCCGATGTATCGGCCGCTCGCAGTGCCATTCCCCTGCGTGTAGATAAAGCTGTTGTTGTAGTCCACACCGGGCAGCAAAGCGGCGCGTGCCTGGTAGCGGTCTTCGCGCGCCAGTCCCAGTTCCGTGACCGCAGCCTGAAATTGCGGGCTGTTCGCTTTGGCGCGGGCCAGCGCGTCTGCCAGCGTCAAGACCACTGGAGCCATTTGCGATTGCGTTGCGGTTCCAGTCTGCGCTGAAGCAGGGACTTGCGCCTGCGCCGCTGGCAGCACGAGCAGTGCGACGGTCGTCAATGCGAGTTTGCGGATCACAGGCACGTCCCTCCCACCAGAATCCTAGTCCACACCTTAAACAAACCTGAACCGAAAGCGGGGGATTTGAAGAAACATCAGGGACGCGGTATTCAGTGCGGCACTGGGAGCGTTACAACCATGCGAGTTCCTTCTCCCATGCGGCTTTGGGGTTCGATGGTGCCCCCATAGGCCTCGACCAGTGCCTTGGAAATGGCCAGGCCAAGACCGTACCCGCCGGTATTGCGGGCACGAGAGGAGTCGGCGCGGTGAAAGCGCTCGAAGATTCTTGGCAGCTCAGAGGCCGGGATGCCGGGTCCGTGGTCGGCGACTACGACGCGGCCGTGCCCATCGTTGGAGTCAACGCTCATGCGGACAGTCTCCCCTTCAGGACTGAAGCGAATCGCGTTTTCCAGAAGGTTCGACCAGACCAGTTCCAGGTCGTCGGGATCGGCCGGCAGTCGCACTGGGTCATTGGCGGAGAAGTCGATCTTGACGCCGCGCTGCTGCGCGACCGCCTCCAGGCGCTCGATCGCCAGTTGGCACGTCATGCCTAAGTCGACAGGCGCAAGGTCACGATGCAGATTTCCCGAGGCCCACTGTTCCGCCCGCGCCAGCCGCAGCATGGAATGCAGCAATTTCTCGAGCCTGGCCATGTCATCCAACGCTTCCTCGAGTCCGACGCGGTATTCGTCGGAGGTGCGGGGACGCTGCAGAAGAGATTGCAAAGTGGACTTGAGGATCGCCACCGGAGTCTTGAGTTCGTGGGCTGCGTTGGCGAGAAACTCGCGCTGTTGAGTGAAGGAGCGATGAAGTCCGTCGAGCATCGAAGTCATGGCTTGGGTCAACGGTGCCAGTTCCAGTGTGTCGCGAGCTTCTTCCGGGGGATTCAGTTCCCAGTTGGAAGTTGAGATTGTGCCCGCGCTGGTCGCCAGTGCCTCCAATGGCCGCAAGCCTCGACGCATGCCCCATACCGCCAGCGGCACGGAAACACAAAGCAAGCCCAGGCATCCCAGCGCGATGTAGAGCCGCAGATGTCCAATAGCGCGAGCCATGGGCGCGATGGGAGATGCGTAGGTCACAGTCAGCACATCGTTCGCTGGAACGTCAGGCTCGCGATCCAGGATCGGGATATTCTCCAACCGCAGAGCGCGGTAGCGAACCCCGTTTACGGTGATGTCAGCACGCTGCGTGGCACGCATTTCGGTCGTCATCGCCGGGTCAGACGGCCAGTTTGCTGATCGCGCCAGGACGCGGTCTCCGTGGCGGACTTCGTAGAGGTCCAGGTAATTAGGCTCCAGCGGAGGCGGTACCAGAGCGCTCTCGAATTCCAGGGGATGGCCGGCATCTTCTGAATACTGCACCAGAGCGGCGAGACTCATGGCGCGGCCGTTCAGGGCACTGTCGAAAGCGAATCGCAATTGCCGGTGCGTGAGATGTACCGACACAAAGAAGATCCCCGTCGCCAGCAGCAATTGGGACAGGATGACGACCGTAATCAGCCGACGCTGAATTGAAGTCTTTGCCATGTCAAGCCCGCAGCATGTATCCCTGACCTCGCAGCGTGTGAATGAGTTTGGTGTCGTCGTCTTCAAGCTTGCGGCGCAGGCCGGAGATGTAAACCTCAATCACGTTGCTGAAGCGTTCCCAGTTGAAGTCGTAGAGATGTTCCAGTAGTTCGGTCTTGGAAACTACCGCGCCGGGACGATGCGCGAGATACTCAAGCACGCGATATTCCATGGCAGTCAGGGTAACAACCTGTCCCTTGCGTCGCACGGTGAGGTCGGCAGTGCTGATTTCGATGTCGCCCACTTTCAGCACGGCAGCGCTTTGGCCCTTGCCCCGCCGTATCAGCGCCTTGGCGCGCGCCAGTAGTTCGCCCAGATCGAACGGCTTGGCAACATAATCGTCGGCTCCCGCATTGAGCAAGGCGATGATGGACTCCTTCTCGTCACGCGCCGTCAAGACCAGCACGGGAACCTCCGCGCCACCGCTGCGCAGTTTCTGCAACAGCGTCAACCCATCGATTTTCGGCAGCATCAGGTCGAGGAGCAACAAGTCATACGGATTCGACTGCGCCATGTAGAGGCCGTCTTCGCCGTCGAGGGCCACATCCACGGCATAGCCCGCGCTTTCGCGCAAACTACGGGCAACGTTTTCCGCCAGCCGCCGCTCGTCTTCCACGATCAGAACCCGCACGATTCCACATCTCCTCGCGTTCAGTGTGCACCGCTCTCGCATTGCGAGCAAGCGCAAGAACTCTATCGGTAGTGTTACCTTATTCAACCTGAAGATATGCTTAACATCAGGAGGGCTTATGCCAACTGCAGACGGATTCACCCGTCGCTCCTTCCTCTCCGGAGCAGCCGCGGCCACTGCTTCCGTAACGCTTTCCGACCTGGTGCTGGCGCTGCCTTCCGGACACGCTAGCGATACGCAAGCGCCACAATGGTTTAACCCGCCGCATCACTGGAAGCAGGAGGGGTCGTCTCTGCTCTGCACCGCCGATCCCAAGACGGACTTCTGGCGCAAGACCTTCTACGGCTACATCACCGATAACGGACACCTATACTACCGTCGCTGGCGTGGCGACTTCACCACGCACGTCAAGGTCACGGGCCAATACCACGACCTGTACGACCAAGCCGGTTTGATGGTACGCATTGACGCTGAAAACTGGATGAAATGTGGCGTCGAGTTCGTGGACGGGAAGCAGAACATGAGCATCGTCTACACTCGCGACTTCTCGAACTGGGCGACCGGGCCGCTGCCGGAGCGTACCTCCGCTCTCTGGCTGAAAGTGGCGCGCAAAGGTCCGGCACTCGACATCTTTCACTCCGTCGACGGCAGCCACTTCGTGGAGACAGGCGTCGGCTACCTGGGCACGGCCGAGTCCGTCATGGTGGGGCCGATGTGCGCCGCGCCCGAGGGCAAGGGTTTCGAAGTGCGTTTCGACGACTGGACGGTGCAAGCCAGTTAGAAGGCAGGGTGCCATCTGCATCCGTAAGTCGTGAAAGCTGAATCTTGCAGCGTTAGCGCAGGCGTATTCGCAGATAGACGTTGACGCCGAAGGGATGGTCGCCGTAGTAAGGCTTGATCGCGTCAGGTATACCGTACAGCGAGAGGTTCGCTCCCATGCCGGTTTCCGCGCCGTGGAACACGCCTAGATCGCGGGTATAGCCGATGGTGTACGCGTTGACGTTGAACCACGGAGAGCCCGTAGTCATCGCGAGTTGTGCGGCGAGTTCAGGGTTGTCGGCGAAGAGTTCATCGCGTTGTGACCACTCGTAGCGGCCAGTCATGAAGTTCTTGTCGCGAAAGGGAACCACCGTCTCGGCGAGCACTGAGTTGGATCCATACTTTGGCGCGGTCTTCCAATTACGTCCCCAGATCAAACTTGTCGCCCACCAGTTGTCGCGAGGACGCGGCACTACGTACTCGACCGACGCTGTGGTGCGGACCACGTCACCCGGTTCCAGCGCTTCCGGATGGGTCAGGCGACCAACCGACACCTGGGCTGCCCACCGCGAAGTAGGCGTGAACGTGATCCGCCCCGAGTAAGAGTTCATTGGCCCAAAGTCGAAATTCCAGCGGTTCTCGTCCGGCTCAGCGCCGTGGAACCCTGATGCCTCGAAACGCACGGAATGAAATGACAGCACGCCGGTCACTACATTATTGGCGATGTGAGTGGAGTCCTGCCAGTGATGGCCGAGCGTAGCCTGCGGGATCTCCAATGCCGAGGCGCGATGGGGATACGCCACCGGACCCAGCGCTACGTCGCCTACCACAGCGTAATACAAGTCAGCAGTACCTCGTTCTCCCACGCTGTGGGAGTACTGCACGCTTAATTCCATCACAAAGTCGTGCGGGTGCTGGGCGTTGGTGATGGGATTGCCGAACGCGGTCTCGCCTGTCTGGAAGAGGAGAGGATAGCGGCGGTCAGTAATGGTGGCCGGTTCAAGGCTGAGCATGGCGCGTAGCATGACGCTGCCGCCACCCAGCCGATGCATCGCTCCGACCATTCCCCAGTTGGTGGAATAGAGTTTGTCGTCGCCCAACGGTCCAGTTTGCTGAGTGTCCACAAGGAACGCCTGTCCCATCCACATCAGGCGCCATGAGCCAGGGGTGGTCATCACCATCGGCATGGGCCATGCAGCGGGTTGCACCGCCGTCCCGGATGACTCGCCCATGAAGAAGGCATCGCTCTCGGTCATGCCATGGTTCATGTTCTGATGGTCAGGCATGTCCATGTTCATGGCCGGCGTGTCATGGTCTGGATGCGAAGGATCTTGAGACGACGCGCCAGGTCCTGACTGACAGACCGCGTCAGGCGTCAGCCAGAACAGCAGACATATCAGGGCGATGGAGGGGATACAGTATCGCAACTTGCTGGCCGAAGCTGCGTTTGAGATAGTCATTCGGGGTCACCGGTGCAGCAACGAACCTCGCACCGGCCTATGGACGATTGTAGTTGACGATACCGCTGGCATTGGCTTCCTCAACCGGCGGACCGTCCACAAGACTCGCCCTGGAATTCGGCAGAAATTGCGCAATTTTGTGACAATACGCACAGAACACTACGAAGTCCGTTGTTAGCATCTTTGGCTATGGCAGCAAGTGAAACGGTATCGGCCGTTACTTCCGACCTCGAAAAATTTGTGGAGGCTGCAACTGCCGCCGTGGCTACAGTCGAAGTCATCGACCGTTCATCCGTGGCTCTGCGCGACGCTATTCTGCGGAAGACCGGCGATGCTGGCCGCATTCTCTTCGCCCCGCCGCAGGACCTTCCCGTCGAGCTGTTCGCTGACTTCGCCCGCGATCCGCGGGTCAAGACCGACCCCACCCCAGACGAGATGGTGAACTCCCCGGCTGGCGTCACGGAGGCGTTTGCGGGAGTGGTGCGCACCGGCTCGGTGTGTGTCGACGTTGGCTTTCAGAAGACCGGCATGGCCAGCCTCCTGGCTCCGTTGCACATCGCGGTAGTCGCGGCGGAAACCATTGTTCCGCAACCGCGCGACTTGTTTCGCGAGGACGTTCTCGGCGGCAAGGGATTGCGCCGCAATTTCGTTTTCATTACCGGCCCCAGCGCGACGGCTGACATGGGTCCCCTGGTGCGCGGCGTTCACGGCCCGCATCGTTTGCACATCATTGTTTTGAAGTAAAACGTTTTGAAATGAAGAGTCGAAGTGAAGCGTCGCAATGAAGTTCAGAGGTGAGCATGGCAGTCCCCGTTAACGCTAGTGATATTACGCCGCGCCAGGTAGCCAACAAGAGCCGCAAGCAGGCGCTGGCCGAAGCGCTCCGCATGACTCTCGACGTGCAGAGCGCTGCCATCCGCCACAATACGCAGACTTTCAATCGCAACCGCTACGCGGCA
This sequence comes from uncultured Acidobacteriaceae bacterium, assembly GCA_963779555.1. Taxonomy (GTDB): domain Bacteria; phylum Acidobacteriota; class Terriglobia; order Terriglobales; family Acidobacteriaceae; genus DASRAA01. The sequence goes on from CAVZYS010000037.1 coordinate 25,654, forward strand.
GTTGCCCGCATCGCCGATTACGACGCAATGAAGGACCGTGCCCGCGCGATCAAAGAAAAAGCCATCGCCAACCTGCCGCCGCTGCTGCGTCAACTAGAGGCCAGCGTCGTCGCCAACGGTGGGCATTTCTTTCTGGCGAAGACCGCAGCCGATGCCAATCGCTACATCCTTGATGTCTTGCAGCGGCACCAGGTCAAGCTGGTGGTGAAAGGCAAAAGCATTACATCGGAGGAGATTCGTCTCAATCGCACGCTCGAAGCTGCCGGCATCACCGTGGCTGAAAGCGATCTGGCCGAGTTCATCCTGCAGGTGGCCGACGAGCAGCCGTCGCACAATGTCGCGCCTGCGCTGCACTATTCACGCGAACGGATTACTGCGCTTTTCAAACGCAAATTCGATACCGATCTGCCACTCGATACCGGCGAGGAACTGACCCGTTTTGCCCGCGAAATCCTGCGCCAGAAGTTCATTGCCGCCGATGCCGGCATCACGGGCGCCAATCTCATCGCCGCCGACAGCGGTTCGCTCATGCTGGTGGAGAGCGAAGGCAACATACGCATGACGACGACGCTGCCGCCGGTCCATATTGCGATTGCGGGCATCGAGAAAGTGGTGCCGTCGCGTGCCGATTTTCAATCGTTCGTCGAACTGCTTCCCGCCAGCGCGACCGGCCAGCAACTGACCTCCTACGTCAGCATTTTGCGCCCTCCGCTGCCGGCTCTTCCGTTCGTTGCCCCCGGCAAAACGGAGCAGCCGCGCGAGTTTCACATGGTGCTCATCGACAACGGACGCAGTGCGATGCGCGAAGATCCGGTGTTGCACGAAGCGCTGTACTGCATTCGCTGCAGTGCTTGCCTGAATGTCTGCGCGAATTTTGAGACGGTCGGCGGGCACGCCTTTGGCGGCGAAACCTATTCCGGCGGCATTGGCGGCTCGTGGGAAGCGGGCACTGGCACAGCTGATGAATGCACGCTTCAGCGAGTTGTGCACGGGTTGCTCGCGCTGCGTGCCGCAATGCCCGGTGCGCATCGACATTCCCTGGCTTAACCAGAATCTTCGCCAGCGCATGAACCAGACGCAGGAAAACTCCGCTGTGAAGTCGCTCTTCGGATCCCTCACGGGCAGCGCTCCGCAGGATAAGGCAGTGTCCGCTGCAGAAGCAGTTCTTCGGTAACTATCACACGGTTGGCAAGTGGGGCACGGAGTTTGCAACGCTGGCGAACGGATCGACTCGCCTGCCCATGGCGCGGGATGCGATGGAGCGTGTCTTTGGCGTGGACCACCGGCGCGAATTGCCGGCATTCCCGGCAAGGACGTGGGAGCAACTGTTTAACGACGAGCAGCAGCGCGGCGTTAAAGCAGCGACCATCGAGCCGGGCGTCGTGATGCTGGCTGATACGTTCACAAATTACGGTTCGCCGGAACGCGGTATGGCAGCCGTTCGCGTGCTTCGCGCGATCGGCGTCGATGTGGTGTTGAGTCCGTCGATCCCTGACGGAAGGGCAGCCATGTCGCAGGGAATGATTGAGACCGCGCGACTGCAGGCCCGCGCCATGGCCAGCATGCTGCGGCCCTACCTTGATAGCGGCAGGAAGATCATTGTCGTCGAACCCAGCGTTCTGGCCATGCTGCGATTCGACTTCAAGCATCTTCTGGATGACGAAGCCGCCATCGCCAATCTCGCCGCGAACAGCTTCGAGCCGCTGCAGGCGATTTGGGACATCGCCTCGGAAGCGGGAATCGAGGTTGCCAAGCTGTTCCCGGCGGCCAAGTCGCGATACGGAACCAGGCTGTTCTACCACGCGCACTGCCAGCAGAAGACATGCAATGCCGCAATCCAGACCGTTGACCTCTTGCGGGCAGTGGGCTTCGACGTAGTAACTTCGTCGGTTGAGTGCTGTGGCATGGCGGGGAGCTTCGGGTACAAGCACGATTACTACGAGCTGAGTATGGCAGTTGGTGCGGACCTGTTTGCCCAGGTGCGTCAGTCGGAACAGGAGGGCGGCCCGCGTGTGCTGGTGGCCAGCGGCGTGTCCTGTCATGAGCAACTTATGGCTGGAATGGGGCGCACGGTTCTGCATCCGGCGGAGGTGCTGGAAGGTACCTTAGGGAAGGTGACTACTGGGCACAGTAGTAACTAGCCTAAATAGGCCACCTCCGAAAGCTGGAAAAGGCCAAGACACGTGAAAACCAATATTTTGTGGCAGATACGTCACAGTTAGGTGGTTACTGCAGATTACTTTTCAGTTACTTAAGGTGTATTTACACGTTGCAGGATTGGGCGCAATATCTGAGACGTAGTTAGGCAGTTCTGGGGGAGGGCTGCCTTCTAGGCGCTCTGCGTTTGACGCAGAGCGCTTTTGGTTTTGGGTCACTTTGTGGAAGTCCATGCTGGCCCTAGTGCGAGAGTGTCAGGCAACTTCGCGCCTAACTAACGCCAGAGAGCGTGGCCATGCAACTGTACGCCGAGCGGTGCATCTAACTATAAGTTCCAGTCACGAAACATGCGGGTGGTACGATGAGAATCGTGGCTTGGGCTGCGTGGTTCGGCAGCGACCCTTAGGAGGATACATGGCAAGTGATGCAATCTTGGAAGTAACGGACGCGAATTTCGATCAGGCAGTGCTGAAGTCGGACCAGCCGGTTTTGATCGACTTCTGGGCAACCTGGTGTGGCCCGTGCCGCGCGTTGGCGCCGATTGTGGACGAAGTGGCGCACAGCTATAGTGGCCGCGTCAAAATCGGCAAAATGGATGTGGACAAAAATATTGCCACCCCGCAGCGCTATGGCGTCCGCGGCATCCCCACGTTGCTGATCTTCAAAGGCGGACAGGTAAAAGAACAGATTGTCGGCTACGTATCGCGCGACGTCATCGAGAAGGCACTGGATAAGAATTTGTAATCCGGTCGGGAGTTCTGTGAGGCGCGGCTGAGTCCGCGCTTTTTTCTTGTTCGCGATCCATGGCCGCGGTGGCGCCCATATACAGGGAAACAGTTTAATACTTGCGCAACACACCGATGACGCGTCCCTGGATTTGCACCGTAGCCGCCGGCACCATGATCGGAGCCATGGCTATATTCGAAGGCTGCAGCCGGATCTTGTCGCCTTCACGGTACATGCGCTTTAGAGTGGCATCGGAGCCGTTCACCAGCGCCACCACGATCTCCCCATCGCGCGCCGTATTGGCCTTCTCCACCAGCACGTAGTCCCCGTTGACGATGTGCTCGTCCTGCATGCTTTCGCCGGTCACCTGCAGCACATAAACATCCTTGGATCGCGTGAAGTCCGCCAGCGAAATCGTCTCGGGATTTTCCATCGCCTCAACCGGACGGCCGGCGGCGATGCGTCCCATCAGTGGCAGCGTCAGACCGTTGCCGGCGACGGCGGCCGCGGCTCCTGCCAGCACCTGTTTCATGCGCCCGCGTGGCTTCAGCAAATCGATGGACCTGCTGCGGTTGTAGTCGCGCTTGAGCAGCCCTTTCTGTTCGAGGTTGCTGACGTGCTTGTGGACGGTAGCCAGCGAACTCAGGCCAAGTCCATCGCCGATCTCTTCGAACGAAGGCGAATAGCCGTGTTCCTCGACAAAGCGAACGAGAAAGTCATACACCTGTTTCTGGCGACGGGTAAGAGCCATACGCGGACTGGGCCTCCGTCACCATTGTTAGCGAAGAAAAGGCGAATGTCAACCGATTGGTGATGTTGCTGATTCTGGTTCCATCCTGCCGCGGTTATGCCAGGGGTCGGCTTTTGGTCAATCCTGGCAGTTTGCCATCCGAAAGGCGGTGAGGCCGATCATTCCGAATTAGCTCCGGAATTGTTCGTTGTCACTGTCCCATCATCTTTCGAGATCCCACTTCGTTTCGAAGCGTCAGGGGCGCTCGGTTCATCTAACAAACACAATCCCGGGTGAGGAGTACCCCATGCGCAAAGCTACATTTCTGTCCGTTGTCTTCGCTTTATCCGTTTCGCTGTCTCTCGCAGCCCAGGAGCTTCGAGGCGACTATATCGAATCGCGTTCTACCGACGTTTACGTCGCCCAGTGCTTCGCCAACGGAGAAGTCGGCCTCACCGGCAACTTCGCTCTCATGGCGTGGCATGTTGAGGAGGGCGCGTGGAACGGCGTCAAACTCGATGGTCTGACTGTCGCTGCCGCAGTGCGGGCGCGCGCCACGCTGGGCGATCCGTATGGCGATCCCTATCCCGCGCAGGCGGTGCTCATGGTCGATAACGCCGCCAATCCCGCGCAGCGCCAGGCGCTGATAGCGCTGGCCCAGCATGAGGGTGGACGCCTGCTGGAAAACATCGGGCGCGTGGATTATGTGCCCGTCGTTCTCGATATGCCTGCTGATCTGCACCAGGGCGGCGCGGTGTTGCGCGCCGGACATCTCGCCACCATCGTCACCCGTCCGCTAAACCACCACGACCACATTTGCGGAAATGAGACCAACTACTATCCTCCGCTCAGCAACGTTGACCACGCTATGTCGGCGGTCGCACTGACCGATGAATTTCAAGGCGAAGGGCTGGACTCGCATTGGACCAGTCACGGACGCCGCAGCGCCTACATTGGCAAATTCAGCGAGGGCAAAGCTGCGATGACGACGTCAGCCGATTCGCCTGCGATGCAACCCGCCGGTGAGTAACGCGACATAGCGCGTGGTTGATCGTGCGGTGCGGTGCTTGCGGCCGCGTCCTGCCGGGCGATATGTTGGTTACGGAGAGTCCGTGCATCGAATGATCCGCTATGGCCGCACGTCATGCCTTGTTGTTCTTTGTCTACTAGCCACCAGTTTGGCTGTGCCGCTTTATGCCGCCGGTTCGACCGTCGAACGTACGGGAGCACTTTCCGTACCCGGGGCCTCCAGCGACCTGACGAAAGCGGTGGAAGACAAGGGCTACCGCGTCACACTCGATGATGGCTGGACGGCAGAGTTCTGGTTCGCACGAGCGCTAGCCACAGCGACCAAGGAGGCTGCTGGCGCGTTGTATCCGGAGTTAGCGAATGGCGAGTTGGTCGCTGTGGTCAGCTTCACCAAGGGCACTACGGATTACCGCGGCCAAGCCATTCCCGCTGGCGCCTACACCCTGCGCTATCAATATCTGCCGCAGGACGCCAACCACATGGGGGTTTCGCCCAATCCCGACTTCCTGCTGGCCATCCCCTTGGCCGCAGACCCCGATCCGGCGGTGGAACTCCCCTATAAGAAGATGGTTGGTCTGAGCGCAAAAACAACCGGAACCGCTCATCCCGCAGTGATCGCCATGGGAACCGCCGCAACCCCTGCCGGTGTCGCGAAAGACGACCAGGGGATGACCATCCTCACGGTCGAGGTGCCCACCGCCGCGTCAGGAAAAACCGAAAAACTGGGGATCGTGCTCAAAGGGCAAGCGACGCAGTAGGCTCGACGGAGCATTATTCGGCGTAGCCAAGTCTCGAAAATCACTCACACAGAAAATATTCTTTGCAATGCCTCCCCACTTTCTCTACGCGTGAGTGGTGCGCTGTTGCGGAGCGCATCAGTGCAGATGAAATTCGCAACAGTCCAGAACGCAGGCTTTTCTTTTGCGTAACCCACTGACTTCCAACGCTATACGTCGCCATTCGGCCCGTTGCGCGCCAATTCAGAGTCCATTTGCGATGCGGAACGCAACAAACTAGCGCGTTGCAATTCGCTACTGCCAGACCGTTTGATTTTGCAACACACCTTCGCAACCCATTGGAAACGCTTGAAGATTGCAACACCCAGGCAGCCATCCGCCTTTGCTCCCGGGTTTGGCACACCGCATGCCTTAGAGAAAGGTGGAAAGCGTCGAAGTAAAGGCGCAAACAAGAAAACAGGAGGCACGTCATGACAGTCCTATTAGTTCTTGCAACCTTCGCCATCTTCCTAACGATCGATTTCTTCTACTCCAAGGCCAAACATCCCGTGATGCAAGTAGCTCCGGCGATGAGCAAAGCGGAAGGCGCGGCGCTGCCGCGGTTGCGGCCGAGCGTGGTCGGTGGTTTCTCGGTTCCCGACAACCTGCGTTATCACCCGGGACACACTTGGGCACTGAGCGAGAGCCCCAATCTGGTCCGCATCGGCATGGACGATTTCGCTTCCAAACTGACCGGCAAGATCGAGCACGTAACCCTTCCCCAACGCGGACAATGGATCCGTCAGGGCCAGAAGGTATGGAGCGTCGTACGCAACGGAGTCAAGGTTGACATGGTGTCACCGATCGAAGGCAGCGTGGCCGACATCAACGAAGCTTTGGCGAGTGATCCGTCACTGGCCACCAAAGATCCCTACGGCGAAGGCTGGATGGTCACAGTGCAGTCGCCCGATGCCAAGACCAACTTCCGCAACCTGCTGGGTGGTGCGATGGCCCGCTGGTGGACCGAAGAGTCCGCGATGCGCCTGCAGCGGTTGATGCCCAGCGCCCTCGGCGCCCTTGCGCAGGACGGCGGAGTAGCCATGGACGACGTTGCCAGCACGCTGCCTGACGAGCAATGGGTGAAAGTCACCCGCGAGTTCTTCCTGACATAGCGACACGGCCCTGGGGAAGCCTCCTGCCCCAGGGCCTTCTGATAGAGGTACTGCCTTTCGGCCGCGTCGCTTCGAGATTCCAGGTAAACCTACCGGAAGAACTCGAAGGTTCGCGGCCGAGTTGTTGTGGGCATAACGCGCACCATGACGTTTGCGGATGAGGATCTTGTGTAGCCAAGTTTGTCGGCCTCGGGAGTTGGTAGCTCAACAGGATTAATCACCACCACGGGGCACCGAGTTCACGGAGACGCTGAAAGAAATAAAAACTCCGTGTCCTCCGTGCCTCCGTGGTGAATATCTCGAACGGACACAGGAATTTCTAATTTGCTCTGGTACCTGAGAATCAAAAAAACAGCTCTGAACCAAGAGTCCGAACAACTCTTGGTTGCCGTCATCTCGCAACGCCTACGGCCAGAGTGCAAAGGTTTGATTCTTTTTCCCGATGTATAATGACGACTTGCACCATTGTGGTAGATCTGCTCCACTTTTCTTCCATATTTCGCGAGTTACTGCCAAGTATGATACTGATGTGAATCTGGCTTGATTCACTCAAACAAAATTGCGGGCACAAGCGCCCCGGGGGAATTGCCGATGAAGCGGTTGCTGCTGTCGTTCCTGTTGCTAGGTGTAAGCCTGTTCGTTGGTTGCGGTGGGAGTTCGGGCGGTTCAACGCCCCCGCCGACAACGGTTACGCTGGTTTCGATCTCGGTCACGCCTGCGAGTCCGGCAATCGCGATAGGCAGCACGCAACAGTTCAGCGCAACGGGCACGTACAGCGATGGCAGCACCAAGGCCGTGTCGGCCAACTGGCTTTCGTCAAACACGGCGGTGGCAACGATCAGTGTTTCCGGCTTGGCCACTGGAGTAGCCGCTGGCTCCAGCACCATCACAGCCACTTCTGGGAACATCGTCGGCACCGCCACCCTGACGGTAAACCCGGTAGTGCTGGTTTCTATTGCAGTGACACCCTCGACGGCGACAGTTAATCCGGTTGCGCCAGGTAATACCCAACAGTTCACTGCTATTGGGACCTACGCGGGCGGCCCGCCGCAGGACATTACGTCCAGCGTGACATGGAGCGCATCGGCCGGTGCAACCATCACTGCGGGCGGCTTGGCAACTAGTGTGACACCTGGGGCCACCTCGACGATCACGGCGACCCTCAACAGCATCTCAGGGACGGCCACTCTTATCGTTACGAACCCGGTCGTCAGCATCTCAGTCACGCCAGCAAGTCCGTCAATCCCTAGGGGGATTACGTTTCAGTTCACCGCCACGGCGACCTTCTTCGACCACACAACCGGAGACATCACCCATGCCCCAGCGACTTCTTGGACATCGTCCGATCCAACTATCGCTACCATCAGCAGCCTGGCACCTACCCAGGGTCTGGCGTCGAGCTCTAGCATCAATACGGGAACCACGACGATTCAGGCTTCCTCGGGAGGAGTCAATGGCAGCACGACCCTCACGGTGAACCCGGGAGTCTTGCAAAGTATCGCCATCGGACCGCCCAGTGCGCTGAACGCGACAATCTCTCTGCGCGATCAACAGGCCTACACTGCAACAGGTACCTATGCGGCCCCCCCGGGCACCTTTGACGTCACGAATTCCGCCACTTGGTCCTCCACGGCTCCGGCGGTTGCAACTATTACGACTGGCGGATTTGCAACCGGCATGGCACCAGGTTCAACGACCATCGGAGCGGCTCTGAGTGGAAAGACCGATAGCACGAGTTTGACTGTCAACGCCGACAACGTGACTGCGATTGCCATTACACCCAACCCCTTGACGCTGGCACAGGGGACCAGCCGGGCGCTGACCGCAACGGGAACCTTACTCAACGGCAGCACATTGAACATCACCTCGCTTGCGACGTGGGCCTCCGACACGCCGTCGGTGGCGACCGCCACTGGTGGCAACGCGAGAGCCTTAACGCCCGGTTCGAGCAACATAACTGCAACACTGAACGGCAAGACCGGCTCGCTATCGCTGACCGTAAGTGGTGCGACCATCAGTTCGGTCACGGTGACACCTGTAAATCCGACGATCGCGGTGGGAACAAGGCTCAGCTTCACGGCGACCGGCGGCTTCACCGACGGAACAAGCCAGACTATTTCTAACGACTGCACGTGGACCTCGAGTAACACCGCTTTCGCCACTATGACTGGCGCAACGGCTACCGGAGTCGCAGCTGGCAGCTCCAACATCACCGCGACCTTTGCTGCAGGTGGCGCGCCGCCGCAAATGGGCGCTACCGCGCTGACCGTGAGCGCTGCCACTTTGTCATCGATCGCGGTCACTCCGGCCTCTGCGCTCCTGGCGCCTTCAACGACCTTAGGCTTCACGGCCACCGGTACGTTCAGCGATGGCACGAAGCAGAACGTAAACAACCTGGTCACATGGAGCTCGTCCGATGCTTCGGTCGTCATCAACTCGAACGGTTCGGCGACTGGTGAAAAGGCTGGCAGCGCGGTTATCAAAGCGACGGATGGCGCGCTCACCAGCACCGCAAACGTCATCGTGGAAGCAACTCCATTGCAGGCCATTAACGTGACACCTGCATCGGCTACTGTCCCGGAAACCATATCGACGAACTTCGCGGCAACTGGCGTGTTCGGCGACGGCAGCAATCAGACCCTCACTTCGTTCGTCACCTGGGCATCAGCGCCAGTGACCGTAGCCACTATCAGCAGCACCGGTAGGGCCACTGGATTGTCGTCAGTGGGTTCGCCGGCAGCAATAACCGCGACGTTTGGCGGCGTGGTCGGAACCGCTTCCCTCAACGTAACCACAGCGACCCTGACGACGATCACCGTGACGCCGGCCGCTCCGCCGCCCCTAGCGGTGGGTTCAACCCAGCCGTTCACGGCTACAGGTAACTTTAGCGATGGCTCGACATTGAACCTCACATCGCAGGTCACGTGGAGTTCGTCCGACGTGACGAAGGCCGTGATCAATACCGCTGGGGTTGCCACAGGCACTGCCGCAGGGACGACGAACATCACCGCAACTCTGAATGGCGTTACCAGTTCGCCGCCTAGTGTGCTGACCGTTCACTAAGAGCGCGGCGACTCCTGAGCCGGCAGAGCGACCACTCTGCCGGCTTTGGCTTGCGGTAGTTCGAGCGGATTGTCGCAGTGAGCTGGTAACTGCGTACCCGCCTGATGGATTGGACCATCTCCGCTGGATAGGCAAGAGCAGGCAGTGATACGCATTCACGAGCGGATTAGGATTTTGTGCAGCCGGATTTGTCGGCCAACGGGAGTTGGTATCTCAACAGGATTTAATCACCACCACTGAGACACCGAGTTCACGGAGACGCTGAAGGAAATAAAAACTCCGTGTCCTCCGTGCCTCCGTGGTGAATATCTCAAAACGGACACAGGAATTTTTAATTTGGTCTAGCTACCGACCGCGAACCCTGGTTACCTTCGTAACGTCACATCGCCGATTTCGCGTGACTTGGCCCACCTCAATGTTTTATCTCTGAAACTGGCATGTTCTGCGCCGAACCACCGGCGCTAAACTCGACGCCTACCGGACCGGTCGGAATCGATCGGCCCAGCGGCGTCGGCAGTCCGGGTCAGTCCCGTCTGCCGTGCCGCTTAAGTTCTTTGAATGGAATATTTTACCGATAACTCTAATGGGCTCAGTTGCTCGCGAGGAAATCCCGCTAAGCCCATGAATCCAAGGATTTTGGGGGGAGGGGGGAGGGGGTACTGTCCACTTACAGGCGGCACGGCGATGATTCGACTCGTGGGTCGCCGAGTCGACCCGGCCACGCTCACGCGCAGCCGGCCTAACCTCCGGCGATGGCCCCAATGATCAGGAAGGGCTCTTTTCCGGACGCGACTGCTTCGGGCAGTGGCGCGTCCGGTGATTCATGGGACAAGTCTTCCTCGCAGGCGAAGAAGCGCAAAAACGGCCGGCGCTGTTGTGTCACATGATCGCGGATGGTGCCTTCGAGCATGGGATAGCGGGACTCAAGCGCATCGAGCACCGAGCGCACGGTAACCGGGTCCGCAACCTCGAGCTTCACCTCGCCGCTAACGTGTGCCAGGGTTCGCAAATGTTGCGGAATCTCAACCCGGATCATGGCAACGTCTGGACCTCGACCGACAGCACGGCCGGAAGATCGCGCACAATCGGCGCCCAATTGTCTCCTGCATCGGACGACGCGTACACCTGGCCGCCGGTAGTTCCGAAATACACACCGCAGGAGTCGAGCGAGTCCACCGCCATGGCGTCGCGTAGCACGTTCACGTAGCAGTTGCTCTGAGGCAGCCCCTTGGTGAGCGCCTCCCATTCATTGCCGCCGCTGCGGCTGCGATACACACGCAACTTGCCCTCCGGAGGAAAATGCTCGCCGTCACTCTTGATCGGTACGACGTAGATGGTCTCCGGCTCATGCGCGTGAACGTCGATCACGAATCCGAAATCGGTGGGCAGATTGCCGCTGACCTCGCGCCATGAATCGCCGGCATCGTCGCTGCGCATGACGTCCCAGTGCTTCTGCATGAACAACATTCCCGGACGCAAAGGACTCATCGCGACGTGATGAACACAGTGGCCGACCTCGGCAGTCGGCTCGGGAATGTACTGGGAATACAGTCCCTTGTTGATCGGCTTCCACGTTGTGCCACCGTCGTCGGTACGAAACGCTCCGGCGGCCGAAATGGCAATGTAGATCCGTTTGGGATCGCTGGGATCGAGAATGATGGTGTGCAGACACATGCCTCCGGCTCCGGGCTGCCAGCGCGGTCCGGTGCCGTGGCCGCGGAGTCCGGGCAGTTCCTTCCAGCTCTTTCCGCCATCGCTCGAGCGGAACAGCGCGGCGTCTTCCACTCCCGCGTAAACCGTGTCGGGATCGGTGAGCGACGGTTCCAGATGCCACACGCGCTTGAACTCCCACGGGCGTTGCGTGCCGTCATAGAATTGGTGTGTCGTGAGGGGCTTGCCGGTTTCTGGAGAATCGTCGTAGACGAACTTATTGCTCTTGCCCGCAGGCATTGCGCCGGGCTCAGGCTTTACTTCACCTCCGGGCGCCTCCCACGTTTTGCCTCCGTCATTGGAGCGCTGAATAACCTGCCCAAACCAGCCGCTGCACTGTGACGCGTAGATCCGATTCGGATCAGCGGGCGATCCTTTGAGGTGGTAGAGCTCCCAACCCGCAAAATGGGGGCCACTGACATCCCAGTTCTCGCGTTTCCCGTCGGAGGTCAAGACGAACGCGCCCTTTTTGGTACCGACCAATACTCGTACATTGCTCATGTGTCGCTCCTCTTCCCATAGCGGCGGATCGATTCGCTCCGCCACGCATTGCGAGGTATTCTCCCTGATATTTGTCCATTTATGCAACCAGCGCGCAGAAACGCCGGTCTTCAAGGTGGCACATCTTTTGCCGAAGATTAGGTGGCCACCCGCTTGGACATTCAACGGAAATAGTATGCAACAGCCAGCAGTACGAGTTGACCCCGTCTGTCCGGCAGCCTAACATTACCGCCGATGGACGTTGCGGCGCCCAATATGATCGGCCAGACCGTTTCCCACTACCACATCGTAGGAAAACTCGGTGGTGGTGGCATGGGAGTGGTTTACGACGCGGAAGATACCCGCCTCGGCCGCCACGTTGCCCTCAAGTTCATCCCTGAAAACCTGCTTAATGATCGCAAGGCGCTCGATCGCTTCCTATGGGAGGCGCGTGCCGCCTCGCAGTTGAATCACCCTGGCATTTGCACCATTCACGACATCGGGGACATGGACGCTCAGCCCTTCATGGTCATGGAGAAGCTGGAAGGGGTGAGCTTGAAAGATCGGATGCTGGGAAAGCCGATGGATGTGGAGGAAATCCTCGACATAGGTATCCAGGTGGCGGATGCATTGGCGGCCTGCCACGCCAAAGGGATCATTCATCGCGACATTAAGCCAGCCAACATTTTTATTACTCAAAGTGGCCAGATCAAGATACTCGACTTCGGCGTGGCCAAGCTGGCGCCGGGATTGCGCGCGGGTGCGGCCGCATTGGACACCGAGCTTTCGGTGGCAGGCGACATTTTCGGGACGGCAGTGTACATGTCTCCGGAACAAGCCCGCGGCCAGGAACTCGATCCGCGCACCGATCTGTTCTCGCTGGGCGTCGTCCTGTACCAAATGGCGACCGGTCAGAAGCCCTTTATCGGGACCAACACGGTGACCACGCTGGAAGCGATCATGAACCATAAGCCGGTGTCGCCGCTCAAGCTCAACCCCGCGCTCCCTAAAGACCTCGAAGGCATTCTGGGCCGGTCCATGGAGAAGGACCGGAACAATCGCTACCCGAACGCGCTAGCGATGAAGGGCGATCTCCAGTCGCTGAAGCGCGAGACCGAACCAGGGTTGACCACCAGCGGCAAGCTACGCTCGCCGTTGCCGTACCGAATTTCGAGCAACACATTTCAAACCTCGAACCGGCGTCAGACGTATATCTTGCTGGGCGTGATCGCACTGCTCGTTACCCTGTTGGTACCCATGGGGGCCTGGTGGTACAAACAGCGTCCGGGAGCGCGCGGGCGCAACACGATTGCTGTGCTGCCGTTGCAGAACATGAATGCCGATGTCAGCGTGGATTTCCTGCGGTTTGCGCTGGCTGACGAAATCGCTAACGCCCTGACCTACACGCGGGCGTTGGATGTCCGCCCTTCCTCTATGACGCGGAAGTACGTGGGGGTCGACGAGGATCCGCGCCAAGTGGGCAGTGAACTGCGCGTGGGCACGGTCGTGACCGGACACTTCCTGAAGCAAGGCGACCGTCTGATGGTGACGCTGGAGGCGATCGAGAGCAGTACCAACCGGTTGCTGTGGCAGACCACCCTAACCGCGCCGGCTGAAGACCTCATCGCGTTGCAATCCACCATGGCTGCTCAGGTAAATCAAGGGTTGCTCCCTGCGCTTGGTATGGTCGGCGGTGCGCTCAATGCCGGCAGCCGTCCCAAAGATCCGGCGGCCTACGATCTCTACCTGCACAGCCTGGCGTTGCCGCATGACCCGGGACCCAACAAGGATGCCATTGTTGTGCTGGAGCACGCGGTGCAGAGCGATCCGAGTTACGCCCCGGCGTGGGAGGAGTTGGGTATGCGCTACTACTTCGACTCCAGCTATTCCGACGGCGGGGAAGAGATGTTCCAGCGCTCCACGAAAGCGTACGAGCGCGCTGTCGCTCTGGACCCCAATCGCATCGTGGCCGCCGGGCAACTCATCACCAATCAAGTCGAGCGGGGTGAGTTGGGCAAGGCCTACGAGGCTGCACAAGCGCTGGTTAAACGCCGTCCGGAAAGTGCCGAGGCCCATTTCGTGATGGGCTACGTTTACCGCTATGCCGGAATGCTGGAGCAAGCCACGAAGGAATGTAACAACGCGCTGTCTCTCGACCCAGGCAACTACACCTTCCGCTCCTGTGCCTGGGCCTTCATGGATATGGGAAACACCGCGCGTGCAGCGGATTTCATCCACCTGGACGCCGGCTCGGAATGGGCGGCTTATGTCCAGCCTTCGCTGCTTTTGCGGGAGGGCGAAATTGAGAAGGCGCGCCAGGCGGTAACTCGCATGCCGACTGCTCCTCGTTATCACAGCGACCTGCTCGAGGCGTGCCTCGGATTGCGGCCTGCGGAAGAGGCGGACCGCATGGCCCACGAAGCAGAAACCAATCCTCCCGCCGCGCCGGATGCTGAACTTCTCTACTACCAGGGAGCGATTTTCGCCGACTGCGGCAAGCCGAAGGCGGCTCTGCGTCTGTTGCAGGCCGCGATCGAACAGAACTACTGCGCCTACTCCAACCTGCTCCTGGATCCGATGCTGAGAAAGGTGCGTCCCGCGCCCGGATTCAATAAGCTTCTCGCTTCGGCGAGAGAGTGCCAGGCCGCGATCCGCGCACCGAATAATGAGTTGGCGGGTCCGTGAGCGACGTTCGGACTGATCGAGTGCGGCTGACTTGGGCCTGTCATTCCAGGCACTCAGTCTTCGACGAGCAACTTGAGCCTAGCCAGCGCCCGATCCCACTCCTCGGAAACGAAATCGAGGTACTGCTTAATTTCCTTCATCGGCCCGGGAACAAATTCGAAACGGCTCTCGCGACCCGCGCGGACGCTCCGAACGATCCCTGCGCTCTCCAAAACTCGAAGGTGTTTGGTGATTGCCTGGCGAGTCAGCCTGGAACCGCGCGCTAGCTGAGAGATCGAAGCAGGCCGCCCAGCGCAGAGCTTCGCGACCAGCGCCAGACGGGTTTCGTCGCCCAGCGCGGCAAATACCGGAGCGCGAGCCTGACGGCTTGCGGCTAAACTATTACGTCGTTGGGATGACATGGTTCTCGATGTTCTTCAATTGCTGCGCCCAGCCACCATCATTCCTGCTGAACGCTTCGGCACGGCGGTCGCTCGGGATCTTGTCGAAGCCTGACTCCGTCACTACAAGCAGCGTGCCGCTCGCGGTCTCCTCCAGCCTGAATTCGACGAGCGTGGGAGTCTCCTTCGAGTAATCAATTTTTGGATCGACGGAATAAGGATGCCAGGTGAAAGAGAAGAGCCGCTCGGGCTCCATTTGCTGCACGACGGCTGCCCACTTGACGTGTTCGTAGCCGGGATGAGTAATCTGCCCGCGTGACACCTGACCCGCTACGAATGGGCCATCGAGCTTCACTCGAAACCACTCGCCGAACTCACGGTAATCCGTCAGCGCGCGCCAGACCCGCGACACTGGCGCTTTGAGTGCGATACGCTTCTCAATACGGTCATTCATTTAAGCAGCCTCCAGGTTGCATAATAAGTGTTGGCGTGTCAGAAAAGCAACCCTTCGGTTGCCCTTTGCAGATGCCGGGCTAAGTCGTTGATGAGAGCGCGGAGGCTACGATGGTCCAAAGCTCTATCTCATCCGGCGGCGGGGCCGAGCTAAAAGTATCGCGCGGAAATTTCGTTGCTTCTCGTTGGGCGGCGCTGATGGCGATCTATCATCAGCGGTAATGAACAGTCTGCATCTCAAACATTTCCGCATAGCGCCCGCCCAGGCTGGCGAGCTCGTCGTGACTTCCGTCCTCTGATATCTTGCCGTCTTGCAGCACCACGACGCGGTCTGCCATGCGTACGGTCGAGAAGCGGTGTGAAATAAAGAGTGCAGTCTTTCCGCAGGTGAGTTCCGCGAAGCGCCGGAAGACTTCAGACTCACTGCGAGCGTCGAGGGCGGCAGTTGGTTCATCGAGGATGAGTAGTTGCGCATCGCGAAGGTAAGCACGGGCCAGCGCAACCTTCTGCCACTCTCCACCAGACAGCTCCACACCACCTTCGAAGCGCCTTCCCAGCATTTGTTCATAGTTATGGGGAAGTCTCTCTATGACTCCCGCGGCCATGCTCTTGCGGGCGGCGACTTGGAGAGCGTCCAGGTGGGTCAGGGCATCGATTTGCCCGACTGCAATGTTTTCCCGTGCACTCATCTCATAGTGCATGAAGTCCTGAAATATGACGGCGATTTCGCGGTAAAGATCTTCCAGGTCGTACTCACGGAGATCAACTCCGTCCAGCAGAATCTGGCCTTCCAGCGGGTCGTAAAGACGGGTCAGCAATTTAACGATAGTTGTCTTTCCCTGTCCATTTTCACCGACGAGGGCAACCCGTTCGCCCGGCCTGAGCTTGAAATCGAGTCGGTTCAAAATCAGCCGGGAATTGCCCGGATAGCGGAATGAGACGTTACGAAATTCAAACCCGCGAACCATCGGCCTCGGCGCCGGCAATGCGTTTGGCTTGGAATAGATGGTCGGGCGCATTTCCAGGAAAGCGAGCAGGTCGGTGAGGAACAGGGCCTGATCGGCAACACTGGCAAGGGCCGAAAAAATCTGCTGCATATTGGCGCTCGCTTGCATGATGGCGCCAGAGAGAAAGGTCAATTCGCCGATGGTGAGCGCTCCGGTGATCGTCCGCCAGACAACGAACACATAAGCGGAGTAATAACCGGCGGTGCCGACCATGGCCAGGAGCGCGCCCGCGATCAGCCGCCGGCGCGCTAGCCCGACATTTTCCTTATAAATCTGATCTGACAGGCTAGTGAATCGCTTGATGAGAAAATCTTTTAGCCCAAGAAGCTTAAGCTCCTTCGCGGCTTCCCTGCTTCCACCCAAAACCCGCAGGTAATCGAGTTGGCGCCGGACTGGAGTCTGGCGAAAGATGGTCGCGTACCCAAGGAACGCGAAGTGACTCTCGCCCAGGAAGGTCGGTATGACGCTGAGTGTCAGCAGAAACATCAACCACGGCGAGAATAGGAATATGGAAACGGATAGTAAGACAGTGGTAATCGATTGCTGTACAAGCTTGCCAATCGACTGAATCATTACCAGGCGGTCGGTTGCCTGGACGCGGGCGCGTTCGAGCCGATCGTAGAACACCGGATCCTCGTACGTGGCCAAGTCCAATTCCGCGGCATGCTTCATGATCTCGATGCTGACGTAGCGGGTGTACTTGTCAGCCAGCAGAGCGTCGAGATAGTCGACGGTGCGACCGAGAATGCTACCGCAGACGGCCAGCACAAACTCTGCTGCCACCAGCCACCAGAAACCTGGTTGCACTGGCTGATGATTGGATACCGCATGCACAATGCTGTCGATGATCAGCTTCGCAATCCAGAGCAGCGCAATCGGCAGTAACGAAGCAACTGTGCGGAAAACGAGCCCGGATGCGACCACTAGCGGGCCTGATCGCCAGACGATTCCGAGAACGGGAGGCAGGTGCCGGAGAGCCGAGACACGCTCTCCCCATCCGCTCCAGAAATTCTCCCGCTCAGCAATAGGATCCATAGGCTTCACACATCACGTGCAATACCGGCCTAGGCGAAAGCGGAGCGTTACTGAAATCTAGCGCTAGTGCCTTCGCCAAGACTGATCACACTTGATCACACACACTTCTCACCCTTTTACTATTCACGTGGAGTACCATTGCGAAGATTCAGCGAATTCGGGGTTGCCGAAGGCTTACGGGAATCCTGCGCTGGGATGAAGAGCTGCTATGCCCTTTAGGACATTGACGTTATAGGTAGAAGTAATCGGCGGTCTGATTTGTCTCCCCATTTGTCATAACAGGGTGCGAGCAGGAAAACGCACGAAGATAACCAACCTCGCAGGGTAAAATTTTCACTGTTTGAGGAAAAAGGTCGTCGCATCACTGGCTGGTGCCGTAGGCGGCCGCCCAAAGCTCAGTAAGGTTTAAACCCAGCTCGTTCCATGCCGCGGCGTGCTTCCGGACTCTTCATGAAGGTGTCCCAGACGAAGCCGGTTCTGGCGTTCTCTGCCATGAGCATGGTGATTCCAGTATCGATGCCGATGAAGCTGTTGTCGTACCAGTTTCTTAGCGGATTAAATGCGTTCACAAATCCGTATTTGCCCCACGCAGCCGAATAGTTGCTCTTGATGGTGCGCAGAACCCGCATAGTAGGCTGAGGCAAGAAGGGCAACGAACCTGCCGGTGCGCTGGGTACAACCGTGCCATCGATGGGCCCCATCGCCGGGGGTCCTCCCCAAATGACATAACCACTTTCCGAGTCAGAGGCGGTTATGCCCCAGAGATCGTCACTATAGCTGGGAAATTGGCCGGCCAACTCCAAACAAAAACGGCGGTGGACATCCGTAGCGATCGCCGAGTTGTGAAAATAATCTGCGTACTTGTCTTTCTTGCCGCGAAAATCGAACCAGGCCTGGGAATACTGGTGCACAAAAAGTGGAGCGAACGAACCAATGTAGCGAAGACCGTCATATTCGAACGTCAGCCGCTTCCACGCCGACCAGGTTTGTTCCTGGAGCGGGTTGGATGAAGATCCCAGACCCAGGAGATACATCATCATCAACTCGCTGTAGAGGTCCCAGCGATAAGGCAGGAAGCCGATTTCGGGACTCCATCCATGAGGCAACAGAGGGGTATCTTCCGACAACCAGGTCCAGTCCACCCGGTTGAAGATGTCGTTTGCCAGTTTGGTGATCTCAAGAGAGCGGAAGTGTTCCCGGCAGGTAAGAACACCACAGAGCAGGATGGCGGTATCCACGGAAGAGATCTCTGCATCCCACACCCTCTCACCAGTGTTTATGTTTGCCCAGTGGTAGAAGAATCCTCGATGGTTCGGCAACCTTTGCCAAAGAGAGTGCATGGTGGTGAGGACACGTTCGCGGGCTTCCGACAGAGAGACAAACCCGCGTTCTTGCCCAATGCAGATAGCAGTCAGACCAAACCCGGTAGCGGCAATACTGCCCACGATTCCGTTATCTGTGGTCTTTACGTTGCAACGGTCTTTTATGATCCCCGTTTCGGGGTTGGCTTGCTCCCAGAAATAGCGGAAGTTCACCTGCTCTAGAGCGTCCAGAAACTGGTCGTCCTCGGGCGAAAGGGCGGTGCGGATGGGCGGGCGCGCCGGTGCATTGTGGCGTTCCTCGGCTGCGAGGAGGGCATCTAGAATGGTCGTGAATGGCAGACACAGACCCGTCCCCAAAAGTTGCCGCAATGCTTTTCGCCGTGTCAGCTTACTGGAGTCAACATCTTTCATTCGCGTGGTATTGATGATCTTAACCGGTCTCCGGATGAGGTAATTGCGTCGACAAAAATGAGAGGTCCCGTGATTGAAGACTGCTGCAGTTCGGCGTTTTCCCGTGGACGAGAACACGTCGTAAGATATTACGACCGGCGTGCGGATGGGTAAAGGAACAAAGATTGCGGTTTGGATCGCATCGGTTGCGGTCGTGGTGGCCATACTGACGCTGCTGCCTTTCTTTTATTTGCCCCATCGGAAACCGGTATGGCTCAAGGGCGCGGTAATCGTGCAGGACGCCGACACCCGAGAGAGACTGCCCATTGCCGGGGTTGAGGTCACCGTAAGCACCGACGCGATCATCGCCAGGGCCAGGACTGATTCATCCGGGCTCTTCACCATGCAGTTGCCTGCATCCGTAAGGAGAGGGAGGGCGGTGACTCTCCAATTCCGCCACCGTGAGTATGAACCTCTAGATCTTCATGAATCCGTCACTGACAAACTTTACATTGCTGAGATGGCGCCCCTGGTTCAGCGGATTCCGAGATCAGCCAATCAGCCTGTCACGACGGTCTCACGCTTGCGGGTGAGATATTCGATAAAAGCAATGACAACCGTGAATATAGGTAGCGCGGCGAAGCCATTCCAGGTCGTGAACACCGGGAATGTCCCGTGCAAGGACCAACCCCCGTGCTCGCCGGACGGCAAATGGAAAGCCGCAATCGGATCAGCATTTCTCGATGCAGGACCGGGGAACGAATTCCGCAACGCCCGGGCTTCGTGCATTGCCGGGCCGTGTCCGTTCACGAAAATTGAGAAAGATGGTTTCTCGAAGGGCGGGCAGACAATCCGAGCGTCGGCTCGTAACTGGTCCGACACGACAACGTTTTTGTTAGAGGCAGAGGTATTTCACCCCATGGTCAGCGAAACTGTGCATGAATCTCAACCCGTGATCTTTGGCCGCGCGCTCGACTTCACCTTGCCGGCCTCAGCGGAGGGCGTTTGCATTGAAGCTGATGTAGCTGGACAGAATATTATCTTCCCTCTTGGTCCAGCTCTCTTCCTGAGCTGGGCAAATTGCGACGCTACAGTCAATCGAGATCAGACCAAGGTATATCGGTGTGAGCTTAAGTCTGGATATCAGTTTCCTGCGCCGCCGCGCGAACAATGAGTGCTACTGCGTGGTTGACGGATCATCAGAGTTGGAAGTTGCCGGGAACTGCTGCTCCATCGCATCGAAGCTGGCGGACTCCTCGCGGCTTAAGTAGCGATGAGCGGTGTTCCGCACCGCTATGCCGAAAAAGCCGGCAGGGTTGGCAATCGGCTCACAGCGCAGAACCATGCCGAAAAACCGCAAACGAAGCGGATGAGCAGCTTTGGTTAGTTCAGGTGGGAAGGTCAACACGTATTCAATGATTGTGCCGGGCGCGAAATGTCGGTGGGTAACGAAAAACGTTCCTGCGGCGCCTACATCGGCCGTTTCTCCTACCGCCCAGACATCGCCTTGCGTCCGCAGCAGAATGGGAAAACGCATGCCATAACGCAGGTTCTTGCGACGCTCGCGGGCGTTGAACAGTGAACCAGAGGACAGTCTGTTACGAACAAAATTTGACCCCATGCAAGTTTCTCGGCCAGATTTCCTTTTATAACGCGTTTTGGCGCTCGGCAGTTCCAGGATATCCACCCGTCATGGGACTCCAGCGCGCTACTTATTAAATATGGCTGGCCAAGGCCTCGGCTGGGAACCCATTCCGTCCTGCCTGAACACAGATCACGGCCGCCTTAATTGTTTCTGGGGCTCGAAGCGCCGTCCGGGTATTGCTTTTCTGGCGGCGGGTACAACGGCTCGACGGCCGGACAGGCCCGCCTAAAGGAATTCAATATCGTCCAGATGGGCTAGACACTTGTGGTTGTCAAAGCGGGCCGAACATGACAAGCCATCATCCCACAGGATCGTAAAGCCATCCTGCCTGACCTCAGTAACTGTGCCACCCACCGTTTCGTCCGCAGAACGATACCGAACTTTGCTCCCTACTTGTGCCTTGAGAGCATAAGCAACTGACGTTGTCGCGTTACCTTCTTGAGGATTCCCTTTTGTACGAGACCGTTTAGCTTTCATAAGCGCTCCGCGCCGTAACGCTACTCCACGGCCGGGAATTCGCTATTGCGCAAGATCAAGGATCCCCGCCAAGAATTGCGATTCATTCGCGACCAACGGAGACGTAAAATGCCGGGAACTGTATCCCGGCATTTTGCTCACCAAACCAAATCCAACTACTAGCTGATCTTGCGGCGCAGGACGCTGGCGAGTCCGATAATTCCGGTGCCACACAGCGCTAGCGTGCCAGGTTCGGGAGTGGGAGTGTTGATGGTGACCGTGCCTCCCGCCAAGGTTGCGCTATCCTTGGTGGCCGTTACCATGTTGTTGCTGCTGGAATTGAGCGATACTGCGCCATCCGGCAGGAAGCTTGGACCAAGGCCGAACAGGGCCAAGATCTTCGGACTGACGTAGGTCACGCTGAAGAGTCCGTGAAACGACCCATTGCCCCCGCCTAAAGCTGCCGAGTACAAGGACCCGTCTTCCATGGTTCCGGAAACCAGAGTCGGACCGCAGTCGGGCGGGCAAACTCCGGTCGGAGCCGTTACGCTAACGCTCCCGCCGGGACCGAATGAGGCGTTAAAGATTCCACTCGAGACACCCCACGATGTGGAGCCTCCGGTGGATACAATAGCCGCTCCATTGACGGCGATATACGTCGCCGTGTCGTCGTCGCTGACGACCAAGACTACACCAGGGCCGGCGCTTAAACCTGATGCGTTGTTCTGGACGATGGCAGTGCCACCGAAGAGAAAGCTGAACGAGATAGCATCCGCTCGTGCAATGCCGCTGAACGAGGCAACTAGCGCTAGGCATGCCAGTGTAAGGGTGGCCCTTTTCAACATTTGGTTCGATCCTCCAAGGTTCGGCCGATTTCAGTCAATTCCCGGTTGCTGTGCAGACAGACTGGGAAGGAGGTGATAATAACCGACCATCTGATGTCGTAGTTGCGCTATGACAAACCCCGCAATTTTTTTGGATACAAATCGCGTGCGTATGGCCCGGTCTTACCTCTGCGGGTGTCGCCCTCCTCTAATTGATTCATCTACTTATAGTTAGCCGTCATCTGTCTGCGCCGGGCACGGGCTTGGAACGGCTCGCACTTTTGACGTTTTCGAACGGTGCGCCGCAGTCCCGTCCACCGTCACACATGAGAGTGGCGTTCGTCACTGACCATCTTTCAGCTGAAAATTTGAATGAAAGAAGCATCGGCATCGCTACGGCAGAGAGGCTTTGAGCGCGGCCTCGAAGCCGGTGCCATCACGGCCCGGCTGGCGTTATAGAAGGCGGACAAGCGAGCCCAGGACGAGGGAGAAGTACCGACATGAATACAATCATCGCGGCGGTGGCTTTGGGGGCGGTTCTGCTCTCGGGGTTGCCGGTAGCCAGAGGGGGGCGGCAACCTGCTCTGGAGACGGGGACTGTCGTCGAGTATCACTGCATTGACTACAGTATGGACACGTTCTCGGGCCGTTATCAGTGTGGTCTTGATGTGGACGCTGGAACCACCACGCTCGGTCTCGTAGGTCGCACTAATAACTATCCGTTTATCTTACATACACGCGACATAGTGCGATTCTATCGCGACAAGAATAGCGTGATAGTCGTAGACGATGCTGGCATTAATCATAGGTTCGAGTTGACTGCTGAAACTCATAAAGGCAACGTGGTTACCACCATGAGGTAGTGGAACGCTGGAATGGACTGCCCCTATCCCCAGAACGCTTCCGATTCGCCCCACATCGACCTCGAAAGTGGCCTAGAAATGCCAAAATGGCCAGTAACCCCTTGCGGCTCAGGATTTTGCGCATAACCCCTCTGTCGCCAATCTTGCGCAAAAATTCCCTCTATCCCCATGAAAACGAATAATTTTTGGGGGAGGGGCAGGGAGTACCCCAGAAACCTTGCGAATTTCCAGGATGAACCGATTCCGTCCCTCGCTTGACTCCCGCATCCAAAGGCAGATAATGGCCCAATCTCAAATTGGAGGACATCACCATGGGACATTATGTGACACTGATTCGCTACACGCAGCAGGGGGCGAGCAAAATCAAAGAGAGTCCGGCGCGGCTGGACGCTGCCCGTAAAGCCGCCGAGTCGGCTGGGGGCAAGATTCACTCCTGGTTTCTGACCATGGGAAAGTATGACGCCTTGATCATCTCGGAGTTTCCCAGCGATGACGCGGCCGCAAACTTTATGCTAAAGACCGGTTCGCTCGGCAACGTGACCACACAAACCATGAAGGCCTTCACCGAAGACGAATACCGCAAGATTGTCGCTTCGTTGTGAGCTACGGCAACCACCGACAGCAGATTCCTCGTGGGCTGAAGCCCACGAGGAATAACAAGAACTAGAGCCTGCGATGGCACGGCTGAAGAGGCTGCCGAAAAAAGCGATTTTGGGTAGTGCTGGCCTTCAGGCCAGCGTCTAAGTCATTTGTTTTTGATTTTCCTCGCGGACTTCAGTCCGCGAGGGTCTTTCATTTCCGCCTTTTTCAGTTGCCTCTGAAGCCGTGCCCTTCCACCGCGAATTATGAAAATTAGTTCTATCGCTACTTCACGAACACCTGATAACCCCACGGTTTCAAGGCGAGTTTTGTGGACGCATCTACGTCCGAGGGTTGGCCGGTGAAGTACGCGGAATACTTGCCGTGATAGAGAGTATCCGTAAAGGTCACTGTCTGCGGCTTGGCTGAGAAGTTAATTACCGCGAGTACTTTGTCAGTATCGTTCTGGCGCACGAAGCTGAGCACTTGATTGGGAGCACTGTTCGGCACCTGGATCATGGTCGCGCCCCAATGCGCGTTCCACAGCGCGGTGTTCTGCTTCTTCAGAGCTATTAACTTCTTATAAAGTTCGCCGTTGGGATGAGCTTTCCAGACGATCGGGTCCTTCTCGAAAAACTTCAGCCGCCTGGTATTGCCGGCTTCCTGTCCGTTATAAATTAGCGGCATTCCATCACCAACTCCAGACAAGACAATCGCTGCTTCCAGTCCTGGACCAAACTGCTCGAACTCGGTGCCTTCCCACGCGTTCTTGTCGTGATTGCTGACGAACGTCATGCGCATAATGTCATGGGGATAGTAATCCTGGTTCCAGGAGTAGTATCCGGATAGCCCGCCTAAGTCTTTGCGCCTTCCGGTGGTGATTTCGCGGACGGCGTCATACCATGTCCAGGCATAGGTCATGTCGAAAGCTTCGGCGTGCAGGTCGCGCGACTCCCACTCGGCCAGCATGAACACCGGCTTGATGGCGTCGAGTTCCTTGCGTGCGTTGTTCCAGAAATCCACCGGCACGAATCCTGCGACGTCGCAGCGATAGCCGTCAATGTCGGCTTCCTTCACCCAGTACTTCAGGGCCTCGGTCATGTACTTGCGCAGGCCGGGATGACTGTAGTCGAGGTCGATGATGTCGGACCAGTCGTACCACGGCGTTGGCGTAAACTCGCCCTTCCAGTTGCGCGCGTACCATTCGGGATGTTGCGTGACTAGCACGTTGTCCCAGGCGGTGTGGTTGGCCACCCAGTCGAGAATGACGTACATGCCCCGCTGATGCGCCGCCGCGACGAAGTGCTTGAGATCGTCGAGCGTGCCGAACTCGGGATTCACGCTGTAATAATCCTGCACCGCGTAGGGGCTGCCCAACGTGCCCTTCCGATTCTTTTCGCCGATCTTGTTGATCGGCATCAGCCACAGGATGTCGACGCCCAGTTCCTTCAGCCGGGGCAGTTGCTGCTCGGCTGCACGGAATGTCCCCTCCTGTGTGAACTGGCGGGTGTTGATCTGGTAGATGGTGGCGTTCTTGCTCCACTCGGGATGTTTCAGCTTGACGTAAGGCATGGGTTGATAGGGATCGGGCTGGTTCCCGGTCGGGCTCGCCGCGCCGCCCGGATTCTTGCTACAGCCGCATAGTAACGCGATAAGCAGGACAAGGATCGACGCCCTGAGGCGCATGGCTAACACTCCTCTCGAATGCGAGGAAATCCTTACGTGCTGCCGTTTGGATTCAATTCGGCGTCCATGATAGCACCGGGCAGGTCGAGCAATTGGCCAAAGAAAAACGGCAGAGGGCGTTGATCGCCCCCCTGCCGCTAAGATTCAACCCGGACAGTGTCAGTACTGCATCACCAGGTTGTAGGCGTTGACGCTGCCAATGCCCGTTGCGAAATCCCAGCCGCGGCTGCTCCCGGTGAAAGGCGCCGCCGGTCCGGTCGGATAGGCCGGCTGATAGGCAGTGTTACTGGTCGAAAGCACACCAGAACCAGTCGTGGTGCCCGGGTGGTAGCAGTTGTAATAGTTGCCGTTGGAGTTTCTAGTGCAATAGGCGTCAATGTCTCCCATAGTGACGTCATAGAAGATGCAGGAGCTGCCGACAGCATTACCCTTGGATGAGTCGCAGGCCAGACTGCCGGTCGGCCCGTACTCGGCATTGGCAAGCGCGTAGTAGCGTGGGTTCGGGTTGCCCTGCAGGCTACCCTTGTGCTGCACCACCAGGGCCTGAATTGCAGCCATGATAGGTGACGAGACGGAAGTTCCGCCATAGCCGGGCCAGCTAACCGGCGCCACCGTCGTGCAAGAAGGAATTCCGCCATTGGCTAAGCCTCCGGGGGTGGTGTTGGTGTAGCAAATCGGGAAATAGTGTCCCCACAGGCCGTTGGCGGCCAACAAAGATACATCCGGCGTGTCGCGAACGCTATCGTTCACCAGGCCGGCCATAGTCCCCAGGTAAGCGCTCTGATAGGAGGGCTTGGCATAACCCGCGCAGGTTCCACTCACCACGCGCGAGACGGTTGGGGCTCCCGTGGCACAGCCGCTGGGTCCGCCGCTGCCACCGGTCCCGTTGTGGAAGTTTCCACCCGTCGTAGTGTTGCAGAAACCGGTCAAACCGTAGGTGATGTAGGAGCCTGTTTCGTAATTCGCCAGCAAGACGCCGGCGCAAGAGTCGTTCCACGGCTGCTCCATGATGTACGACTTAGCCGAACCGTAGAAGGCATTGTTGGTGGAATTCCAGTAAGTGCTATTCAGGCCGAGGTAGGTATCGGCATAGTCCAGTCCGCCGACGGAGACATCGTATTGCGACGACATCCAGCCGCTGATGCCGATGCCGCGGTTGACGCCGGCGCTGGCTGCGAGTTCGTCACCGGAGGAAACGAAGATACCGACGCCCTGGGCCACGGCTTGCTGAAAGGTAGTGTTGAAAGAGGCGTTCAGCGTCGCGCCGCTTTGTGCCTCCGACTCGCCGTAACTCATGCTGATGACGTCAACATTGTCCGCGTTGGGGTGGGAGAGAATGTTCTGAATCGCGATCGTACCGCCAAAGACTGTTGTGCTCCGACAAGCAGCGTTTACGATCGAAGCGTTGGGAGCGGCTGCCGTAGCCCACATCACATCAATCGCTGCTTCAACGTCATCGGTATTGATACCCGAGCCGGCAGGATAGCCGCTCCCGGTCGATGGAATGGTGCAATTGTTGGTGCCCACCTGCGGCGCAGGATTCACTTGAGAAAGGTTCCCCGCGGTGTATTTGCTCAAGCCGAAAGAGTTGCGAAAAACAGCCCAGTCACTGGTCGCGGTACAGGCGCCGAGGCTATGGGTAGGGTTACAGTTCCAGAGATTGGTATCTTCCACCACCACGATTTTCATGCCCTGTCCGGAAATGCCGGAGCTAAACAGGGGCGCGATATTGTAGATTTTCGCCAGATCGTAGGGCACGATTGGGTAGTCGCCGTTTCCGGGAGTGTAGTCGGCACGCAGCTGACCTGACCTGGCCTCGATATGCGTGCCATGGAGTCGGCTGTGCATCGCCCGCGGCCGGAAGTTGTTCAGCGAAACGGGACCGGCCACCACCCCCGCCAGAGCCGCGGGGATCTGCGGATTGTTGGCATTGGCAATATGGGTCTCGCCGTTGACTTCGTAATTGCGGATCTGGGTGTGGAAGGCTGCCTCAATCTGGCTGGCAGTGCCCGAGAAATCAATGAACATATGGTTGGAATACACCAGGTTGACGGTGAAGCCGTTGTCCGCCAGCCATCCGGTGACCGCGGCAACGTCGGACGCAGCCGGTCCGAACATTTGTCCGAACTGCGCTGCGCTGATCCATTTGTGGAAGTTGGCCGACTTGGGATTGTGGAGATCGTCCACGAACTTTGTGGCTGCTGCGTCGAGTTCTGCCGGCCGCTTCAGCAACAACAGCATGTGGTCCATCTGAAGGTCGGCGGAAACCGGGCCGCGATCGTTCAGCATGTTGGCTTCGGGGCGGGTGTTGCCCACCAGTGTGGTCAACTTGGAATTGTCAATCTTTTGCGTGACTAGCAACCGCTTGGCTTGCGCATTGGAAGCCAGATTGAAGGTGCTTACAGATGCGACGACAACAAGAGCGAACGGAAGAATTCCATTGCGACGAATCATCGGTGCTCCTTGACTCAGATCAGAAAGGTTGAAATGGATACCATTTCTTGGCCAGATCTTCGGCCAACTTTGGCTTGTTTAACGGCCCAGTTTGCGCCGCACGCCCGCAGCCAGGCCCAGCATTCCCGTGCCCAGCAACATGAATGAATCGGGCTCGGGCACAACCGTGTACTTGAGATCGTCCACGGTCACGGAATCCGCGCCATCGTTTGCGCTGATTGTGATCGACGTGACCACTCCCGGCACTGTGATTTGGAGGTTCGAACCGTCCACGTTCGCGCCGTCAACGACAGCGCCATTGCTACCCGTCACGACTATGCCGCTCGGAGCTGCGTACCAGAAGCTGACGCGATACATGGGCATGCTGAAATTAATCGTGGTGGGATCGTTGGGATCATTGGTGATCACACCGCTGCCGGAATGAGGCGGATAGTCGAAGTAGTCGTAAGAAGGAACCACCAACTGCAAGGCGTTGGTAAAAGTGGCATCCTGAGCGGCGTATTGATTGGTGATCTGCGTGTACGCAGCGTACTGTTCGAAGTCAATCGTGTATGTTATCGGACCGGCAAACGCCAGCGTCGAGAACGACAGCACAACAACGAGAAGCAAAAGCTTCTTCATGATGAACTACCTCCTGTGATTCGAAACGTCTAGTGCGGGTTGGGAATTGCACACACAGTGTAGTCGCGGTTCGAGAATCGTGCACGATTTATTTTAAGGTTAACTAAAAGTGTCCAGAGAAGAGTTGCGTTACAACTGGCTAAGCTACTGATGTAAATCAAGCTACGGGCACTATGATGGTGATAGTTTCTGTGGTGAAGCTGTCTCCCAAACTCGGCGAAAATGGCGGTCACCGAAGTTCAAGCCAAAAGGATGAATCATTGATATACGCGGATAAAACATCCTAGTATCCCGAGGTCACAACCTATAGTAGTAGTGCACCCGCCAAGCAATAATCACCGGTGATAGCGTGGGTCGGGGTTTCCCCTCTTCGCTCCGCTGGAGATGGCGGCACCAGCGGATAATATGAAGTTGTTTGAGAATAACCGATGGTCACTAACCCGCCGCGGGGACCGTCGCATGAGGGGAAAGGGGAATCACATGCAACTACGGATTAAAACGGATCACACGGAGATAACAATGAGGTCTTGAACCCGGAGGCTGGCGCGACGAACTATGGTGCGGTGTGTTTTACTACCAGCGAACCATCGCGCTCCCTTGACTGCCGAATCTCCATCCCTCTGGACCAGCCGTCGTTGGCGCATTGCCGTGCTATTGGGCGTCGGCGTTGTTATCAACTTCTTCGATCGCGTGAACCTCTCCGTTGCGATCACGCCGCTGAAAAGCGAATTCGGCCTTAGCACCGTCGCCATCGGATACCTGCTCAGCACCTATAGCTGGACCTACGTTTTGCTGCAACTTCCCTCCGGCCCTGTCCTCGACCGATTTGGCGTCAAGCCGGTGATCCGAATCAGCGCGTTTCTGTGGAGCGTCGCCTCTTTCGCTACCGGACTGGCGCGCGGTTTCGCAGGCATCATCTCCGCCCGCCTCCTGCTCGGAGTTGCCGAGGCGCCTACCTTTCCGGGAAACGCCAAGGCCATTGGTGTTTGGTTTCCACGCAGCGAACGCGGACTGGCCACCGCCATCTTCGACGCTGCCGCCAAGTTCGCGTCGGCCATTGGAATTCCGCTGGTCGCCATCGTTGTTCATTACGGCGGATGGCGCATGAGCTTTATCTTCACCGGCCTGCTCAGCCTCGGCTATTTCGTGCTTTTCTGGTTCGTCTATCGTAACCCTACCGACGACCCGCTGTTGTCGCTGCCCGAACGCGAGCACATCGCCTCCGGAGGAGGCCAAACCGAAGCCACAGTAGATCCCCATCATGCCGCGTCTTTGTTCTTTCTGTTGCGCAGCAAAAAAGTCTGGGGACTTGCACTCGGCATGGCCGCTTACAACTACAACTTCTATCTCTTCCTCACCTGGCTTCCCGGGTACCTCGGGACCGCGCTGCATCTCAATGTTTTGCAGTCGGGTTTCTACACTGCGATTCCATGGCTCGCCGCCACCGTGAGCGACTTGCTCGTCGGAGGATGGCTGGTGGACTACCTCATTCGCAAGGGGCGAGACGCTACTCGCGTTCGTCAAACCATCCTCGTCGCTGGACTGGTGCTCGGACTCGCGGTAGCTGGCGCCACGCGCACCACCAATCCGCGTGTGGCTATCTTCTGGATTTCCATCGCCCTTTGCGGACTGGCTGCGTCGGCTCCGATCGGCTGGTCGATTCCCGGGCTCATTGCTCCCCCAGGCAGTACCGCGCGCGTTGCCGGCATCATGAACTTCGTCGCCAATGTTCCCGCGATCCTCGCTCCGGTAATCACCGGATATCTGGTAGGCAACTCGCAGTCTTTCCGCCGCCCGTTTCTCGTTGCTGCGGCGGTGCTACTCGCAGGCATCGCGTCGTACCTGTTTTTGCTGGGGAAGATCGAGCCCATTCCCGGACCCGCGCCGACAACTTCCAACTGAATTGTGTCGCGCGCCGTAGGCTCTGAGACAATATCTCTGGATCACACTCATCCATGCACTCTGAACCGCGCCATCACGATGGATATCAGGAGACCGAACCTACAACGCCCGTAGCCGAAAAGAAATCCGGCCTCGGCTACTGGGCCGCGCGTGTCCTTGACGAGTGCGACAAAGCCAGCCACGATTTCGCTGCCGATCCGGTGCACGATCTGCGCGTGGCGATCCGTCGTTGCCGCTCCATGGCCGACGGCTTCCTGTCCGTTGATCCCGACCCCGCGTGGCGGCAGATGAAGAAACTGGGCAAGGGCCTGTTCGCCAGCCTCGGCGATTTGCGCGATACCCAGGTCATGATGGAATGGGTCACCAAGCTTTCAGCGCCCGACGACCCTCTGCGAGAAATCCTGCTCGATTCGCTGCAGACGAAGGAAGAAGCTCTGAAGCTGGTTGCCAAGGAGGCGGTCAGCAGTTTTGACCGCAAGCGCTGGATGGTGCTCAACAGCCGCCTCGCAGAGCGTGCCACCCGCGTGCCCCTGGATGGCCTCGTTTTCCAGTATCTCGCCCTCGAACGTTGGCACGACGCCTACCAACTGCATCGCACGGCGTTGCGCAACCGCAGTGCGGTGGCCTATCACCAGCTCCGCATCGGCATCAAGCGTTTCCGATATACCGTCGAGAATTTTCTGCCCGAGCGCCATGAGCGCTGGTCGCGCGACTTGCGAGATCTGCAGGACGCCCTGGGCGAGGTGCACGACTTCGACGTGCTGTGGGCGATGGTGAAGACCCACGCTGAAGTGGGCTTGGAAGAACGCGCACTCTGGCAGCAGACTATCGTTGAGGAGCGCCAAAAACGCATCGCGCTTTACCGCAGAAAGATGCTGGGAAGGGAATCGCTCTGGCAGACGTGGCGCGCCGAGTTACCCGCAGGCGAAACGCTGTCCGAGGCCGCACTGGAAAAGATGCGCACCTGGGCTGCCTTCCTCGATCCCGATGACAAGCACGCGCAACTGGTCACCACCCTCGCGCTCGAGATATATGACGGCCTGGTGCGCGAAGGCATTCTTGCCGAATCCGACTTGTCACATCGGATTCTCGAGGCTGCTGCAGTCATGCATGACGTTGGCCGCGGAAAAGCTGGCAGCCACCGCAAGCGTGGCTATCGTATGATCCGCGAACTGAAGCCACCGGTGGGTTGGAGCGAGGAGTACCTGCAGTGCGTCGCCATCGTGGCTCATTACCATCGCGGAAGCTTGCCGCTCTCCAATCACCCGATTTTCGCCGGATTACCGGCACAACGCCGCAATGAACTGATGCCACTGGCAGGCGTACTGCGGCTGGCCAACGCTCTCGATGACCTTCACGATCAGCGAGTTTCTTCGGTAAATGTGGAACGCCGCAACGGAGTATTAACCATCTTTGCGCAAGGACTGACCAGTTCGATCAGCCCGTTCGGCGAGCAGCTTGCCCGATCACGCTACTTGCTCGAAGCCTGCATCAAGATGCCGATCGCAATTCGGCCTGTTCCGGCGCGCCGCAAACCTGCCGCTGCACCCGCGACGCGCGAGAACTAGTCTAGCTTTCTCGGTTACATTCGAGAAGGAACCGCGTAGCGGCGGTTGGGGCCCTCAACCAAAAAGGCGTATCGCGGGTCTGGCGACCACAAAATGCGCGCCGGCCGAGTAAACGGTAGGCCGCTCGCCCGGCCAGCTCGACACAAGAATTACGCTGCGTTGTCTTTGTATGGGTCGCCAACGAAAACGAAGGGATACTTCTTTAACGCCTCGGTGTCTTTCGCCTCGGCGTACCTCTCGACTTCTTCCATCAGCTTGGAAACTTCATCGGCGGGCATGCCTTTGGTGGCCTGCCAGAACTTGTTGGGGAAAAACCAGATGCGCTCGCGTTGATTAATCTCTGCGGTATTATCGGCTTCGACTTGCATTTCGCTCCTCCCACACTGTCAGACACGTGGTTTACTGCTGACGCGTGAGTGTTAGTGGTGCTGGTGAGGAAACATTTTAAGACTACTTTATTATCGCTTGCGTTCCCGCTGGAAGTAAAGTCCGCTTCGCTCGTCTTGACGACGCGATTGATCCCAAAGTTGGACTCGCGGTCAACTCTCATCGCATCTATCGGTTGCAGAGAACGATACGCACGTCCCTCCAAGCAATGTCCTACAGTTATATGTCCAGCCTGTGGAAAACTCGACATCTCCAGTCAACTCCGATTGTCCCTTATGAACTTCACGAAAGGAAAAGCCCTCGTGGACAACATGCATAACGCTCACCGTGTACGAGCACGTTAAA
The DNA here is from genome assembly GCA_963779555.1 of uncultured Acidobacteriaceae bacterium. Lineage (GTDB taxonomy): Bacteria > Acidobacteriota > Terriglobia > Terriglobales > Acidobacteriaceae > DASRAA01. Next base: position 58,039 of record CAVZYS010000037.1, read on the forward strand.
GCGATTGAGGATGCCAAATACCGGAATATCGGTGTACCACAATGTAAGACTCATAGAGCCGGCATCGGCAAATGAAGGGAGTATTGCAAGGACGTGTCCGCGTGATAGAACCCTGCAGACCGGCGACGCCAAACATTCGTGGTCGTATCACCGATCGCGAGCCTCAATCCTCCGAGGCTCAAGATAAATAGGTATGTCCTACATTGTGGTATAGCTTAAATCGCCACACATGAGCACTCTCATCGCCTAAGCGCCGTGAGAAGGACCACGCCACTCCGTTCTCTTGTCCTTCTCCTCGCTACTCCCGCATCGGCTGACGAAGCGAATAAATGATCCATATCGGAGATCAGCTCGCCCGCGCCCTCGCGACCATAACGTAGATCCACGCGTCGTCACAAGCGGTGGGGTGTCCCGCGTTCGATCGGGGTGATGCGCGTGTGCAGAATCACGCATCGTTCCAGAAACAGCGTGGTCGCCAAGCCATACCGGCACAGAAGTGAACGGCTGCGGCGCGCGCTCAAGCGTTCTCGATCGCTGCTGCCGGGCATTAACGGTTGGATCTTGCGATTGTGCGGAGACGGTCAGACAGATGCAGGAAGGTGTGGAAGAGCCGTGGCCAATCGCGCTAAGGCGATGCGAAGTACGTTTTTTGGTTGTCTCTTGACGCGCGAGAGACTCGACGTTGCGATCATTCCCGCGCCCAGCAACACGAGCGTAGACGGCTCCGGAACTTTGCTTCCCGTAGGTGTTTCATCTGGAGTCGCCGTAGCCAGTTCAGCAACAACAGATGCGGCCTCCGCACTGCTGACTTGCGTATAACTCGCGTTGCCGAATTGCGGAACACCCGAACTTGCTTGGAATCGCTCTGCCGTCCAGCCCGCTTCAGAGAACTCAGCGGCCTCGGGTAGCTCACCTTCGCCACCGGCACACGGATGTCCCGGGTGCTGCGTATGTTGCATGCGCGCCAGGCTTCGCGAGTCCTGCTCCGCTACGCACACTTCGTCTCTGGCCAGCGCGTCGAGAACTGCAGGACCGACGGCGACATCCCTGGTGGCATATACCGCATATGCTCGTGGTGGAACTGCCACGCTCATCAGCAGAACTGCAATCGAGATCCAGCTTTGTGTACGCAAGAAGACCAAGGGGCACGTCACTTCAGTAACTCCAGTACAAGTTACTATACACTTTTATACCGCAGATGCCATAGACAAAGGTGGAACTGATGAACTTTTGCTGAACAGGGCGATTTTCTGGGATTTCATAACGGGCTACACTGGGCAACACGGGCTGACGGCTCGTGCTGAGGGTCTGACAACCGTTCTGTGCCTAACTATATCGCTTATTAGCTGCTTGGCTGTCGGCGACTGCCCACAGACCTTCGTTGCTCTCTACCACTTGCGTAACTTTCAGAAGGCGTTACCTAAGAGCGGCGGCGTGGCTTTGGGCGTGGTGTTAAGAAGTGAGGGCAGACCGCCGGCCGAAAAGCAGCGACTCGTCTTCCTCGGTGCGATTCAAGCTGTCCGCAGATTACGGTTCCAACTCCGCAGGCCGCCCTGTCAGCCTTTCGATGCGCTTGGCAATCGGCGGATGGGTCGAAAACAGGCTGGAAAAATCCACTCCCAGCAAGGGAGCCACGATGAACAGGTGTGCTGTCGAAGGGGTCGCCTGCATGGGGATGCGTTTCGAATACGCGTCCAGTTTCTTGAGCGCACTGGCGAGAGCATAGGGATTGCCGGTATATTTCGCACCGCTGGCGTCGGCCTCGTATTCTCGCGAACGCGACACCGCCAGTTGAATCAGGGTCGCCGCGATCGGCGCCAGGATCAACATCAGTAGCGCCACGAATCCGCCGCCACGATCGCGGTCATCGCGCCCGCCGCCTCCGCCGCCAAACAGTGACGCCCAATAACCCATGCGGGCTATCAGCGTAATTGCGCCCGCCAGCGTCGCCGCGACCGAGCTGATCAGAATGTCGCGATTGCGCACGTGCCCGATTTCGTGCGCCAGCACGCCTTCCAATTCCTCGTCGGTCAGCAGGTTCAAGATGCCCTCGGTCATGGCTACCGATGCGTGCTGTGGATTGCGTCCGGTAGCGAACGCGTTGGGCGACTCGGTGGGGATGACGTAAATCTTCGGCATCGGGATGCCGATCTTCTGCGTTAAGCGTTCGACGATTTCGTAAGCTCGTGGTAGTTGCTCGCGCGTGACCGGCTGCGCGCGATACGCAGCCAGTGCGATCTTGTCGCTGAAAAAATACGAAGTGAAGTTCATGACGACGGCGATGAACAGAGCGATCTCCATTCCCGTCTGCCCGCCGAATTCCTGTCCGATAAACAACAGGACCAGCGTCATCGCCGTCAGCAGTAATGCTGTCTTAAAGGTATTTCCCATGGTTTCTTCCAAATGCGCGGATCAGTCGTATTAGATGATGCGATTGCTGCCAGGTTGCGCGCAACCCGGCGGTCGTCAGCGATTGCGTGTTCACGGTCGCTGCGGACAGCCTATCGCCTTGAAAATCGATGGATTCTGGATTTCGGTTGGTTGATGGTATGAAACAAGGGGGCTACCGGAACCGTATGAGACGACGGACTCCAGCTCACAGGAGATGAAACTCGCTCCCACTTACGAACGGCTTATTCGCCCTTAGGCGGCCCCTTCTTGGCCGCAGTCGTCCCGGCTGTGGCGGCCGGAAGGTCAACCCATCCCGTTGTTGCCGTCGCCGTGCAGGTTCCGCTTTCACACACTTTAAAGTCGGTAACGGGATGCAGTTCCCACACCGTGGCGCGCCAGCAATTGTCTGTGTGGTCTTTGCGGCCACAGTCCTGCGAAGAAACATAGTGCTCGTTGTCCACCATCAGTTGCCCAGTGACCAGCACCTGTTTGCCGATTTGATTCTTGACCGCGTCCAACGACCAGTCGGGCTCGAACCTTCCCCGGTAATGCGGCGTCATCTCGACGATGGCCGATGTCGTGCCCAGTAGTTTCTTGTCTTCTGCGGTGCTCGTTCCCGCCAGGAGCCTGCCGGCAACCGCCGAATCGAACCCGATGTAGATGTGGAAGTCTACGTTTTCATTGTTGTCGCCCGGGTCGAGTTGGCAATTGCTGCTCTCCTTGCCTTCGGACTTCACTCCGTAGAGATAGCCCATCATCCGATAGATTTTTCCTTCTCCCATATCGGATAACGGCTGGGCCAAATCAGCATGATTGTTTTTTTTCAGTCCATCGGGAATTTTGTTTTCCAGTTGAACGAGCTGATTAAGGTCCGTAAACGTGTTCTGCACCTGGGTGTTGGCAAACGAAACTTGGTTCTTCAACTCGTTCAGGTAAGCGTCATACGAGCCTGTGGTATTGCATCCGGTCGGGTAGGCACTGTGACACGCCAGGTAGTCTTCGATACTCTCGCCGCAAGCCACGGGCTGGGTGTTGCTGATGTTTTCAGGCGGCGGGCCAGCCGTGGTGGTGGTGGTGGTGGTCGACGGAATCACGGCTCCGTGAAGCAGCGCGATGGCCAGGGGAATCGCCGGCGCAATCGTGCGGGCCGCGCTGGAACGGGACTTCTTCGGAGTTGGAGCACTTGTCGTCGGTGGCATGGTCGAGCCTCACCTCATCGGCGGTCAGCTACCGTGCTGACCACGGTCTTAGGTCCTACGGGGTCCCTGCAGCCCGGTCCGCGCTGTCTTCAGCCGCACTGGCAGCGACTCCTGACACTACTGCCCCGACTGTGCTCCTCGCGGCGGCCGATTGCGCTGTGGCCGCGTGCACCGCCGCCTGCGTGGCAGCCGCCTGCGCAACCGCAGCGTTCGCTGCCGACTGTGCTGTATCATCCCCGGCCATTGAGGCGGTTTCAACGCTCGCGGAAATGCCCTTTCCGACCGCATACGTACTGGCGCTGATGCCGAGCAGCGTCAGCACACCATTCCCCACATCCGGAAAGGCGCCCTTCGTCTGCACCAGTTCGAAAAACCCGATCGCAATGACGAACGTGAAAATCAGCAACTGCAAGCGCGACATACTGGCCTGGCCGCTGGATTCGCAGATCAGGTATTTGAGGTCGATGTCCTTATTGGCAATGCGCCAGATAATGAGGACACCCAGGGCCGCCACAAATGCAACGGCGACCAGGCCGCATCCCTGCATCACCCACTTTACGGTCGACATTGTTTCCACGTTTACCCTCCTTGTTGCCGATTTTTCAGGTTCCAGGCCTTCCAGATCTTTCCCACCATGTAGATACTGCTGCTGCCGCCCATCAGGTACAGCCAGCTGCTATCGACATCCAGCTTGTTACTCTGCGAACTGGCGATGTCTGCCAGTAAGCGAGTGCCCGCCGCGATGGTTGCCAGCAGCAACTGAACGCGCTCAGGACTTACCTGGCCTGACCCATCTTTCGAGAGCATCAGCCCGTTCGTCCTGATCCGGCCGGTGAGCAACTGAAACGCAACGACCACCATCAGGGCGTAGACAAAGCCCACCATTTCGAAGTCGAGAATGCGCGTGATCGACATTACTTATGCTTGGAAGATGAATGCAGCACAAAGTAGCAAACTCCTACTCCCAACACAAGAACTTCTTTCGTGACCGCCACCTTTCGGCTTGGTTGCTGTACTCGTCGCATCCGCCGGCGGCCGGGTAGGAGTCGGATAATGTCGTAGCCGGATACCGTCGGCGGCTGCGTTAGTCCAGGCGTGCTAACGCCGATACGCGCGTAATGCGAGACGTTTACTTGGTGCCAGGCTGGCCATCTCGCCGCAGCGCAGGTGGGTTACACAAATTCCGCGTCTTGCTCCTGACGCCTCGACTTCTTTTCGCTCTCAAAATCCGTCATGGCCGTAATAGCTGTTTTGGCCAGCGCCTGGCGCGCGAAGAACTTCGCCTCCCGATCGTTCTCGATGTTCACCAACCGCGGCATGGCAGCGGTCATCGCGATCAGTCCGGTGTCGATCTGACCATGCATGGAGTAGGAAATCACTTTGCGTGCGCCGCCCGAGTAGTCAGTCAGAAGGCTGACGGCGGCGGTTGCTCCCCCGCACAGCAGCGATCCTATGGCGGCCCGTCGGTTGCGCTTCCAGTACAGCGCTCCCATCAGCAGAAACGATCCCGCCACCGCATAGTCGAGCGCCGAGTGCACCCGCGGACCGATCATCTTGGGCATGCGCCCGGCGGCCAGCGCAACCCCTTTCTGTAGCAGAGCCATGAACTCAATCCTCGTTTCGCAGGATTCGGATGATGATATGGAATCTATGCTCGGCGCGGCAATCCAACGCCGCGACTGCCGATTCTACGCCTCGGAGTGGAAGCTCGCACCTTGCTTCAACATACTTCGTCGGTCGCTCCATCTGCTCTGAATGCCACGCCTTTGTCGCCGTGTGAGCGGGCAGGTCGTACTCGTACTATCAGGCGCGAATTAAAAATACTAGGCACTCGGAAATGGAGAACTTTATCGCCGGAGCCACATCTCTAGTAATAGGAGCTCACAACCAGTGAACAATGATTTTAGAAATCTTGAAAATTACAGAAGCGATGCATTCTCGCTTCGAGGAGGTCGACGATGAAACGCAAGATCGGTACGTGGATGGCGGCGGTCGTATTCGTGGGCGCTTGCGCACTGGGAACCGCGCAAGCCACTCCCGCGCCGCAGGCGATGCACAAAACAGTTGAAGCCACCGGATGCCTGCAGCAAGGTCCCGCTCCGAGGGAATACGTTTTGCAGGGCAATGACGGCAACACATGGGGTGTGATCGGCGCCGACAAGGACATGTACATGAATGACTACGTCGGACAAACGGTCACCATCGCGGGCGATGCCATGCATCCCAGCGCCCGGCTTAAGGCCGCAGCCAGCGAGCCAAACTCTCCGGCCATAAACCATTACGTGCGAGCGATGGACCTGGCGGTCGATAGCGAAAGTTGCCAGAAATAGATCGGTAGATCTGTTTCGGCAGTGACGGGTAGGGTGGGCTCTCAGTATTGGGCGGGTGCTCAGTCCCAGTCACAACCCTGCTGGTTGCCCCGCTCTACTTAAAGACTCTTAACTTAGCGGAGTCGAACGGTAGAGCGGGGCATTCTTGTTCCTGCTTCAACGGCCCCTATTGCCAAAGCGGAGGAAGTGTCTGCTGAATCACGAAAGTGTAGGCTTTTGAGATCACTTAATTCCTGGTAAAAGAAACGCGTTGGCGGACCGACCGCGGCCGTTTAGGCCCAGTTTCGTGTTCGCTCCTGAAACTCCGTGTTCCAGGCCGAACGAACTGCTTCCAATGTCGGTTCGTCGAAGTATTTGGGATCGCCTGTGAATTCGCTAAGCGCGGTTACGTAGCGGTGCAGGTCGCTCAGCGCCACGGTGTGAGGCTCAATCTTTGGATGTGCGTCGGTGAGCAGAACCCCAATCCTGTTGGTATGGTCCCAGTTCAATTCGTTCGACATGAGGCGCCCTCGGGAACTAGCGAAAAATTATACCTCACGTTTCCCCGCCGGATGTCCCACACCTTTGTGTTTTTCGCGGCAATAAGTCGGGCATCGATCGACTGAATCTGAACAATGCAGAAAAATGCCCCGCCCCGCCCTTCGAAGTCGCTCGGGCAGAACGGGACACGCAAATCGTACGAAGCTGCCCGGGTCATCCGCCAAATCCAGAGCCCGGATCAACTCGCGCTCTTATGCTGCAACGCCTGGTTGCTTGCTGTCTGAAATTGCCTTCACTGTCTGTGAAACCTTGTCCGGCTTGGCTTTCAGTGCCAGGTCGGCCTGCGAGACAATGCCGATAACCCGGTCCTCTCCGTCGACGATGGGGATGCGCCGAACCTGGTATTGCTGCATCGCTCTCTCACATTTGTCGATGTTCTCTCCATCGCGGCAGGTGACAAGCTCCGCGCTGACAAATCTCTCAATCTTTGTCGTTCTCGGATCCAGACCTCCGGCAATGACCGAGCAGCATAGATCGCGATCCGTAATCATCCCCACCAGTTTGCGTGATTGCTGATCGACGACAACGGGGATGCAGCCGATGTTGTGATCACACATCATTTGTGCAACCTGCTGTGCCGTATCACCCGGCAAGCAACATATCGGATTTGCACTCATTACTTCCCTGATCTTCATGGAAAAACCTCCAGTTCTAGTGTTGGTTCATTCCTTGCTTGCAACGACCTTGCCATTAGAAAAAGGGAAGGAAAGAAAAGGGGTTATCCCCGTCCACTTCGGCGTTGAGCAGGAATTTTTTACTCGTTCCGTGAAGAGCAGTTATGCCGCCAAGGTGCAGCATAACCACAACCTCTGGTTCTTCGTGTCCGTGGAAGAATTACCGCCCGCTTGGATGCGCGTGCAAATTTTCATCAACTCCGCTTGACAGGGCTGGGTTTCGCGCTAAACTCCTACAGCGATAGTCGCACCGCCGCTAAGCCACTGGCGTCGAGTGTAATCGTGTATTGAGCAAGTGCCCTTCGCCTACTCCCGTGGGCTTGCAGTCAGGACGCCAAGTTCGCAGGATTCCGAATCGATTCTCAGACTGACCTAACTACCTTCGAACCGCGATTGCACGCCTCGTTCCGTGGGGAATGAGGTGGGCATCCACGATTTCAGGAGACCAACATGAAACGCTCCACCTCCCTTCAGCGCGTTGTGATGTTCGCCCTGGCGCTCTCTCTTGCCAGCGTGACGTTGCATGCCGCACCTATCAGTCTCTCCATTGTCAACCCCAACCGCATTGGCGCCGCGGGCGACGTCATCACCTTTGACGGCACAATCACGAACAACACTGGGATTGCTCTAGACTCCACCGACCTGTTTCTCAACTTCTCCGGCTTTGATGCGGGGAACGTCACTCTAGACCAGCTTCTCGGGATGACGGACTTTACCATTCCGGACGGCGCGACCTCTCCGCTTGAGGATCTTTTCACGTTTACTCTGGGTGCCACGGCCGGGCCCGGTACCTATCCGGCTGACGTGGTGTTGCAGGCTGTCACCGGGGACCTCACCGATCCTCAGACCGTCACGGTCACGATCGTCCCCGAGCCCGGCTCGTTCACGCTAGTGGCAGCGGCGCTGCCTGCGTTGCTCTTTGGGGCATTCCGAAGGAAAGCCAAACTCTTACTGCCGGTACTACTGTTGGTAGCGATCACCGCACAGATGAGCGTGGCCCAAGTCTCGGCGGTCCGATTCGTGACGAATCCTCCCGGCTTGGGCACGGCGGGCCCAACACTGATGGTCGCGTTGCCGATTCTCAACAACGGCACGGTCGCAGCCAGCAACGTGCAGGTGACCGGGGCGACCTTGCGGACACTGGCCGCGGGCGGAAGCTTCCCGGTGGCACTGGGAGTAATTGCGCCGAGCGGGAGCGCCGTTTTTCAAGGCAATTTCAACGCGACCACCCTGGCGCAAAATACAAAGTACTTGCTGACGGTCCGCGGCACCTACCAGGTAGGGAGCGCCAAAGCCGGGTTCACTGTGAACCGTTACATCACGATCCCTGTCGCGAGTCCGGGATCGGGCACCGTGACCACCACATCGGTTGGCTCGATCTTCGTTACCGGTGCGCCTTTTCCGCCGCAACCGCCCAAGTTCGACAATGAAGTGAACTCGCCGCGCGCACCGATACCGACTGGGCCATTCGTACCAGGCATACCGACCCCAACCGTCACGGGAGCGTCCTCGTTCGGATCTCCGGGCAGCCCCATAAAGAAGCAGCTGGCCGCCCCGATAGTCTTCAACACGAACGTAGGGATAGGGAACAACACGGCGGGCACGAACTGCAATCCAGGCGTTGCTCCCGCGTCGTGCGCGGAGCCGAGCGGCGCCAACGGAGGGGGCGTGATCTTCGTTACCGCGAACTGGACCGCAGCCTATTCCACCGACGGCGGCACGACCTTCCACCAGCTCAATCCAACGACGATCTTTCCAGCGGACGCAATCGGATTCTGCTGCGACCAGCAGGTCCAGTATGTGGCGAGCATCAATCGCTTCATCTGGTTGCTGCAAGGCAGTGGCGTGCGCCTCGCCATGGCTAGTCCTGCGCAGATCATCAGCAGCGCAGGGACGTCGTGGACCTATTGGAACTTGGGACCCACCACCTTCGGCCAGCCCGCTGGAACCGGCTTCGATTATCCCGACACATCGGTGGGAAATAACAACCTGTATCTCAGTTGGGATGTGGGTTTTCCCGCATGCCCAACCGGCTGCACTGCCGGACTGGAAGTGGTGCGGATCCCGCTGAACCAGATTCAGGCGGGAGGCACAATCTTCTTCGACTACACGCATCCCGCGGACAGTTCGCAGGCCTGGGGCAGCCATCTCACCCAGGACACGGGGGACGAAATCTTCTGGGCTGGCCACAACGGCAACAGCACATTGCGCGTGTGGTCCCTGACCGAGGGGTCGAACACCTATTTCTGGAGAGACGTGGGAATTTCAAGCTGGCCGAACAACACGCTTTCCTCGACAACCCCGGACGGTCAGGACTGGCTGAAATTCGGTTTTCCGGGCAGTTCCGTCATTGGTGCGACACGATCGTTCTCCGGTCTCTGGTTCGCGTGGACCGCTGGAACCAATGGCAATTTCCAGCAGCCGCACGTCGAAATGGTGGAACTCGACAGCAACTTCAACAAGACGCAGCAGGTGCAGATCTGGAACAACAGCTACGCTTTCGCTTATCCGGCCCTGGCTACCGATGTCTGTACAGGTGAGATCGGTCTCTCGCTCGGGTACGGCGGAAACGGAAACTACGAAAACCACGTGGTCGGAATCTGGGGAGACTTCGTGGTTTACATCACAACCAACAGCGGTTCGGGCGTGAACCGATACGGAGACTACAACACAATTCGGATCAATGACGGTGATGGTCTGTTCGACGCGATGGGCTACGGAATCAGTACCGTCGGCGGCTCGATGCGGAGTGATGTCCGCTATGTTGTGTTTGGCCGTTCTTGCACAATCGGATCGCTGATGAAGCCCCACGGCGCGGAACTCGATCGCGCGCCACACTTGCGGTTGCATTGGGAAGACTAACGCCACCATTACGCGATGTAGCTTGCGCGCCCCGTCCTACCTGAGTGAAGTCGATAGATAGGGCGGGGCATCCTAATTTTGGTTTAAGGAGTTCTGAAGCAGCGCGTCACTTGCCCTGGTACTCGACAAACAGCTCCGGAAACTGCTGCTTCAACGCTTTGATCTTAGGCACATCGCAAACCTGGATGTACGGGTTGTCTTCATGATGCAGCGCGTAGTCCTGGTGGTAGTCCTCGGCGCGATAAAACCCCTTCAGCGGAGTGACCTCTGTAACGATCGGCTTGGGGAACACCTTGGCCGCATCCAGCTGCGCGATGTACGCCGTGGCAATTCGCTTCTGCTCGTCATCGGTATAGAAGATGGCCGAGCGGTAGGAGGTGCCGACATCCGGTCCCTGGCGGTTGAGCTGCGTGGGATCGTGCACCACGGAAAAGAAGATGCGCAGTAGTTGGCCATAGGTAATCTTCGAAGGATCGTAAACCACCTCCACCGACTCGGCGTGCCCGGTGGTTTCGGTGGTGACCTGGTCATAGGTGGCGGTCTTCGCCGCGCCGCCGGAGTAGCCCGCCGTAGTCTTCACCACGCCCTTCACCCGCTCAAAGACTGACTGCGTGCCCCAGAAGCATCCTCCCGCGAAGACGGCAGTTTGCTTGCCCGGCGCTGCGGCCAGCGGAGCGTCAACCTTGGCGGCAGGGATCGGCGCGCTGGGCGGCGCAGCCTGCGTTGTAGTACAAGCGACCAGCGAGAGGATGGTGCTGAGAGCCAAAACGATAGGAAGCGGACGACTGAGCTTTTGCATACCAAAAGTACGAAACCTCTCCCAAATCGGATGCGCGCCCGAGCCGAAGGATACAGACCGGCACCGGAGCGCCGGGCAAATGCGGGCCGCCGCGAACAGCGTCCCGAATTTCGGGGCCTGTGGCAACCGACCGTCAATAATGGATTGCAGCAGTGCCTTGCCGCTGATGCCGTGGTGTCCTGAGGGTTCGCTAAGCCGGTTCGCTAAGCCATGGTTGCACGTTTTCATGGTCGCCGGTACATGCATCTCAGTGGCCGTCTGTTCGCTTGACTGCACGATTCATTTGCCATGGCGTTCTATTGACAAAGCCCATCCCTATGTAATAATTAGCGCTTATCTTTAACCTGTCATCTTGCCGCCATGCGGCTTCGGGCACTTTTTTTAGCTCCCCAGAGCCTATGGATCGCGCCGCCGTCCAGGACGAAATCGATCGAATCCTGCGCAGCACTGCTTTCGCTGGCAAAAGCCAGCTGGCAAAACTGCTGGAGGTCCTGTTCGACCAAATCGACGTCCAGACGACTTTGAAGCCCGACCGCGTGATCAAGGAGCTGTGGCCGGAAGAGATCAAGACGAAGCGGTCCGCCGATGTAGCGACGGAGGTCAACCGGCTGCGCAAGGCGCTGGAATGCTATTACGCAGGGGAAGGTGCGACCGACCCCATCGTCATTTCCCTTCCTAACCGGGCTGTAACCACGCCGGATGGTCTTAGAGAAAAGCGCTGGATCGTGGCGGAACCGCGTAGGGTTATCGAGGAGCCGCCGGCTGCTTCGACCCTGCGGGTGCGCAACCGGCGCCGCTGGATCGTGGTTGCAGCAGTCGTAGCGGGCGCTGCCATTCTCGCAGCCGTCTTCATTGTTTCCCACATCATGGCGCCTGATCGGCCTCAGTCCGCGCGCTTGGACGGTTCGACCCTCGTTGTCATGAATGCCAAAGGAGAGGATCTTTGGCGTAAAGGCTTTTCAGACGGATTCTGGCCCGAGTATTACAACCAGGGTTTGTCGCAGCGCATGTGGTTTGGTGACCTGCAGGGCAAAGGCCACTTCGACGTACTCTTGCTCTATCACCCCGCCGTTGATCCGATGTCGCACTCGACGACCCTGATCTGTTACTCCGATCGAGGCAAGGAGAAATGGCGGTGGACGCCCGGACGAGAACTCCCGGAGCTCGAGGGGAACCCTGCGACCTTCAGGACGATGGGGCTTGGAGTTCTAAAGTCGAAACCTGGGCAGCCTTCTCGAATCGTCGTTTCGAGTTGGCACGTACCTCTGTATCCACATCAGATAGCCATCGTCGATTCCAACGGGAAGACGGTTTCGGAGTATTGGCATTCCGGACATCTGGACTACCTTACGCTGGCCGACCTGGATGGCGACGGGCGGGAGGAAATCGTCGCTTCTGGCATTAGCAACGGGTATCGCCAAGCGACTTTGGTGGTGCTCGATCCTGACCGGGTCTTTGGCGCTTCCACCGAGGCAGCGCGGCCTGAAATTCAACTCCACGGCATGGGCGTTGCCCAGGAGAGGGCGCGCCTGTTGTTTCCTCGCAGCGATTTGAATAGGACTTCGCACGTCTACAACCAGAGCGTAGAGGCCACTGTCGAAAATGGCCGGACTCGACTTTCGGTCTGGGAATGCTGGCCCCGCCCAGGCTGCCTGATCTGGTATGAATTTGACAGGAATTTTCATCTGCTTTCGGCCCAGGCAGATGACCAGTTTCGCAACGCGCATACGGAATTCTATCTAAAAGACAAGAACAACCATCCCTTCAGCCCAGAAGAAGAAAAGGAATTCCAGAAAGTCCGCTGCCTCGTAGGCTGCAAAACGGACTACGTGCCCGTCGACATCCACTGACCCCTCAAGATTGGCATTCAGTGCGCACACGGAGAATCCGAATCACCGGGTACGCATGGTCATCCTAACGGCCTTCTAGTGTTGCAAAACGCCGCATAACTACGGCCGGAAGGCCGCTACCCTCCGCTGTAAGCACGAAATCATACCAACTTCATATCAACTGCGCTGGAGACTGGATGAACTCGCTTGACATCGTGTTAGGCTCGGCCAACGGTACGGGCTCGTATCGAAAAGAGCGATTCGGCACCGTTGCGATTTTTCGACTTATTTTAAAAGCTAAAGGAGAAATTTCATGACAAACGCTAAAAGGCGTTTTGTACTGATGGTGTTGACGGCGTTGTGTTTGTGGACTGCCGAGGCACTCGCTTCTTCCCTGCAGTGGACGGATGGTTTCGAAACTTACACCGTGGGGAAATTCTCCAACCCCCCCTGGACCAACAGTGGTAATACCACGGCGTACGTGACTAACACGGAACAGGAAAGCGGAAACAATTCCTTATACCTGTACGGGCTTATCGGTCACGATTGGGCGGCACTCGCACACCGGCAATTCGCCTATGCACCAGATCTTGTGTTTGAATTCGACGTGAGAAATGGTTCCGAATCTCTGGGTGGAGGACTCCATCAGATTTACGGGTCCGTCGAGCTAACCACAGGTCCTAGCTGGACAACTTATGTCAGAGGGCTGATTGCTTTCGGATCGGACGGCCTGATTCATGGTCCCGGAACAGGGGGCGAGCTTTCCGGACCCGTCCTCGGGGCTTACACGGCGGGAACGTGGTACGACGTGAAGATAGCGTATGACGTGGTTTCTCCAAGCACGGTAAGTCTCAGCTACTGGATAAATGGCAGCTTTGATGGGACTTACAGCGAGGCTTCCATGGCAAATGAAAGCAGCATCGCCTATTTGGGAGTGCAGAGTGGCGCCGGCAGCGCTTGGTTTGACAACGTGTCCGTGACGACGGCAACGCCAGTGCCCGAGCCAAGCACCGTGCTCCTTCTCAGTTTTAGTCTTGTGGGACTCGCACGTGTGAGGACAGTTAAGAAATAGACTTTATTGACAACTAGCGGGAGGGCAGGGTCAGATATTATTCTGCCCTTTTCTTTCAAACATTTCTGTCGTTAATCGTTAGTCCCAAAACTCATCGCAGGGTGAAGAGTTGTAGACGGCTGCCAGCAGCTCGATGTCGGTCTAGACCGGTTTAGGAAATTCTGTGATTCTTCTTGAGTCGGGTAGTGCCGCGCTTCAGGGGTGTTACGAAACTCGCACCTCTCTCTTAGCGGTGAGACAAACAGTACCGATTGCCAGTGCCGGAGGCACGCCATAGTCTAGCCCAGTGCGCAGCCGAAGGCGACCGGGTCCGTGGGCCTTCTGGGTGTAACTCGCAGAAAGCTGGCGAAATAAGATCCTTCCAATGACTTTCCGCCAGGTGCTTTACCCTTGTCGCCTGCTTTAGGCGGCAGGGCGGGAGCCGTGCGTCTTCAATCGTGTGGTTCCCAACATCCATCCCAAACTAGGAGAAACATACCGATGAAACAACTCATTTCTACTTTTCTCATGAGTTTCATATTTATCACCCTCAGCGTAGCAGAAGAAACCAACTTCAGAGGCGTGAAGGTCGCAGACGCGAGAGGAAAGCAGGCGGACGCCAACCTGATCTTCAGTGACACCAGCAAGAAGGTCATCGTGCGGGTCGCCGACCGCGATTTTATAGTTGTCCCCTACGATCAGTTCGACAAGTTGTCCTATGAGTACACCAAGAAGCACCGCATCACGGCCGGCGCTCTCGTGATGGTAGCCTCGTTGGGAGCCGGCGCGGTTGTCATGCTGACATCGTCGAAGAGCCACTGGCTCTATATGGATTACCACGAGCAGAACGTTCCCAAAGTAGTGGTTCTCCGCATGGACAAGAAGGAGTACAAGGATATTATGGCGGCGTTTACGGCACACACTGGTAAGGAAGTGCAGTACCTTGGGAAAGCGGACAAAAAGATGCAGAGAGAACAAATGCAGGGCAAGTAGTCGACGAAACCACCACAACTTGGGGCATCCGCCCCAAGTTGAATTGAGCGCTGACCGATCTACCCGCCGCCCAAAGAACCACTGGTTAGCGAGGTACACATCTCTGTGTGACCTAGGTCACCGACAAGCTATCCCATCCAGAGGCATAGTACAAGGCCATTGGGAACTATAAGGACTACTCGCACTCACTTGGCCTTCGGTGCCGGCAAGGAATAGATGTTTCTCGTCGCTCCACGGCCTTTTCGGGCGGGAAAGGAGAGTGTCTCGGTGTGTCGAGTTAACTACCGAGCAATCATCTGCATACTGGCAGTGCTGGTTCAACTCTGTTACGCCGCGCACAATTTCCCCGACTATCCGGTGCGGCCTGCTAATGAGTACGCCAACAAAGCGGCCAAGGGCGGCCTGATTGTCGCCGTCGAACCCGTGGACGACCCGGAGCAGCAGAAGACCTATTTCAATTCTCACCTCAACTCCAGCGGGATTCTACCGGTCTTCCTCGTCATCCAGAACACCTCCGCAACCGACTCATATTTGTTCGACAGGTCAGCCGTCGGGTTGGGTGGTGCAGGCGGACCTACGGGCAAGGGTGGACGCAAGACCGCGTCGCTCCTGACTTCCGGCGGGCTGGTTGATCTCGCTCTGATCAACGAAGCTACGCACGAGCGGGACAACATGCTGAGGAAAGAAGTGCGAAGCACAACGCTTTCTCCCGGATCTTCCGTGCACGGATTTGTCTATGTTCCGGTAGCAACCGACGCTCCCCGAGGAAAGCTTCAACTCCAGGTGCCGCTAACCAACACGCAGAGCGGCGAAATAGAAATTGTGAACTTGTTCTTCTAGAAAGGAACCTTTATGCCGACCACCCGCCGTTTCCTGTTTGCGCTTGCGGCTTGCTGTTATGTGATGCTCCTGCTGCCTGCACTTTCCGTAATGGTCCGAAGTGAGACACCAGCGGCCCCGAAAAAGCTGTCGCTCACTGCCGCGCTGGTGCTGACGCCCGAGTTCTGCGCAACCGTCAATAAGAAGAAAAGCGAAAAGTTCCCCGTCGGTAAAACCGCCTGCGCTGAGCTGGAGCCCACGCTCAAGGGTATCTTCACCAGCCTCACGCGCGTCGATGACTCCTCTAAGGCTGGCGACGCCCAGGTTGTGCTGGAGCCTAAGTTCGCCGATGTGGCGGCCACCCAGGCAAACATCGCTTTTTCCAACCGTGAACTGGTAGTGCAGGTGGAGTGGACTATACGCGACCAATCGGGAAAGGCCATCTGGATTGAAACCGTGCAAGGGTCGGCAACGCGACACGCGGGCAATGCATTCACCTATAGCAGCAATCTGAAGCACATCGTGGAGGAATCGGTGCAGGACATGGCCGATCAATCGGCGGCCAGGATGTCCTCTGCTCCCCAGTTGCTCAAGCTGAGCGCCGCGCCTGTCAAGTAGGAGGGGAATCCGCAGCGAGCGGCGACCTGATTGCTTCGCCGAATCGATCGTCGCACTCAAAGAGGAAGGAAGCCATGACTCGACATTTGCTTTCTTGGGTAACGGTCGCGCTTTCATCGTTGGCGCTTGTCGCGCA
Source organism: uncultured Acidobacteriaceae bacterium (assembly GCA_963779555.1). Classification (GTDB taxonomy): domain Bacteria; phylum Acidobacteriota; class Terriglobia; order Terriglobales; family Acidobacteriaceae; genus DASRAA01. The sequence continues at coordinate 74,280 of CAVZYS010000037.1, forward strand.
GCAGGGGCCCCAGGTTCCCCCCCCGACCTCCGAGGCCCCTGTATCCCAGGCTCCTGCGTCGGCGACGACCGCTCCCCTGGCACAGCAGCCTCCCGCAAACGCTCTGCAGGATGGCACCCCGATGAAGCTGCGGTTGCTGAACAAGCTCGATTCGCACACCGCCAAAAACGGCGACGAAATCCCCTTCGACGTAGTCAATGACGTAGTAGTCGGAGGCGTCACTGTGTTGCGCCGCGGCTCATCCGTTACCGGAGTTGTCACTCAGGCCGAAGGCAGCAAGACCATGGGTCGCGCCGGTAAGCTGAGCTTCACCATCAACGACATTCAGCTCCGCAACGGAGGCAAGGTACCAGTGCGGGCTTTCAGCCGCACAAGTGGCGAGAACCGCACCGGGGAGATGGTCGGCATGATGATTGAGACGGCGGTTTGGGTGAGCCCCGCGGCGGCTCCTTTTTTTCTGCTCATCCATGGCACCAACACAGTCTTTCTCCGCGGAACTGAGATCAATGCCTTTGTCAACGGAAACATCCCTCTGGATCTCGCCAGCTTTGGCCCGGCACCGTCTGCTGAGCCGGCGACTGATCTTAAGCCTGTACTGCAGATCACCTCGACACCTGCGGACGCCCAGGTTCAAATCGACGGCGCCGCCGCCGGCAGTACACCCTTGAACATCACCGTGACGGTCGGTATCCACGAAATCTCAGTCAAGAAGGCGGGATACTCCGTCTGGAGCAAAACCCTCTCCGTAAATGGAGGCGCAACCCAAGTCGAAGCGATTCTGGAGGCAGCGATCGCGCAGTAGTTGGGCGCCGCCCACTTACCCACATTCCCGGGTGGCCCACACTCGCCTTCTGTTGCCGAACTTGGGGGTTGTTAGGTGCGTCCAACCCAGCCCCGGTCCGAACATCAGCTTTGGCCATCCGTCACTACCAACGGTGACTAAGTCGCTTGGTGTTTCCCTCTCCTGCTCGTACACTACCGGTGGAAGGATGAGGGAGAGCTGTCTTCCTAGGAGTCGACAGCCGGACACTACCCGCATCGCCAGCTAGGTGGTTCGACCTGTGATGGGTCATGTTCGTTCTCAATTCTTAGCCCATCTGCCCGCCAACACCTCTGTCCAGCCCCAAATAATCCCGCCTAACTCCTTTGTGCACAGGACTTTGCCTGTAACTCCCACGCGCTCAGAGTCCTGCGCGCAATTCCGCGTATCTCCATCAAAACAAGTATTTTGGGAGGTGGGGGGAGGGGTACCCCAAGCCCTCACAAGTCCCGTTTTGGCACTACCGCAATCCCCAACTCTTTCAGTTGCTTGTCGCTCACTGGCGTCGGCGCGTCCATCATCAGGTCGATGGCTTTGGCGGTTTTGGGGAAGGGGATGACTTCGCGGAGGCTGTCGGCGCCGGCGAGGATCATCACGATGCGGTCGAGGCCGAGGGCGATGCCTCCGTGGGGAGGCGTGCCGTATTGCAGCGCTTCGAGGAAGAAGCCGAAGCGCGCCTGCTGCTCTTCGGGAGACATGCCCAGCGCCTTGAAGATGATGCTCTGGATGTCTTGGCGGTGAATACGGATGGAGCCCGAGCCCAGCTCGGTGCCGTTGAGCACCACGTCGTAGGCCAGCGCGCGCACCGCGCCGGGATCGCTCTCCAGCTTGTCCATGTCGTCTTCGTGCGGCGAGGTGAAGGGATGGTGCGCCGCGTTCCAGCGCTGCTCGGTCTCGTCCCACTCGAACATGGGGAAGTCGGTGACCCAGAGGAAACGGTAGTCGCGCTTGCGAACGCGCCGTGCTTGGCGGCGTACTTCTGGCCGAGCGCGAGGCGAAGCTGTCCGGCGGCAGAGTAGATGGCGTAGGCCTGCTGACGCGCAACGACGGGGCTGGCCGCCTCGGTGCGCTTGGCGCCCGCGACGATGACGATGAGGTCGTCGGCATGAGCTTGCGTGAGTTCGCGAATTCTCGTGACTGCGTCAGGGAATGATTTTTCGAGGCGCTTGATGTCCTCGAAGACCTTGGCGTCTTTGCGGTCTCCGAAGAGCGGCTTGATGTCGTCGCGCTCTTTGCGGGAAAGCTCTCCGACCTTCGGGAGTCACGATGGCGACGATGGGCAACTCGGGATCGATGTTGAGCGTTGCGAGATTTTCCGGCGCGAAGGCGGCGCGCACGTCGGTCATCTTGGGCAGGCGCATGTCGGGCTTGTCGATGCCGTACTCGCGAATGGCCTGGTCGTAGCTCGTGCGCGGGAACGGCGTTTGCAGATCGACGCCGACGGTCTTGAGCGCGGCGGTGAGGAATCCCTCGACGGTGGCGAAGACGATTTCGGGCCGCGCGAAGGTGATCTCCAGAGTCGATTTGCGTGAACTCAGGCTGGCGGTCGGCGCGCAGGTCCTCGTCGCGGAAGCAGCGCACGATCTGGAAATACTTGTCGAAGCCCGAGATCATGAGGATCTGCTTGAACAGTTGCGGCGACTGCGGCAGCGCGTAGAACTCGCCGGGATGCACGCGGCTGGGCACGAGGTAGTCGCGCGCGCCTTCGGGCGTGGAGCGCGTCATGAACGGCGTCTCGATTTCGTAGAAGCCCTGCGAGTTGAGGTAGTCGCGGATGGCGATCGAGACGTTGTGGCGGAGTTGAATGTTGTATTGCATCTCCGGCCGGCGCAGGTCGAGGTAGCGGTACTTGAGGCGCACCTCTTCGTTGGCGATGTCGCTGTCGGAGGGCGAGAAGGGCAGCGGCTTGCAGTCGTTGAGGATGCGCAGCTCGTCGGCGACGACTTCGATTTCGCCGGTGGGGATGTTCTTGTTGATGGTGCCGGGGTCGCGCAGCTTGACGTGGCCGATAACAGCGACTACGAACTCGGAGCGAACCGTCTCGGCCTTGGCGTGCATGGCGGCGCCGGCCTCGGCGGTGATGACGACCTGGGTGATGCCGCTGCGGTCGCGCAGGTCGAGGAAGATCAGGTTGCCGAGGTCGCGGCGGCGGTTGACCCATCCCATGAGAACGACTTTGGAGCCGGCATCGGCGGCGCGCAGCGACCCACACATATGAGTGCGTTTGAGATCACCAAGAAAATCGAGCATGGAGGTCCTTCGTAAGGGGAAAACTTGATTCTACTTTATGGGACGATTGGAAGTAGAATGTGGCCATGACGGAAAAGGTCGCTGATCTTCTGAAGCAGGCCCTCGCGCTGCCGCCGGAAGCGCGTTCGGCGCTTGCGAGTTCATTGCTCGCGAGCCTCGAGGACGCCACAGTGGATGAAGGGGCGGAACTGGAGTGGGAGCGGGAGATCGCTCGCCGTGTGGACGAACTGAGAGCGGGAACGGTCGCCACAGTTCCGTGGGCTGAGGTGAGGAAGCGTGCCCTGACCCGGATCCATGACCCGCGTCGCTGAGGTCGAGTTTCATCCCGAAGCGGCTGCTGAATTCGACGCCGCGGTCGACTGGTACCGCGAGAACAGCCAACAGGCAGCAGAGGACTTCTTGCGGGAAGTCGACAACGCCATCGAGAACGTCGCGTCCAATCCTTTCATGTGGGCCGACTACCTGCATGGCACCCGCCGATACGTCCTGCGGCACTTTCCCTACCTTGTGGTTTATCTCTTACATGAAGCGCGAGTCACCATTGTCGCGATCGCTCATGGTCGTCGGCGTCCGGGTTATTGGTCAAAGCGGATCGCACGGCGCTAAGCTCGCAGATGATCAGGGAGATTTTCTCGGGTCACCGCTTCCTGCTTGCCGGTGCCGAGTTCCTTCACGGCGAATTGGCCGGACGCGACTTCGTTCTCGCCGACGATGACGATGAATTTCGCGCCGGATTTTTCTGCGATTTCGAAGGACTTCTTCAGGCGAAAGGTCTCGTCACCGATGTCGGCGCGGACGCCGTTGCGGCGGAGTTCGCGCGCTAGTTTCAGCGCGTGTGCGTTCATCCCTGCGCCCAGCGGAGCGATGTACGCGTCGAGCTTTGCGTCGGCGGTCACGCCTTCGGCCTGTAGCGCGAGGATCAGGCGATCCTCGCCGATGGCGAAGCCGATGCCCGGAGCTTTTGGTCCATCGAGCGATTCGGACAAACCGTCGTAGCGTCCGCCGCCGAGGACGGCGCTTTGCGCGCCCAAATCGCCGTGGGTGAACTCGAAGGTCGTGCGGGTGTAGTAGTCGAGGCCGCGCACCATGCGCTCGTTGATCGTGTAAGGCACGCCGACCGCGTCTAGCATGGCGCGTACCGCCGCGAAGTGCTCGCGACAGGGCCCGTCGAGGTACTCGCTGATCTTGGGCAGGTTGTCGATGATCGGCTGGTCTTCGGGAACCTTGCAGTCGAGCACGCGCAGCGGATTGGTCTCAGCGCGGCGCTGGCAGTCGGCGCACATCAGGTGGATGACCGGCTGTAGTGCCTCGCGCAGCGCCTGGTTGTAGCGTGCGCGATCGGCGGCGCAGCCTACGGAATTCAGTTGCAGCGTCCAGCCGCGCAGACCGAGCTCGTCGAGCAGCGTGGCCACCATCTCCAGCACTTCGGCATCGCGCGCCGGAGACTCGCTGCCTGCGCTGGGTGGGCCGATGATCTCCGCGTCAATCTGATAGAACTGGCGGTAGCGTCCTTTCTGCGGCCGCTCGCGGCGAAACATCGGGCCGATGCAGTAGAGCTTCTGCAGCGTGCCCCTCTTGTCGAGCCCGTGCTCGATGTAGGCGCGTACGATGCCCGCCGTGGCTTCGGGGCGAAGGGTCACCGACTGCGACTTCTCGCTGTCGGCGCGGCCCTTGTCCTCCCAGGTGAACATCTCCTTGGTGACGATGTCGGTGTCTTCGCCAACGCCGCGCGAGAACAGTTGCGTGTCTTCGAAGACGGGGGTGCGGATTTCATGGAAGTTGTAGCGCGCGAAGATGTCGCGTACCTTGGCCTCGACACGGTTCCAGAGGTCGGTGTCGGGCGGGAGGAGATCACGAGTTCCGCGGATGGCACGAATCATGGTGATTGGTAACTGGTAACTGGTGACTGGTAGCTGGTGTCGACAGTAGCGACAAGAAACCAGTTACCAGTGACCAGTCACCTTTTTCTGTCCGCCAAGTACATCTCCTTGTACCCAAGATAATTCTTTGCGTAGCGCAGGATGGTCTGCTGGTCGTCGTCGCCGAGTTGCTTGCGAACTTTGCCGGGGACGCCCATCACTAGCGAGCCGGGAGGGATCACCGTCTTCTCGGGAATCAGCGTGCCCGCCGCGATGATCGAACCTGCGCCGATGCGCGCGCCATTCAGGATGATGACGCCCATTCCGATCAGGCAGCGGTCTTCGACCACGCAGCCGTGCAGCGTGACGCTGTGGCCGACGGTGACCCATTCGCCCACGTCCACCGCCCACTGGTTCAACATGCCATGCATTACCGAGCAGTCTTGGATGTTGCTGTTGGCGCCGATGTGGATGTAACTCACGTCGCCGCGCACCACGGCGTTCATCCAGATGCTGGCGTTCTCGCCCAGCACCACGTCGCCGAGCACTTGCGCCGACTCGTCCACGTAGCAGGAGTCGGGAATGGTGGGCCAGATGCCTTTGTAGGAGCGGATCATGAATCTTTGAAAATACCACGCGCGTGGCGGAGTGGCGAAATGCGCTCTCGCGTTCGCACCCTATCGCCAGATGCACGCGATAAGGGTGGAGCACCCAATGCGCCTCAATGGTGAAAGAGCCGCTCTGATCGAGCGGCTCGGGGACCAAGATTCGTCAGCAGACTATGCGACGCAACTTCCGTCGCACCGCCCCAATCGCAGCAAGCAGGCCTGTGCCCATCAGTAGCAGCGACGAGGGTTCGGGAACGGCGGCTGGAGGTGCGAATGGATCGACAGGGCCGACCCCGGTATCACCCTGGATGAGCAAATCGTAGCGATACAAGTCTGTGTTCTGCGTAGTCACTTCGGCAGTCCAGTTGCCAGTTTCGCCGGCCGGCACGGTGAAGTCGATGACGGACGACAATCCGTCGGAACCATTGCCGCTGGCGATGGCGACGAGATTGCCGAAGCTGTCATAGAGCCGCAATTCGGTTTGCTGACCCGGAGTGGTCGGCGTGAGGTCAAAGTGCAGATTATCGGACTGGTTAGCACTGACGGAGTAGAAATTTGGCTTGGTCACATCATTGAAGTTGCCAATAACGTCGGTGGTGTACGGGGCGGCAAAAGGTGAGAAAAAGCGTAAGTCGTACTGATACGTCGCTGGCGACTGGCTTGTCACCGAGGCGTACCATGTCCCGGCTGCAGGCACGACGAATTGAATTCTCGAGGACAACCCGTCGACGTTTCCCGTAGCGATGGCCACCAGGTTCTGAGAATTGTCATACAACAGAAGCTCGGTCTGCTGGGTGGTGGGATTGACCGGACGCAGCAGCAGGTCGATGTTGTCGTTGAGATTTGCTCCAAAGCCGAAGTACTCCTGCATGTGGGTGGCATCGATGGTACCCAGGACGTCGTAGGCCATGAACTGCGGACTGACGGGCTGGGCCGTCGCCAGGGTGAAATTCGGCGCCACCTGCGCGATGACCAAATCCGGCGCGAGAGTCAGGTTTTGCGCTGTCCCAAGGGTAAGGTTTGTGCCTGTCGAATAGGTGAACGTGGAAGCGCCTGCAAAACCAACCAGCCCGACCACTAGCAGTGCCAGCAAAATGCCAGGCAGCAGCCTGCCGGAAAAACCATGCTTTAAACGGTGTGCCATTCTTTCCTCCGCATTGGGCGTGTGACTTTAAGATCGATTCGCTCCATAAATCGGGCGAATCGTGCCAGACAGTCTAACTGATGATGGACCGTTCAACTTGTACTAAGCGCAATCATTCATCGAATTGCAGCCCAGAGTTCCGAGGCGCGTAAATTAGTTGCATGAAGCCGAACGCCAATCCCGATCCAAATCGGGAGCCCAGTCTAAAACCGAAGCCCGCTCCAAAATCGTTTCTCCGCAAACACTCTCTGGGACTAGTGGCCTTGGGAGTCGTTGCCACGTTGATCATTGCCTATATTCGGTCCGATCCGTCGACTCATCTCGGCTCGTTTTTCGGCAACGCCATCGCCGACTGGTCGGGTGTGTTGGTCACCGTGATTATGACCAAGCACCTGTATGAAAAGGGATCGGCGGAGAGCAAGCAGCCGAGGGGGAAATGGAAATCGCCGACGCTGGAGTTTCTGCGCGAACATTCGCTCACGGTGTTTCTGGTGATCACCTGGCTTGGGTGGGTGTACGTCTTTCGCAGAATGGATACCGACAGCCGCTGGGGACAGGTCGTCGGCAACCTGGTTTCGGAATGGACGCAGATTCTTGGGCTGGTGTGGATGACGAAGATCTTGATGGAGGTCGGATCGAAAGAGAGCTCGCGTTGACGCGCGCTCCGCATCCGCGCACACTACAGGACAGCGGCGAACGCGGACGACTTAGTTAGCATTCTAGGAGAACAAATGCGGCCATTATTTTTGATCGGGCTTGTGGTGCTGGTGCTGGGCATTTTTTCTTTTGTCGTGCCCATCCCGATGAGTCACTCTCACGACGCTAAAATCGGAGATGCCACCATCGGCATAACCACGCATAGCAGCGAAAAACTCCCTCCTTATGTTGGCGGTATCCTGTGTGTCGCCGGTGTGGTTTTGTTGGTAGCGGGATCGCGCAAGAGCAGCTAGGCCGAGTCGCTTGCTCCCACCCTGGCGTCCAAGAGTGGACGACAAGGATGGGGCACCCCCTCTTCCTTAGGATCCGGCTGCGCCCGTTCTCGCCGAGTGGACAATGCCATGCGCAGCTAGTATTTTCGTCAGTGCACACCTCTCTGATGACCGAAGGTCCAAAGGCCACCTTATGTATTTTGAACAGTTCTATCTAGGCTGTCTGGCGCATGCATCCTACATGCTGGGATCGGAAGGCGAAGCGGTCATTGTCGATCCCCAGCGTGATGTTGAAATCTATCTGGAAGCCGCGCAAAAGCAGGGACTACAGATCCGGCACATCTTCGAGACGCATTTGCATGCCGACTTCGTTTCCGGACACCAGGAGCTGGCCGAGCGCAGTGGCGCCAAGATCTACCTCTCGCGTGCCGCGGGGGCAACGTTCCCGCACGTCGATGTGGACGACGGCTTCACGCTGGACGCTGGCAAGCTAGAGTTCGAAGTTTTAGCAACCCCCGGCCACACGCCGGAAAGCATCAGCCTGCTGGTGACTGACGAAGAGAATGCGCAGAAGCCATGGGCTGTGCTGACTGGCGATACGCTGTTCATCGGCGACGTGGGGCGCCCTGACCTTTCGCCTGCGCACACGCCCGCGCAACTGGCGGGGATGCTCTACGACTCTCTGCAACAGAAGCTGATGACGTTGCCGGATGGCGTGCTGGTGTATCCCGCGCACGGAGCGGGCTCGCTGTGCGGGCGCAACATGCGCGCCGAGCGCTTCTCTACCATCGGCACCGAGCGGCTGACCAACTACGCACTGCAGATCAAGGACCGCGACGAGTTCGTCCGGCAGATGACCAGCAACCTTCCGGCGCGGCCGGATTACTTTCTGGCCGATGCCGCCATCAATCGCACGGGAGCGGTGGCACTGGGCGACTTGCCGGAGTTGAAGCCGATCGCGGCGCCGGAAGTAAAGAAGATGATGGAGAGTGGCGCGACAGCGCTCGACGTCCGGCCGGGCGAGCAGTTCATTGCAGCGCACGTGCCGGGATCGGTCAGCATTCCGCTGTCGGGGCAGTTCGCATCGTGGGCCGGAGCGGTGCTGGGACTTGGCTCTCGGTTGATCCTGGTCGCGGACACTGCGGAGCAAGTGAGCGAGGCGCGGGTCCGCTTGGCGCGGGTCGGCATCGAGAATGTTGCTGGCTACCTGCAGGACGGCGTCGCGGGCTGGCGGCAGGCCGGGTTCGCGGTCGGGCACGTCCCACAGATCACGGCGCAGGAACTGGCGTCGCGGTTGGCCAAGGGCGGGATCGAGGTTCTCGACGTGCGGCGCGAGGCCGAGTTCCAGGCGGGACATATTGAGGGAGCCGATTGGCACCCGCTGGATCGATTCAAGGCAGCGTTGCCGGAAATCAGCAAAGACGTGCCCGTCGCGGTGCACTGCAAAAGCGGCTACCGCAGCTTAATTGCGTGCAGTCTGCTGCAGCGCGCCGGGTACCACAATGTGGTAGATGTCGCTGGAGGGTTCGATGCCTGGGTGGCGGCGAATTTGCCGAGCGCAAGTCAAGCGAGCGTTGCTGAAGTCAGCGCGAAATAACGCGGCGCGAAAATGGGCATCCGAAGAATTGAAAGGGCCGAGCTTCAGACGAGCCGTACGTCGGACCAACAACATTGGGCGTTAGAGTGAGTGAGAACGCTGCCGTCCCCGAGGGACTCGAATCGTTTTCCGGCTTTACCCAGCACTCCGCCTTCGGCTGCGTGCTGGGCTATCATGCCTCCGCCCTCTTGGGGCTGGCTTTCCGATTATTTCTACAACCATTGCAACCCGCACTGATCGCTCACGTGCACTCTCAAACCTTGAGGTAACCCAATGCAGAAAATCACTCCATTCCTGTGGTTCGACGATCAAGCCGAAGAGGCGATGAACTTCTACACCTCCATCTTCAAGAACTCGAAGATTGGACAGGTCTCGCGCTATGGTGACGCCGGACCGGGGCCAAAGGGATCGGTCATGGTCGGCACCTTCACGATCGAGGGGCAGGAATTCATGGCGCTCAACGGCGGGCCGATTTACAACTTCACTCCTGCCATGTCGTTTGTTGTGAATTGCGAGACACAGGAGGAAGTCGATTATTACTGGGACAAGCTCATCGCTGGTCGGCGGAAAACCGAACCGGTGCGGCTGGCTGACGGACAAGTTCGGCCTGTCGTGGCAGATCGTTCCGACGGCGCTGGCCGAGTTGATGAGCAGCGGGGACCCGGAGAAGTCTAATCGTGTAATGCAGGCGTTGCTCAAAATGGACAAGCTGATCATCGCCGACTTGCGAAAAGCGTACGAAGGGTAGTACGACCTAGCGTGTCAGGTTGTAGATCAATCCGAACGGATCTTTGACGTAACATCTGGGAAAATCGGGCTCGTCTTTGACGATTTCGCAGCCGCTCTTGACCAATCGGCGCTTCGCTTCCTCAACGTTGTCTACCGTGACTTCCAAAACCGGCCCCAGCGCAGGACCGCGCTCGATGAACAGGTTGATGTGGTCGCCATGCAGTCCGATCATCTCGGGATTGTGGTCGGTGATTGTGAAGCCGAGCTGCTCAACATAGAAAGCTGCTGCGGTCTTCGGGTCCGGTGCCTGGATCAAGATATCGGTGCCGAAACTGTTTGCCATCGCAGCCCTCCTCGATGGCATAACTATACGACCTTCGCGACTTGGCGGGCGCAATTCTTCCCGTTTCGGGACTGTCCCATTACGAAAGTACATGGCAAATTTACCTCCTGATGAACCTTCGTAACCTCTTGACACAACCCCCTGGTGTCCGCCGTCACATCTCCGCGTAAGCCATTGGCGAAAGATGGTTCTGGAAGAAGGCGCCTCCCCCAATGGAACGCTCGCGGGCTCGCGGTTACATGCATTCGATTATTTCTCTGGTGGTGTGGCTGGCTGCCCTTGCGCTGGTTCTCATGCTTCCGGCGCGCGGGCAGGACGGCAACACCTCGCTGCAGGGCATCGTCGAAGATCTGAGCGGAGCTCGCATCGCTCACGCCGATGTCACGCTGTTGAACCCTGACAACGGTTTCATCAGTGCCGCCGCGACCGACGACGAAGGCCGCTTTAGCTTCGGCATGCTGGCTCCGGGACGCTATACCGTTTCGGCGTCGGCGCCGGGAATGGCCGTAGCGACTCAGTCTGGATTGGAACTGCATGTTGGCGGCTCGATGCAGTTGCAATTACGCCTGCGTCCTGAGGGACGCGCGGAAAATATCACGGTAGTCGCGCCGCCGGCACTCATCGACCCCGAGAGCGGTGAGGTTTCACAGGTCATCGACGAGCAGGCCATCGCCGATCTGCCTCTGAACGGACGCAGGTTCACCGACCTGGCGCTGCTGTCGCCGGGTGTGACGCAGGACCCGCGCGGGCTGACCTCCGGCTCCAACGGTGATCTTTCTTATGGCGGAACCCGCGGCTACCAGAACAGCTTTCTGGTGGACGGCGCCGACAACAACAACAGCTTCTTCGCGCAGGCCCGCGGACGCTATCGCGCGCCTTACCAGTTCAGCAACGAGGTGATCAAGGAATTTCGGGTCTCTTCGAACGGCTACAGCGCCGAGCTGGGACGCGCGGGTGGAGCGGTGTTCAACGTGGTCACCAACTCCGGCGGCAACCGCTGGCACGGCACCAGCTTCTTTTATGTGCGGGACCGCGACTTCGATGCTCAGTCGGCCTACGTCCTCAGCAAACCCAACGAGCAGCAACGGCAATTTGGAGGGACGCTTGGCGGGCCACTGCGCAAGAATCGCGCTTTCCTTTACCTGGGGTACGATCAGCACCAGTTGACGGTGCCGTCGATCATGCAATTCGGCAATGGGGCCAGCAGTGTCGTGCCCCAACCAGCAGACTACGACCGTCTGGACAAAAATCTGGTCTTCGCCGCGGCGCAGCAACTCAATGCCATGGCGGGCGAGTACGACACGCAAATGGGCGGCAACGCTGTTTTCGCCAAGCTGGACCTGAATCTCTCATCGCGACACTTGCTCTTCTTCCGGCTTAGCACATCGCGCTACTCCGGGACGAACAATGTCTTCTTCGATCCTGCCAGCCCCGTGACCACCTACACCGAGAGCAACAACGGCAGCGAGGATGTAAAGACTGAGAGCTTGGCGGCGTCCTGGACCAGCGCCTGGACCCACCGTCTCTCCACCAACCTGCGGGCGCAGTTCTCGCGCGATGTGCAGCAATCGTTCGCCAATTCGGACGCGCCGAAGATCAAGATCTACAACCTGGTTGATGGCAGCGGCCGTTCCAACATGTTGCCGCGCGAGACGCGGGAACATAAGCTACACGTCGCCGACACGATCAGCTACAACACCGGGCGCATGAACTGGAAGTTTGGGGGTGATTTCCTGCAAGGCTGGATCTACAACTACTATCCGGCGATGTTTGGCGGCGAATTTTACTTCGACAACGTGAAGGTCAACCCCTGGTTCTTCACTCCGCAAAAGAATGGCGACCCGTTGACTCCGCTGCGCGCCTACGCCCACGGCGTGCCGCGCTACTATATGCAGGATTTTGGCACCGCCGTCTCGCATCCGGATTCGCGCTCCTACTCGCTCTTTTTGCAGGACGGCATAAGAGTTACCCGCAGCCTCACCGTCAATGCGGGCGTGCGCTACGATTTGCAAACCTTCGAGGTCCCCGGGTTAGTCAGTAATCCTTTGTATGCGCCGTCCGGCAAGGTGCCAACTGACACGAACAATTTTTCTCCTCGGGTGGGATTCACCTATGCCTTTCGCGAGCACCATCCCATCGTCCTGCGCGGCGGCTTTGGCCGCTTCTACAGTCAGATTCCCAACATGTACGCGTCGAAGGTGGAGACCGACAACGGGTTGACGCAGACTCAACTGTTTATCGACATCATGAATCCGGCGAATGCGGCCATCTTTCCCAAGTATCCCAACGCCCTGGTGAATTGCCCTTCGGGAGCGACAACCTGCATAGCGCCAGCGTCGGCTGCGAGCTACCTGACCTCGCAGGTGTCGGCGTTTTCGCCCAACTTCCGGACTCCGTTCACCGAACAAGCGAGCCTAACGCTGGAGTACGGAATTGGCGCTAACCTGACTGCCTCGGCCAGCTATCTCTACGTCCACGGCGAACACCTCATTCGCTCGCTCGATGTCAACCTGCCCAAGCCGAAAATCACCGAGTATCCGGTGTACAACGACCAGTCGGTGTTTACCGGCGACTATTATTCGGTCGAATCATTTGCCACATGGCAGACTACACGCTCGGTGACTTGTCCGTATCCGCCGTGCATCAACGACGTGCTGCGTCCCGATCCTCGACTGGGCACCATCAATTCGTTCGAGAGCGCAGCCAGCAGCGTATACAACGGTCTCACGGTGTCATTGAAAGGGAAGATCGGCAGGCAGCTATTCGTTCACGTGGGCTATACCTTTGCCAAGGCCATCGACGACGGAGCGGATTCGCTGGTGGTGGACCGTCCGGGCAATGTACAGAACGCATACGCGACACAACTCGAACGCGGACTCAGCGTGACCGATCAACGCAATCGCTTCATCGCCTCCAGCGTGTATGAGCCCGCCTCTTTTCACTATGAGCAGCGTGCTCTGAACGCGCTGTTCAATAACTGGAAGGTTTCGACCGTATTCACCGTTGGTTCGGGACGTCCTATCAACGCGACCATGGCGGGCGACGCCAATCGCGACGACAACACTTACAACGATCGCCTCCCGGGAGTGGTGCGAAACGCTTACATTGGCCCCGGTTATTTCACCATGGATGTGCGCCTCAGCAAGAGTCTCCAGTTGAGCGAGCGAGTGAGGTTAACGCTACTCGCGGAGTCGTTCAACGTCAGTAATCGGGTGAACCAGCGGGTTGATATTTCGGATGACGGGTTTCTGAACTCGGCTGGTCAGTTCATTGCCTACTCCAGCCAGTTAGGCAAAGCACTCTATCCGGGGGAATTCGTGAAGAATTCCAAGTTCCTGATTCCCACGAATTCGTTTGCTCCAAGACAAGTACAATTTTCTCTGAAGGCTAGCTTCTGAGGGGGCCCGAAAGAGCCATAATCACTTTCGTGTGAATGTGATACCGCTTAAATGGCGGCGTTTTAGCAACACTCTTGACTTGACTTCCCAGCTAAACACTGGGATAACTTAAGATGTCCTTTTCGGACGAGTTTGGGGGTGTTTTCCCGTTGGCAGAAGTTCGCATTCAAGAGGGCGAGTCTTTAGAGAACGCCTTGCGCCGCTTCAAGCGCAAAGTGCAGCAAGAAGACATTATAAAGGAAGTGAAGCGTCACTCCTTCTACCTCAAGCCAGGCGAGAAGAAACGAGTGAAGGAAGCGCTGGCGCGCAAGCGCAGCCGCAAAAAAGCTCGTAAAGAGCAGGACTAATTCAACCGCAAGGCCGCTCGACAAGGGCGGCCTTGTGTTTTCGGTTTGACGGTTGTGGGGACTAGTCAAGACTGGAATTTCAGCAGTTCTAAATGTTGTAACCATGCTGTCCGCATGGAGGGCCGAACCCAAGGGTAGTAGCCAGGCGATGGATTTGTGATGCCGTGTGGAACTCTCAGTCCAGTTCTCGGGGCACTCGCAACAACCCCCTCTATCGCTTGGAATCTGGACTGTACGGAGCAAGCTCCATGGAATTCCAGGACAAGGTACTGAAGTGTATCGATTGTGGCAGCGATTTCGTCTTCACTGCCGGGGAACAACTGTTCTTTCACGACAAACAGTTCAAGAACGAGCCCAAGCGGTGTAAGCCCTGCAAAGCCAAACGTGCCGCCAGCATAGGCACAACTCCGACTGGCAACTACTCCAAGGTCGAAACCCGCACCAATTGTTCCGGATGCGGCAAGGAAACCACTGTCCCGTTCAAGCCAACACAGGGCAGGCCGGTGTTTTGCCGGGAGTGTTTCCAGCAAAAGCGTACCGCCGCTTCGGCCTAACCGCCGGCGGTCAAAACTTCCGCGTTAGGTGCGACTTACTCGAGACCTAAGCCCTATTCCCGAGGTTGCGGCGGGACACGCTGACGGGGCCGAGTTCAGTCTTCGCTTGAAGTTCGCTCACAATCCTCAGGGCCCGGACTGGAAGTCCGTATAATCGAGGTTGTGGCGACCTACTTTGTGGAGAACTTTGGATGCCGGGCGACGCAGGCGGATGGCGCTGCCATTGAGCGTCAATTGCTCGATCGGGGCCTGGCGCGGGCGCACTCGGCGAGTGAAGCCGAAGTCGTCGTCCTGAACACCTGCACCGTCACCGCCTCGGCGGATCAGGACGTCCGTTCCACGATCCGGCGAATTCACCGGGAAAACCCTGCCACGCAAATTCTGGTCACGGGCTGTTATGCGCAGCGGGCCCCGGAAGAAGTCTCCGCATTGCCGGGTGTCAGCCTGGTGGTGGGAAATTCCCACAAACACATGGTCGCCGACTACGCTCTGCCGCTGACCACCGCGGCCGGGTTCGTGCCGCTAGCCGAAATCGGCAGCGCCGCATTGTCCAACGTCGTCATCGGTGACATCTTCGCTCATACCGAACTGCTCGCTGCGCCGGTCTTCGATGGCGAAGACTCCACTGAAAGAACGCGCCCTAACCTGAAGGTTCAGGACGGCTGCAATAATCGCTGCTCGTTCTGCATTATTCCATTCGTGCGGGGCCGCAGCCGTTCGCTGCGGCTCGACCAGGTGATCGGCGAAACCAATGCGCTGGTGGCGCGTGGCTACCGCGAGATCGTGCTCTCCGGCATCAATCTCGGACGCTGGGGCCGCGAACTTTCGCTGCGTTCCAGCTTCGCCGCCATGCTGCGCGCAATACTGGAGAATACCGCCATCGAAAAGCTGCGGATCAGTTCGGTCGAGCCCATGGACTGGAGCAATGAGTTGATCGAGTTGGTCGCGACCTCACCGCGCATTGCCAAGCACGCACACGTCCCATTGCAGTCAGGAAGCGACAGGGTTCTCCGGCGCATGCATCGCAAGTACCGGCCATGGCATTACGCCGACCGCGTCGATCGCATCCGCCAAGCGATGCCGGATGCTGCCATCGGAGCCGACGTCATGGTCGGCTTCCCTGGCGAGACTGACGACGACTTCGAGCAAACCCGCGCGCTCATCGAACGCCTTCCGCTCACCTATCTGCACGTATTCACGTATTCCTCGCGACCGGGAACGCCGTCGGCGGGAATGCCGGACCAGGTCCCGGTGCATGTTGCCCGCGAACGCAATCGGGTTTTGCGCGAGCTCGCAGCCCGCAAGAAGCACGACTTCATGCGATCTTTTGTCGGTCGCGACCTTGAGGCGATCACGCTCACCCACTTTGATAACGAGGGCACCGAAGCATTAACCGACAACTTCCTCAAGCTTCGGGTGGCCGGGCGCCAGCCTGCCAACCAACTCATCCGTGTGCGTGTGGATGGCCTCTGCAGCGATGGGTTGACTGGTAATGTCCACTGATGTGACTTAGCCAACCCCTTGATTTTCATGGCCTATCACATTTCAGTAATCAAAGGCAGTTACGTAGGTAATCTGCCTTTTCCGCTCGGCCTCCACTAAAATGCTGTTCCTCCGTTGATTCAAAAGGAATTGTCGCTGGAAAAGAATTATAAAAAATCTCTTGCGCTATTCGAAATAACGGGTTACTCTTACGGAGCTGAAGCCAAGGGTCATTTCTGTGGGGGTCTTTGAGTTGACAGCGCGTGCCTGAGTCCTGCGAGTGATCCAACGATTAAGATGGGTAAGGTATTACCCACAAGTTGCAGAAAAATGTACAACGAAATCCGAAGTTTTGGATTTGAGTTTGTTGAGCGAGTTGAGTTGTCTTCACAGACTGGTTGTTCGTTAGCGTCGCAGTTCAGTTGTTCGAAATGACGTAGAGCGAAGCTTGAAAGCTATGCGGATGAAGCGAACCGGCTTCCGCGAACACTGGCGACTCGAACCGGATTAGAAAGAGGAGAACCGAATAGCGAAAGAAAGATGCTAATGACGGTCGCGATCTCACTGGCGTCGTTCACCGTCGCCAGGCCTGAGTATTCACGGCGTACCATGGGAGGGCTCATGGAATATCTGAGCACTACGGTGTTTACGGTAAACCACCAGAGGGACGGATTACCCCGGCTATTGCGACCGGTGGCGAGCAGGTACCGCCACGGTTGCCGGAGCTGTCGCCATCGGGCCAATGCTTGTCCGGGCAGCACCTGCCAGTGTGCGGCAACTCCAACACCTTGGAGAGTACGCGATCTGGACCTGCAACCAGCCCTGCTCAGCGTTAGTTTCAGCGACACTCATTCGGGGCTATTCCAGCAGAACGTCTATGGCGCTTTTACGTCCATTGGAAGCTGTTCAGCGGGAGCACGATGCTGGCACGGTTACGGAGTCCGGCGTGAGCAACTTCGTCTTCGACACTGCGATGTTCATCGGCGCGACCGACGTACGTCGGTGACCGATCACTACCAAAGTTGTCTTAAGGCTATACGGCCGGATCCGGTTTGTGTCCGACTTCGCGATCGCCGCAATGTACCTGGGCACTCCCGAGCCGGGCACGCTTGTTCTGCTGGGGTCTGGCTTGCTCGGACTCGCCAGCTTCGCTCGCCGCCGCAAGTTGTTCTAAGCGAGAGCTGCAACACAACAGCCGCATCGCATCGTCAAGCTACGTGGGCCGCCCCTTCGGCGGCCCTTTATTCTCGCCTTAGATAAGCGTTGCGGACCCGCGTCACCGGCGCATTCCAACTGGTTGGGATCGGTAACGAGCGGCGCTTACCGTGCTATACTTTCGATTACAGTAAGTTTCACCGGAGGACCGTATCGACAAGCGCTTTATCCGCACCAACGAACGCATTCGCGTCCGCGAAGTTCGCGTGATCGACGATGAAGGGAACCAGTTAGGCATCATGACTCCCTTCGATGCGCTCAAGATCGCCAAAGAAAAAACCCTGGATCTGGTTGAAGTCTCGCCCACGGCACAGCCGCCGGTTTGCCGCATCATGGATTACGGCAAGTACCTCTACCAGCAGGAAAAGCGCGAACGCGAGGCCAAGAAGCACCAGCACCAGATCGTGGTCAAGGAAGTGAAGTTCCGCATCAATGTGGACGATCACGACTACGACACCAAGAAGAACCATGTGCTCCGCTTCCTTGCCGAGGGCGACAAGGTGAAGGCGACCATCTTCTTCCGCGGACGCGAAATGACGCGGCAGAGCCTGGGACGCGGGATTTTGGATCGCCTGATTAAGGACCTCGGCGATAAGGCGGTGGTGGAATTCAGGCCGCGCCAGGAAGGCAACACGCTGCACTTGATCCTGGCTCCGCCAAAAGTACAGGCTCCGGCCAAGGCGCCGAAGTCGTCGGCTCCGAAGGTGGAGAAGCCAGCGGCTCCACGGCCGCCGCAGCAGGGACAGCCGCCACAACAGGCGAGCACCGGCGCATCAACGCCGGCGGGAACAGGCGAGCAGGTCGGGTAGCCCCGGAATTCCCGGACAACTGAGTTTTATGCGTGCCCAGCATTGGTCGGGTACGTGTGTTTGTGTTGTAATAGAGAGACGATTATGCCTAAGTTGAAGACACATAGTGGCGCCGCCAAGCGCTTCAAGAAGACAGCTACGGGCAAGTTCAAGCGCGGACACGCGTTTAAACGGCACATCCTGACTTCGAAGGCGACCAAGCGTAAACGCCATCTCGACACCGATTCGATGGTCGACAAGGCGGATCAGCACAAAGTAGCACGCATGATCCCCTACTAGGACGCCCAACGGGCGCACAGGCGCTCGTCGGGACCGCTGGCCGCACGGTGCGGCTAGCCGGCGCGGGCAATCTCGCGACGGCCAACAGCGCGTGAAGAGGCACGGTTTCACCCGGCTCCCCGGATTCGACACCCGAGCGTGGGCCAACTTCGGATCAACCGGCAGGTTTTTCCAAGCTTCTTGCCTCCAGCCGCTTAATGCTTTGCAAAAAGGAGCAGCATGCCTCGCGTAAAACGTGGTACGAAACGTCATGCCAAGCGCAAGAAGATTCTTGAGCGCGCAAGTGGCTATTACCTCACAAAATCGAAGCTCTACCGGCAGGCGAAAGAGTCGGTTGAGCGCGGACTGAAGTTCGCCTACAGCGGCCGCAAGCAGAAAAAGCGCCAGTACCGCTCGATCTGGATTGTGCGCATTGGCGCTGCCGCCAAGCTGAACGGAATCAGCTATAGCCAGTTCATCAACGGCTTGAAGAAGGCCGGCATCGAGCTGGACCGCAAGATCCTGGCGGACCTGGCGGTCAAGGACGCCGCAGGATTTACGGCGCTGTGCGCGCAGGCCAAGGCCGCGCACGCAGCTTCCTCGTCCGCCGCAGCGTAAGGCCGTTCGTCCCGGAACAATCTGTATTGACGCGATGGGCGGCCGCAGGGCCGCCCGTTGTGATTTAGGGAAACACATTCGTGTACACCGTTCCCAAACTCGACGATTACTCGCCCGCCGCGCTCGACCGCGCCGTCGCTGACTTGTTTGTTGCTCTCGATGCCGAAACCGCTGCGCTGCACTCCGACTCCGACTGGAAAGAGTTTCGCGATCGCTGGCTGGCGCGCAAGAACGGCCTGCTCACGCAGGTCAACGATACCTGGCTGAAGGCCGCTCCGAAAGAAGCCAAGCGCGAGGTGGGACAGCGCGTTAACGAACTGAAGGCGCGAGCCGAAGCGGCGATTGAGGCCGCTGAGTCGCGCATTCAGGCGTCCTCGTCGGGCGCGAAACTCGCGTCGGAGCGCCTCGACATTACGCTTCCTGGCGTGCAGCGTCCTATCGGCACCAAGCATCCGGTGCTGCGGGTGCAGGACGAGATTGTCGCCGTGTTCAAGGCGATGGGCTACTCTATCGGCGAAGGCCCCGAGGTCGAGACCGACTACTACAATTTCGAGTCGCTGAACTTTCCGCCGAACCATCCGGCGCGCGACACGCAAGACACGCTGTTCATCGCCGGGCAGGAGTCGAAGGCTGCGCGCGATCGTCTGCTGTTGCGCACGCACACCTCGCCGGTGCAGATTCGCACCATGGAGAAGCAGTCGCCGCCGGTGCGCATCGTGATCCCCGGCAAGGTGCACCGCAACGATCCGCTCGACGCCACGCATTCGCCGGTGTTTCACCAAGTCGAGGGGCTGGCGGTCGATACCAACATCACCTTCTGCGATCTGAAGGGCACGCTCGACCACGCCATGAAGGCGCTGTTCGGCTCGTCGGTGAAGACGCGCTTCTATCCGTCATTCTTCCCCTTCACCGAGCCCAGCGCCGACATGCAGGTGAGCTGCATCTTCTGCGGCGGCAAGGGCTGTCGCAAGTGCAAAGAGAGCGGCTGGATCGAGTTGCTGGGCTGCGGCATGGTCGATCCCAACGTCTTCGAGTTCGTGAAACACAACGGCTATGACTCGTCGAAGATTTCGGGCTTCGCGTTCGGCATGGGTGTCGAGCGCATCGCGATCTTGAAGTATGGAGTCGAGGAAATTCAATTGTTCTATGAGGGCGACGTGCGGTTCCTGGAGCAGTTCGCGTGAGAATCCTCCCCGCATGGCTGCGTGAGTTCGTGAACGTAGCGGCCGACGACCGCCAACTCGCCGAAGACCTGACCTCCGCTGGAATCGCCGTGGAGACGGTCGTCGAGGAGCAGGGCGCGACCATCTACGAGATGGACCTGACCACCAACCGCGTGGACGCCATGAACCACTACGGCGTGGCGCGGGAAGCCTCGGCGATTTACGGGGCAGAGCTGAAGCCGTTCGTGCCGAAGCTGCCGAAACCCACCGGCGCAGCGAATTTCCCAATCGTCATCGAAGATGCCGAAGGTTGTGCCCGATACACGGCGCGCATCATTCGCAACGTGAAGATAGGCCCTTCGCCCGAGCACATTGCCAAGAGGCTGGAACTCCTCGGCTCGCGCGCTATCAACAACGCTGCCGACGCCACCAACTACGCGATCAACGAACTTGGACATCCCACGCACGCCTTCGATCTCGACTTGCTGGAAGGCGGAAAGATCATCGTACGGCGTGCTCGCGACGGAGAATTCCTGAAGACGCTCGACGGTATCGGGCGCACGCTCACCGCGGACGATCTGGTCATCGCCGACGCAGAGAAACCCGTTGCGCTGGCCGGCGTCATGGGCGGATTCGACTCGATGATCACCGAGAAGACGAAGAACGTGCTGATCGAATCGGCATGGTTTGATCCGGCGACGGTCCGCAGCATGGCCAAGCGTCACGGCATGCATACCGATGCCTCGCATCGCTTCGAGCGCGGAGCCGACTGGGGCATCACTCCGGTCGCCTGCGATCGCGTGGCCGAACTGATTCTCGAAACTGCGGGTGGGGTGCTCACTGGCGAGCGCATCGACGCTGTGGCCCGCAAAGTCGAGCGGCCTGCCATCATGCTGCATAGCTCCGAGGTCAAGCGCAATCTTGGCATTGACATCGAACCCGCGGGGATCAGGCGCATCCTTCGGTCTCTCGGGTTTGGGATCGCTTCTGGCGCCTCCATATCATCCGGTGCGGCGGGTGCGTTTCAGTACACAGGCGGCAGCGGTGGCGCGCATACCGCTGTTGGCAAGGCTGTCAGCGAATTCGGTGTCACCATCCCCACATGGCGGCTGGATGTCGAACGCGAGATCGACCTGCTGGAAGAACTGGCGCGCATATACGGCTACAACAAGTTTCCCAACACGCTGCCCACGTTCACGGGCGCGGTGGTCGCGCTGCCTGACGAAGCGAAGGACGCGCGTGTGCGCCAAACTATGCTGACGCTGGGATACGACGAGGCCATCTCGATCACGTTTATCTCCGCCGAAGACGCCAAGACGTTTGGCGGTGCGGATCCGCTGGCGCTGGCCAATCCGCTGAGCGAAGAGGCGGGCTACATGCGCAACTCGCTGGCGCCGGGCCTGCTCAATATGATCGGGTACAACCTGAATCGCGGTACGAGCGATGTACGGCTGTTCGAAGCGGGACAGGTGTTCGAGAAACTGGGCGAGCGCCACAACGAGTACCGCCGTCTGGCCTTCGCCGCCACCGGCAACCACGCGCCGCACAGCGTGCACGGCGGAGTGCAGCCCGTCACCTTCTTTCACCTGAAGGGCGAGGTGGAGCAACTGCTCTCGGGGTTTCAGCACAGCAAGCTGTACTTCGACGACAAGACGCCGGCGTACTTCCATCCCGGACGCTCGGCGCGGGCGGTGCTCGATGGCGAGACCGTGGCGCGCTTCGGCCAGCTACATCCCGAGGTGGCGGGTGCACGCAAGCTGCGCCAGGACGTGTTTCTAGCGGAAGTAATGCTGGAGAGGTTGTACCGGCATGCGTTGCGCGAACCGAAGTATCAGCGCTTCTCGAAATTTCCCGCCGTCGGACGCGACTTCTCGTTCTTCTTTGACGATGGGGTCACGTTTGAGCGCATTCGGTTTGCCGTGCAAGCGCTGGGCGTCGCCGAGTTGCAGTCGTTCGTGCCGGTGGAGATCTATCGCGGCGACAAGACCCACCCGGGCAAAACCAGCCCGGATGGCGCACCCGGCAAGTACTCGACGCTGCTCCACGCCGAGTTCCAGTCGCAAGAGCGCACTCTGCGCGACGACGAGGTAGCTCAGTGGTCAGCGCAGATCGTGAAGGCGCTGGAGTCACTGGGTGGAGTGTTACGAACACAGTAGTTCGATTTCCACGTTAGCCAAAAGAATGCCAACGTGGGCACGCGCAGTCGGCCTAACATTTTCTGGAACCCGGAACACGAAATGGAAACTCCGGTCAAGAGGAGTTTGCCCAACCACCTCATCCTGACCAAAAACTCCGCGTGTCGACTCAAAAGCTAAGCTCGCGTGCCTTTCCCGAAGCATTCGTCATGAGATTAAGACCGCGGCTTGCTCAACAGCAACCCGTAAGCGTTGCTCTTGGTCTATTGTCATAGCTCGATCTGTGCAAGATCAACATAAAACTAGGAGAGAATGGGCCGAAAATGAAAAGGGTTCTCGCAGTTTGTTTCCTCGTCACATTGATGAGTGCGGCGTATGTTAACGCGTCGACCATTGCCTATGCCGACCAGCCCCCAAGTGCGGGTTTCGGGTTCACCGGAAATTTGGCGTTGAACTTCAACGTTCTTTCGCCAATTACTGTCACGGAACTGGGAGTATTTAATGCCGCTGGAGACGGCGTCATCACAGGTTCGATTAGCGTGGTAATTTACGACACGACGTCACTCGCCCAGGTTACGCCTGTAGTGACCTTTCAAGGAACTTACACCCCTGCCGGACTTGGTTTCGATGTCTTCCAGGCTATCGCTCCGGTTACGTTGGGAGTTGGATCGTATCAGGTCGTTGCAGTTGGATTCAGCGCTACTGACTTTTTTGGTAACCTGGGTTACGGGTCCATCGGGCCTGTGCTGAACGACGGCGGTGGTGTACTGGCATTCAATGGGGCAAGCTGGGATTACAATGTCACGTTAGACAGCCCAGACACGTGCGGTTCTTGTGTGGGGCTGCCCGACCAGTCTGTACAGTTTGATGCTGGCACCTTTCAGTTCACAACCGCCGGCTCCAGCCCGGTGCCGGAACCGGGTACCTTGGGTCTTCTTGGCACAAGTGTGATCGCCGCGGCAACGATGCTGCGCCGCAAGTTCGGCCGCTAACGGCCTCGCTGTTGGGTGGGCCGATTGGCTCACCCAACGCTTCCAATTCATCCTGCTCTTCAACGCCAGCGCCTAGCGACGACCTCACGCCTCGCACGGGGAAGTTCTGGGTGATTGGATTGCCGCGTTTGCCAAACGAAGGTGAACGTGGGCACCCAGCGAACAAGAGACCTATTGATACCGTTAACTCGAGCGGAGAGAGGTCTTCTGACGATCAAATGAGTTCGAGGGACTTGCCGCGGAGACACGGAAGTTTCAAGATCACCCACTTGGTTTGATTTCCTCCATGTCTTCGTAGTGAGTGATCTTTTGCGCTCCAGCGAAGAATTCAGCTCGGAAACCCAGCGGTCGCCTTCACCTGTTCCGCCTGCCACAGGTGCCGTCGGTTGTGCGCAGCCACAATCAGCAATTCGGTATCGACGGTGAGGTGCATCGGAAACAGCGGATCACGCACGCGCAGATCGCCGAGGTCGGTGTCGCCCCACTGGCGCATGAATTCCACCAACTGGTTTTGCACCCCCTCGAACTCGCGGAGTATCGCGCTGGTGAGCTGCGACGGCGGAGCGATCTTCCTGGGCGCGGGAAGCTTCAACTTCGGGGGAGGCTCCTCGAAGCCGATAAAGAAGCGCGTGAACCATCCTGAAGGTTGTATGAGATTCTTGCGCGGCTCCAGTTGATCGCGGTTGTTCTCCACGGCCGCCTGCAACGCCTTAACGTAGATGGCGTTCATGATTACGAGGTGGTCGAGGCACTGGGCAACGCTCCATCCCTTGCCGCCGTTGGGCTGCCAGTTGAGCGACGTCTCGTCCAGACCGCCGGTCAACGTCCGCGCCTGAGCGCTCTGGCGTCCGAGTTCGGCGATGTACTCCTGGGTGGTGCATTCCTGTTTCATAGTTGTCCTGTGATTGCCTCGATTTTTACACAGCCCACCGCAATCTGCACTATGCCTGTTGCATTCCACGGTTCCTCACGCGATTTCTTCGCGCAATCGCCTTCGCACGCATCGCGATCCACAGGAGCCTGCGTTATACTTCGCTCAATCATCCAAATTCCGAGGTTCGTCGTTCGCTATGCCGTCCAATGCAGTTGAAACCGCCACTGTCTCCCCTGCCGATTTCCAGTCGCTTGAGGAAAAAGTTCTTCGCACCATCGAACTGTTGAAAGTCGCGCGCGAAGCCAAGACCACCGCCGAGCGTGCCGCCGCCCGTCTGCGCGAGCAGTTGACTGAGCGCGAGGAGGAGTTCGATGCGCTGCGCGCCGAACTCGTCGCCCTGCGCAAGGAGCGCGAAGAGGTACGAACCAGAGTAGAAAAGATGCTGGGACAAATTGAGTCTTTGACGGCGGAAGAATCAGCGCAATAATTGCAGCGCGTGACTTGTTGCGGGATGGGCGGGCTGTCACGGCCGCAGAGCATCCGCCGGGTTGATTTGGGCTTGCGCCCTTCGCACGTCATGGGAAAACCAGGAGGCTAGCTTGGCTCAATCCAACGGCAACGGCAGTGTTCGTGTCGAAATCTACGATCAGACCTACCAGCTTCGCGGCTCCGATCCGGAGTACATCGGCAAGCTGGCCGACTACGTTGACACCAAGATGCGACTCGTCGCACAACAGGCCTCCACGGTCGACTCCCTGCGGGTCGCCGTGCTGGCGGCGCTCAATATCGCCGATGAGTACCTCATGCTGAGGAGCAAGTACGATACTGCCACCGTCGACTACACAGCCCGGGCCGGACACCTGTCCGACGCTCTCGACGAGATCCTGGAGGAACCGCGCCGCGCAGGCTAGGCGGACGCTTCTCCTGCATTACACCACGTGTTGGTAAAGTAGCCTCCCGGCAACTGACGCCGCTTCTCGTCTGACGTTCGGTCACTCCATTCGGTCACTCCATTCAGGTTACCATCCATTCAGCAGATTTATGACCTATAGATGCTATGCGAATAGCATTTTATGGCCATCATGCGCTTAGGTAGGGCAAATTATTGGCCCAAATTGGGAAATATTTACATTTATTTTTTAATTCTTCAGATATCTCTTGACACGTTCAAGTAATCATTGAGATAGTGACCTACCAGCTTGATGCAGCGCAAAGTTACTGCATAATTTGCGCTAGCGCAAATTCAAAGAAGCGCCGTCCACTACTTCGTTAGCACTGACCCCCCAGGGCTCTCGAGCGGTTCGAAACCACACAACACGTGTCCCTAGGAGGGAATGTACCAATGAAACTACGCGCCACGATCTTGTTCTTTGCAATACTCTGCTTCGCCGTCGCGAGCCCCGCCTGGGCTGCCAGCATTTGTGATGGGGTAGCAGGAAACGTAATCGTCAACTGCGGGTTCGAGACCGGCGACCTCACTGGCTGGACCGCGGGCGGCAACTTCAGTTTCAGCGGCGTCAGCGGATCCGCACCTTACGTCAACTCCGGTAACTTTGGGGCACAGTTGGGCCCGGTGGGAAGTGACGGCACCTTGAGCCAGAGCTTCATGGGAAACACCGTGACGTTCTCGTTCCGCCAGGACCCGGCCTACTGGGGACTGGACGACGTGTTCTTCGTTGACCTTGGCCCGTGCAGTTTCTTTGCGGGCTGCAACATTTGGCAGGCGGGCTTCTGGCTGTATAACGATGGCGGAAATATTAACGACTTCACCGTGTTCTGGAACGGAGTGGACGTCGGTCCCGATCTAGTAAATGCGGGTGCGTTCGGTTACACCGAATACGTAGCAATCCCCGACTTGATCGGGTATTCCTCCACCCCCGAACCGGGCACCATGCTTCTGTTTGGTTCCGGAGTTCTCGGACTGGCTGGTGTGATTCGGCGCAAGCTGAGCTTGTAACTCATCTGTCGGTTTTTTGCCGGAGCCTGCACAAGGCTCCGGCTTTTTTGTTTGGAAACTCGGCCTCAATCTTACAGCGGCTTGCGCGGTTGTTCCTCGGAACGTCGCGCCTGATCAGCCTCTCGGACAGTCAGGCTGCAGAGAGATGGTTTCGCTTCTGGACTATTCATGGTGCAAAAGGTTCAAATTTCGGGGCGAGGTAACCTTCGTTCCAATTTAGGAATCTACCGACTTTTTTTGTCGATTCTAAGCATTCTCGCTCGATTTCATGGGCGCACACGGTCATACTTACTAAGTAAGTTGCTCTAGCGCAAAGTTACTCAGTAGATTGCTCTACAGCAAGGTTACTCAGTAGGTTGCTTTAGCGCAAAGTTACTTAGTTAGTTGCTCTCTCGCAAACTCTCAGGCCCTGGGTCCACCCTTCCCGTCAGCTCTGCAACGCAGGGCTCTCGAATACAAACAACCAAATTCATACAACCACTTTCTGCAGAAGAGAGGCTTTGAACAACATGAAACTACGCGCCACAGTATTGTTATTCGCAGCATTCTGCTTCCTGGTCACCAGCCCAGCTTGGGCTGCCGCAAGCATTTGCGATGCGGTACCAGGAAACCTCGTCGTCAATTGCGGGTTTGAGACCGGTGACTTCACCGGCTGGACCTCACGGGCAACATCGGTTTCAGCGGTGTCGTTCCGTTCGCACCTTACGTCAACTCCGGCAACTACGGGGCACAGTTGGGCCCGGTCGGCAGCGACGGCTTCTGTCTGAGCCAGTGTTCTAGGCAACACATTTACTTTCACGTTTCGCCAGGACCCGTTGTACTGGGGACTGGATGACGTGTTCGTCGTGACGTTGGCTGGCTCATGCGGTCCGGACTGTGTACTCTTTAACTCCGGTTTCTGCCTCTATAACGATGGCGGAACGCCGAACGATTTCACCGTGTTCCTTGAACGGGGTTGATGTCGGTCCGTTCCTGGTAGATGCTGACGCATTCCCATATACCCAGTATTCTACGGTGACTTAGTTGGGCATTCCACCCCCGAGCCGGGCACCATGATCCTGTTTGGTACGGGAATTATCGGCCTCGCGGGCGTGATTCGCCGCAAGCTGAGCCTGTAACTCATCTGTCGGCTTTTTGCCGGGGCCTGCATAAGGCTCCGGCTTTTGTTTGTGAACTCCGGTCAAATCCCACAGAATTTGCGCCGCGGCGCTTGCTATCCCGCGGCGTTTTTCGTAGCATCCACACAGAAGCCGGCCTGCAAAGTTGGTGTTGGTGGCAACCGTTTTTTGAACCAATGCTCAATGAACAGGGGACCCTACTCGTATAACGGTTCGGTGTGCGAGGCTCCGTCATGCGGAGATGCCTAAAGAGCCGCGGAGGGTTCCCACCGTAACGACGGGTTCATTGACGGCCCACTGAACACGGCCCCGTGGGTCGGCTTTTCTATTGCTCACCGGCAAGCGAGCGTCGCTGCGAGCTCGGCCCAAAACCCAAGCCACGGATTTGCACCGATTGAAACGGGTTCTTTTCGGACCGCCCACTACGATTTTCCGGTCTAGACGCATCCGTGTTGATCCGTGAAATCCGTGGCCAGCTTGCTTTGTGTCGCCAGCTATTTTTTTGGGGCCGCAGCAGGGAAATAATATTGCTACTGCTTCACGGCCACGAAGGTCGATTTGGCTCCGTGGAGCTTGTCGTCGACCTCGATGGTCATGGTTTTGCCATCCGACGACACAGTCATTTTGCTGACGGAGATCACCTTGCCATCGCGCTTGTCGGATTCCTCGACGGCATCGCCGATCCGTTTGAGTGACACGCTGGTTGTGCCCGGATCGCCTACGTACGGAGCATCCTTGCCGTCCAGCTTCGCGGTGTAGGACTGCCCGGTAGGGGTGGTCATGCTCAGTGAGTCGCCGCCGCCCTTGAAGCTGAAGATCAAGGCGTCGGCCTGCGCGACATCCGACTTCTCCTCATGCCAGGAGCCGGAGATGGCATTGGCTCCGGCTGGAGCCTTGCCTACGCGCGTCTGAGTGTCCGTGCCGCTAACCGGTCCGCCCGTCGGGTTTAGGTAGTAGGTCCAGGCGGTGGTCATGGTATTGCCGTCGTCCGATACGGTGCGGGTTTCCTTCCCCGCGTCCTTACCGTCTTTGGTGGTCGCAGACTCGACGTGTTTGTCGTCGACAACCTTCACCATCATCTTGTCGAAGTAGGGATGGCCGCTGACCGGCTGGAATTGGCCGTCAGACTTGATCTTTATTTCGGGTTTGCAGGTCTTGCACTCGTACATTCCGTCTTTCAGGAGATACTCGTCCGGCTTCTTGGGGAACTTGGCTTTGTTGAGATCGATCTTCCAGGTGCCGTCAAAGGGGCTCTGTGCCCATCCCAACACGGGGATGAGAAGCAATACGAAAAGGAATTTTTTCATGTGGGATCCTTTCTCAGGTTGGATTCAAAATGCGTTGGAAAGCATACCTCAAGTCGACAGCGAAGCAACAGGGAAGTGTTGGCGTCGGGATTTTTCCAGTACGGGGGGCCGGGTCACTGAACCTCGGTACCGGCGCTGGGGACTCTGGTTTGCGGGACGACGGGCCTTCTGTTCTACTGCTTGTTCCCATGCCATCCGTGTCCATCTCCCGGCCGCGACAAGCACTGAAGTTCCAACCTTGGAGATGGCCCAGACTCGCCTTGATACTGCTGTTGGCGGTCAGCGGATGGGCGCAATCGCAGACGCCGGATCAGCCGCATAGTCCGAATCCGAAGCCGCCCGATACGGCCGCCGAGCCATGGGCGTACTCACTCACGGTGGATGGCTACATTGTCTCCGGCGAGGACGGGTATGCCTCACCTACAATCACCGCCGACCACAAATGGCTTCACCTGGAGGCGCGCTACAACTACGAAAACATACGCACCGGTTCGCTGTGGGCGGGATACAACTTCAGTTGGGGGAAAACCTGGCAGTTTGCCGTGACCCCCATGATCGGCGGCGTATTCGGCCGGACCGACGGCATCGCTCCCGGATGCGAGGCGTCGCTGGAGTGGAAGAAGCTGACGTTCTCCATCGACAACGAGTATGTCTTCGACACTACGGCGAAATCCGGCAACTTTTATTACACCTGGCCGCAACTCACCTATAAGCCACTGGACTGGCTGAAGCTCGGACTGGTAGCGCAACGTACCCGGGCATTTCAGACAAAACTGGACATTCAGCGTGGCTTCCTGGTCGGGTTCAAGCACAAGAAGTTCGAGTTCACCACCTACGTATTCAATCCCGGAATTACGGACACGTCGGTGGTTTTAGAAGTCGGCGCGAGTTTCTAGCGGGCCGCGGAGAAAGTCGCGGCCGCGCACGCCTCGCGGACTAAAGTCCGCTCGGCAATGCCAAGAACAAACCCCATCGGCACGACTGAAAGTCGTGCCCTGATACAAAACTGCTCGGAAATATGTTTTCCTGCGGCCTGTTAGATGACGTTGCGATTCCAACCTCTCCTGCGCCCTTCGAATCCTCGCCAGCATCTACAATAGAGCTGTGTTTCCACGTTTATTGCACCTCGGTAATTTCAGTCTGCCCACTTACGGCGTGATGGCTGCGCTGGGCCTGGTCTGCGGCCTCATGCTCATCATCAAGGTGGGACGCGAGCAAGGGCTCGATCCCGACAAACTCTGGAACCTTGGCATCATCGCCATTCTGTCCGGTGTCCTGGGCTCGAAGATCCTGATGATTCTGGTTGACCTCGGCTACTACACCGAGCACCCTGCCGAGATCTTCGCGCTCTCCACCTTGCAGGCCGGCGGAGTGTGGTCTGGTGGGCTGCTGCTGGCGCTCGTCATGTGCATCTGGTACATGCGGCGCAACCAGATGCCGGTGTTGCGCACCTGCGATGTGTTCGCTCCGGGCCTCGCCCTGGGACACGCCTTCGGCCGCATCGGCTGTTTTGCCGCCGGCTGCTGTTGGGGACGCGAAACCCACGTGCCGTGGGCGGTGACCTTTCACAATCCTCTGGCCGAACAGATCGTGGGCACGCCGCTGGGCATTCCGCTGCACCCCACGCAGCTTTACGAGTTTGGGCTAGAGGTGCTGAACTGCCTTTTCCTGGTGTGGCTCATTCGCCGGAAAAAATTCGAAGGCGAGATCATCGGCGCCTACCTGATCATTTATGGCGTTGGCCGCTACTTCATTGAGTTCTTCCGCGGCGACCCGGGGCGCGGCCAGTTTTTGGGCTTCATGTCCGGCACCCAGGGGATTGCCATACTGCTGGTGGTTGGCGGATGCCTGCTGTGGTTGCGCCGGGTACCATTGCGGCAGCCGGCGAAGCTGGCCTCTGCGCGATAAAAGCAACAGCAAAAGCCAGCCACGGATCTCACGGATAAAAGCAAACACAACAAATCAAACCGGATAATTTTGATCCGTGCCGATCCATAAAATCCGTGGTTGCTTTTCTGGCGGGTGTAAAATCCCCAATTAGCGGAATGTCTGCGCAGGAGGTGTATTATGCGCCGATTTGTTTGGTGGTTTCTTGCGCTCATCTGCTTGGCGGGTGTCGCCCTCGCCAGCGGATACAAACCGTTACCAAAGCTGGTAGTGCATGCCAGGTACGTGCTGGTTACCACCTATACGGGCGACGACCTCACCAATCCGCGCATGATGCCCGACGATCGGCAGGCCGTCCTTGACGTTCAGGATGCGATCAAGAAGTGGGGGCGGTATGCCCTTGCATATCGGGCCAAAGATGCCGACCTGATACTCCTGGTGCGGAAAGGACACATTGCTGAGGCTCTCCCAGGAATGCGGATTGGCGCCGGTTCAAACACCAAGCCTTCCATTGGAGCCGAGGTCCCCACGGACGTTGGCGATCCGCGTGACATGCTGGCTTTGTACGACGGCTCCAAGGGTATCGATTCAGCCCCGCTGTGGCGAAACAGCGTGAAGGATGGGCTGAATCCACCGGAAATGACGCTGGTAGATGATCTACGTCAAGCGGTTGATGCTGCTGCGAAAGTGCCTTAGCGCGTCAGCAGAAAAATCGGCCACGGATTGCGCGGATCTCACGGATAAACCAAATCAAGTAGTTTTGATCCGTGTTCGTCCGTGAAATCCGTGGCTGTTTTGTTTGCCTTTGTGTTCTGCGCGCAACGCCGCTCAGCGGCTTCACCTATTGGTTCTTGGCCTGGATAGAGAGCAGGTCGACCTCGAAAATTAGCGTGGAATTGGGGCCTATCTCGGCGCTCACCGTGCGCTCGCCATAGGCCAGATCAGAGGGTACGAAGAGCTGCCACTTCGATCCCACCGGCATCAACTGCAAGGCCTCCGTCCATCCCTTGATAACCTTGTCGACCGGGAAGTCGGCGGGCTTACCGCGCTTGTACGAGCTGTCGAATTCGGTGCCGTCCAGCAGGGTGCCACGATATTCGCAAACTACAGTGTCGCTGGCTGCGGGCTTCGGTCCGGTTCCTTCTTTCAAAATCTTGTATTGCAACCCGCTGGGCAGCGTGACTACTCCCTCTTTAGCCTTGTTGGCGGCGAAAAATTGCTGCCCTGCCTGCTTGTTGATTTGGCCGAGTCGCTGCGCTTCGGCTTGCTGCTTCTTGGCCAATTCGTCACGGAGATTCGTGAGAACAACCTTCATATCCTCATCGGTCATCAGCGTTTTGCCGGCCGAGGCATCTTTGAAGCCTTGCAGCACGATATTGGGGTCAAGATCGAGCGAGTCCCGCTTCATGCCCTGGCCCATGTTCATGCCGATGGCGTAACTCAGCTTGTCTTTCTGTGTCGTCAGCTTCATGGGCTGCGCGCTCTTTGCCGCCGTTGCCGAGTTCGGTTTTGCGGTTGGTGTGGACTTAGCAGTTGGGGCCGGTTTAGTGGTGGACGCCGGAGGCTGCTGGGCCATGGCGCTACCCAGTAACAGGATGCCGATCGTCAGCATAGTTGCCGCGGTTAGGGATAGTTTTCGCATAAGCATAATTTTCGCATTGATTCGGACAGGCAGGTGAAAGTACAGCAAGTTTCCCGCGCTGAATTTTGGCATTATCAGCGACAATTGGCAGTAATTCCCGTTTTGGGAATCGTGGGGTGGCCTGGGCGGGTTGTAAAATGGCTGGGTGATGGCATTTCCTATCCGAGTTTGCGCCATCTGCTCAGAAGAGTTCGAGCTGAAGCCGGATAAACCCGGTTTTGCCAACCGCTGCCCAGCTTGCAGCGAATCCGAAGTGACCGGCTCCAAAACCAAGCAGGCTATGGACCAAGTCGAGCGCAAGACGGTGAAGGAAGCGAACGAGGCTCGCAGACACGCTATGCGCGATCTCCTCTATCGCAAGGACAGCTAGTGGCTCAAATGCGATGTCTCCCTAACCCAAGGATTCGGACCCTTCACCTTTAGATCTTGCCCAATGTCTGACTCCGTCTTCCCCATCACCATTTCCGTTCCGACCGACGCAGCCGGGCAGCGTCTTGACCAGTTCCTGACCGCGCAGATCCCCGACACCAGCCGGGCCCGCGTGCAGATGCTGCTGGAGGAAGAGAAGGCGCTGGTTAACGGCGCGAAATCCAAGCCATCGCACAAACTACGCGGGGGCGAGACCATTACCATCCTCGGCGGTCCCGCGCCTCCGCCGCTGCGCGCCATTGCCGAAGACATTCCGCTCGACATCATCTACGAAGACGACGACTTTGCCGTGATCAACAAGCCTGCTGGCATGATGGTTCACGCCGGGGCGGGTGCGACCGATGACGACCGCAATCGCGGCACGCTGGTGAACGCGCTGCTGCACCGCTTTGCCCAGCTTTCGGAAGTCGGCGGCGAGACGCGTCCCGGTATCGTGCATCGTCTCGACAAGGAAACCAGTGGACTGATCCTCGTCGCCCGCAACGACGTCGCCCATCGCAATCTGGCGAAGCAGTTTTCCGGACGTGAAGTGAAGAAGCGCTATGTCGCGCTGGTGCACGGCTGGCCCGAGCGCCCGCGCGGCACCATCAACGCAGAGATCAGCCGTGACGCCATCCGGCGCATTCGCATGACCACGCGCGGCAGTGGAGGGCGTACCGCCGTTACCCACTACGAAGTCCGCGAGCGGATTGACTCGCCCTACGGCAAGTTTGCCCTGATCGACGTGCGCATCGAGACCGGACGCACCCACCAGATCCGGGTGCACATGGCCTCCATTGGGCATCCTGTGGTGGGCGACACGCTCTACGGAGCAGCGGGTGTGCTGCGCTCGTCGGCCGCG
The DNA here is from genome assembly GCA_963779555.1 of uncultured Acidobacteriaceae bacterium. Lineage (GTDB taxonomy): Bacteria > Acidobacteriota > Terriglobia > Terriglobales > Acidobacteriaceae > DASRAA01. Next base: position 107,585 of record CAVZYS010000037.1, read on the forward strand.
CCACGGAAAGGATCGCGCAAACGTAACGCGGCCGAACGCGAAGCAGAAGCCGACGCCCCTGAATCGCAGCCGGGAGCGTTGCGTCTGAATCGCAACTTCCTGCACGCCGCCGCCGTGGAGTTGTCGCACCCTCGTACCGGGCAGACGCTATCGTTTACTGCTCCGCTTCCCGGTGAACTCAGCGGCTTCCTGCAGAAGCTGCGCCACCGGCAACAGATATAATGAAGTACTCCATGCGAGCTCGGTGTATTCCTCTTCTGATTGTCATGTTCACCTTTGCGTCCTTCGCCCAGGACGCAACGCAACAGCCATTGCCGTCTGCGCCGTCGGCCAGCAAGTATCCGCCGAAGCAGTCCACGCCGCCGGCAAACGCAACTCCGGCGCATGCTCCGGCTCAAACGCAATCTCCGGCACAAACCGCGCCCGCGTCTTCCGGCGACAGCTCGCAGAGCGGTGGTACAGGCTCCGCGCCTCAAAGTTCGGCTCCGGCGGCCAGCACGCCTGCTTCGAATCTGGGTACCTTGGGTACTGCCGGGCAGCAAGCAACCGGCAGCGACCAGGAGGAAAAGCTCACCACCATCGTCAAGCTGGTCGACGAAGTGAACGTGGTGTTCACCGTTACGGATAAGCGCGGCAAGTTTGTCAACGACCTCAAGCAAGACGACTTTCGCGTGCTCGACGACAATAAGCCGCCGCTGGCGATTCGCTCCTTCCGCAGTGAAACCAACCTGCCGCTGCGGGTGGGCCTGCTGGTCGATGCCAGCAACTCCATCCGTGATCGCTTCAAGTTCGAACAGGAAGCCGCTATCGAGTTCCTCAACCAGATTGTCCGCCCCAAGTTCGATCAGGCCTTCGTGATTGGCTTTGATACCACGCCGGAGGTTACCCAGGAGTTCACCGACAACACCGAGGCGCTCTCCAAGGGCGTGCGCATGCTGCGCCCGGGCGGCGGCACCGCCATGTACGACGCCATTTACTACGCCTGCCGCGACGAGATCATGGCGAAAGACAAAGGCAACCTGGCCACCCGCCGCGCGATCATCCTGCTCAGCGATGGCGACGACAACCAAAGCCGGGTTTCGCGGGAAGAGGCCGTCGAGATGGCGCAGAAGGCCGAGGTGATTATCTATACCATCTCGACCAACACCAGCGGACAGAAGCTCAAGGGCGACAAGGTGCTGGAGCATTTCGCCGACGAGACCGGAGGCCGCGCGTTTTTCCCTTTCAAGATCCAGGACGTTTCCGACGCGTTTTCGCAGATTCAGGATGAGCTGCGCAGCCAGTACGCTATTTCCTACAAGCCCGCCGACCTGCAACCAAATGGGAAATATCACGGTATTCAAATTCTGGCCGATAATAAGAAGTACAAGGTCCGGGCTCGCAAGGGTTACTACGCGCCCCTGCGATAGGGAGAGCCACTCGTCATGCCGCCAGTCGTTCGCGCACAGCTCGATTACTATGCAGTACTCGACCTTTATCCATCGGCCAACACCGCCGATATTAACGCGGCCTTTCGGCGGCTGGCATGGCGCTATCATCCCGATCGCAATCCCGCCCCCGGCGCGACTTTGCAGTTTCAGGACATTAACGAGGCCCACCAGGTATTATCGGACCCCGAGCGCCGCGTCGAGTACGATGCCAAGTGGCATCCCCAGGGTCAGCGGGTTCAACGCCGGCCGGAACGACCGACTGGGCGTGCGCATTATGGTCGCACCTCACACCGCCGCCGCCGCATCCGCGCGGTCCTGATGTCGCTTTTTGCTTTTGTGTTTGTCTCCAGCGCGTGGGCGGTAATCTTTGTCGGGATGAAATCAGCGCGCTACTCGACTCCCAGCTATGCTCTCGACGTGCCGCCATCGTTCGGCGCAACGACGTCCCAGAGTTGCGCGATTTCCATGGAGATGTTCCCCGTGCGCTACATCGACGAGCGCGGACGCCAGTCCACCGCATGGGAAACCGATGTCCGCAACTGCTGGGGTGGGTCGGCGTGGGTGTCAAGCGTCCCCAACGTGCAGCCGGAGCGCGCCTTCGGCGACCCAAGCCGTCTGGTTAGCCGCTATTGACAGATGGATTCCCCACGTAACCCTACGTTAGGCTGAGTGGGATGATTGCTCTCCAACCAATTCACTTCTTCCACCGCGCCTCGGTGTAGTTGATCGCTTCTTGCACGTTCAACTCGCGCGTACTCACTCCCGTGCGCACATAAAGCTTTGGAGTCTCGCCATCCCGCACGTACACCGGCCTGTGTCCCGGCATAACGATCACGCGGCAGACATCTTTGCTTTCGACCGAGTGGAACACTGCCTGCACGTTCTGACAGGCGTCGCCACCCAGCTTGCTGGCCACAGAGGTCATCAGCACTTGCTCGAAGCCGTCGCGGTCAGGTTTTTTCAGTGCGGAGTAATCGTGATCGAGTCCAACGATGCTTCCGTCATCGGCCACTCCGATCAGCAGCGTGCCGCCCTGGCCGTTCATGTATCCGGCGAGCGTCTTCATCACCACCGATTCCAGCGCGCGATTAGTGCGGTTCTCGCGCAGGTCCCAGCGGAAGGTTGACTTGAACTCAAGGTTGGCGCTCTCTCCGCGGGCAATCACCAGGCGTACGTCTTCTTCCAGCGCTGCGCTCAGTTGGCGGATCTTTTCCGACCGCCGCGCCATCGAGGCGTAAATCGCGGCCCCGCCCAAGCTCAGTACCACGCCCACTGCCGCATAGAAGATTGTCTTCTTGGGCCGTTGCCCGCGCAGTGCCTCGCCTACCTGGTCTACGGCAAATCGAACCGCAGGCTGGCCCGTCGCCTGATATTCGGAGTAGTACACGAATTCATTGATGGGGAACAGAACGAAGATTCCGGCGGCAATTCCCAGTAACAGTGCCACCGCAAAGATGCGCATCCGCGTCCGGATTTTCCACGAGACGTCCAACACATTCACCGTTGAGGTGCCCCGCTCAACCTGCCGATCGTTGAGTGGGACCTGCGTTACTCAATGCGCTCATGCCGGTACTCCGCCTCGGTCAGCGCTTCCAGGATTTTCGCGATGTGCTCAGGCCCGCGCGTTTCCATCGACAGATCAATGGCCGTGTCCCCGAGGTTCACGCCGTAGTAAGTGCGATCGTACTGCGTCTCTACGATGTTGGCCCGCAGGTCGGCGATGATCTTCGTCAACTGGTGCAGCGCGCCGGGGCGGTCGGTGAGGTGGATACGCAGCCGCAAACGCCGCCCGTCCTTCGCCAGGCCGCGCTCGATAATTTTCGCCAGCAGGCTTACGTCGATATTGCCGCCACACACCAGCGCCGCCGTCTTCTTTCCGCTGAGCGAGGTCTTGTGCTGCAGCAGCGAAGCGACCGCCACTGCGCCCGCTCCCTCGGCGAGCGTCTTCTCTTTTTCCAGCAACACCAGGATCGCGTTGGCGATTTCTTCTTCGTCAACGGTCACCATCTCGTCGACATAGCGCTGCACTAGAGGCAGAGTGACATCGCCCGCGCGTCGTACCGCGATACCATCGGCAACGGTCGCCGACGCCGGAATGGTTACCGGATGCCCCGCCTCGGTCGCGCGCAGCATCGAAGGCAGCCGCTCGGTCTGCACTCCCACGACGCGCACCCTGGGATTGCTCTCCTTGATGGCGCATGCCACGCCGCTGATGAGTCCGCCGCCGCCGATAGGCACTACCACCGCTTCGAGGCCGGGCACCTGTTCCAGCAACTCCAGCCCAATGCTGCCCTGTCCGTTAATGACCTCGGCGTCATCGAAGGGGTGCAGAAACGTCATGCCCTGCTCGGCGCAACTCTCGAGCGCATAGGCATACGCCTCGTCGTAGTTGGCGCCATGAAGCACGACTTCGGCGCCGAAGCCCTTGGTCGCTGCTACTTTCACCAGCGGCGTCATCAGTGGCATTACAATCTGCGCCCGGATGCCGCGCGCGCACGCATGATAGGCCACTGCCTGTGCGTGATTGCCCGCGCTGGCTGTGATTACCCCGCGCTGCTTCTCTTGTTCGCTGAGCGTCTGGATCTTGTTCAGCGCGCCGCGCTCCTTGAACGCGCCGGTGCGCTGCAGGTTGTCGAGCTTGAGGTACGTCTCCTGCCGTGTCATCTGCGAGAGGTCCGCTGAAGCGCGGCAGGGAGATTCATAGATGAACCCGCGTATGCGCTCGCGCGCCTGCTGTACAGCTGCCAGCGTCACGGCGGCGGCGTTGGTAGTGGAAGCGCCCGTCATGCGCGGGCTCCCGCGTCGGGGTAGGTCAATGTTTCAAACATTTCCTGCGTGTTCCTCATGTGATTCGGTGGTGAATTAGTATTTCACAACCCCACTTTGGATTGTCATCTTGAGCTCAGTCGGAGATCCACTATCCCACTCTCCCGCCTCCTCATGTAACGTAGTACTCGATGGGACGCATTCATGTTCTCTCCGAAAACGTGGCCAACAAGATCGCTGCAGGCGAGGTGGTGGAGCGTCCCGCTTCGGTGGCGAAAGAGTTGCTGGAGAACTCGCTCGATGCGGGCGCACGCCGAATCCGCGTGAACGTTGAGGCGGGAGGCCGCAAGCTGATCCAGGTGACCGACGACGGCTGCGGCATGGTGGGCGACGACGCCATGCTGGCCTTTGAACGTCACGCGACATCGAAGATTCGCAACGCTGAAGACCTGCTGAACATCGCCACCTTGGGTTTTCGTGGGGAAGCGCTGCCCTCTATCGCGTCCGTCAGCCGCCTGCGCCTGGAGACGCACGCCGCGGAAGACGCAGCCGGGACCGTCATCGAAATCGCCGGGGGCAAGATACTCACCGTCGAAGAAGCCGGGCTACCGCTGGGGACTTCGATCAGCGTGCGTGACCTGTTCTTCAATATCCCGGCGCGCCGAAAATTCCTGAAGGCCGAATCCACCGAGCTGTCGCACATCGCATCGCTGGTCACGCACTACGCGCTGGCGCATCCCGAGATGCACTGGGAGCTGCACTCCGCGACCAATGCGATGCTTATCGCGCCGCCCGTCTCTGACCACTCGCAGCGCATCTATCAGGTGTTTGGCAAGGAGACGCTCGACCAACTCGTTCCCCTCAGCGCGTTGCTGCCGCTCGATCGCGTCGGACTGCCACAGCCTCCGCCGTGGCGACGGAAACCACAAGACGAAGAGGAAGAGTGGCAAGCGCCGGTGCCCGGCGAAGTCCGCATGCACGGATTTGTCTCGCGTCCGGAGATTCAGAAGCTCAATCGCAATTCCATCTTCATCTTTGTCAACGGACGCCTCATTCGCGACCGCGTGGTGCAGCATGCGCTCACCGAGGCCTATCGCAACATCATTCCGCCAACTGTATATCCCGTGGTGTTGCTCTTTCTCGAGATGCCGTTTACGGAGGTTGACGTCAATGTGCATCCCTCAAAGACCGAGGTGCGCTTCCGTCAGTCGTCGGGGTTGCACGACTTCATTCGTGACTCGGTGCGCGCTGTCTTGATGAAGGCGCGCCCGGTGCCGGCCTTCATGGCCGAGATCCACGCCCAGCCAACGGCGTCAGCGTCGCTCTCACCCAGCGCACGCGAACTGAGCGCGCCCGATCCGCTGCACGTGACCGACGCTGACGTCAACTTCGCGCTGCGCGCGCCTGAGTTGCCTGCAGTCACCGCGCCTCTGCAGTTTGGCAACGACGGCATCGCCATCGAAGCCAATGCTGCAATGTCCGTGCCGCGTTTCGGCGCACAGACTTTTGGCGGCCCGATTTCAGTGCCCGCGCCCGTGCCGGTTCGCGGCGACAACGGGTGCACCACGGTGCTTGCCGATGACGACGCACCCGTCAGCCTCGACTCTCTCGGCACGCTTAAGCCGCTTGGCCAGATTCGTGAATCGTTCATTCTCGCCGTCAACTCGCAAGGACTTTGGATCATCGATCAGCACGTCGCCCATGAGCGCATCCTCTTCGAGAAGATTCTGCGGCAACGCCTTGCCAACTCGCCCGAGCGTCAGCAGATGCTAATGCCTCTACTGGTCGAACTCACTCCCAGCCAGATGGCGGTGTTTGCGGAAATATCAGACGAGCTGAATCACAACGGGTTCGAAGTTGAGCCCTTCGGCACCCGCACCATCGCCGTGAAGACCACCGCCGCAGGCGTGAATGCTGCCGAAGTCGAACACATGTTGCACGAAATCCTCGAACAGTTCGAGCGCGAAGAGCAATCGCTCAATCTGGAGAAGATCCGCACACACATCGCTGCCACCATAGCGTGCCACGCCGCCATCAAGGTCAACATGCCGCTCGAACAAAATAAAATGGAATGGCTTCTGCAAGAACTTGCGAAGACCGACTGCCCCATGAGTTGTCCCCATGGCCGCCCGGTGGTTCTGCGGTATTCTGTTAAAGACATCCAGCGGGCCTTCAAGCGTATCTGAGCAGGGTTCCCAGAAAATCTCACATGTTCGATCAGCAATTACAGGAGCTGCGCCGCGAGAAGTGGCGCTTGAACGGGCAGGGCATCGGCACCATCGAAGATGCGCGCCTGTTCATCGACTCCGTCGGTTTTTGCACGCTGTACCCGCAAAAGCCTGCGGTGCTGGCTCCAACCTTCGTGGGAGCGTTCGCTGGCAGTGACGACAAGCTGCCCACATGGCAGATGGCCTTCAAGGACCCACGCGCCCGCGAAGCCAAGAGCCTCATGGTTCGTCTGCTGCGCGACAAGTCTGCCTACGAAACGCTGGTGTTCCCCGATAACAACTTTCTGGTGTCGGCCGCGGTGTTCCCTTATTTTTACGGACTGGTAGGCGACCGTAATCCGCGCCAGGCGCCCAAGGCGGGTGCGCGTTCGGGATATTCTCCGCTCGCCATTGACGCCTTCCTGATCGTGCAAAAGCATGGGCCGATTTCCAAGCAGAAACTGCGCGAGTCGCTCGGCGGCGACATCTCCGAGGCAGCGCTCGATCGCGCCCTTGATGAACTCTGGGCCAAGCTCCGCATCACCCGCGTCGACTACAAGCACGACGAAGGCGTCTTCTGGGATGTGCTCTTCCGCTGGTCTCCCGAAGCAGTGAAGGAAGGCATGCACCTCTCGGTGCCCGAGTCACTGACTGCACTAGTTTCGAAATATATTGACTGTGTGCAGGCCGTACCGCAGGACGAAGTGGAGGGCTTCTTTTCTCCCTTGGTCGGCCGTGCCAAAGTCCGCGATGCCATCAACGCCTTGCAGGCCGGCCGCGAACTCGGCTTCGTGCATGTTGGTGGACGGGTCATGCTGCAGGCCGCGGAAGCCCGCCTCCCGCACAAGGCCCGAGAGCGCCGCACGGAACAATGGTCGGAGGAGAATCCTCCCGAATTGCGCCCCGGCAAGCCGCTGGTGGAGCGCCGTCCGCGCCGTGCCGCCCGCCCATCCAATCCAGCGCCGCCCCGGCAGGAAAACAGCGAGGAATGAGCGAGACCCGCAAACTGGTGATCGCTATCGACGGACCCGCGGGCTCGGGCAAAAGCACCATCGCCGCCCGCCTCGCGAAGAAGCTGGGCTACGTCAACCTGGAGAGCGGAGCCATGTATCGGGCGCTTGCTCTCAAAGCGATTGAGCAACAGGTTTCGCTCGACGATCCGGAAGCGCTGCGGCGTCTCGCCGCCGACACCGTGATCAAGCTTGAGCCGCAACCGGAAGGCAATCGCGTGCTGCTCGATGGTCGCGACGTTTCGCGGCGAATTCGACAGGGCGACGTGACCGCAGCTGCCTCGCGTGTCTCCATGCATCCGCCAGTGCGGGAGATTATGGTGTCGCGCCAGCGCGAGATGGGCGCCGACGGTGGAGTCGTGATGGAAGGCCGCGATATTGGTACTGCGGTGTTTCCTGATGCGGATGTGAAGGTTTTCCTCGACGCCGACGCCCGGGTCCGTGCCGAGCGCCGAGTGGCGCAGAACGGGACTCTTACTCCCGAAGAAGCTCAGCGCACCATCGAAGATCTCGTCGCGCGCGATCGGCGCGATCGTACCCGGGCCGTCTCGCCGCTTGCCCCCGCTTCTGATGCCGTCGTCATTGACTCGACCAATCTCTCGATTGACGACGCTGTCTCCCGCGTCGAGCAGTTAGCGCGGCGGCGCCTGTCCTCCTGAACATGAAGCTCACGTGGTTGGTCGTTGACTGTCATCCTGATCGATGATCGCGCCGCGTTCTGGATTCGTCATCCTGAGCGAAGTGAGATCGCGTAGCGAGCGCAGTCGAAGGACCTGCTTTTTATTCCCGCTCGAAACTCGAAACTTGAAACTCGAAACTTTCTTCCACACAAAAGCCCAGTCCGCATCGCGAACCGGGCTCGTGCAGTTCAGGAGGAGAGAACTCTATCCCTTGTTGATCCGAATGTCTCCCGTGTCGGCGTTGATCTGCAGCTTGGTGGCGCCATTGCCCACAGTACCGGAGGCATGTGATCCACCGCTGCTGCTATCGATCTTTACCGTGCCGAAGTCGGAAGTTATATCGCCTTTGCGAGTGGTGGCGTCCAACTGGAAGCCCGCATTGTTAGGCAACACCACCGAGATATCGCCATGTCTTCCTGTCAGCATCATCTTGCCAATCGGCAGCTTATCCGCTGGGTGGATCTCGATGTCGCCATTCGCGTTTTCCACTTGCAAGTCGCCGGTTACGCCCTCCAGGTGAATGTCCTTGGAGCGAGTAACGAAGCGCATCGGTCCGCTGACGTCGGTGGCACGCAACGAGTCGCCGGAAATCTCCATGTCGCCCGGAACGGACGCCAGCGATATATCGGAGCGTGCCGACTTGAACTCCACCGTCTTGGTAATCTTGCTCAACCGGATGTCGTTGAAGAAGTCGCCATTGAGGTGCACCGCGCCCTTGACGTCGTCCAGGGTTACGTTATCGACGCGGCCCTCGACCTCCACGTCGCCGGTGATGTCGCTCGCCCGGATTGAGCCTTTGTCCAGGCTCATTTTGGCGTTGCCCGTTATCCCGTTCAGGGTGATGTCGCCTTTCTGCAGCGTCAGCTTCACATCGGCCTTACGGTCGGTGACGCTGACGTCACCACGCTTGCTGGCCACATCCACCGAGGCGTCGCGCGGTACGAAGATGTCCATGTCGGCCTGCACCGCGTGATCGCCCGCGCCGTTGGTGTTGGCGTTCAGCAGCACCTGGCTACCGTTCGCCGTGATTTGCGGCTTGCTGCCTACGTTGTACCTGTTTGCGTCGTCCTGGTTGTTGGCATACAGCTTCTTGTGCACGACCACGCGGATTGTGTTGCCATCAGAAGGAGTCACGTTGATCGCGCCACGATCGCACACCACGCGCAGGCTGCCGTTCTTGGGAAAATCCTGCTCCAGCGTGTCGTCGAAGGTGAATGCTGATCCGAACATACCGCCCAGATCGTCGTCGATCTGCATCTGGTCGCGCATGCCCTCCCAGTTCACGTCGGAACTGTGGTGCGCTCCCAGTCCAATGATCACGATCAGGATCAGCAGAAAAATGCCGCCCCCGCCCAGATGCCGTGTCTGGTAGCCGTGTTTCAGCGCAGTGAAGTGCTCGATGAGGGCAATCACGCCCCACAGGATGATCAGTACCGGCCAGAAGCGCCCGAAGAAGTGCCACACCGGAATGTGTATTCCGAAGTTGCGGAGTAGAAATATCAGGCCAATCAGCACCAGGATCAGCGGTCCAGCCAGCGAGCGCCGGTAGCGATACACCGGCGGCGGTGGCGGTAGCGGAGCAGAAGGCTGTACGTATGGGCTAGCCATTGTGGACCTCCCCTTGATCCGTAGTTCCGGCGCTCGGTCCGGGCGCAGGCGCCGGAGCCTGCGTCGCAACGGGCGGACGCCATTGCTGAGGCTGCGGTGCTTGTACCTGCGGATATCCCATGTATTCGCGCGGCACATGTCCCGTCGCCGGAGCATTGTGCTGCAGGAACATGACTAAGCCAATCACGATCAGCAATGCCGGCCAGGTTCTGCCGAACTCCATCCAGTAGACGTGGACCACCTGGTCCAGCAGGAACAGGATTCCCAGGGTGATCAGGACGGCGGGTCCCATGAATCCGTGGGCCCGGCAACGGGCACAACTGCAACGGGAGTTATAACGGTATTTCATGACGTCCTCCTCACCATCCCCTGCCCGTGCGCTTCATCAGCACACGAATGCCGACGGCGATCAGGATGACGGGCCAGAATCTTCCAAACCAATCAAAGTGGAACCAGCCAAATTGCTCCAGCAGGAAGATCACGCCCAGACCGATCAGGACAAACGCTCCCACCGGGATGCGCGAACCTCCTGTTGCGCACTCTTCTTCGACCGGTATCGGCTGCCCTTCCACCGGAGCTGCTGCGGCCACATCCGTGGTTGCCGCTGGCGGGTTGGCGCTTCCGAACAGGTTCAGACCATTCAGGCCGAACGGATCGGGCGGACGCACGCCCATCATTTTCGCCTTTGCCGTTTGATAGGCCTCGATCGGCATGTACAGCACGAAGGCTGCTATGCCGATACCAAACAAGTCGCTGATGTGGTTGGCGGCCCAGATGAGGCTGGCAAAAATCAGGACGTGGATAAATCCTTTCGCGTACTCCCCGTTGTACATAGCGCCTACGCCAGGGATGAAGCCCAGGATCGCGGCCAGTCCAGGACTGCTTCCACTCACTGGCGGTGGGGCGCCTGGAGTTACGACTCCCGGGCCCGGTGGTGGCGGCATGGTGCCGCTCATTTGCGAGGCCAGACACTCCTCGCAGTAGATGACGCCACGCACATCTCGCGTGCACGTGCTGCACATCGGCTTACCACATGTGCGGCAGTATGCCACTGCGGGTACTTCGACATGGTTGGCGCAGTTCATATCGTTCTCCAGTTCAGCCGGGCCTGCGGGATGGCTTGCTCGTCTACCGTCGGGCACCGTGCCAGCATGGGCTGGTTCGTTTCCCGGCTGTAGTTTTGATACTTGCGGTTCTGTTCCTGGGCGGCGCCCTTCTTCGGATTGTTTGGCGTGCTCGGTTCCTCCTGCTTTTCGGGGGTCGCGCTGCGGCGCAAATCGCGTACGCGAGACTCGATTTCATACACCAGCCGGATGTTTTCGTAATAACGCACCACCCGCGCTTCGGTGGTGTAGTACGTTCTCTGCAGACCTTTGGCGCTGAGGTCTAAATGCTTCAAGTCGCTGACGTGGAAGCCGACAATGTTGGCCAACAGGGTGATGGAAAAGAAGGCCATGCCGAACGACATCGCAAACCGCGGCGTCACCACCGGCGCAAACACCGGAGAGATCTTCGCCTTAAGCCGATCAAGCCAGTTCTCGCCCACCGGCGCGGGCTTCGCACTCACTTCCGCAACCGTTCCGATGGTCTGCGCCAGAATGTTGTGCACGAGGTTCCTGGGTGGCTCGATGTCCTCAAGACCCTTCAACCAGTGCATGCCGGCCGCGGCTTCCTGGTACATGGCCGCGCACGGGGGACACGATTTCTGGTGTTCCTCGAAGGCCACCAGAGTCGCGCCCTGCAGGGTAGCGTCCAGTGCTTCGGCAAGCAAAGCCTCGAACTCTACGCACTGTACTCCGGATTTTGATTGGCCGTCCATCAATTCACCTGCCTGTAATTACGTTGTAAGAGCCTTGCAAGTTCCGTTCTCCCGCGATTAATCCGGCTTTTTACCGTTCCCTCAGGAACTTTTAATGTCTGGGCGATTTCCTTGTAGTCCATATCCTGTAAGTCCCTTAGAATCACTGCTTCCCGAAGTTCAGGCGAGAGCTTTTGCAGGGCTTCGTGCACCATTTTCTGGGTTTGCTGGCTCCGCACCCGCTCTTCCGGGCTAGCCGACTGGTCTTGCAGTTGCTCGCCCATCGTCAGGCCGTCTTCCTGGCCGCCTGGGGTGGCTTCCAGCGAGTCGGTGACGCGGTCGTACTTTGCTTTGCGAAAGTGGTCCACCAGCAGGTTGCGCGTTACCGTGGTGACCCAGGTCATGAACGCAGCCCGCGACCCGTCAAAGGTGCCGAGCGTGCGGTACACCTTGATGAACACATCCTGGGTCAGGTCAGCCGCATCGTCGGGTGATCCCGAAAATCGGTAGCAGATGTTATAGATGCGCCGATGGAACTGCTGAACGATTTCCTGCCACGCCGCGGCGTCGCCCGCTACGCAGCGTCGGACCAGCGCATTGACGGCCTGGTTGTCGTCCAATCCATGCTCCCAACGGACTAACTCCTGGGCCTCAAATCCCTATGCGGCTAAAGGTTTGAACGCAAATGCGAGGCCAGAAGCTGGTTTGACAGAAGGGGGAACTGCCCCTGAGATTTCGCAACGACGAATTGTAGCAGCCTGCCCTGATTCGAGTGTGTACTTGAAATGGGCGCCCGCGACCCGGGCGTCGCACGGAATGCAGTCGGCCTTGCCGCAGCAGTTGAAAGGCTCCTTTGTCTGCAACGAGCCAGGACCTTGCCGGGCTTCGGTTTCGGATTCACCACAATCTCACTGGCAATCCTGCTTGCTTTCGGTACCATGTACCCTATGCCTGACCTGCCGATTCTCGACTCCGATTCGCCGCGCTCCCGCCGCGAAGAACTGGCGATGGCCGGATTTCGCGTGGATCCCACTCACGAAGGCCCGCAGTTCTATACCCTGCTTGCCGTAGGTGGCGATAACGAGCGGCCGCTTACCGCCGATGGACGCATTATTTTCTTCGCTCGCACCACGCTCGTGCATAAGGCGCTGGCGATGGACGAATCCCTGGCGGTGCTGGGCCATCCTCCACGCGATGTCGAGACGATCTGCGATGTGGCTCAGACACTTTATCTGGTCAACTCCCAGGACCAGGACCCCGATGGCGTGGTGCTCGATTGCCTGTTGATCTTCGACGACCTGGTGCGCGCCACCGGCATCAGCATGCCCGAGCGTTATCAGGGAATTCTGACCGAGTTGGCTGCCCGCCTGACGGAAGGACAATCGTTGAAAAAGGTCTTCACCAACGATGCGCTGCGCGATCATGTGGAAGACGCGCTGCTGTGGTGCGTCGGCGCCATCACCATGAAGGCGAAAATACTGACCAGTTGAGACTCAGCTGTGCTATTTGATAGCCTGCGCTCCCGGCTGCAGGAACGAGACAATGAAATCCGTCATCGACGGGAACAATGTCGTGAGCAACCCCAACAGCGGACCGAGACCGAAGGCAGCCAACCTCACCCAGAACTGCGAGCCCAATTCTCCCGGATTGGTGTTGGCGATGTGGCTGAGCGTGGTGTCACGGCACATCTCGCTGTAGGCAAAAACCATAATCGATCCCACCAGTGCGAACAAAATCAAAAAGACCGCGCCAATAACGGGCAGCGGATCAAACGGGTAGGTTGAAACCGCCAGGGTTGCAGCGACGAACAGCGAAACGATGCTCAACACGAGGGTGCGCACTCGGCCCAGCGTGTTCTGGATGAATCCCAGGTAAGGCAGCACGAAATATTCCTCGGCGGCGCTGATGTGCGGCGGCAGGCACGAGGATGCCGTGTTGCTACTCTTATCTGATGTGTCCTCGCACCGGATCAGGGACTGGGTTTCTGTCTGCCATTCCGGCAAGATCACCTGCTTCATGATGCATCCCGCGGTAGCCGCCAACATCTGCTGGAATTCCATGAGTGGCCGGATGTCTTGCGCTTTGCGCGGGTCCTTGATTTCGTCATCGAGCAGATCGACATACCACGTTGCGAACTTTCGACCCTGGATTTCGCATTGCGTCATCTGGTCGATGGCGATTTGCTTGCATTGTGCTTGCACGGGCGTCATGGCCGTCCAATTGGCCAGGGCGTTCTGCAGATGCCGCGCGCTTTCGAACTGGCGCGAGATCAAGCGGTAGCGCTCCTCCAACACGTTACCGCTCAAGGTCCACACGGAACCGCCGTAAAGTCCCTTCAGGGCGCTGAAAGTCCGCCGCAGACGCAAGCGGTCGAGAAATATCAAAAGCTGACGCAACTGGCTCCACGTGTTCAGAAGCTGCAAGGTGTCCGCCAGGATAATGCCGATGCACAGGCTCACGGCGAAGAAAATCACCGTGCCAAACCTGTGGTCTCCCAGGCTGCGCAAGTGCCGTTCGCCGAGCGCCCCCCACAACACCAGAACGCTGAGGACCACGGAACAAGCCGCGCGGATGCAGTAAGCACGGCTCAGAGGAAGCGCATTACGTTCAATGTTCTGGCCTGCGCCCTCCTGGCTGAACATGCGGAACATCTTGACCATGCGAGTATGCTGCGCCCGCTCTTCCTCGCCGCTGCCGGCGGCCACTTCAATCTGGGGAAGATCGTCGACCCTGGGCAGGACTGGCCGGTCATCCCCGAAAAGCGCCAGGCCGCGCAGATTGAACCAGAACCAGGCATAGAATCCGGCGAGCAACAGTACCTGCGGCAACAACGGCGAGACGCCGCTTCGCAAATACACGCTTCGCCAGAAGGTCGGGAACCGGTTGGCGATGGTCAGGTGGTCGGTGAGGTAGGAGTGGCGCAGCCAGCCCAGCCCGACCAGCACTGGAAACCAAGCCCACAGAAAGAATCGCCGCCACCACTGGATGCGTTTGAGGATCGGCGCCGCGCCATCGCCCGTCACCACCGGGAGCCGGTAGTTCCCATAGCACCCGCCGAACCCAGACGCGATCAGCACGGCGATCCCGCACGCTATTCCCACGGTCCAACCAAGCGCCAACACCTGGCTTCCCAGGATCACCGCGAACGAGAGCGTCACGCCCAGTAACCCGAGCACCAAGCCACCCAGGAAAATCAAGCTGGGTTGCTGGATCTTTGGAATCGGAGCAAAGTAGGCGCGCGCCCGCGGTGACCGGATGATTGAGCCTTTCCAGCCGAAGTAGAAATACGAGAGTCCGAGGACCACGCAGCCGGCCACCAGGCCCGCCATTTCTCCGGGCAATGCAGCGCTCGGCCTCCGCGCGCCCTGGGTGGTCGGTTGTGGCGCCTCGGGTTTTAACAGCGATGGGCTGACCGGACCATACTCCGGGTGTGCGGGATCCTCCAGCTTGTCGACCTCTGTGTTCTCGTTGAGCACCGCGATGGGCCAGAACTGGCGGTGCCCGACCACCGTGACCCACGTGGCCGGTCGCTGGTCAGCAGCGCTCTTGCCGCCCGCGGTCTGCGCCGAGCGCGGCGGCGCGTAATCGTTGATCGGAACCGCAGCGTAAGCATCGGGAAGACGCTCAAACAATTCCCGGGCCGCGATGTAGATGCCTTCTGACAAGTCTTCCGCAAACACCCGGTAGCTGGTGGTGCGAACGCCGTGTATGGGAGGGATGGCGTCCTGCGTCCAACTCAACAAGGGATAGGGTGACAGCAACATGACGCCGCGCAGCGAAGCGCCTTCCATGCCGCGCCGAAACAGCAGGTCGCTGCCGTCGATTACCACCCGTCCGCTGGGATAAGAGCGGCGCAGAAATTCGCTCAAGAACAACTGATCGAGCGAATTGGTGCTGCGCAGAATAACGAACTCGATGTGCTTGGAGTCGAGGGTGTTGGTGATTCCAAACAGTACAGCTTCCTGGGCCAGCGGCGTCAACTGTCCGCCGTAGGTGCGGACCGTATCGTGTTCGCTGCTGGCCGGCTCGCTCAGGTCGCCGCGCAACGAAGCGCTGGGCGCGCTGCCCTGTTGCTTGCCGGACGCGAAGATGGACTGCTGTTCGTAGGCCGAGCGCAGCGCTGCGATGTCGCGCGGGTAGTAGAGGTAGATCGGCGTTTGATTTGGTTGGTCCGAATTGCCGCACCTGCTCTGGCTCGAATCTGCATTCGTGTCTGGAACGGGCTCCCCGCGTTTGAAAAAGCGTTTGGTGCCCTTGACAGTCTGCTTGGTCGGCAATACGGTTTTGCCGAACGCGGTTTCGTCCTCCGAAAGGATCGCGACGCGATCCAGGTCGTAACCTTCGTGCTGCAAATAGCAGAGGAAGCGGTCCGTCATCAGGGCGTCGCCCTCGAAAAATGTGCGAAACTCGATCACCCTCGCCGCAGCGTCCGTCTGCGGCTCCCCCGCTTGCAACACGACTTGCGTTCTTGCCAGGTAGTCCTGGAACCAACGGACCGCCGATTCCGAATTGGTTGCGCCACTGTAGATCAGCGCACCCTTCACGTACGGCTTGAGAGTCTGGGCATTGAGCTCTCGCGCCATAGAAGGCAACGTGCCGGAAAACGTCGGCCCCAGAATGAGCAACTGGTTCGTGGTGTGCTCCGGTTGGATCTGCTGCATCCATTGCAGAGCGTGTTCGAACTGGGCATCGCTGATCCCGCCGGTTGGCTGCTCGGCCACGACGAACACCACCAGGTCCCGTTCGTAGGGCGAATGAGGGACGCCTTTCTCAAGAGGGGGACACTCCGGCTTGATCTCTCCGTTGGCTGGGGTCGTCTCGCAATTCGTGGCCGCGTTCGCATACTTGTCGGCGTTCAACCCACGCCGGAAGACCATGATTCCCGGCTGCTCCTGCAACTCGGCCTCGAGCTTGGCTGCCTGTTCCTCGTCGGAAAGCGTTTCAAAAGCCTTTTCCGAGTGGTTCCAGGGAAACCATGATCCGTCGTACGCGTAGTTCACATCTTGCGCCGCCTGCTGGATGGACTCGATGGCGCGATCGAAAACCAGCGGCAAGTGCGTCTGCACCGGATTGGGGACGATGGCGATGGCGAAGTTAAGGCCGGGATTTGTTTTCGCCGGCGCAGGCTTCACGGCCGTGGTGCCGGCGGGAAAGCAAGAGTCCGGCATTGGCACTTTCTCATTGGTTGGATAAAAGCGGCTTAGGCGCCTGACGATTTGTTCGCACGATGGACTGGGCTTTTCGGTGGTGTTGCTCTGAGCACTCGAGCTGCTCACCGGCGGTCGGGCGGCGGACCTCTGCTGTCCCGGCGCACTACCAGTGTCACCGCTGTTGCGGGGAAGGTACGACATGCCCAGCACAGCCGCTATCAGCAATGTGATTGTCGTTACCATGCCGCCGCGCTCTTTCATACCGAACCCTCACTCCGCCGGAATTGAAATGTTGGTCGTCACCGTTTTAAACGCCCCGGCAGTGGCGAGAACCCCACGGAGGTGGAATCCCGCGCACACACAGACCTGCACCAAAGCGCCGCCGTGTGCACGAATGTTAGTGCAGAACAACAGCAGGCACAATGAAGAAATACCTCGGCCTGATGGAAAGGCCCGGATTGTTCCGCGCCTTGCATTTCCATTTGTGAATGCAAACTATTCGGGGTCGAAGTAGTTGGCGGCCACCGGATTCTCGAACAGCGAATAATCGCGCGTGACCACGGTGATGCCGCTGTCGGTAACGTGATACTTCTGGCGATCGGCCTCGGTGTCGTACCCGATGACCGTGCCCTCGGGCACGTGCACGTCGCGGTCAATGATGGCCTTGCGAATTTTGCAGTGGCGTCCGATATCAACGTGCGAGAACAGAATGCTGGTATCGATCTCCGTGAAAGAGTTGACCCGCACATCCGGAGAAAGCACGCAGCTCCGCACGCTGCCGCCCGAGAGCACGCACCCCATGGAGACGATTGAGTCGTGGGCCTCGCCGGTGCGTCCGGGATCGTAGAACACAAACTTCGCCGGTGGATACTGCCGCATGTGCGTGCGCAGTGGCCAGTCTTCGTCGTAAACGTTGAACACCGGGGCCACTGACACCAGATCCATGTTGGCCTCGTAATAGGCATCAAGGGTCCCCACATCGCGCCAGTACAGGGCCTGCTTCTTGTTCTCGTCGATAAAGTTGAACGAGTAAACCTTGGTGTCGTCCACCACCCTCGGCAGGATGTCGTGGCCGAAGTCGTGCCGCGACGCTGGGTCTTCGGCATCTTTCAGCAGCGCCGGGATCAGCACATCGGAGTTGAAGATGTAGATCCCCATCGAGGCCGAAACCATGCGCGGGTCGTAAGGCGAACGCAAGTCGGTTTGTTCGGGCTTCTCCTGGAAGCCGGTGACGCGGCCGGTACGATCGATCTCGACCACGCCGAAGTGCCGCACTTCCGAGGGATCGACAAGGATGGTTGCCAGCGTAATGTCGGCTCCCGAGTCCTTGTGCTGGCGCAGCATCAGGTCATAGTTCATCTTGTAGATGTGATCGCCCGACAGGATGAGCACGAACTTGGGCTGCTCGGAGCCGATCGAATAAATGTTCTGATAGACCGCATCGGCGGTACCCATGTACCAGTTGTCGCTGACCCGCTTCATGGGCGGCAGGATCTCGATGAACTCGCCCAGTTCACGGCCCACCACGTTGCCCCATCCTTCGCGAATATGGCGGTTCAACGACAGCGCTTTGTATTGCGTCAGGATGTACACCCGCCGCAGGTCCGAGTTGATGCAGTTGGACAGCGTGATGTCGATGATGCGGTAGATGCCGCCGAAGGTGACGGCTGGCTTGGCACGGTCACGGGTCAGGGGGTACAGGCGCTCTCCCGCACCGCCTGCAAGTAACACTCCCAAGGTGTCTCTCATTTTGGTGGTTTCCTTAGTGCCACGTTCCCCAACCGGGGCGAAACTCGGTTGTTGCAGAGACCAGTCAAGGCGAGCGCATACTGGCCTGCTTCAGAAACTCGAAATCTTAGCACACCACCCGGCAGCCGTCGGCGCACACTATCGGATAGAGACCTCAGTTTTTGCCGTCGACGGTGATGCGCATCGACCTGAGGAACTTCAGGTCCTGCGAGGTGATGTCCAACTCACCCGTCGATGGGTGTTTTTGCCGCACAGCATCTCCGCTGTCAGAGCGCTGGTTGAATCCGATGGTCGCTTCCAGCACGAGGAACACGTCGTATCCCCCTGCCTTGATGCGCGCCATCACATCGGAGATCTGGTCGGACTCCGCTACCGCCTGGTTGATGGCTTCTCCGAGCTCTTTCATCAGCTTTTTTAGTTCTTGATCCACGATGCCACCTAAACATCAGTTCCTTCGAACGAGCCGTCGGGGAATACGAGCCTGCCTCGGGGGGCTCACCGTTACCTCGGACCCGAGGTCGGGAATTGCGAACCTTCGTTGCAATAATTCGAACTTACACCCCAAAACACAAACCCATCGCCGTGGGCGGCCGCGTTGTCAGAAGTGGTCTCATAAGTGCGACTTGAAAGGGCACGACTCTACAGGATGCTGAAAAAATCGATTCTCGACTTGTTTTGAAGGGGCACGGCTTAAGCCGTCCCGCACAAGTCCTTTATTTTTGTCATCCCTCGCGGACTTTAGTCCGCGAGCGCGCCCCAATTTCGACTTTTTTCACCAACCTCTTTAGCCGCGCCGCACCGAGCCCCGTAAACACCGGGCTTTAACCCCGGCGGGAATTCGACCTTCCCCACGGGCACTATTTATGACACTGCTTCTAGCTCCGGCGCGCAAGCCCAACGGAAACGAACTATTTCTTGCCGTCCAAGCCGCCGAGCGGACCGCAATCTGGCTGCTAGAATACGCTTTTAACCCAAATGACGGTACAAAGCGAGAACAAACCCGCGACCTCTCAAAATTTTGGCCGGCAAAGTCGCGCCGCGCTGCGGGTGGCCGGGCGCAAGACAGGCGAGAACCGCTGGGTGCGCGCCGTCTATCGCGCCGGCAGCGTCACCGTCGCGAGCGTCGGCCATGTGTTCCACGCGCTCTGGCTGGAGGTTACGGGCTTCCTTTTCCTGGTGCTGGCCGCAATCGGCGGCGGCGCCACGGTGCGCGAGTACCATCGTTATGCGGCTGGCACCACGACCCGGGGCAAGGTTGTGCTGGCTGCCGGATTCACGCTGCTGTTCGTCTATTTCGGAATGAACTCCTTCTGGCGCTCGCGGCGCAAGGGCAAGAAGCGTTAGTCGCGCATCAGTCTGACTTGTGACTCGCCTCACTGCGCTGGGCTAACCGGTAACGCAATAATCAAGGCGACCGCCGTTTGCGCGGCAAATCTTTATCGAGGGCCTACTCTCATGGCCGATACCAAGACTCATCCCGTCTCCGGCAAGCTGGCGGAGAACCAGGAAACTTCCTCCCACGTCAACGTTCATCCGCTGTACACTCCCGCCGATCTCGAAGGCTGGGACTACGACCGCGAGCTGGGTTTTCCCGGCCAGTTCCCCTATACGCGGGGCGTACAGGCCTCAATGTACCGCGGCCGCCTGTGGACCATGCGGCAGTACGCCGGCATGGGCGACGCCGATGAGTCGAACCGGCGCTACAAGTATCTGCTGAGCCAGGGAACCACCGGGCTGAGCATCGCCTTCGACTTGCCGACGCAGATCGGGCTCGACTCCGACAACCCGCTGGCCATGGGCGAAGTCGGCAAGGTGGGCGTGGCCATCGACTCCATCGAAGACATGATGCGGCTGTTCGATGGCATCGACCTGGAGAAGATTTCCACTTCGATGACCATCAACTCGACGGCCTCGATCCTGCTGGCGCTCTACATCGGCGTGGCGCGGCGCACCGGCCGCAACGTCCCCAAGCTGTCGGGCACCATCCAGAACGATGTGCTGAAGGAGTACATCGCGCGCGGCACCTACATTTATCCCCCGCATCAGGCGATGCGCATCATCACCGACATTTTCTCCTACGCCAACCAGCACGTGCCCGAGTGGAACACGATTTCCATCTCCGGCTACCACATGCGCGAGGCGGGATGCACGGCGACGCAGGAGGTCGCGTTCACCCTCTCCAACGGCATGACCTACGTGCAGGCGGCGATCGACGCCGGGCTCGACGTCGACAAGTTCGCCCCGCGCCTCTCGTTCTTCTTCAACGCGCACAGCAATTTTCTGGAGGAGGTGGCGAAGTTCCGCGCCGCCCGCCGTATGTGGGCGCGCATCATGCGCGATCACTTCCACGCCAAGAGTCCCAAGTCGCAGATGCTGCGCTTCCACGCCCAGACCGCGGGCTCCACGCTGACGGCGCAGCAGCCGGAAAACAACATCGTCCGCACCGCATTGCAGGGGCTGGCGGCGGTGCTGGGCGGGACCCAGTCGCTGCACACCAACTCCTTCGACGAGGCACTGGCGCTGCCCACCGAGCAGTCGGCGCGCATCGCGCTGCGCACCCAGCAGATCATCGCTTTCGAATCGGGAGCGCCGCAGACTGTCGATCCGCTGGCCGGCTCGTACTACATCGAGTCGCTCACTGACCAGATTGAAGCCGGGGCGCGCACTTATCTCGACAAGATCGATGCCATGGGCGGCACGCTCAAGGCCATCGAGCGCGGCTACATCCAGGCTGAAATCCAGAACGCCGCCTACGAGTATCAGCAGGCGGTGGACCGGAAAGATGCGATCGTGGTCGGCGTGAATGCCTTCGGCATCGACGAGGAGAAGCCAATTCCTCTTCTGCACATCGACGAGTCACTGGAGCGCAAGCAGGTAGAGCGGCTGCGGGCGGTGCGCGCCAAACGTGACCAGGCGAAGTGGAAGGCCTCCATCCAGCAGGTGGAAGACTGCGCCCGTGGCACTGACAACCTGATGCCCGCAATCGTCGAGGCGGTCGATGCGAACGCCACGGTAGGCGAAATCTCCGACGCCATGCGACGGGTGTACGGGGAGTACAAGGAGACGGTGGTGATCTGAAACGGCCCCCGCCCTTGTCGTCCAAGGTCATTCACTGGCTTGCCGATCTGTTTCAGAAAGAGTCGTTTGTCCCGCTGCTAACTCAACTGCTGGTTCTGGACGGATAAGCACACACCAGATTCGAAACACTGTAAGCGCCGAGCGGCGATCAGGAGCGCCTACGGTCGCCAGCCACAGATTCCCGCCCACGCATACTCAAGCTGGCTCATACTCCCTCCCAGTGCCTTTACTCGGTAGGCGATTCGCCGCATCCTTTCATCTCCACCATTCTCACAAATCTCCTCGCCTATTCGCCGAATCTTACCGTGCATTACTTGAGATTCATTTCTGTTTCCAACAAGCTCGCTTTGTGTAAGTCCCAACAACCTGTGCGCGATGTCCTCGTCCTCAGCAACCAGAGGGTACTTTGTCGCCGCCTCAATGTTGCGTTCATCCTTATCGCGTAAGTCAATCTCAATAGGCTCATCTAAACCGAGACGATACTTATTTTCTCCCGCGACGACAGAACCACCCTCCAGGACGAAGCCCGTCGGAAGACCAAGCTGCCGCGTGAACAAGTGACGAGCATCTTTTAAATAGTCGCGCGGGCCCGCTAACGTCATGTATCCCAAGTAGCCCGCAACAGACGAGGAGACCAAGGTGTCATGAGCCTTCTTGAAATTAGCGTTTGCGTCCGTCCACATCGCTGCAACGAAGGCGCCAAAATCAAATGAGCCGCTCAGGTTCGCGAGTGGGCTCTGTGGAGCCGAAAGTCTAACGACGCTCGCTTGCTGCGCAAGCGTACGGACATTTTCGCAAGTGGATAAATGACCATAATGAAATACGCAGGTACCAGACGACAGACGCAACCCTGCATAGATGGCATCGAACGCCTGTTTCCCATAAGGGGCGCCCATCGCAGCGTTATCGAACACAAAGAAACCGACGAGGTCATCGCGTAAGTCAATCTCAACGGGCTCCTCACGATTCGTCATGATCTAATCCGATGCGATACCTGTTTTCTCCCCCGACAACTGAACCGTCCTTCAGGATGACGCCCGGCGGGAGAGCGAGCTGCTGCATCAACGAGAGAAATTCTTGGAGGTCGCACAAGCCGGGCGGCAACGTCATGAATCCGAAGTAACCGGGAACAGACGAAGAGATCAGGGCATCATGAGCCTTCTTGAAGTTAGCGTTGGTATTCGTCCACATCGCTGCAAAGTAGGCGCCAAAATCAAATGGGCCGCTCAGTTTCGCGAGTGGACTCTCTGGAGTCGAAGGTCTAATGACGTTCGCTTGCTGCGCAAGCGTACGGACATTTTCGCAGTTGAATACATCACCATCATGAAATACGCAGACACCAGACGACGAACGCAACCCTGAATAGATGGCATCGAACGCTTGTTCCCCATAACAGGCATCCATCGCAGAGTAATCGAACACAAAGAAACCGATATAACCGATATGAGGCCGAGTCACCATCAAGGACGGAGCCGCCTAATCATTTCCGCGTATTTGATTGTCCGAGTACATGTGAATCGTAAGAGGTTTAAAATACCTGATTATCTCGCGTCGTGCATCACACACTGGCGCGCGAGTATATCATGGGTGTTCTGTGTTGGCCCACCCGCGCTTCTGAGTTTCCAAAAGATATTGAGGCGGGTGCCCGTCCCGGCTTCTTTTGCCGGGGTGGGGGTTTTCGTTGGTGAGTTAACTAACTTCCGTGATCAAACAGACCCACCCGGGCAAAACCAGCCCGGGTGGGGCACCCATGTCGCCGGTGGCCCACATGTGCATCTTGTTGGGAAATGAGAGGCGGCGCAACCGCACACACCCACGTCATCATCCCGCAGCCGCGGTTCGTGACAACCCCAGTCCCGCGAAGCGGGACGAAAGAGCTTAGCCCAGCGCTTCAGAGCCTGTTACGAAACCGTCGAGCCGATGGTCTGGTTCCCGGTGGTTTGGAGTTTCTGACAACCTCCGATCGCGATTTGCTTTGCGTCCTTTCGTGTCCGGCGGCAAGGGCAGCGTTTAGCTGGCCAGGGCGAGTCGCAAGGCCCCGCCTCCCAGCACCTTCAGCATACGTTTCAGGTTGTAGGCCATCGTCGCCAGGCTGATTTCCGTCTGCGCTCCGCCGCGCCCGCGCAGCAGAAAGCGCGGATGCCCGAAGCTGCGGTACTTCAACTCCGCAAACACACGCTCCACCAGACACCGTCGCAGTCGCATCGCTTCCGCCGTCGCCCGCTGCCGCATACGTTCCAGCGCGTCTTCATAGACGTGCCACTTCACCACCCGGCGCCCTGCCGTAGTGCAGCGCGCTCGCAACGGACACGCCCCACACACCATCGCCTCGCCTGCATACACCACTTGCCGCCGCGCTTTCTGCACCGCCTGCCGCCGTAAAATCTTTCCTGCCGGACACTGCATCGTGTCGCTCGCATCGTCGTAGGAAAACTCACTGCGATCAAACAGCGTTCCATCGCCTGAATGGTTCACGCCGCGATTGGCCGGCACATGCGGCTCGATCCCCTGCGCTTCGCACTGCGCTGCCTGCTCCCCGTTCGAGTAGCCCGCATCGGCCACCACCTGCAGTGATGCCGGATCGCCCAACGCCTGCTTCGCCGCTTCCGCCATGGGCAGCAGACTGCGCGTATCGTTGGCCTCCGTCGTCACCTCTTGCGCCACGATGATGCCGCACTCCGCATCCACCGCCGTCTGCACGTTGTACGCCGGACGCTTCCCCTCCGTCGTCCGCATAAACCGCGCCTCCGGCTCCGCATCGCTGCGCAACTTCTCCAGCGCCGCCTGCACCGCGCTGGGATCGATCACCACCTCTTCTTGCGCGTCGGCCAACTCCATCTCGTCCAGATAGCGCTGCACCGCCTCCCGCTCCTTCACTCGCGCCGCGCTGCTCACCGCCCGGAACTTCGAGCCATCTATCGCCACCCACTCCCCGCGCACCAACCCCACCTCACGCGCCAGCCGCACCAACTCCGCCCCCGCCTCTTTCACTGCCTCCCGGTGCAGCCGCCGGAACTCGGCGATCGACTTGTAGTCCGGTCGCAGCCGCCCCAACAGCCACATCACCTCCACGTTGCGCTGGCACTCCGCCTCCAGCCGCCGCGACGAACGTAGCTGGTTCATGTAGCCATACAAATACAGCTTCAGCAGATCCCGCGGATCGTAGCCCGGTCGCCCCGTTTCCGCCGGTTCGCTGCGCACGAACCCCAGCTCCAACATTGCCAGCCGGTTCACAAACACCTCGATCACCCGGCACACATGGTCTGCCGGAATCAGCTCGTCCAGCGTCACCGGAAACATCGTCACCTGCTCCCGCGCTTCTCCTGTGATGTAAGCCATGTCCGCTAACTTACTACCCTCGCCCCCAACTCCCATCTGTATTTTTCCCCGGTTACCGAGTTTCGTAACAGGCTCTTCAGCGCTGGGTACACGTCGCCAATAAAAGCAGAGTCCCGTAGGGACGACAGGCCTCCTCATCCCAACACAAATCGCTCGTCGTAGGGTATCCCCGATTTTTTCAGCAGCGACAGAAACTCCTGCTCGAAGCTCCATTTCTTGTGATGCTCCGCCTGGCCGTCGATGTAATCGATCACCCTCTGGCGTTGCGGCTGGCTGACGCTGAAGGCGCTGTATCCTTTCTGCCACGCAAAGCGCAATCCCATCCATTTTGACGTGTTGCCCTTGATGTCCTGAATGGCCTTGGCCAACGTTATAGTCGGAGGCAATGAGATCAGCAGGTGGAGATGGTTGGCGGTCCCGCCCGCGGCTAGCAATAGGACGTTCTTCTGGCGCGCGATCCCGCCAACGTACTGCCAGAGTCTCTCTGGGTCTGGGATGAGGTTGGCCCGATCCTTGGTGCTGAAGACGCAGTGCACGAGGTTACAGGTGTGGGCGTGCGACATAAAACTTACGATAAGCAATTAGTTCGTGGAGGTGCGGTGATCTTCGGCACATTGGCCTGTGCGCCTCTGTCGTCCCTGCGGGACTCGGGATTTGTAGGGAATGCCTACACGGAGCAGCGCGGAGCAGGTGACGATGTTTCCGGTGACGCTGGACGAGCTGATTCCGGCAGACGATGTGTGCCGGGTGATCGAGGCGTTTGTGAACCGGCTGGCAATGTTGGAGCTGGGGTTCGTGCGCAGCGAACCGGCGGAGACGGGGCGACCTGGCGCTACGATCCGCGGGATCTGCTGAAGCTGTATTCTGTATGGCTACATGAACCAGCTACGTTCGTCGCGGCGGCTGGAGGCGGAGTGCCAGCGCAACGTGGAGGTGATGTGGCTGTTGGGGCGGCTGCGACCGGACTACAAGTCGATGCGCCGAGTTCCGGCGGCTGCACCGGGAGGCAGTGGAAGAGGCGGGGGTGGAGTTGGTGCTGGCTGGCGCGCGAGGTGGGGTTGGTGCGCGGGGAGTGGGTGGGCGATAGATGGCTCGAAGTTTCGGGCGGTGAGCAGCGCGGCGCGAGTGAAGGAGCGGGAGGCGGTGCAGCGCTATCTGGAACGAGATGGAGTTGGCCGACGCGCAAGAAGAGGTGGTGATCGATCCCAGCGCGGTGCAGGCGGCGCTGGAGAGGTTGCGCAGCGATATGGAGCCGGAGGCGCGGTTTATGCGGACGACGGAGGGCAAGCGTCCGGCGTACAACGTGCAGACGGCGGTGGATGCGGAGTGCGGCATCATCGTGGCGCAAGAGGTGACGACGGAGGCCAACGATACGCGCAGTCTGCTGCCCATGGCGGAAGCGGCGCAGCAGGCGTTGGGCGATCCGGCATCACTGCAGGTGGTGGCCGATGCGGGCGTACTCGAACGGGCGAGCAGGCAGCGCAGTGCGAAGCGCAGGGGATCGAGCCGCATGTGCCGGCCAATCGCGGCGTGAACCATTCAGGCGATGGAACGCTGTTTGATCGCAGTGAGTTTCTCCTACGACGACGCGAGCGACACGATGCAGTGTCCGGCAGGAAAGATTTTACGGCGGCAGGCGGTGCAGAAAGCGCGGCGGCAAGTGGTGTATGCAGGCGAGGCGATGGTGTGTGGGGCGTGTCCGTTGCGAGCGCGCTGCACGACGGCGGAGCGCCGGGTGGTGAAGCTGGCACGTCTATGAAGACGCGCTGGAACGTATGCGGCAGCGGGCGACGGCGGAGGCGATGCGACTGCGACGGTGTCTGGTGGAGCGTGTGTTTGCGGAGTTGAAGTACCGCAGCTTCGGGCATCCGCGCTTTCTGCTGCGCGGTCGCGGCGGAGCGCAGACGGAAATCAGCCTGGCGACGATGGCCTACAACCTGAAACGTATGCTGAAGGTGCTGGGAGGCGGGGCCTTGCGACTCGCCCTGGCCAGCTAAAAAACGCTGCCCTTGCCGCCGGACACGAAAGGACGCAGCAAATCGCCTACGATTTGCGGAGGTTGCTGAACTTCAAGTCACCGGGAACCAGACCATCGGCTCGACGGTTTCGTAACAGGCTC